>NZ_JBXAQL010000003.1:0-706468 GCF_058807215.1 Sphingomonas sp. GW821-FHT12D09 | reverse complement strand
ATCCGACGCCTAGAAGCCGCCAGACCCGGGGCCGCCGCCCACATGTCCCTTCATCAAAATCACTATGTCAAAGAGCGTGTCCTTGCCCGAAGCGAACTTCGAACATCCCCTTTTATGGGGCCCAAGTCAGCAAGGCCGAAGCCTCACCAGCTAGTTGAGAACAGTCCGAACCGAGGTCCGGAAGAGCGGAGAAGCGAGTGCCTCGCCGCCGGGAGGTGGGCATCTATGAGCCCAATCGATTCGCGTCAACGGGAAAAATGCACTTTTTCCAAAAAACCGGAACTTTGCCGAAAAATCCGCCGGGCGCCCCGGGGCGCAGCCGGATATCGCATCATGGCTTGGCTGCTTCTGCGCGCCGCAGATACTCATCGGCCATCTCGAAGCGGATCCGCCGTACCGCCGGATCATCGGTGTCCGCGGCCCGTGCGCGCTCCTCTCGAGCGCGGCGCTGCAGATAGGCGCGCTCGCCTTCCTCTTCTGCCGGTGGCTGTTTCGCCTCCTCGGGCCTCGCAGCAGGAGATGCGCCCTTGGGCTCGGTAGCCAGCGCCTCGTACATCGCCGCCAATGTCAGGTGCTGCTCCCGGGCACTGCCCGTCAGCTCTGCGGCAATCTCGCGCTGGCGTGCGGCGCGGGCCTGATAATAGTCGTGTTGCGTATTCATGGGCGCCCCGTCCCCGCTCGTGCGGGCTCATCCCCGTCGAAACACAAGACCGGCCAGAAGGTTTCGGCGACGTAAGAAGCCGGTCGGCAGAATGACATTCTTGCACGCCCCGGTGCCCGGCCCAAAGAAAAAGGCACTCGCAACAGTTGCGAGCGCCTTTTTCCCAACCGGTTCGGGAATGCGCTCAGCCGATCGTCATCAGGCTGGCATTGCCGCCAGCCGCGGTGGTGTTGATCGAGATCGATACCTCTTCGAGCAACAGGTCGAGCGGGTAGCCATTCTGGCCGCGCGCAAGGACGGCCACGATCGGGCCGTCCAAGGCCGCCAGCTGCTCCGCCAGTGCCGTAGGATCGCCTTCGACCAGCGCGGCTGCGGGATGCGTGCCCGCCGCAGCCGCGAAGGCAGCGGCGATCCGCGGCGGCAAGCCCGTGGGCAGCGCCATGCCTTCCAGCGTGCCGGTATTGCCCGTCGCCAACATGGCGGCGGTCTGCTCGAACAGGCCGGCACGGGTCGATGGACGCAGCAGGATACGGCCACGCGGATGCAGCGCGTACAGGTTGCGCTCGCCGACCGGGCCGGGCAGCTCACGCTCGGCGCCCAGCGCCGAGGCAGCGCCGTAACGACGGGCCGTGGCAGCCGCATCGGCTTCGCCCTGCGCATCGAGCCAGGCGGCGAATTCGGTCAGCGGCGCGGGGGCCGTGGCGGGCTCGATCGCTACCGGCGCCTCATGAGTCAGCCGGCCGAGATAGAGCGGCCCGCCCGCTTTGGGGCCGGTACCTGAAAGCCCGCGCCCGCCAAAGGGCTGCACGCCGACGATCGCGCCGATCACGTTGCGGTTCACATAGAGATTGCCGGCGTTCACCCGCGCCGTGACTTCGGCGATCGTCTCGTCGAGCCGGGTGTGCAGGCCGAAGGTGAGGCCATAGCCGGTGGCGTTGATCGCATCGATCAGCTTGCCCAGGTCATCGCGGGCGTAGCGCAGGACGTGGAGCACCGGGCCGAACACTTCGCGCTCGACATCGGCGATCGAAGCGATCTCGATGATCGTCGGCGCGACGAAGGTGCCGTGCGCCGCACTCGCCGGCAGTTCCTGCTGCTCGATCTTGTGGCCGCGCGCGCGCATCGTGGCGATGTGGCGCTCGATATTGCCCTGCGCCTCGGCAGTGATCACCGGGCCGGTATCGACCGCGAGCGCATCGGTGCGGCCGATCCGCAGTTCCTTGAGCGCCTCCCTGAGCATCGCCAGCGTGCGATCGGCGATTTCCTCCTGCAGGCAGAGGATGCGCAGCGCCGAGCAGCGCTGGCCGGCGCTGTCGAATGCCGAGGCGAGGACGTCCGCCACGACCTGCTCGGCGAGCGCCGAGGAATCGACGATCATCGCATTCTGCCCGCCGGTCTCGGCGATGAGCGGGATCGGCTTGCCGGCGGGCGAGAGCCGCGGGGCGAGCTGGCGCTGGATGAGGCGGGCGACATCGGTCGAGCCGGTGAACATCACACCGGCGGTCTGCGGCGCCCCGACCAAGGCCGCTCCGATCGGGCCATCGCCGGGAACGAGCTGGAGTGCATCGGCGGGAACGCCCGCTTCGTGCAGCAACGCCACCGCCTGGGCGGCGATCAGCGGGGTTTCCTCGGCTGGCTTGGCGAGCACCGGGTTGCCCGCGACGAGCGCGGCGGCGACCTGCCCGGTGAAGATCGCCAGCGGGAAGTTCCACGGGCTGATGCACACCACCGGGCCGAGCGGCGCCTGGGCCGAGCCGAAGGTGGCACGGGCGCGGGCGGCGTAATAGCGCAGGAAGTCGATCGCCTCGCGCACTTCCGAGATCGCATTGGGCAGCGACTTTCCCGCTTCGCGCACGATCAGGCCGAGCAGCACGGGCATGCGCGCCTGCATCGCTTCTGCGGCGCGCTCGAGCATTGCGGCGCGATCGGCGACGAGGGTGCTGCTCCAGGTCGAGGCGGCGGCGCGGGCAACGGCGGCAGTAGCAGCTTCCGGGGAAACTTCGACGACGACACCGACTTCGTCACGGTGATCGGCGGGGTTGAGGACCTTGCGCTCGGCCCCCTGCCCGTCCGCCGGCGCGGCCCGCCATGCGATCGTGGCGCTGTGCTGGAGCGATGCGGTGAGCGTTGCGAGCGCATCCTCGTTGCTCAGGTCGAGCCCGTCCGAATTGCGGCGGTCGGGATAGAGGTCGCGGGGCAGCGCGATCAGGTCGTGATGCATACCGGGATCGGGCATTGCCAGGACCTGCTCGACCGGATCGGCAACCAGCTCGGAAACCGGAATCTCGGGATCCGCGATACGGTTTACGAAGGAGGAGTTGGCGCCATTCTCCAGCAAACGGCGCACCAGATAGGCCAGAAGCGTCTCGTGGGTGCCGACCGGCGCATAGATTCGGCAGGGGCGGTTCAGCTTCGCCTTTCCGACGACCTGCTCGTAGAGCGGCTCGCCCATGCCGTGCAGGCACTGGAACTCGTATTTGCCTACCGCGAAGTCCGGGCCGGCGAGCTGGTAGATCGTCGCCAGCGTCTGGGCATTGTGCGTGGCGAATTGCGGGAACACGCGATCCGTGGCCGCGAGCAGCTTCCGCGCGCAGGCGATGTACGCGACATCGGTGTGGAGCTTGCGGGTATAGACCGGGAAATCGGGCAGCCCATCGACCTGGGCGCGCTTGATCTCGGCATCCCAATAGGCGCCCTTGACCAGCCGGACCATGATCCGCCGCTGGGCGCGGCCGGCGAGGTCGATGATCCAGTCCAGCACATAGGGGCAGCGCTTGCCGTACGCCTGGACGACGAAGCCGAGCCCGTCCCAGCCCGCGAGATCGGGATCGAGCGCCAGGCCTTCGAGCAGGTCGAGCGACAGTTCGAGTCGATCGGCTTCCTCGGCATCGATGTTGAGGCCGATGTCATAGCTGCGGGCCAGCGCCGCCAGCGTCTTCACGCGGGGAAGCAGCTCGCCCATCACCCGGTCCGCCTGCGAGCGGGCATAGCGCGGGTGCAGCGCCGACAGCTTGATCGAGATGCCCGGCCCTTCATAGATGCCGCGCCCGGCCGAGGCCTTGCCGATCGCGTGGATCGCATTCTCGTAATCGCGATAATAGCGCTCGGCGTCGGCACCGGTGGTCGCCGCCTCGCCGAGCATGTCATAGCTGTAGCGGAATCCCTTGGCCTCTTCATGCCTGGCCCGCTTGAGCGCCTCGGCGATCGTCTCGCCGGTGACGAACTGCTCTCCCATCATCCGCATCGCGATGTCGATCGCGCGGCGGATCACCGGCTCACCGGCGCGCGCGACCAGGCGCATCAGCGCGGCGCCCAGCCCCTTGTCGTCCGCGGTGCCGACCAGCTTGCCGGTGACGACCAGCGCCCAGGTCGCGGCGTTGACGAAGAGCGGCTTGCCGCCGAGATGCGCGCGCCAGTCGCCATCGGCGATCTTGTCGCGGATCAGCGCGTCGCGGGTGGCATCGTCGGGGATGCGCAGCAGCGCCTCGGCCAGGCACATCAGCGCCACGCCCTCCTCGCTCGACAGCGCATATTCCTGGACCAGCGATTCGACCGCGCCGCCGCGCTTGCGGGCGCGCAGCCCGGTGACCAGCTGGGTCGCCGTCTCGCGGACCGCGGCGCGGGTGGCCTCGTCGAGTGTCGCCGCCTCGATCAGCGGCAGCAGCGCCTCGCGCTCGTCGCGGCGATAGGCGGCGGTGATCGCCTGGCGGAGCGGAGTCGCTTCCCGGACGGGCGGAGCGAAGGCGGCAAAGGGTGCGGGCTGGTTCATGGCGGCCATAATAAACCTTCCCGCCAAGTCGATCCGACTTTTCAGCGCGGTATCATGGGATGAATCGCCATATTCACCGGGCCGTGCTAGGCGGAAATGATGAAAAAGCCCGCGCGCGCAGTCGAATTGGATGAGTTCGATCGCAAGATCGTCGCCGCGCTCTCCGCGGACGGCCGGATGACCGTCACCGAGCTCGCCAAACAGGTGGGGCTTTCCAAGACGCCGGCCCAGGTGCGGCTCAAGCGCCTGGTCGATTCGGGCGTAATCCGCGGCTTTCGCGCGATCATCGATCCCGCGCGGCTGGGACTCGATCATATCGCCTTCACCGAAGTGAAGCTGGCCGACACGCGGGAAAAGGCGCTGCAGGAGTTCAACGCAGCCGTGCGGCGGCTTCCCGAAGTGGAGGAGTGCCATATGCTCGCCAGCAATTTCGACTATCTGCTCAAGGTGCGCACCGCGGACATCCACCGCTACCGGATCGTGCTGGGCGAGAAGATCTCCAGCCTGCCGCACGTCGCCAGCACTTCGACCTATGTCGCGATGGAGACGGTGAAGGATTAGCGGCTGAGACTCAGCATGTGATCGACATGGCGCGGCCCGCCGAGCAGCTCCTCGGGTGTGATCGGGCGAATCTGCCCGTCATGATGGATCAGACCAAGCGTGAAGCCTTCGCCGAGTATCTCGGAGAGGAACCCCGCCGGATCGGGATAGCGGCCGACGGTGAACTCCATGAAGACGGTGAGCGGATTGCCGCGCGCCAGGATGCCGGTCATGCCGCGCCATACCTGCTGCTCATGGCCCTCGACATCGATCTTGATGAACTCGGCATCGAGCGCTTGCGCAAAGCTGTCGAGCCGGCGGATCGGGATCGAACCGGCGCCATCCTCGCGTACCCGCGCGCCACCCGGCGCATGCGTCTCCACATCGAGCGCGACCAGCCCTTCGACCGCGCCGAGCGCACAGCGGTGGAGCGTGGTGAATGGGCCGAAGCCGTTGATCGCGATGCTTGAGGCGAGCCGGCCGGCCACCCCGTCATTGGGCTCGAAGGACAGGACGCGGCCCCCATCGCCAGTCAGATCGGCGAGGAGCAGCGTGAAGAAGCCGAGATTGGCACCGACATCGATCACCGTCGCGCCGCGGCGCACGACGCGCAGCATCGCTTCGGTGACCCACATTTCCCAGAAGCCGTCGAGCATCAGGTGCGCGGCGATGCCGGTGTCGCGCGTGTCGACGTACATCTTGTACCGCCCGAGCACGCGGGCGAGCGCGGTGTGATCACCGCAATAGGCCGTGCGGCAGAGCGCGCGGATCTCCGCCTCGACCTGGTCGCGCGGTTCCGAAAGCAGGCGCCAGATGTCGTAGATCGGTGCCGTGTCCATCATCCTTCCCTTGCCCGGCGGCCGGCATGCCATGCGGCCAGATGCGCCGCAATCGAGGCGCGCGGGGTTTTCGGACCGGTTCGGGCCAGTGCCTCGACAAGTTGCTCGGGAGGGCAAGGCGCACCGGTGACGGGATCGCCGTAGAGCGGATAGGCGATCAGCGCGGCGGCGGCCAGCTCGGCAAGGGTGCGGCGGCGGGTGCGGCGGGCGGGCGCGGCATGGTCGCGGGTCAGGCCCCAGCCGGCATAGAAGGGGGCGCCGTGCACCACCACATTGCGCCCGCGGACCAGCGCCTCGAAGCCGGCGAGCGAAGTGAGCGTGTGCACCACGTCCACCCGGTCGAGCAGGCGCGGGAGATCGGCATGCGGCAGGACCAGGTCCGCCTCAGGCGCCGTCAGCGCGCCGCTGCGCAGGCGGGCGACGACATCGGGATGCGGCTTGTAGACCAGATACGCGTCCGGCTCCTCGGCGCGGGCACGAGCGAGCAGATCGGCCGTGGAGAGTCCCAGTCCGCCGAGCAGTACCGAGCGATCATCCTCGACCTGGCCGAGCACTAGCGCAATGCGGCGATCCGCTGGCAGATCGGGTATCGGGCCGTCGAGATTGTACTTGGTCAGCGCCGCCTCGCGCAGCCGGGCGAGCAGGCGCTCGGCGCGGGCGATTTGATCGGGCGTGAAGTCGCGGGTCTGGAGCATCACCTCGAGATCGCTCGGGCCCGCGGCATCGTAATGCGGGCGGCGGCTGTCGAGCGTGATCGAGCCGGGTGGGACCAGCGCCGCACCAAGCCCCGCCGAGCGGATGAAGCCGTCCTCGATCCACCAAAGCGGCACGCCCGCGGCTGCCGCTTGCGCCTCCAGCCCAGCCGGCATGCGCGAGGCCCAGCAGGCGATGGCGCCGCCGCCCGCCCTTGCCGCCTTCACGGCCTTGGCAGCGGCGTTTGCAAATACCGGCCCATGCCGGTTGCAAAGCATTGCAGCGAGGCGCCTGCGCTTCCACCGCGCGATCCCGGCGAGGCAGGCGATGCCTTCCGCCCGGGGGTCGGTCACCGGGTGAGCAGCTCGACGGTGAGCGCCGGGGTGATCAGCGTGTTGAGCAGCTGGACGAGCTTGCCGAACTGCGCCGAGCGGGCATTGGCGATGAGCAGCACGTCCTTCTCGCGCATCCGGAAACGCTGGGCGGCGAAATAGCTGCGCGGGTCGATCAGGTTGAGCCGGTAGATCACCGGCAGCTCCTTGCGGACGCCGTCGACCATTGCCGGCTCGTAGCGGAAGACGAACACGCCGGTGGCATCGGCCTGGCTGTCGAGCGGGCCGCCAGCGCGGGCGAGCGCTTCGGCGAGGCTGAGCGCATCGCTGTCGAACGGCACTTCGGAGACGGTGCGCGCCGCACCGAGGACGGTGACCGAACGGACCGAACGGATCAGCTCGACATGGTCGCCAGGGGCGAGGCGGACATTGGCGAGCGCGCCGACGCGGAGCCGGTCGAGCCGGATCTCGGCGGACTGGTCGGTCCGGGTAAGCCGCACCGATGTGTCGGCGGCGCGGGCGGTGGGGCCGCCGGCGACGGCGATCACGTCGAGCAGGCGCTCGCCCGCCGCCGTGAGCGGCTGGCGGCCGGGGGTCTTCACATCGCCGCTGACCACGATGCTGCGCGCCGGGCCGCGATCGATCGTGACGCTGGCCTGGGCGCTCTGCGAAAGGCCGCGCAGCCGGCGCTCGATCTCCGACGAGACCGTATCGGGGGTACGGCCGAGGACGGAGACGGCACCGATATAGGGCAAGTCGATCGTGCCCGCTTCGCCAACCTCCATGCGGGGCAGGGTGCGGCCGGCGGCGGTGGGCGCGGCCTCGTCGCGGGCGGCACCGAACAGCGCATAGCCGACTTCGAACACGGTGACGCTCACCCGGTCGCCCACGGCAATTCCATTGTCGCTCGGCGCGGCATCGGCGATCGGCCAGGCGGGCGCTTCCGGCTCGGCTTCGGCAGCGAGGCCGGGGGCGTCGACGATGTCGATCACCGTGACGCCGGCGGCGGCCGCCGGATTCACGACCTGATGCGCGGTCGGTGCGGCGGCGGGCAGTGTCGCGCAGCCCGAGATGAGCAGCAGCGCCAGGGGAAGGAGCAGGCTACGCATGGGCGGGCCGCAGCGCGGCCGCCTGGGCGCGCTCCTCGAACAAATCGCCATAAAGGCGGGCGAGGCGTTCGCCGTACCGCTTGGGCGAGAAGAATTCGGCGCGGACCTTGCCGGCGGCGGACAGCCGCTCGCGCAACTCGGCATCGCCATCGAGCGCGCGCAGCCCGGCGGCGATCGCGGCGGGGCTATAGGGATCGACGAGCACCGCCGCATCGCCCGCCACTTCGGGGAGCGCGCTGGTGTTCGAAGTGAGCACCGGCGTGCCCAGCGCCATCGCCTCGAGCACCGGCAGGCCGAAGCCCTCATGGATCGAGGGGAAGGTCACTGCCTTCGCACCACGGACCAGGCGGAAGAGCAGGCTGCGCGGCAGATAGTCGATCCGGCGGACATTCTTGAACTGGGCGACCAGCGGGTTGAGTTCGTCGCGGCGGAGCAGACGCAGCTCTTGCCGGCTGCCGAAGCTGCGCTGGCCGACGATCACCAACGGCGTATCGGTGCCGAGCGAGAGATAGGCCTCGATCAGCCGGGCAAGGTTCTTCTTGGGCTCGATCGCGCCGAAGAACAGGAAATAGCCGCGCCAATCGAGCCCGAAGATGCTCTGCACCGCGCGGGCGACGTCCTGCTCGGGCTCCTCGGCCGCGCCCTCTGGCAGGCGGACGGCCTGCCAGGTGTTGACCAGCCTGGGCTCGGCTTCGGGGAACAGCTGGAGGATGTCGGCCCGGCTCGCCTCGGAGACAGTGACGATACGGTCGGCGGTCGCCACCACCTTGCCGACCAGCCGGGAATAGAAGCGCTTGTTGTCGGCGGTGGCGAAGGGGAGCTTCAAGGGCACCAGATCGTGCAGCGTGTAGAGATTGGCCACGCCCGGCATGCGCACCGGCAAGGGGTAGGTCCAGTGCATGACGTCGGGGGCGCCGCCGGGGATGACCGCCCGGGTGAACAGGCCGGTGCGCTTGAAGTTGCGGGCGGCGAGATCGAACAGATCGGGCGCGCTGTGCAGCGCATCGAAGCGCGGCAGCCGGTGGGCGAACTGGCGGGCGAGCACGTGCCCGTCGACCGGAATGGCGCGGGTGTGCCGCGGACGGGCCAGCCGGGCAAGTTCGCGCAGCCAGGCCGGGCTGCCGGGAAAGGGCCGGCGCGTGGCATGGCCATTGCCCAGCGCTTCGTAGAACATGACCTCGCGCAGGCGCGGATTGAACGGCGCGCGCAGGCCGTACAGCCCGTCGACGCCGATCCCCAATTCGTGCGCGGCATCGGCGAGCTGATAGCCATAGGTGGCCACGCCCGTGCCCTGCGGCAGCGCCAGATTATAGCCGTCGATCATCAACCGCATGGTGCGGCGTCCCCCTAGCCTCGCTCTGTCGTACAGGCCGGTGAAGCGATTGCGAAGCCCGCACTTTCGCAAGGACCTCCATGGGTTTAGCGTGGCGCGATGATCCGCTTCGATCGCGTCGCCAAATCCTATCCGCTGCGCGGCGGCGGGCGGCGGACCGTGCTGGAGGAAGCGAGCTTCCGCATCCTGCCCGGCCAGTCGATCGGCATTTGCGGCCACAATGGCGCGGGCAAGACGACGCTGCTGCGCCTCATCGCCGGAGTGGAGAAGCCGAGCGCCGGCAGGATCGAACGCGGCATGCGCGTCTCCTGGCCGATCGGCTATGGCTCCAGCTTCCAGTCCAGCCTGAGCGGCGCCGACAATGTCCGCTTCATCGCGCGCATCTATCGCCGACCGGTGGGAGAGGTGCTGGCCTTTGTCGAGGATTTCGCCGAGCTGGGCGAATATCTGTTCATGCCGATCCGTACCTATTCGGCGGGCATGCTGGCACGGCTGGCATTCGCCGCGAGCCTGGCGGTGGAGTTCGACTGCTATCTGATCGACGAAGTCATCGCCGCGGGCGACGAGCGCTTCCGCGCGCGCTGCCATGCCGCGCTGATGGAGCGGCGGCGACAGGGCACGCTCGTCATGGTCAGCCACGACATGCAGACGCTGCGCGACTATTGCGACATCGGCGCGGTGCTGGAGGGCGGGCGGCTGACCTTCTACGACCATATCGAGGAAGCGATCGCGCGGCACTCCAGCCGACAGGAAGCGAAGGTCGCCTAGGCCCATAGCGGAGCGGTCTCAGGCTTGGTGCTCGCGTAGCCCGGCGAGCAGCATCCAGCCGATGCCATAGGCGATGACCAGCCCGGCGAAGATCAGCAGCGTGGTCCGCCACGGCGTCGGGCGATCTGGCCTTTCGGGAAGGTTGGGCTCGACCACGGGGACGATGAACAGCCGCTCCTTCACGGCGCGGGCGCGCGCTTCCTCGAGCCGGGCGCGGGCGGCCTCGTAGCGCTTGGCGGCGAAGCTCTGGCGCAGGCGCAGCTCCTCGAAATTGCCCAGCCGCGCGGCAACCGCGCCGGGCTGGCCGGCGATGCGCCCACGTGCCGCCGCGACCGCCGCCTGGAGCGCGGATACCCGGCCCGCGACCGCGCGGACCTGGGGGCTGGCCGGACTCAGCTGGCGGCGCATGTCGGCGAGCAGCGCCTGCTGTTTGCCCAGGTCGATCTCGGCGTCGGCAAGCGCTTTCTGCCCGGCAGCACCGCTGGCGGCGGGATCGATATCGCCATTGCCCTGGCGGAAGGCGGAGAGCTGGCGCTCGATCGTGCCGAGTTCCTGCTCGGCGGCCAGCGCATCCGCATCGGCGGCGCGCAGCGAGGCGTCGAACAGCCGGGCGTTGAAGGCGTTGACCCGTTCCTCGCCAAGCTGGAGCAAGGCGGCGGCGACGCGACGCGAGTCCTCGGGGGCGAAGGCGCGGACCGAGAGGCGGGTGATATTGTCGTCGGGGTCGTAGGTCACGTCGACATGGGCCCGGTAATAGTCGAGCAGCGTCTCGGCGCGGGGCCTGTCCGCGCGCAGGCGCGACAGCCAGTCGATCCCGTGCCGGGCATAGAGCGCGGCGAGATCGATGCCCTTGGCCTTCAAGGCCGCCACGGCATCGTGCGAGCGCAGATACTCGCGGACGCTCTGCGCCTCCTGCTGGCCCGGCGCGAGCGCGCCGCCCAGGCCGAAGAGCTGGCCCATGCCGCCGACGCGCGGCCCCTGCGCCTCGAGCCCGCGCACGACGAACTGCGCCTCGGAGGCATATTGCGGGCTGGCGATGGCGAAGAGGTAGAGCGCGGCGAGCAGGGTCGGCAGCAGCACCACCAGAGCAAAGGGAGTGCGCCGCCACCAAGCCGGCCGTGCGCGCGGCACCGCTTCCTCGGCCGGGGAAAGATGGACCATGCGGTTCATGCGCGGCATCTCAGGCAAAAGCGCCTCATAGTTCAAGCCGCCCGCGCAGATGGGCGAGCGCGAACAGCCCGAGCAGGGTCAGCGCGCCGCACCAGCCGACGACATAGCCGATATCGGCATAGTGCGAAGTGAAGCCGGCAAACTGCCCGATCTTGAGCAGCTCGAAGACAGGGACGAGCGGGATCCAGGCGAGCCAGGCACGCGCGCCTTCGGGCAGCCAGGCCATGGCGAAGAAGGCCCCGGAGGCGGGCATCGACAGATAGAGCAGGGGATGGACGAGCCGGCCGATGAGCGGCGCGGCATGCGAGGCGGCGGCTACCAGCATGCCGAGCGCGAAGGCGAACCAGGCCATCAGCACTATCGCGAGCAGCACCGCCTCGGGCCGGGCCGGCGGATCGGCGAGGCCGAGCGCCGCCGCGGCGCCGAGCAGCGTGACCAGTACAACGATCGTGCTGGCCAGTTCGAGCAGCGAGCGCGCGGCGAGCATGTCGAACAAGGTGACCGGGCGGTGGTGGAGCAAGGGCCGGTTGGCTTCGAGCACCGTCTCGGCGCGCGAGATCACCGATCGGAACATGATGAAGAGGCCGTAGCCGCCGATCGCGAAGGGGATCGGCTTGACGCCGCCGCTGATCGGCAGATGGCTCGATCCGTGGAGCAAGGCGACGGCGGCGGCGAGCAGCATCGGCTCGGCGAACAGCCAGAGATAGCCGATATTCTCGCGCCCGAAGCGGGTGTGCAGCTCGCGCAGGATCAGCGCGCGGATCACCGCGCCCTGCGTATCCGCGGCGGCAAGCAGCGCGCGCATCATAGCGTGTCCAGGAACGGGAGGACCGCGGCGAAATGCGCGTCCCAGCCGGGCGGGGTCCAGGCCTTCAATCGTTTGAGCTGCGCGGCGCGGCGCGGGCTTTCCGACGCGGCGTAATCGCGGATCGCACGCTGCCAGCCGGGGCCGTCGAGCGGATCGAGATAGTCGGGCACATGGCCGCCGGTCTCGCGCAAGGCGGGCAGATCGCTGGCGATCACCGGCACGCCTGCGGCCAGCGCCTCGGCAACGGGCAGGCCGAAGCCTTCGGCGAAGCTCGGCATCAGCACTGCGCGGGCACCGGCGACCAGACGCGCGAGCCGCGCATCGCCGACCCGGCCGGCTTCGACCACCAGGCCCTGGATCGCCCGGCAGCGTTCGAGCATGTCGACGACATTCTCGTTCTCCCAGCCGCGCCTGCCGACCAGGATTAGCCGGGGCGCATCCGCTTCGCCAGCGAGTGCGCGCCAAAGGTTGAGCAGCAGGAGATGGTTCTTCCGGGGCTCGACCGTGCCGAGACAGAGGAAATAGGGGCGGTCCTGGACTTCGGGCGGGGTGCCGGCGAAGCGCGGTTCGACCCCGAGCGGGGCGACGAGCACGGGCGGGCGGCGCTTTTCGAGGAAACGATCGAGCGACGCGGCGGTGGCGTGCGAATTGACCAGGACCGCATCGGCGAGCGCGGCGGCGTTGCGCAGGCGTGTCTCATGCTTCTGCGCCCCGCCCGGCCGGGCATATTCGGGGAAGTCGGCGGGGATCGCGTCATGGATATAGACGCAGGTCTTCCCCGCCGGCCGGTGGCGACGAGGCAGCTCGGCGAGATGGTGATGCGAGACGAGCAGGCGGACTTCGCCTTCACGGGGCTGGCGCAGGCGCAGGCCGGAAAGCGCGATCCCCGAAGCCTGGCCCGCCGCCCAGCGCGCCTCGATCTGCGGAAGCAGCTTCGCCAGCGCCGGTGCCGCATAGCCGCACGCACCGAGGCCGGGCACCCAGGCCTCGAACGCCACCGGCCGGTCCCGGCGAGCGAGGAGTGCGCGGGCATAGGCCAGCTCCAGCCGGTCGATCCCCGTCGGCGTGGCGTGGCGGCGGCGGAGCAGCAGCCGGGTGATGTCGAGGCTCAGCGGCCGCATGCCAACAGCCGCTCGGTGCTGCGTTCCAACAGCAGCGCCAGCGCTTCCTTGCCGTGGAAGCCACCATTGACCAGGCATTTGGCGCGCAGCACCCGGCAGAACAGCGCGAAATTCTCTGTGTCCACCAGCGGCGGATCGCGCCAGAATTCGGCGAGGCTGCATTCGGCGGTGATCCCCGGCACCCGGTAGATCGCGGCTCCAAGCGCCAGCACCGGCACGCCTTGCGCCAATGCGAGCGGGCCGACGGTGCTGTTGACCGTCACCACCCCGCACGCGACGCGCAGCAGCGGCAGCAGGTCGCCGCGCTCGATGAAGGCGACCCTGTCGCCCACCCCGATCCGGTGCGCCGCCTGCGTGACCAGCGCACGCCAGCGGATCACGCCGGGATCGAGCGGATGCTGCTTGACGAGCAGCCGCGCCTCGGGCGGCGCGTCGCGAAACGCCTCGAGCACATGCTCCATCGCCTCGACGATCGAGGCGAAGGGCGAATGGACCGCAAGCTGCGAATCGCCTTCGATCTGGAGGGGCAGCAGGAAGGTCGGGCGCCCTGCCAGGCTGGCGAGCGCCGCCAGGCTGGCGCGATGCTCGCGCGTGCGGTGGAGGCGTCGACCGAGCCAGCCCGCCGCCTCGCGCCAGGCAGGCCAGAAGCGATGGTTGCGGTGGTGCGGGAAGAGCGGGCGGCCAAGCGCAGCGAAGAGATGGTGGAGCACCGCCTCCCGCGCGCGCGGCGCGAAGGCGCTGCGCACCGGCACCGGTTCCGCGGGGGCCTCGATCCGCGCATCGAGCAGGCGCAACGCACGCAGCGAGCGCGGCAAGCTCGAATGGCCGTTCACCCCGCCGCGCTCCAGCGTGACATGATCGGGGCGCAGATAGCCCTCCTCGAACGCGTGGAAGCGCAACCCCCGGCGATCGGCCAGCGCGCGGGCGGCGACATGGGGGGCCCGGCAATCGCCGAACACGACCAGATCGGTCACCCCGCGTGCGGCGACGAAGCGCTCCAGCCAGGCGGGGAAATCGGCGGTGGCGGCGCGAAAGGCGGTACCGCGGGGCCAGTCCCACCAGTCTCCGCCGCTGAAATTGATGCGGGATACGGTAGCGCCTTCGGCCCGGAGCTGGCGACCGAGCCTGCGGAAGAACGGACCGGGCAGGCCCTGGAGGAAGAGGAAATGGCGCGGCCCTTCGACCAGCCGCAGCGGCGCCGGCGCGGCATGGGATGTGGGCACGGGCCCGCCATCCAGACTATCGGGCCCTGTCGCCACCGATTCCCCCTTGTCGCCAATCTCTTACGCCGCGCATCGCCTTTGCGGAAGCGCACTCCTAAGAAGGGCGCATGTCCGATGTGCCGCCAGATGTGCTGATCGTCATCCCCGCGCGCTTCGCCTCGATGCGCTTCCCCGGCAAGCCGCTCGCGCGGATCGCGGGCAAGCCGCTGGTCCAATGGACCTGGGAAGCGGGGATGCGCGCTGCCGACCTGGGCGAAGTAGTGGTGGCGACCGAGGACGCGCGCATCGCCGAGGTTGTGCGCGGTTTTGGCGGGACGGCAGTGATGACCAGCGCGGAAGCGCGCAACGGCACCGAGCGCTGCGCCGAAGTGGCGGCGCTGCGGCCGGCGGCGAGGCTGGTCGTCAACCTCCAGGGCGATTCGCCGCTGGTCCGGCGATCGGACATCGCTGCCCTGGTCACCGCCTGGCGCGGGAGCGGGGCGACGATGCTGACGCCCTTCATGGCCTGCGATGCGACGACCGAGGCGCGGCTGCTCGCCGATGCCAATGCGGGCCGGGTCGGCGGGACGACCGTGGTGGCGGACCGGGCGGGCAATGCGCTCTATTTCTCCAAGCGCGTGCTGCCGCATGGCGGCCGTCCCAAGCTGCACATCGGGCTCTATGCCTATACGCCGGACGCGCTTGCCGCCTATGCCCGCTGGGCACCCGGCGCGCTGGAAAGCGCCGAGGGGCTTGAGCAGCTGCGCTTCCTCGAGAACGGCATGGGGATCCGCTTGGTCGAAGTGCCGGCGCCCGAGGCCGGCTTCTGGGAAGTCAATAATCCCGAGGACCTAGCCCTGGTTGCCGCCGCCCTTGGGGCGTGAACGGCGCGGGGTGAAATTGAGCCGCCGCGTCAAATTATAATCGAGCACCGCCATCACGAAATAGGCCGCCGCCTGCTTCACCCGCGTCCAGGGGCCGGTGCGCGCCTTGTAGATCTCGGGCGTGATCCGCTCCGAACGCGCGATCTCGCCATCGACGAAGCCGCGGACATAGGCGGCGAAGCCCGGATCCTCGACGCGGAACATCAGCTCGAGGTTGAGGAACATCGAGCGGATGTCGAAATTGGCCGAGCCGATGTTCACCACATCGTCGAGCAGGAACAGCTTGGTGTGCATCTTGGTCGGCTGGTATTCGTAGATCTCCACCCGCTTGCGGAGCAGGCCGGCATAAGTGAAGCGCGCCGCCCAGATCGCGGCGCCGTGATCGAGCTTGGACGGCAGCACCAGCCGCACCTGGCCGCGCTGGCCGGCCCGGTCGAGCCGGCGAAGCATCGCGGGATTGGGGGCGAAATAGGCCGCGATGATGTCGATCGACTTCGATCGCTCCATGTCGCGCTTCACTTCCCTGGCCCAGGGCGACAATCGGCGCATCGGCCCGCCGAGCAGCCAGCGGGTGGTCCCTTCCTGCTCGCTCCAGGCGCGCAAGGTCCTGGCGAGCTTGCGCAGCGACGGCTTGGGACGCTTGGCCCAATTGGACAGCGCATCGAAATAGCCGACCAGCCGCCCCGCCGCCGGCCCCTCGATCAGCAGCCCGAGATCGCGCCAGGCCTGTTCGGCGATCGTGCCGAAATAGCTGTCCTCGATGTTGAACCCGCCTACGATCACCCGTTCCTCATCGGCAAGGGCGAGCTTCTGGTGGTTGCGCAGCAGATAGCGCCGGCCCCAGCGCGGCACGAAGCGGCAGACATCGATACCCGCCTCGCGCAACGGATCGAAGAAGCGGTGGCTCTGGGCATGCTCGCTGCCCAGGCCATCGACGATCAGGCTGACCTTCACGCCGCGCTTCGCCGCGCCGATCAGCGCCTCGCGCACCGCGATCCCGGCCTCGTCATCGACATAGATGTAATAGAGCACTCGGAGCGTGCGCTTCGCCGAGCCCAGCAGGTCGAGCAGCGCCGCCAGCCGTTCGGGCCCGTCGGGCAGCAAGGTCAGCCGGTTGCCGTCGACCTCGTGGCTCGGCTGGGAGAACTCCATCGGGACGTGATGCGGGTTCGATGCTTCGTCGGCAAGGGGGGCGAGCGCTTCCATGGATTTCCGAGTCGTTGCGAGTGCGTTCCCAACGCGCCACGCGCGATTCGGTTCGCCTCCCCATTTTCTTGACTTTTCCGCGCGCGAACCCTAGATCGCCGCCTTTCCCGGATACTCCGTTTCAAGGAAGCACAGATGGCGCGCGTCACTGTCGAAGATTGCGTCGACAAGGTTCCCAACCGTTTCGACCTGGTGCTGTTCGCGGCGCAGCGGGCTCGCCAGATCTCGGGCGGCGCCGATCTGACCATCGATCGCGATCGCGACAAGAACCCGGTCGTCGCCTTGCGCGAGATCGCCGAGGAGACGGTTCGCCCGACTCACCTTGAGGAATCGGTCGTGTCGAGCCTGCAGCGCGTGCAGATCGACGACGAGGAGGCCCCGGACGAGGTCGGCTCGATCGCAGCTTCGGCCGAGGCGCTCCGCCTCACCGCCGCCGCGCCGCCGCGCAACCAGAATCTGGGCGGCGACTACGACGGCTGATTCGCTCGGACACGCAGGAATTTCGAAAGGGCCGGGGCGACTCCGGCCCTTTTGCTTTGGCGATTCGTCCATATCGGGGCGTACCGGCGGACCCCGATATCTACGGCTGAAGAAGGACTTCGCCGCCCGTCTTCATCGCGTCCGGGCGCTTCTCGTCGCCAAATTCGGCGCGGCCCCGATCGAGCAGATCGAAACCGGAGCCGATGAAGAAATCGAGAGGGTGCTTTTCACCAATGTCCGAGCGGCGGCGGAACACGCCAGGGAGCAATATGCCGCCCTGCTGCTGAAGCTGGAGCACCGCGCCGCGAAATTGAAGCGGCGCTAGACCTGCGTCATGCGGCACGCGGTCATTCCTCGGCCGCAGCCTTGCGCCCCTTGAACCCCTGCGCCACCACGAACCATTCCACCGAGCCCTTGCGGCTGGCGGCGGGCTTGGCGTGCTTCACGGTGGCGAAGTTGCGCTTCATCTCGGCGACGAGCTGCGAATCGGCGCCGCCGGCGAACACCTTGGAGACGAAGTCGCCGCCGGGCTCGAGCACCTGGATCGCGAAGTCGAGCGCGGTCTCGACCAGGGCCATGGTCCTGAGCGCATCGGTCTGCGGATGGCCGACGGTGTTGGCCGCCATGTCCGAGATGATGAGGTCGGGGGCGCCGCCCAGCTCCTCGATCAGGCGACCGGGCGCGGCATCGTCCATGAAGTCCATCATCAGGATCGTCGCGCCGTCGATCGGATCGACGGGCAGCAGATCGATGCCGACCACCGCCGCCTTGGGCAGCTTGCGGCGAATCACCTGGGTCCAGCCGCCCGGCGCGATGCCAAGATCGACCACGCGCTTCTTGCCCTTCAGAAAGGCGAACTTCTCGTCGAGCTCGGTCAGCTTATAGGCCGCGCGGCTGCGAAAGCCCTCGGCCTTGGCGCGCTTGACGTACGGATCGTTGAGCTGGCGTTCGAGCCAGCGCGTCGACTGGGGCGTGCGCTTTCGCGCCGTCAGCACGCGGGTATGGCCGCGTCCGCCGCCTCTGCTCACAAGATTCTCCCGTTGATCAGGCGGCGCAAGATGCCCTCGCGGATGCCGCGATCGGCAATGCCCAGCCGTTCGGCCGGCCATAGATCGAGAATCGTCTCGAGGATAGCGCAGCCTGCCACGACCAGGTCGGCGCGCTCCGAGCCGATGCAGGGCACCTGGCTGCGCTCCGCCATGCTCATCCCCGCAATGCGCTGGCTGACCTCGCGCATCGCCGGTGCCGGGACGATCAACCCATCGACCACCGAGCGGTCATAGGCGGCCAAGCCAAGGTGCACGCTGGCGAGCGTGGTGACGGTGCCCGACGTGCCGAGCAGCCGCCGGGTGCCGCGCGGGGTGCGCAGCCGCCTGGCGAACGGCGCGAAGCTCTCGGCGACGCGCGCGCGCATGCTGGCGTAGAGCGCGGCACGCTCCTCGGCGCTTTCGGCGGGCCCCGACGCTTCCGTTAGCGAGACGACACCCCAGGGTGCGCTGTGCCAGTCGAGGATGCGAGGCACTTCGCCACGCGAATCGACCAGCACCAATTCGGTCGAGCCGCCGCCGATGTCGAACACCAAGGCCGGGCCGTCGCCCGGCTCGAGCAGCGCGTGGCAGCCCAGCACGGCGAGCCGCGCCTCTTCCTCGGCAGTGATGATGTCGAGCGCGATGCCGGTCTCGCGGTAGACGCGCTCGATGAATTCCGAGCCGTTCGACGCCTGGCGGCAAGCTTCGGTCGCGACCGAGCGCGCGAGGATCACTTGGCGGCGCTTGAGCTTCTCGGCGCAGATCCGCAGCGCGGCGATGGTGCGCTCGATCGCGGCATCGGAGAGCTTGCCGCTGCTCGCCAGCCCCTCGCCCAGCCGGACGATTCGCGAAAAGGCATCGACCACGGCAAAGCCCGATTCTTGCGGACGCGCGATCAGCAGGCGGCAATTATTGGTGCCCAGATCGAGCGCCGCATAATGGCGCCCTTCGGGCCAGCGACCGCGAATCGGTCGTTCCGGCGGCACCGCGGGCTTCCGGACTCTACCGGGACCACGGCCGCGGGGCATATTGGCGGTGCCATCCCCCATAACATCACTCGCTTATGTTCTATTCCGTCACGGCTTTTCGCCGCCGGTGCTTGAAAGCGAGGCTAGCGGAGACCGTCGCGCGGAGCAAGGCATCCGCCTTTTCCCGCGTTGACAGCGCGGTTTGGTCGCCTTATTGCCCCCCGCCTGCGACTTTGACGTCGCGTGATGCCCTGTCGTCTAAAGGTAAGACTACGGACTCTGACTCCGTTAATTGAGGTTCGAATCCTCACGGGGCATCCAATCTACCAAAAAATTCCTTTGCCTTTCAGTAACTTACTGAAGATCCGCTAAAATCGGTCCCTCATCGGTTCCCACAGCGCGTTAGCTGTGCGCTTGCGTGCTTCCCAGCCCGAATTGAGCGCCTTCCTGGCGATTCGACAGTTCCTGCTCGTCGATCGAGTTGATCTGGTGCCTTCATGTAAGCGCGTGACTGATCGAGGAACGCGGAACTCTCGATGCATAGCGAGCGGGAGGAAGTTTAGAATTCTCCATAAGATATTGAAACCGTTCGAACAAACTTAAGCTAAGGACGAGCGACCCACCACTTCTCCTACCACTGTACGTGCGATTTTCTGGCCCGACATGGCGCAGCTTGCGACCGCTAAGCGCCCCAATATCGGACGTTTGCGAGGCCTATCCAACGTCCCGCAAGCCGTCGTTCGCTCAGGTGGCGGGACCTTGGGCCGATCGGCTGGGTGCTTGAAAAGCAGCCGCGTCGATTCCGAGCGCTTAAGAAGGTCCGTATACTTGTTTCTAAGCCAGCTCTTGGATCTCGCGCTGAACGCGATAACCTGTTGGCAATGTCGTCCCACCTGGAATCTTCTCTGCGTCTTCTTCACACGTCGGATTGGCACATCGGCCAGGAACTGCATGGTCATGACCGTCAGGAGGAGCATGACGCCTTCCTCGCATGGCTGATCGAACAGCTAGGCGAGTTGGCGGCCGACGCGCTGGTCGTGACCGGCGACATCTTCGACGTCGCGAACCCTCCCGTCTCCGCGACCGCCCGCTTCTACGCGTTCCTGCGCGACGCCTTGGCCCGCTATCCCCGGCTGCAGGTCGTCATCGTCGGTGGCAACCACGATTCAGCCGCGCGGATAAACCTGCCCTCTTCGCTCCTCGGTCGGGGACGGGTCCGCCTGGTGGGTCAGCTTCCTCGATGCGACGGCGCGCTGGACATGGACGAGCTCCTCGTCCCGCTCGTCGATCGTGATGGCCAGCCGGCGGCGCTGCTTGCCGCGATCCCCTATTGCCGACCTGGGGATCTGGGACGTGGCAACCTCGCGTCGCTCTACGCGGAGGTGACGACCGCGGCCGCCGGGATCGCGGACGGGGTGCCGATCGTGCTCACGGGGCATCTTCACGTGTCCGGCGGCGACGTGTCGATAGAATCCGAGCGCCGGATCGTCGTCGGCGGCGAGGAGGCGGAGGCTGCCAGCCTGTTCGATGCGCGCGCGACCTACGTGGCGCTGGGCCACCTCCACCGGCCCCAGACGATCGCCGGCGATACCCTGATCCGGTATGCGGGTTCGCCGCTGCCGCTCTCGATCGCAGAGCGGGACTACCGGCATTCGATCTCGGTCGTCGACCTCGGCCGAGATGGCCCCGACCTGACGGTGATCGAGATCCCCCGGCTGGCACCGTTCGTGTCGTTTCCGCCTGCGGGCGCGCAATCGTTGGAGGAGGTCGAGCTCGCGCTGGCGGCCTTCGATTTCGGCGAACCGGCATCACCGGGACAGCGGCCGTTCGTCGAGGTCGCCGTGCTGCTCGACCGGCCGCAGGCGGGCGTCACCGCGCGCGTCCACGCGGCGCTCGAGGGTAAGCCGATCCGGCTTACGCGCATACGGTCGGTCTATCCCGAGGCCCGCACGCGCGAGGGCCTATCGGGTCGCGGCGAGGCGCTAGACGCGCTCGAGCCGGATGCGGTGTTCTCGTCGCTGCACGCCGAACGCTACGCCGCCGAGCCTGACCCTACGCTCGCACGGGCATTCGCCGAACTCGTCATCGCGGTCCAGTCGGACACACTGCCATGAGGGTGCTGGCGATTAGGGGTCAGAACCTCACCAGTCTGGCGGGCGACTTCGAGGTCAACTTCGAGGCCGAACCGCTCGCGTCGGCGGGCATCTTCGCGATCACCGGGCCTACCGGCGCCGGCAAGTCGACGCTGCTCGATGCCGTCTGCCTGGCGCTGTTCAACCATGTCCCCCGCCTCGGCTCGGCGGCGCGTGGACAGATCGGCGTTGCAGGCGGCGAGATCCTACAGGCCGACGACGCGCGCGGCCTCCTGCGCCACCGTGCGGGCGAGGGCTTCGCCGAGGTCGACTTCGTAGGGTTGGACGGCGGGCGCTACCGGGCCCGGTGGTACGTAAAGCGTGCGAGACTTCGGCCGGATGGTACGTTGCAGGCGGTCGTGCAGACCTTCACGAACCTGGAGACGGGCGAGGTCTATGGCGGGACCCGAACGGAGACCTTGCAGGCGATCAAGGAAAAGGTCGGGCTGACTGCACAGCAGTTCGGCCGCGCGGTGATGCTGGCGCAGGGCGACTTCAACGCCTTTATCGACGCCGACTCCAACACGCGTGCTGAACTGCTCGAAAAGCTGACCGGCACTGACCTCTACGCGCGTCTCGGCATGGCCGCACGGGCCAAGGCCGAAGTGTTGCGCGGTGCTCTGGCGGATGTCGAGATGCGCATCGGTGCGCAGAACGGTCTCGACGACATCAAGCGCTCGGAGGCCGAGGAGCGGCTTGCCTGCGCGAAGGCTGATCACGACGCCGCGCAAACCGTCCTCACGGCCCGCGAGCGGGATCGGGGATGGCACGCGCGTGCAGGCGAACTGACCGAGCGCGTGAGGTTAGCCGAACTCTCCCGCGACGCGGCGGACCGGAGCCGTGCGGAGGCTGAGCCCCGCCGCGTCCGCCTCGCCGCCCGTAGGCTTGCGCACTCGGTCGTCCCGGCCTGGCAGGGGCTTAACGAGGCCGAAGCGAAGGTCGCGTCGACGGTGCTTCGGAACGAGACGCTCAGGAAGGATGGCGAGACGGCCGACGGCTGCGTCATCACCGCCGCCGCTGCCGAGGCGCTGGCCGTCGAGACCCTCACGCTGGCGGCTCGAGAGCTCGAGCGGGCGCGTCCCGACCTCGAGGCGGCTCGCGCCCTGGACGCACGGCTGGTGGAATTGGACGGGACGCTCGAAATGCTGGGCAACGCCCGCCTTGCTGCCGCCGGCGAGGCCGAGGCGAGCGCCGCCGCCCGCGCTGTCGCCGTCGTGACGCTTCACGAATTGACCGAGGAGCGGACGGGCCTGTCAGCCTGGCTAGACGGCAACCGGGCTCGCGAAAGGGTCTCGGCTCGGCGCGACGACCTCGCCGCGGATCTCGCCGAGCACGCGGAGGTTGCGACCGGCGTGGCCGAGATGCAGGCCGCTCTCGACGGCTTGGCAACGAGGCGGGCCGCGGCACACACCTACTTGTCAGACGCGGTGACGACCGTGGGAGAGGCGCGCCGCGCCCTCGAGTCCGCCGAGCGTGAATGCGAGACTGCCCGCGGTGCCGTGCCAACGTCTGAAGCCGCTGCATCCTGCGAGCTCGAGCGTGACCGGCTTGTCGCCATCGAGCCGTGTTTGCTCGCGTTCGAGCGCTCCGACAGTGACGCCGCACGGCTTGATGGGTCGATGGCGACCGATCGCGCCGAGGTGGAGCGGCTCGCACGCCAGGTAGCCGCAGCCGAGGCGCACCGCATCGAGACCGACGCTGCGCTGCCAACGCTCGTTGCTCGTCATGAGGAGGCGTTGCGGGCCGGCGCGCTCTCGGCAGCCGCGTCTGGCGATGCGGCCGCGCAGCTCCGCGTCGCCTTGGTGCCCGGCGAACCTTGCCCTGTCTGCGGCGGCACCGACCATGCCGTGGCCACATTGGCCGGCCTGCTCGACGGCCGCGCCGCCGCCGACGCGGAGCGCGTGGCCGACCTGGCCGCGGAGATTGCGACGCTCGAACGGGAGCGCGCAGTTCTCTCGGATCGCATCCAGCAGGACCGCGAGCGTAGTGACGCGGCATCAGTGCGCATCGACAGGGGCGCGACCGGTCTCGCCCAGGCCATCGAGCGCCGTGAAGGTGCGTCAATTGCGTTGGCGGCGGTCCTGGAACCCGTCGGCCTTCAGGCAGGCGATGCGGCAGCAATCCGGGCGGAGGTCGCGGCCCGGCTGCAGCGGGTCGACGGCGAGCGCCGTCGGACGTCGGCCGCGCGAGATGCCGAACGACTGGCCGCGTCGGCTTTGGAAGCGGCCCGGTCCGCGTTCACCAAGGCGATCGACATCGAGCGCGCGGCAGATCAGGCCGTCCGGAACTTGGATTCCGAGCGCGCGCTCGCCGTTGAACGGATGAACGTGGCGACGCGACGCCGTGACACCCTCGTCGCGGAGCTCGACGCCGCCCTCGGCATTCACTTCGACTGGCGGGAGGAGCGCTCGGCCGTCACGGCGCTGGACCAGCTCGTTGAGGAATGGGGGTCGCGGTCGCAGAGGATGGCCGGGATCGACGCTGACCTGCCGGGCCTGACCAAGGTCGCCAACGACGCGGAGGTAGAGCACGGGAGGAACACGTCGCGGCTTGAGGGGGCCACCGGTGCCGAGACGTCGTGCCGTGAAGAGCGGGACCGGCTGGCTGCTGACCGGGCGACACTGCTTGATGGGCAGGCGGCCGCCGATGTCGCGAACCGGTTGGGAACAGCCGTCGAGGTGGCCAGGTCAATCCGCGAGGCGACGCGCCTCGCTTCGACCGATGCGCGTTCGGCGGCGGTAGCCGCCAAGGCGAGGCACGAGCAGGCCGTGGCATCGCTCGAGATCGAGCGGGTGCACGCGGCCACGCGCCGGGCAATGCTGGAACGCGAGCTCACGTCAAAAGCGGTGGACGTCGAGGTAGTCGCCGAGGTGGCGGCCACCGGCGAAGCGGCGCTCGAGGCTGAGGCGCGAGCGCTGGCCGAGGTCGACCGGGCGGTCGTGGTCGCCGAGACGGAACTGCGCTCGCGTGTCGGGGACCGGGATGCGCATCAGGCTACGGATGCGCCGGCCTTGTCGGTCGAGGAGATGGAAGCCGCTCTGCTCGAAGCCACCGCCGCTGAGGCAGCGGCTCGCACGACGCTGAGCGAGGCGGAGATGGTCATCCGCCAGGACGACCGAGCGCGCGAGGCGACGGCGGCGCTACGCGCGACGCTCGAACAGGAGCGAACCGCGGCGCAACCCTGGTTCCAGCTGGACGTGCTGATCGGCGACGCGACGGGCAACAAGTTCCGGCGCTACGCGCAGGGCCTGACGCTCGAGCGGCTGCTGCTCCACGCGAACGCGCGCCTCGGCGAGCTCAAGCCGCGCTATTCCCTCGAGCGCGCGCCGGGCGGCGAGATGATCGTGCAGGTCGTCGACCACGACATGGCCGGTGAGGTCCGCGGTCTGACGAACCTGTCGGGCGGAGAGCGATTCCTTGTCAGCCTCGCGTTGGCGCTCGGGCTTTCCGAGATGTCGACCGGTCAGGGGCTGCGGGTCGAAAGCCTCTTCATCGACGAGGGGTTCGGCGCCCTCGACAGCGCCAGTCTCGGCCAAGCCATTGGCGTGCTCGAGCAGCTCCACGCGACGGGGCGGCGGGTCGGCGTGATCAGCCACATCGAGGATGTGAAGGAGCGCATCGCGGTCAAGATCGTGGTTTCGCCAGCGTCGAACGGCATAAGCGCGATCGAGGTGCAGGGCTGATATGGAACGGCACGCCAACCGTACCCCAGCCAGCGATGCAGCGGATACGCACCCGCCCGAGAAGCGCGAAGGGGATGAAAGTTGAGGCTGAGCAGACTCGTCATCAAGAACCTGCGCGCGATCCAGTCGCTGGACGTCCCCATCACCGAGGCGGCGACCGTCGTCATCGGAGAGAACAACACAGGTAAATCGACGCTCATCCACGGCATACGGCTCTGTCTCGACGTTACGCTGTCCTCGGCCTTCCGCGCGTTGAGCAAGGAGGACGTGCACTGCACGGTCGATCAGACTAAGCCGTTCCAGGTGCTCGTCGCAGTCGAGTTCACCGGTTTCGAGGGCAACGAGAACGAGGAGGCCCTACTGCATGGGACGCAGATCGGTCCCGATCGTGCCCGGCTCTTCTACCGGTTCCGACCGAAGCGCCTCATCCGCGAGGCCATCGCGGCGGACGAGCTGGATCGGGCGCTGACACTCGACGACTTCGGCTGGGAACTGTTTGGCGGTGGCAATCCGGTCATTGACATCGCCACTGTCGATTGGTCCCACGAGAACGCTGATCTCGGCGCGACATCCGTTGGCCTGCAGATCCTGCAGTCCTACCTGGTCGTCTTCTTGCCCGCATTACGGGATGTCGAGGCCGACCTGCAGCAGTTCCGTCGCTCGCCGCTGATGAAGCTGATCGAGGCGAGCGAGGTGGAGCCGACCGAGCAGGCGGCGATCGTGGATGCCGTAAAGGCAGTGAACGCGCAGATCGAGGCCTCGCCCTCGATCAAGGACTTGGCGAGTTCGGTGGACAACGCTCTTAAAGATATCACCGGTCCGGCATTCTTTCTTGACGTCGGCCTTGGGCTGTCCGCCCCGACGTTCGCCTCGATCATGCGGAACCTGATCGTCCTGTTGTCGGGGGCGCTCGCGCAGAACGTCGAACCCCGCCGAAATGGCCTCGGGCTAAACAACATCCTTTTCATCGCGATGCTGATCGAGCAGTTCAGGAAACGCGCCGCGGGGGGCGATGCCGCCGGCGAGCTCATCTTGATCGAGGAACCGGAGGCGCACCTGCACCCCCAGCTCCAGGCGACCCTTATGGACGCGATGCGGCAGCTCCCGTTCCAGGTGATCGCCACGACCCACAGCACCCAGGTAACCGCCGGCGCGCCGCTCTCATCGTTCACCGTGCTCTCGCAGCAGCCGAGCGGCATCGCGGTCGCCGCCGTCCCCGGGCGGGCGACCGGCCTTACCCCCAACGACCGCCAGGACCTCGAACGATACCTCGATGCGACGAAGTCAAACCTGCTGTTCGCGCGGCGCGTGATGCTGGTCGAGGGGCCGGCTGAGCTCCTTCTCATCCCACCATTGGTGAAGCGGGTGATGGGCGTTGACCTGGAGCGCGAGGGTATCTCGGTCGTGTCGATACACGGCACTCATTTCGGTCCGTTCGCGCGGATGTTCGCAGCCGACTGCATGCCGAAGCGGTGCGCGATCGTCGCCGATGCCGACCGTGCTCCGGGTACCACTGAACCCGAGGACGACGTCCCTCCGCCGGAAGACCTTGCGGCACTCCAGAACGACTTCGTCCGTGCTTTCGTGGGTGCAACGACCTTCGAGCGGGAGATCACGCTGGACGGCAATGCCGCCATGCTGGCCGCCGCAGCCGCCGACGTCGGTGCTCCGAGGATCAAGGCCAACCTGGAGACCGCGGTGACATTCGGCGTCAACGAGGAACTGAAGAGGAAGGTGCTCAGAACCGCGATCAGGTTCGGTAAAGCCCGATTCGCCCAGGCGGCCGCACGGCATGTCGATCAGGCTACCCGACTGCCGCCTTACATCGAGCAGGCGGTGAACTGGCTACGGCTATGGTGAGCCTGCTCACGGATGAGCAGCGCGATGCCGTCGTTTGGACCGGTAACCTGCTGCTCACCGCCTGCCCCGGCAGCGGCAAGACCCGCACGCTGATCGCGAAGCTGGTCGCCGAGATCGAGGAGGTGCGAGGGTCGCCGAAGTCGATCTGCTGCATCACTTACACTAACACGGCCGTGCAGGAGATTGAGCAGCGCGCGGGCGAACAGCTGCAGGCGGGTGACGAGGCCCACATTCATGTCTCCACGATCCACTCGTTCTGTCTGCACTCGATCCTGAGACCGTTTGCCTGGCTGCGGCCCGAACTTGGGGGCGCGCGTAAGGTCCTGACGCGGGACAATTCCGATTTCGAGCCCATTTGCGAGCATGCGGCCGCACAGGTGAACTTCCATCACCTCCAACAGTCGGACTTGGAGGCTTTCGAGAGCCTGAGCGTCGACGCGACCGGGAACATTATCGGAATGGCGGCGAGGAACGAGGCCGTTTGTCGCGCGGCACCGCACTTCTGGGATCGCTGCGCCAAGCTCGGCTACATCGATTTCGGCCAGATCGTCCACGGCGCCTTTTTGCTTCTGCGCGACTACCCTCAGATCGCGCGCTCGCTGTGCGCCCGCCACCCTTGGTTTCTCGTCGATGAGTTCCAGGACACGACCGAACTGCAGGTCGAGATTCTCAAGCTGTTACACGCGACGAGGCGGTCCAAGTTCTTCGCCGTGGGCGACCTCTCGCAGTCGATCTACGGTTTCACCGGCGCCAGACCCGAACTCGTGGCGCCATTTGGCGTGCACATTGGCGCACGCACGGACCTGAGCCTTTCTCTCAATTTCCGTTCGAGTCAGCGGATCGTGGCCCATGGGGAACGACTGCTGCCGCGCGTACCACCGATGACCGCCGCCGGCCCAGCTCGCCACTGCCCGCTGGAGCCAGTGCTTGTCGCGGGTGGCACGGCCTTCGAGGCGGTTACGGAACAGTTTCTTCCGACGCTGGAGGCGAGCGGGATACCGCTTGGGGAATCCGTCATCCTCGCCAAGGACTGGTATTCGCTGATCGCACTCGCCAAGCTCTTGCGGGACTTTGGCACCCCGATCGTTGGCCCGGGCGCGCGCCCTTACAAGCGGTCTCGACTCTTCGCCCAACTGGCGGAGCAGCTCTGCGGCGCCATCGTGGAGCCATCACCCGACACGACGAGGCAGCTCGAGCGCGCCCTCTTCCACACGGTTCAGGACGCAAGTGGCGAGACCCGTCTTGAACTGTTCGGGTTCGAGGGTCGGCGGGTCCTGGTGAGACTACAGCGGGAAGCAGTCAGCCTCGCCAAGGCCTGCCATGGCGCATTGGGATGGCTGGACGCCATGTCGCAGGCCACGGGTGATATCCTGCGGCAGGCGGGATACGTCGATGCACAGCAGTCCGGTCTGTTCTATGCCTCCGTCCAGGAGATGAAGGCCGACATGGTCCGGCAGAAAGTGGACGTCGCCAACCTTTCCATCGAGCATCTGGGACTCTTCGCCAGCCCTACAAAGGCACTTCGCCTTTCCACGATACATGGCGCCAAGGGGCGCGAATATGCAGCGGTCTGCATTATCGGAATGCGCACGGGATCGTTCCCGTATTACAACACCACCGACATCGCGGCGGAGAAGCGGCAGTTTTACGTCGCTATCACTCGAGCCGAACGCCTCCTGATGTATGTCGCCGAGCGCGACCGATGGAACAACCCGCCGAGTCCGTTTCTCGGACAGGCTGGCATCAATATCATAAACTGAGCGGGATCGTCGTGGCTCGCTGCTCGGGATTGCACTGACTAGGCGGCATGAACGAACTGATTTTGGGCGGGGGCGATTGGGCAACGAGTGACCGCGTGAGGGTCTTGGCGGCACCGCCAGTCTTTTGTTCGAGCGTCCGCTTTGCATTCCGCTTCGACCGAAACCTGCCTGACCGCTAGCGGCCCAATTCCGGCCATTCAGATGAAGAAGGCCGCGAGGTGCGCTAATGCGCCGGCTTCTGTCTGTCCGGTCCAGTTCCGAGAACCGGAGAAGCAGACGTTCGGGCTGAGTTTAACCCTAACTGCACCGCCGACGCCTGCGATGTTCGAGCACAGCATCGGCTCGCCCGGTGGGCGACCTTCATTCAAGTCGAGCAGCTAGATGTCCAACCTCGCCATGCCGACCTTGCCGATCAATTCACTCCACCATCATGGGCGGTGATGGATAGACACAGGCTTTGCGATGTATGCTGGGCGCCATAGGGCCCAAAGACGTCTGGCTAGGACTGCTCCTCACCGCTCACGGCTTGGCCCGGAGGCGGTGGAGGCGGAGGGAAGAAGCCCATACGACCGTCATTTGGATCGCCGGTGAAGAGATGCGTCGTGATCGACGGAATCAGCGCACCCGGCGGATCGCTATTCTCCAGAATGATGAATTGCGCTCGATCGGCGAGGCTGGCGAGGTGGCGATAAAAGCCCTCGTGCAAAGGCGTCGCGGCAAGTGCCTTTTCATCGGCGGCCAACTCGCCATAACGCGGCACTTTGATCGGCTCGCGATAGGTTAGAAGCGGTGTGTCGAGGATCAGGATGCCGGGATGAGGAAGGCCCCTATCCTGGCAAAAGAGCAATGTGGCGACCTTGAACGCCGAATGCAGGACGGCTCGGACGCCCTTGCCATTGGCGCGGCGCTCCTTGCCATCCAGCCAGATATCCTGGCTCTGCGAATCGAATGAGACGGTCGGTTCGCCTGGAAAGCCCCAGGCTTTCAGGACTTCGGCCACCTTCACCGAAAATTCGTGGCCCGTCGGTCCATCAATGCCCATCGTCAGATTGAGCTTGGCCGGCGCCGGCGCGCTTGAGATCTGGGAGAGTTGGACCGCGAGGCGGTCGCGATCTTCGTATAATTTCAGATTTTCGCGGACCTCATCGCGCTTTTCCAACCGCTCCTGATAACTCGATCGCAGATGGGCTTCTTCGGGCCTGAGGGCTGCCAGCAAACGGTCGGCCGCGGCGATCCGTCGGGCGACACGCTGGAGGCCGTCTGCGTGGCGAATGCCATCCTGTTCGAGCAGCTTGATGGTGCTGGTCAAATCCTGACGTTCGCGATCGATGCGGGCAACTTCGGCGCGCGCCGTGGCTTTGGCGCGCTCGACGTCGCGCTTGCCATCATGATGATGATGCGCCGCTTCCGCGCCGCAGAGTGGGCAAGGTCGGTCGAGGCGGGCTAGGAGCAGATGCCCCCCTTGTTCGAGCGCATCGAGCCGTTCGACGTCGGATTCGTAAATTTCCATCAGCCGCGCGAAGCGCGCCAGGGTGAGTTCAACCTCTCGTGCTTGCGCCGAGGTCTTGTCGCGCTGATCGATCGCCAGCCTGCGTTCGCGGGTGGCGGCGTCTATGCGCTGTTGGCGCAGGGCTAGGTCGCTCTGGACTGTGTTCAGGCTTGCCTCAAGCTGCTTGGACTGATCGGTCAGCTGTTCGCGATCCTTGCCGACCGCATCGATCTGCTTGTCGATATCGGCGATCCACTGCTCGATCAGCTCCTTCTGACCGGCTTGGCGGGCTTTGCGGATCTTCGACGGGATCACGGGGACGACGGCGGAATCGTCACGTCCGGTCAGCACCAGCCGGAAGGCATTCTTCTCATAGGTGGCGCTATCGCGCTGCCCGGACAGGATGGGGCTACGCTGCTCGATGATCGCGCTTTCATCGACGAAGATGAAGGGGTCGAAATTGCGCAGCGTGAAATTATTCTGCTCGCCATTCTCATTCCGGACGATCTTGCGACCGTCGATATTGAGATGAGCGAGGATTAGATAGGACAGGGTGTCGGTCCGGTTCGCGACATGTTCGGCAACCAGGATTTGGGAGGTCGCGTCGTCGGGTACCTCGCTATGCAGGCCGTCATAGAGCCGAAACGCGCCGCCCTTAATTGCGCGGTACAGGGTCTTTGCGCCGGAGCTGGCGAGCTCGAGACCAAGGAGCGCGGCCTCATAGCCGTCCATATGCTCGTTGGCGCTCGGCGGGGTCGAGCTGCCGAGCATAAATTTCAGGGCCGCGAGCGTGAACGACTTGCCGGTGTTGGAGGCGCCATAAACGACGTTCACGCCATCGTCGAAGCGGAGCATCGCCACCGGCCGGCCCTCGCCAACAAAGGCAAGATGGCGCAGGATGATCCGCCCGTTCATGCCGAAGGCTCGTGCAAAGTTTCAGCACCTTGAAATTCAAGGGTCCAACGGCCCAGACGGTCATGGACGATCGACCGGACTACATCTTCGGCCAGATCCTTGAAGCGGCCTGCCAGCCATTGGGCGCGCAGTTTCAGGGCGCGCGCATATGGGGTTTCGAGCAGGTCGACGAAGGAGGGCGATTCGTCACCGGCGGCATAGCGAACGCCGTCATCCCCTTCGATGACTGTGACGAGATCCGCATGGAGGAGAAGCTGGATGCCCTGGTCGACGAGATGGCGGCGGACCAGCAGTTCGCCGCCGCGCGATGGTAGATCGGGATGGAGGCTGTCCGGTCCCTCGATATCAGCGGTATGGACGACCAGATGATCGAACCAGGTCAGCTCGCTCATCGAACAAGTTCGGGGATGCAACGCGTCAAGCACGACCAGTGTACGCAGACCGGTTTCGAGCGGGCTGTTGAAGAGCAGTACGTCCTCGCTGAGCGGTGCCGCTGTCATTTCAACCATGGGAGCTTTCCGTCATTGGCGAAATGATGGCACACGCCCTGTTTGACGGGCACCCGGGCATAACGCTGCAAAACCCCTGACACCTCGACATTCTTGGCTTCGATCATAACTGCCGCGATCTTGGCCATCGTGTCTGCATGGTTGAGGCCATGCGTATCATAGACGCCGTGGAAGATGTCCTTCTCAAAGGTGGCGAGCACGGCCGGCTCGGTGCTGTCTCGGTAGTAGCGCTTGAACGCTGCGGCATCGAAGAAGCGGTCGCGCTGGACACGAAAATGCTTGCCGAACTCGCCATGCTCCAAGGCCTCCTCGCCGCTCGCGAAGTCCGGCGCACCGCGTTCCTTATAGGCAGCGAAGAGCTGCGCCACATAAGCGGCCTCCTCGGCCTGCATCTGGTCGGGTGCTTCACCGACCGGCGCGTCGCCGGGATCGGCTGAGAACCAGCTGACGAGGACGGGCTTCATCGCCTCGGTGCGCACCAGCTTGCCGGCTTCCAGGAGCGAGACCTTCTCGAAGGCGAAGGCGTCAATGATCTGGCGGATCGAGGGCGACAAAGGATGATGTTCATTCTCGACCAGATGCGCGGCGCACCATGTGTCCCACTGTTCGATGAGCCTGGGCGCAATCGTGCTCGGGGTCGCGATGAGAGCCCGGACCGTGCGGACCGCGCCGCGCGGTGCGACGAAGATGAAATGATCGGGCGGCGGGAAATGGCCAGCGGCGCTGTGGAAGAAAATCTTGGCGAGCTCGCGGAGCATGGCAGGTTCGCCGAGTGGATTGCGCAGCTGCTTGCACTGATAATTATCCCAGGTGCCATCGAACCGCGCGGTGCTGTGATAGCCGACGACGTCGCGGCCCATGTCGCCCGGACCGGAGAAGCGGTCGCTGTCGGGATAGCGCGACCGCATCGACGCGACCCAATCGTCGATCAGGCGTTCTAGATCGTCATCGTCGAGCGCATAGATCTGCGCTGCGTAATTGATCACGCGTGCCCCCCGGTCACCCCTCTTCTGGACCGCGCATAGCAGCACGGACGCGCCGAGGGGAGAGGGATGCGCGCCGGTGAGGACGGAATTCGCGACCTGTTCGGATCGCTGCAATCCTCTTAGCGCGGCGAACGCGCGACGCTTTCGGGATCGCCAGCAAGCAAGTCAAATGACCGCTGTTGAGGCGAAAAGCGACACGCTTCAGCGTCCAAGCCCGCGTCCTCTTCCGAAGTCGATCCCGTGATTGAACGCCAACTCCGCTCCTAGCCGGCGGCCGGTGTCGATCGTAATTCCGAGCTGCGCTTTGCGGGCTGAGAGGATCGACTCCATCTGCGGGTCTCGTTCGAGGCTCTTCGCCATGCCCGCCATCTCGTTCCGGATCGCCTCTTGGACCGTGACGTCGCCAGCCACATAGGCGCGCTGGGACTGCTTCTGCAGCTTATCCCAGCGCGCGACAAACTGGTCGGCACGTTTGGCTGGATCGGCCCGCATCTCGGCTTCCAAAGCCATCGCCCGGATCGCCCTTTTCGGCCGCCCGTTCGCCGCTTCATCGATCGTCGTGCGATCGGCATTGAACACGCTCTGCAGGTCGCGCTTAACCCCAGGACGTAGCCCCTCCATTTCAGCAACAGCCTTGTCGAGTGCGGCACGCTGATGTGGAAGTTCCGCAGAGCCTTCGGTTCGGACGCGCAGAATATCGGCTGCCGAACGGGCCACGCGCACCACTGCTCGCTCGAACGGAGACAGTTCCGGCACATCCGGCGTGACGCGAAGCTTCAGGCCAGCAAAGCGGTTATGCCCCGGCTGCGGCACCTGCGCCCGCTCGGGCGCCGGATAATCCGCGGCCATGTCCTTCCCGCGTTCCCGTGACAGCGCCCTGGTCAGAGCTTGCCGATCTGCGAAATCATCGCGGCCATAATGGAGATCAACGCTGTCGCGGTGACGAGACAACGCGACATAGGCAGCGTGCCGGTCGAGCCCTGGTGTGGCCAGCACATGCACACGTTCGACCGTCACACCCTGTGCCTTGTGAACCGTTGCGGCATAGCCGTGATCGAGGTTCGCATAGTCCTTCACATCAAACGCGATCGAGCGCCCGTCGTCCAGCAGCACTGCCATGCGTGCCTGGGTGACTGACTGCACTTGCCCGAGCGAGCCGTTCTTCACGCCAAGACTGCGTTCGTTACGCAGGAACATGATCCGGTCGCCAGGCGCAAACTCGCGTACCCCTCGCTCGGTCATGATCATCGCGTCCACGCCCAGCTCGCCGCCAGCGCGCAGCCGATCGCGCGCGCCGAGATTGAGTTCGCGCACCTCGTCATTCGTGTGGGTGAGGATGAGCCGCGAAGCACTTGGCTTGGCGTGACGATCGCGGTCCCAGCGCTCAATCAGGTCAGCGCGTGCATCCGCGCGCGTCTCGGCATCATGGATGCGGTCGTGTCTGCTATAGGCGCTGAGCGCTTCCGCGGTCCGCTCCGTTGCCAGATAGCGTGTGGCATCGCGCTGCCAATCCTCGCGCTGGCGGCGAATCTCGGTGATCTCGATACTCCCATGCCGCTCCGCGGTCGCGCGAAAAGCCGCGCCAGCCTCGATCGCCTGGAGTTGTTCGGGATCGCCGACCAGCACGACCTTGGCGCCACGCTTTTCGGCTTCGGTAAGAACGCGCTCCATCTGGCGCGTGCCGATCATCCCGGCCTCGTCGATCACCAGCACATCGCGGTTGGTCAGTAATTCACGGCCATCGGCCCATTGATGCTCCATGCTGGCGATAGTGCGTGAGGCTATGCCTGAGCCGCTTTCCAGGTTCTCGGCGGCAATGCCGGACAGCGCTACGCCGTGGACAGAATAGCCGGCGCTCTCCCACGCTTCACGCGCGACGCCGAGCATCGCCGATTTGCCAGTACCGGCATAGCCAACCACTACGCCCAGCCCCCGGCCCTTTGTCACGTGGTCGAAGGCACTGCGCTGCTCGCTCGATAGGAGCAGTCCGCGCATCTCCGCGCGCGCCAGCGCGAGCTTGCGATGCTGCTCGTCCATGCCGTGCCGCCGGCTCACTTCCAGTCGGACGGTGGCGCGCTCGAGCCGCTTCTCAACCTCGATCATGTCGCGGCTGGTGAAACGGTCCGGACCCCGCCCATCCTTGCCGAGCGTGACCAATTCCGGCGACGCGCGGACCGCAGCCATCACGCGGTCGAACTGGTCCTTCCCCTCGCTATGCCGGTGCACGAACATCGCCAGGTCGCGTGTGGTGAAGGTCGCCTGGGTGCGGGTGATCGCTTCGAGCGCCAGCGCCGGATTCGCCAGCAGCTTCTCGCCATTGGCGCGGGCAATGGCATGGTGCTCTTCCAGCCGTTCGGAAGCGAGCCCCTGTTCCGCCATCCGGGCAGCGGCCGGGCCGATCTTGTGCTGGGGCTCAAGGTCGATGCCCTGCGCGTCTAGGGAGCGGTGGTCTACGCGTGCATCGATGTCGAGTTCAGCCAGCCGCGCGTTGACGTGCTCGGCCCAGCGCTCGCGCCATTTCTCCAGAAGATCGGTGCGGTTCCAGTCGCGGTTCTTCTTGCCGAAGCCGTTCTCGTCGACGTCACGCAGAGTGAGCATCACATGCGCGTGCGGCTTGGGCTCGCCATCGGCGCCGATATCCCAGTGCACATTGAGATCAGCGGTCATTCCCCGCGCGACGAACTCCTGTTCTACGAAGTCGCGCGCCAATCGGATGCCTTCGGCCTGGTCCAGCTCACGCGGGATAGCGAACTCCACCTCCCGCGATAGCTGCGCGTCCTTGCGCAGCTCGGCCGCCTCGACCGCATTCCAGAGCTTCTCGCGATCGGCGAGATGTTCGGGCGCGCCATCCGGCAGCAGCACTTCGGAATGGGCGACGCCCGACTTGTTCGAGAAGTCGTGGTGGCGATCGAGCCGCTCGTCATGGAGGCGGGAGGCGGAGCGATAGGCAGCGGAGGCCAACGCCGACGATCCGTTGGCGCGGGAGATAATCTTGGCGGAGAAATGGTAGATCGCCATGGCGGCAATCCACTTACACTACACGAGCAACGTCGGCACGACGTATAAGCGCGCCCTCCAAAGAATTCATCTTTGTCGGGATTGCGTAATCCCATGAAGTTTCAGGGCGTTGTCGCTGATCGATAACAGCGATAACTGGTCGATCCTCATTACGCAAATGAGGATTGAGCGATGCGCAAACCCCGTGACTACGACTCCGAGCTAAAGGCTCTCAACGACAAGGCTCGGCGGCTTCGCGAGCAGAAGCTCCGCCAGCTGGGCGAGCTCTTGATCGCCAGTGGCGCAGACGCGCTGCCGATCGAGCAACTGGCCGGCGCGTTGCTGAGCGTAGCTGACACCAAGGATGCTGCGACGAAGGAGGGCTGGCGCAAGCGCGGCGCGGCCTTCTTTCAGCGCGCAGCCGCACCTCGTAGCGGCGCTGACGGCAATCGACAGCGCGTCGCGGCGGGTGACGGCGGCGCGCTATCGCCTACAGGCTAGGACCGCGCGTGACGACAAGCGAGCTTGGGTCGTGAAACGCCGCGAGCGCACGCGCCGTCTGATCGAGCTTGGCGGCCTGGTGGTGAAAGCGGAACTGGTCGAACTGACCGACGATGATCGGGCGGTACTGTTCGGCATCATGATCGAGGCCGCCGCGACGCTGCGCAGCGAAGGCCGTGATGAAGCTCTGGCGCTCTGGCAACGGCGCGGGAGGCGAGCGTTCGCACTTGCCGCGACAGGCGATACGTCGTCATAGCACAGCATGAGCGAAACACTTCAGGCGAGAGTTGCCGCCATCATTGCTCGGACACCGGACTGGATTCGACAGGAATTGCAGTCGAAGGAAGCTGGCACGCGCGAACGCGCCGAGGAAGCGCTCGCGGCGATGATCGCGGCCGCACTCGACGAAAGCAGTAGCAGCTAGGCCATAGACTCATAAAAGCAGACTGTCGGCTATCGCCCCCAATTGCGGACATTGGCAAACAGGCAGCTTCACTGTAGCGAGCTACCATGATCGACCGCTGGACGGACGCATTCTTCTGGCCTGCGCTTTCCGGTTCTTGGATTGGCGCGATCGTGCTGGTCCTAGCATGCTGTTTCCAGCATCGATCGGTCCCACAATCGCTCCAGTGACGGGGGCGTTGCTCGCATTAGCGGGAGCGATGTTCGTCGTCGCGCTGCTCGATACGCCAACCCGAAGAGCGATCGAGAAATTTAATAGTTCGACAGCGAAGAGTTTGAAGAAAAGCGGCTTATTTGAGCACCTTTTTTCATCGGCCTACGGCGACCACCGGCTTCTCATCGTAAACCGTCTGGTTTGGATCTTGTTCGCGGCGGCTGTATTGATGGGGCGGCCGGATTTAGCTCTGATGGGCTTTGGTAGCTTCGCTACTTCAGGACTTATGCTGATGCTCGGTCTGAAGCGACGCTATCCGTCGCGAACGACCGGCAGCTAAACGCCCCAAAGGCCGTCGTTCATCCATCCCAGCAGCTTGCCCGGAAACGGCAGTTCGTTCATCTTACTCCGATGAACCGCAGATCACTCAATGTTATGGCCCTATCAATGGCTCTCTTATTCTTAGCGGATTGCAGTGCGCCGGCAGTTTCGCAAGACACTACCCTTGTGAAGGCCGACCAAACTCAGACAGCTTTCTTCGATCGGCCGGTAGCGCTTGCTGCTGCACGAGCCTCCACAACTCCATACCCATTGATCGTTATGTTGACGTCCGATCCGTGGCTGATGGTGATCGGTTCTGATTCGCCGACATTTGCGCTCTACAGCGATGGGACCGTAATATTTCGAACTAAAGACGGTTTAGGATCGACCAAGCTGGATCAGGCCCAACAAGCCGATTTGTTGCGGGCCTTTGAAAATCCTGAGTTAGCGGCGCTCGCCGGCGGCTATCGTGCAGCGAGTGCCACCGATCAGCCAGATAACCGATTACTCGTCTACGGTAACAACAAGCCGTTTTACATTTCGGTTTATGGGTCGCTGGCCGATAAGTCGGTGCGGGAGAAATTGCCGAAGGCTATAACAGGCGCCTTCGATAAGCTCCGAAACTTCCAAGCTTCAAACGCACGGGCGTGGTCGCCGGATAGCGTTGAAGTCATGGTCTGGCCCTACGAATATGCCCCCGCCCGATCCATCGTCTGGCCGCGGCGTTGGCCGCACCTTACAGACGCTACCACTCGCAAACGCGGCGATTCATATAGCATCTTTGTACCGTCGGCCGAGCTACCTGCGTTGAAGGCGTTCCTTGCCAGCAGACCGGAAAAGGCCGCCGTCGTAATCGACGGCAAGAAATTTGCAGCCAGCGTCCGCTTGCCGTTCCCGGATGAATCGCTGTGGATGGCTCCGGTGACACCGTAGCGCTCCCTGCGTCCAAGAGACGACGGCATTGCCCTAATACGAGCTGACAGCGGCGCGTCCACTTCCCGCCCAGTTGTGGACGTTCAAATTCCCCCGTTCGCTATGTGGCCACGATCGAAGACCGAATGGCGAGCATCCTTCGCAGGATGGGCCGCGACCATGATCACCTTCTGCATGTTTGGTTTGTGGCCAGCTATTGCCGTATCGATGCTGGGGACGTTCAGCCTCATCGTTTGGTCGCATGCTCGCCGGCGGCGAGGCAGCTAACGCCCAAATTCGGCCGTCGGGCGGCTATGGCTCGCTGCCCGATAGCAGACACGGCGACGGTGCGGTAAGACGGTCGAATGGGAACGCTGATGCTCGAACATCGAACCGTCGAATATCAATGGGCGAGCGATGTCGCCTTCGAAGGCATACGCATGGAAGTTTTGTCAGAGGAAGGGGACATGTTGTTCGACGTCAGCGTGCCCGATGATGGACCGACAACGGTCAACACTTTCGGCTGGGAGGTCGCCGCCGACCTTATCAAAGCCGCGCTGGAGGTGGCGGAACGGCGGCCATAGCCGCCTTCCGCCGCAAAGCGATCGTCGCTTAGCAACGCGTCCTTATACTCAATCTAAAGTCGTCTGGCGGCAGACGACTCAGTTGCGGACGCCTGGTGGCCTGATAGTCTGGGCTATTCATCGCGCCGGAGCATGCCTTGATATTCGTGCCCGTTATCCTCGCAATGACTGCGATCCTGGCACTAGCTGCCGTCCGGGAAAGCTTGCGGTCGGGAAAATCACAGCCTGTCAGTTTTCTTCGTGAACGGGCCGGCAAGCCAGCTATCCTCCGAAGCGAAGCACCATGGCGGTTCTGGAATCACTTGGCGCCATGGCTATGCCTCGCGCCGATTTGCGCGGCGCTATGTGTGTTCTCCACGATTGCCGCCACGACCTATCCGACCTGTAGCGAGGTCGTAAGAGAGCAATGTGTCGTGCGCTGAGCTGTCCGCTCCTCGTCCGAGATCCCGTGAGCCGGCGGACATTGACGGTTTTTTGCGACCATTCCGCGGTGGGGGGCATCGGATGACCGAGAGAAACAGCCAAGGAAGGGAAATTTGGTTCCACCGCGTGATGTGGAGCTACGTTCCCGCTCATTGGAAGGGATTCGTCTATCCGGGTGTGGTCGCTGCGGCCACCGTACCTCTATGCATTCTCGCCGATCGGTACGACTCGGTCCTTTCGTTCATTCCGTTGCTCTCTGGCTGGGCGATCGTAATGTGGCTCTGCTCACGACATTCGCCCTAACGACGTTAGACCTGCTTCCCACCCATTCGCCGCCGTTCCGGTTCAAATTTGACCGCCCAGGAGCGGCCCAGCCGCTAACGCCCCGATAGCGGGCGTTGCTCTTACCTACCGTTCGAGCATACTTGGCGCGTGAGCAGAACGACACTTTTGCGCGCGTTGCGTTAGCTGCAATCTTCCTTGGTCTGCCGCTCTATTGGTGGGCTTTCCCGCCTAGGCTTCCGATCGGAACAGCCAACGGCATCTTTACCAGCGTGTGCTGCGGCTCCATGAACCTGCGAGACGGCGTGCTGAACTTCGGAAACGGCCAGGAAGTCGCCTATGTAGTCGAGCACGATAAGGTCAGCCCCTACTTGCTTCCGAACGGCTATGTCGGCGCGTCCGATCGCGGCTTGATCTTCAACCGGGATGGCAATCCCTTGAAGCTCCGCCTTTGGGGCGAACCGCGTCCAAATCGGATTGAGGTGATCAACGGCGTGACCGGCGAAACAACCGCGTTTGATCGGCGCGACGGCAGCTAACCACCCATTCTCAGCCGTTCGCCGCCGGGGGCGCCGATCTGAAAGCGGCTAGGCAGCTAACGACCCCATTGCGGACATTCCGACTGCATGAAACATTCCCGGAATGCGCTGGCCTTATCCTCCCATTCCGCCCCTCGCACGCGACCTTCCCAAGACTTTCGGAGAGGGCGAACCAGTTTTCGACGAACGCGTAAAAAGGCGATTCCCTCTCGGCTCAAGCGAACGCGAGATGGTAGACCAGTTGCGACGCCAAGGGTTCGCAGTTGATCGGGTCGCATACGAGGACGGATGGCGGGGCGCGACCATCAAGCGCGGCATCATAATACAGACGCTATGGTCAGTTCGGTGGCGTGCGACTGCCAATCAGATTGACGAGATCATCGGGGTTTACGGGGCGACAGCTCCATAGGTCGATGTCGGCTCCCACCCAATCTCGGACATTCGGCCCTCGCGCCGATAGCTGCCGTTTATGGGTTCAAACCTAGGCCGCCGCGCTACTCTCCAGCGCGGTGATGTGCTCTTCGCAGATTACCAGAACCGCCTGCCCTAACGCTTCGACGCGCTCGCCGAGCCAAGTTAGCTCCTCGGCGCTGATGCGATAATGCTTCGAATAGCGCGCCTTCACATAGGCCTCTTTGAGCTTCTCGAAACGCGAGCGATCCGGCTTGGTGTCGCGAGGCCATGCATCGATCAGGCGGGGATCGATCCGTTCGGCCTGGGTGCGGAGGAAGCCGAGATTGTGGGTGTGCGGGGTGTAGAAAGTGCAGACCAGCAAGACGCCGTGATAGAGACGTTCCGCAGTCTGGTGGAGGTCGAACGCCGCGTCCTTGAGGAAGCCCCTCGAAAGATCAAAATTCGCAATCTCGAAGCGCTTCATTGCGCTCGGGTACCACTCCTCGAAATACTCCCGCGCCATCGCCAGCGCCTGCTCGGGCGTCTTCGGCTTGGGCTCATGAAACTCGTTGTCCTCGCTCTGGTAGACCGCGATCCCGTCCCGCGCGACGTCCATGAAAAAGTAGCGGCCATGCGCGAGCCCGTCGTTCACCTCGTGCATGGTGTGCACGATGAAATTGACCGGCGTGCGCAGCGTCTTGGTGATCGCCAGTTCGCGGTTGAGCCGGTCCTCGGCCTTTACCCAATACTCGACCCGGTCGGTCAGCTTCTCATTGTTGACGATCACCAGCAGATCGAAGTCGGACTGATAGCCCTTGGCAGTGTGCGGCTCATCGACCCAGCCGCCGCGCGCATAGCTGCCATAGAGGATGACCTTGAGGATGCGCGCGTTCTTCTTCCACTCCGAATTCGCAATGGCGGTCGCGTCGGCAAACTCCTCGAAGAGGATCTGGACGACGCGTTCCAGTTCGCGCTGCTTGGCCGGCGGGAGATGATCAAGGTCGGTACGCATGTGCGGCGATCCTATCCGAGCGTGACAGAAAAGAACAACCGCGCGGGTTGCCCCGCGCGGCAGTTGTCGGTCACCAGAAGCGCCACCACCGGCGGCGCGGTGTGCGATCCATGTCGCGGGTGATCGCGAACAGTGCCTGTGCCAGCCGTCGTTCGACTTCGCGAACTGTGAGGCCGGTGCGCTCGGCGAGCTGCTCGTAGTCCAGGTCTTCGTACCGCACCGCGCAGAACACGGCATGCTGATCGCGCGGCAGCCTGCGGATTGCTCGACGGAGCCGCCGCAACGTGCGGGGATCGGGGGTGTCGATCATGACAAGTCTCCCTCAGCCAAGGAAGCTGGCGGCCTTGCGACCGCCAGCATCGATCACGCGGCTGCACGCAGCGGCAGCGGTTCGGGGGTGATGACGAGGCCCGCCATCTTCTCGGCCCGGGCGACGGTCGGCACGCCCCCACGCGCGATGTAGGCGGCAGGCGGAAAGGCCATCCATTTCGGCACCCAGCCCTCGACCTTGGCGCGTCCGTTCGCGCCGGTCAGGCAGTCGCGCACGATCCCGCGCCTTACCTTGGCCGTAGCGGCCTCGTTGGCGCTCGCGACGGCATCGCCTGCCACATCGGCCAGCACGCAGCCGATCACCTCGCGGTCGCGGATCATATCGAGCAAGGCGTCGTCGGCCTGCCAGACCTTTGCCATGTCGGTGCCCAGCAGTGGCCCCAGCACTTCGATCAGCGCGCTCCCAGCCTCCAGCGTCTCGCCCATGATGATCGCCGCTACGTCGAGCAGCGCCGGATCGGGAAGCTGCAACAGCCGGACGAACAGCCCGGCGACGCCGTGCTCGTCTTCATAGCCGCGCGTCACGGTCGGGGTTTCGGGATCGAAGCCGAGCAGCGCCAGCACCGCCCGCCGCTTCTCGTCGAACCGCGCTTCCGACGCGCAATTCTCGACGCTCTCGGCAATCGCATCGTTCGCCGCGCGCTGGTCCTCGATCCGGACGTTCCACAATGAGGAGCCGACAATGGCATGCGCCACCAGCAACCGCAGCGCGACCGAAGGCTGGCCGATCAGGTCGGACCGCACGGCGGCATGCCGGTGCAGATCGACATAGTTCTGGATCGGCGCGCTGACCTCGGGCCGAACCGGCTTATCGTCCTGGCTGCCCTCACCCCGCTCGCGCCGCCGCGCTTCCTTCACCGAGATATAGCCTTCATGGACGGTCACCTCGCCGCGCGCGCTGACCGCGAGGAACACCTTGCCGCCCTTGCGCTTGGGGCAGCGCCCATGCTCCCAGCTGTGGAACGTTTCGCCGGTCGGGAGGATCACCACCTCGGACCACCCGGCCTCGCGATAGCCCTTGGCCTTGGCCTCGATGGCAGGCGTCTGCGCTACCCAGAAGCTGGCTGTATCAGCGAAGAAGCGCTCCTCGCCGAACAGGTCGGACACCAATTCGCCGGGATAGTCGGCCAGATCGAACAGCGCCGCGCCCACCGGCACCGACGCGCCGCCAAACAGCCACGCCTTGAGCGAATGCCCGGTCGGGCAATGCACGTCAGGATCGTCGAACAGCCCCAGCCAGTCGCGCTGCCGTGCCTTGGACGCGAGGGTCAGGTGCCGCACCGTCGCCGCGTCGATATCGCCCTTGCGATACAGCCCCCGGATGCGCGGCAGCAGGTTGCCCAACGCCAGCGTCCGCTTCACCTGCAACTCGGTCAGCCCGAAGGTGAGCGCGATATCCTCGGGCGAACGGCCCTCGCGCACTAGCCGCGTGAAGCTCTCCCAAAGCGTCACCTCGTCCGGATCGAGCCGCGCGACATTCTCGATCAGCGAGGCTTCCAGCGCCGCCGCATCGTCGCCCGGTGCCATGATCGCACAGGGAAGGGGCTCGGCCTCGCCGCTCTCCTCCGCGACCGTCAGCGCCGCATTATAGCGCCGCTTGCCCGCCACGATCTCGAAGCGCTCGGCTTCTCCGGTCGGCCGTACGATCAGCGGCACCAGCACGCCCCGCGCACGGATCGACGGCAGGATGTGCGACAGGTCGGCTTTGCCCTTGGCCCGCATGTTCACTGCGGAGATGCAGAGCTTGGCGACATCGATATGCTTGAGTTCCATCTGTCCTACTCCTCTTCAAACACCGCACCGGCCCCGGAAAAGGGGGGTGGGCGGCAAGGAGCAGGCCGGCAGTCCCGCTTGAGCGGCGGGCTGCACCCGCAGGGCTGCAACGCAGTGGAAGACCCGGCAACGCCGGGTTGCGGCACGCCGCGGCGGGACTAGAGGCAGCGACGCCCACCCCCCTTGGCCGCGGCCGGCAGGCGACGCCGGCGCACCAGCGCCGTCCGCAGATCTTGAGCGCGCAGCGCCTGGCGCCGGAGGCGCCCCTCAAAGCAGCTCTCTCGAATCCGGGCGGCCGTCGCGGCGGCGTGCGCGCGCGCCCGTGCGCCAGCCGCCGCCGTGCCTTCCGTCCGGATCGAGCGTGCCACGCGGAAAACAAGAGGCGCCGCGGACCCTGGCGGCTTCGCAGAAGCCAGCCAGAGAACGCCCATCAGACACCGCGTTCCGCTGAACGGCATCGCGTTTACACGTCAGCGATCGCAACCCGAATGGGCCGAGACGCGCAGCGACTCGGGGCCGCGATTTCGTGGCGTAGAGCGCGGCCACGCGCAGCGTGGGACGCCCTGACACAACAACCCTGAATCCAGCGACCTACACCAGTCTACGCAACTACCGCCAACTGTACGCCAGGCCCCGACTGGCACCAGAGAGCCTCTTTTCACCGCTCAGCATTCCTGCCCAATTCGCCCCGGGGAGCACCACTCGCAGGCACTAGATGCAAGGTGATACCGATGCAGACCGACACCCCAGACCGTATTCTCCGGATCAAGACCGTCCTCGAGCGCACCGGCCTCAGCCGCTCGACCATGTACCGCAAGATGCAGAACGGCACCTTCCCGAGAAACGTCCAGATCAGCACCCGCTGCGCCGGTTGGCGCGAGTCCGCAATTGCCGAATGGCTCAGGAACCCGATGTTCTATCAGGTCGGCGAGGGCTAGCCCCTTCAGGTCGGTGGCATCGCCATCCGGTTGTCCCGGAGCCCGTTGGCGATGCACGCTGCCTGAGGCACCACACCGTCAGTATCTGACGGAGAGTGGAATGGCGTTGATCGGAGGTTCAGGCGCATCCTGGTGGCCGAGCCAGCAGACGGAGGTGCGGGTCAGCCGGGACCAGTTGTACGAGCTCGCCTGGTCCGCGCCCATGCGACAATTGGCATCCGAGTTCGGGCTTTCGGATAGCGGGCTGGCCAAGGCACTTCGTCAGCACGGCATCCCGCTTCCACAGGCGGGCTATTGGAACAAGCTCCAGGCGGGCAAGCCGGTCCGGCGCACCCCGCTGCCGGCGCGCAAGCCGGGGCAGGACAGCCTCCTGCTCGTCCACAGCGCGCTTGCCGACCGTTTCCGCGCCGACCCGGGCGCACCGGAGAACCCCGAAGGGCCCTTTGCGACTCAGGCCGTCCCCGAGGATCTGGACGCGCTACGCCGCCAAGTCCTGAAGCAGATCGGAAAGGTCTCGGTCTCGCGGAAGCTCGATCGGCCGCACCGCGCCGTGCAGGTGCTGCTTCGACGCGACGAACGCCGACGCGAAAAGATTGCAACATCAAGCTATCCGAGGTGGGAACTTGCCCCGGCTTTCGACCAGCCAGACCAGGAGCGCAAACTGCGCATCGTCGACGCGCTGATGCACGCCCTGGCCCCGATGGGATATCCGTGCGCCCTGTGGGGCGAACACGAACCGAGCTTTCGCGCCACGATCGGAGACCATGACGTTCAGGTGCGGATCCAGCACCCCGGTGAAGCCGCGCTAGTCCATCGGCGCCAGGGTGACGCGCTGCCGAGCCCGCCCAAATCCCCGCTACGGATCGAGTTGCTTGGCGCACTGCCGGAAAGTTTTCCTCGCATGTGGGAGGACGGTTCGGTCAAATTGGAAACGCAGGTCGCGGAAATCGCGGCAACGATCGTCGCTGCCGGAGAGGCGCGTTACCGACTCAGCATCGCAGAACGTCTCGAGCACGCGGCGCGGATGGACGCTTGGCGCGAGGAGCGTCGGCGCGAGGCCCTGGCCAAGCGGAACAAGGAGCGCTTGGAGGCGCTACATCGCAGCGCGGAGATGTTGCGGCAGGCAGAAGATCTCCGCGCGCTGATCGCATCGGTTAGTACCGCAATAGAGAAAGGCCATCGAAGCCTGGACCCTGTGGCATTCGCCGACTGGAGGCGATGGGCCGCCGCAGAGGCCGACCGGCTGGACCCGGTAATTTCTGGACAGGTCGATGAGCACCTGATCCAGGAAATGCCGTCCGAACCTGGGCGGCACCTTAGCTAAAAGCAACCTGTCGGCTGATTATCAGAGCCGGTCGTTCAGTCGGCCCCATCGGCTCAGCCCATACATCTGATACAGTTCCTCAGGCGAGACCATGTGCAACCCGTTCAAATTTGGCGGGGCCTATAGCTACGGCGCGGGAAGATCGAACCCGCCTCGACATCGCTTGCAATGTTGGAACATTAAGTGAACATACATCGACTCCGATGAAAGGAGTACCGAGATGCTTATCCTCAGCGATGGCTTTCTGCTTGGCCTGGCATCGCTCGTCACAGCAGTGGCCGGCCTTGTCTGGGCAGCTCGTCGCAAGCCCTGAACGCACGAAGGATTGGGGAGCGGCGATTGTCGCGACATGTGAGACGCTCTGCCAGCTTGGAGGCGTGTGATGGCAGGCTCCGAACCGAAGCCCGTGTTTCGTTGTGCGATTTACACTCGCAAGAGCACCGAGGAGGGGCTCGACCGGGAAGTAAACTCGCTGGAATCACAACGGGACACGTGTTCGGCCTATATCCGCAGTCAGAAGCACAAAGGCTGGATCGAACTCCCGAAGCGCTATGACGATGGAGGCTGGTCGGGCGCGAACCTGGTCCGACCAGCCCTTCAAGATTTGCTGACCGACATCGAGGCCGGCCGCGTCGATGTCGTTGTGATTTACAAGATCGACCGGCTGTCGCGATCTCTTCTGGATTTCGTCCGGCTGATCGACACCCTTGAGCGTTTCAAGGTCTCTTTCGTCAGTATCACCCAAGCCTTCGATACGTCAGACAGCATGGGCCGCCTGGTGCTCAATGTCCTGCTGACCTTCGCCCAGTTCGAGCGCGAGCTGCTGTCAGATCGCCTGCGCGATCGGTTCGCCACCCTGAAGCGACGAGGGAAATGGACCGGCGGCAAGACCCCCTTCGGCTATGCCAAGGTCCACAAGAAGCTGATCGAGCATGAGGACGAGGCGGCGATCGTCCGCGACATCTACGCGCGCTATCCCGAGGCGGTTTCGGGCAACCAGCTTCTGCAGGAGTTGCGTGCTCAGGGCGTTCGCAACAAAACCTCGGTTGCGCGGGATGGCAGGATATTGGGCGGGCATCTCTTCGGGCCGGGCTTGCTCCATCGGATACTGACCAATCCGCTCTATCTCGGCTTCATTGAATATAAGGGCGAGTGGTATCCCGGAGAGCACCCAGCCTTAGTCACGCGCGCGGAGTGGGACCGGGTGCAGGCGAAACGCGCCCTACGGCACGAATGCCAGATCCCGCGCGGACATAGCGGCGCGCTGCTGAAGGGTTTGCTTTTCGACTCCCATGGCCGGCGAATGCATCCCGACGGTCAAATTCGCGAAGGCCGACGGTGGGACTATTACTCTACCGAGCTGTCCCGTGACGCGCGACGCCAGCACCTGAAGGTGATCCGCGTGAACGCGGGAGAGGTGGAAGCACTTGCTGTCACAGCCTTGCGCAGCCTTCTCACCAATCGACCGCGTCTCTCGGAGGCTCTCGCAGAACTTGGCATTCTGGACGCATCGATCGAGAGGGCCCTCAAGTCTGGACCGAAGATCTCCCGTTGGCTCGATGGAATGGAACGCGAGCGTCTGGCCGCAGTGCTGAAATGTGTTGTGCGGCGTGCGGAACTGGACCGGGAGAAGGTCCGGTTGCTCATCTCCTGCTTTGAACTTGATCGGTTGCTCGCCTGGGATGGCGTGGGATTGCTGCGGCCATCGGTTGAGATACCGGGGCGCGTCATGTCGCGCGTCTACGTCGTGGATGCACCGGCAGCATTGGTACGGGAGACGCGGCGACTGATCCTGCCCATTCCACCACGGACGGCAGACGCCATTGCTCCCGACCCTCGGCTGCTGAAGTTGCTGGAGGAGGCGACCGCTGCGCGCGAGGCGGTATACGCCAATCGAGACAAGACCGTTGCGGAGGTCGCGCGAAAGATGGGACGTGGCGCGTCCCACTTCTCACGGCTGATCCAGCTCAACTATCTGGCACCCGACATAGTCGCCGCCATTATGGACGGACTGCAGCCGCCCGGCTTCACGCGCCGAACTCTCTTGGAGGCGAGCATGCCCATGGAATGGGACCAGCAACGCCTGATGTTCGGCTTCCCGGCCTGGCCAAAGGAAGGGTTGAGCATGAGTCTCACGGGGCGCAACCACGCGCCGCGGAGTGGCGGAGGGCTTGCTCTTTAGGCTGTAGACCTCATTGTGCAGGCCAAAGCGGTCAGGGGAACACGCCCCGGTTATGAATTCGATTTGAATGGGGTTGCCGACTGCCTCCGACCAGCTCGAGACATTCAGCGGCGTTGATTTGAGTGTCGGCTATTGCTGAAGTCCGCCATTCGGGTCGCGCAAACCAGCCGGTCGGCTTTGCGCCCCAATTGCGGTCGTGCGGGCTGAAACGGATTGCACCTGGAAGCGGTCATTCGCGATTTTTGTGCCGAGCGTTCGCTATTGGGTGGAAAGCCGTCCGGAAGCCTCTAGTGCCTAAGCGACGGTGGAAAGAGAACATTGCGCGAGGCGCCAAAGCGGGATTTGATGCTCGTCCGATGAGCAAGCCGCCACAGATTGAGAGAGTCTCCTCCGATACCGGTCATCCATGGACGCCGGAACTCGAAGACCAACTGCGCGAGATGTGGGGCTCGGGCCTCACCGGGACACAGATCGGGGAGGAATTGGGGTTTTCCCGAAACCGGGTGATCGGAAAGGCCCATCGTCTTGGCCTGCCTGCGCGGCCATCGCCGGTTAAGCCAAACCAAGGGTCGGCAAGCGAGGGGGAGGCAAGTTTGCGAGCTGCGCTTGCAGCCGATCCCTTCGAGGCGCTCGTCGGCGCGTCTGCGCGGCTCGACCAGCTGACCGAGCGGCGGAAGGGCGCCCGGCCCCTGCTTGCACCCGGTGTAGTCGCTGTGCTCGAGGAGGCGGCACGACGGCTGAGCGGCGATCCCGTTTCTTTTCCCGAGCCGATCCTTATCGATGCCGAAGCGTATTTTCGGACCGCGCTAACGGTGCTCGGCAGCGCCTTCGACAGCGCGCTGCGCGACCGGCTGTCCGCTTGGGACGACCTCAGCTTGCCGCCGATGGATCTCGACACGGCCCAGGTCCAGCCGCGATCCGGCGTGGACGCACAAGTGGTGCTGAACTGGGACCTCATCGAGATCCTGGCAATGGCTTCGCGGTTGCAGCGCCGGACGCGCTCGCGCGCGGGCGCGGTTTCGGCGCAGTTCCTCTGGGGCGGTGCCCTTGCGACGCGTGACGGCCAGGCTGCGCTCCAGTCGCTGGGCCTCTTTACCGAAGGGTTCGAGCGGTTCCGCTCGGCTTTGCTGGAGACGCCTGTCGGCGCTACTTCCGCCGCGGACCGCAACGCATTCGCCGACTTCATCCGCGACCTCCCGGATCTGCGCACCGAGCGAAGGGTCCGCCCGGAATATATCGATGATCGTGCGCTTGCCGGACGCGATGCGCTCGGCTCAGGCGACGACGCCCGAGCGCTTGCCGGCCTTCTGACGCTGGAGTCCGCCGGGCCGCCCATGGCCGTAGGCGTGTTTGGTGCATGGGGCAGTGGCAAGAGCACGCTGCTGAAGCAAATCCAGCATCAGGTCGGGCTGGCGATCGCGCGTCAACGCCGGTCCGATAACGCAGTAAGCGCTACCGATGAGATCGATCCGGCGGACCGGAGAGTGCGCAACGTCATCCAGGTGTCGCTCAACGCCTGGACCTTTGCTGACAGCGCTAATCTCTGGGCGTCGATTACGTCAGAGATATTCGATCAGATCGCCTCTGGCGGCCTCGACCATGCCGAAGCGCAGCGCGGCGCGACGCTGGTGGCGGAAGTGACAAAGCGGACCGGCGAGGAAGCCGAGCACCTTCGCTCAACGCTCAAGACGCAGTCAGAATCGCAGGCTGCCGTGACCGACGCCGAAAAGCAGGTCGAAGCGGCGCGGAGCGCCCGAACAACCAGCCTCGCGCAAGCTGCCGGGCAAACGGTTCGGGCATTGCTCGGTGAGGAAGAGAAGGCCGACAAGGGCGAGACCAGCAAGGGCGAGAAAAGCGCAGTCGAGGCTCTGAAGGAGGCCGTGCTCGACGATAGCGGCAAGCCGAGCGAGACGACCGTACGGCGATATGCGGAAGCCTCGGGCGATATGACGCGTATCGCTCTGATCGGCTTCGACTATTTCTGGAACGCGGGCTGGCGGAAATGGGTCACGCTGGGAACGTTGGCCGCGATCGGCGTTGCCGTTTGGTGGGAATGGGGCCGCTTGCTGCCGCATGTGTCGCCCGCACTTGCATGGGTCGTCCGTTGTGCCTCGCTTCTTGCGTTCCTATTGCCGGTCGCGCCGTTCGTGCTTCCGGCGTGGCGGGTCGCCGGACTGTTCAACCGGGAGCTCGCGGCGCGGAGAAAAGAGGCGGATCAAGCGCTGAGCGCCGCCAGGGAGAGCCTGGCCAAGCATCAGGCTGCGCTCGAGACGGCCACCGCGGACCGTACAAGACGCGAAGCATATCTCGCCAAATATCGCGGTGTCGCGGAGGCGGGACTGGCTGGCGCGCCCACCCTCATGCTCGAATTTCTGCTGAAGGATTCGGCGGACGTTGCAGCGGTCCGCGCCCAGCTTGGATCTCTGGCAGCCGTGCGCCGAAGCTTCGAGCAATTGAGCGCCGTGGTTGCTGCCGGGCGACGCAACCAGACCGGCGAAAGTGTCGAGCGGATCATCGTCTATATCGACGATCTCGATCGTTGCACCGAGGCGCAGGTCGTCCAGGTCCTTCAGGCCGTGCATCTGCTCCTCGCCTATGACTGCTTCATCGCCGTCGTTGCAGTGGATGCGCATTGGCTGCAGCACGCGCTCGAGACGGTTTACGAGCAATTCAAAGGATCGGACGCCAGCGCCAAGGCCGCAGACTATCTCGAGAAGATCTTCCAAATCCCGTTCTGGGTGAGGGGCCTCCGGAACCCCGAGGCGGAAAGCGGTGAGCAATATCGCGCGTATCGCAGCTTCGTGATGGCGATGATCGGCTCGACTGCCGAGGCACAGCCAGAGTCGGCCGGACCGTCGGCGCCCGATCCGGACGTCGCTTCCGACCCCGCGATCCCGAAACGCGGGATCGAACGCATAGAGCCGTTCGCGCCGCGGGAGCGCGCCGAAACAACCGACCTTCTGGCGTTGACCGGTGACGAGCGGGAACTGCTGCTGTCCCTCGGGCCGATCGCCGCGAAATCACCGCGCGCGGTGAAGCGCTTCGTCAATCTGTACCGGCTGATTCGCGCGTCCATGGGACAGCGCGATATCGAGCGCTTCCTGTCCGCCGAACAGTCCGAGATCCCGTCTTTCGCAGCCGTCCAGCTCATGCTCGCGGTCGAGACCGGTTTTCCAAGCGCGTTGGTACCAATATGTCTCGACGGCATCGGCCAGACCCCGGACGAGCTGTGGAGACGGATCGTGGCCGGCTCCAGCCTCAACGTGGATCCATTGTCGCCGCCTTCGGCGCCAGCCTGGCTGACGGCATTGACCCAGCAGGGGCTGCAAGGCGCGTTCTTGGATGGGGTGCGGGAGGCGGTCCGGGTGCTGGGTCGCCCAATCGAACCGCATGAACTGCGTCTGGCCCGGCACATCGTGGCCCGATATTCCTTCCATCCCTAAATAATTTCGCGCGCTCGGGGGGACTCCGTCGCCGGTGTCATCCTGTGCTGTCCGCGCCAGCCGGTCCGGGAAAGGTGAGTTGTCAGCCAAACAAAAGTGGAACAACGTGCGGTAGCCCGTCCGTAAGCGAACCCATCCGAGCAAGCAGAAAGCTGTCCCCTCTTGACCTATAGTTTCGAGTCACTCTCGCCAACCGACTTCGAGGATCTGTCACGCGACCTGATCGGTCGCGAACTGGGCGTTCGTTTCGAAGCGTTCGGTCCCGGGCCGGATGGCGGGATCGATGGACGGCACACCGCGGCGTCGGCCAGCGTCTCCCAAGGTGCACCAAATCAGATCGCAGCCAGTGCACAAGGTAGCTGTCGGGCATTCCGGTCCCGGAAGCCGCCAGTCCGCTTTCGGCCCAACTCCAGTCGCAACGCGACGCCGCCCGGACACGCGCTGATCGTCAGCTTCTGAAAAAAGTCGCCGTTCGACACGTCGCGTGCGAATGTCGGGAATGTCCCAATCTCGGTCGTTCGATTGGCGCTCCGTGTCGGATGAGCGAATGGGTGGTATCAGGATCGCACGGCTGCGTTCGGCCCACCCCCACTGATCGAAGCCGTGCTGGCGTTTCCCCAAGCCGCGAGGAGTTCTCGCCGCAAAGCCAAGAATGACGTCCGCTTGTACGCGGCGATCACCTTGTCGGGAACCACGTGTGCAAGTGCCGCTTCGGCAACGGGGTCGGGAATCGCCGGCATCATTTCGGCTGCCCAATCCCGGAATGAACTGCGGAACCCGTGGGCAGTGAAGGGCACCTTGGCGCTCCTCAAAACCTTGGTAATCGTCATGTCGGAAAGCTGCCCGCCTCTCTGTGCCGGGAAAATCAGGTCTTGCGGCTTAGGTGAAATCTCATCGAGGCGCCGACGCAGTAGATCGATCGCGGGCTGGTTGAGCGTGACAGTATGCGCCAGCCGGTTTTTCATGAGGTCCGCCGGGCGGTTCCAATTTCCTTCATCAAGATCGATGTGGGACCATCGAGCAGATCGAACCTCGCCCGACCTCGCCGCGGTGAACAGCAGGAACATCAATGCATCTCGGCCGGTTGTTTGGGCTCGATCCATCAGATCCGCTACGAGGCTCGGAACTTCGGCATACGGCATGGCGGCGAAGTTATTGCCGCTAGCCTGCCGGGCGAGCCCCAAAGTAACGGCCTTCAAGGGCGCCTCGTTCGCCCTCCAGCCCTTGGATTGGGAATAGTTGAGGACGGTGCCCACCCGCTGGCGAACCTTGCGCGCCATAGACGGTATCCTGGTCCAGATCGGCGCCAGCATGTCGCGTATGACGGCAGCATCGATCGTGTCGACCCTACGATTCCCGATCGGCCCAAAAGCGTGTTCCTCCAGCGATGAAAGAAACGCTGCGGCATGCTTCGATGCCCAGCCTGATTTCAAATCGTCATGTGTAGCCTTCGCAGCTTCTTTGAACGTGGGAATAGGCCGGCGATCGCGATCCCGCTCGGCTATTGGATCTCGCCCATTCAATACATGCTTGCGAAGTTCTGCCGCTTTCTCGCGGGCCTCCGCTAGGTTGAGCGCGGCTATAGAGCCAAGGCCGATGTCCCTGCGCTTACCATCGCGTTGAACCCGTAGCAGCCATGACCTGCTTCCAGAGTTCTTCACGAGGAGGTATAGTCCGGCGCCATCCCCATGGCGGCCGGGCTTGGCATTTCTAACGCCGATGGCGGTCAAGCTGCCCATTTCTGTTCCCTCGTTCGTTCCCACACTGAGCGTTGGATGCGATGACGCACCGTGGGAAAACGTGAGGCGCAGCTTTGCAAATTATCTTTATTTCTTAAAGACTAAGAGCCGCCCTCGGCTTTCCTGAGACGAGGAGTATAGGGCTCACGGGGCATCCAATTTTCCAACAGAAGCAGCACCAGACCGGACGCATCAGCGCCCGGCGCGACTCTTCATCAACGGCTGGATGCGCGTGCCGAAATTCTCCACACCTTCGAGGAAGTCGTCGAAGGTCAGCAGCACGCCGCCGGTGCCCGGCACTTCGGCCATTTCGTCTAGCATGCGCGCCACGCTTTCATAGCTGCCGACCAGCGTGCCCATATTGATGTTCACTGCGCCTTCGGGAGCGGCGAGCTGGCGGACGTTGGTGGTGGCGTTGTGCTTGTCGGCCGCGCCCTGGTCCTTGAGCCAGGCGATCGCATCGAGATCGACGCCGTCATTGTAGGATTTCCACTTGGCCATCGCGGCCTCGTCGGTCTCGTCGGCGATGACCATCACGAGCACGAACACCTTCACGTCGCGGCCGGTCTTGGCAGTCGCCTCCGCCAGGCGTTCGTTGTTGGAGGCGAAGGCCTTGGGCGTGTTGACGCCCTTGCCGAGGCAGAATGCATAGTCGGCCCATTTCGCCGAGAAGGCGAGGCCCTCGTCCGACGAGCCGGCGCAGATGATCTTCATGTCGCCCTGCGGCGTGGGCCGGACGAGGCAATCGTCCATCTGGTAATATTCGCCCTTCAGGTCGCTGCGCCCGGTCTCCCACAGCTCGCGCAGGATCTGGGCGTATTCGTCGAGCATCTGGTAGCGGTTGCGGAAATGCTCGTCGCCGGGCCACAGGCCCATCTGGCTATATTCGGGGCGCTGCCAGCCGGTGATCAGGTTGAGCCCGAAACGGCCATGGCTGATCGAATCGATCGTGTTGCACATCCGCGCGGCGAAGGCCGGCGGGATCACCAGCGTGGGGCAAGTCGCGTAGATCTTGATCTTCTCCGTGACGGCGGCAAGGCCGGCCATCAGCGTGAAGCTCTCCAGGCCGTACTCCCAGAACTCGGTCTTGCCGCCGAAGCCGCGCAGCTTGATCATCGAGAGCAGGAAATCGAGGCCATGCTCCTCGGCCTTCAAGGCGATCGCCTTGTTCATGTCGAACGACGGCATGTACTGGGGCGCGTTCTCGCTGATCAGCCAGCCATTGTTGTTGATGGGAACGAAGACGCCGACTTCCATGTGATTAGCTCCCCAGAAATGCGAGCACGCGGGCTTCGAAGCCCGTCGGATCGGTGATGTTACAGGCGTGCCCTCCCCAAGGCATCCGGACAAGCTGCGCCCGCGGAATGGCTTGCGCAAGCCGCTCCGAGCAGCCGGGCGGGACGAGCGCATCGTCGTCGCTGGCAAGCAGCAGCACGGGGGTGGCGAGCGGTGTGGCTTCGAGGCGATCGATCAGGTCGAAGCTGAGCGCCTCGAGGATGCGCGCCTCGACCATCTCGGCGGGGAAGCCCGCGACATGGTGCTTCGCTTCTTCCTCCAGCCGGTCGTGATTCTCCGAGATCCACTGCGGCGGGAACAGGAAGATCGGCTGGGCATCGACATATTTCCCCGGACCATAGGCGCGCAGCAGCGCCAGCCGGGCGTCGAAGCAGCGCGCGGTATAGGGATCGAGCCGGCCCCAGCCATTGACCACCACCAGCCGGTCGACGCGATCGGGCGTGTCGAGCGCCAGGCTCAATCCGCCCATGCCGCCGATTGCGTGGCCGAGGATCGAGGCCTTCTCGACGCCGAGTTCGTCCATCAACAGGCGGATATCCTCGCCGATGCTTTCGAGGCGCGGAGTGACGGTACGGTCCGAGCGGCCGGTGCCGCGATGGTCGTAGAGGATCACGCGGAAACGCTCGGCGAGCGCGGGCAGGTTGGGCCGCCAGTAATTGCCCGATCCGCCCATGCCGGCCGACAGGATCAGCGGAGGACCGCTGCCATGGTCCTCATAATGGAGCCCCCCAGCTTCGGGCATCAGCCGATATGCGCCACCGAGGCGATCTCGACCAGGCAATCGGGCTTCACCAGATCGGCCTTGATGCAGTAGCGCGCCGGCTTGGCGCCGGGGAAATACTCGGCATAGATCTGGTTGAAGACGGGATAGTCGGCAAAGTCCTTGAGGAAGATGTGGTTCATCGCCACGTCCTCGAGGGTGGCGCCCGCCGCCTCGAGCGTCGTCTTGATCACTTCCAGGATATGACGCGTCTGGCCGGCGGCGTCGCCGACATGGAGGACGATACCGCCCTCGCCCAGCGCCAGCACGCCCGAGACGTACACCGTGTTGCCTGCCTTGGCGCCGGCCGAATAGGGGGCGATCGGTGTGGGGAACTGGGGCGGATTGATCGGCTCGAACGGCATCGCTTACTCCCTAGGAATCCTGGCTCTGGATCTGGCCGAAGCTGCCGCAGAAGTCGGTGGTGGTGGAGACCCAGCCGAAGAACTTCTCGACATTGTAGACGGTGGCTTCCTGCATCATCGGCGGACCGAGATGATGCGTCGCGTCCTCGAGCATCACCCCGAAATATTCGAGGTGGAAGCCATCGCGCAGCGTGCTTTCCACGCAGACATTGGTGGCGATGCCGACGAAGACGATGTTGCGGATGCCGCGCGACCGCAGCGTCGAATCGAGCTGCGAGTTGAAGAAGGCGCTGTAGCGGGTCTTGTGGAGGCGGATGTCGCCGGGCTTGGGGGCAAGCGCATCGACGAGTTCATAATCCCAGGTCCCGCGGGCGAGCAGCTTGCCGCTGAGCTCGGGTTTCGCGCGCATCGTCTTCAGCGCATTGGACTTGTGCCAGTTGGGCGAGCCGGGCCCGCCGGCCTCGACATAGTCCGCGTCCCAGCCATTCTGCAGATAGATCACCGGCATGCCGGCGGCGCGAGCGGTGTCGAGCACCGCAGCGATCTTGCCGATCGTGCCGGCCGAGCCCGAAATGTCGAACCCCGCCTGATCGACATAGCCGCCGGGCGAGGCATAGGCGTTCTGCATGTCGATCACGACGATCGCGGTCTCGTCCGCGAGCACGCGGATCGGCTCGGGCCGGGCGGGAAGCGTAACGACCCGCGGACCTTCGAGGTCGCGGCCGACGGTAGGTTCGCCTGTCATTTGCGCGAGTGTTCCCGAGAAGGCGCGCGCTGGCAAGCGGCTTAGCGGGCCTCCGCCAGCAAAGCTGCGGCCTTGGCCCCGGCCCAGTCCATCTCGCCCGAGGCGCGCCAGACTTCCTTGCCGGCCGAATCATAGAGGATCGTAGTGGGCAGATTGGCGCCCATGTTCAGGCTGAAGGCGGCGTCAGTGTCGGTCCAGGGCTTGAGGTTCTTGAACCCCGCCTTGGCGAAATAGGGATCGACTTCGGCGCGGCCCTTGAAGTCCTGGCTCAGGGTGATCACGGGCAGGGCATCGCCCTTCTGCCCCGCGAGCGCATCGAGCGTGGGCATCTCGGCGCGGCACGGGATGCACCAGGTCGCCCAGAGGTTGAGCAGCACCGGCTTGCCCTTGAAGGCGGCGAGGCTGGTCTTCTTGCCCGCCGGATCGGTGAAGGGCGTGTCGGGTGCCGCCTCGCCCTTGTGGCTGCGATCGAGCGTGCCCTTGTCGGCGGTGGCGGCCGCCGGCGCGGCGGCGTTCGCCACCGGCAAAGTTTCGTTTGCTTGGCTTCCGGGCTCGGAGCGCTTATCGCACCCCGCGATTGCCAGCGTGGCCAGAAGGAGAAGTGAGATCGCCGAGCGCAAGGACAGCTCCAATGCCATGTGGGGCGGGCGCTTCGCTGAGGGCCCGTCCGCGGTGATGCGTGAGATTAACGCTTCCATCCCCTTCGACAAGCGGATGTGGCGCCAGGACCTGCGCGGCTCGCAGGCGCATGTAAAGATGCTGGGCGCGCAGGGCATCGTGGCGGCCGAGGATGCAGCGGCGATTCATGCCGGTCTCGACCAGGTCGCGGCCGAGTTCGAGGCCGAGGGCGTGCCCGAGGACCTGGCGCTCGAAGATATTCACATGCTCGCCGAATCGCGGCTGTCGCAGAAGATCGGCCCCGTGGCGGGGCGCCTGCACACCGCCCGCTCGCGCAACGACCAGGTGGCGACCGACTTCCGGCTGTGGGTGCGCGACGCGATTGACCAGGCCGAAGCGGCGCTGGGCGCGTTGCAGGACGCGCTGCTCGTCCGCGCCGAAGAGCACGCCGACAGCGTGATGCCGGGCTTCACCCACTTGCAGGTCGCCCAGCCGGTTACGCTCGGCCATCACCTGATGGCCTATTTCGAGATGTTCGCGCGGGACCGCTCGCGGCTGAAGGACGCCCGCGTGCGGCTCAACCTGTGCCCGCTGGGTTCCGCCGCGCTGGCCGGCACCGGCTTCAACCTCGACCGCGAAGCGACCGCCAGGGCACTCGGTTTCGACGGGCCGACGCGCAATTCGCTCGATTCGGTTTCGGACCGCGACTTCGCGATCGAGTATCTCACTGCCGCCGCGCAGACCGCACTGCACCTCAGCCGGCTGGCCGAGGAATTCGTGATCTGGGCGAGCCAGCCCTTCGGCTTTGTGTCCTTGAGCGACCAATGGTCGACCGGCAGCTCGATCATGCCGCAGAAGCGCAATCCCGATGCGGCCGAGCTGGTGCGTGGACATAGCGGGCGGATCACCGGGGCGCTGGTAAGCCTGATGATCACGATGAAGGGCCTGCCGCTCGCCTATTCGAAGGATATGCAGGACGACAAGCCGCCGGTGTTCGAGGCGCACGACCTGCTCGGCCTCAGTATCGCGGCCATGACCGGGATGGTCGAAAGCGCGACCTTCCGGCTGGAGCGCATGCGCTCCGCCGCCGAGGCCGGCTTCTCGACCGCGACCGACCTGGCCGACTGGCTGGTGCGCGAGGGCGGCATCCCGTTCCGCGAGGCGCACCACATCACCGGGCGCGCGGTCGCGGCCGCCGAGGCCGGCGGAATCAGGCTCGATCAGCTATCGATCACCCAACTCAAGGAAATCGACGCGCGAATCAATGAACGCGTATATGGCGTTCTCAGCGTCGATGCTTCGGTATCGAGCCGCACCAGCTTCGGGGGCACATCCCCCCAGCGCGTGCGCGAAGCGATCACGGCCGCACGGGCGCGCCGCGAGGAGGAAGCGTGATGAAGCGACTGGCAGTGCTGGCAATCGGTCTCGCCCTTGCAGGCTGTGGCGCACGCAACGAGCTCAAACCCGCGGCGACGGCATCGCTGCCGGTAGCGCCCGAGGGTGCGAAAGCGACGCCGTCGCCGACCGATCTTCTCCAGCCCCCCGTCCAGACGCGCCCGGCACGTAGCGACGACCTCATCGAAAGCACGAATCAGCGGCGAAGCGACAAGTTCGATTTGCCGCCGCGCTAACTCCACAGGAAGTTCTCAGTGTCTCATTTCGAAGTCATCGGCGGCCAGCTGCACGCCGAGAATGTTCCGCTCGCGCGCATTGCCGAGCAGGTCGGCACCCCGGTCTATGTCTATTCGACCGAGGCGTTCCGCGACGCCGCCCGCGCCTTTCGCGAAGGGCTGAAGCCGGTCGGGCGCCACCATGTCGCCTTTGCGGTGAAGGCCAATCCGAACCTCGCGGTGCTGCGCCTGCTCGCCAATGAAGGCTATGGCGCCGACGTCGTCTCGGGCGGCGAGCTGTCGCGCGCGCTGGCGGCGGGCATCCCGGCGCAGGACGTGGTGTTCTCCGGCGTCGGCAAGACGCGCAAGGAGCTGCACCAGGCGCTCGATGCGGGGATCGGCCAGTTCAACCTCGAGCTGGAAGAGGAAGGCGTCGTCCTTGCCGAGATCGCCCACGCCAAGGGCATGACCGCGCCGGCGGCGCTGCGCGTCAACCCGGACGTCGACGCCGGTACGCACGAGAAGATCTCCACCGGCAAGGCGGAGAACAAGTTCGGCCTGCCGATCGACCAGGCGCGAGCGATCTTCGACCGGCTGGCCAGGCTGGACGGCATCAATCTGCGCGGCGTGGCCGTGCATATCGGCAGCCAGTTGCTGAGCCTCGCCCCGCTGGAAGCCGCGTTCGAGCGCGTCGGCAAGCTGGTCGCCGAGCTGCGCGCCGCGGGGCACACCATCACCCATGTCGACCTGGGCGGCGGCCTCGGCGTTGCCTACAAGCCCGGCGAGGTGCCGCCGACCTCGGCGGCGTTCGGCGAGATGGTCGCGCGCGTGACCAGGGACTGGGACGTCGAGCTGATGTTCGAGCCGGGCCGCCACATCTCGGCCGATGCCGGCGTGCTGCTCACCGAAGTGTTGTGGGTGAAGCCGGGCGTGACCAACCCCTGGGTAGTGGTCGATGCGGCGATGAACGACCTGCAACGCGTCGCGCTGTACGATGCCTATCATGGCTTCGCCTCGGTCACGCCGAGCGGCGAGACGATGGTCGCCAATGTCTGTGGGCCGGTGTGCGAGAGCAGCGACGTGTTCCTGAAGAACCGCGAGATCGATGCGCTGAAGGGCGGCGACTTGGCGGTGCTGCAGAGCGCGGGCGCATACGGCGCGACGATGGCGAGCACCTATAACAGCCGCGCGCTGGTGCCCGAAGTGCTCGTCTCTGGCGAGCGTTTCGAAGTGGTCGCCGGGCGGATCACCGCCGAGACGATCATGGGCGAAGAGCAGATCCCGGACTGGCTGGCACAATGACGCTGACCGCCCTGCCGATCTTCGTGATGCTGGCAGGGCGGCCGGTGATGCTGATCGGCAGCGGCGAGGCTGCCGAAGCCAAGCGCCGGCTGCTCGAGCGCGCGGGTGCAGTGATCGTCGGCGAGGAGGCGCAGGCCTCCCTCGCCATCGTCGCAGTCGAGAACCCCGAACCCATTGTCGCGCGGCTGCGTTCTCGCGGCATGCTCGTGAACACCGTCGATCGCCTGGACCTGTGCGACTTCACCCTGCCCGCGATCGTCGAGCGCGACCCGGTGCTGGTGGCGGTGGGAACCGGCGGCGTCTCCGCCGGGCTGGCCGCGGCGATCCGGCAGAAGCTGGAGGCAGAGCTGCCCGCCGATCTGGGCGAAACCGCGCGGGCGCTGCATGCAGCGCGGCCTGAATTGCGCACCCGCTTCCCCGACATCGCCGACCGCCGCCGCGCGATCGGCGCCGCGCTGGCCGAAGGGCTGGGCAGCGACGTGGTCGCGCGGTTGCGCGATCCGCACGCGGCGCGGCTGGAGCGCTTCACGCTGACCTCCGCCGATCCCGACGATCTGACGTTGCGCCAGGCGCGGGCGCTTGCGCAGGCGGAGCGGGTGTACCACGCTCCGGCTGTGCCGACCGCCATCCTCAACCGCGCCCGGGCCGATGCCGCGCGAATCGCCTGCCCCGTCCCGCCCGACGCGCCCGGGCCGGGACTCTCGATCTGGCTGGAGATCGGCGCATGAGCGGCTTTGCCTATATCGTCCATGACGGGAAGGTGGAGCAGCCGGTCCTCCATGAGGCGCTGGGAAAGGATGCCAGCCTCAGCTGGATCCACCTGACCACCAATGACGAGCGCGCGCAGCTGTGGCTGGGCGGCGAGGCCAAGCTGCCCCAGCCGGTGACCGAGGCGCTGACCGCGACCGAGACTCGCCCGCGCTGCGACATGTTCGGGCCCGCCGCGCTGGTGAATTTGCGCGGGCTTTCGTCCGAGACGCTCGACAGCTCCGATCCGCTCGCCTCGATCCGGATGTACGCGCATGGAGGCTGCGTCTTCTCGGTGACGCGCAAGCCGCTCAACGCGATCGCACCGGTGCGCAAGCTGGTCGAGGACGGCAAGATCCTCGATCCCGGCGACCTGATCGCCGCGATCGCCCAGGCGATCACCGAGGAACTCGACCCGATGGTCGCCGAGCTTGGCGATTCGCTGGACGATTGCGAGGAGCAGATCTCGAAGCACCGCGCCTTCGACCTGCGCCGGATGGTCAATGCGACGCGGGTGAAGGCGATCGGGTTGCGGCGCTTCCTCTATCCGCAGCGTGCCGCGCTGGAGAAGCTGGCCGGGCTGCCGGTCGAGTGGCTGGCCGAGGACGACCGGCTCCACCTCACCGCCGCGGCCGATCGCGCCGCGCGCATGGCCGAGGAGCTGGAGAGCATCCGCGAGCGCGCCGCGCTGACGCACGAGACGCTGACCGACCTGCGTTCGGAATTGATCGACCAGCGCTCGCTGATGATCGCGATCGTGGCGATGGTGTTCCTGCCGCTGACCTTCATCACCGGGCTATTGGGAATGAACGTGGCCGGCATCCCGTACGCGCACGAGCCCTGGGCCTTTGCCGGCGTGGTGGCGCTGTGCGTGGTGATGGCGGTCGGGATTGCCGGCTATTTCCTGTGGCGGCACTGGTTCGAGGGCTGAACGCCTAGGCGCGAAGGTGCCGGTCCAGTTCGGCGCGGGCAGCGGCGAGTTCGCTGCGCATTTCGCCCAGCTCCATCGCGCGGGCGGCGATGCGGGCATCGAGCGCGAGGTTGGAGCGCTTCAGCTCCTCCATCCGCGCCGCGCGGGCGAGCGTGCGCTCGATCCGGGCAGCGAGGACTTCGAAGGCATAGGGGCGCGAGAGATAATCGTCCGCGCCGGCCTGGAGCGCCTCGACCGCACCGCTGGCGTCGTTCTGGCTGGTGACCATGATCACCGGCAGGTCCGCCGTGTCGCGGGCGCCGCGAATCTCCTGGAGCACGTGCAGGCCCGAAACCTCGGGCATCACGCAATCGAGCAGCACCATGTCGAAGCCGCGCGCCGAGATCAGCTCGAGCGCCTGGGCGCCGCGATCGGCGAGCACGACGAGATAGCCGAGCTGGCCGAGCCGGTGCGCGAGGACGTGCAGATTGGTCCGGCTGTCATCGACCGCCAGGATCGTACGCGTGGCGCGACGGCGCGCACTGCCGATCCCCTCCTGTGCCGAAGCTTCGTCCATGGCGGCCATTCTAGCCAGCAACAATCACGAAACAGTTAAACGGCGCGCAACCAGGTCGTTATCTACTTGGATCAGCGTTCCAGGAAGTTGAATATCTGTCCCACCATCACTTCCATCGGGCCGCTGCACTTGGCGATCGGGTCGCCCGGCTCGACGGTATTGATCGCCAGGCCCATCGGCGTGGGCCAGCCGCGCAGGGCATGGGTGATGGTACGCAGCGCCTGGAGCGTCGAGACCGCCGCCTGCCAGCCCGCCGCGGTGGCAACGAGACCGACGGGGAGGCCGTCGAAATAGGGGCGCTCGTCCTTGCTCAGCGCCTCGACATAATCGAGCGCGGTCTTGACCAGGCCCGAGAGCGTGCCGTGATAGCCGGGCGAGCCGACGATCACCGCATCGGCCGAGCGCAGCGCCTCGAGATAGCGCATCACCGCGGGATTGCCCTCGACATTGCCGGGCTCGTAATGCGGGAAGGCGATCGCGTCGCCGGTGAGCAAAGTGGTGCGGGCGCCGCGCGCCGCCGCCATCTCCAGCGTGGCCGCGAGCAGGCGTCCGGTAGCGGATTCAGGACGCAGGGTGCCGCCGAGCGCGACGATGTGGGGTGCCGTCATGCCCCTTGCGCTAGCCCAAAGGCCGGGCGAGCGCCAGTCCGTGGACCCGGGACCGGGCCAGCGGCTATGCAGGGCCAGAATCGTTCGCGGGGAACATCATGGTTGCAGCAACGCACGGGCCCCTGGCGGGCCTGCGCATCATCGAGTTCGACGCGCCGGGCGCGGTCAGTTTCACCGGCATGCTGCTCGCCGATCTCGGCTGCGACGTCGTGCGGATCCTGCGGCCGGGGAACGAGGGCAGCGCGGTGGCGGCGAGCCTGTATCGCGGGCGTTCGCAGGTGGCACTCGACCTGACGCAGGCGGCGGGGCGCGAACAGGCATTGGCGCTGATCGCCGGGGCGGACGGCGTGATCGAAGGCTATCGCCCGGGCGTAGCCGAGCAGGTCGGCCTCGATCCGACGCGCTGCCTCGCGCTCAACCCGCGGCTCGTCTATGCGCGCACCAGCGGCTGGGGACGCGAGGGGCCGCTGGCCGGTGCGCCGGGCAACGACATCAACCATCTGGCGCTCTCGGGCGCGCTCCATGCCATCGGCCCGGTGCCGGGACCGGTGCCGCCGCTCAACCTGATCGGCGAGCATGCCGGCGGCGCGCTCTATCTCGCGCTCGGCCTGGTCTCCGCGATCCTTGCGGCGCAGGCGACGGGGCATGGCCAGGTAATCGAGGCGGCGCAGATCGACGGCGCGGCATCGATGATGACGCTCTATTACGCGCTCCACGGCGCCGGACGCTGGGCCGATGCCCGCGCATCGAACATGATCGACGGCGGTGCGCCCTATTATCGCTGCTATGCCTGCGCCGATGGACGGCACGTCGCGGTGGGCGCGCTTGAGCCGCCGGCGTTCCGCGCGCTCTGTGCCGGCATCGGCATCGCGGCGGACAAATTCGACCAATATGATCGCGCCTGCTGGCCGGCACTGGGCGAAGCGCTCGCCGCCGGCTTCGCCACGCGCGGGCGCGATGACTGGGCGGCGCTGTTCGACGGGGGCGAGGCATGCGTGACGCCGGTGCTGTCGCTCACCGAGGCACCGCTCCACCCGCACAACCGCGCGCGCGGCACCTTCACGGCACAAGATGGCGTCATGCGGCCAGGGCCCGCGCCGCGATTCGCGGTAACGCCGGCCGAAGCGCTGCCGGCAAGGGAGGAGACGGTGGCGGAGATCCTCGCCCGCTGGGCCTAGCCTGCCTTCAGGCTGTTCCAGGCCTTGGCGATGTCTTCCAGGCTGTTCGCCGCCGCGCGGAACGGCTCGGGATCCAGGCCGGTGGCCGCGTTCAGGATCTCGCCGCGAAGCCCGTGATAGAAGGTGGCCAGCGTCTTGGCGACGTCGCCGCCCTTGTCGAAGTCGAGCCCGGCCTCGAGCGCGAACATCACCGCGGTGGCGCGTGCGACGCGCTCGCCCTTGACGGCGTAATTGCCGCGCTCGGCCGCCCAGGCGGCAGTGCGCAGCGCGGCGATGCCTTCCTCATAGAGCAGGCCGACCAGCGCATGCGGATCGCCGCCGGCACCGCGGCCGACCAGGTCGATCTGGCGATAGGTTGCCGCCGGGTTGGCGGCGAGGGCGGAAGCGTAGCGCATCAGCTGTCGCTCGCATTCCACGAAGCGATCTGCTGGGTCAGGAAGGCCTGGGTCGACTTGTAGGCAGCGACCTTGGAATCCATCGCGGCGAATTGCTGGGTCATGCGCGCGCGCAATGCCTCGGTATCGGTGAGGACCTTGTCCTTCTGATCCTCGATCTTGGTCTGCTGCTTGGTGTAGTTGGCGGCGCTGGCGCCAAGACCCGTCGTGGTGCTCGCGGCGTTGGTGGCGATCGTCGACAGCGCCTTGGAAAGCGCCGCGCTGCCCGCAAAGATCTTCTCGACATCATTGGGGTAGCTGGCGAGCACCTTGGACAGGCGGCTGGTATCCACGCTCAGCGTACCGTCGCGATTGGTCTTCACGCCGATATCGGCGAGCCTGGACGGCACGTCGCTCGACGCTCCGGGCACGAGCTGGGCCAGCGTCAGCCCCTTGAGCTGGCGCAGCAGGTCCTTGGCGGCGGGATCGGTGCGCAGCGGACCGGTGATCGGATCGACTGCGGCCTGCACCGCCTTCAGCACTTCATTGTAGGTGGTGACGAAGTTGGTCACCGCTTCGCTGATCGCCGAGGTCGGCGCGCTGGCGCCGATCGCGACCTTGGTGCCGACCTGGGCGGCGACCAGATCGATCCGCGCGCCCGGGATCATGCCCGAGATGCTGTTCGTCGGATATTTGGCTTCGACGCCGTCGAGCGCGACCTTGGCGTCCTGCGCGGTCGCATTGATCGTCGTGGCCGTGGCGCCGACGCCGACATCGAGCTGCGACAGGTCGCCCGTGCCGCTGAGGGTGAAGGCCTGCGAGGCGCCGGTGGAACTCTTCAGCACCAGGCGCGCGCCATTGGCGTCGCTGAGGACCGAGGCGGTGAGGCCTGTCTTCTTGGCGTTGATCGCGTCGGCGATGCCCTTGAGCGAGTTGTTCGACGACGTGATGTCGATCGTGACCGGCGTCGCCGGACCCGCGGTGAAATCGCTCATCGCGCCGTCGGCTACCGTCGCGGTGCCGAAGGTCAGGGTGAGCGTGCCGGTGCCGATCACACTTGCGTTGCCGCCGCTGAACGACTGCGAACTGGTGACCTGGCCCTGGGCGAGCTGACGCACTTCCATCGTGGCGTTGAGGCCGGCGAGATCGGCGCCGGGCAGGCGGGTGACGGTGAGGATGCCGGTGTTCGAGCTGGTCGGCTGGGTCGCGAGCGAGCCCGAGCCGGTAAGCGAGGCGAGAGCCGAGGCGAAGTCGCTGATGTTGCTCTTGAGCGTGCCGACCGTGGAAATCTGGGTGGCGAGCGTGTCGCCCTTGGTCTCGAGCAGGTGGTTCTTGTTGGCGAACGCGTTGTCGACGAGCGACTGTACCAGCGCGGTGGTGTCGATCCCCGATCCGGTGCCCAGCGTCTTTGCGATCGATTCGACGGCCATCTTGTCCCCCTGCTCCCTCCCTTAAACGGCCGGGCCTTCGCATTTTTTAGTGCGCGCGCGCCTGTTTGCGGCCGTGCTCGTCGAAAAGTGCCGTCTCGGGCACGCTGATCGCCGGCATCGCCGCGTTCGCGCGCTTGCTGAGCTGGAAGACGAAGGCGAGCACGGTGGCGACCGCCATGTAGAGATCGTCGCGGATCTCCTGGTTTTCCTTGCTGGTGTAATAGACCGCACGGGCGAGCTGCGGATATTCGAGGATCGGCACGTCGAGCTCGCCGGCCAGCTCGCGGATGGCTAGCGCTGTGGCGCCGCGGCCCTTGGCGACCACCACCGGCACCTGGTCCTTGCCCGGCTCGTAGCGGAGCGCGACGGCGAAATGCGTCGGGTTGGTGATCACCACGTTGGCGGTGGCCACGGACTTGCGGAAGCCGCCCTTGAGGATCTGGCGCGCGCGCTGGCGTTGCGCCGCCTTGGTCTCCGGCGAGCCATCGCTTTCCTTGTGCTCGTCCTTCACTTCCTGCTTGCTCATGCGCAGCCGGCGCATGTGGCGGATGATCTGGATCGGCAGGTCGATGCCGGCAATGATCAGCAGCCCGCCCGCCATGACGAAGAGCAGGTGGATGAACTCGCCGCCCATCGCGCCGATCGCGCCGTTGAGATCGGCCTGGACCAGCCCGAGCGAGCGCTGGGTCATCGACCAGAGCAGCCAGCTACCGATGCTGCCGAGCAGCACCACCTTGAGCAGCCCCTTGCCGAGCTCGATCCAGCCGGTGGGGCCGAAGATGCGGGCAAGGCCCGAGGCCGGATTGATCCGCGACCCCTTGGGGGCGAACAGCGCCGAATTCCAGCGCAGCCCGGCCAGGCCGACATGGCTGAGCACCGCGCCCAATACCGCGACCAGCAGCAGCGCGCCGATCGGCAGCGCCAGCTTCCACCCGGCTTCCATGAGCGGGCGCCAGGGCTCGAAATCGTCGACATCCGCCCTGCCGAAGGTGAAGCTGCCGATCATGATCTCCTTGCAGCCGCGGACCAGCGACGGCCCGAACATCGCCATCCAGGCGCAGCCGAGCAGGACGATCAAGGCGGTGCCGAAGTCCTTCGAGCTTAATATCTGGCCTTCTTCGGCGGCCTTGCGCTTGCGCTTGGCTGTTGGGGCTTCCGTCTTTTCGCCAGCGGACTCCGACATCAACCGAGCACCAACTGGGGCATCATCGTGAGCGCTTCACGGATGATGACGACGAGATAATCGCCCATGGCGGGCAGCGCGAGCAGCATCGCGACGACACCGAACAACAGGCTGGCAGGCAGGCCCACCGCGAACAGGTTGAGCGCCGGCGCGGCGCGGCTGAGCATGCCGACGATGAGGTTGAGACAGAGCAGCAGGAAGCCGATCGGCAGCGAAAGCAGCAGCCCTGCGAGAAAGGTATAGCCGCCGAACATCGCGATGCCGAGCAGCCGGTCGGGCGAGATCCAGGCGCCGGGGGGCATGACGGCATAGCTGCGCACGACGAGATCGACGAGCACGAGATGCCCGTCTACCGCGAGGAACAGCAAGGTGAGCATCAGCGACAGGAAGGTGCCGATCGCCGGCGTCGAATGCCCGCTGGTGGGATCGACCGTGTTGGCGAAGCCCAGACCCATCGACATCGAGATCACTTCGCTCGCCACCATCGGCGCTGCAAAGGCGATCTGGAGCACGAAGCCCATCGCCAGGCCGATCAGTGCCTCGGCGGCGATGGCGAGGAAGGTGGTGAGCGAGAAGATCTGTTCGGGCGGAGTGATGTGCGCGACATTGAGCGCCAGCACGCCGATCGCGCCGGTGAGCGCGATGCGCGCGGGCAGCGGGATCGCCATGTTGCTGAACACCGGCGCCGCAATGAACGCCGATCCCACCCGCACCATCGCGAACAGGAGCGCCCAGAGCTGCGGCTCGATCGAGAGGCCGAAGCCCATCAGCATCGCTAGCTTACTTCACCAGATCCGGAATGCGCTCGAAGATGCTCACCGTGAAATCGCCGAGCAGGCCGAGGATCATCGAGCCGAAGATGATCAGGCTGATGCCGACCACGATCAGCTTGGGCACGAAAGTGAGCGTCTGCTCCTGGATCGAAGTAGCGGCCTGGACCATGCCGAGCACGAGGCCGGCGAGGAGGGCGGGCACCAGGATCGGCGTGGCGGCGAGCGCCAGCACCCACATCGCCTCGCGCCCCACGGTGAGGAAATATTCGGCGTCCATGTGCGCTAACTCACGAAGCTGGAGGCGAGCGAACCCATCGTCAGCGCCCACCCGTCCACCAGGACGAAGAGCAGCAGCTTGAAGGGCAGCGAGATGATCGTCGGCGACATCATCATCATGCCCAGCGCCATCAGCACGGTGGCGACGACGAGATCGATGACGATGAAGGGCAGGAAGATGAGGAAGCCGATCTGGAAGGCGGTCTTGAGCTCGCTCGTCACGAAGGCCGGCAGCAGCACCGAGAAGGGCACGTCTTCCGGTTTCGCATAGGGACCGCTCTTGGCCAGCCCCGCGAACATGGTGACGTCCTTGGTGCGGGTCTGCTTGATCATGAAACCGTGCAGCGCCTCGCCCGACTTGGCGATCATCTCGCTCGCACCGATCTTGCCGGCCGAATAGGGCTGGATCGCATTGGTGTTCATCGTGTTGAGCGTCGGCGCCATCACGAAGAAGCTGAGGAACAGCGCGAGGCCGAGCAGCACCTGGTTGGGCGGGGTCTGCTGGAGACCCAAGGCCTGGCGCAGTAGCGCGAGCACGATGATGATCCGCGTGAAGCTGGTCATCATCAGCAGGATGCCCGGCAGCACGCTGAGCAGGCCCATGATGATGAGAACCTGCAGCGACAGGCTGAGCGGCGCATTGCCGCCGCCAAGGTCGCCGAGCGCGCGGTCCACCGCTTCGCCTACGCCAGGAGTGGCGACCGGCGTCGGCACCACAGGTGCCGCGCCCTGCGCGAACGCCGGGAGGGCGAAGAGGACGAGGAAGGCGAGCAGCCCGATGAATACCGCGGCGCGGCCTCCGATCGTGCGCGGCGCCGGAACGATCGCGCGCATCACGCCTGCCCCAGCCCTTGCCCCTGGCCCTGCTTGTCGACCAGGGTGACGCCGGTACGGCTCACCGAGACGAGCAGCTTCTGGCCTTCGAACTCGAGCACCGCGAGGCGCAGGCCCGGGGACAGCATCATCGTCTCCTTGAGCTGCACCATGCGCGTGCCCTGGTTCTTGGGCAGGCGCGATTCGAGCTTGCGCCAGGCATAGAGGCAGCCGACCAGCAGGCCGCAGACGAGCGGCAGCAGCACGATCAGCTTGATGATGTACCAGGTCATGTTAGCGGACCGCGCGCTTGTCCGGGCTGACCAGCTCGGTCATCCGCACGCCGAACTTCTCGCCGACGGTCACGACTTCGCCGCGGCCGATCAGCGTGCCGTTGACGAACACGTCGAGCAGTTCGTTCGCGTCGCGGTCGAGCTCGATCACGCTCTCCTCGCCCAAAGCGAGCAGCTCGCGCAGGGTTAGGCGGGTCGAACCGATCTCGACGGTCAGCTTGACGTCGACGTCCTGCAGCAGCCGGAAATTGGCCGCCAGCGCCGTGTCGGCCTGGAAGGTGGCCGTCATGTCGTTCATTGGAAGTCCTCTGCGTTGAGCGGTTCGAGCTGGGTGAGGCGGACCGCGGCGCGGCCATTGGCGGTGCCGACGAGACCAGTGCCGAGGCGGCGCCTGGCCACCATCACCGGAACCTCGGGGCCGAAATCGATCGGGATGACATCGCCTTCCTTGAGCTCGAGCAGGCGTCCGAGCGAAAGGGTCGGTTCGGCGAGCACCGAGCGGACGGGCAGCGTGACGGCCATCACCGCGCGGGTGAGGCCCGAGCGCCATTCGGGCTCGACCTCTTCCGTGGCGCCGTGAACCTTGACCATCAGCGCCGCGCCGTGCGGCTTGAGCGCGGCGACGGGATAGAGAATGTCGAAGAAATGCGGCTTGCCCTCGCCGGCGGCGATGCCGAAGCGGGTTACCACCACCGGCTCGTCATTGCCGAGATCGGGCGCGGCGGCGAGATTGGGCGCAGCCTCGGCGCAGAAGGCGACACGCGAGAGCGGCTCCCACGCCTTGTCGAGCAACCCCGATGCGGAATTGGCCAGACGGGCGACCAGCGCCTCTGCAGCCGGCGTGAATTCGGTCGGCAGCGGGAGCGGTGCTTCGCCATCGCCGCCGAAAAAGGCGTCGAGCATCTCGAACACCAGCCCGGCATCCATCACGAACTGCGCGCGGGCGCGGGCCGGGCCCATCGCCAGCGGCTGCCAGGCCGAAAGCACGCCGCCGCGCTCGGCCTTGTAATCGGCGAAACGCTGGACCGAGAGCGGCTCGGCCCAGGCGCGCAGATCTTTCCGAAGAAGCCCTTCGAAGGGGCCCTTCAACGACTTTGCCAGCCGCGCACTAAGGTGCTGCAGCGTGACCAGATCGCCGAACGGATTGAGGTTGACCGTCCCCAGGGCCGCCGCGTGTTCCGCGCTTGCCCGGGGGCGTTCCCGCCGTTCGGCCGTGCCGTCTAGTGAAGGGCTGTTAACCATGTCTCACTGAACGATGAAATTGGTAAAGTAGACGTTACTAACCCCGCCAAAACCTTCCTTTTCCTTCAAAACGCCGTTGATTGCCTTGGCCAGGCGGTCCTGGATGTGGCGCTTGCCCTCGGCGGTGAAGACTTCGTCCTCGGTCGTCTCGCCGAGCGCCATCAGCACGGCGGAGCGAATCGCGATCTCGTGGGTCTTGATATTCTCGAGGACGCGCTCGTCATAGGGCGTGGAAACGGCGACGCCGACCTGGACGAAATGGACGCTGTCCTGGAGGTTGGAGGTGAACTCCTTCTCCATCGGATAATAGGTCGAGGCATATTTGTCGCCACCCTCGCCCTTCGGTGTCGGCTTGCCGCCATGGCCGACAGCTTCGCCACCACCCTCACCTTCGCCGCCGTGACCGCCCTCGCCGCCTTCCTTCATCGAGGCGCGCTTCTCCTCGCTCTTGGGCACGAGCTTGGGATCGTTGCTTTCCTCGGCATGCGCGGCGGCACTGAACCAGCCGGCCTGCATGCCGTAAAAGGTGACGCCGCCGCCGGCACCGAGCAGCAGCACGGGGGCGCCGACGAGCAGCAGCAACTTGCCCTTTTTCTTCTTGGGCGCCGCGGCGCCATCGGTCTTGGTGTCGGACATCATCTATCTCCGAAGGTCTCAGGCGACCCGTTCATCGTCGTTGGTGGAAGAATTGCTGGAAGACGGGGCCTCGCGGCGGGCACTGGGCGGCGCCGAAGGCTGGTTGCGATTGGGTGCGGCGTCCTGCCGCTGGCCCTGGTTCATCTGCGACCCGGCGCCGGCGCCGGTACCGCCATTGGTATCGGCTGCGTTCGATTCGACGCTGGTCGAGCCGAGGCGGATGCCGCGCTCCTGCGCGATTTCGGCGAGCTTGGGCTGCGCATCGGCGATCAGCTGGCGCGCAGACTGGGTATCGGTGTTGAATTGGACATGGAGACCGGCATCGTCCTGGCGGATCGAGATATCGACCTTGCCCAGCCCCTCGGGCATCAGGCTGATCCTGGTCTCGCGGACCGGCGATGCATCCCGCAGCGCTTCGATCTTGTCGAGTATCTGCGCGGTCCATTGCTGATGGCGCGTGTCGAGCGCGGCGTCCTGACCCTGGCCGGTGGCGGTGACCGCCGATGCGGTCTGGGTGCCGGCGGCCTGCGCCGCCAGCGTGGCGATATCGGCCTGCGGGTCGCTCGTCCTGGCGATGGGCGCACGCGGCTGGGGCGAATCGAATGCGGCGAAGATCTGCTCGGCGACCGACTGGGATGCCGGAGCGGCCTGGCGCTGGACCTGGGTCACATCGGCGATCGACACCTTTTGCGGTGCTGCCGGCCTGTCGAGCGAGATGCGCACGACGGGCGCATCGGCCGCGGCCTTGCGCAGCTCGCGCGGCGCCTGGGCGACGGGGGCCGCGGCCGCCGGCTGCTGCTCGGGGGAGTTGGTCGCTGTCGTAGTCGTGACCTCGGCCTTCATCGCATCGGCGATGACAGTATCTGCTGCCGGATCGACCGGCGCGGCATCGGTCCTGGGCTGGCGCTGCACCGGCGCGGTGCGCTTGGCCTCGACCTGCGGCACCGGCGAGGGGATCGGCACGGATGGTTGCGGCGCGGGCTTGGCCGGGGCTTCTGCTGTATCGGTAACGGCGACCTCGGGCAGCTGCACGTCGCGGCGTTCCTTGCCGCCCGCGTCCATGGTCACCGCTGGCGCCGCTTCGCCCGTAACGGGCTTGGCTTCGGGTTCGGCGGTCGGGATGGGCGCGGTGGCGAACCAGGCGAAGGGTGGCGGCGGCGCGTCTTCGGCGCTCGCATCGTCGTCGCTATCGGTATCGGCGCCGGGGTGGTCCTCGCTCTTGCCGTCGAGGCCGAGCACGGCATCCGGCAATTCCTTGCCGCCCTCGGCAAGATCCTGCCCCTCCGGCAGCGGCACCGCCGCGTCGCCTGCCTTGCCCGGCAGGCCGGCGGCGGGCGCGGCGATCTTGGGCATCAGCGCTCCCAGGGCCAGCGCAAAACCGCTCGCATCCACGGAAATCGCGGCGTTCGGCTTTACGGGACCCACGGAAATTGCGGGAAGCGCGGCGGCAAGCTGGATCAAGTTCAAGTCCCCGTGACACTAGGTTCACAGGGCACTTAGCAAATATCGTGCCGATTTTTTCCCATGGGCGGGAGCGCTTCGAGTTCGCGCAGCGCCTTTAGTGCGGCATCGGCCTCGGCACGGGTGATCAGCTTCTCGATCGCGTTCTGGTCGCGGCGCGCCTCGCGGGTGGCGACGCGAGCGATTTCGAGGCTCTGCTCGGCCACTTCGACTCGCTTGTCGGCGGCGAAGGCGGACTGGTGGAGCCGCTCACGGAAATTCGCCGCAGCGGCGAGGCTGGAGGCCGATTCGGTCGTGCTGCGCACCGGCGCGACGTTCGCCGCGAGGCTGGCGATGCGATCGCGCAGCCTGGCTTCCTGATCGACGCGGGCGACGGCGCGCACTTCGTCGGCGCGGACCAGGTCGAGCTGGAGCGTGCGGACGCGCAGCAGCCGGCCGAGCTTCTTGGCGCTCCTAGCCATGCCCGAACACGCCGACCAGCTCGGTCACGGCATCGGGCAGGGTGACGATCTCGTCCGATCCCTGGCGGATATATTCCATCACCGCCGGGTGGCAGGCGATCGCCGCGTCGATCTCGGGATCGGCGCCGGCGCGATAGGCGCCCATCAGCACCAGGTCGCGATTCTCTTCATAGGTCGCCAGGTGCCGGCGCAGCACGCGCGCGGCGGCGACATGCTCCTTGGGCGCGATATCGGTCATCACGCGGCTGACCGAGGGGCCGAGGTCGATCGCCGGATAGACGCCGCGCTCGGCAAGCGCACGGCTCAGCACGATATGGCCGTCGAGGATCGAGCGGGCAGAGTCCACCACCGGATCATTGCCGTCATCGCCGTCGGCGAGCACGGTGTAGATCGCAGTGATCGATCCGCCGGTGTGGACATCGGTGCCGGCGCGTTCGATCAGGCTGGGCAGCATCGCGATCGCGCTCGGCGGGTATCCGCGCGCGGAGGCGGGCTCGCCCAGCGCCAGGCCGATCTCGCGGCCGGCATGGGCGACGCGGGTGAGCGAATCCATGATGAGGAGCACTTTCTTGCCCTCGGCGCGGAATGCCTCGGCGATCGCGGTGGCGCGCAGGGCGCCGCGGATGCGGAGCACCGGCGAATGGTTGGCGGGCACTGCGACGACGACCGAGCGCGCCCGCGCTTCGCCGGCCACTTTGGTCTCGAGAAAGTCCGCAACTTCGCGGCTACGCTCTCCGATCAGCCCGATAACCACCACTTCCGCCTGGGCAGCGCGCACCATCATGCCGAGCAACACCGACTTGCCAACGCCGGAGCCGGCCATGATGCCGACGCGCTGGCCCTGGCCGATGGTGAGCAAGCCGTTGATCGCGCGCACGCCGACATCGAGCGGCTCGAGCACGCGGCCACGATCGAGCGGCGACTGGAGCTTGCCGGCAAGCGGCCACTTGCCCGCGCCGCGGATCGGGCCGAGCCCATCGATCGGCTTGCCCGAGCCATCGACCACGCGGCCGAGCATCGCGGCACCGACTTCGGCTTCTCCGGGAGGGCCGATCGGGCGGACGGGGGCATTGGGCAGCAGGGCGGCGGGACCGCCCAGGTTCATCAACAGCGTCTTGCCCGAGCGGAAGCCGATCACTTCGGCCTCGACCCGGCTTTCGCCGTTGCCGATCGCGCAGACCGTGCCGACGGGAAGCTGGAGACCGATAGCCTCCATCAGCAAGCCGTCATAGGAGGACAGCCGACCGGATATCCGGGGTTGGGCCACGAAGCTGCCGAGGCCGAGACCTCCCAGATATTCTTCGGGGAAATGGTTCAGCATGCGGGCGGAATCGGCACGCGATCGATCGCCTGGGCGAGCTGCTCGAGCCACAGATCGGGCCCGTCCTCGACGATGGTCGAAGCGCTTTCGATCACGAAGCCACCGCGCGCGATGTGCGGATCGCCGACCGGGAAGACAGTGGCGGGCAGCTTGCCTTGGACGAAGGCAACGTCCTCCGGGTGGAGGCGGAGCAGCGCGGATTCGGCGCTGTTGGCAAGCAAGTCCACAGCGGCGTTGACCCGCTGTGCAAGGATATCGGGTGCAACGCCGACTTCGCCGACCAGCCTGGTGACGAGGTGCAGCACCGTCTGGCGCAACTGCCCCGCCATCCGATCGCGATCGAAATGCGCGCCGGTGGCAAGCGCTGTCGAGACCTGATCGAGCAACGCCGCCTCGCGCGCCCGCGCCGCCTCGATCTCCACCAGCGCTGCGGCATGCCCTTCGGCGAATCCCGCCTCATGCGCTGCCGCAATCGGATCGACGAACGGGCCATGCTCGGCCGGCTGCTGCGTATCGGCAGCGAAAGGGTCCCAGCCTTCGGTGGGATTGGTGTCGGGATTGGCCGGCGAGAAATGGCGCGGCTGGGCCGGCGCCTCTTCGAACCTGCGGCCGATCCTCTCGACTTCCGAGGGCGCGAAACCGGCGCCGTCACCAAAGGCACGCTGCAACACATGTCCGGCCGCACTGATCCGTCCGACAAAGCCCGGCGCGAAATCAGACATAGTCATCGTCTCCGCCCTTCGAGGGCATCTGGAGCGTCCCGTCCTTCACCAGGCCGCGGGCGATGGCGATCATTGCCTTCTGCGCATCGAGGACATCCGCCATCTTCATCGGCCCGAGCGATTCCATCTCGTCACGGATGCCATCGGCCGCGCGGCTCGACATGCAGCCGAGGAACCGCTCGCGCACCTCTTCCTCGACACCCTTCAACGACTTGATCAGGATATTGGTGTCGATACTGCGGATGAGCGTCGACAGGTTCTTGTCGTCGAGCTCAAGCAGGTTGTCGAAGACGAACATCGCTTCCTCGATGGCGCGTGCGACTTCGCGGTCGATCTTGGCGAGTTTGGGCATGACGCGCTGCTCGGTGACCTTGCGCGCGCCCGAGAGGATCTTCGCCGCCTCGCGCGTGCCGCCGAGCTGGAGCCCGCCGCTGGACTTCTTGCCGCCCATGCCGGCGCGGCCCTTGAGCATCGTCTTGAGCGTCTCGATCGCCTCGGGCGGGATCGGACCTAGCTTGGCGATGCGGCGCAGGATCTGCGGCTGCACGGCTTCGGGCAGCGCCTCGAACACCTTGGCGGCGATATCGGGATCGAGATTGGCGAGCAGCACCGCGGCGATCTGCGGATGCTCCGCCTCGATCATGCCCGCGATCTCGTCGGGCTCGAACCAGTCGAGCCATTCGATCGATGCGGCCTGGCTGGCCGGCATCACCCGGGCAAGCACGCCCGAGGCACGCTCGGGGCCGAGCGCCTTGTTCATGATGCTTTCGATGCGCGGCGCCGGATCGAAGGAAACCCCTGTCCGCTCGCGCGCCTTGAACACGAAATCGTCGAGGACGATCTCGACTTCCGCCTCGCTGACATCGGCGACGTTGAACATCGCCTTGCCGAGCGAGCGGACCTCGTCGGGATCGAGCTTCTGGAGGATGGCCGCAGCCTCCTCCTCGCCGACCAGCATCATCAGGACCGCGGCGCGCTCGACGCCATTGAAGCTGCGAATGGCGTTCATTGCGCGTCTGCCTTGATCATGTCGCGGACCGCCAGCGCAGCGCGTGCCGGATTGTCGCGGGTGAAGCCGCGGACCAGGCCCACGCGCTCGTCATAGCTGTTATGGTCGCCGGCGAGCATGTCGATCGAGACAGGCGCGGCGCCATGCTCCTGGCCATCCTCGCCAGCTACGCCGCTTATCGCGAGCGCCGGCCGATTGCCTGCTCCCGCCGGCTCTTCGCGCTTCTTGAGCAGCGCCTTGGTCAGCGGGCGGACACCCAGGAACAGGACGAGCAAGGCGATCACCAGCGCGGTGGCGTTGCGGGCAGCGACCGGCACCCAATCGGCTTCGTACCAGGAGGGTCCCTTTTCGGCCGCTTCGGGCGCGGTGCTGAACTTGCGGCTGATCACCGTCACCTGATCGGCGCGGCCCTGGTTGTAGCCGACCGCGGCCTGGACGAGCTGGGTGATCTGCTGGATCTCGACGGTAGAACGCGGCTTGCCGCCTTCTTCGCGGAGAAGCACGGCGACCGAAAGGCGCTTGATGTTGCCCGGGGCCTGGCGGGTGACCGAAACCTCGCGGCCGTTCTGGAAGCTACGGCCGTAGCTCTCGCTCTGCTTTTGCGGGCTGGCCTGGCTGGCGCCGTTCGCGACCGTGGTGCCGGGGGCAGGCGCGGCGCCGGGAGTGGGCTGGGCATTGGGCGCCGTGATCGTGCTGGCAGGCGGCGGGGTGTTCGACAGCGCGCCGGGGATTCCGCCCGGAGCCTGGCCGTCCTTGTTACCGGTCCAGGCGCCCTGCTCGGCAGCGAGCACGCCTTGCTTGTCATAGCTTTCGCGCGTCGCCTGGCTTTCATCCAGATCGACATCGGCCTGGATCTCGGCAGTGAAATTGCCGGCACCGACAAGCGGGGTGAGCAGCTGGACGAGCTGCTCGCGATATTTGTCCTCGATGCGGCGCTGATAATCGATGCGCGCATCGCTCGCCGAATTTGCTTCATTGCCCTTCTTGGAGAGCAGGGCGCCCATCTGGTCGACGATGGTCACGTTCTCCGCCGCCATGCCGGGCACCGACGAGGCGACGAGGTTGACGATCGCGCGGGTCTGCGCCTCGCCCAGCGCGCGGCCGGGCTGGAGCTTGAGGATCACCGAAGCGGTGGGCACCGACTTGTCGCGCACGAAGACGCTGGCTTCGGGCGTCGCGAGATGGACGCGCGCTTCGCCTACGGCATCGATTTCCTCGATCGAGCGGGCGAGCTCGGTCTCGCGGGCCTGGCGCAGGCGCTCGCCTTCCACTGCCCGGCTCACGCCCATCGGCAGCTGGTCGAGGATCTGGTAGCCGCCCGGCGCCGCCTTGGGCAGGTTCTGGCTGGCGAGCAGCATCCGCGCCTTGTGGTAATCGTCCTCGGCGACGGTGATCGAGCCCGAGCTGTCGATGCTCGACTTGATGCTGGCACCTTCCAGCGCCGTGCTGATCGCCGCCTTGTCGGAATCGGTCACATTGGCGAACAGGATCCGCTGCGGCGAGGTCGAGACCAGCGACCAGGCGAGGAAGCCGGCAGCGAGCAGTCCGATCAGGAAGATCAAGGGCGTGGCACGCTTGACCGCGGGCTGTGCGAGCAAATCGCGCATCTGCGAGAGCGGTGCGCCAAGACGGCCCGCGGCTGCGGGCAGGAGGGGCGCTTCGGTGGAGGTGAGTGCGTTGCTCATGGATTACACCGGCATGCTCATGATGTCCTTGTATGCGGACAGGAGTTTGTTGCGGACTTGGAGGGTCGCTTCGAAGCCGACCGACGCCTGCTGGCGAGCGAGCATCACCTTGGCGATGTCGACCGTGTCGCCGCGCTCATAGGCTTCCGAAAGCGCGCCTGCCCGGCTCTGGTCGGCGTTGACCTGCTTCAGGGCGTCTTCCATCGACGAAGTGAAGCTCGTCGGCTTGGAGCCCGACGTGCCGGTCACCGCGCCTGCGGGCGTTTCATTGGCCTTGGAAAGCGCGGCGTTGCGCTCGAGGATCGAAGCGCGCAGCGCCAGGACCCGATCGACGCTCATCGCGCCGCCGCCGATACCGTCAACGCTCATGCCGAGGCCCTCGCCTTGCTATCGATCTGCTCGCCCTGCTCGCGCGCCTTGGCGAGGCGGTAGCGCAGGGTGCGTTCCGAGATGCCGAGCCGCTTGGCGGTCTCGATCCGGCTGCCGCCGCATTCGGCGAGCACTTCGCGGATCGCAGCGAACTCATGGATCTGGACGATGTTGGAGAGCGTGCCCGACGCCTCGACTTCCATGCGACGTGCGCTGGGACGGTCGAAGATCAGATGCTCGGGATCGATCGTGCGGCCGCCGCAGAGCAGCAGCGCGCGCTGGATGACATTCTCGAGCTCGCGGACATTGCCCGGCCAGTCATGGCCAGCGAGCGCGTCGAGCGCTTCGTTCGAGATCCACGGCATCGCGCCGCGGCCGCCGGCGTGACGCACGACCATGGCCGCCGCGAGCGCGGGAATGTCGCCCTGGCGATCGACGAGCGCCTTGGTCATCAGCGGGAAGACCGACAGGCGGTAGTAAAGATCGGCGCGGAAGCGGCCGGCGGCGACTTCGGCGTGGAGATCGCGGTTGGCGCAGGCGACGACGCGGACGTCGACCTTCTCGGGCATGGTGCCGCCGATCGGGACCACTTCGCGCTCCTGGAGCACACGGAGCAGCTTGGCCTGGAGGCTGAGCGGCATCTCGGCGATCTCGTCGAGCAGGATCGTGCCGCCATGCGCGGCGCGGAAGAAGCCCTGCCCGCCCGACGAGGCGCCGGTGAAGGCACCCTTCTGGTGGCCGAACAGCATCGCCTCGAGCATCGACTCGGGCAGCGCAGCGCAGTTGATCGCCACGAACGGTCCGTCCTTGCGGGTCGAGCCATTGTGGATGGCGCGGGCAAGGACTTCCTTGCCGGTGCCGGTCGGGCCGTTAATCAGCACGGTGATATCCGACGCAGCTACGCGCTCGGCCAGCGCCAGCAGCGCCAGGCTCTCGGGGTCGGCGGCGACCGGCTCATGGGGGCCGCGCAGCAGCGCAGTGGCGAAGCCGGCGCCGACGGCGGCGTCTTCGATCGTGTAGGAAAGGCGGGCGGGGTTGCCATCGCCGAACGCGATCGCCTGGCGGCCTTCGTCGCCCAGGATCAGCGTGCGGGCTGCGGCGGGGGGCACTTCGCCCTCGGCAACCAGGAACAGATCGTTCGCGGAAGGACGGCCTTCCTCGCAGGTGCCGACTGCGAAGCCCTGGGCACGCAACGACGACACGAGCGCATATTTCTGACGCAGCACTGCAGCGGAAGGAACGATGGATCGCATTGGTAAACCCCCTGAACACCATCCTTTTGGCGCCAGGTTGGTTAACGCACCGTAAATTTACGTAGCCCGCCACCACCTTGGTCCGGGCGCGTCTACGCGGGCGCACGTAGAGCCGAAATTTTTTGCTTAAGCCCGGTCCGCAGCGGCCGTTCCTTGGCTTGGCGGCTCCGAGCTCCCGTTCAGGGGGGTAGATGGGAAGCCGACGAGCATGGAGTAAAGAACATGACTGTTATCGGAACCAACACCGCGGCGCTGCGCGCTGCCAACGCTTCCAGCGGCGCCAACTCGGCGCTGAGCACTGCCATGGAGCGCCTGTCGACCGGCAAGCGCATCAACAGCGCGAAGGACGACGCCGCCGGCCTGGCGATCGCTTCGACGATGACTGCCTCGATCCGCGGCATGAACCAGGCGGTCCGCAACGCCAATGACGGCATCTCGATGGCGCAGACCGCCGAAGGCGCGCTGGGCGAAGTGACCAACATGCTGCAGCGTATCCGCGAGCTGGCGGTCCAGTCTTCGTCCGGCACCTATTCGGACGACGACCGCACCAATCTGCAGACCGAAGTCACCGCGCTGACCACCCAGATCACCAGCATCCTGGACAACACCACGTTCAACGGCGTGGCGCTGTTCGACGGTTCGGCGGGTGACTCGGGCAGCGTGACGATCCAGACCGGCTCGACCGCTTCGGACACCGTATCGCTCGACTTCAGCGAAATCGACCTCGACGACGCCGTCGACATCGACATCTCGGACGCCGACGATGCTTCGGACGCGCTGGAAACGCTCGACGACGCACTCGCCACGGTCAACACTGCCCGCGCCGCTCTCGGCGCCGGCCAGAGCCAGCTCGAATCGGTGGTGAACAACCTCCAGTCGAACGTAGCGAACCTGAGCGACGCACGCAGCCGCATCGAGGACACGGATTACTCGACCGAGACCGCGGCGCTCGCCAAGGCACAGATCCTGTCCCAGGCTTCGACGGCAATGCTCGCCCAGGCGAACCAGAGCCAGCAGTCGGTTCTCAAGCTTCTTCAGTAAGCGCGTGCCGGTCGGGGTGTCACCCCCCTGACAGGCACCAAGGCCGGTCACCCCTTCTTGCCGGAGGGGGCGCATGGGGAGCCCCGGTGGTCCTAGTGATCACCGGGGCTTTTCCTTTTTACTTCCCAGGCTTGCCGCCCGGTTTCCATTCCGGCTTGTCTGCACTGTTCGCCAGCGAGCGGATCGGCGCGACCAGCGACTGGATCGCGCGCGTCATGAACGCGATGTCGAGGCTTTCCAGATTGTCCTTGGCGGTATGATAGGTCGGGATCACCGCCCAGCCCGAGATGGTGTGCGCGACCACGCCCTGCAGCGCGAGCGAGTAGTTGTCCGACCGTTCGAAGAAATGCTGGTCCGGATAGGGATCGGGCCCGACCAGCGCGCCATGGCTCTTGAGCGTTTCCCCCAGGTTCGAACGTTCGAAGCCGGTCATCATCATCTGGCCGGCGGGAAGCTTCGGATCCTGCGCGCCGATCATCTCGAACTCGATATTCGCCACCATGTCGGCAAGCGGTACCGGCGGGTGCATGCCGAACCAGGTCGAGCCGAGCCCGCCAATCTCCTCTGCCCCATAGGCGACGAACAGCACGCCGCGCTTCAATGGCTTGCCGGCAGCGAGCGCCCGCGCCAGCTCGAGCACGGCGGTGGTGCCCGAGGCATCATCATTGGCGCCGTGCATGATTACGCCGTCCGGCCGCACGCCCAAGTGATCGAGATGCGCGGTGAGCAGGATCACGCCCGCCTTCGGATCGGTGCCGGGCAGCCAGCCGATCGCATTGGTGGTGGTGGTGGTGTTGCGCGCGACGTCGAGCTGGACCTGGACATCGGTGCCCGGCTTCTTCGCCAGTGCATCGAACTGGGCGACGGGCAGCACGACGACGAGCGTGCGCGGCTCCTTGGGCGCGCCCTCGAGGAAGGTCGGCATGCGCGGCTGGCCGCCCATCGCCTTGCGCATCGCCTCGGTCTTGGCGCTTTCGCGCAGCACGAGCAGCTTCACGTCCTTGCGCGACGCGGCCCGGTAGACCGCCATGATATCGGGATCGCCCGAGGCCAGGATCACTTCGCCGGCCGGCAGTTCCTTGGGATCGGTGCCAGCGAAGACCACCGACTTGCCGCTGGCGCCTTCCGCCCCGCCGACCAGCACCGCCAACTGCGGCACGCGCAGATCGCCCGAGACCAGCGAGGCACCGTTCAGGCTGGCGCGGATGATCGTGCCGACCTGGAGATAGCCGGGCATGCCGGGCGCTGCCTTCAGCCCGAAGCTCTCGAACTGCGCCGCCACATAGGCCGCGGCGATCGCCTCGTCGCGGGTCGCGCTGCCGCGGCCCTGCAGTGCGTCGCTGGCGAGGAAGCTCTCATGCGCGCGCACCCATTCGGAGCGGACGGTCCACTTGTCCTGGGCAAGCGCCGGCGTTGCCAGCATGCCGAACGCCATCGCGCCGGCCAGGAACAGATGCTTGGTCAATTGAAATCCCCCGAATGGTTCGTTGGGGCGGATTTCTGGGCCAAGCGTCGGGGCCGCGCAAGCCGAGTCGCGGGCCGGAAAGTCACAAAAGTCACGACACGCACGCGCGTGCGCGCCCCTGCGCAGGGAGAATGGCGCGCGTGTCTACGTCAGCCTGCGCGCGAGTCCCTTCTTCAGCCGGGCATGCGCGCTTGCCTTGATCTGGCAGATGCGTGCCGCACCGACGCCGAGGACCTGGCCGATTTCCTCGAGGTTCAGTTCCTCGACATAATAGAGCTGGATCACCTGCTGCTCGCGTGTCGGCAGTTCGGCGATCGCGGCGACCAGCGCCTCGCGCTGGCCGTTCTCGGCGAGCTGCTCGAAGGCGTTGGGCTCATCGGACATGAACCAGGGGCTCTCGTCCGAATAGGTGTCGTCGATCGAATCGAAGCGCACCGCCTCGGCATTGGCATAGTCGGTGCGCAGCTTCTCCGGCGTGACGCCCAGCTTTTCGGCGACCTGCTCGTCCTCGGGCACGCGGCCGAACTCGGCGGTGAGCGCGGATACGGCTTCGTGATAGGCCTTGCGCCGGCGCATCGCGCCGCGCGTCGTCGTCGCCTGCCTGCGCAGCTCGTCGATCATCGCGCCGCGCAAACGCGTGGCGAGATATTGCTCGAACGTGACCTGGCCGCGATCCTCGAAATTCGCCGACGCCTCGATCAGCGCGACCAGCCCGATCTGGATCAGGTCCTCCACTTCGACGAGCGAGCTCATCGAGCCATGGATGTGCCAGGCGATGCGCCGGACCAGCGGCAGATGCTTGCGCACCAGCGCCTCCGGGTCGCGCCGCGGCGGCGCAGGCGTGTAGGTCAGAGGTGGGTCAAGTGCCAATGAAGCCATGGCGTCTAGTTTCCCTGGGGTGAAAGCGTTCATGCGGGCAGCGCCTCCGGCGCACCGATCACGGCGACGACTTCGACGGCCTTGTCCTCGGGCACTTCGAAGAAGCTCATTACCGGCGTGTCGGGCAGGACGTTCTTGATCAGCTTGCGGATCGCGACGCGGATCGACGGCTGGACGACCAGCGCGAAGGGCTTGGCCTCGGCGATCAGCGGCTGGGCGGCGCGCTGCAGCGCATCGGCGATGCGGCGGCCGAGATCGGGCTCGATCGTGTGGCGCTTCGACGGATCCGAGCGGACCGCCTGGCCGAGCAACCCCTCGAGTTGGCCCTCCAGAGTCATCACGCGCAGCGGCTCGCGCACGCCGCAAAGCTTCTGGATGATCAGCGGACCCAGCTCCGGACGGATCAGCTCGATCAGCTCTTCCGCGTCGAGGGTCCGCTGCGCGGCGACCGCGACGGCGGCGGCGATGCGGCGGAATTCCTTGAGTGGGATGCCCTCGGCGAGCAGGCCGCGCAGCACCTGGGTGAGCGTGGTGAGCGGCAGCGGCGCCGGCGAGAGCGCTGCGACCAGCTGGGCCGAGCGTTCCTTGAGCCCGTCGAGCAGCGACTGGACTTCGTCCGGGCCGAGCAGGTCGGTGCTGTTCTGGATCAGGCACTGGTTGAGATGCGTGGCGACCACGGTGCCCGGATCGACGACGAGATAGCCAAGCCCGGTGGCGGCATCGGCATCGCCGGCCGAGATCCACATCGCATCGAGCCCGAAGGTCGGGTCCTTGACCGGCTTGCCACCGAGACGGCCCGACGCCTGACCGGTGTCGATCGCCAGCATCTCGTCGGGCGAGACATTGTCCTCCGCCACCACGACGCCGCCGATGACGACGCGGTAGGTGAAGGGCGCCAGGTTGATGTCGTCGCGCACGCGCACCTGGGGCACGACGAAGCCGAGCTCCTTGGACAGCTGGCGGCGCACGCCGGTGATGCGGCCCATCAGCGGCCCGCCGCGGCGCTCGTCGACCAGCGGCACCAGGCCGTAGCCGATGTCGAGCATCACCTGCATGTTGTCGGTGACTTCGTCCCAGCCGATCTTGGAGAGATCGGTCGGCTCGGCCGGCGGCGCGGCGACGATCTTGGGCCGGTTGGCGGCCTTGCGCAGGCGCCACGCCGCGAAGCCGGCGCCGGCGGCGGCCGGCAGCATCAGGAAATGCGGCATGCCGGGGAAGACACCGAGCAGGCCGAGGATGACGGCGACCGGCATCCAGGTCTTGTAGCTGGCGAACTGGCTGCCGATCTGGCCGGCGAGGTCGTCGCTCGACTTGACGCGGGTGACGATGGCGGCGGCGGCGATCGAGAGCAAAAGCGCCGGGACCTGCGCGACCAGCGCGTCACCGATGGCGAGCAGCACATAGGTCGATGCAGCCTCGCCCACCGCCATGTGATGGCTGGCGACGCCGAGGATCAGGCCGCCGATCACGTTGATCGCGAGGATCAGCAGGCCGGCGATCGCATCGCCCTTCACGAACTTGGACGAACCGTCCATCGCGCCGTAGAAATCGGCTTCGGTCGAGACTTCGATGCGCTTGGCGCGGGCTTCGTCGGGTGTGATCAGGCCGGCATTGAGATCGGCGTCGATCGCCATCTGCTTGCCGGGCAAGGCATCGAGGGTGAAGCGCGCACTGACTTCGGAGACGCGGCCCGCACCCTTGGTGACGACGATCATGTTGATGATCACGATGACCGCGAACACGACCAGCCCGACGACATAGTCGCCGCCGATCATGAAGGTGCCGAACGCCTCGATCACATGGCCCGCGGCGCTTTCGCCTTCATGCCCGTGCACCAGCACGACGCGCGTCGAGGCGACGTTGAGGCCGAGGCGGAACAGTGTGGCAAACAGCAGCACGGTGGGGAAGGCGGAGAAGTCCAGGGGCTTCTGCGCGTTCAGCGCCACCATCAGCACCGCGAGGCTGATCATGATGTTGAGGATGAAGAAGGCGTCGAGCAGGAAGGCCGGGATCGGCACCACCATCAGCGCGACGAGCAGCAGGATCGCACCGGGCAGCGCGAAGCTCTTCAAGGCAGGCACCGTGCCCTGCGGAAGCGTGATTGCGGACACTGGGGGTTACGCTCCGAGGTTTGCGAGCATGAGATAGGCGAGCCGGGCATTTTCCGGCGTCGGGCGCAGCGGATCGATGCGGCGGCCGAGCGGATCGGTTGTCGCGGCACCTTCGGGGCGCGAGACGTTGAGCTGGGCCAGGGTATTCTGCACCCAGTGCCGGTCGTTATCGACCGCGCCATTGCCGAGCACGACTTCGTTGTCGCCATCGGTGAAGGCGCGGGCGGCGCTGGCGAAGCCGCTGTCCATGCCGTCCGACGCGATGCCGGTGGCCCCGCCGGCAGCGGCGCCCTGATCGAGCTTGCCGGCGAAGCGGCTGTAGATTTCCGAAAGCGTGCGCGGCTGGCCGTTCGATGCGTAGAATACGCCGCGATTGGCGCGGGCGGCAGCGGGGAACATCGAGGCGCCCGAGCGGCTCGGGCTGTCGGCCATCGCGCTGAGGAACTTGTCCGCGCCGCCCAGGCCGAGGAAATGCGCCATGTAGAGATCGGTGCCGGTGGCCGGGCGGCCCAGGCTGTCCTCGAGCTTGGCCTTGTTGTCCGACGCATGCTCGGCCGCCATCAGCGCCGCGGTCTGTGGGTCGCTGCGCAGGTTGAGGATCGCGCTGCGTGCGGCGGGATCGCTGACGACATAGCGGCCCGAGCTGGTCTGCTTGATGCTGTCGGCGGCCCAGGACAGGCCATGCTCGGCGCCGTGCTGCTTGACCACGCCCAGCCAGCTCTGCTCGATGAACTGGTAAAGCCCCGTCGCGGACGAGGTGCCGGCGCGGGCATCGGCCTTCAGACCACTTTCCACCTGCGCCTGACCGAGCAGATAGTTGAAGTCGATGCCGGTCTTGCGGCTCGCCGCGGCGATCGCCGTCTGGACGCTTGCCTTTGAGTTGACCGAAGTGACGCTCATCTAATCCCGTTCCGGATTGCCCTTATTCGGGGCTATCAGAGCAAGGACCGTGCCAGTTCTGGTTAATGCGCGTTAGGGAGGGGCTCAGCCCAGTGCATAGCCTGCCGACTTGTACGACGGCGCCTGCTGACCGGAAAGAAGTTGCAGGCGGCGGCGGACATTTGCCGCCATCAGGTTCACATAGATGCGGCAGGTCTCGTTGAGGCGCTGCGCCTCGGCCGCCAGCTCGCGGACCTCGGGGCCCGGGGCCTCGCCGTCATAGAGCGCGACCGTGTCGATCGCGGCAAGCTTGGTCTGGGTGGCCTGCTCGAGCGCGGAGACGTCGCCCGCCTTCAGCGCCGCGATCTCGGCATGGAGGCATTCGATCACTTGGATCAGTGCATCACGCCGAGTCACGGGACTTCCAATCGAGCTTGAGGGCGAGCAGCCGGTCGGCGATCGTCGAGGGCGAGAGCGGGAACTTGTTGTCCTGGATGGCCTTGCGGATCCGGGCGACGCGTTCGATGTCGACGGGCGGCTGTGCCGCCGCTTGGCCGGAGATCGCCGCCGCGGCGCTCTGCACCGTTGGCGCGTCGCTCGCTACCGATCGAACCGCCGCCACCTTGGCAGCAGGGTCAACGGGCACAGTGCGACGGTCGGTGACCGCGCCTGCCTTCGTGCCGATTGATTCCACCATTGCCTGCAATCCTTGCTGTGCCTGCAGTCCTTCAAACGACCGCGGGCGCCCAAGCTTTACAGGAAAATTTCAGCCGCCCTCGGCAAAGCCCGGCAGCCGGGCGCGGCCGGGCTCGATCGCGATGGCCTGGATCGGCGGCTGCTTGTCGTCGACCTTGACGCTGATCCGGCCGCCGGCGGGGGCATCGTTCTGCGCGATGCCCTGGCGCGAGATCGAGAAACCTTCCGATCCGGCCTCCACCGTGACGGAGTCACCGCGCTTGATCACCGGCTCGGCCTTTACCGGCGCGGTGGGGCGTACGACGACGTTGGCGGGCATCGGGGCGGGCACGGCAGCCTTGGGCCTGGGGACCGCCGCGACGGGCACATAGATCTTCCAGACCGGCGCCATGCATCGGACCACGACCGCGTCATGGCTGTCGCCGCGCCATTCGAGCTGCGGTGCGGTGCAGGCCGCGAGCTTCAGCCGGCGGTCGATCGGCGCGATCGCCCCGCCTTGCTCGCCGACGCTCTTGCCGGTGAACTGGGTGACGACCGTGTCGAGCGCGGCGGTGGACTGGAAGTCCTGGGCGGTGAGCGCGAGCGTGAGGGCGAGGATCATTGCCGGTCTCCTTCGAAGCCAAGCGTAAGCACGGCGCGGCGCTGGCCGCGGCCGGTGGAAATCAGGATGCGCGACGGGTCGATCGCGTGCTGGCGGATGAGCAGCGCCGCAACGGCGCGGGCGCGGTCGGCGGCGAGAATCGGACCGCTGCCGGTGGCCGGATCGACGTCTGCCGAAGAGCCATCGACTTCGCCGGTGATGCGCAGGCGGGTGCGGGGGTCACGGGCGGCGGCGCGCGCCCATTCGAGCGCGGATGCGGTGTCGGCAGGCAGCGCCGAGCCGGGCGCGAAGCCGGTGGCAGTGGCGATATCGACCGGCATCGGTGCGGGCCCGGTTTCCGTCGCGCCGAAGCCGGCGCGGATGCCGGCGGCGAGCTTGGCCGGGTCGACCTGGGTCGCCTGGAGGAAGACGAAGAAGCCGACGAGCAGCAGCGACAGGTCGGCCAGGGTGACCAGCCAGGGCGCGCGTACGGGCTCGTCCTCGTCGAAGACGGTCACATTGGCAGTCACGCGGCGATCTCCTTGATCCGCCCCGTGTTCGGTTCGATCGCGGCCAGCGCGGCGAGGCCGGGCTGGAGGCGCAGCCGCTCCTGTGCCTCGTGCCGGGCGCGGCGCTTGAGGCGCGTGGCGATCGGTAGCAGCACGAGATTGGCGAGCAGCGCGCCGTAGAGGGTAGCGAGCAGGGCGACGGCCATCGCGCCACCGATCGCCTGCGGGTCCTTCATCGCGGCAAACATGCCGACCAGTCCGAGCAAGGTGCCGACCATGCCCATGGCGGGCGCCAGCTCGGCCGCGCCTGACCAGAGCTCCCAGGCGCCGCGCTGGCGCTCGAAGCGGGCGCAGCGGCGCTGCTCGAGCAACGTCTCGACATCCTTGGGGTTCGCGCCATCGACGATCGCAGCGACCGCGGCGGCAAGATCCGGGTCCTCGATCTTGGTGCGATCGAGCGCGATCACGCCGTGGCGGCGCGCGATCCGGGTGAGCGCGGATATCTGGGAGCAGAGCGGCTCGGCATCGAAACGGCGGCGCGGCAGCACGGCGAGCGCGGACACGCCGCGGGCCAGGTCGCCCGACGCGGTGCGCAGCACGGCACCCGCCAGCGTGCCTCCGCCGACAATGGCGAGGGCGAGCGGATCGAGAAAGGTCCCGAGCGCGGGGAGGGCATTCATATCCATACCTGCGTGGGTGCAAGAGGCGGGCCAAGTGTGCGCACCGGAGAGAGCGGCATGCCGGGCATGCTGGAGCGGCAACGCGCTGCCGACACACCGGCAAGAGCTTGCCGGTGCTTGCCGCTTCCGAGGGGAATGGCGGTTTTTTCGCCTATCGGATCAAATTGGCACGGCGGTTGCAGAGAGGTGCCCAAGCCTTCTGGCGAACTTTTGTGCGGGAGACGTGCAATGCCCAACGACAACCTTTTCGGCGTACATGGCGCAGCACTTGCCGTGCGTTCGCAGCGCATGGGCATGCTGGCGTCGAACATCGCGAACGCCTCGACCCCTGGCTACAAGGCCAAGGACATCGATTTCCAGGCGGCGCTCAACGGCGCCACCGCAACCGGCGGTTCGCTGGACGCCTCGATCGACGCCAACACGCTCTACCGCGTGCCGCTCCAGCCTTCGGCCGACGGCAACACCGTCGAGCTGACCACCGAGCAGACCGCCTTCGCCGAAAACGCCGTCGCCTATCAGACGACGCTGTCGTTCCTGAACGGCCGCATCGGCCAGATCACGCGCGCGCTGAAGGGAGAATAAGCATGGGTGACCAGCCCCTCTCGATCTTCCAGGTCTCCGGCCGCGCGATGAGCGCGCAGCTGGTGCGGATGAACACCACGGCCTCGAACCTGGCCAATGTCGGCACGGTCGCATCGAGCCCGGACGCTGCCTATCGCACGATCAAGCCGGTGTTCCGCACCGCCTTCGACCAGGCGAGCGGGATGTCGACCGTCGATGTCGAGCAGGTCGTCACCGCGGGCTCCGAGCCGACCAAGCGCTACGATCCCGGCAACCCGCTCGCCGACAAGGACGGCAATGTCTGGGAAGCCGCCGTGGATGAGACCCGGGAGCTGGTCGACATGATGGAGACCGCCCGGAGCTACCAAAACAACGTCGAAGTGATGCAGACTGCCAAGCAGCTCATCGTCGACACCCTCAAGCTGGGTCGCTGAACATGAGTGATTTCGATACCACCCTCACTGGTCTGGGCATCTCCAGGTACAACACCTCGAGCACGACGAGCGGCACCACGCTCGACACCAAGGACACGTCGAACCTCGGCAAGACCGACATGGATGTGTCCGACTTCCTGTCGCTGATGACGGCGCAGCTGAAGAACCAGGATCCGTTCGCGCCGGTCGACAACAGCCAGATGGTCGCCCAGATGGCGCAGTTCTCTTCGCTCTCCGGCATCACCGAGATGGGCTCGACGCTCAAGACGATCGCCAGCCAGCTGAGCACTACCTCGCTAAACGACGCGATAGGCTATGTCGGCAAGACCGTGCTGGTCGAGGGCTCGACTGCCTATCCGCGCACCACCGGCGGCCTCGCCGGCGCCGTCGCGCTCGACAAGGACGCGACCAACGTCAGCGTCACGATCAAGGACAGCGACGGCAACACGCTCAAGACGATCGAGATGGGCAAGGAAACCTCCGGCGCCGTTGCCTGGGATTGGGACGGCAAGACCGACTCCGGGGAAGACGCCGGCGCCGGCCCGTTCACCGTCAGCGTCACCGCCACCAACGGCACCGGCAACGTCAAGGCCGCGCCGCTCGTCTGGGCGCCGGTCACCGCCGTCTCGCTGGGATCGGACGGCAAGCCGCTCCTCACGCTTCCAGGCATCGGCAACGTGTCCACCGACGCCATCTGGCAGGTCGGCTGAATCAGTTTTTCCAAGGAGTAACGGAAAATGTCCTTCTTCACCTCGCTCTCCGGCCTTCAGGCAGCTCAGACCGACATGTCGACGATCTCGCACAATCTCGCGAACGTGCAGACCAACGGCTTCAAGAAGAGCACCACGCAGTTCGCCGACGTCATCGCATCGACCGCCAACATGAACCCGAGTCAGATGGTCGGTTCGGGCGTGGTCGTGAAGGCGGTGCGGCAGCAGTTCGGCCAGGGCGGCTTCACCCAGAGCTCGTCGGCGCTCGACGTCGCAATCTCGGGCGACGGCTTCTTCATCGTCAAGGGGGACGAGAAGAGCGGCAACGGCGTGGCCTATACCCGCAACGGCAGCTTCCAGGTCGATGCCGAGCGCTATGTCGTCGATGCCCAGGGCAACAAGCTGCAGGTCTATCCGGTCGACGGCTCGGGCGCGGTGGTCGCGACCGGCCTTAGCTCGACCGTCAGCCTGCGCCTGCCGCAGACCAGCGGCACGCCGGAGGAGACCGAGAACGTCAAGCTGGGCCTCAACCTCAATGCCGGCTCGGCGATCCCGTCGGAGAACGTGAAGTTCGAGGATACCGAGTACAAGTTCGATCGCTTCGACCCGACCACCTACAACCAGTCGGTCCAGACCACGGTCTATGACGCGAACGGCAACGCGCTGACGCTGACCAACTATTTCGTCCGCGAGACCAAACCGACCGGCACCGACGCAACCAGCAGCTGGAAGGTCTATTCGTTCGTCGGCGACCAGCAGCTCAATGCCGGCGACGACCCCGACACGATGGAGCAGATCGAGCTGAAGTTCGACAGCACCGGCAAGCTTTCCGAGCCGACTACCCCGATCACCTTCATGGGCTTCCTGGCGCCGGGCGCGACGTCGGAGCAGGTGCTCAAGCTCGACCTGACCGCCGGCACGACGCAGGTCAGCTCCCCGTTCAGCCTGAATTCGACCAGCCAGGACGGTTCGCCCGTCGGCCAGATCGAAGGCGTGACGATCGGCGACGACGGCACGGTGACTGCGAGCTTCTCCAACGGCGACACCCAGGCGCTGGGCAAGGTCGTGCTGGCCAGCTTCACCAACAATGCAGGCCTGCGCCAGCTGGGCAACTCGACCTGGGCCGCAACCGGCTTCTCGGGCGATGCGCGCCTGGGCGAGCCGGGCACCAACGGTTTCGGCGGGCTGATGTCGGGCGCGATCGAGCGCTCGAACGTCGACATCACCGAAGAGCTGGTCAATCTGATCGCGGCACAGCGCAACTTCCAGGCGAATGCCAAGGCGCTCGATACCGCCAGCCAGATGTCCCAGACCATTTTCAACATCCGCAGCTGATCTGATCGGCTGAGGAGGAGCAAAGTATGGACCGGCTTGTCTACACAGCGATGTCAGGGCTGCGCAGCCAGATGCAGTCGCAGGCGACGATCGCGAACAACATCGCGAACGCCTCGACCATCGGGTACCGCGGCGAGCGCGTCAGCTTCGACCGGCTGGTCCTTCAGGGAACGGGCCTGGATTCGCGCCAGTTCGCCGCGGAGGAAGTCAACGACTTCGACCGGACGAAGGGCACGATGATCCAGACCGGCAACCCGCTCGACCTTGCGGTGAACGGCGATGCCTGGATGGCTGTCCAGGCGACCGACGGCACCGAAGCCTATACGAGGCGTGGCGATCTCAAGATCGCGGCCTCGGGCGTGCTGGAAACCGGAGACGGTTTCCCGGTGATGGGGTCGGGGGGCCCCATCACCGTGCCGCCCGCCGACAAGATTTCGATCGCCGAGGACGGCACCGTCTCGATCGTGCCGCGTGGCGGCGATCCGACGCAGCCGCAGGTGATCGACAAGATCAAGCTGTGCAGCACCGACGGCAGCCAGACTGCCAAGGGGTTGGACAATCTCCTCCATGTGAAGGGCGGCGGCGTGCTGCCCGAGGACATGGAGGCCAAGGTGACCTCGGGCTCGCTCGAGCAATCGAACGTCAATCTGACGCAGGCGCTGGTCGACATGATCGAGAACCAGCGCGCCTACGAAGTGCAGGCAGGCCTGCTCAAGGAAGCCAAGAACATGGACGAGAGCACCGCATCGCTGATGCGGATGCCGTCCTGATAAGGAGTTAGACGCATGGGATCGGCAGCACTGCACATCGCGCGCACGGGCCTCGACGCTCAGGATACGCGCATGCGGGTCATCTCGAACAACCTGGCGAACGTGAACACCACGGCGTTCAAGAAGGATCGCGCCAGCTTCCAGACCCTGGCCTATCAGGTTGTCACCGCGCCCGGCGCGGCCTCGACCGCGGAGACCAAGTACGCGACCGGCCTGAACCTCGGCACCGGCGTGCGCGTGCAGGGTACGCAGCGCCTGGAGACGCAAGGGTCGCTCCAGACGACCGGCAACGGCCTCGACATGGCGATCGACGGCAATGGGTATTTCCAGATCCAGCTGCCCGGCGGCGGCCTGGGCTATACCCGGGCGGGCAATTTCTCGCGTTCTGCCGAGGGCCAGCTGGTCACTTCCGAAGGCTATCAGGTGATGCCCGGCGTCACGATCCCGGAAGGCGCGATCTCGGTCACCGTCGGCAGCGACGGTACGGTCTCGGCGCAGATGCCGAACCAGGTCGACCTCACCCAGATCGGCCAGATCCAGATTGCGAGCTTCCCCAATCCGGCGGGACTTCAGGCAGTTGGCGACAACTACCTGATCGAAACGCCCGCCAGCGGCACCGTCGCGCTTGGCAATGCCGGCGTCGATGGCCGCGGCACGGTTCGCCAGGGCATGCTCGAAGGCTCGAACGTCAACGTCGTCGAGGAGCTGGTCGACATGATCGAGACCCAGCGCGCCTATGAGGTCAACTCGAAGATGATCTCGGCAACCGACGAGATGCTCAAATATGTCAACCAGAACATCTGAGGGCCGCGCCATGAAGTTTCTCACAGGCCTCGCCACCGGTGCGCTGATTGCAGCGGGGCTCGCATTCACAGCCACGCCCGCCAAGGCGCAGTTCCTCGGTATCGGCAAGAAGAAGCCCAAGGAGGATTACTCCGTGACGCTCCCAACCGTCGCGCCCGTGACGCCGGTCGCCAACGGCGGCATCTTCCAGGCGAGCGACGGCTATGCTGCGCTCTACGAAGGCATGCGCGCCCGCCGCATCGGCGATCCGCTGACCATCCTGCTGGTCGAGAAGACCGCCGCGTCCAAGTCGGCGGGCACCAAGCTCGACAGCTCGGGAGGGTTCGGCATCACGCCGCCGAGCACGGGTAACCTCTCGCTGTTCAAGGAAACCGACGCCAGCGTGAGCGGCAAACGCAACTTCGCCGGCACCGGAGCGGCCGACCAGTCGAACGCACTGTCGGGCGAGATCAGCGTGACCGTTGCCGCCGTCTATCCCAACGGCACGATGCTGGTGCAGGGCCAGAAGCGCGTGACGCTCAATCGCGGCGACGAGTTCGTCCAGATCAAGGGCATCGTGCGCGTGGCGGACATCGATGCGAACAACCGCGTACTCTCCACCCGCGTCGCCGATGCTCGCATCGCCTATACCGGCAAGGGCGACGTCGCCCGCGCCAGCCGCCAGGGCTGGCTGGGCCGGTTCTTCTCCGTGATCAGCCCCTTTTGAGCCGGAGCCAGACCATGATCCGCCGCTTCCTCGCACTCGCCGCCCTGGCGCTTGCCGCCGCTACGCCGGCGCAGGCCCAGCGCGTGAAGGACCTGGGCAATTTCCAGGGCATCCGCACCAACCAGCTCACGGGATACGGCGTCGTCGTCGGCCTGCCGGGCACTGGCGACGACAATCTGGAATATACCGTCCAGTCGATGAAGGGCGTCACGTCGCGCTTCGGCCTGCAGCTGCCCCAGGGCGTAGCGCCGGGGCTGAAGAACGCCGCGGTGGTGATGATCACCGCCGAGCTGCCTGCCTTCGCCAAGCCGGGCCAGAAGCTGGACATCACCGTATCGTCGATGGGCAAGGCCAAGTCCTTGCGCGGCGGCACGCTGATCATGACGCCGCTCCAGGGCGCCGATGGGCAGATCTATGCGATGGCGCAGGGCAACCTCGCCGTGGGCGGGCTGGGAGCCGAGGGCGCCGATGGCTCGAAGATCGTGGTCAACACGCCGAGCTCGGGCCGCATCCCTGAGGGTGCGACGGTCGAGCGCAGCGTCGACACCGGCTTCGACAAATCGCCTTTCCTCACCTTCAACCTCGCCCGCGCCGACTTCACCACGGCGCAGCGCGTGCAGGATGTGATCAACACCCGTTTCGGACCCGGCCGTGCCCGCGCGATCGACGGCGTGTCGATCGCCATCCAGGCGCCCGAGGGTCGCGACGTGCGCTCCGAGCTGATGAGCGAAGTCGAGAACCTGCCGGTCGAAGCCGCCGAGGCCGCCGCCCGGGTGATCGTCAATGCGCGCACCGGCACGGTGGTGATCAACTCGGCCGTCCGGGTGAGCCCGGCCGCGGTAACACATGGTAAACTCACCGTTCGTATTGATGAGAACCAGCGCACGAGCCAGCCCGCGCCGTTCAGCAAAGGCGAGACCCGTACCGAGCAGCACAGCACGGTCGGCCTGGAGGAGGAGAAGCACCCGATGTTCCTGATGGCGCCCGGGCCCAAGCTTTCCGACGTCGTCAAGGCGGTGAACGCGATCGGCGCGTCGCCGGCGGACCTCGTCGCCATCCTCGAAGCGCTCAAGGAAGCCGGCGCGCTCAAGGCGGAGCTGATCATCCTGTGACCGATCCCATCGCCCTTTCCGCCAGCCCGTCGGGCGGTGTGTCGGCCGACACGTCGCGCCTCGCGTCCAAGGAGAACCTCGCAGCCGCCGGCCAGCGCTTCGAGGCAGTCTTCACGGGCATGATGCTGAAATCGATGCGCCAGGCGAAGCTGGGCGATGGGCTGTTCGACAGCAAGGGCGAGGACCAGTTCCGCGACATGCAGGACCAGCAGCTCGCCCAGAGCATGGCCGTGCACGCGCCGATCGGCATCGGCAAGGCGATGACCGACTTCCTGGCCAAGAACCTCAAGACGGCAGACGGAGGCGCCACCTCGCCGCCCGCCGCCGACGGGAGCACCGCCACATGACCGACCTGCTGTCGATCGGCGCGAGCGGCGCGCGGGCCTATCAGTCCGCGCTCGCCACCACGTCGGACAATATCGCCAATGCCGCGACCACTGGCTATTCGCGCCGCGTCGCCACGGTGCGCGAAGTCGTTGCGATCGGCGGCAACACCAGCGCGACCACTTCGGGTCTGGGCGCCAATGTCGGCGGCGTCGTTCGCTCGGCCGACCAGTTCCGCGCGAGCGAAGTGCGCAGCTCCAGCTCGGATCTTGCCCGTACGCTCGCCAGCGCGACCTGGCTGGGCCGGATCGACACCGGCCTGACCCAGAACAAGCTGGGCGACCAGCTCACCGCCTTCTTCAATTCCGCGAAAGCGGTGGCGGCGGACCCGACTGCATTGCCCGCCCGCGCCAACCTGCTCGAGAGCGCCACCAGCGTGGCCGCCGTGTTCAGCGCGACGGGCAAGGCGCTCGACAGCGCGATGACCGATCTCAAGGCTTCGGCCGATACCGCGGTGACGCAGCTCAACAATCTTTCAACCAGCCTCGCCAAGGTCAATGCCGGCCTGGCCCGCGCCACCGAGGGCACGGCCGGCCAGGCGGCCTTGCTCGACCAGCGCGACCAGATGCTCGAGCAGATGAGCGCGCTCACCGACGTGACCGTGCGCTTTGACACCTATGGCCGCGCCACCGTTCAGGCCGGCAACAACACCGGCCCGACGCTCGTCGAGGGCGCGAACGCCGCGATCGTCTCGCAGACCAGCAATGACGAGGGGGCCTTCTCCTTCTCCGTCAAGCAGGCCACCGGCGCGGTCTCGGCGATGTCGCCGAACGGCGGCGCACTTGCCGGCATCGCCGAGAGCGGCGCCCGCATCGGCGCCGCGCGCGACGAGATCGGCCGGATGGCGCGGGACTTCGCCGACGGCGTCAACGCGGTCCAGGCCGCGGGTGACGACCTGCAGGGCAATGCCGGCCAGCCGATCCTCACCGTGGGCGACCCATCCTATCAGCTGAGCATCGCGATGACCGATCCACGCAGCATCGCCGCCGCGGCTGCGGGCGGGGGCACGCGCGACAACGCCAATCTCGCCGGCTTCGACACGTTGCGCACCAGCGGCAATTTCGAGCAGGGCGTGACCGACCTGACCGCGGCCAATGGCGCGGCACTGTCAGGCCGCAACAGCATCGCCGACGCACAGACCTCGATCCGCGACGCCGCGGTTTCCGCACGCGATTCGGTGAGCGGCGTCAATGTCGATGAAGAAGCGGTCGATCTGATGCGCTTCCAGCAGGCCTATCAGGCGTCGGCCCGCGTGATCCAGGTCGCGCGCGAAACGCTCCAGTCGATCCTCGATATCAGGTAAACGATCATGCGCATCTCCACTGCCCAGATGTATAGCCGGCCGGTGTCGCTGATGACCCAGCTCACCGCCGAGGCCGACAAGACCCAGGCCCAGATCGCCACGACCAAGCTGGGCGTGACCGCGGTTTCGGACGCGGCATCCTATGTGAAGCTGCAGCAGATCCAGCGCGCCACCACCGGCGATGCGACCTACAAGTCGAACATCAACGTGGCGCAGGGCGTGCTTTCCCAGGCCGACCAGACGCTGGACAGCGTCGAGACGCAGCTCCAGCGCGCGCTCGAGCTTGCCACCCGCGCCGCCAACGACACGCTGTCGGACTCGGACCGTGCCGCGATCGGCGAGGAACTGAGCGCGATCCGCGACACGATCTACGGCCTGGCCAACACCAAGGACGATATCCGCGGCCAGCCGCTGTTCGGCGGCGCGACCGGCGACAGCGCCTATGTGAAGAACGCAGACGGCTCGATCAGCTTCGCCGGCACCGGCGAGCCTTCGGGCATCCCGGTCGCGGATGGCGAGAACATCCAGCCTTCGGTCAGTGGCGAGCGCGTGTTCACCACCGACGAGGCGGACATGTTCGCGATCATCGGCAACCTTGCCGATGCGCTGAAATCGGGCACCGATGTGAAGACCGCGGCGGGCACCGCGCTGACCGGCATCAATGCCTCGCTCAGCCAGGTCTCGCTGGCCCGCGCCTCGATCGGCGCGCGCGGCGCGCGGCTCGACCTGAAGGCGGACCAGATGACCCAGACGGCCGAGACGCGCGAAGTCACGCGATCGGGCATCGAGGACACCGACATTCCGACGGCAGTGGCCAATCTGCAAAAGACTCTGACCGTGCTGTCGGCAACCCAATCGACCTTCACCAAGCTGAGCAGCATGTCGCTGTTCAACTACCTGAAGTAAGCGCCCGGAAATCGCGTTTTTGCGCCGCGCCGGCCGGAATGCCGGCGCCGCTAGGCCGCGCGCGGGCAAAATCCAAGCAAATCGCGCAATTTATTCGCGCCGGTAACGAATTAACCATGTTTTTCCGCTGAATATCACAGCGAAGCGGTCGTTAACCGAAACGACCAATCGGGGGGTTCGCGCGCACATGTATCCTGTCATCGGCCTAGTCATCCTGCTGGTGATGGTCTTCGGTGGTTTCACGATCACCGGCGGCGCGCTCGGCCCCGTCATGGAAGCCATCCCGCACGAGATGCTGATCATCGGCGGCGCTGCCGTCGGCGCGCTCGTCATCGGCAATTCGATGAAGGAGCTGAAGGCGCTCGGCGGCGGCTTCATGAAGGTCCTCAAGGGCCCTAAATACAAGAAGCAGGACTATCTTGACACGATCTTCCTGGTCTCGAAGCTGATGAAGATGCTGCGGACCGAGGGGCCGATCGCGCTTGAACCGCATGTCGAGGATCCCAAGTCCTCCGCGATCTTCGCGGAATATCCGCGCCTGCTCGCCGATCACACGCTGATCAACCTGATCACCGATACGCTGCGCCTCGTCGTCGTCTCGTCGGGCACGCTCGACGTGCACGCCGTCGAAGAAGTGATGGATAACGCGATCAAGACCCACCACCACGAAGTGCAGGGCCCGCAGACCACGCTGACCTCGCTCGGCGACGCGCTGCCGGCACTCGGCATCGTCGCGGCCGTGCTCGGCGTGGTGAAGACGATGGGCTCGATCGACAAGCCGCCGAGCATCCTCGGCGCAATGATCGGCTCGGCGCTGGTCGGCACCTTCATGGGCGTGCTTCTCGCCTATGGCATCGTCGCACCGCTCGCCAACCGGCTGCAACAGGTGATCGACGCCGATTCGGCGATCTATCACGTGGTGAAGCAGATCATCATCGCCTCGCTCCACGGCCATCCGCAGCCGCTGGTGATCGAGGCCGCCCGCTCTGGCATCGCGCATTCCAACCAGCCGGGCTTCGGCGAAGTCTTCGATGGCCTGAGGGGCCGCTAAGCCATGGCCGCGGCGCGCGCACCTCACGGCGTAAACGCGCCGCCCAAGATCATCGTCAAGAAGATCTATGTCGAAGGGCATGGCGGTCATCACGGCGGCGCCTGGAAGGTCGCCTATGCCGATTTCGTGACCGCGATGATGGCGTTCTTCCTGCTGCTATGGATCCTCGGCGCCACCACCGAGAAGCAGCGCAAGGCGCTGGCCGATTATTTCGCGCCGACGCTGGTCGAGCTCAAGCAGAACAGCGCCGGCTCGAACGGACTGTTCGGGGGCGAGGCGATCAACCAACGCGACAATTATCCCGGCAAGGCGTCGCAGACCGGCACCAAGTCGCTGACCGTCCCGGTGGGCGGCAGCGGCGGCAAGGATGTCGGCACCGGATCCAAGGGTACGCTCAAGGACCAACGCGCGCTGACCCAGCAGGACCAGAAGAATTTCGAGGAGACGGCGAAGCGGATCCGCCAGCGCATGCAGATGACGCCGTCGCTGTCCAAGCTCGCCAACCATATCCGCTTCGTGCCCACGCGCGACGGCATGCGTATCGATCTGATCGACGACGCCAATTATTCGATGTTCAACCTAGGCACGACGGCGCTGGTGCCCGAGGCGAGCGCGCTGATCGGCACGATCGCGGACTCGATCAAGAGCATGGAAAACCCGATCATGATCCGCGGCCATACGGACAGTCTGGGCTATGGCGATCCGCTGGCGATGAACAACTGGATGCTGTCGAGCGGCCGCGCCGAAGCGACCCGTCGCCGCCTGCTCTCGGGCACGGTCACCGAGACGCGCTTCGAGCGGATCGAGGGCGTGGCGGACCGCGAGCCGCTGATCGTCGAGAACCCCGCCGACCCGCGCAACCGCCGCGTCTCGATCACCCTGCTCTATCGCCGGATCATGGACCAAGACCAGCAGGGCCGCTTTCGCCCGGGCCTGCGCGCCAGCCGCGAAGCCGGCGCGCCGCTGGGGCAGCACTGATCAACTAATCAGAAGAACTGCTTGCGGAAGGTCAGCTTCACCGTGCGGCCGATCGGGTCGCGCAAATTCGGCGCATAGGCCGCCGGCGTCAGGCCGTTCTGATCGGTCACCCGCTGGCGCGCATCGAAGATGTTGTCGACGCGCAGCTGGATCCGCGAGCCGCGGAACCACGGGTGCTTCAACAGGAAATCGATGTCCTGGCCCGGGTTGAACTCGGTGAGGAGCCCGACCTTGGCGAGGCTGCCGAAATCGAGCTGGCTGGTGTTGCCCGGCGTGCCGGTGGTCGTCTGCGTGCCGCTCTGCCAATTGCCGTTGAGCTGGAACAGCAGCGCGTCACGCTTGATCCCGGCAATCACGTCGATGCGATGCGCCGCGATCGTCTGCGCGCTCGAACCGTCGAGCCGGTTGATTACCGGCAGGCCCGGCCGGATCATCACTTCGTCCGTGAGCACCCAAGTGTGATAGGCGCTGAAGATCAGTCGATTGCCACCACCGCCGCCGCCAAAGCCGCCGCGACCACCGCCACCGGGACCGCCAAAGCCGCGGCCACCGCCACCCGGGCCGCCAGCACCCGGCCCACCGCCCGCAGGCGCGCCGCCCTGCGCGGGTGCGTCGGTCACGCGGGCCTGGCCCGTATCCTGGGTCTGGGTCGTCTGCGTCTGGTTCTGCTGCTGGCCCTGGTCGCGCCGCTGTCCCTCGCCCTGGCCTTGGCCCTGGCCCTGGCGGCCACCGCCGAACTGGCTGTTCAGCGTGCCACCGAACAGGCTCGACTGCTGGCCGAGCTTGCGGAACTGGTCGAACATCGCGGTCATTTCGGCGGGCATCGGCTGGCCGGTGCGGCGCGATTCCTCGCGCGCCTTCATGAACGCCTCGCGGCGCGCGCGCATCCTGGCCGCCTGGGGTGAAGGGATCGGCAGGAACAGGTTGAAGCCCCAGCGCAATTCCTGGTGCTCGGTGCGATCATAATTGACAGGGCGATAGTCGACGCTGAGCAGCTCGCCGGCACCATTGCGCACGAAGCGATCGGGGAACGCCGCCTCGACTTCGGCCGAAGCGCCCGGGAAGCTCTGCACCGCGTTGCGGTAGCGCGTGTTGGTGTAGTTCACGACGATGCCGAGATTGGTCTCGCTGAGCGGGCGGATGTTGAGCCCGGCCCGGAAGACCTTGCGGCTGTCGGCCGCCAGCGTGGGATTGCCGCCGGTGATCTGGGTGATGTCCACGCTTTCGTTGCGGACATAGTCGAAGACGCGCACGTTCGGCGTGACCACGGTGGGATTGCCAAGCTGGCCCGGCGACGGCGCGTTGCTGTCGTCGATGAAGCTGACGATCGCCTGGACCTGGGTGATCGGCGACCAGTTGAAGCCATAGCCGGTGGTAGTCAGCCGCCCGAAGTCCGAAAGCTGCTCGACTTCGAAATTGGCGTTGATCGAGAAATCGCCGATCGCATCGAGCACCGCGCGGCGGCGGCTGGCGATCGGGACGGAGATATTGCCGCGCACCGCGCCGGTATCGCGCGAGACGGCGCCCGCCATGACCAGGCCGAGGCGGGAGGCAGTGGTCGACAGATCGTTGGTCCGCCCCGCGATGCGCAGGCTGGTGGTCACGTCGCCCGCCGGCAGCTTGAACAACGAGCCGTTGGTCAGGAATTCGATATTGCCGACCTTGGTGGTCGATTCGTTCCAGCTGTCCGGCCGGTTGCCGAGCAGTTCGTAGGGGACCGGGCCGAACGGATTGAAATTGGGATCGCGCGCGTCGAGCCGCGCCTGGATCTGGGCGGGATTGAAGCCGACCGTGGTGGTCTGGTCGCTGCCAGTCTGCTGGTAATTGGCGTTGACCGACCAGCGCCAGCTCTTGATCCACGGCGCGCTGTCGCCATTGACCGTCACTTCGCCGCGCAGCGACTGGCTGCCATTGCCGCGCGAGAGCGGGTTGAGATTGTCGTAATAGCGCAGCAGCTGGACGTCGCGGCTGAACGGCGACCAGGGACTGCCGGCGGGCAGGCGCAGCGTCGCGCTCGGCAGGCCGAGCAGCGATTCGCTCTCGGTCACGTCGAGGTTCAGCGTGGCGGTGGCGCTAACCTTGGGCGAGAGCACGCGGTTGTAGATGCCGCTGACGCTGAGATTCTTCGCCGGGCTGACCAGCGTGCGATAGGGGCTGAGATCGGTGACGTTGGGATCATTGGCATTGGCCGCATAGGCGCCGAGTCCCAGCGGGCCGCCCGTGGCACCCACCGGCACGCCCGCAACGGTGACCGGCGTGCCCGCCAGCGCGCTGAGCGCCGGATCGATCTCGGCACCCGCATAGCCGGTGATGTTGCCGACCGTGTCGAACAGTGCGTTGCTGCCACGGCTCACACCGCGCTCGCTCTCCAGGATGCCCGAATTCTGGTTGTACTTCACATCCAGCGTCACCCGCCCGTTGCGGTTGAGCTTGAGGATGTTGACGTTGGCGTTCTGGGTGGAATTGCCGCCGGCGGTGGGCATTTGCCCCTCAAGAACGGTGGTGACCGCCTGGAAGCGCGTACGCAGGACGAAGTTGATCACCTTCTGCGTGGCCGAATAGCCATATTGCAGCGCAACTTCCTCAGGCAGGATGTCGATCCGGTCGATCGCCTCGGTCGGCAGGTCGCGGACTTCGTTCATGCTCGAACGGCGGCCGCTGATCAGGATGACCGGCTGCTCGTCGCCGCGGCCCGATCCGCTGCCGAGCTGGGCCTGGAGGGCCGTGATCAGCTCCGAGACGTTCGAGGCGCCATATGCGCGGATATCGGCGGGGTTGAGCTGGATCTCGGGCTTCACATCGGTCTTCACCGCGCCCGGCAATACGCCGTTGACGACGATCGCGCCTTCGTCGCCCGCCTCTTCCGAGCTCTGTTCCTGCGGGGCCGGGCGCGATTGCTGCGCCGTCGGCGTCGGGGTGGGAGCCGGCGTAGGCTGCTGTGCCTGGGCCAGCGCCACGCCCGGCATCGCACCGACGAGCAACCCGGCAACCGCGGCACCCAGCATCAACTTCGAACGCATCGATTTCCCCACTCTGTTTCGCGAACCCCGCGGCGCACCTGACACCGCTTGCCTGAACGGTGCGTGGCTAACCGCGACATGTCGCAGAAATGTGCCGGGGTTCCGAAAAAATTGCGGCACCGCGGCGGGGTCGCCGGGTGCCTGCATTTTTCAGTGGTGCGGTCGAGAAGACTCGAACTTCCACGGCCTTTCGGCCACAACGACCTCAACGTTGCGCGTCTACCAGTTCCGCCACGACCGCACGTGAAATCCGTCAGTTGGGATACCGACGGCTGGTAAGGCAGCGGCCCCTAGCAACGCGTTTCGGGCAATGCAAGCCAATACGCCGCGCTTTGCGAAACGCATCGAAATCCGTAAGCCCGCCGTCCCATGTGGCTGTCCCCCGCCCTTTCCGCCGAGACGCGCCGAATCCTGAGCCTGGCATGGCCGGTGATGCTCACCAGTCTCAACTGGACGATCCTGCATGTGACCGATGTGGTGGTGGTCGGGCTGACCGGTACCGAGCAGGTCGCGGCGCTGGGCGCCAGCCGCGTGCTGACCTTCCCGGGAATCGTGATGGGGCTTGGCGCACTGACCGGCGTGCTCGTCCATGTCTCGCGTGCCGATGGCGCCAAGGACCTGCCCGGCACCGGCCGCGTGCTGCATCAGGGCATGCTGCTCGCGATCGCGCTGGGGCTGGTCAGCGCTTTGCTGCTCTTCGCGTTCGCCGAGCCTATGCTGCTCGGCATCGGCGTAGCGGGCGAAGTCGCGCCACTCGCCGCCGATGTCGTCCGGGTGATGGCGCTGGCCTATCCCTTCCAGCTGCTCATCGTCACCGGCAGCTTCTTCCTGGAGGGCGTGAGCCGCCCGCAGCGCGTGACCGTGGTCAATCTCGCGATCCTGCCGATCAACGCCGTGCTCGCCTGGGCGCTTTCGGGCGGCCGTCTGGGACTGCCGGCCATGGGCGCGACCGGTGCGGCGCTGGCCACCGCGATCGCCTCCGCGCTGGGCGCCGCCGGCATGATCGGCGCGGCCTGGACCTTGCCGCGGGCGAAGCAGCGCTGCGTCCACGACCTGTCCGGCATCTTCAGCCGCGAATCGCTGCGCGGCGCAATGGGCCTCGCCAAGTTCGGCCTCGTCCCCGCCATAGCTTCCGGACTCGAGCTGATCGGCTTCTCGGTCCTGATCGCGCTGTCGACCGAGCTGGGCGACGTGACCACCCATGCCTTCCAGATCGTCTTCTCGATCCACAACGTCACCTTCTCGGTGGCGCTGGGGCTGGGATCGGCGGCAGGCGTACGCGTGGGCAATGCCGTGGGCGAAGGCGTGCCCGAGGCCGCGGGCCGGCGCACCGCAATCGCCGCGGCACTCTCCGCCCTGGCGACGGGCGGCCTCGCATTGCTGCTGATCCTCGTCCCCTGGCCCTTTGTCGCGCTGTTTCCGGCAGCGCCCCCGGTCCATGTGCTGGCGCTCGCCATGCTGCCGGTCTGGGCACCCTTCATCCTGTTCGACGGGATGCAGGTGGTGTTCGTCTATGCGCTGCGCTCGCTGGGCGACCAGGTCGCGGCCGGCATCAACTCGGTGATCGCCTTCTTCGTCGTCACCGGCGGCGCGGGGCTGGCGCTGGTCCATCTCGCCGGCTGGGGCGCGTTCGGCCTGGTCCTGGCATCGGGCAGCGGGATGGTGATAGCCGCCGCGCTTCATGGCGCGCGGCTGTGGCGGGTCAGCCGCCGATTTCGCTAGTGGCGGTCAGCCGCCAATTTCAGTCGCGAAGGTCAGCCGCGCCGAGCGTGCGCTGCGCGGCGGGTCGAGCTGCGCCGAATTGAAATCGATCGTCTGCTTCGGGCCGAGCTCCCGCACCTGCGGAGTCACCCGCCAGCTATAGACCAGCCGGTCCTGCTCATCCTTCAGCTCGATGCGGATATCGGGCACGTGCTGCTTGTCGGCGGTGGGGTTGGCCACCTTGCCCGAGATGATGAACAGCTCGCTGCCATTGGTCTGCGGCTTCAATTCGACATTCTTGTCGGTGAACAGCAGTGGCGTATCGACTTCGGCGCCGAGACCCAGGCCCAGCTGCGCGGCGAGACCGGGCGCACCCGAATAGAGGATCGCGCCAGTGCCGAGCAGCATCGAGAAGCCGGCGACAAAGGCGGCGGCGGTCCAGCGCCGGGCCGGATTCCTGCGCGGCTTGAACGGTGGCTGGGTCGCGAAGGGGTCATAGTCCGGCGCAGGCCCCGCGGACGCCGCAGTAGTGATCGAGGCATCGTCGAATACGCGCGGCTTGGGCGTCTCCGCCTCGCGCCGGGGCGCCGCAGTGACCGGACCGTCGCTCACCGAGGCGCGCGTCGTCAGGTCGAGGGCCGCGACCGGCGCCTGGAACCAGCTGTGCTTGCAGCTTGCACAGCGTACCGTGCGCCCATCGGCACCAATGGCGCTGTCGGGCACCAGATAGCGTGTTCGGCACTGGTTGCATTCGAGGATCATACGCGTCTCACGCCACTAGGCGCCCTGTCGCCCGATTGTCACGATTCTAGACCTATCGATTCACAGCTACAAGAGTCCCATTCCCCGGTATCCCCAGCTTCTTGCGACGCTTGAGCCCGTCAAATGCCTGTGCGATGGCTGGCTCTGGGGAAGCGCCGGGAGCCAGATGGCCAGCATCGTTCAATTCGAGAATGTCGGCCTGCGCTATGGTTCGGGCGACGAGACTCTCTCGGACGTCAGCTTTTCGCTGAACACCGGCAGCTTTTATTTCCTCACCGGCCCTTCCGGCGCAGGCAAGACGTCCTTGCTCAAGCTGCTCTATCTCGCGCAGCGGCCGAGCCGCGGCACGGTTCGGCTGTTCGGCGAGGATGCCGGCGCCCTGCCCCGCGCCCGCCTGCCAGGCTTCCGCCGGCGGATCGGCGTGGTGTTCCAGGACTTCCGCCTCGTCCCGCACCTCTCGGCCTACGACAATATCGCCCTGCCCCTGCGCGTGGCGGGCGTGTCGGAAAGCGATATCGAGGCGCCGGTGCGTGAGATGCTCGCCTGGGTCGGTCTCACCGATCGCGGGCGCGCCAAGCCGCCGACGCTGTCGGGCGGCGAGCAGCAGCGCATCGCCATCGCCCGCGCAGTGATCGGCCGGCCCGAGTTGCTCGTCGCCGACGAGCCGACCGGCAACGTCGATCCCGATATGGCCGAACGCCTCCTGCACCTGTTCGACAGCCTCAACCGGCTGGGCACCACCGTGGTGGTGGCGACGCATGACTTCCACCTGCTCAACCGGATTCCCAACGCGCACATGATGCGGCTGGAGAAGGGGCGGCTGAACGATCCGACCGGTGCGCTGCGCAACCCGCCGCGAGGCGCGCTGTGAAGCTCAGTCTCAACCCCAATGCGCCCGATCGCCGCCTGCTCGACGAGAGCAGGCGGACGCGCGCCATGACCTGGATCATGGCGATCATGCTGTTCCTCACCGTCCTGGCCGGTGCGCTGGGGCTGGGCATGTTCGCCGCGACGGCGCAGCTCGACCGCCAGCTTGCCGGGCGGCTGACCATCCAGATCGTCGAACCCAATGCCGCGCTGCGCGACAGCCAGGCAGCCGCGCTCACGGCCGCGGTTTCGAAGCTGCCCGGTGTAGTGCGCGCACAGGAAGTCGACCGCCAGCGGCTTGCCGAGCTGCTCAAGCCCTGGCTCGGCGATACCGGGCTCGATCCCGACCTGCCGATGCCGGCGATGATCGATGTCGAGACGCGCGGCGTCAACACGGCCGCCGTCGAGCACGCGGCGCGCCAGATCGTGCCCGGCGCCCGCATCGACCGGCACGCGCAGTGGCTCTCGCCGGTGCGCGCCTTCATGACCACGATGAGCTGGCTCGCCGTCGGCCTGATGCTGCTGATCGCCACCGCGACGTCGGCCGTGGTGCTGCTTGCCGCGCGTTCGGGGCTGGACACGCACCGCGACACCATCGATGTGCTCCACATGCTCGGCTCCACCGATGTCCAGATCGCCCGCCTGTTCCAGCGGCGGATCGCGTTCGACACGCTGCTCGGCGGCCTGCTCGGCACCGGGGCGGCGCTGGGGCTGGTCTGGTTCCTGCAATCGCGCATGGCGCTGGTCGGCTCGGAGATGCTGAGCGGCGTGGCCCTGCAGCAGCGCGACTGGTTCCTGCTCCTGCTGCTGCCGCTCGGCTTCGCGCTGCTCGCCACCTTCGCAGCCCGTCGCACCGTGCTGCGCGCCTTGGGCCGCACGCTGTGATCCTGCGCCTGCTCGCTTTGGTGGTGATCGCCTGGCTGCTCGGCTTCGCGGCGTTCATGCTGTCGCTCGGCACGCCGCTGGAAGGCCGCAAGACCGATGCGATCGTGGTGCTCACGGGCGGCCCCAAGCGGATCGACCGCGGGCTCGAGGTGCTGCGCGCCGGCGATGCCCAGCGCCTGCTGGTGAGCGGCGTCGATCCGGACGTGCGCCCCGGCGAGTTCGCGGCCGAATACAAGATCGACCGCAAACTGATGCGCTGTTGCGTCGATCTCGGCTGGCAGGCGGTCGATACCCGCTCCAACGCCGAAGAGACGGCGGAATGGGTCCGCGAACACAAGTACAAGACGGTGCGCCTCGTCACGTCCGACTGGCACATGCCGCGCGCCCGGATGGAGCTCGCCCACGCGCTGAACGGCGTCGAGGTGGTCGGCGATCCAGTGCGCAGCCAGCCGGGCTTCGCGATGCTGTTTCGCGAATATCACAAATATCTGGTGCGGCGGATCGCACTGCTGCTCGGCGCGAACTGAATGAACCTGATTCGTACGATCCTCTTCACGATCGCATTTTACGGCGCCTCGCTCGTGCTGGTGCTGTTGGTGCCGCTGGTCGCGCTGCTGGGCGGCGATGCGCTGCGCACCTATGCGATGGCCTGGGTGGGCGTGATGACCTGGCTGGCGCGGTGGATCCTCGGGATCCGCGTGCAGATCGAAGGCACGATTCCCAAGGGCCCGGTATTGTTCGCGGCCAAGCATGAAGCGATCTTCGAGGCGCTGGAGCTCAGCCGGCTACTCGGCTCCCCCGCCACGGTGATGAAGCGCGAGCTGGCGCGCATCCCGCTCTGGGGCTGGGCCGCCAGGCGCTATGGCGTCATCATCGTCAACCGTACCGCCAATGCCGCGGCGCTGCGTTCGATGATGAAGGACGCGAAGGTCGCGCTGGCGCAGGGGCGATCGGTATTGATCTTTCCCGAAGGTACGCGCGTGAAGGTTGGCGAGCAGCCGGAACTGCGCTCTGGCTTTGCCGGGCTCTACCGGATGCTGAGCCTGCCCGTGGTACCGGTCGCGGTGCGCAGCGGCCATGTCTGGCCTAAGCACGGGATCAAGAAGCCCGGCGTGGTGATCTTCCGCTTCCTGGAGCCCATCCCGCAAGGCCTGCCCCGCGCTGAGGCGGAAGCGCGCGTGCATGAAGGGATCAACGCGCTGAACGGCTGACGCGCCGCCCGGCTTTTAATGTAGGATTTCGTCTGGTTGGTTCGGGCGGTCGGAACCTGCGTTCCGCCGCTCTTTGTTTTGTCGGAAAATAGGATCCCGAACGCGCAAGGAAGTTGCGCGATGCGGGGCATTTCCGGGAAAATAGGGAAAATAGCGCGCCGCAGACCCCGTCAAGGTCGTGAACTTGGTGAACTTCCCCGAGTCGCTCGGTGCGAGTCTGTAGGCGCCTAGTCGTGAGAGCGCCCGAAATCGGGGGCGGCATCGTCCTGGCCCTGCTCGATGATCGAACGGCGGATCGTGCGGGTGCGGCTGAACAGCTCGAACAGCTCATCGCCCTTGCCCCAGCGGATCGCGCGCTGGAGCGCGGTCAGGTCCTCGGAGAAGCGCTGGAGCATGTCGAGCACCGCTTCCTTGTTCGCGAGGAACACGTCGCGCCACATCGTCGGGTCCGACGCCGCGATGCGGGTGAAGTCCCGGAAGCCGCCGGCCGAGTATTTGATCACTTCGGACTGGGTGACTTCCTCCATGTCCGATGCGGTGCCGACGATCGTATAGGCGATGAGGTGCGGCAAATGGCTGGTGACGGCGAGGACCCGGTCGTGATGATCGGGCGCCATCGTCTCGACCTGGGCGCCGAGACGCCGCCAGAATTCGAGGACGCGCTCCACGGCGAAGGGCGCGGTTCCCTCGACCGGCGTGACAATGCACCAGCGACCGTGGAACAGCGTCGCAAAGCCGGATTCGGGACCGCTATTCTCGGTGCCGGCCACGGGATGGGCGGGGACGAATACCGCGTCGGGAAGTGCGGCATGCACTGCCTCGACCACGCTTTCCTTGCACGAACCGACATCGCTGACGATCGCATCGGCGGGCAAATCCGCGGCGATATCCGCCGCGACCGCGCCCATCGCACCGACGGGAACGCAGAGGATGACGAAATCGGCATCGATTACCGAAGTGCCGGCGGTATCCGCGACATCGTCGCAGAGATCGATGCGCACCGCCGTCTCACGGACGGAAGGATCGGCATCATAGCCGGTCACCCGCACGCTCGGCATGTGCTGCTTCACTGCGCGCGCGATCGACGAGCCGATCAAGCCCAGGCCGATTACCGTAACGCGCGCAAAGGGCAACATCAGGCCTCGCCCGCCAGTCCGCGCAGCGCCGCGATCACGCCGCGGGTCTCCTCCTCGGTGCCGATAGTGATGCGCAGGCCGTGCGGGAGCCCCTGGCCGGGCAGCCAGCGGACGATATAGCCCGCGTCCATCAGCCCCTTGTACGCCGCCTCGGCGGTGAGCTGGCCCTCGAACAGCACGAGGACGAAGTTGGCTTGGCTCGGCACGGCGCGCAGGCCGGCATTGCCGAGCTTGGCGATTTCGTCGGCGAACCAGCGGCGCCACTCGGCATTATGCGCCTTGGTGTGGGCGACGAAGTCGGTGTCTCCCAGCGCCGCGACTGCCGCCGCGGTGCCCGCGATGGTGATCGAGAAGGGCAGGCGGATGCGGTGCATCGCCTCGATGATCGGCGCCGAAGCATAGCCCCAGCCGATCCGCTCGGCGGCGAGGCCGTACATCTTGGAGAAGGTGCGCGTCACCAGCACATTGGATGCGTTGCGGGCCAGCTCCATGCCGCCATCATCGTCATCGCCTTCGATATATTCGGCATAGGCGTGGTCGAGTACGAGCAGCACGTGGCTCGGCAGGCCGGCGTGGAGGCGCAGGATCTCCGAACGCGGCGCATAGGTGCCGGTCGGGTTGTTGGGGTTGGCGACAAAGACGATCTTGGTCTTGTCGGTCACCGAGGCGAGGATCGCGTCGACGTCGGTCGCGTATTCCTTATCGGGCGCCACCACCGGGGTCGCGCCGACGCGGCGAGTCGCGATCGGGTATACGGTGAAGCCGTAATGGACGTAGATGATCTCCTCGCCCGGCCCGGCGAAGGCGCCGGCGGCGAGGTGGAGCACTTCATCCGAACCATTGCCGTAGATGATGCGCGCGGGATCGAGGCCGTATTTCGCCGCGATCACCTCACGCAGCTCGTTGGCGCTGGCATCGGGATAGCGCTCGAGGCTGGTCGCGGCGGTCAGGAACGCCTCGCGCGCCTTGGGCGAGGTACCGAGCGGATTCTCGTTGGACGAGAGCTTGGTGACCTTGCGGCCGTCATCGGTGGTGGAGCGCCCCGGCACATAGGGGGCGATTTCCATGATCCAGTGCTTGGGAACGGGTGCGGTCATGGCCGCGCGGCTTGGCGGAATGGTTACCGGATGGCAAGGGTCACGCACTAGGGCTTCATGGTTAAGCGGAGGCCGAGGAGGGGCAATGCGGGGGAATGCTATCGTCTGGCGCGCACTGGAAACGGCGCGACGACGCAATCTTGAGGCCGCCGGAGAGGCGATGCCGGTGCGCGGCGCAAGCGGTGCGACGCGGCGCGCGGTGCTCCAGGCGATGGCCATGGGCGGTATCGCAAGCGCCCTGCCCCAGCCGGCAGCGGCCCGTCCCGGCGGTCGCGTGGCGATTATCGGCGGGGGTATCGCGGGCCTCACCGCTCTGCATCATCTTCGCCAGGCAGGTGTGGACGCCTTCCTCTACGAAGGTCGCGGCCGCACCGGCGGGCGGATGTACACGCACAAGTCGGGCGACTGGACGTTCGAAGTGGGCGGGCAGCTGGTCAACACCGATCATTACGACATGCATGCGCTGTTGAAGCGCTTCGACATCCCGCTGCTCGACCGCAAGGACGAGCCCCACGACACATTGATCCTGACGGGTGGGCGACTGATCACCGATCACGAACTGGCCGAAGCGCTGCGGCCCATAGCGGCGCAGATCGGCAAGGATGCCGATCGTCTCGACAAGGACCAGGCGCGCGTCGCCCCCGATCTCGATCGCATGTCGATCCGCGATTATCTCGATCGCCATGCCGCGCTGATTCGCGAGCCGTGGCTGCGGCAATTGCTCGAAGCGACCAGCCGCACCGAATATGGCGTCGAGCCTGCCCGAGCCTCGGCGATCGAGTTGATCTTCAACTTGCCGACAGTCGATGGCGAACGCGCCGAAGTATTGGGCGGTGCCGACGAACGCTATGTGATCGAGGGTGGCAGCTCGGCCTTGGTCGAGGCGATGTCCACGCACTACGCCGACCGCATCGCGACCAACAAGCGCCTGCTCCGCGTCGAATCGGGGTTGAAGCTTCATTTCCTCGACGGTTCGGTCGCGGCGGCGGATACGCTGATCGTCGCCGTGCCCGGCCCGGTCACGCGCCAGATCGATTTCCGGGTGCCGCTGCCCGCAGAGTGGCGCGCCTTTATCGGCGAGATGGAGCTGGGCCTTAACGAGAAGGTCCAGTCGGGCACCAACGGGACGCCGTGGCGCGGGCCGATGGGGGTCGGCGGCGAGTTGTGGCAGACCGATGCCGATGCCGGCTGGGCACTCGGCTGGGACGGCAGCGTGCACCGCAAGGACGGGATTTCGCCGGTCTGGACCTGGTTCCTGGGCGGCGACGAAGTGCTCCGTGCCGAGAGCGAGGCGCCCTCCGCCCTCGCCGCCCGCTTCGCCGCCAGCGCCGCCCCGGCGATTCCCGGGCTGATCGAAGCCGCCACCGGTCCGTTCACCCGCACCAACTGGCATGCCCAGGCGCTCACCCTCGGCGCCTATTGCAACTATGCCCCCGGCCAGCTCACGCGCTTCTCGAAGCTGCTCTGTGTCGAGGACAAAGGCGGCAATCAACTACCGCATGCCGGGCGGATCTGGTTCGCAGGCGAGCATCTCTCCGACGCCTTCCCTGGCTATATGAACGGGGCCGCGCAGACCGGGCGGATGGCGGCGGGCGCGATCCTCGGCAAGCGGATCGACGCCAAGGTCGCTTGAACCGGGGGGCGCACGCCCCTAACGAGTCCGGCATGTCCGACGATCCGCGCTTTGGCCCTGCCCGCACGGTGACGCTGCCGGGGCCGCTGCGCCTCGACGGTGGCGTGCTACTGTCGCCGCTCGACATCGGCTACGAGACCTATGGCAACCTCGCCCCGGACGGCGGCAATGCGATCCTGGTCTGCCATGCGCTGACCGGCGACCAGCATGTCGCCTCCGAGCACCCGCGCACCGGCAAGCCCGGCTGGTGGACGCGCATGGTCGGGCCGGGCAAGCCGATCGATACCGACCGCTATTTCGTGATCTGCTCGAACGTGCTCGGCAGTTGCCTGGGCAGCTCTGGCCCGGCGACGGTCAATCCCGCCACCGGCAAGCCCTGGGGAATGAGTTTCCCAGTGATCACGATCCGCGACATGGTGCGGGCGCAGGCGATGCTGCTCGACCATCTCGGCGTCGAGAAATTGTTCGCGGTCGTCGGCGGATCGATGGGGGGCATGCAGGCGCTGAGCTGGGCCGCGACCTTCCCGGATCGCGTCGCCTCCGCCGTGGTGATCGCCAGCGCGGCGCGGCATTCGGCGCAGAACATCGCCTTCCACGAAGTCGGCCGCCAGGCCGTGATGGCGGATCCCAAGTGGCGCGGTGGCGATTATTACGAGGGCAATGACGCGCCCGTCGCCGGCCTGGCCGTGGCGCGGATGGCGGCGCACATCACCTATCTCTCCGAAGCGGGGCTCACCGCCAAGTTCGGGCGCAAGCTGCAGAGCCGGGAAACCAAGACCTTCGGCTTCGATGCGGACTTCCAGGTCGAGAGTTACCTGCGCCACCAGGGGCTGGCGTTCGTCGATCGGTTCGATGCGAACTCCTATCTCTATATCACCCGTGCGCTCGATTATTTCGACTTGGCCGAAGAGCATGGCGGGCTGCTCGCCGATGCGTTCAAGGGTGCCGACACCCGCTTCTGCGTGGTGAGCTTCGACACCGACTGGCTCTACCCCACGGCCGAATCGCGCACGATCGTCCATGCGCTGAACGCAGCCGGTGCGCGGGCGAGCTTCGTCGAGCTGAAGTCCCCCTTCGGCCACGACGCCTTCCTGCTCGAGAGCCCCGAGCTCGACCGGGTGGTGCGCGGCTTCCTGCAGGCGGGGGCGGCATGAGCGACTATCGCATCTCGTTCGACAAGGCCGAGCTCGACTTCGACCTGATCCACGCATTCCTGAGCGGCTCCTATTGGGCCAAGGGCATTCCGCGGCACGTCGTCGAGAATGCGATCCGCCATTCCTTCTGCGCCGCCGTGTTCGCCAAGGACGAGGCAGGCCAGGACGAGCAGGTAGGCTTTGCCCGCGTGATCACCGACTTCGCGACCTTCGCCTATCTGGCGGATGTATTCGTGCTGCCGGCGCACCGGGGCAAGGGCGTCGCGGTGCAGATGCTCGAGGCAGTGCAGGCGCATCCCGAACTGGCGGGCCTGCGCCGCTGGCTGCTGTTCACCCGCGACATGCAGCCGCTCTACGCCAAGCTCGGCTGGACCCAGATCCCGCATCCCGAGCGCTGCATGGAGCGGCACGACGTGGACCTGTACACACGATGACCCTGCGCCCGGATCTTGCGATCATCGCGGCGAACGTGGCGGCCGGCAGCCGTGTACTCGACGTGGGCTGCGGCGACGGCGCCCTGATGGCGGCACTTCGTGACACCCGCCAGGTCGATGCGCGCGGGCTCGAGCTCGATGCGGGCGATGTGGCCGCCGCAGTGGGGCGCGGACTATCGGTGGTGCAGGGCGATGCCGATACCGACCTAGCCGACTATCCCGAGGGCAGCTTCGACTATGCCATATTGAGCCAGACGCTGCAGACCACGCGCCGCCCGGACGTGGTGCTGGAGAACCTGCTGCGCATCGGCAAGCACGCCTTCGTCTCCTTTCCGAATTTCGCCCATTGGCGGGTGCGTGCCTCCTTGCTGTTCGGCGGGCGGATGCCGGTGACGCGGCTGCTGCCGATCGCCTGGTACGCCACGCCCAACATCCACCATGTGACCGTCGACGATTTCCGGGCGCTGGTGCACGAGCGCGGAATCACGATCGAGGGGAGCTGGTTCCTGTCCGGAGACCAGCACTGCAGATCTGCGATGGCGAATATATTCGCCGAGCATGCGGTATTCCTGCTGAGGAGGTGATGCGATGCGGACGGTGAAGCAGATCCATCCGGCCTTTCGCGACGATATCGGCGATCTGGTCACGCGGCGCCCGGTGCCCGGGCCGGCGATCGGCCATGTCGGCGCCTTCCTGTTCCTCAACCATCACGGGCCGCAGTCCTATCCGCCGAATAATCGCGGACTCCCCTTCGGCCCGCACCCGCATCGCGGCTTCGAGACGGTGACCTTCATCCTCGAAGGCGAGCTGGCGCATGCCGACAGCGCCGGCCATTCGAGCATCATCCGCGCCGGCGGCATCCAGTGGATGACGGCGGGCAGCGGGATCGTCCACGCCGAGATTTCGCCACCGGACTTCAAGCGCGACGGCGGGCCGATGGAGATCCTCCAGCTCTGGGTGAACCTACCCGCCCGCCTTAAGATGACGGCGCCGCGCTATGTCGGGGCGCAGGCCGAGGCGATCCCGGCGGTGACGGCGAACGGCGCAACGGTGCACCTAATCTCCGGCGAGCATGGCGGGGCAAAGGGCGTGATCGAGTCGCTGACCGGCGTGTTCCTGACCTGGGTCGAGTTGCAGCCGGGCGGCAGCGTCGCCTTTGACGGGCTCGAAGGGCGCGACGTGTTTCTCTACGGCGCGCGGGGCGTGTTCCACGTGGAAGGCACGGCAGTACCGCATTTCCATCTTGCAGAACTGACCCCGGGCGATGCGGTGACGATCACCGCCGACGAACCGGCTCTCTTCCTGTTCGGCCATGCCGAGCCGATCGACGAGCCGATCGTGGCGCATGGGCCCTTCGTGATGAACAGCGAGGCCGAGATCCGCCAGGCGTTCCATGACTATCAGGCCGGCAAGTTCGGCGTCGCCGAGATCGTCGAAGCCCAAGGCTCCTGATCAGTTCGCGACGCCCCAGTTGATCCGAACCGTGGTGCGGGCCTCGCCCGGCTCGGCGGCGACGCGCAGACTGCGCTTTGTGTCGCCGGCGGTGAACGAACCGCCATCTTCGATATGGAGCGACAGCGACGATCGGATCGCCTGTTCCTTGGCCCAGCTGATCACCGAGCTAGGCTCCGCGGTGCTGGTGTAGATCACCGTGCCGCTGGTCCGCTCGAGCGCCTTGCCCGAGGTGCAGCTGATGAACTTGGCATCCTCGCGCACCGGCACGAAATCGGGCTTGCTGTTGCAGGTGCCCGCGGCAACTGCGGCAGGCGTGCCCCGCGAGGCCGCGTCGATGACGTTCTGCGCGGCGGGATCGCTGGTCGTCTTGGGGCCGCCACAGGCCCCGGCCAGCAATGCCAGCCCGATCACAACACCACGCATCGGCTCATCTCCGGGGCTCAGAACGGAACGTCGTCGTCCAGATCGTCGCCGGGGAAACCGCCGCCGAAGCTGTTGCCGCCACCGGCCGCAGCACCGCCCGAGCGCTGGCCACCGCTGTTGAAATTGCCGCCGCCACGGCTGGACGACTGACCAGCAAACTCGTCGCCGCCGCCCGCGTTCCAATCATCGCCGCCACCGCTGCGCGATGCGCCGCCGCCGGCACCGGGGGCGCCGTCGAGCATGGTCAGCACCGAGTTGAAGCCCTGGAGCACGACTTCGGTCGAATAGCGGTCCTGGCCCTGGGCATCCTGCCACTTGCGGGTGGTCAGCGCGCCTTCGATATAGACCTTGCTGCCCTTGCGCAGATACTTCTCGGCAACGGTGGCGAGGCCTTCGTTGAAGACCTTGACCGTGTGCCACTCGGTCTTTTCCTTGCGCTCGCCCGAGTTGCGGTCCTTCCAGCTTTCGGACGTGGCAATGCGCAGCTCGACCACCTTGCCGCCGTTCTGGAAGCTGCGGCTTTCGGGATCACGCCCGAGATTGCCCACCAGGATCACTTTGTTGACGCTGCCCGCCATGGAAACTCCGCTTCAATATCTGTAAATGCTTGGGTGACGATATGGCCGAGATCATCAACTTCAACAAGGCGCGCAAGGCCAAGGCGAAGGCCGAGAAGCCGGTTCGTGCACAGGAAAATCGCGCCCGCTTCGGCCGCACCAAGGCCGAGAAACAGGCCGAGGCCGCCGAGAAGGCGCGGATCGCGCGCACGCTGGACAACGCGAAGCGCGATTGAGCGCCGGCTGGAAGTTTACGAAGTTTACGCCACGGGGCCCCCGTTTCGCCTCCCCGGACTTCGCCGGCGATGGCTCCCGTGCAATATTCCCGCGCATCCGTTGCTCCACGCCGACTCCCCTTTCGGAACGAAGGTAGAACACGTGAAATCCTACATTGCAAGTAGGGGGGCAAGCCGCCGGCTACAGCCCCAGCGCCACCGCGCTCCAATAGGTCAGCCCTGCCGCGACATAGGCGAGCGCGAAGAGATAGCCGATCATGAACAGCGGCCATTTCCAGCCATTGGTCTCGCGCCGGGTCACTGCGATCGTCGAGATGCACTGCGGCGCGAAGACGAACCACATCAGGAAGGCGAGCGCGGTGGGCAGGGTCCAGCGGGCGCGCAGATTCTCGGTGATCGTCGCCTCGCCCCGGGCATCCTCGGGATTGTCGACCGCATAGACGGTGCCGATCGCCGCCACCGCCGCCTCGCGCGCCGCCATCGCCGGTAGCAGGGCCAGCGCGATGTCGTGGTTGAAGCCGATCGGCTTGACCACGACTTCGATCCCGCTCGCGATGCGGCCGGCGATCGAATATTCGCTTTGCTTCACGCCCGCCGGCGCCTGGGGGAAGGTGGCGAGCAGCCAAAGGATCGCAACGGTGAGCGCGATGGTGGTGCCGGCACGCTTGAGGAAGATCTCGGCGCGCTGCCACAGACCCAGCAGCACGTCCCGCACCCGCGGCATCTGGTATTTGGGCATCTCCATCATGAAGCCCGAGGTCGCGCCCTTGGTGACCGTGCGGCGCAGCAGCAGCGCGGCGAAGAAGGCGCCGAGGATGCCCAGCACGTAGAGGCCGAACAGCACCAGTCCCTGAAGCCCGATGCCGGGCAACACGCTGCGCTCCGGAATCACCGCGCCGATGACGATCGCATAGACTGGCAGGCGCGCCGAGCAGGTGGTTAGCGGCGCGATCAGGATGGTGGTCAGGCGCTCCTTGTCGTCGGCGATCGTCCGCGTCGCCATGATGCCGGGCACCGCGCAGGCGAAGCTGGAGAGCAGCGGGATGAAGGCGCGGCCCGACAGGCCGACACTGGCCATCACCCGATCCATCAGCATCGCGGCACGGACCATGTAGCCGGTCGCCTCGAGCACCAGGATGAAGGCGAACAGGATCAGGATCTGCGGCAGGAACACCACCACCGCGCCGACGCCCGCGATCAGGCCCTGGACGAGGAAATCGCGGATGAAGCCGTCGGGAAGCGCGCCGGCCACGGTATCGGAGAGCCAGGCCATGCCCGCCTCGATCGCGTCCATCGGCGCGGCGGCCCAGGCGAAGACCGATTGGAACATGACGAACATCAGCGCGAGCAGGATGAGCGGGCCGGCGACGGGGTGAAGCACGATCGCGTCGATCCGGTGCGTCCAGCGGCGCGCGGCAGTCTCCGAGACGGTGACCGCGGTGGCGATCTGGCGGGCACGGCGCTGGAGCACGACGATGTCGTGCTGGAGGCCGGCGCCTTCGCGCAGCCTGTGGCCGCCCCTGGTCACTTCGGCGAGCCGCGCCTTGAGCGTATCGAGGCCCCGCTTGCGCACGGCGACGGTGGCGACCACCGGCACGCCGAGCTCGCGCTCGAGCGCTTCGGCGTCGAGGACCAGCCCGTCGCGCGCGGCCATGTCGACCATGTTGAGCGCGACCACCATCGGCAGGCCGAGCGCGGCCAGCTGGAGCGTGAAGCGCAGGTGGTTGTCCAGATTGGTGGCATCTACCACGACGATGATCGCGTCGGGCAGGCGCTCGCCCTGCTGCTTGCCGAACAGCACGTCGCGGGTCACCGCTTCGTCGGGCGAGGAAGGATCGAGGCTGTAGGTGCCGGGCAGGTCGAGCAGCTCGACCGGGCGGCCATCAGGCAGAGACAGCCGGCCGGCATGGCGCTCGACGGTGACGCCGGGATAATTGCCGACCTTCTGCCGCGCGCCGGTGAGCGCGTTGAACAGGGCGCTCTTGCCGGCATTGGGATTGCCGACCAGCGCAACCAGCGGGGCGGGGTTCATGCGCCGGGGCTGACGTGAATGGCAGCGGCGACGTGGCGGCGCAGCGCGACGATCATCCGGCCGATGCGGCACGCGATCGGCCCGCGGCCGAGCAGGCCCGACTTGTGAAGCAGCTCGACTTCGACGCCTTCATCGAGCCCCAGTTCGCGCAGGCGCCGGCTTTCGGGCTCGCTCAGCTTGCTCCAGTCGACGCTGGTGACGGCAGCGGGCTTGTGGCGGGGCATGCTGGCGAGCGGAACGGCCATGGGAATCGCGGCGGGGGCATTCATGCTGCGAGTCATTATCAATTGGGCGGGGGAAGCGCCAGTAGGATATGTCCCATGGCTCCCCCACCTCTATCGTCACCCGCGACTTATCCCGGGGGTGCGGCGCGTCTCAGCGGTTCGCCGGATCGGAGAAGCTCGCCGGATCGAGCACCTGCCCGGCTACGTTGGTGTGGACGATGCGGACCTCCATCGGCTGCTCCTGATAGCTGGCGGCCGTCACCAGCGACCAGATCCAGGCGGCAAGACTCATCGGCAAGCCGATGATCGCACCAATCACCGTCATGGTGAGGATCCATCCGCCGAAATAGAGCAGCAACTGGGTGATGCCGGTGCCGACCTTTCCGAGGACGAGCGTGCCGACCCCCGGGAAGAAGAAATTCAAAAGAATTGCTGCGATCTTCATGGCATCCCCCTGTTCTTCGACAGGAAAGCATCAAAGCCCGGGCGACGCAATCCGCGTTTCTTCGCTGGACTAGACCGCCGGGTATCGGAGCCGGCCGATAAAGCGCGACAGGCTGAAGCGGTGCTCGGGCGGCGCGAGCCATTTCGCCTTGGCGCGCTCGAACTGCATGATGTTCTCGATCCGGCGGGCGAGGAAGGCGCGGGTGTCGGCATGGCCCTCGCTCTCGTCGTCGAGGAACACCGCGATCGTCGAGGCATAGACGGCGCCGAGCGTCATGCGCTTGGAATAATGGTTGTAGTCGGTCGCGGTGTCGCCGGCGGCGCGCCAGATCGCATCGGCGGCGCGCCAGCCGAGCTGGGCACCGCGCACGGCGTTCTGGGGCATGGCGAGGATGGCGAGCGCGCGGCGCAAGGCTTCGCGCAGGGGCGCGGCGAGCACGAGGCGCGCCTCGACCAGGGCCGTGATGCGGGCCCGGATCTTCATCGCGGCAAGCTGCTCGGGGGTGAAGCCGGCGAGCATCGCGGCATCGATCGACGCGAACCAAGCATCGATCATCGCCACCGGGCCATCGGTGAAGGCGAGGCGGGCGACGTCATGATCTACCCCGAGGCTGTCCGCTGCTGCGTCGAGCGCGCGGTTGTTCCAGCCGTCGAACGCCGCGTTGGCCGCCACTTGCGGGGCGAGCGCGGCGCGCAGTTCGTCGAGAGTCGCGTCTGCCAAGTCCATCATGCCGGTTTAGCCTCCCCGGCTTCCTGCGCAACCCGTGGGCCGCCGCTGCGCACCAGGACGAGCGCGATTGCGACCAGCACGGCGCCGACAAAGTCCGCCGGCCCCAGCGTCTCGCCATAGGCGATCCAGCCGACCGTGCCGGCGATGACCGGCTGGGTGAGCAGGGCGATGCCGACGATCAGCGGCGAGAGATGGCCGATCGCGTAGATCATCAGTCCCTGCCCCACCACCTGGCTGGCCAGCGCCAGGCCTATCAGGATTCCCCAATGCTCGGGCATGACCTTCTCGCCGAGCAGAAGCGCGGCGATCAGCAGCGGCAGCACGCTGGCGAGGGTGGACAGCGCGAGCGTGGGGATCGGCGCCATCGCTTCGCGCGCCTTGGCCATGAGCACGAAATAGACGGTGTAGAGCGTGCCCGCGAGCAGGCAGAGCAAGTCGCCGACCAGATGCTTGGGCGAGAGCTGGAAGGAGCGGCCGAGCAGCAGCGCCGCGCCGGCGGCGGCCAGCGCAAGCGCGAGGCCCTGCGTCTTGCTGGGCCAGGCGCGGGCGACGAAGAAGCCGTAGATCGGGAACATCAGCGTCGCCGAATTGCCGAACAGCGTGGCGTTGGCGAGCGTGGTCTTGAGGATGCCGACATGCCAGCTCGCCAGGTCCGCGGAAAAGGCGATGCCGCCGAACACGATCGGCAGCCACAGCCCGCGTGCCGCCGCGAAGGGGCGCTTCTGCCCAGCAAAGGCCAGCGCGACGAGGATCGGCGCTGCGAGCGCGATCCGCCAGAAGCCCGCCGCGACCGGGCCGACATCGGTGAGCCGCACGAACCACGGGCCGAAGGCGAGCGCGATATTGCCGCAGAGCAGCGCGAGGATCGGCAACGCATTGGCGGTTTGGGCAGGAATAGCTTTTCTTGGGGTGTCGGGGCGATGCATGCCGCCCCTTAGCGCCCTATTTCCCGGCGTCACAGTCGTTAGGGAATTTGCGACAATGCCGAGCCTGTTCGATCCGATCCAGCTGGGTGCGATCCACGCGCCGAACCGCATGTTGATGGCACCGCTGACCCGCGGCCGCGCGACGCGCGCGCATGTGCCGACGCCGGTGATGGCGGACTATTATGCGCAGCGCGCGAGCGCGGGCCTGATCATCTCCGAGGCGACCGGCATCAGCCGGCAGGGCATGGGCTGGGCCTATGCGCCGGGTCTCTGGACCGACGAGCAGACCGATGCCTGGAAGCCGGTGGTCGAGGCCGTGCATGCGGCCGGCGGGCGGATCGTCGCGCAGCTCTGGCACATGGGCCGGCTGGTCCATCCCGACTTCCTGGGCGGCGAAGCGCCGGTCGCGGCTTCGGCGAACACCGCGCCGGGTAGCGTGCGCACCTATCCGGCAGAGGAGAGCGGCGAGATCAAACGGCCCTATGGCCAGGCTCGTCCGCTGCGCACCGACGAGATTCCGGGCCTGCTCGACGATTATGCGCGGGCAGCGCGGAACGCGATCCGCGCCGGGTTCGACGGTGTGCAGGTCCATGCCGCCAATGGCTATCTGATCGACACCTTCCTGCGCGACAACTCGAACTTCCGCGACGACGACTATGGCGGCTCGATCCCCAACCGCGTGCGGCTGCTGCGCGAAGTGACCCAGCGGGTGGTCGACACGATCGGCGGCGACCGCACCGGCGTGCGACTCTCCCCGAACGGCGAAGTGCAGGGCGTCAACGACTCGAACCCGGCGCCCTTGTTCGAGGCCGCCGCCGCGGCGCTCGACGAGATCGGCATCGCCTTCCTGGAGATGCGCGAGCCGCGGCCGACGGGCACACGCGGTGTGCCCGATCATCCGCCCGTGCATCCGGGGATGCGCAAGGTCTTCAAGGGCCCGCTGATCCTCAATTCGGACTATCATCTGGAGGACGCCCAGGCCGCGCTCGATGCCGGCGAGGCGGATGCGATCGCCTATGGCCGCACGTTCCTGGCCAATCCCGACCTGCCACGCCGGCTGCGCGAAGGCCTGCCGCTCAACCCGCAGCGCGAGGAGCTGTTCTATGTCGGCGGGGCCGAGGGCTACACGGACTATCCCGTGGCGGCCTAGCCTTCGTTCGCGTTCAGGGCGGTGATCCAGGTCGTGGCGGCAGTGCGGAGGCCGCCGCGTACCTTGACGTTGAGCAGGATGAAGGCGAGCGGGAAGAGCAGCACCCACTGGAACAGCGCGATGAGCAGCGCGCCGACGCCGAGCAGGACGATGCCGACCGTCAGCAGCTGGGTCTGGCCGTCCTGGTTGATGCGGATGGTGCGTGGGCCTTCATTGTCGAACCAGCGCGCAGTGGTGAAGCTGACCCCCTCCCCGCCCGCATGGCGGCCACGCGGCTCGGGGCGGGCGGAGCGCGTGGGCCGCGGGGGGACCATCTTGCGGCGCTCCCCGCCCGGCATTTCCGGCAGCGGCGAGACGATCGGACGAACCGGTGCCTCGCCCGCCAGCGTGTCGATCACGACCAGACGGCGCCCCTGTTCCACTACGCGGTAGCGGGACGGGGGCATGTCCATCGGATCAGCCGAACTTGCTCTTGAGCGCCAGCATCGCCAGCGCGGCCTTGGCGGCTTCTCCGCCCTTGTCCTTCTCGTCGGGCTTGGCGCGGGTCAGCGCCTGGGCCTCGTTCTCGACCGTCAGGATGCCGTTGCCGATCGGCAGCGAGTCCATCGCCAGCGCCATCAGGCCGCGGGCGCTTTCGTTCGAGACGATCTCGAAATGATAGGTCTCGCCGCGGATCACCACGCCGAGCGCGACGAACGCGTCGTAGCGGCCGGTTTCGGCGGCCATCGCCACCGCGCCGGGGATCTCCAGCGCGCCCGGCACCGTGATGGTCTCGTGGCTATGCCCCGCTTCCTCGATCGCGGCGCGCGCGCCGTGGAGGAGGAGGTCGTTCAGGTGCGCGTAGAACCGCGCCTCGACGATCAGTACACGTGCCAAGTCATTCTCCGGTGTCGATGGGACGCTCGCCGACGATCGACAGGCCATAGCCGTCGAGCCCCACGAGCGTGTGGTGGGTGTTGGTGAGCAGGATCATGTCCTGCACGCCGAGTTCGGTGAGGATCGTCGCGCCGACGCCGTAATCGCGCAGCTCGTCCATGTCCTTGGCCTCGAGCGTGCCGGCGCGGGCCTGAAGCGCGAGGGTGAACTGGTCCGGGCGCGGCTTGTTGATCACGACGACCACGCCGGCGCCTTCCTCGGCGATCAGCTCCATCGAGCGGCGCAGCAGCCCGCCACGCGCGCCCCCTTCGCCGAACAGGTCGGAGAAGGGCGAGAGACCGTGCATGCGCACCAAAGTAGGCTTGGCGGGATCGATCTTGCCCTTGACCAAGGCGACCTGCTCGCTCTCGGTCGCCTTGTTCCAGAAGGTCATCGCGGTCCACTCGCCGCCCCAGTCGCTGGTGAAGCGCGTCTCGGCCCGCTTCTCGACGAGATGGTCGTAGCGGCGGCGATAGGCGATCAGGTCGCGGATCGTGCCGAGCTTGAGATTGTGGAACTGCGCGAAGGCGACGAGGTCGTCGAGACGGGCCATCGTGCCGTCGTCCTTCATGATCTCGCAGATCACGCCCGACGGATTGAGCCCGGCGAGCCGCGCCAGATCGACCGCCGCCTCGGTATGGCCGGTGCGGACGAGGACGCCGCCGTCGCGCGCGATCAGCGGGAAGACATGACCGGGCGACGTGATCGCATCGGCCCCGTTGGCGGCATCGATCGCCACCGCGACGGTGCGCGCGCGGTCGGCGGCGGAGATGCCCGTCGAGATGCCTTCCTTCGCCTCGATCGAGACGGTGAACGCGGTGCCGAGCGGCGTGCCGTTGACGCGCGCCATCGGCTCGAGCTGGAGCTGGCGGCCGCGCTCGGCGGTGAGCGCGAGGCAGATCAGCCCGCGCCCGAAGCGCGCCATGAAGTTGACGGCGTCGGGCGTCGCCATCTGGGCGGGAATGACGAGGTCGCCTTCATTCTCGCGGTCCTCGTCATCGACGAGGATCACCATCCGACCGTTGCGGGCCTCGTCGATCAGCTCCTCGGGCGAGGAGAGGAAGCCGTGCTTCAAACGGGCGAGGGGATTTGACTGCTCAGGCTTTGCCACGAAGGGACTCCATACGCTGCAGATAGCGGGCTAGCACGTCGATCTCGAGATTGACGGCCTGGCCGGCTTCCAATGCCCCGAATGTAGTGACGGCGGCAGTGTGGGGAATGATGTTGAGGTCGAATTCTACGCCTTCGGCCGTATCGCGCACCGCGTTCACGGTGAGCGAGACGCCGTCGACGGTGATCGAGCCCTTGGGCGCCACATAGGGTGCGAGCTCGGGGCCGGCGAGGATCACGACATGGTGCGAGCCGCCGCTCTCCTCGATCGACTGGACGGTGCCGATGCCATCGACATGGCCGGTGACGATATGCCCGCCCAACTCGTCGCCGAGGCGCAGCGCGCGCTCGAGGTTGAGCTTTCGGCCCGAAGTCCACATGCCCTGAGCGGTGCGACCGATCGTCTCGCCCGAGACGTCGAACGCGACCCAGCTGGTGCCCCCCTCCACGCCTTTATCGACCACCGTCAGGCACACGCCCGAGCAGGAGATCGAGGCGCCAAGGTCGATGCCTGCGGTTTCATAGGCCGTGGAGACGCGGACATGCAGGTCGCCCTGCTTCTCCGTGGCCTCGACCGTGCCGATGTCGGTGACGATTCCAGTAAACATCAGGAGTCCTTGTAGCGCCGCATGCGGGCGGAAAACCGGTTGCCACTTTTACTCATGAGGCGCGCTCGTAGACCTCCATCCTGTCACTGCCAAGCATGCGGCTGTCTGCCAGTTTCCAGCGGCCATGCGCATCGCCCAGCCGGGTAAGTCCGATTTCGCCCAGTGCCGCCCTGCCCTCGCCGATCAGGATCGGTGCGCGATAGAGCAGCAGGCGATCGACCAGATCGATGCGGAGGAAGGACGCGGCGGTTTCGGCGCCCCCTTCGACGAAGAGATGATCGACGCCCTGGAGGGTGGCGATATCCTCTGGATGCCTCAATTCGCCGGTGGAGGACAGGGTCAGCCGGCGGGGCGAGCGGTCCTCCAGCCCGGGGAGACGGACGTCGAGCCGGGGACTGTCGGCCTCCATCGTCCGGCGGCCGACCAGGATCGCTTCGTGCCGGGCCCGTTCGAGATGGGTGTGGGCACGCGCCTCGGGACCCGTGATCCACTGGCTCTCGCCCGAGGCGAGCGCGATGCGGCCGTCGAGCGAAGTGGCGAGCTTGAGCGTGACGAAGGGACGGCCCTTGGCCAGCCGCGTCAGGAAACCGGCCATCGAGCGGCGGGCTTCGGCGACGCGAACACCTTCGACGACTTCGATGCCGGCGGCGCGGAGCCGCGCGGCCCCTGCCCCATTGGTGCGCGGATCGGGATCGCCGAGCGCGATTACCACGCGCGCGACGCCGGCCTCTATCAGCAGGTTCGAGCAGGCCGGGCCGCGGGCAGACTCATGCGCGCAGGGTTCGAGCGTGACATAGACAGTTGCGCCGCGCGACTTTTCGCCCGCTTGCGACAGCGCCACCGCTTCGGCGTGCGGACGCCCGCCGGGCTGGGTCCAGCCGCGGCCCACCACGATTCCGTCACGGACGATCACGCAGCCGACATTGGGATTGGGCGCAGTTCGCCCTTGCCCGCGCTCGGCCAGCGCGAGCGCGGCGCCCATCAGGCGCGCATCGCTCAGAAGCCGTGGTTGGTCAGCCAATCGTCGTATTTCTTGAATTCGGCGGCGCGCTTTTCCTGGCGCGCCTTGAAATCGGCCTTGGCCTTCAGTTCGGCGGGGAGGTCCTTTGCCTGCTGCGCCTTGATGTCCGCATCGGTGCGATCGAGCCGCCATTGCTGCACATAGATGATGTCGCGCTTGTACACCCGAGGGATGCTCGAATCCTTCACGAACGCCCACAAGATCACCAGCGTAATCGCCATGGCGAGCATCATGAACCACAGCTCATGCTGCTTGCGCTGGGCCAGGAAGCGCCGGAGGTCGCGGATCGCACGCAGCGGGGAAATATGCTTCAGAAAGGTCATCTCGCGGCAGAGATAGGAGCGCGGGGGCCCGAGAGCCAGCCCCCGCGCGCCGCCAGTCCCTGTTACTGGTCCTGGATCCGGAAGGTGACGCTGAGCGTCAGCCAGGTCTCTTCGGCGACGCCGCCGCGCGTCGCCGGCTTGAAACGCCAGCTCGACAGGGCCTGGCGCTTCGTCGCGTCGAAGAAGGCGGCGCTGGTCGCGCTGAGCTGTTCGACCGCCTTCACCCGGCCATTGGTGCCGACCAGCACCCTGACCGAAACCTTGCCGTCGCGCTCTGCGCGCAGCTCGGACGCGGGATAGGCGGGCTGGAAATCGTCGGCAAAGCGCTTGTCGCGCACCGCACCCACAAAGAGCGGTGCCGGCTCGACTCGTGGCTCGACATGCGGGATCGGGCCGGGATCGGCGGGCTTGATATTGTCAGGCAGCGTCGGCGGGATGTCGGGCGAGGTCTTGAGAACCACGTCGCTGTTGGTCTTGACCAGCGGATCGGGCGCAGTGATCGGCGGCTGGGTTGTCGGCTTGGGATCGAGCTTCGCCTTCTCGATCGGCTTGGGGTCGGGCGGCGGCACCGGATCGATCGGTATCGGCTTCGCTATGAATATCTGTGGGAGCTTCGTGGCGATGTTCGGTGCCGAATAGATCATGCCGGCGATGATCGCCCCGTTGATCAGGAAAGCGGCACCCAGGCTGGCGGCCCGAGGCTTGCGGGGTTGGTAGCGGGTATCGGCATACATGGCGTTGCACTCCATCTCCACCGCCGGTCTGGGGCCGGCGCCAGTGATGATACATCATTACATATACTGCGTAAATAGTTCCCGAATCAGCCGCTACGGAGACGATCCAGGGCATTTTCCTTGCCGATGAGCGGGAGCAGGGCGGCCATGTCGGGACCGTGTTCGCGGCCGGTGAGCGCGAGTCGCAGCGGCAGGAAGAGTGCACGCCCCTTGCGGCCGGTCGCTTCCTTGAGCGCGCCGGTGAGTTCGGGCCAGGGGTTGGACCAGTCGAGAGTCTCGGCGACCTGTGCGGCCTGGGCGAGGAATTCGCGGTCCTCCCCGGCGATCGTCGCATCGATCGGCCCCTCGACCACCTGCCACCAGTCCGCCGCCTCAGCGACGCGGGAGAGATTGGGACGGATCGCTTCCCAGCCGGCGTCGGTCATGCCTGCGGGAAGGCGCTCCTTCACGGCTGCATAGTCCAACTGGTGGACGATGCGGGCGTTGAGCTGGGCCAGCTCCTCCTCGTCGAACCGAGCGGGCGCGCGGCCGAAGCGCGCGAAGTCGAAGCTGGCGATCAAAGGCGCGGGATCGGTGAAGGGCTCGACGGGATCGCTGGTACCGAGCCGGGCGAGCAGCGCGATCAGCGCCTGGGGTTCGATGCCTTCCTCGCGGAAATGCGCGATACCGAGTGAGCCCAAGCGCTTGGAGAGCTTGCCTTCCGCGCCGGTGAGCAACGCCTCATGCGCGAACGCCGGCGCGGCGGCGCCGAGCGCGGCGAACATCTGGAGCTGGCTCGCGGTGTTGGAGACATGATCCTCGCCGCGCACGACCTGGGTCACGGCCATGTCGACATCGTCGATCACCGAGGGGAGGAGATAGAGCCAGGAGCCGTCGGCGCGGCGGACAACCGGGTCCGACATGGTCTTCGGGTCGAAGCGCTGGGGGCCCCGGACCAGATCGCTCCATTCGATCATGGCGTCATGATCGAGCTTGAAGCGCCAGTGCGGGCGTACCCCGTCAGCCTCAAGCTTGGCGCGCTCCTCGACGGTGAGCGCCAGCGCGGCGCGGTCATAGACCGGGGGCAGGCCGCGGCCGAGCAGAACCTTGCGCTTGAGATCGAGCTCCTGCGCGGTCTCATAGGCCGGATAGACGCGGCCGGCGGCCTTCAATTCCTCGAAGCGGGCCTCGTAGCGATCGAAGCGCGCGGACTGGCGCTCCTCGCCGTCGGGGTGGAGCCCGAGCCAGGCAAGATCGGCGCGGATCGCCTCGACATAGGATTCCTGCGAACGCTCGGCATCGGTGTCGTCGATGCGCAGCAGGAAGCGCCCGCCCTTCGCCTGCGCATACATCCAGTTGTGAAGCGCGGCGCGCAGGTTTCCGACGTGCAGATTGCCGGTGGGGCTCGGCGCGAAACGGGTCGTGACGGTCATGCGCTGCCCTTAGCCCCGCCGCCCGGCCCGCGCCACGGCGCATTTGCCGTGCATAAGCCACATCCCCGGCTTGCCCCGCCGGGGATCGGCTGACAAAGGGGGCGTCGAGGGAACGCGGGAGATCTTCGATGAAATTGTTGGCCGGCAATTCGAACGCGCCGCTCGCCAAGGCGATCGCCGAGTATCTCGAGATTCCGCTGACCCAGGCGAACGTCCGCCGCTTCGCCGACGAGGAGATCTTCGTCGAGATCCTCGAGAATGTCCGCGGCGAGGACGTGTTCGTGCTCCAGTCGACCTCGTTCCCGGCGAACGACAACCTCATGGAGATGCTGATCATGATCGATGCGCTGAAGCGCGCATCGGCCCGCCGCATCACTGCGGTGCTCCCCTATTTCGGCTATGCCCGCCAGGACCGGAAGCCGGGTCCGCGCACGCCGATCTCGGCCAAGCTGGTCGCCAACCTCGTGACCACCGCCGGTGCCGACCGCGTCCTCTCGGTCGACCTCCATGCCGGGCAGATCCAGGGCTTCTTCGACATCCCGACCGACAATCTCTTCGCCGCACCGGTGATGAGCGCCGACATCCATAGCCGCTTCCCCGGCAAGCAGTGGATGGTCGTCTCGCCCGACGTGGGCGGCGTGGTCCGCGCCCGCGCGCTGGCCAAGCGGCTCGACAACGCCCCGCTCGCCATCGTCGACAAGCGCCGCGAGCGGCCGGGCGAATCGGAAGTGATGAACATCATCGGCAATGTCGAAGGGCGCTTCTGCATCCTGATCGACGACATCGTCGATTCGGCCGGCACGCTCTGCAACGCCGCTGCCGCGCTCAAGGCCTCGGGTGCCGAGGATGTCGTCGCCTATTGTACCCACGGCGTGCTTTCGGGCGGCGCGGTGGCGCGCGTCGACGGGTCGGCGCTGGCCGAGCTGGTCATCACCGACTCGATCGGCAACCACGCCGTGATTGCCGAGAGCACCAAGATCCGCCATTTGACCATCGCGCCCTTGCTGGCCGAAGCGGTCAAGCGGATCGCGGACGAGAGCTCGGTGTCGTCGCTGTTCGACTGAGTCCGATGCGGGCAAGGTGAAGGGAGTCGACCAACATTCTTTCACTTTGCCACTTCTGCCTCGCCGCCGCGTGAAACGGGCGAGAGGCGCGGCGCTGGTCATCACGACGACCAGAACACCCAAAATCCTACATTGAAAGCCTAAAGTGCGGCCTCGGCGACGAGCGCCGCGCCGACCAGGATCATCAGCACATAGATCGCGGTGTAGAAGCGCGCCGCGTCGACCCGGCGCACCAGCCACACCCCGGCGACCGTGGAGACGAGCGCCAGCGGCAGCAGAGCAGCTGACGTCATGACGTTGGCGGCGGTGAACTGGCCGAGCGCCCAATAGGCGGGGACCTTGATCCAGTTGGTCGCGGCGAAGAACAGCGCGGTGGTGCCGACGAGCAGGTCGCGCGGCAAGTTGCGCGGCAGCACCCACAGCTGGAAGGGCGGCTGGCCGGCATGGGCGATCTGGCTGGTGAAGCCCGAGGCCACCCCGAACAGCGATCCGATCCACTCGGGCCAGCGCGCCGTGTCGCTGGGCGCAGCGTGGCTGGCGGCCCAGAGCCGATAGGCGCCGAACAGGATCGAGATGCCGCCGACCGCCGCCATCACCGCGGCCGAGGAGACACTCGCCGCGAACGCATAGCCCAGCACGATGCCGAGCACCGAGCCGGGCAGCATCCAGCCGAGCAGCCGCCAGTCGACGGTGCGGCGAAAGGCCCAGACGCCGACCACGTCCTGCGCGATCAGGATCGGCAAGGTAATCGCCGCGGCGCGCACCGGATCGATCGCGAAGGCGAGCAGGGGGAGGGAAAGGGCGCCCATGCCGGCGAACCAGCCCTTGCTGAGGCCGAGCAGGATCACCGCAGGCACGGCGAGCACATAGAAATTCCAATCGGTGATCATGACGCCAGCGCGTAGCGGGTTTGCTCAGGCGCACAAACTGCCTAATCGGGTGGCCCATGGCAGAGGATCGAAGCGGGCAAACCGCCGTCATGTTCATTTCGGAGCGCACGGGGGACGACGCCCAAGGCTATGCGATAGCCGCAGCGGCGATGGACGCACTGGCCGCGCAGCAGCCGGGCTATTGCGGGGTCGATCATGTCGGCGACGCGAACGGCCAGGCGATCACGATCAGCTATTGGGCGGACGAGGCCAGCGCCGTGGCCTGGCGCAAGCATCCCGAGCATGCCGAAATCCGCGAGGCCGGGCGTGGGCGCTGGTACAAATGGTACATGCTCCATGTCGCCGCGATCGGGCGCAGCTATGGCTGGGAGCGGCCATGAGGCTCCGGCATTTCGACCGGACCTTCGGCCTGCTCTTCACCGTGATGCTCGTCATCGCGGCGGGCAACACCGCGCTGCAATCGGTGCTGCCGGCGCTGGGCCGCTCGCTGCATGCGCCGGACAGCGCCGTCGCCGCAGTCTTCTCGGTCTCCGCCCTGCTCTGGGTAATCGCCGCGCCCTATTGGGCCAACCGGTCCGACCGGCATGGACGGCGCGCGATGGTATTGGTCGGCATTGCCGGCTTCACCGTCTCGCTGGGACTTTGCGGACTGTGCCTGGCGCTGGGCATCAACGGGTGGCTCGGACCGGCTGCGACCTTCATCGCCTTCATCGGCGGCCGCGTGATCTACGGGACCTTCGGATCGGCCGCACCGCCCGCAGTGCAGGCGATCGTGGCGGGGCGGACCAGCCGCGAGGAGCGGACCCAGGCGCTGACGCTGCTTGCCTCGGCCTTCGGGCTCGGCACCATCCTGGGCCCGGCGATCGCGCCCTATCTGGTGATGGAGCATCTCTGGCCGGGCGGGCCGCTGATCGGGCTTGCCGGCCCCGCCTTCGCGGCGAGCGCGGTGGGCGTGGTGATTTGGATCGCGGCGGCGCGCGGGCTCTCCAAGGACGAAGGCAATGCGCATGGCGCCGCGGCCTCCTATCCCTCGATCGGCGGACAGGGCACCGGCGCGACGATCACCGCCGCCACTGCCGAGACCAGCGAGAATGTCGGCTATTTCGACCCGCGCATCCGGCCCTGGATCGTCGCCGGGCTGATCATCGGCCATGCCCAGGCAATGACCGGCCAGGCGATCGGCTTCCTGATCATCGACCGGATGCAGCTGGCGCCGATCGACGCGATCCAGCCGACAGGGCTGGTGCTGCTGATGGGCGCCGGCGCCTCGCTGCTCGCGCAATGGGGGCTGATCCCGATGCTCGACCTCAAGCCGCGCGCGCTGGTGCTGACCGGCGCGGCACTGGGCGCAGCGGGGTGCGTGGCGACGGGGACGGCAACTACGCTCTACGGCATCGCGCTGGGCTATGCGCTGCTCGCGCTCGGCATGGGGCTGGCGCGGCCCGGCTTCACCGCCGGCGCGTCGCTGGGCGTGGGTGCCGAGGCGCAGGGATCGGTGGCGGGCAAGGTCACGTCGGTGAACGGCGCGGCGTTCGTGCTCGGGCCTTCGCTGGGTGTTGGGTTGTACGAGCTGTGGCGGCCACTGCCGTATCTCACGGCGGCGGGGTGGCTGGGGTGTCTGCTGGTTTATGCGTGGGTGGCGACGCGGCGTCCCGCATAGCGCTTCCCCTCCCTGGCAGGGAGGGGATCGAGGGGTGGGTTGAGGCCTGGCGATACTGCGAGGCAAGTCTACCTCTCCCGTATCGCCCGGACGCTACCCACCCCCAACCCCTCCCTAAAAGGGAGGGGCGTGAAAAGCGTCAGCCCTCGCCCTTCGGCCCGTGCCCGCGCAGCATGCCCGGGGCGATGAAGCCGAGCGGCTGCAGCGCCGAGGCCTGCTGCTTGAGCCGGCCCGACATGGCGAGATACTCCTCCTCCATCTCGGGCGTGACCGTGGCGCGCGAGTCCTTCAACGCCTCGTCGAAATGTGCCTGGGTCACTTCCTTGGTCTGCAGCGACTGGCGCAGCGCGACCAGGCCGGCGCGGCGGACCACGTCCTCGAGATCTGCGCCGGTATAACGCTCGGTCTGGCCGGCGATCGCCTTGAGATCGACGTCCGAGGCGAGCGGCATCTTCTCGGTCTGGATCTTGAGGATCCGCTCGCGCCCGGCGGCATCGGGCACGCCGACATAGACCAGCTCGTCGAACCGGCCCGGGCGCAGCAGCGCGGGGTCGATCAGGTTCGGCCGGTTGGTCGCGCCGATCACCACCACCGACTGCAGCTCTTCGAGCCCGTCCATCTCGGACAGGATCGTGTTGACCACCCGCTCGGTCGCCTGGGGTTCGCCCAGGCCGCCGCCGCGCGCGGGGACCAGCGAATCGAGCTCGTCGATGAAGATCACGCAGGGCGCGACCTGGCGGGCGCGGGCGAAGAGCCGGGCGATCTGCTGCTCGCTTTCGCCATACCATTTCGACAGGAGGTCGCTCGACTTGGTGGCGATGAAGTTCGCCTCCGCCTCACGCGCGACGGCCTTGGCGAGCAGCGTCTTGCCGGTGCCGGGGGGCCCATAGAGCAGGAAGCCCTTGGCTGGGCGGATGCCGAGGCGGCGGAACGCGTCGGGGTCCTTCAAGGGAAGCTCGACGCCTTCCTTGAGGCGCATCTGGGCATCGTCGAGCCCGCCGACATCCTCCCAGCGGACGCGCGGCGCCTCGACCATGACTTCGCGCATCGCCGAAGGCTGGACGCGCTTCAATGCCTCGAGGAAGTCCTCGCGGGTGACGGCCAGGGTATCGAGCACCTCGGGCGGGATCGTGCCCTTCTCGAGATCGAGCCTGGGCATGATCCGGCGCACCGCCTCGATCGCTGCCTCGCGGGCGAGCGCGGACAGGTCGGCACCGACAAAGCCATAGGTGGTGCGCGCCAGCTCGCCGAGATCGACACGGTCGCCCAGGGGCATGCCACGGGTGTGGATGCCAAGGATCTCGCGGCGGCCGCGCTCGTCCGGCACGCCGACGACGATCTCGCGGTCGAAGCGGCCGGGACGGCGCAGCGCTTCATCGATCGCATCGGGGCGGTTGGTCGCGGCGATGACGACGATGTTGGCTCGCGATTCGAGCCCGTCCATCAGCGTGAGCAGCTGCGCGACCAGGCGCTTCTCCGCCTCGCCCGAGACCTGGCCACGCTTGGGGGCGATCGAATCGATCTCGTCGATGAAGACGATCGATGGCGCCGCCTTGGCGGCCTCCTCGAAGATCTGGCGCAGGCGTCCTTCCGATTCGCCGTACGCCGAGCCCATGATCTCGGGCCCGTTGATCAGGAAGAACTGCGCGTCCGATTCATTGGCGACGGCGCGGGCGAGCCGCGTCTTGCCGGTGCCGGGCGGGCCATGGAGCAGCACGCCCTTGGGCGGATCGACGCCGAGGCGCTGGAACAGCTCGGGGTAGCGCAGCGGCAGCTCGACCATCTCGCGCAGCTGGTCGATCGTGGCGGCCATGCCGCCGATATCGTCATAGGTGACGTCGGCGCGGCGCGCGTCGCCGGTCGCTTCCTCATATTCGGGGCGCAGCTCGACTTCGGTATTCTCGTCGATATGGACGATGCCCTTGGGAGTCGCCGAGACCACGGTGAGGCGGATCTCCTGCAGCGCATAGGCGGGCGCGCGGAGGAACTGGGCGACCTGGGGCGGGATGTCCGCGCGCTGCTGGCCGGCGGTGGCGACGACGTCGCCCTGCGCCAGCGGGCGCTGGAAGAAGACGCGCTTCAATGCCTCGCCGCTGCCCTGGAGACGGAGATTCTGCTGGGCGGGCGCGAACACGACGCGCGTGGCCGGCTTGGACACGCCTTTGCGCACTTCGACGAAGTCGCCCGAGCCGACGCCGGCATTGGCGCGCTGGAGTCCGTCGATGCGCAGGATCTCGAGGCCTTCGTCCTCGGCATAGGGCAGCACGGCCAGCGCCGGGGTGGTGCGCTTGCCGATGATCTCGATCACATCGCCTTCGGCAAGGCCGAGCCGGGCCATGAGCGCGCGCGGCAGATGCGCGAGGCCGCGGCCGCTATCCTCGGGCCGGGCATTGGCAACCTGCAGCTTGACCGGCTGCGCTTCTTCGTCCGCCATGTTCTGATTCTCCCCAGGCGTGTGAGACGCGGAACGTGGGGATCGGTTGCACAAAAAAAAGGCCGGTCACGAGGACCGGCCGGGAAAGTTTTAGGAGAGGATGCCTGAAAGGCCCGATCTTTGTGCAGTGCGGCCGGTTTTTGTGCAAGTGCGAAAAGAACCGGTCGTGCGTGCATAACTTGCAATCGCGAATAACTGGGCTGATATATGCCTAACACCCAAAAGGGCATTGGCGTGGGGCGAAACGCACGCCAAGGGTAATGACGCAGCGCAACATAAAGGGAGCGATATGCGGAGACTTCCCCCGCTGACGGCAATCGAGGCATTCGTGCAGGTGGCGCGCCTGGGCTCGATCAAGGCCGCCGCCGAGGAGCTTGCGCTATCCTCGCCCGCACTCAGCCGGCGCGTCCAAGCGCTCGAGCGCTTCATCGGCAAGCCGCTGTTCGAGCGGCGCCACCAGGCGCTCAAGCTCAACGACGATGGCGACCGCCTGCTCGGCATGATCGCCCCGGCGCTCGATACCATGGCCGATGCAGTGGAGATGATGACCAGCGGCACCGAACTGCTGCGCCTGCGCCTTGGCCTGTTGCCGCTGTTCGCGACGCAGCGGCTGATGCCGCACATGGGCGACCTCAAGCGCAGGCATCCCGAACTGCACCTCGACGTCGATACCGGCGCGCATGCGGTGGCGCGGCTGGGCGACGGGCTGGATGCGGCGATCGTGGTGGCGCGCGACATCGATCCGACACTCTATTCGAAGCGGCTGGACCGCAACCGCGTCTATGTGATCGGCGCGCGTTCGCTGCTCGACGGCCCCGATCCGATCACCAAGCCCGAGCAATTGTCGAAGCTGACCGCGCTGGTGCACCGCGACATGGCAGACACGTTCACGGCGTGGCGCGCGGCAGCAGGCCTGTCGCACCTGGAGATCGAGCCGGCCGCGGTCGACCATTTCGATTCGGGCACGCTGATGCTCGAGGCGGCGGCGCAGGGTCTGGGCGTCGCCTTCATGCTCGAATCGCATTTCGAGGCGGCGCGCGACGAGCGGCTGGTCCAGCTGTTCGACCTGACCGTGGAGAGCGATTACAGCTACTGGTTCGTCTGCCGCCCGCGCGCGCTGACCACGCGGCCGGTGAAGCTGTTCCACGATTGGCTGATCGCGACACTGCACGCGGAGAGCGTGGAGTGATCCAAGGCCCCTCCCTGCAAGGGAGGGGTTGGGGTGGGTCCTGGCACGCGATACGTTGAGGTCACGCGGGCGTTCTCAGTATCTCCAGGACACTACCCACCCCTAGCCCCTCCCTTGCGGGGAGGGGAATCAAGTTGGCATTACGCCTCGGTGCGTGCCTTGACGATCTTGCCGGGCTCGCGCGGCGGCTCGCCCTTGGGAAGCGCATCGACATGCTCCATGCCTTCGGTGACCACGCCCCAGACGGTGTACTGCCCATCGAGGAAGGTCGCGTCGTCGAGGCAGATGAAGAACTGCGAGTTGGCGCTGTTCGGGTCCATCGTGCGCGCCATCGAGCAGACGCCGCGGGCGTGCGGCTCGCGGCTGAACTCGGCGGGGAGGTTGGGCAGCTTCGAGCCGCTCATGCCGGTGCCGGTGGGGTCGCCACCCTGGGCCATGAAGCCGTCGATCACGCGGTGGAAGATCACGCCGTCATAGAAACCCTCGTCCGCGAGCGTGGCGATGCGCTCGACGTGCTTGGGCGCGAGGTCGGGACGCAGCTGGATATGCACGTCACCGGTATCGAGAGTGAGGACGAGCTTGGTGGGTTCGGACACGTGAATACTCCTGAGAACAATTTGCACTGCACCTAAGCGGCCTTCCGGCGACTTGCAAATCGGCGGATAGGGTGGCAGCGCCGGGACAGGGGCCAAACAGGGAGGTCGGACGATGAGCGAGACCGAACTTCAAGCGGATAGCCTGGCTCCCGAGCCCCAGCTCGATGCGGAGGACCGGCTGCGGCCGCAGTTCGTCGATGCGGTGCTCGAGGCGGTCCATGCCGGCGACTCCGCCCGCGCGCACGAACTGGCCGAACCGCTCCACCCCGCCGACATCGCCGACCTGGTCGAACTCGCCCCAAGCGAGGAGCGCGCCGCGCTGGTCGCCGCGATCGCCGACCTGATCGATGGCGACGTGTTGGCGGAGATGAACGACTGGGTGCGCGAGGCGCTGGTCGAATCGCTCACCGCCACCCAGGTCGCGGACCTCGCCGCCGAGCTCGATACCGATGACGCCGTCGCGATCATCGAGGACATGGACGTCGAGGATCAGCGCGAAGTGCTTCGCGCGCTCGATCCGGACGACCGCGCCGCGATCGAGGAAGCGCTTTCCTACCCCGAGGAATCCGCCGGCCGCCTGATGCAGCGCGAGTTGATCGCGGTGCCCGAGCATTGGAGCGTCGGCGACGTCCTCGACTATCTGCGCAAGAACGAGGACCTCACCACTGATTTCTGGGAGATCTTCGTGGTCGATCCGGCGCACAAGCCGGTCGGCACCTGCCAGCTCTCCTGGATCCTGCGCACGCCGCGTGTCGTCGCGATGGGCGATGTGATGAAGCGCGAGCAGACGCTGATCCCGGTCGACATGGACCAGGAGGAAGTGGCGCTGCGCTTCCAGAAATACGCGTTGATCTCCGCGGCGGTGATCGATCCGAGCGGGCGCCTAGTCGGCATGATCACGGTGGACGACATGGTCCACATCATCTCCGAGGAAGCGGGCGAGGACGCGCTGCTGCTCTCGGGTGCCGGCGAAGGCGACATCAACGAGCCGGTCTTCGATTCGTACAAGGGCCGGGTGCGCTGGCTGCTCACCAATCTGCTGACCGCGCTGGTGGCGGCGACGATCATCAGCCTGTTCGAAGGCACGATCCAGAAGATGGTCGCGCTGGCGGCACTGATGCCAATCGTCGCGGGCGTCGGCGGCAATGCCGGCACCCAGACCATGGCCGTGACGGTGCGCGCGCTCGCCACCAACCAGTTGACCCAGTCGAACACGCTGCGTGCGATCCAGCGCGAGATCTCGATCGCGCTGCTCAACGGCGTCACCGTAGCGGTGGTGATCGGCACGGCGGTGGGCCTGTTCTATCACCATGCCGCGCTGGGCGGCGTGATCGCGGCGGCGATGATGACCAACATCTTCATCGCCGGGCTGGCAGGGGTGGTGGTGCCGCTGACGCTCGACCGCCTGAAGGCCGATCCGGCGGTGGCCAGCTCGATCTTCGTGACGATGACCACCGATTCGATGGGGTTCCTCGCGTTCCTCGGCCTCGCCAGCGCGAGCGGGCTGGTCGGTTGATCCCGGCGCCGGCACGCACCAGATTAAACGCGTGCCACTTCACCTGACCAAAGTCGCCTTTGGCTGCGACTCCGTAGAGTATCTCGCCCAGCGCCTCGCCTCGCGCGGCGGAACCTGGGGGCTGACCACCCGCTATCTGCCCAAGCGGCACGAGGAAATCGGCGGGGAGGGCTCGCTGTTCTGGATCCTCAAACACCAGCTGATCGGACGCACCCCGATCGTCGGCTTCGGCGAGGCCGAGGGCGGGCGCACCGCGATCCTGATGGAGCCGCGGCTGATTCTCGTCGCCGCACGGCCGAAGCGGGCGCACCAGGGCTGGCGCTATCTGGAAGGCGCGGACGCGCCGCTGGACCTGGGTGAAGCCGGGACGGGAATGGACGAGCTGCCACCTGCGCTGATGGGGGAATTGGCCGGGCTGGGGCTTATATAATCCCGTCACCCCGGCGAAAGCCGGGGCCCAGAGTCACGAACGACCCGGCAGAGAAACCCTGGGTCCCGGCTTTCGCCGGGATGACGGCGATATTCTCAGTTCACCAGCATCGGGTACGCATTGCGGAATGCCGCCACCTTGGGCTTGTCCCAGCGCACGATGTAGGGATGCGTCGGATTCCGCCAGAAGAAGTCCTGATGATAGGCCTCCGCCGGATAGAAGCCGCCTGTCTCCAGCTTGGTGACGATCGGCTTGGCGAACGCCTTGGCCTTGGTCAGCTGCGCGATGTACGCTGCGGCGACGCTGCGCTGCTCCTCGTCCTGCGGGAAGATCGCCGAGCGGTAGCTGGGCCCGCTATCGGGATATTGGCGGTTGAGCTGGGTCGGGTCGTGCGCTACCGAGAAATAGACGCGCAAGAGCGTGCCGTAGCTGACCTTTTTGGGATCATAGGCGATGCGCACCGCCTCGGCATGGCCGGTCCGCTCGGTCGAGACCTGGGCATAGGTGGCGGTCTTAGCGGTGCCGCCGGCATAGCCCGAGGTCACCGAATGCACGCCCTTCACCGACTGGAAGACCGCTTCCATTCCCCAGAAGCAGCCACCGGCGAACACGGCGACCTGCTCACCCTTGCTCGGCTTCACGTCGAGCGCGGGCACGGGCACCGGCACGGCGCGTTCGACGGCGCCCGAGGCGGACGAAAAGAACAGCGCGGCTCCGAGAAGCGCGGCAACAGGAAGCGACCATTTGAGCATGGCCGCAATGTCGTGCCTGTCGGGCCTCAGCGCAAGGCCGCGCAGGCCTCCTGGATTCGGCCGCAAGCCTCGGTGAGCAAAGCCTCGGACGTCGCATAGCTGATGCGAAGCGCCGGCGAGAAGCCGAACGCCGCACCGTGCACCGCCGCGACGCGCGCATCGTCGAGCAGATAGGTGACCATCTCCTCGTCGGTGGTGATCTTCGCGCCCTTGGGCGTGGTCTTGCCGATCAGCTGGCTGAACTCGGGATAGACGTAGAAGGCCCCTTCCGGACGCGGGCAGGTCATGCCGTTGATCTGGTTGAGCATCGACACGACGAGATCGCGACGGCCCTGGAAGGCGGCGACGCGCTCGGCGAGGAAGCTCTGGTCGCCGTTCAGCGCCGCGACCGAAGCGGCCTGCGAGATGCTCGACGGATTCGAGGTCGACTGCGACTGGAGCTTGCCCATCGCCTTGATCAGCCAGGCCGGGCCGCCGGCATACCCGATACGCCAGCCTGTCATCGCATAGGCCTTGGACACGCCATTGGCGGTCAGCGTGCGATCGTAGAGCGACGGGCAGACCTGGGCGATCGTGGCGAATTCGAAGCCGTCGTACAGGATGTGCTCGTACATATCGTCGGCATAGATCAGCACATGCGGGTGCCGCTCGAGCACTTCGCCGAGCGCCTTGAGCTCCGCGGCGCTATAGGCAGCGCCGGTCGGGTTGGACGGCGAGTTGAGCACGACCCACTTAGTCTTGGCGGTGATCGCGGCTTCGAGCTGCTCGGGCTTGACCTTGTAGCCCTGCTCCGCGCCGGCCGAGATGAAGACCGGCTTGCCACCGGCGAACTCGACGACGTCGGGGTAGCTCACCCAATAGGGGGCCGGGATGATCACTTCGTCGCCCGCGTCGATCGTCGCGCAAAAGGCGTTGAACAAGGTGTGCTTGCCACCCGAGTTCACGCTGATCTGGTTCTCGGCGTAGCTGAGGCCGTTGTCGCGCGCGTACTTCGCGACGATCGCCTGCTTGAGCTCGGGCGTGCCGTCCACCTGGGTGTACTTGGTCTTGCCCGCGCGGATCGCTTCGATCGCGGCTTCCTTGACGAAGTCGGGCGTGTCGAAATCGGGCTCGCCGGCGCCCAGGCCGATCACGTCGATGCCGGCGCGCTTCAGCTCGAACACCCGGCTCGTCATCGCGAGCGTGGCGGAGGGCTGGATGCGATTGAGCGCGGCCGAGGTCTGCATGAATACGCCTTTTCCGGTAGGGAGACGCCGCGCCTATAGGGCCCCGTTCTACGCTTCCGCAACCGTTACGGCTGAAACCAATCCCCTGAGGGCATTCCCGACGTAGAAGCCGCCCGCGAGATCGGCTGGAGTGAGCTCGCCTTCCACCGCGCGGCCGCTCTCGATCAGCTCGGCGCGCAGCACGCCGGGAAGGAGGCCGCGGGCGAGCGGCGGGGTTACCAATGTGCCGTCTCGCTCGACGAAGATCGAAGTGAAGCTGCCTTCGGTGAGATAGCCCGCTTCGTCCGTGAACAGCACTTCCCAGGCGCCCGACTGCTTGCGCGCTTCGTCATGGAAACGGCGGCGGCTGGTCTTGTGGGCGAGGCGAAAGTCGTCCCGCGCGACTTTGCGCGACTGGATCGCGACCTGGACCGGGCCGGCCGGCGCCTCTGGTAAGGGCGCGATGCCGATGGCGATGGCGCCGGAGGGGGCGAGCAGCAGCCTCACGCGCGCGGGCGCGCGGAGACGGAAGGTGGCGGCCTGCAGCTCGTTACGCGCGGAATGGCGATCGAACTCGAAGCCGAAGGCCTGGGCACTGGCCTTCATCCGCGTGAGATGGCGCTCGAGCAGGGGCAGGCCGGCAAGCGGATCGAAGCGCATCGTCTCGATCAGGTCGAAGGGCTGTTCGTCGGCCGTGACGAAGGCGCCCTTTGCCAGGCACTCGTCCCATTCCTCACCAGCGTTCGAATCGGCAACCACGCCCGATCCTAACCCGAGCAGCGCGCGTGTCGCCCCCTGATCTATGGTGAGCGTGCGGATAGCGACGTTGAACAGCGCCGAACCGTCGGGCTCGATCGCGCCGATCGCCCCGGTATAGACGCCGCGGGCATCCTTCTCGACCTCGGCGATCACTTCCATCGCGCGCAGCTTGGGCGCGCCGGTGACCGAGCCGCAGGGGAAGAGCATGGAGAGCGCGTCGATCGCCGTCACGCCGTCGGCGGGTTGCGCTACGACAGTCGAGACCATCTGGTGGACCGTCGGATAGCGCTCGACCTGAAACAGCGACGGCACGCGCACGCTGCCCGGGCGAGCGACTCGGGTCAGGTCGTTGCGCATCAGGTCGACGATCATCAGGTTTTCGGCACGCTGCTTGGGATCGGCGGCGAGATCGGCGGCGAGGGCATCGTCCTCGGCCGGCGTGGCACCCCGGCGGACGGTTCCTTTCATCGGCTTCACGGTGAAACCGGTCGCGTCGAGCGTGAAGAACAACTCCGGCGAGAAGGAGAGGATCCAGGCCGCACCGGTGAAGGCCAGCGCGCCATATCCCGCACGCGCGCGCGTGCGAAGCAGCGCGTAGAGCGCGGCGGGGTGGCCGGCGAACGGCACGTCGGCGCGGAAGGTGAGGTTGGCCTGATAGATGTCGCCGGCGGTTATATAGTCGGCGATGCGGACGAACTGGCCCTGGTAGTCGGCGCGAGTGATCCGGGGGATCGGCGCACCGGCCCAGGCGCCGGCGGGATCGGGAAGCAGCGTCTCCAGGTCCACCGTCTCGCGAATCTCGAAACGGCCGAACCACAGGCATGGGGCCGTCGCATCCCTTGCTACCGCGCGCGGTTCGATGCCCGGCGAAGCTTCATAGCTGAGGAAGCCGGCGAGATGGCCATCGCCGGCGCGCAGATTGGCGAGCGTGTTCGCGACCTCGCCCGGCGCATCGGCGCGGATGATTTCCTGCGCTTTATAATAGAGTCGCGCACCCGCGCCGCCCGGCCGGGCGTCGTCGAGCAGCACGAAGGGAGTGTCGGGCAAGGTCATGCCGGGCTCCGCATGCAACCCCGTGGCCGCCACGGCAAGCCCATGTTGCGGCGCAAGAGCGCGCGCCCTATCTCCGCCCCATGTCCAATCCCCCGATGCGCGCCGCCGTGATCCCGGTCACGCCGCTCCAGCAGAACTGCTCGCTCCTGTGGTGCACCGAGACGATGCGCGGCGCCTTCGTCGATCCGGGCGGCGACCTCGACAAGCTGCGTGCCGCCGCCAAGCAGCACGGCGTGACGATCGAGAAGATCCTGGTCACCCATGGCCATATCGATCATTGCGGCGCCGCCGGCGAGTTCGCCAAGGAACTGGGCGTGCCGCTGGAAGGGCCGCACGAGGCCGACCGCTTCTGGATCTCGCGACTCGACGAGGACGGGCGAAACTATGGCATCCGCGGCACTGTGTTCGAGCCCGATCGCTGGCTGGTGAATGGCGACCAGGTGACCGTCGGCAATCTCACGCTCGACGTCTATCACTGCCCCGGCCACACGCCGGGCCATGTCGTCTTCCACCATCCCGAATCGAAGCTCGCGACGGTGGGCGACGTGCTGTTCCAGGGCTCGATCGGCCGCACCGACTTTCCGATGGGCAACCACCAGGATTTGATCGACGCGATCACCACCCGGCTCTGGCCGCTCGGCGACGAGACGGTGTTCGTGCCGGGCCATGGGCCGCTCAGTAATTTCGGCCACGAACGGAAGACGAATCCCTTCGTGGCCGATTCGGTGCTCGCGAAGGCCTAGTTCTTCGGCCCGATCTTGAAGACGGTGACGGGCGCCAGGGGATTTTGGGCGATATAGATACCATAGGCGGCGAGGCCGAGCATGGTCAGCATGGTGAGCGCGATGCCGATGCGGCGCCCCAATCCCCAGCCGTCCATGCCGAAGGCGTGGCAGATACGCCCGAGGATCAGCGCAGCGCCGACGCCCCACAGCCAGATGCTTGTGCCGACCGCGAGCTCGACCAGCGCGAGCAGGACGAGAATCAGCGGCACATATTCGGCGAAGTTCAGTTGCGCGCGCATCCGGCGGACGAGTCGATCGTCGCCGCCGTCGCCGACGAAGATCTTCTCGGCGAGTCGCAGCCGGCTGATTCGCAAGCCGAGCCAGAAATTGATGACCGCGGCGGCGCCGGCGGTGCAGAGCGTTACGGGTAATAGGATCATATAAGGTATCCCCTCCAGAGGATACCTCCCTACACTCCCTTGCTTCCCCTGCAAGAATCGCTATACGCGCGCACTCGCTTTCGTGACCGTTCCCTGGTCCGGCGAGCGCCGGATCTTCCGTCGCTTGCCCGCTGGACCCTGTGGGCGTATCGCGATTTTGACTTTGGTTTCGTTAGAAGGTGCCGAAATGGCCGTTCCCAAGAGAAAGACCTCGCCGTCGCGGCGTGGCATGCGTCGTGCTCATGACGCCCTGACGCCGCAGGCGTTCCAGGAGTGCCCGAACTGTGGCGAGCTGAAGCGTCCGCACATCCTGTGCGGTTCGTGCGGCCACTATAACGGCCGCGAGATCGTTTCGGCCGAAGATTAATCGGCAACGATTGGGCCGAATCGCGCGGGGGCATGCGGGCATGACGAATTCCTCTCGAATCGCCGTCGATGCGATGGGCGGTGACGAGGGAATTGCGGTGATGCTCGCCGGTGTTGCCCGCGCGCGCCGTCGGTTCGAGGGCATGCAGTTCATCCTCGTCGGTGACGAGGCGCAGATTCGTGAGGGTCTGCAGAGCCACCCGAACCTGACGGCCGCCTCTGAAATCGTCCACGCACCCGGCGTCGTCGCCTCGGATGAGAAGCCGAGCGCGGCGATTCGGCGCGCCAAGACGACATCGATGGGAATCGCCATCGACCTGGTCAAGCAGGGCAAGGCTGGCGCTGCCGTCTCCTCGGGCAATACCGGGGCGCTGATGGCAATGGCCAAGCTTTCGCTGCGCACCATGCCGGGGATCGATCGGCCCGCGCTGGCCGCGCTACTGCCGAGCCTGGGCGAGAACGATACGGTGATGCTCGATCTCGGTGCCAACACCGAAGTCGATGCACGCAACCTCGTCCAGTTCGCAGTGATGGGCGCCGCCTATGCGCGTACTGCGCTCGACCTGGAAAATCCCCGAGTCGCGCTACTCAATATCGGCACCGAAGAAATGAAGGGCACCGACTCGATTCGCGACGCCGCGGCCGAGTTGCGCGATGCCAAGCATCTTCGCCTCGATTTCCGTGGCTTCATCGAAGGCAACAAGCTGTCGCGCGGCGATGTCGATGTGATCGTGTGCGACGGCTTCTCGGGCAATATCGCGCTGAAGACGATCGAAGGCACCGCCCGCTTCGTGGCGGACCTGCTCAAGCGCGCCTTTTCCAGCTCGACTCGCTCGAAGATCGGCTTCCTGATCTCCAAGCCGGCGACCGAGCTGCTGCGCACGCATCTCGATCCCAACAACCATAATGGGGCAGTCTTCCTCGGCCTGAACGGCATCGTCGTGAAGAGCCATGGCAGCGCCAACGAGCTCGGCGTCGACACTGCGATCGGTTTCGCCGCTAAGATGCTGCGCGACGATCTCAACCGCCGCATCGCCGAGGATCTCGGGAACTTCGAAGCAAAGGCGGCCTAGACACCTCAAGATGACCCTGCGTTCCGTCATCATCGGCACGGGTTCCGCCCTGCCACCCCGCCGCGTTTCCAACGCCGAACTCGCCCAGGAAGTGGATACGAGCGACGAGTGGATCGTCGAGCGCACAGGCATCCGTTTCCGCCACATCGCGGGGCCGGACGAGACGACCGGCACGCTGGCCGCCGAGGCCGCCAAGGCCGCGCTGGCCAAGGCAGGCATCGCCGCCGCGGACATCGACCTGATCGTCCTCGCCACCGCGACGCCGGACCAGACCTTTCCCGCCACTGCCACCAAGGTGCAGGCGATGCTCGGCATCCCCGACTGCGTGGCGTTCGACGTCGCCGCGGTCTGCTCGGGCTTCCTCTATGCCGTGCAGGTCGCCGACTCGATGCTGCGCGCCGGCGTCCACAAGCGCGCGCTGGTGATCGGCGCCGAGACGTTCAGCCGCATCCTCGACTGGGAAGACCGCGCGACCTGCGTGCTGTTCGGCGACGGCGCGGGCGCGATCGTGCTCGAGGCCCAGGACACGGCGGACGAAGGCGGTCGCGGCATCCTGGCGACCAAACTCCATGCCGATGGCCGCTACAACGACATGCTCTATGTCGATGGCGGCCCTTCGACCACCCAGACGGTGGGCAAGTTGCGCATGAAGGGCCGCGAAGTGTTCCGCCACGCAGTGGTCAATCTTGCCTCCGTGATGTCGGAATCACTTGCGCTCGCGGGGCTCCAGGCGAGCGACGTCGACTGGGTGGTGCCGCACCAGGCCAATGCCCGCATCCTCGACGCGACCGCGCGCAAGCTGGACCTGCCCGCCGAGAAGGTGATCGTCACGGTCGATCAACATGCCAACACGTCTGCCGCCTCTGTCCCCCTCGCGCTCGATACGGCGGTGCGCGACGGGCGTATCCAGCAAGGAGACCTGCTGGTATTGGAAGCGATGGGTGGCGGCTTTACCTGGGGCGCCGCTGTAGTGCGTTTCTAACGTCTGCGCGAAATCGCAGATAATCATTTCGGAACCACAATGTTCCCGTTTGCTGTGTCGAAACAATCTGATACGACCGACTCGACACAGTTGGATGCAAGGGGGAGTTGCAGCATGATCGCTGCGGGCACGCTGACCAGAGCCGATCTCGCCGAATCGCTCCATCGCGAAGTTGGACTCTCGCGTGCCGATGCCGCGCGGCTGGTCGAGCAGATCCTCAGCCATATGTGCGAAGCGCTGTCCAAGGGCGAAAACGTCAAGATCTCCGGCTTTGGCAGCTTCATCCTGCGCGACAAGGGCGAGCGCGTAGGCCGCAACCCCAAGACCGGCGTCGAAGTGCCGATCGCCCCACGCCGCGTCCTCACCTTCCGAGCCAGCCAGATGATGCGTGACCGCATCGTCTCGGCTGACTGAGGAACGCGGCGATGCCAGGGCCAGAAAAGGCTGCTGGCGCGCTGAGGACGATAGGCGAACTCGCCCAGGAGATCGGGCGCCCCCAACATATCCTGCGATATTGGGAAACGCGCTTTCCCCAGCTGCGCCCGCTCACCCGGGCGGGTAATCGCCGCTATTACCGGACCGAGGATGTCGCGCTGGTGCGGCGCATCCACGACCTGCTTTCCAACCAGGGCTACACGATCCGCGGCGTGCAGAAGCTGCTCGTGGCGGAAAAGGGAAGCCTTACTGCCCGCGCCGCTGCGGGGACCGCCACCGCAGGCTCGAGCGAGGACAGGAAAGGGCTCCAGGCAGTCCGCGACTCGCTCGCCCAGGCGCTGGACGAGGACAGCTGAGCTAGTTGTAGTCCGGCCCCAATGTCGGATCGAGGTCCCGCGGACGGGTGAAGCGGACCAGCTCGCCAGTCCCCGGCGTCACATCCGCCCAGCTCGGCACGTCGAAGCGCATTTCGGCCAGGCTCGCGGTGGGGAACTTCACCTCGACCGAATCGCGCAGGCCATTCTCGCCGGCGAGGCGCAGCACCAGTTCCTCCAGCCCGGGATTGTGCCCGGTGAACAGCACGCGATCGGCGCCGCCCGGCAGTTCATGGACCAGATCGAGCAAGGTCCCTTCCGAGGCGAGGTAGAGCCGCTGGTCCCAATGCGGCGCGAGATCGCTGCCATAGCCGGTGGCGACCTGCGCCAGCGTCTCGATCACGCGCACCGCCGGCGAGGCGAGGACATGGTCGAACTCCAGACCCTCGGCGCGCATGTGGCGCCCGACCATCGCGGCGGCGCGCTGGCCCTTGGGATTGAGCGGGCGATCGAAGTCGCGCGCGACGGGATCGTCCCAACCGGATTTGGCATGGCGGAGCAGGGTGAGCGTCTTCATGGAATCCCCGGTCAGGCGTTCGCGGGGGCCTCTTGCCCCAGCTTGGCGGACAAGGAAAGCAGAACCCGCTCGACTGCCTGATCGAGGGTGACCCGTGTCACCCGCGTGCCCACGGGAAAGGCGTCGAGCAGCCGCGACGGACTGGCGGCGGAGAGCAGCACGAAGGTGCCGCGGTCATCGGCGCGCCGAATCAGCCGGCCGAACGCCTGCGCCAGGCGCGCGCGGACGATGCGGTCGTCATAGGCGGTGCCGCCGCCGGCGAGCCGCCGCGCGGCGTGGAGCACGCTCGGCTTGGGCCAGGGAATCCCCTCCATCACCACCAGCCGCAGCGAATCGCCGGGCACATCGACCCCGTCGCGCAGCGCATCGGTGCCGAGCAGCGACGCGCGCGGATCGTCCCGGAAGATATCGACCAGCGTGCCGGTATCGATCGGATCGACATGCTGGGCGAGCAGGGGCAGGCCTTCACGCGCCAGCCGATCGGCGACGCGGGCATGGACGGCGCGCAGGCGGCGGATCGCAGTGAACAGGCCAAGCGTGCCGCCCTCCGCCGCGACGATCAGCCGGGCATAAGCGTTTGCAAGCGCAGGCATGTCGCCGCGCTTCACATCGGTGACAATCAGCACTTCGGCCTGCTCGGCATAGTTGAACGGGCTGACGGCCTCGAAACGCTGGGCCGGGCGCATCAGATGGACCGCGCCGGAGCGCGCCTCGGCGACCTCCCAATTGCCGCCGGCGCGCAGCGTCGCCGAAGTGACCAGCGCGCCATGCGCCTGCTTGAGCACGGTCTCGGCGAAAGGCTTGGACGGATCGAGCCAATGGCGGTGCAAACCGACATCATATTCGCGTCCCTCGACCCGATCGACCGCGAGCCAGTCGACGAACGCCGAATCGGCCGGGCCGCCGATCCGCGCGATCAAGGCGAGCCAGGCGCCGACCGTATCGGCGCGCCAGCCGAGCGAAGCGACCGCCCCTTCGATCCGGGCACGCGCCTGGCTGTCCATCCAGTCGGGCGCCTCGGTGAGCACCGCCTCGAGCCGGCGGCCGAGATGGACGAGTGGGCGGAGCAGGGCGTCGAGCGCTTCGCCCGCCGGCCCCGCCGCCTCGACCAAGACGCCATCGGGCTCGGCCAGCTCGGTTTCCAGCCCATAGCCGGCGTCGGCGGCGCCGTTGGTGTCGCGGGCATAGACGAGGCCGCGCACCGCCGCGAGGAGATGCTCGACCGGACCGAAGGGCTCGCCTTCGTTCAACCGCTGGAGCCAGCCGTCGCTCGGCAAGGCGCGCGCGGCATCGACGGCGTCGACGATCGCGCGGCCGCCTTCCTCGTCATAGCTGGCGACATCGGAAAGCCGGGCGGCGAGCCCGCGGCGCCTTCCGCGCGAGCCCGATTCGGGCCCCGTCACCCAGCGGCGGATCTCGATCGCTTCCTGCCCGGTGAGCGCCGCGGCGAACATCGCGTCGGCGGCATCGAACAGATGATGCCCCTCGTCGAAGACATAGCGCGTCGGGCGGCTGGCGGTCTCACGGCCGCGCGCCGCGTTGACCATCACCAGCGCGTGGTTGGCGATGACGATATCCGCATCGGCCGACGCACGGGCGGCGCGCTCGATGAAGCATTTCCGATAATGCGGACAGCCGGCATAGATGCATTCGCCGCGGCGATCGGTAAGCGCAGTCGAGCCGTTGCGGCGGAACAGGGTGGGCAACCAGCCAGGCAGGTCGCCGCCGATCATGTCGCCATCTGCGGTATAGGCCGCCCAGCGCGCCACCAGCTGCGCGAGTATTGCGGCACGCCCGGTGAAGCCACCCTGCAGCGCATCCTCGAGGTTGAGCAGGCAGGCGTAATTCTCGCGGCCCTTGCGCGTGACGATCTTTTTCTTGCGCAGCTCTGGATCGGGCACCAGCCGCTCGCCTTCATGGCCGAGCTGGCGTTGCAGTGCCTTGGTGAAGGTCGACACCCACACCGCGCCGCCGGCCTGCTCTGCCCAGAGCGAGGCGGGGGCGAGATAGCCGAGCGTCTTGCCAATGCCGGTGCCTGCCTCGGCCAGCACGACATTGGGCGATTCGCGCATGTCGCGCGGGGCAAAGGCGCCGGCGGCGGCGGCGGCATAGTCGCGCTGGCCCTGTCGGCGCTCGGCCTCGCTGCCGGTGAGGCGGGCGAGGCGATCGGCGATGTCCGTATCGGCCAGCGTCACGGTGCGCGGCGGCACGCGCGGCGGCTGCTCGGTCCATTCGGGGAGGCGGGAGAACAGCCAGCGCTCGGCGCGCTCGGGCTTGGCGATCGCCTGGGAAAGTGCGGGCGCCCAAGGCCAGCGCAGCCGGAACAGCGATTGCACGCCGTGCCAGGCACCTTCGCGCTCGGGCCAGTCGCCCTTGGCCAGCGTGAGCAACGCCTCGGCCGCCTGGCGCAGGAAACCGGCGACTTCGGCGTCCTCGGCCGGCGGTTCGAGCCCGGTGACGCGGGCAAGGCCCTTGGGCGTCGGCACCATGAACTGCGCGGGACGCAGGAAGGCGAACAGCTCGAGCAGGTCGAGCCCCGACAGCTCGGAATAGCCCAATCTTTGGCCGATCAGCGGCGCGTTGAGCAGGACCACCGGGGTGTCCGCCGCGATCCGGATCGCCTCGCCCCGGCTGATCGCGCGCGTCTCCTCCGGCGTGGCGAGCCAGACGCCGCCATGACTGGCGTGGAGGGCGGGGTAGGGCAGGCTCATGCGGGAATACGCAGGGCCGCGAGGAAGCCGTCGGCATCGGGAATGCCGCGCAGATTCTCCTCCCGGACATTGTCGCTCCCGCGGCGGACGGTCAGTCCCACCCAGGCGCGATCGCTCTTTTCCTCGACGATCGAAGCGTCGACCAGCTCGGGCAGCGGGATCTCGCGGTAGAGCCGGCCCGAACTTGCCGCCTGCCAGGCGATACGCCGGTCCGTAACCAAGACATTGCCCGCGGCATCGCGCCGCCAGGCGAGCAGCCGGTCGCCATAGGCGCCCAGCGCTACCGCCCCCGGCAGGCCGAACACGAGCAACGCGCCGTGCGATAGGAGGATGCCGAACGCGATCGGAGGATTGCTGCTCCAGACTGCGTGGAGCAGCAGCGCGAAGATCAGCGCCGGCAGCAGCACGATATGGGCGAGCAGCACGCGCGCCCATTCGAGCGTCGCGACGCCGGGTCGGCCCTGCCAGCGCACCGTCTCATCCGCGGCGAGCGGTGGAACCGGGTCCGGTCCGGCGCGACCGCATGCCACGTCGAGGCTCCGCAGCACCGCGCGGAGGCGCTCGGCCTCGCCCGCGCGCAGCTTCATCTCGATCTTGCCTCGCGGCGCGCGCTGAACCCTTAGCGTGGACATGCCGATCCAGGGGCGCAGCGCGGCATGGCCGATCTGTTTCAGCGGAATCCGCTGGCGAAGGCGCGTGCCCCGCCAGACTTCCACGCCCAGACGGTCCACCCGGTAGCGCAGCCGCAGCCCCTCGACCAACGTCGCAAGCGCGACGAGCGGCGGGACGATCAGCATCACCAGCAAGGCGATATGCGCCGATCGCGAGAGCTGCGGATTGGGCAGATCCTGCCCCCAGGTTTCGCGCAACGATGCGAAGACCGACCCAACCGAAGGCTCGAGGACGGTGGCCAGCGCGATGCCCCAGAGGGGAAAGCTCACTACCATCACGATAAACGGCAGCGCTAGCGTTGCCGTCAGCGCCTGCCGGCCTTCCCAGAGCGCGGCGCCTGCACGCCTGGCTGTGCGGTGATCATCGGGGGTCTCGGGAAGGGCGGTCACGTGCCCTTACTGCCCAAGGCGGAACGAAAGAGCAACGAAATGCCTGTGCCGCGCTCGGTAAAGTGAAGGGAGTCGGGCAAAATCATTTCACTTTGGGCCGCCATCCGTCGCGACACCGTCCGGGCGGCTCGGTGAACATCGCGCGGACGGCGGCGAGCGCAACTTTCTGATCGACCTTGTGGATCGTCCCGACGAAGCGGCCGCGATAGAAGCGCGGGCAGGTTTCGCCGTGCATCACATGCTCGATGACATAGGACAGCGCCCGGTCGCGCGCGGTGCGCTCTACCTGGTCCCAGGCGGCGGCGAAGCTTTCCGCGCCCTTGCGCTTGCGAAGGGCATAGGCGGAGGTGACGCCCATCTCCGCCGCCTTGGCCGCGCGGGAGACCAGGCCGGTGGTGAGAAGCGCGGCGAGGAAGATGCGCTGGCGCGCCGGCGTCCAGCCATCCTTGCGGTTGCGCGCCAGCGGGACCGGCGTGAAATACGGGATTATGATCTTGTGCGACTCGTCCATCCACGAGTCTATCTCAGGCGAAATCCTATTTTGGAAGAGGCAAGAATCCTGTCGCGAGGTCCCTGCATATTCCGCGCGGAGATACGAATTTTTCGGGGTAGCTGCGACGCGTTCGACTGGCCTAGGTCGGCAAGGGTATGAACATGCAGGTCAAAACCGGCTTCTGGGCGCTGACCGAAAAGGAGAAGCAGACGCTCCGCCTGATCGTCCGCGGCCATGACGCGAAGTCGATCGCGCGCAGCCTCGATCTCTCCGTCCATACGATCAACGAACGGCTGCGCGATGCGCGGCGCAAGCTGGCGGTGTCGAGCAGTCGCGAGGCGGCGCGGCTGTTGCTGGCGGCCGAAGGCGACGCTGCCGGTCTGGCGACTCCCGTTTTGCCTGGGGACAATTTGCTTGGGGACAGGGGAATCGGGGAAGACGCGGCGCATCCCCCGATGGATCAGGCCGCCACGCCGAACCGCGGCGTGGGGCTGGCGCATCGCCATCCCTGGATCCTCATCGGAGTCGTCCTCATGACATTCGCTCTTGGCCTGCTGGCTCTCACCGCCTTGCCGCATGTCGCCTCCACCACGGCGCAGACGCCGATGCTTTCCCGCACCGCACCGGATGCGAAGGTGGTGGACGCGGCACGCCAGTTCCTGACCCTGGTGGATCAGGGAAAATGGGACGACAGCTACCGGACGACCGGCGCGGCGTTCCGCAAGCTGAACACCGTGCAGGTCTGGGCCGCGACGTCGCAGAAGGTGCGCGTACCGCTCGGCGCGACGATCTCGCGTAGCTTCCTCAGCCAGGAAAATCTTCCCGCGCCGCCTTTTGGCTATGAGGTGGTGAAGTTCCGCACGAGCTTCGCCAACAAGGCCGAGGCGATGGAGACCGTCACGCTCGAGCGCGAGGGCGATGCCTGGCGCGTGGTGGGCGTGACGATCGAGTGACGCTTCGCGCAGGGTAGCTTGCAAAAATCCGCCCGTTCGCGCACGCGCAGGCGATCATGACAGACGAAGCTACCCTGCGCGCCGCCGCGCTCGAGTCCAAGGCCTGGCCCTATGAAGAGGCCCGCAAGCTCGTCAAACGCTATCCGGACGGCAAGCCCGACGCATCGCCTGTGCTGTTCGAGACCGGATACGGCCCCTCGGGCCTGCCGCATATCGGCACCTTCCAGGAAGTGCTGCGCACCACCATGGTGCGCCACGCCTATGAAGAGATGACCGGCCACAAGACGCGGCTGATCGCGTTCAGCGACGACATGGACGGGCTGCGCAAGGTGCCGGACAATGTTCCGAACCAGGCGCTGCTCGCCGCACATCTCGGCAAGCCGCTGTCGCGCATCCCCGATCCGTTCGAGAAGTTCGACAGCTTCGCGGCGCACAACAATGCGATGCTGCGCGAATTCCTCGATCGATTCGGCTTCGAATATGAATTCGCCTCCTCGACCGAATATTATGGCTCGGGCCGGTTCGACGCGACGCTGCGCACGGTGTTGCGCAACTATCAGGCGATCATGGACGTGATGCTGCCGACCCTTCGGGCGGAACGCGCGGCGACCTATTCGCCGGTGCTGCCGGTGAGCCCGAAGAGCGGCGTCGTGCTGCAGGTGCCGGTGGAAGTGGTGGATGCCGAGACCGGGATCATTCGTTTCGAGGATGAAGGCGAGACGATCGAGCAGTCCATCTTCGGCGGCCAGGCCAAGCTTCAGTGGAAGCCCGATTGGGGCATGCGCTGGGCGGCGCTCGGCGTCGATTACGAGATGTACGGCAAGGACCTGATCGACAGCGGCATTCAGAGCGGCAAGATCGCCCAGGTGCTCGGCGGGCGGAAGCCCGAGGGGCTGATCTACGAGCTGTTCCTCGACGCCAAGGGCGAGAAGATCTCCAAGTCCAAGGGCAATGGCCTGTCGATCGACGAGTGGCTGACCTATGGGCCGGATGAGAGCCTGTCGTTCTACATCTACCGCGAGCCGAAAAAGGCCAAGTCGCTGCATCTCGGGCTGATCCCGCGCGCGATCGAGGAATATTGGCAGTTCCGCGCGAACTATCCGACGCAGGAGATCGCGCAGAAGTTCGGCAACCCGGTGCACCATATCCATAACGGGCAGGTGCCGGCCGAGACTTTGCCGGTGACCTTCGGGCTGCTGCTCAACCTGGTCAGCCTGCCGGGGGTGGGCAATCGCGAGACGATCTGGGGGTTCCTGCGCCGTTATTCGCCGGACCTGTCGCCCGAATCGCATCCCGAGCTCGACCGCATGGTGGGCTATGCGATCCGCTATGCCCGCGACTTCGTCGAGCCGACTCTACAACGGCGCCCGCCGAGCGAAGCCGAGGCGGGGGCGCTGCGCCAGCTCGACGAACAGCTCGCGGCACTGCCCGAGGACGCCTCGGCCGAGAACATCCAGAACATCGTCTACGAGATCGGCAAATCGGGCGCGTTCGAGAATCTGCGCGACTGGTTCAAGGCGCTCTACGAGACGCTGCTGGGCAGCGAGCAGGGCCCGCGCATGGGCAGCTTCATCGCGCTCTACGGTATCGAGAATAGCCGCAAGCTGATCGCCGAGGCGCTCGCCCGGACATGAGCCTGCGCTCGACCATGCGGGACTTCATCGCCAGCGAAGCGGCTGGCGGGATCGCCCTGATGGTCGCCTCGGCATGCGCGCTGGCGGTGGCGAACTCGCCGCTGGCGCCCGCCTATTTCCACATGCTCCACGTGGAACTGGGGCCGCTCGATGCGCATGCTTGGATCAACGACGCGCTGATGGCGGCGTTCTTCCTGCTCGTAGGGCTGGAGATCAAGGCGGAGGTGACGGCCGGCCGGCTGTCGAGCTGGTCGCAACGGACCCTGCCGGTGATCGCCGCGGTGGCGGGCATGGCGGTGCCGGCGCTGATCTACCTCGCGGTTGCCGGCGGCACGCCGGAACTGCTGCGCGGCTGGGCGATCCCGGCGGCGACCGACATCGCCTTTGCGATGGGGCTGATGGCGCTGCTCGGAAAGCGCGCGCCGACCTCGCTCAAGCTGTTGCTCACCACGATCGCCATCGTCGACGACATGGGCGCGGTGCTGATCATCGCGGTCGCCTATACCGCCAAGCTCAACCTGCTCGCGCTGGCCGGAGCGGGCGTGGTGCTCGCCGTTATGGCCGGGTGCAACCGCGCAAGGGTGACTCGGGCCTGGCCCTATTTGGGGCTGGCGGTGCTGCTCTGGCTGCTCGTCTTCGCCTCGGGCGTGCATGCGACGATCGCGGGAGTGGCGGCGGCGATGGCGATCCCGCGCGGTGTCGGCCACCAGCTGGAGCATGTGCTCAACCCCTGGGTGGCCTTCGCCATCGTGCCGCTGTTCGGCTTTGCCAATGCCGGCGTGTCGATGACCGGCCTGGGACCCGAGGTGCTGATCGCGCCGCTGCCGCTCGGCATCGCGCTGGCGCTGTTCTTCGGCAAGCAAGTGGGCGTGTTCGGCAGCATCTGGGTGGCGGTGAAGGCCGGCATCGCGCCGCGCCCTGAGGCACGCTGGAGCCAGATCTACGGCATGGCGCTGCTCGCCGGGATCGGCTTCACGATGAGCCTGTTCATCGGCGGGCTTGCCTTTCCGAACAACGCATTGCTGAGCGACGAAGTGAAGATCGGCGTGCTCGCCGGCTCGATCCTGTCGGCGCTGGCCGGTTACTTCGTCCTGCGCTCGACCAGCACCGCTACCACCAGCACGCCGAACCCGCCAAGCGAAAGCAGCGCCCCGACCCAGCCGGTCGACGTCCAGCCATAACCGGCGGCGATGGCGAGGCCGCCCAGCCAGGGGCCGAGCGCATTGGCGAAGTTGAATGCCGAATGGTTGAGCGACGCGGCGAGGCCCTGCGCTTCGCCCGCCACGTCCATCAGCCGGGTCTGCAGGACGGCACCCAATGCACCGAGAAAGCCGATCGCGAAGATGTCGAGCGCGATGCTCCACAGCTGGCGCGCCGCGAACGGATAGAGCGCCAGGGCAACGGCGCTGCCGAGCAGCAGCACCGCGCCGGTGGGCATCAGCGCGCGATCGGCGAACTTCGGCACGATGATGCTGCCGAGCGTCGCGCCCAAGCCGAAGATCGCGAGAACGATCGGGATCATGCCCGGCGAGGTCCTGGTCACTTCGAGCATCGTCGAGGCGACATAGGTGTAGACGCAGAACATGCCGCCAAAGCCGATCGCGCTGATCCCCAGGGTAAGCCACACCTGGCCATTGGCGAGCGCGCCGAGCTCCTTGAGCGGGCTCGCGCCAGGCTGGGGCGGATCGCGCGGGGCGAGCAGGGCGACCAACGCCACCGTCGCCAGCGCGAGCACGCCGACCACCACAAAGCCCCAGCGCCAGCCGACTGCCTGGCCCAGCCAGTTGGCGAGCGGCACGCCGAGGATCGTCGCCACGGTGAGGCCGAGCATCATCCGCCCGACCGCCTGGGAACGCTTGTTCGCCGGCACCAGCGAGGCGGCGACCAAGGCGGCAATGCCGAAATAGGCGCCGTGCGGCAGGCCGGAAAGGAAGCGGAACAGCAGCAGCCAGTGATAATCGGGAGCCAGGGCGCTCAGCGTGTTGAACAGCCCGAAGGCGGTCATCAGCAGGATCAGCACCAGCCGCCGGGAGAGCTTCGCCGCGCCGACCGCGATCAGCGGCGCACCGACCACCACGCCCAGCGCATAGGCACTGATGACATGGCCCGCGGTCGGCGCGTCGATGCCCAATCCCTGCGCCATGTAGGGCACCAGGCTCATCGTCGCGAATTCGGTGGTGCCGATCGCGAAGCCGCCCATCGCCAGGGCGAAATGGACGAGGCCGACAGCATGGGTATGGGGAGCGGGTGCGTGCATTTCGTGCAAGTGGCCATGCTGCACTGCAGCGTCAACCGGCATCTCCTATAAGTGTACCTATGGAGGCTTGCGCGTTTTGGAGGGCTGGCTGCGAAAAATGCAGGTGCGCGCTGCACCGGAAGGGCGCAGGCGCGTTGGCCAGTCATGACTGAACCTGGCGGCTATACGCGCGGCACCCCCGGATACCGGCGCCTGACCATTGCGATGCTGTTCGCGGGCTTTTCGACCTTCTCGCTGCTCTATTCGGCGCAGCCGCTGCTGCCGCTCTTCGCCAGCGAATTCGGGTTGAGCGCAGAAGTGGCGAGCCTGGCCATCTCGATCGCCACCGGGCCGCTCGCCGTGGCGATCGTGTTCGCCGGCATGCTCTCCGACAAGCTCGGCCGGCGCCCGCTGATGGTGTTCGCGATGTTCGCTGCTGGGCTGCTGACTATGTTCACCGGGCTGGCGCCGGGCTGGGACGCGTTGCTCGTGCTGCGCTTCCTCACCGGCATCGCGCTCGCCGGCATGCCCGCGGTAGCGATGGCCTATGTCAGCGAGGAGATCGAGCCGCACTCGGTGGGACCGGCGATGGGGCTCTATATCGCCGGCAGCGGGATCGGCGGCATGGCCGGGCGGCTGGGCGTGAGCCTGGTCACCAGCCTGGTCGACTGGCGCTGGGGGCTGATCGTCGTCGGACTGGTCGGACTGGCCATGGCCGAGGGCTTCCGCCGCCTCGCCCCGCCGTCACGCCGCTTCGTGGCGCAGCCGGTCCATCCGACCGCCGTGCTCGCCGCCGGGCGCGAACTGTTCAAGGACCGCGCAATGCCCCTGCTCTATGCCGAGGCATTCCTGCTGATGGGCGTGTTCGTCACCGTCTATAATTATGTCGGTTTCCGGCTGCTCGCCCCGCCCTTCGGCCTGGGCCATGCCGCGATCGGTGCGATCTTCCTGCTCTATCTATTGGGTTCGGTGAGCTCGACCTGGTTCGGGCACCTGGCGGAAAAGCGCGGGCGCCGGCTGATCTTCTGGATCCCGACGGCCATGCTGCTGATCGGCACCGCGCTGACCGCGTCGCATTTGCTCGCGCTGGTGGTGGCGGGAATCGGCATCGTCACCATCGGCTTCTTCGGCGCGCACTCGATCGCCTCGAGCTGGGTCGGCCGGCGCGCCCGGGCGAGCCGCGGGCAAGCGGCGGCCTTCTACCTGTTCTTCTATTATCTGGGATCGAGCCTGCTCGGCTCGGCGGGCGGCGTCGCCTGGACCGGCTGGGGCTGGACCGGGGTGGCGCTCTATTGCGGGGTGCTGACGCTGATCGCGCTGGGAATTGCAGCGAAGCTCTCCACCGTGCCGCCGTTGCCGCTTCGGGAAGTCACGCCGCCGCGGCCGATGGGGGCGGACTAGAAGCGCCGACAGGCTTGCTTGCGCCGCGCCCTTCGCCCAGCTTGGAGCGGGGGGATTTCGATGAGCTTCGATCTGTATTTCTTCGCGCGCGATGGCGGCGATATCGACTTGCCGAGCTTCGAGCGGCTTTTCGCGGGGCGACTGCATTACGAGATCGCGCAGGGGCAGGCGGTCTACCAGAACCCCGACAGCGGCGTGTATTTCATATTCGAGCTCGTCGAGCCCGATCCCGAGGAAGCGGATGAAGAGCCAGCCGCCGACCCATGCTTCGCGCGCCGGCATTTCGCGCTGGTGCTGAACGTCTTCCGGCCGGACTTCTTCGTACGCGAGGCCGCAGCCGAACTGGCAGCCCTGAATCTCGAAGCCGATTTCTTCCTGTACGATCCGCAGCGCGGCGCCGACGGTTGCACCGAGGCGGAGTTCATGGCCGGATGGCGCCGCGCCAACCAGTTCGGATATCAGACGATCTTCCAGCACAGCATCGAACCACCCGCTACTTTGCCGATGGCGGACAATGATGCGGCATGGCGCTGGAATTTCGCGCGGGCGACGCTGCAGCGGCAACTCAGCGAAGACATATTCGTGCCTTCGCTGATGCTCTTCGCCGATGGCGGCGCGGCGCAGCGCACCTTCGTATGGACATTAGGCGTGCCGACCGTGATTCCGCCCGCCGCCGATGCGGTTCTGGTGGTCGACGATGCCCCGCGTGTCGGCCTGCTCGCTCGCTTCGGTGGGCAGAAACCGAAGGCGACCGTGAAGGGTATCGTCGCGCTGGATACCGTGACGCCGTTGGCCAGGCCTTGGTCCGACGGCATCCGCTATCTTCCGGCTTCCAGCCTCGCTTCGGTGGGCGGGATGATCGCGAGTGCGCGCGAACCGATCGAGCGCCTCACCCCCGATCGCGTTCTCGACGTGCAGACGCTGGAAGCCGCCCGAGCAGAACCGGGCGCATAGCGCGCCCTGCATATGAAAAGGGGCGCTCCCGCAGGAACGCCCCTTCCATTTTTCTTGGAACGACCGGCCTCAGAGCTTTTCGGTCAGCTCCGGCACGACCTTGAACAGGTCGCCGACCAGGCCATAGTCCGCCACCTGGAAGATCGGGGCGTCCTCGTCCTTGTTGATCGCGATGATCGTCTTGGAGTCCTTCATGCCGGCGAGGTGCTGGATCGCGCCGGAGATGCCGATCGCGATATAGACTTCGGGGGCGACGATCTTGCCGGTCTGGCCGACCTGATAGTCGTTCGGGACATAGCCGGCATCGACCGCGGCGCGCGAGGCGCCGACTGCGGCGCCGAGCTTGTCGGCAAGCGGCTCGATTACGTCATGGAAGTTCTCGGAGTTCTGCAGCGCGCGGCCGCCCGAGACGATCACCTTGGCGCTGGTCAGCTCGGGACGTTCGGACTTGGCGATCTCCGCACCTGCGAAGCTCGACAGGCCCTTGTCGCCTTGGCTGGCCACCGCTTCGATCGTGCCCGAACCGCCGGTGGCCGAGGCTTTGGCGAAGGCAGTGCCGCGCACGGTGATCACCAGCTTCTTGTCGCTGGTCTGCACGGTGGCGATCGCGTTGCCGGCATAGATCGGGCGGGTGAAGGTGTCCGCACCCTCGACCGAGAGGATGTCCGAGATCTGCATCACGTCGAGGCCTGCGGCGACGCGCGGCGCGACGTTCTTGCCCGTGGTGGTCGCGGGGAAGAGGACCGCGTCGTGATCAGCCATCAGGCTGACGATCAGCGGCGCGACATTCTCGGCCAGCGCATGCTCATAGGCCGCGTCGTCGGCGACATGGACCTTGCCCACGCCCTCGATCGCCGCTGCCTGCTTGGCGACATTGTCGACGCCCTTGCCGGCGACGAGGAGATGGACTTCGCCCAGCTTCGCCGCGGCGGTGACCACCGCGAGGGTGGCGTCCTTGAGGTTCTGATTGTCGTGCTCGACCCAAACCAGCGTCTTCATTTCGCGACTCCCAGAGCCTTGAGCTTCTCGACCAACTCGTCGACCGAGCCCACCTTGATGCCCGCCGAGCGCTTGGCCGGCTCGACGACCTTGAGCGTCTTGAGGCGCGGGGCCACGTCGACGCCGTAATCCGCTACGGTCTTCTTCGCGACCGGCTTGGACTTGGCCTTCATGATGTTGGGCAGAGTCGCATAGCGCGGCTCGTTGAGGCGCAGATCGGTGGTGACGATCGCGGGGAGCTTCAGATCGACCGTCTCGAGGCCGCCATCGACTTCGCGGGTAACCTGTACGCCCTCGCCGCCCAGCTCGACCTTCGAGGCGAAGGTGCCCTGCGGCCAGCCGAGCAGCGCACCCAGCATCTGCCCGGTCTGGTTCGAATCGTCGTCGATCGCCTGCTTGCCGAGGATGATCAGACCGGGCTGCTCCTCTTCGGCGACCTTGGCGAGGAGCTTGGCGACGGCCAGCGGCTCGATCTCGTCATCGGTCTGGATCAGGATCGCGCGGTCGGCGCCCATGGCGCGCGCGGTGAGCAGCACGTCGGTCTCCGCCTTGGCGACGCCGATCGTGACCACGACCACTTCGGTCGCCGCGCCCTTTTCCTTCAGGCGCACGGCTTCCTCGATCGCGATCTCGTCGAACGGGTTCATGCTCATCTTGACGTTCGCCAGATCGACGCCCGTCCCGTCCGCTTTCACGCGGGGCTTCACGTTATAGTCAAGCACACGCTTGACCGGCACCAGCACCTTCATCGAAATCCTCTCCATCGCTGGAAGATCGGCAATGCCAATCGCTAATGCCCGAGAATCGATTCAAGTCCAGCCCCAAAGCGCTTCCAGCATACCCAAAGCTCGAAAATGCGGGTCGAACCGCCTTGTTACGGTGGTGCCACGAGTTCACCGCAAATTCAGGAGAGAAGCTGCAGCTTCATGCAGAAAGGAGAGGGAATATGGGGAAATATGACATAGCGCTCTGCGCCATGATGGCGGTGATCGTGGCTGCGACTCCGGCCTTCGCACAGGATGCTCCTGCTGCTGCCGAGAAGAAGACGCCCGCCGCGTCCTCGACGGTGGCTAAGCCGGGCGGCGCTGTTTCGTCGAGCTATGCCCGCTGCACGCCGGGCCAGCCGATCAAGGGGGTCATAGTGAAGGGCGGCTCCAATCCGACCGGGAAGACCGCCGCGCCCGAATCTGAGGGCAATTGCCCCGCCACCAGCCAGGCCGAAGCCGCTGAAGGCAAGGGCCGGACCTATACCGGCGGCCGCCGCAACGACGCCGCGCCCGCGGCGGATGCCAAGCTGATGACCGGGACCATGCCGTCGCGCCTGTCGATGACTCCGACCACGGCCAAGACGGTCGCACCGGCGACGGAGAAGAGCATCAGCGAGAAGGGTGTTTCGTCGACTCGCCCGCGCTGACGAAAAAGGGCGGAAGAAACCAGCGCCGGTCTCTTCCGCCCTTCTATCGGTGACGACTGTCAGCCAGTCGGATCGCTCAGGCCGCGAGCTTCTTCACTTCGGCGACGATCTTCTTCGCGGCATCGCCCAGGTCGTTCGCGGGAACGATGGCGAGGCCCGAATTGGCGAGGATTTCCTTGCCCTCGGCGACGTTGGTGCCCTCGAGGCGGACGACCAGCGGCACCGCGAGGTTCACTTCCTTCGCCGCGGCGACGATGCCGGCGGCGATGATGTCGCACTTCATGATGCCGCCGAAGATGTTGACCAGGATGCCCTTCACGTTCGGATCGGCGAGGATGATCTTGAACGCCGCGGTGACCTTCTCCTTCGAAGCGCCGCCGCCGACGTCGAGGAAGTTGGCCGGGAACATGCCGTTCAGCTTGATGATGTCCATCGTCGCCATCGCCAGGCCGGCGCCGTTGACCATGCAGCCGATGTCGCCGTCGAGCTTGATGTACGCCAGGTCGTACTTCGAGGCTTCGAGCTCGGCGGGATCTTCCTCGCTCTCGTCACGCAGCTCGGCCAGGTCCTTGTGGCGGAACATCGCGTTGCCGTCGAAGCCGACCTTGGCGTCGAGGACGAGGAGGTTGCCCTGCTCGGTCAGCGCCAGCGGGTTGACTTCGATCTGCTCGGCATCGGTCGCGAGGAACGCGGCGTAGAGCGACGAGGCGACCTTGGCGGCCTGCTTGGCGAGATCGCCGGTCAGGCCCAGCGCCGCGGCAACGGCACGACCGTGGTGCGGCATGAAGCCGGTCGCGGGATCGACCGAGAAGCTGTGGATCTTCTCGGGCGTCGAATGCGCGACTTCCTCGATGTCCATGCCGCCTTCAGTCGAGACGACGAAGGCGACTTCGCTGGTGGCGCGATCGACGAGGAGCGCCAGATAGAACTCCTTGGCGATATCGGCGCCATCGGTGATGTAGAGGCGGTTGACCTGCTTGCCATGCTCGCCGGTCTGGATCGTCACCAGCGTGTTGCCGAGCATGTCGGTCGCATGGGCGCGGACTTCGTCGAGCGAGAAGGCGAGGCGGACGCCGCCCTTGGCCTCCGGCGCGAGCTCCTTGAACTTGCCCTTGCCGCGGCCGCCGGCATGGATCTGCGACTTCACGACATAGAGCGGCCCAGGCAGCTTCTTGGCGGCCTCGACGGCCTCCTCGACGGTGAAGGCGGCAAAGCCGGCGGCGATCGGCGCACCATACTTCGCGAGCAGTTCCTTGGCCTGATATTCATGGATGTTCATGGGGAGCGCGCCCTTGTGGTTGTGGCGGGAAGGGGGTTTGCGCGTGCCTTAAGCACGACGCGCGCGCGAATCCAAATCTTTTCCACGTAAATGCGAGTGCGACATAATTGCAATAGACGCGATGCTATAGCGCTCCGGGAGCGACGCCGCTAGCGCTGGCCCCATGATTTTCGCCCTTGTCGCCGCGCTGCTCCTCGCTCCCGACTCCGCCCATGCCGCACTCGACAAGCTCGGCGGCTGCTGGGACGCGCCCGGCGAAGTGATGGGCAAGCGAGTCGCGACTCGCGTGCGCGGCGCCTGGCGGCTGGGCGGGCGCTATCTGTTGCTCGAGTCGCACGGGCTGGATCCCGCCGATCCCTATGACGCCGCGATCACGATCGGCGACCATGACGGCCACAAGCTGAGCGCCTGGTGGATGGACAGTTTCGGCGCCGGCTACAGTGCCGTCGGCAAGGGGCAGGTGACGCAGGGGACGATCGCGATCGATTATGCCTATCCCGACGCGCTCTATGCCAACCGCTTCGAGCCGCGGGGCAAGGGCTGGCGATGGACGATTACCGCGCGCAAGCCGGACGGCAGCGAGAAGGTCTTCGCGGCATACACGCTGACGCCGACCCAATGCGACGGCACCTTCGCCTTCTGAGCGCGAGCGCCTATCTAGAGCCCATGCCCCCTTGGATCAGCCTTGCCCTGTTCTGCGCGACCATCGCGGCGATGGAGGCCTTCGCCTGGGCGATGCACCGCTGGGTGATGCATGGGCCCGGCTGGTTCCTCCACGCCAGCCACCACCGCGCCCGCGGCGGCTGGTTCGAGTGGAACGACCTCTATGCGGTGATCTTCGCCGTGCCTTCGATCGTGCTGCTTTATGGCGGCGTGCAGGCGGGCTGGTGGCCGGGCTTCATTTGGATCGGGGCGGGGATCGCCGGCTATGGCGCGATCTATTTCGGCTTCCACGACGTGATCGTCCATCAGCGACTCAGGCACCGCTACGTGGCGCGCTCGACCTATATGAAGCGAATCGTCCAGGCGCACCGGCTGCACCACGTCGTCGAGTCGAAGCAGGGTGCCGTCAGCTTCGGCTTTCTCTGGGCGCCGCCGGCCGAGGAATTGAAGCGGCAATTGAAGGTCAACGCCGGTTTGGCCCGCTTCCGCGCGAACCCGGATTGACGCGGACCCCGACCGCGCACACATGCTGAGGGATATGGAGCATCTGAACCTCCCCGAGTCCGAGTGGCGCAAGCGCCTGACCCCGGAACAGTTTCACGTGCTGCGCGAGGCGGGTACCGAACGCGCCTTTGCCGGCCGCTATACCGACAACAAGGCCGACGGCGTCTATGTCTGCGCCGCCTGCAAGCTCGAGCTGTTCGACAGCCTCGACAAGTTCGACTCGGGTTCGGGCTGGCCGAGCTTCACCCAGCCGATCGACTCGGCCAATGTTTCCGAACATGCCGACACCAGCCATGGCATGCGCCGTGTCGAAGTGCGCTGCGCGCGCTGCGACGGGCATCAGGGCCATGTCTTCCCCGACGGCCCGCCGCCGACGGGGCTGCGCTATTGCATCAACTCGGTGAGCCTCGATTTCCGTTCACGTGGCGGCAACCCGCCCTCGGCTAGCGACTCCACCGGCGCCTGATCCTTGTGACCAGGCCGAATAGGGCTTAATCGACCCCCCCGATGGCATCCAATCTGCCCGCAGTCATCCGCAGGTCCAAATGGCGTGACCTCGCCTTTTGGAAGCGCGTCGTCTTCTGGTCGCTGATCGGCGGCGGCAGCGTGGCGCTGCTCGCCTTCATCGCACTGCTGATCGCCGTCTATTCGACCAAGTCGACGCTGCCCGGCTTCGACGAGCTCAAGCGGTCGCCGAGCGGCCAGATGATCCGCGTCCATGCCGCCGACGGCACCGTGCTCGTCTCGCTCGGGCCGAGCTATGGCGAGTGGATCAAGTACGACAAGATTCCGCAGGTGATGAAGGACGCGATCATCGCGACCGAGGATCGCCGTTTCGAATCGCATTGGGGCGTCGATCCGGTCGGCGTCGCCCGCATCTTCTGGCGCGCCAAGCAGCTGCACGACGAGGGCCGGCGCCTGCAGGGCGGCTCGACCATCACCCAGCAGGTGGCGCGCACCATCTTCCTGTCGAACAAGTACGATCTCGGCCGCAAGGTGCGCGAAGGCGTGATCGCGCTGGCGATGGAGCGGAAATTCTCGAAGGACGAGATCCTCGAGCTCTATCTCAACAAGGTCTATTTCGGCGGCGGCGCCTATGGCATCGACGCGGCGAGCCGGAAGTTCTTCGGCCATCCCGCGACCAACCTGACCCTGGCCGAGGCGGCGGTGATCGCCGGCCTGGTCAAGGCACCCTCGCATTATTCGCCCACCGCCGATGCCGAGGCCGCGATCGGCCGCGCCAGCGTGGTGCTCGACCTGATGGCCGAGACCGGCAAGATCACCGAATCGCAAGCAAAGGCGACCGATCCGCACACCGTCGCGCTCGCCCCCGAGCCTAAGCAGAACAGCGTGCGCTACTTCACCGACTGGGCGCTGCCCCAGCTCGAAGTGCTGATCGACGAGACCGAGGCGCCGCTCGAAGTGTGGACCACGCTCGACCTGTCGATGCAGCGCGCCGCCGACGACGCGATCCGCACCAACGCCCCGAAGAACGCGCAGGGTGCGCTGATCGCGCTCGACCGCGACGGCGCCGTCCGCGCGATGGTCGGCGGCAAGGATTATGTCGCGTCGATCTACAATCGTGCGACCCAGGCAACGCGCCAGCCGGGCTCGGCCTTCAAGCTGTTCGTCTACCTGACCGCGCTCGAATTCGGCCATAAGCCCGACGACTTGGTCGTCGACGAGCCGGTGACCATCAACGGCTGGTCGCCCCGCAACAGCTCGGGCGCGTTCCGTGGCGAGATGAACATCCGCACCGCCTTCGCCTATTCGGTCAACACGATCGCGGCGAAGCTCGGCCAGGAAGTCGGCTTTGGCGCTATTGCCGACATGGCCCGCCGCTTCGGCATCACCACGCCGGTGGACACGCACCCGGCGATGGTGCTCGGCACGTCCGACGTCCGCCTGATCGACATGACCCGCGCCTTCGCCTCGGTGGCGAACAAGGGCGTGGCGGTGACGCCCTATGGCATCACCCGCGTCACGGCGAACGGCGCGGTGATCTACCAGCATGAAGTCGACACCAGCCATGTCCTGGTCGCGCCTTATGTGGCGGCGCAGATGACCGACCTGATGCAGACGGCGGTCGCCACCGGCACCGGACGCGCCGCGCAGATCGGCCGCCCGGTCGCGGGCAAGACCGGCACTACCACGTCGAACAAGGATGGCTGGTTCGTCGGCTTCTCGAGCGGGATCACCACCGGCGTGTGGATGGGCCGCGACGATGCCAAGGTCGTTCCCGGCCTGCAGGGCGGCACGGCGCCGGCGCGCGCCTTCCACGACTTCATGGTCAAGGCAGTGGCGAAGCGGCCAGCCGAGGCATTCGACACCCAGGTGACACTGCCCGAGTATCAGCTCGACGAAGAGAATTCGGCCTATGGCGAGCCGGACAACGGCATGTTCGTCGACCAGGACGGCAATCCGCTATCTGATGACCAGCAGCCGCGCAGCGATGGCACCGAGCAACAGGTGCAGCCGGTGCCGGGGCAACAGCAGGGCCAGGGCGACGAGCAGCTCGACCAGGACTGGATCGACCGGATGACCGGCAAGCGGACGCCGGCACCGGCGCCTGCCCAGCGCGATCCGCGGGACGTTCCGCGCGATGCGCCCCGCCAGCCGGCGCCGGCACCGCGCAATGAGGCGCCGCGGGGCGAACAGTAACCTTCTGACTGACAGATTGGTTGTCCTCCCTGCCTTCGCGGGGAGGACGAACCTAGGGCTAGACGCTTATCGCCCGTACCAGTGCAGCGCGGCGCCGTTCCGCCGCAGCCACATGCGCGCACGGTCGGGATCGCCTTCGAACAGCTCCGCCACCACGCGGTGGAAGGCCGGCGAATGGTTCATGTGGATGCGGTGCGCCACTTCATGCGCCACGGTCGAGCGGCGGACATGGCTGGGCGCGAGCAACAGCCGCCAGCTGTAACGGATCTGGCCTGACGACGCACAGCTGCCCCAGCGGCCGCGGGGATCGCCGATCGAGACCTTGGTGACGCTCACCCCGGCGCGCTCGGCATATTCGGCGGTCTCTTCGCTCAGCAGGTCGAGCGCCGCCTGGCGGAACCAGCGCTCGATGCGCCGTTCCAGTCCTTCGCGCGGGCCGCCGCAGAGCAATTGATCGCCGTCGAGCCGTGGGGTGCGGCCGGCACCGGGGGCGGGCCAGACGATCTCGACCTCGGCATCGCCGAGCGGGATCTTCGCACCAGGCTCGAACGGCCGCGCCTCGGGCATCTTGGCCTGCTGCACCGCGATCCAGCCCTGCTGCTCGCGCGCCCAGTCCATGGCCTTTTTCAGCGAAGCACGCGGGGGCAAAGTGAGCTTCACCTTGCCGCTGCGCGGATCGATCGAGAGCCGCATCCGCCGCGCTCTGGCGTGACGGACGACCTCGATCTCGGCTTCGCTCAAAGCTCGCGGTCCACCAGATGATGCTCGAAGTCGATGACATCGTCCTCGCTCACGGTCCAGCCGCGCGTCGACTGGCCCGCGGCATGGACGGACTCGGGGTCGCCGCTCACCAGATAATGCCAGTCGTGCAGCGGCTTGCCTTCGCCGCGCAGGCGATAGGCGCAAGTGGAAGGCAGCCACTCGATCTTGCTTACATTGCTCGAATTGAGCCGCACGCATTCGGCGACATAGGCGTGGCGGTGCTTATAGTCCGAGCAGCGCCCCATTCGCCGGTCGAGCAGGCGGCAGGCGACATTGGTGGCGAGGAGCTCACCGGTCTCCTCATCCTCCAGCTTGTGGATGCAACATTTGCCGCAGCCGTCGCAAAGGGCTTCCCATTGCGCACGGTCGAGCTTTTCCAGCGGCAGGTCTTCCCAGAATTTACCGGTCATTTCACCCAATGGTCGAGCTGCTCCACAAGGGCGGCAGCGTCCTTCTCGATCGGCAGCGACGTGATTGGCTTGCCGTCCCGGTCCATTAGATAGGCTATCTGGCTGTGACCTACCAGATAGCCGCCGCCCGCACCGGGCGCCTCCTTCTTCGCGTAGACTGCATATTGCTTCTCGACCGCCGCGATCGCCGCCGGGCTTCCGGTGAGGCCGATCACCCGGTCATCGAAGTTGCGGACGAACTCGCCCACTACCTGCGGGGTATCGCGCTCGGGATCGACGGTGATGAAGATCGGCACGATCTTCGCCGCCTTGGCCGGCGCCTGCTTGTCGAGCAGCTTCATCGCCTGGCCGATCTTGAGCATGTCGGTGGGGCAGATGTCCGGGCAATAGGTATAGCCGAAATAGACGATGCGATATTTGCCGGCGAAATCGCTGTCGCGCACCGGCTTGCCGGCCGGGTTGGTGAGGGTAAACGGGCCGCCGATCCGCGCGCCGGCGAGCGGCGGCTCCTCGGATGCGCCGCTGCAGCCCGACACGACCAGTAGCATCGGCAGCAGCAAAGGCGCAAAGCTTTGAAATATCCTGCTCATGGTATCGCCAGCCATGATCTGATAGTCCGAGGCTTGCAAGCACTGCCGCAATGGGGTTTGGGCAAAGACATGATGGTTCGCGTATTCGGTGCCGCCGGCGCCGCACTGCTGATGCTCGCCGCCGCGCCGGCATCGGCCCAGCAATTCTCCGACAGCTACAATTTCCTGAACGCCATCCGCGAGACGGACGGCACCAAGGTGAACAAGTATCTGGAGAACAAGTCGCTCCGCATCGTCAACACCAAGGACAAGCAGACCGGCGACGGTGCGCTGCACATCGTGGTGCGGCGTAACGATTCCACCTATCTGCGCGTGCTGCTCCAGCAGGACGACATCAACCCGAACCTGCAGGACGCTCGCGGCAATACGCCGCTGCTCATCGCCGCGGAGCGCGGCTGGGGCGAAGGCGTGACGATCCTGCTCAAATATAATGCCAATGTGAACCAGGCGAATTCGAGCGGCGAAACGCCGCTGATCCGCGCCGTCCAGGTCCATGACATCGAAGTCGTCCGCCAGTTGCTCGCCGCCGGCGCCAATCCGGACCGGACCGACAATGTCACCGGCAAGTCTGCGCGCGACTATGCCCGGGACGAGACGCGCTACACGCAGATCGCCAAGCTGCTCGCCGACGCGCCCAAGGGCTCCAAGTCGGGCGGCGCGCTCGCGCCTGCGGGCCCCAAGCTCTAGAAACTCGCTTCGGCGTCCGGATCGAGGATCTGGATGACCCGGCGCGCCGCCCGCCGGGCAAAGGCCAGGGTGCACTTCTTGCGGGTGGGCGCCGGCAGCGGCACGGTCGCCGCCTCGCGCATCACCGCGGCATCATAGCGATCGGCGACGATGATCCCGGCGCGGGCGGGCAGGAAGCCTTCCTGCTCGAACGGGCGCATGTCGAACCCCGCGGGCACCGCCCAGAAGAAGCGGTCGCAATGCGCGAGATAATCGGTCCATTTGCCGTCGCCGAGCAAGTCGGCGCGCGACACCTTGATCTCGACGATGACGATGTTGCCGCGCGAATCGATCGCCATCAGGTCCGCACGGCGCCCACCCTCGAGCGGCACTTCGGCGAGCGCGACACAATCGTGGCGGAGCAGCAGCCGGGTGACGCCGCGCGCGACATCGGCGGCGATCAATGGCCCATCTGGCAACGGGTCTTCCTGAATCGAAACAGCCGGAGAGTTCATCCCCGGCTGCTTAGAACATTAGGCGAACGCGGGGAAGCCCGCGACGCGCTTTTTTGGGCTTCGGCGCGGGCGCCTGGAAGCGATCAACGATAGAAAACGTGATTGCCGACCGAGCCGACGCGCGGGCGCTTCCAGCTAGGCTTCACATAGCGCGCATGGAAATAGAGCGCTTCGGGAACCGGCGAATTCCACTGTTCCTTCATCGCGACCTGGGCGACCGCGAGCGCCTTCTTCCACTGGCCGTTGGCCGGCGGGGTCGGCAGCTTGCCGCTGCGCACGAAGGAGAACTGGCCGCGCTGAGTCACGACACCGCAGACCGAGCGCGGGAAGCGGCCCGATTCGGTGCGGTTGAGAACCACGTCCGCCACGGCGAGCTGGCCGGCCAGCGGCTCGCTCTTCGCTTCGTAATAGACGCTCACGGCAAGGCAATTGAGCTCACTATCGAGCGATGCGGGCGCGTCCTGCGCTGCCACGGCTTCGGAGAGCGAGTCGAAATCATCATCGTCCGCATCCGCATTGGGGATCTGCTGGACGAACTCCCCCTTGATGGGGAGCGGCGCGGCCTGGGGGGCCGGGGTGGGAACAACCTGGTGTTCCAGCGTGTTGACCATCTGAACCGGCGTATCCTGGTTCAGCGTCACATCGAGCGTGGCGGCGTTCGCAAGCGCACCTGCGCAAAAAGTCGCCGTCGCGAAAGCCGCGACGCGGTGAATGAGCTTCATCAAACTTCGTTACTGTGCGGTTGGCGCGCGGCCGGCCCTGTTTATCTATGGGCCGCCGGACTTCCCCCCGACTGCGTAACCGACCGACTTCACACCCCGGGCAGCACAACGCGATTGATAGTGGAGGCGCCTTTCGCCGCGCGCGCCCGCAAAGTCAATTCGCCGCCAGCGTTTCAGCGGCGAAGCGTTCCCCTTCCGGGATGTCCAGTTCAACCACCCATAGGTCTGAATCGTTGCCGCGGCGGCGGCGCCAATAGCCGGTGACCTCGGTGTCATCGGCGAATTCGCGAGGCCCGGCGGGGATCAGCGCGGCGTTCCCGTCCGCGCCCAGGCCCCGCTCGACGAAGCGGGGATTGGCCCCGCGCTCGACCAGCAGCAACAGGATCGCGCCTGCCGTCGCATCGCCCTTGGCAAGCACCATCGCACCGCCCCCCGCACCCTCGGCCCGCCGGATCAACGCGTTGACCAGCATGCCGGTGGCCAGCCGCGGCATCATCCCTTGGTGTAGCCGGGCAGCGAGGAAAGCGGGATGCGCGAGCGCATGAACGTGCCGGTACCGCGCGCCGCTTCCTCGCCGGTCGCATCGATCAGCCGCGCCTCGCCGACGAACACGCGACGCTGTCCGCTCACCCAGCGTCCTTCCGCCACCACCGGCCCTGGGCCGAGCGGCTTGGTGAGCAGCAGGTTGAACTGGGTGGTCAGGATGAAGCGGTCGGTCACGAGGCTGTTCACGGCATAGAAGGCGGCATCGTCGAGCATCTTGAAATAGCTCGTGCCATGCGCCGCTCCGGCCGCGTGGAAATAGCGTTCGTCGATGGTGAAGCGGATGCGCGCGACGCCGGACTCCGGAATCTCCAGGACCGAATCGAACAGCTGGTTGATCGGTGCCGCGGCGTAAAGCGACTCCAGCGCCCGGAAATGCGCCTCCGCTCCGGTGGCCTCGGGGCCCATCGCTTCGGGCCGAATCTCGTTAGGCAGCGTCACGCGCCTCCACGCCGGCGAGCAGCGCATAGAGCGCATCGCGCGACCCCGCGCCGCGCAGCTTGGCGGCAATGCCCTTGTCGCGCAGCGCGCGCGAAACACAGGCCAGCGCCTTCAGGTGATCGGCACCCGCACCCACCGGCGAGAGCAGCATGAAGACCAGGTCCACGGGAAGCTCGTCCACCGCGCCGAAATCGACGGGCTTCTCCAGCCGCATGAACACGCCGCACACGCGGCGAATCGAGTCGAGCTTGCCATGCGGAATCGCGATGCCGGCGCCGAAGCCGGTCGAACCCAGCTTCTCGCGCTCGGCAAGCGTTTCCGCCACGGCGCGCGCGTCGAGACCATAGGCCTCGGCGGCGGCAGCCCCCAGCGCTGCGAACAGCGCTTTCTTGCTCGCAACACTCACGCCGGAGAGCACAGCCTCCGGCACGAGCAATTCAGTGATCGTCGTCATCGATAGTCCAGTTGAGGTCCGCCCCCCAAGGGCCTGCCTAATACTCAGGCCGCGCGATTGGGTTCCACCCAGCCGATCGTCCCGTCGCCGCGCCGATAGACCATGTTATGGGCGCCCGTCGCGCTATTTCGGAACAGCAGCGCATTGGTGTGCCGGAGATCCAGCATCATAACTGCGTCCGAAACAGTGGCATCGGGCACATCGACGCGCGTTTCCGCGATGATCAGCGGCGCATCGGCCGGCTCTTCCTCCTCGGCATGCTCCTGGAAGAGCGTGTAGCCGGCATTGTTGTCATAGGCGCCGTTCTCGGCCAGCGCGCTGACCACGCCGGCCTGGCGATCCTTTAGCCGGCGCGTGTAGCGGCGCAGCTGCTTGTCGATCCGGTCGGCGGCACCGTCGAAGGCGCCATGCGCCTCCATGCCCTTGTTCGTCGCCTTGAGCACCAAGCCCTGGGTCACGTGCATCACGATGTCGCAGGTGAAGCCATTGTCGTGCGGACCCTTGCCGAAGGTCGCCTGGGAGGAAATGGCACGCGAGAAATATTTGCCCGCAATCCCCTGGAGCCGTTCGTTGACCTGCGCCTTGAGCGCAGCGCCCGTTTCGACCTGATGCCCAGAAACCCGGATGTCCATCTTCACCTCCGCTATTGCGAGGACGCTAGCTGGGGCGGGGTCCCAGCCCTTTGATCCGGGCCAAAGCCGGGTTCAACTGGCTGCGGCGGCGCCCCAGAGCGGCTCCTCCATCTTAGAGAGAAAGGCTGCGTGGCGCTCAAGTTCCGCCACGCTAGGCGCAAATTGTCGCGCAGGGCGCACATGTACCCGCATCGGCGCCTCTGCCAGGGTCTCGCGCATCACCGGCGTGTCCACCGCCAGCCCCAAGGTAATCTGCCGCCCGCCGGTCAGCTCGACGTAGACCTGCGCCAGCAGCGACGCGTCGATCAAGGCGCCGTGCAGCGTGCGCTGGGTCAGGTCGATGCCGTAGCGCGAGCATAGCGCGTCCAGCGTATGCTTGGCGCCGGGGTGCTTCACGCGCGCAATTGCGAGGGTATCGACCATCCGCGAAAGATCGACGATCGGCCGGCCGCATTTGGTCAACTCGCCATTGATGAAGCCGAAGTCGAAATTGGCGTTGTGCGCGATCATCGGGCTGTCGCCGATGAACTCGAGCAGGTCCTCGCACACGTCGTGGAACAGCGGCTTGTCCGAGAGGAACACTTCCGACAGGCCGTGGACGTTGAACGCCTCGATCGGCATCGGCCGCTGCGGATTCACATAGGCGTGGAAATGGCGCCCGGTCATCACCCGGTTGACCAGCTCGACACACCCGATCTCGACCAGCCGGTCGCCTCCCGAGAAGCTGAGCCCGGTGGTTTCGGTGTCGAACACGATTTCACGCATTTGTCACTTATCCTCCCGTGGACGCCTTGAGGCAAGCGATGACATCGCGCACCGCGGCGCACGTCTCGTCCAGCGAACCACCCGTCGGAATCACGAAGTCGGCCCGGGCGCGCTTGGCCGCATCGGGCATCTGGCGGCCGAGGATTGCCTCGAAGCGCTCCGCCGTCATGCCGGGCCGGGCAAGCGTGCGTTCGCGCTGGACGTCCAGCGGCGCGGATACCACCGCGACTCGGTCGACTCGCGAATTGCCACCGGTTTCGAACAGCAGGGGCACGTCGAGCACCACCAGGTCCGACTCGGCGTGGCGCGCCAGGAAAGCCTCGCGCTCTTCGCCGACCGCGGGATGGACGATCGATTCGAGCCAGGCGAAGGCGGCTTCGTCACCGAACACCCGGGCCCGCAGCGCCGGTCGGTTGACCCCGTCCAGGCCGGTGGTCCCGGGGAAGGTCTCCTCGATCGCCGCGACGATCCGGCCGCCGGGCCCCTGCAGCGCATGCACCGCCTCGTCGGCGTCGAACACCGGTACGCCTTCGTCGCGGAACATCGCCGCGACGGTCGACTTGCCCATGCCGATCGATCCGGTGAGGCCGAGAACGATCATCGTTTTTTTCCCTTTTCGTCATCCCCGCGAAGGCGGGGATCCAGGGTAACGGAGCGATGTCCCTTGCGACTCTGGATCCCCGCCTTCGCCGGGATGACGGAGAGAGGATCACTCACTGAAGCAGCAGCTCGCGCAGCTCCTCGTCGCGGTCCCGCGGGGGCTCGGCGCCGAAGAACAGCTCGAAGGCAAGCGCGGCCTGGCCGACCAGCATCTCGAGCCCGTCCACCGTATCGAGCGCGCGATCGCGCGCCTGGGCGAGCAGTTCGGTCTCTAGCGGCGCATAGACTGCGTCATAGACCACCGCATCCTCAGGTAGCGGCGACAAGTCGATCGTGAGCGGCGGCTGACCGACCATGCCAAGTGCGCTGGCATTCACCAGCAGGGCCGCCGGGGGCAGTTTGGTGCCGAGCGGCAGCGCATCGCCCTTGATCCCGAAGCTGGAGAGCAGCGCGGCACCCTTCAACACATTGCGGTTGAGCAGGGTCACCCGGCCGATGCCGATCTTCGAGAGCGCGAACAATATCGCCCGCGCCGCGCCGCCCGCGCCGATCACCACGGCGTGCTTGCCGTCGAGATCGAGCCCGGCGATCGGGGCATAGAAGCCGCCGGCATCGGTGTTGGTGCCGATCAGCGCGCCATCCTCGGCCCGGAGCACCGTGTTGATCGCCCCGATCGACCGGCGGATGCCGCCGCGATCCTCGACGAATTCCAGCGCGGCTTCCTTGTGCGGAAGCGTGATGTTGCAGCCGCGCCAATCGGGATCGTCGCGGCGCGATTCGAAATAGCCGGCGAGCTGCTCGGGCGTGACATGGGCGCGGCGGTACTCCGCCTCGATGCCGAGTTGCTTCAGCCAGAAGCCGTGGATCAGCGGCGACTTGGACTGGGCGATGGGATCGCCGATCACTTCGGCATAGGCAGTCATGACGTCAAAATCCCCCGGGTACGCAGATAGTCGAGGATCGGCAGCAGCGGCATGCCGAGGATGGTGAACTGGCTGCCCTCGGTGCGGCTGAACAGCTGGACGCCCGGCCCCTCGATCCGGAAGCAGCCGACACAGCCGGCGATCGCGGGCCATTCCACATCGAGATATTGCCCGATGAATTTCTCGGAGAGCGGGCGGACATGGAGCTTGGCGCGATCGACATGGCGCCACACCGCGCGGCCGCCCTCGGCGATCACTGCCGCGCTGTAGATATCGTGCGTCCTGCCCGACATGCGGCGAAGATGGTCGGCAGCCTGTTCGCGGCTCTCGGGCTTGTCGAGCAACGAGCCGTCGTCGAGCGCGACCAGTGAGTCGCCGCCCAGCACCAGGGCGCTTGGCACCAGGCCCGACACCTTGAGCGCCTTCAGCTCGGCCAGCGCATCGGCCAGGTCGCGCGGGGAGATGCCATCGGCGAGCAGCGATTCCTTGGCCGATGCTTCGTCGACCTGTGCCGTCACGGCCTCATGCGGCACGCCGGCGTCGTTGAGCATCGCGCGGCGCGAGGCGCTTTGCGACGCGAGAACTAGTTTCACTGTCTGCCCTTTTCCAATGTGCGCTCGTTGCAGAGCTGGATGATCGCCGCGGCGGTCTCCTCGATCGAGCGGCGCGTCACGTCGATCACCGGCCAGCCATTGTCGGCAAACATCCGCCGGGCAAAGGCGACTTCGCGCGTCACTGCGTCCTGCTCGACATAGCTGGTCTCGGTCGCCTGGTTCAGGGAGAGCAGCCGGTTGCGGCGGATCTGGATCAACCTGTCGGCGCTGGTGGTGAGGCCGACGATCAGCGGATGCTTGAGCCCGAACAGCTCGGGCGGCGGCGGTGATTCGACCACGATCGGGATGTTGGCGGTCTTGTAGCCGCGGTTCGCCAGGTAGATGGACGTCGGCGTCTTGGACGAGCGCGATACGCCGGCCAGCAGGATGTCGGCTTCTTCCCAATCCTCGGCGAGCAGGCCATCGTCATGCGCTATGGTGAACTGGATCGCATCGACGCGCGCGAAATAGGCGGCATCCAATGTGTGCTGCCGCCCGGGGCGCGCCTTGGCTTCCTGGCCCAGCAGGTTGGAGAGTGCGTGGTTGACCGGATCGAGCGGCGCGATCGCCGGCAGGCCCATGGCGCGGCAGCGGCTCTCGAGGGTGCGGCGGGTCTCGGGATTGACCAGGGTGAACAGCACCAGCCCGGGGTTCTGCGCGATCTCCTGGAGGATCCGCTCGAGATGCGCTTCACTGCGCACCATCGGCCAGAAATGGCGCAGCGTCTCGACATCGTCATACTGGGCGAGCGCCGCCTTGGCGATGTTCTCCAGCGTTTCGCCGGTGGAGTCGGAGAGGAGGTGAAGGTGTAGGCGCATCACACCGTTGGTGAATCTGTGGAGAACATGCCCCACAGTCACTAGCGCAACCGGCCGCACGAACCAATCGAGTCAAATCCGGGACTCTCGCTCGTGATTCGTCCACAACCGCGTCCCCAGATTGTCGTTCCGATGCACAGTCTGTGGAAAACGGGGATGGAGCCGGCGAATCCGCGGACTCCCGTGGGGCGGTTGGAGTCAATCTGTTGGCAAGTCGCGGACGAGCGCATAAGCCCCGGCTTTCACGCCCCTACTAACTCCAACAATCTCTAGATTCATTCTTACTAGTATTAGGATGAGGCCCTGACCGTCCCTGCCCCCAAGCCGCTGCTCGAGACGCTGAAGGGCGTTCGACAGGAGACCCCACCGATCTGGCTTATGCGCCAGGCCGGACGCTATCTGCCCGAATATCGCGCGCTGAGGGTCGAGAAAGGCGGGTTCCTCGCCCTCGCGCTGGACCCGGACGCCGCGGCCGAGATCACCCTCCAGCCGATCCTCCGCTTCGGCATGGACGGGGCGATCCTGTTCTCCGACATCCTGATGGTACCGATGGCGCTCGGCCAGAAGCTCTGGTTCGAAACCGGCGAAGGCCCGCGCTTGGCCCCGACGGTGACCGCCCGCGGCATCCTGGATGGCCTTGAATCGCGTCCAGAGGCCCTGCAGCCGGTCTATGCCACCGTCCGGCAGGTACGCGCCGCCCTCGACTCCAAGACGACCTTCCTGGGCTTTGCAGGTAGCCCCTGGACCGTCGCTACCTACATGATCGCCGGCCAAGGGAGCCGCGAGCAGGCCGAGGCACGCCGCCTTGCCTACAACGATCCCGGACTCATGCAGGCCCTGATCGATCGCATCGCCGATTGCACGATCGACTATCTCACCGCGCAGATCGACGCGGGTGTCGAGGCGGTGCAGCTGTTCGACAGCTGGGCCGGCAGCCTTTCGCCCGAGCAGTTCGAGCGCTGGGTGATCGCGCCGACCGCGCGCATCGCCGCTGCGGTGAAGGGCAAGGCGCCCGTGATCGGATTCCCCAAGGGTGCTGGCGGCAAGCTCCCGGCCTATGCCCGCGAGACCGGTGTCGATGCGCTCGGGCTCGACGAGACCGTCGATCCCGACTGGGCCGATGAAGTGCTTCCCGAAGGCATGCCCGTGCAGGGCAATCTCGATCCGCTGGCACTGATCGCCGGCGGCGAGACGCTCGAACGCGCAGTCGACCGCATCCTTTCGGCCTTCCCAACCCGCCCGCATGTCTTCAATCTCGGCCACGGCATCCAGCAGGACACGCCGATCGAACATGTCGAGCAACTGCTGAAGCGGATCAGGGGATAAGTGATGGCGGGCTGGCTCGGTAATGCCTATCTTTGGGTCAAGGCGTTCCACATCATCTTCGTGATCTTCTGGATGGCCGGCCTCTTCCTGCTGCCGCGCTATCTCGTCCATCACCAGGAAGCGCTGGGCACGCCCGAGGCGGCCGCCTGGGAGAAGCGCGAGGCGCTGCTCCGCAAGATGATCCTCAGCCCTTCGATCGTCATGGTCTGGCTGCTCGGCCTGGCGCTCGCTGCCAATATCGGCCTGTTCGAAGGCGGGGCCGGGCTCGGCTGGCTCCATGCCAAGCTGCTGATCGTATTGCTGCTTTCGGGCTATCAGGGCTGGGCGGTCGGCTATTCGAAGAAGCTCGCCGCGGGTCAGGGCAAACTCGCGCCGCGGCGCCTGCGCATGATCGGCGAGCTCCCTGCGCTCGCCGTGATCCTCATCGTCATCCTGGCGGTGGTGAAGCCCTTCTGAGCGCTGGCGTAACAAAATTGCGCCAGATTCTCGTCGCCCGCAACTTGAAGCCCGTCGCAAAAGCGTATCCCAGACCGCCGATCCCGGTTGACTTGGGGGTGGGCCACTCCTAATTCGACGCTGTGGACCGGGTCACCGGGCCATCCCTCCTCCAAGCATCGTACTTCGCGCGCGACCTTACCGCCGACCGACGCTCCCCCCAGATCAACATCCGGACTCCAAATGCACCTCAAGGAACTCAAGAAGACCCCGCCCGCCGAGTTGGTCTCGATGGCCGAGGAACTGGGCGTCGAGAGCGCGTCGACGCTGCGCAAGCAGGACCTGCTCTTCGCGATCCTCAAGGCGCAGGCCGAGAATGGCGACCAGATCATGGGCGAGGGCACGATCGAAGTGCTGCCCGACGGCTTCGGCTTCCTGCGTAGCCCCGAGGCGAATTATCTCGCCGGCCCCGACGACATCTATGTATCGCCCAACCAGGTCCGCAAGTTCGGCCTGCGCACCGGCGATACGGTGGAAGGCGAGATCCGCGGCCCCAAGGACGGCGAGCGCTATTTCGCGCTGGTCCGCCTGGTCTCGGTGAATTTCGACGATCCCGACGCGGTCCGTCACCGGGTCAATTTCGACAATCTCACGCCGCTCTATCCTGAGAGCAAGCTGACGCTCGACCAGCTCGACCCGACCCAGAAGGACAAGTCGGCGCGCGTCATCGACATCGTCAGCCCGCAGGGCAAGGGCCAGCGCACGCTGATCGTCGCCCCGCCGCGCGTCGGCAAGACGGTGATGCTGCAGAACATCGCCAAGGCGATCACCGACAATCATCCCGAAGTCTTCCTGATCGTGTTGCTCATCGACGAGCGTCCCGAGGAAGTCACCGACATGCAGCGCTCGGTGAAGGGCGAGGTGATCTCCTCGACCTTCGACGAGCCGGCCCAGCGCCACGTGCAAGTCTCTGAAATGGTGATCGAAAAGGCCAAGCGCCTGGTCGAGCACAAGAAGGACGTGGTAATCCTGCTCGACTCGATCACTCGCCTCGGCCGCGCCTACAACACCGTGGTTCCAAGCTCGGGCAAGGTGCTGACCGGCGGTGTCGACGCCAACGCCCTGCAGCGCCCGAAGCGCTTCTTCGGCGCCGCGCGCAACATCGAGGAGGGCGGCTCGCTCTCGATCATCGCGACCGCGCTGATCGACACCGGCAGCCGCATGGATGAAGTCATCTTCGAAGAGTTCAAGGGCACCGGTAACTCGGAAATCGTCCTCGACCGCAAGGTGGCGGACAAGCGCATCTTCCCGGCGCTCGACGTCGGCAAGTCGGGCACCCGCAAGGAAGAGCTGCTGGTCGACAAGGCCAAGCTAACCAAGATGTGGGTCCTGCGCCGCATCCTCATGCAGATGGGCACCATCGACGCGATGGAGTTCCTGCTCGACAAGATGAAGGACTCGAAGACCAACGAGGACTTCTTCGACAGCATGAATCAGTGACCTTCCAAACCCCTCCCTTCCAAGGGAGGGGCAAGGGGTGGGTTAGGAAAGGCCGGGCTCGATGCCCGGCCTTTTCTTTTTTCCGCCATGTGCTTGCGTTCCTGCCAAAGCTTGCATGCCGCCCGCGTCGCGCTAGGGCTTGGCAATGCTCGACATGCTCCTCAGCGCCGCCGCCTCGGGAATCGGTTCCCCGCTCGACATCTGGCACCACATCGTCGCGGATTTCTCGAATATCACCGAGCCGGCTGCGCTGGCCGCGTTCGGCTCGGTGCTGATGATCGACCTGGTGCTGGCCGGCGACAATGCGATCGTCGTCGGCGCGCTGGCGGCGGGCTTGCCGGCGGACGAGCGCAAGAAGGTCATCCTGATCGGCATCGGTGCCGCATTGGTCCTGCGCATCATCTTCGCGCTGGTCGTCAGCTGGCTGATGGGCATTGTCGGCCTGATCTTCGCCGGCGGATTGCTGCTCCTCTGGGTGAGCTGGAAGTTCTGGCGAGAGATTCGAGAGGGCGGGGCGAATGCGCACGAAGTCGAATCAGGCCTGAAGCCCGCCAGGAGCTTCGCCGCGGCCGCCTGGGCCGTCGCCGTGGCGGATGTGTCGATGAGCCTCGACAACGTCCTGGGCGTTGCGGGTGCGGCGCGCGAGCATCCCGGCATCCTGGTCGTCGGCCTGCTGCTCTCGGTCGCGCTGATGGGCCTCGCCGCCAACTTCATCGCGCGCCTGATAAACCGCTATCCGTGGATCGCCTATTTCGGCCTGGCGGTGATCGTCTTCGTCGCAGTCCGCATGATCCATGAAGGCTGGGTCGGCACCCCCGAGACGCCGGGTATCACCAGCTTCTTCTGAGGCTATCCGGACCGGCAATTGCCCGCAGAGACCTCTGCCGCGAGAATGGCCTTCAGGATCGCTTCCGAGCGGCGCTGGCCATAGCCGCGCCCATAGGCGGACGAAGTGATCGCCACCACCAGGTCGCATGCCGGCGCGATATAGATCTTGTTGCCGCCATTGCCCGAGGCGAAGGACACGGTGATCGCGGTGCCGTCGATCCGGTGCGCCTTGCGGTACCAGAAATAGCCATAGTGGTCGGCATAGGGATCTTCGGCGGCGATTTTCACGCGCGGCGCGAGCATTGCCGATACCCAGCCCGCGCTGACGATCCGGCGGCCTTGGTACCGACCCTGGTTGCGGACCATCTCGCCGATGCGCGCCAGATCGCGGGTGGCGAGACGGAGATTGCCCTGGCCCTTGGTCATGCCGGAGGCGTCGGCGTCCCAGCGCGATTGTGTGATGCCGAGCGGCGCGAACAGCCGCTGTCCGGCGAAGCTCGCCATGGTCTGGCCGGCCGCCTTCGCCACTACGATCCCAGCGACATAGGCCGTGACGGAATTGTAGCGATAGCGCGTGCCCGGCGCGGTCTCGCCGGGGACGGCGCGAACGAAGGCGAGCGGGTCGGGCGACGCGTCCATCAGGTCTTCGTTGCCGGGTGAGGCCGGGTCCTCATCGAATGCGGCAAGGCCCGAGCGCATGGTCAGCACATCGCGCAGCGGCACGGGGCCGATCGCGCTGCCGGCCGCATCCGTCCAGTAGCGCGCGACGGGATCGTCCACCGATCGAACCGCGCCGCGATCGATCGCGATGCCGACAAGCAGGGCAGTGATGCTCTTGCCGGCCGAACGGATGTCGTGAAGTTCGGCCGCGGTCGCGCCGTTATAATATCGTTCGGCGACGGGCTTTCCGTGATGCAGCACCACGACGCCGCGCAGGTCGGGATGTTCATCCTGGTCCCAGCGCGCCAGCACGGCGTCGAGGGTCGGGGGCGGGGACGGAGGCGCAGCGCCGAGCGCAGGCCAGATGGCGAGCGCGCAGGCTGTGCGACTCAGGGCGACGAATCCCCGCATATCTTCCCCTTTCAGATTATATTATCGATGCTTAGCCCAGGTTCTTCGCAAAGAACTCCGCCGTCCGCGCATCGGCGAGCTTGGCTGCTTCGTCCGAACGCCGTTTGCCGAAGGTATCGGCAAAGCCATGGTCTTCGCCGGCATAATCGAACAGCGTGACCTTGGGATGATCGTCCAGCCCCGCATGCATCGCCTCTTGCGCCTGGGGGCTGACGAAGTGATCGGCCTGCGGGATGTGCATGAGTACCGGGCGCGAGATGCCGTGCTTCTCACCCAGCAGATTGTCGATGCCGACGCCATAATAGCCGACGCTGGCATCGCTGTCGGTCCGCGTCGCGGTCATGAACGCCAGGCGCCCGCCCAGGCAGAAGCCGACCACGCCGACCTTGCCGTCCTCGCCGAGCATGGCGCGCGCCGCCCGGATCGTCGCCTCGATGTCGCGAATGCCGGCGTCCTGGTTGAACTTGCCCATCAGTCCCAGCGCGTGCTGGAATTGTTCGGGCACATCGGCGTCGAGCTGGATGCCGGGCTCAAGGCGCCAGAACAGGTCTGGGGCTAGGCTCAGATAGCCCTTCGCGGCCCAATCGTCGCACTTCTGGCGGATGCCAGGGTTCACGCCGAATATCTCCTGGATCACGATGATCGCGGCCTTGGGCGTACCTTCGGGCTTGGCGACATAGGCCTGGAAGTTGCCGCTGCCGTCAATCGTGCCGATGCTGATCATCTCGCTCATACTAGGGTCCTTTTGGAGAGGCGGCGCTCATGCTCGAGCAGCCAGGATTTGATCTTGGGCCCGTAGCCACCCGAATGATTGCCGGAGCTTGCCGCCATCGGCGAGCACATGGTGGCAGGGCGAGGATAGGAAAGGTCCGCGCAGATCTGCCCGAGCGCGCGTGCCGGAGCCGGTCCGCCAGGCGAACGCGCCATAGCTCAGCGTCTCGCCATAGGGGATCGCCATCATCGCGTGGCGCAGCGCTGTTCCACGTGGAGTGGGCAAAGGTGTGCGTGTCAGGCCGAAATCCTGACGCTCCCCGGCGAGCCAGGCTTCGAGCTGCGCGAGCGTTAGGCGGACGGGCGGGTCACTGCCCGGACAGGGTGAACCTTCGCCGATCTGAACCGAGACGCGCGCAGTTTCGCCGCCCACGACCCGGACCGGCCCGATGGGCGTTGCGATCACACCATGGTCGCGCGCATACATGGCTTTGGATTAGCAGCCGCGATGCGGCGCGCGCAACGGAGACGGCCATGAAGATCAATGTCGAGGTGGAGTGCACGCCCGAGGAAGCTCGCCGCGCCATGGGGCTGCCCGATCTCGCGCCGGTGCATGAGCGCTATGTCTCGATGATGGTCGATGCCATCGACAAGCAGGCCAGCCCCGAAGCGTTCCAGCAGATGCTGCAAAGCTGGTCGCCGATGGGTGAGGCAGGCATGGGCATGTGGCGCGCGATGTTCGACGCCGGGAGCAAGACCGCGAAGTAATGGACACGATCTACGCGGTTTCCAGCGGCGCACCGCCCGCCGCGATCGCGGTGCTGCGCGTCAGCGGCCCGCAGGCGTTCGCAGTGGTGCGCGATTTCTCGGGCGATCTGCCGGCGCCGCGCCGTGCCGCGGTGCGGGCGCTGCATGATCCGGCGGACGGCACGCTGCTCGATCGCGCGCTCGTCCTATGCTTTCCCGGACCGCGCAGTGCGACAGGCGAGGATCTAGCCGAATTCCACCTTCACGGCGGGCGCGCCGTGGTCCGTGCGGTCGAGGCGGCGCTCGCTGCCCGACCGGGGTTCCGGTCGGCCGAGCCAGGCGAGTTCACTCGGCGGGCGCTATTCCATGGCCGGATCGACATGAGCGAAGCCGAGGGCCTCGGCGATTTGCTGATGGCCGAGACTGAGGCGCAGCGCCGGTCCGCGATCCGGTCGGCGGAGGGCGCGGTGCGGCGTGCAGTGGAAGGCTGGACCGACCGGTTGCTCGCGCTCGCCGCACGGGTTGAGGCCGAGCTCGATCATAGCGATGAGGATGACGTCGCGGATGCGGCGCTGCTCCCGGCGATCCGCTCCGGAGCCGCGGCGCTGGCAGCGGATATCGAAGCGGTGGCGGATCGCCCGCCGGTCGAGCGGCTGCGCGATGGCATCCGCGTCGTGCTCGCGGGCCCGCCCAATGCCGGCAAGTCGTCGCTACTCAATGCCCTGGCCGGGCGCGATGCCGCCATCGTCTCGCCGATCTCGGGCACCACGCGCGACCGGATCGAGGCGCCCGTAGTGCGCGGCGGAATCGCCTGGCTGCTGATCGACACCGCGGGCCTGGCCGAGACGCCGGGCGATGCGATCGAAGCGATCGGCATCGCCCGCGCCCAAGCTGCCCAGGCGGAAGCGGATATCCTGCTCTGGCTCGGGGACGAGGCGCCGCCTGCGCATGACCATCTTCTCTGGCTCAATCCCCGTGCCGACCTGCCGGGGAGAGTGGGGGAGGCGGGCCGAACATCGCTATCAGCGTGCACGGGCGAGGGCATGGAGGGGCTATGGGAAGCGATGGCAGGCCTCGCCGCTGGCTTGCTACCGCCGCCCGATCAGATGGCGCTAAACGCACGCCAGCGGGAACTTTGCCAGGCTGCTGCGGCTTCCCTGCGCACGGTCGGGCAGGAGAGCGACTTGCTCCTGATCGCCGAGCATCTCCGTTCCGCCATGCGTGCATTCGACGCGATCACCGGCCGGGCAGGGGTCGAAGCGATGCTCGACGCGCTATTCGCGCGCTTTTGCATCGGCAAATAGGCTGTTCCACGTGGAACGGTTTTGACGCGCGGCGCGCGATTCTGTAGCGCGCGGACAATGGATTTCGACGTCATCGTCATCGGCGGCGGCCACGCCGGCACCGAAGCGGCCGCCGCTTCGGCCCGCCGCGGCGCGCGCACGGCGCTGCTCAGCTTCGATTTGACGAAGCTGGGGGCGATGTCGTGCAACCCGGCGATCGGCGGTCTTGGCAAGGGCCATCTCGTCCGCGAAGTCGATGCGTTCGACGGCCTGATGGGCCGCGCCACCGATGCCGCGGGCATCCATTACCGTATGCTCAACCGCTCCAAGGGCACCGCCGTCCAGGGCCCGCGCGTCCAGGCCGACCGGGTTCGCTATGCCGCGGCGATCCAGAAGATGCTGGCCGAGCAGCCCGATCTCTACCTTGTAGCGGGTGAGGCAGAAGCGCTGGAGTTGGAGGGCGGCAAGGTCGCCGGCGTCCGTCTGGCCGATGGCACGTCGCTGAATTGCCGCGCAGTGGTCCTCGCCACCGGCACCTTCCTCGGCGGCCGCATCTTCCGCGGCGAGGAGCGCGAGACCGGCGGGCGGGTAGGCGAGGGCTCCGCGATCCGCTTGGCCGAACAGCTACGCGCGCTCGACCTTCCCATGGCCCGGTTGAAGACCGGCACCCCGCCGCGCCTCGATGGCCGCACGGTCGACTGGGCACGGATCGAGGAGCAACCCTCGGACCGCGACCCCTGGACGATGTCGCCCCTCACTGCTGCCCGCGTCCTCCCCCAGCTCCATTGCGGTGTCACCCGGACCACCCACGCCACGCACGACGCGATCCGCTCGGGCCTAGACCGCTCGCCTTTGTTCACCGGCGCGATCGACGCGCAGGGTCCACGCTATTGCCCGTCGATCGAGGACAAGATCCACCGCTTCGGCGACCGCGACGGCCACCAGATCTTCCTCGAGCCCGAGGGCCTCGACACGCATCTGATCTATCCGAACGGCATGTCGACCTCGCTGCCGGTCGATGTACAGGTGTCGATGGTGACCTCGATCCCGGGCCTGGAGCAGGCGGTGATCGTCACGCCTGGCTATGCCGTCGAGTATGACCATATCGACCCGCGGGCACTCGACGCCACGCTGGGCCTGCCCGCTATCCCGGGCCTGTGGTGCGCTGGGCAGATCAACGGCACTACCGGCTATGAGGAAGCGGCGGGGCAGGGGCTCGTCGCCGGCCTCAGCGCCGCTGCCCATGCTTGTGACCTTGTCCCCCTGACTCTCGACCGAGCGACTTCCTATCTTGGCGTCATGGTGGACGATCTCGTCCTGCAGGGCGTTACCGAGCCGTACCGGATGCTCACCGCCCGCGCCGAGTTCCGCCTGCGCCTGCGTGCGGACAATGCCGGCACCCGCCTTGGCCCGATCGCTGCGGCCCTGGGCTGCCTCGGCCCGGAACGCTTGGCCTGGCTTCGCGCCCGGGAGGAAGGAAGGGCGGAGCTCGACCGGATCTTCGCCACCGAGCGCACTGCCAGTGCGCTTGGCAGCCGTGGTGCCCCGGTCGCCCGGGACGGCGCCCGCCGGCCGGCGCGCGACTGGCTGCGTTTCCCTGGTATCGAGCTGGAGCATCTCGACGTCCATCCGGACGCCGATCCTGCCCTGCTCGCCGAGTATATCGAGGATGCCCGTTACGCCCCCTATCTGGAGCGCCAGGAAGCCGAAGTCGCCCAGCTGCGCAGCAATGACGCCGTGAAGCTGCCCGCGGGCATGGATTTCGCCGCGATCGCCGGCCTCTCCAACGAGATGGTCGAGAAGCTCACTGCCTCGCGCCCTGAGACAATCGGTGCAGCCGCGCGCATTCGTGGTATCACTCCGGCGGCGCTGTCCGCCATCCTCCTTCACGCGAGACGACGCGCGGCATGACCGAAGACGAAGCACGCGATTGGATCCGTGCACATTTCAATGTTTCACGTGAAACGCAGCTACAGCGGTTCGAGGCGATCCTGCGCGAAGAATCGGTGCGGCAGAACCTGATCTCCGCGGCATCGTTTGATGAACTGTGGACCCGCCATTTCGTCGATTCCGCACAGCTGATCCCGCTTGCAGCCGACTCGGGAGAAGGTGCGTGGGTCGATGTCGGCACCGGCGCTGGAATGCCCGGGCTTGTCGTTGCGCTGCTGATCGATCGCCCGGTGGTGATGGTCGAGCCGCGAATCCGCCGGGTTGAATTCCTTCGAACCGCCGTCGAGAAGCTCGGCATCGGCGATCGCGCCACCGTCGAGCATGGCAAGATCGAGGGCTACAAGCCGAGGCATAAAGCCTCGATCGTCTCTGCCCGCGCCGTCGCCTCGCTGCCCGATTTGTTCAAATCCACAACCCATTGCACAGAATCGTCCACAATCTGGTTGCTTCCCAAGGGCCGCAGCGCGCATTCGGAGGTAGAAGCCGCGCGTACGAAATGGCAGGGTGTGTTTCACGTGGAACCAAGCATCACCTCGCCTGAATCAGGTATCGTGGTCGCGCGAAAGGTACGCCCGAGATGATCGTCATCGCTATCGCCAATCAGAAGGGTGGGGTGGGCAAGACCACCACGGCGATCAATGTCGGCACCGCGCTCGCCGCGACCGGCCAGCGTGTGCTGCTGATCGACCTTGATCCCCAGGGCAATGCCTCGACCGGCCTCGGCATCAGCCGCGCCGAGCGCGAGCATTCGAGCTACGATCTGCTCGTCACCGATGTCGACCTGGTCGATGTCGCCTCGCCCACCAAGGTGCCGGGCCTGGATATCGTCCCCGCGACGCAGGATCTGTCGGGCGCCGAAATCGAGCTGATCGAGTTTGAGGCGCGCACCCACCGGCTCGACGCGGCGATCGCGCGCCATCATGCGCAGCGCTGGGACGTGATCCTGATCGATTGCCCGCCCTCGCTCGGCCTGCTGACGGTCAACGCGATGGTCGCCGCGCATGCGCTGCTCGTGCCGCTCCAGTGCGAGTTCTTCGCGCTCGAAGGCCTGGGCCAACTGCTCAATACGGTCGAGCGTATCCGCAGCCGCTTCAACCCCGGCCTGTCGATCCTCGGCGTGGTGCTCACCATGTACGATCGCCGCAACCGGCTTACCGACCAGGTTTCGGACGATGTCCGCGCCGTGCTCGGCCGCGTCGTGTTCGACACGGTGATCCCGCGCAACGTCCGCCTTTCCGAAGCGCCAAGCCACGGCCTGCCGGCCCTGATCTACGATCATCGCTGCCCCGGCTCCGAGGCCTATATCGCCCTTGCCCGCGAAGTGATCGATCGCCTGCCCAAGCTCAAGAAAGCCGCATGACCGAAGCATCCCGCAAGCCACGCCCCGGCCTTGGCCGCGGGCTCTCCTCGCTGCTTGGCGACAATGTCCCCGAAGCGCCGGTCTCGGGCACGCCCGAGGCGAATTCGGGCCTGCGCATGCTGCCGGTCAGTTCGCTGGTACCGCATCCGGACCAGCCGCGCCGCCATTTCGACGAGGAGGCGCTCGAAGAGCTGGCCCAGTCGCTCAAGCAGCGCGGGCTGATCCAGCCGATCGTCGTTCGCCCCTTCGGCCATAATTACCAGATCGTCGCCGGCGAGCGCCGCTGGCGCGCGGCGCAACGCGCCCGATTGCACGAAGTCCCGGTAATCGTTCGCGACTTCGACGATACCGAGACGATGGAAATCGCGCTGGTGGAGAATATCCAGCGCCAGGACCTCAATGCGATCGAAGAGGCCGAGGCCTATGCCCGGCTGATCCGCGAGTTCGGCCACAGCCAGGAAGCGCTGGGCAAACTCGTCCACAAGTCGCGCAGCCATATCGCCAATCTGCTCCGCCTGCTCGATCTGCCCGAGGGCGTGCGTACGATGGTCGTGCTCGGCGATATCGACATGGGCCATGCCCGCGCGCTGATCGGTGCGCCCGAGGCGGAGAAGCTCGCGCGCGAGGTCGCGAGCAAGGGGCTGTCGGTGCGCGAGACGGAGAAGCTGGCGCGCCACGCCAAGCCGAATGCCAAGCGCAAGGGCAGCGATCCCAAGATCCGCGATGCGGATATCATGGCGCTCGAATCGCAGCTCGGCGACGTCCTTGGCCTCAACATCAAGATCGCGCACAGCGCCAAGGGGGGCACGTTGACGCTCACCTATTCGACCCTCGACCAGCTCGACATGGTCTGCCAGCGGCTCACCGGCGAGCGAATCTGACGGTAATGCCGCGATCCCGGTGAAAGCCGGGATCTCGTACCACGCGCATGCACCTTAATCCGTCTTCCCCCGCCTTCGCGGGGATGACGGGAAATGGCTAACCCTTCGCCCGCGCCGCCTGGCGGGCGATCGTCACCGCCTCGGCATCGGCCAGCACTTCGCCGGCGCTGCCCGAATGCATCAGCGCCCGCTCGGCCTCGCGTACCCGGTCGATCGCGCGGGCCAGCTGCACGCCGTTCCAGCGGCGCAGCGCGCGGCCGGTCGCGGCCTTTTCCCGGAAGAAAACGCGATGTTTTTCAAGCACTTCTTCGAGATCGCCGCCGCGGTCGAGATCGATCCGCATGTCCGCCATGCCCTGCAGCCGGCGGGCGAGCTGGCGCATTAGCGGCACACCGATGCCTTCGCCCAGCCGGGCAAGCTCGGTGCCGATATCGCGCACCCGCCCATCGACCACCGCGCCGATCGCGTCGCTCAGGTCCGAATCGCCCAGGTCGGCACCGATCGCATCGAGTGCCGCGCCATCGGCGTCCTTGGGCCGCTCCGGGGCGGCATCGAGGTACAAAGCCAGCTTCTCGATCTCTCGGGCCAGGATCGCGCGGTCGCCGGCGCAGGCCGATGCCAGCCGCTGGGGCAGGTCGCCCATCAGGCGCAGGCCGTGCTCACGCGCGACATTCGCCGCCAAGCGCGTCGCGTCCATGCCTTCGGGCACGTAGCAGGCATGGGCATAGGCGTTCTGCGCGGCGATCACCGACTTGACCAGCTTGCCGCTCGCCTTGAGGCCGGGGCCGATCGCCACCACCGGATTGCCGGCCCGCTCGGCGGTGAGCAGCAGCCCGATCGCCTCGGCCGCGCCTTCCTCGGCCCCGAGCAGCCGGATAAAGCGAGTGCCGCCGAACAGCGACATCGATGCGGCTTCGTCGGCCAACCGTCCAGGCTGTTCGCGCAGGGCCTTCATGTCGAGATCGACGCGCTCGGCATCGGGACCCAACGCCTGGCCGAGCTTCGTGGCCAGATCGGCGGCGCCGGCTTCGTCGGGGCCGTGGAACAGATAGAGCCGCGTCTCGGGCTTGGGCTTCTCGATCGCGGCGCGGATCTGCGTCGCGTTGGCCTTCACTGGCCGCCCGCCGCGGGCGCGGTCTGCGCATAGCGGGCGACGCGCGCGACGATCTGGTCGGCGACGATGCCGGAAAGCCGCTCGAGCGCCGTCTTCTCGGCTGCGATCGTGGCGTATTCGCTGCCGACCACGTCGATACCGGCATCGGAGCCGGCGGTGGCGTCGAGCACGACATTGCCGTTGCTGAGATCGACCAGCTGATAGCGTGCGCGCAGGATGCGCCGCTCACGTGTCACCGAGTCGTCGCGCCGCACGCCCAGGCCCGAAATCTGGTCATCGAGTTGCACGTCGAGCCGGAAGCGCGCCGTGCCGCCATGATCGAGGCGGTCCTTGAGCGCATTGGAGACCAGCCAGCCCGACTGGCCCTGGATCGGGGCGACTTCGATCGCGGCGAGGGTGGAGCGCACCGCGCCGTCCGGCCCGCCGCCATAGAGCGGGCGCAGGCCGCAGCCCGACAGGGTCCCGGAAACTGCCAGGGCAGCGGCGGCGAGGAGCGCTACACGCTTCATGCGACGATATTCACCAGACGATCGGGCACGACGATCACCTTCTTTGGTTGGTTGCCTTCGAGCGCTCGAACGATCTTCTCGCTGGCAAGTGCCGCGGCCTCGACCAAATCCTTGGCCGCGCCCTTCGGCATTAACAGCGTATCGCGCAGCTTGCCATTCACCTGCACGGCGATCGTCACTTCATCGTCGACGAGCAGGGCAGGGTCCACCTCGGGCCATTCGGCGTCGGCGATCAGGCCGGTATTGCCCATCCCGGCCCAGGCTTCCTCGGCGATATGCGGCACCATCGGCGCGACGATGCGGGCGAGGGTGCGGATTGCAGACGTCCTGGACGCCGAAGGTTGCGCCTTCTCGATGGCCCCCACGAGTTCGTAGAGCTTTGCCACGGACTTGTTGAAGGTCAGCGCCTCGACATCCTCGGCCACACCGGCGATCGTACGGTGCAGGCGCTTGTCGAGGTCCCGATCTTCCTTGGCGTCCTCTCCGGTGCCAACTTCCGCGTCCGAAAGGCTGTCGAACAGCCTCCAGAGCCGATTCACGAAGCGCCAGGCGCCTTCGATGCCGTTCTCGCTCCACTCCAGGTCGCGCTCGGGCGGGCTGTCGGAGAGCATGAACCAACGCACCGCATCGGCGCCATACTGGTCGACGATCGGCTCGGGGTCGACGGTGTTCTTCTTCGACTTGGACATCTTCTCGATGCGGCCGATCTCGATCACGTCTCCCGAGGAGAGCTCCACTGCGCCGGCGCTGTCCTTGCGGATCTCCTGCGGGGAGAGCCAGCGGCCGTCGAGCGACTTGTAGGTCTCGTGCGTCACCATGCCCTGGGTGAACAGGCCCTGGAACGGCTCGGCCACGTCGAGCTTGCCGATATGGCGCAGCGCGCGGGTGAAGAAGCGCGCATAGAGCAGATGCAGGATCGCATGCTCGACGCCGCCGATATACTGGCCGACCGGCAGCCATTGCTCGGCCACCGACTTGTCGAACGGCTTGTCCATGGGCTGGCTGGCGAAGCGGATGAAATACCAGGAGGAATCGACAAAGGTGTCGAGCGTGTCGGTCTCGCGCCGTGCGGGTGCGCCGCATTTGGGGCAGTCGACATGCTTCCAGGTCGGGTGCCGGTCGAGCGGATTGCCGGGAATGTCGAACGACACGTCCTCGGGCAGCACGATCGGCAGCGACTCGCGGGGAGCGCCCACGACGCCGCAGCTCTCGCAATGGATGATCGGGATCGGCGTGCCCCAATAGCGCTGGCGGCTGACGCCCCAGTCGCGCAGGCGCCACACCGTCTGGCCCTTGCCCCAGCCGCCTTCCCCGGCGCGGGCGATCACCGCGCGCTTGGCATCGGCGACATCCATCCCGTCGAGGAAGTGCGAGTTCACCAGCGTGCCCGGGCCGGTATAGGCCTCCGCATCGTGGAATGCGGACTCGGTCTTGTCGCCTTCGGAGACGACGCGACGGATCGGAAGCCGATATTTGCTCGCGAACTCGAAGTCGCGCTGGTCGTGTGCCGGCACGCCGAACACCGCGCCGGTGCCATAGTCCATCAGCACGAAATTGGCGATGTAGACCGGTACTTGCCAAGCGTTATCAAAGGGATGCGTCGCGGTGAGGCCGGTGTCGAAGCCCAGCTTCTCCTGCGTCTCCAGCTCGGCCGCGGTGGTGCCGCCCTGCTTGCACCGCTCGATGAACGCGCCAACTTCCGGGTTCGAAGCGGCCAGTTTCTGCGCGATCGGATGGTCCGCCGCCACCGCGATGAAGCTCGCGCCGAAGATCGTGTCCGGCCGAGTCGTGTAAACTTCGAGCGATTCGCCGTCCGAAAGCGTCCAGTGGAACTGCAGGCCTTCCGACTTGCCGATCCAGTTCTCCTGCATCAGCTTGACCTTGTCCGGCCAATGCTCGAGCCCACGCACGCCCTCCAGCAGGTCGTCGGCGAACGCGGTGATCTTGAGAAACCACTGGCTCAGCTTGCGCCGCTCGACCAGGGCGCCGGAGCGCCAGCCGCGGCCGTCTATCACCTGCTCATTGGCGAGCACGGTCATGTCGACCGGATCCCAGTTGACTGCCGATTCCTTGCGGTAAACCAGCCCGCTCTCGAAGAAATCGAGGAAGATCGCCTGTTCGTGGCCGTAATAATCGGGCTCGCAGGTGGCGAGCTCGCGGGTCCAGTCGAGCGCGAAGCCCAGCCGCTTCAGCTGCGCCTTCATCGTCGCGATATTGGCGCGGGTCCAGCTGCCCGGATGGACCTTCTTCTCCATCGCGGCATTCTCGGCCGGCATGCCGAACGCATCCCAGCCCATCGGGTGGAGCACTTCCATGCCCTTCATCCGCCGAAAGCGCGCAAGCACGTCGCCCATCGTGTAGTTGCGGACATGGCCCATATGGATGCGCCCCGACGGATACGGGAACATCTCCAGGACGAAGCTCTTGGGCCTGGGCGAATCGTCACGCGCGGCGAAAGTGCGGTTCTCTTCCCACACCTTCTGCCACGTCGCATCCGCCTTCAACGGGTTGAAGCGAGACAAATCATTTCCTGCTATTCTCTCGCGATGCCGGCCTGCTTCGCCGGGCGGGAGAGCAGGCAGGAACCGCCATTATGAATTACTTGGTGGCAACCGCGGCGCGGCGGAGGTCACGGGCGCGGGTGAGGATGATGTCCTCGAGCTTCTGCACCGTCGCGGCCTGGACCGGTGCTGCAACCCAGGCGCCGCTGCGGTTGACTTCGCGAAGCGCGGCCACGCGCAGCGCATCGGCGCGCAGATCCTGGTCGAGGATCGTCACGGTCACCTTCATCCGCTCGGTCTGGACATTCGGATTCACATACCAGTCGGTAACGATCACGCCGCCGTTCGAATCGGTCTGGAGCAGGGGCATGAAGCTCAGCGTATCGAGGCTGGCGCGCCACAGATAGGAATTCACGCCGATCGTGGTCACCTTGGACGCGGCGAGATCGGCCTCGGGCCGCTTGTTGTGGCCGCCGCACGCGGCCATCGAAAGAGCGAGCGACCCCAGGATCGCGGTGCGCAACAGGCGGTTCATCGTCACATTCCTACCAGGAAAAAAAGTCCGGAGCATCTATAGGGGCTCATGTGGCGGGAGCAAGGCGGGAAGCCGCGACGCGTTTCGCGCGTTGAGACAGTCTGGTTAAGCCGGCAAAAACCGGATTCTGTGGGTCTTGGGCAACACCGTGACGAAATTTGTACCACCGGTGGAACCTCGGTTCTGAATCATGGTAGGGCAAATTATCTAGGGGAACATGCTGATGCGAGTCGGGCACGTGAGGACAGGAATTGCACTGGGGGCGCTCTGCGCTGCCGGTCTCCTGCTCGCGCCTTCGATTCAGGCCCAGACCAGCAAGAACGAGCGTGCGGCCGTTGCCAAGCGCGCGGCGCTGCCGGCCCGCGGTGACATCGGTACCTTCACCCCTGCCGCAGCGGATCCCAAGCTCGCCGCCGTGCTCGCCCGTTCGGGCCTGCCCGAAGGGGCCTTCCGTTTCACCCCGTCCGAATCGCGCGGCAATGCCCGCGGCGTCACGGTAGCGGTCCGCGCCAGCTCGAGCCGTGCCACGCGCAGCCGCGACGTGGCGCGCGAAGTCGCTTCGGCGGCACCGGTCAATCTCGCGCCGATCTCCTATAATCTCGGTCTCTCGGTCGGCTGGAAGCGTCTCGCCGTTTCGGGCGACGTGACCCGCGTCGAGCTGGTCGATCAGCCGGGCAGCCGTGAGCGCGCCGATATCGGCGTGAGCTACACGGGCAAGCGCGTGAGCGGCCGGGTCAGCGCCACTGCCGATCGTCCGCTGGCCAACACCCCGGTGCTGATCGGCGACAAGCCGAGCTACTCGATCGATGTCGGCGGCAGCTATTCGCTGACCCGCAACCTCGATGTGACTGCCGGCGTGCGCTATCGCAGCGAGGATGATCGCCTGCCCAAGCTCAACGAGAGCCGTCGCGAGAGCCAGGCAGTCTATGTGGGCACTGCCTTCCGCTTCTGACGGCGGAGCCGCCACGTCGGCGGAGGCCGGGATCTAAGGCCTAAATCCCTAAGCTCTGGCCCAGGCATCTATCGCCGCCCAGCCGTGAATCCCGAACTGCCTGAGGCTTCTGGCCTTGGCTGCATCCATTGCGCCCAGCGCGATCACCGGCACCTCGAGTCCGCGCACCAATAACCCGAATCTTGCGCGGCCCAGCGCCCGTGCACCGGGATGCGAGCGGGTAGGGAAGGCGGGCGAGACGAACAGCGCATCGGCACCTGCGCGCAACGCCGCGACGGCTTCGCGGCGATTGTGCGCCGGCGCGGTATGCAGGCCCCGCGATCGGCGGCCATGCGCTCCCGCTTCGCCGCGCATCCGCTCCGCACCCGCCCGGACCAGCACCAGCCGTCGCCGCTTGGCAATCCGCAGCACCCTGGCGAACAGCGCCCGCCGTTCCACAGCTGGCAGACCATAATGCCGGAACACCACGCCGCTGCCACGCGGCAGCCGCGCCAGAGCGTCCCACAGGGCCTCCCCCATGCGTTCGTCGGTCATCAGCCAAAGGCGCGGGAGGGGGTGGCGGCGGCACATCGCCCTGCCTATAGCGCGGGTCATGCCGATAGACGAAGCCAGCCAGCGCCTTGCCGATGTGCGCGCCCGAATCGTGCGTGCCGCGAAGATCGCCGACCGCGAACCCGACAGCATCACGCTTATCGCCATCTCCAAGACGCAGGATGCCGAGACGATCCAGCCGCTGATCGATGCCGGGCAGCGCGTGTTCGGCGAGAACCGCGTGCAGGAGGCCGAGGCGAAGTGGCCGAAGTTGCGCGAGACGACTCCCGGCATCGCGCTCCACCTGGTCGGCCAGCTCCAGTCGAACAAGGCGGACGAGGCCGTAGCGCTGTTCGACGCGATCCATTCGGTCGATCGCCCCGCGCTGGTGGGCGCACTCGCCAAGGCGATGGACAAGGCCGGCAAGCGCCCCGCCTGCTTCCTCCAGGTCAATATCGGCGACGAGGACCAGAAAGGCGGCTGCTCCGTCGCCGATCTGCCCGCCTTGCTTGCCGAGGCGCGCGCCGCCGATTTGCCCGTGCAGGGCCTGATGTGCGTCCCGCCCTTCGAACTTGAGCCGGCGCCTTATTTCGCGCTGCTCTCCAAGATCGCCCGCGATCACGGACTGACCGGCCTCTCGATGGGCATGTCGGGCGATTTCGAGACCGCCGTCACGATCGGCGCGACGCATGTCCGCGTCGGCACTGCACTTTTTGGAACCCGCGCATGAAGTACGATGCGATCCTGTTCGATTTCGATGGCGTCCTGCTGGAGAGCGAAGCGGCCGGCAACCGGCAGATCGCCGCGTACCTGACGAGCATCGGCCACCCGACAAGTCCCGAAGATTCGATGGCGAACTTCATGGGCCTGGCCGGCGCCGACTTTCTCGGTGCCGTCGAGAAATGGATCGGCCGCGCGATCCCCGACGACTTCCATGCGATTCGCGCCGAAGAGGACGCGCGCGTGCTGGCCGAGGGCCTGCCGGCGGTGGCCGGCGCGATCCGCTTCGTCGAGGAACTGCCGGCATCTCTGCCCCGGGCGATCACCTCGTCGAGCTCGACCCAATGGATCAGCCGCCATCTCGAGCATCTCGGCATCCGGGCGGCGTTCGGCGACCATATCTATAGCGGCCGCGAGCATGTGACGCGCGGCAAGCCGGCACCGGACCTGTATCTCCACGCCGCGGCGGCCCTGGGCGTGCCGATCGAGCGCTGCGTGATCCTTGAGGATTCGCCGGTGGGCGTCACCGGCGCGGTGGCATCCGGCGCCGATGTGATCGGCCTGTGCGCTGGATCGCATTGCGCGCCCGATCATGCCGAGCGACTGCGTGCGCTGGGCGTCAGGCTGATCGCGCATGACTTCGACGAGGTTCAGCGGCTGGTCGCCTAAAACCCCTTCGCCTCCCGGGCGAGCAGATAATCCCGTAACGCCATGGCGTCGCTCAGCGCATTGTGCGGCCGCTTGCTCAGCGCCGCGCTGTCGAAGCCAAAGGCGTCGCATAGCTCGAAGCGGATCCGGTCGATCGGATGGCGCCGTCCCGGTGCCGCGATCAGCAGCGTTGCGGCATGCGCGATGTCCTCCGGCCAGTCGGCGACTAGCAGCGGATCGGGATCGTCGCCGAGATAGTCCGCAAAGGCGCGCCCCATCGCCTCGCGGCTGATCGGCGACGCGCCCAGCGCCGGCAGGATATGCTCCGCCACCCAGTCCGTGGGATCGGCGCAGCGCAGCGCTGCATAGAAGGGCAGCCCGCCATCCTCCGGCACCAAAGCCAGCGAGATCAGCGCCCCGCCGAAACCGTTGAACTCGGTGTCGAGAAAGTACCTCAGAACTGGTGCCCGGTGCGATCGCGCTTGGTGGCGAGATAGCGCTCGTTATGCGGATTGGGCGGCAGGAGGTGCGGCACGCGCTCGGCGACCTTGATCCCCGCCGCTTCCAGCGCCGCCACCTTGTCCGGATTGTTGGTCAGCAGCCGCACCTGGCGCTGGCCGAGCAGCGACAGCATCTTGGCGGCGGTCGCGAAGTTGCGCGCATCGACCGCGAAGCCGAGTCGGGTATTTGCGTCGACCGTGTCGAAGCCCTGGTCCTGCAGCGCATAGGCGCGCAGCTTGTTGATCAGCCCGATACCGCGCCCTTCCTGGCGCAGATAGAGCAGGATTCCCCAGCCGCTCGCCCGGATCTCGCGGATCGCCGCCTGGAGCTGCGGCCCGCAATCGCATTTGAGGCTGCCGAGCACGTCGCCGGTCAGGCATTCGCTGTGCAGGCGGACGAGCGGCGGATTGCCGCCCGGCTCGCCGATCAGCAGCGCGACATGCTCGCCGGGCATCTCGTCCGTGCGGAAGGCGACGATCTCGCTGTCCTCGGCATCGGCAACCGGCAGATGCGCCCGGGCGACGATGCGCAGGCGATCCGCGTCCTCATGTGCGTCGATATCGGCCGGGGTGATCGTCTCCTCGCCCGCGGCGGCGCGGACGAAGAAGGCCGGCAGCAGCCCCGCGACCCGGGCCAGGCGCAATGCGGCGGCGGCCAGCTCGCGCTCGACCAGGGGGATCGCCCGGAACGGCCCCTTCAAGGGCGTCGCCAAGTCGAACTGCGGGTCGGCCAGCGCCGTCGCGGTATCGAAATCGAGCCAGGGCGCGCGTTCGACCAGCACGGGCGCGTCGGGCGTGGCGGCATCGCGCTGGTTCGCGAGCTTCAACGTCGCCGCGCGCCCGGCGGAAAGCAGCAGGTCCGCCTGGCCGCCTTGGTCGAACGCCTCCAGCCGCTTCGCATCGGCCGTCTCCACCGCCAGCAATGCGAGGTCTCCGATCGCCACGGGCCAGCCGCGGCGCAGCGCATCGACCGCGCGGGCGGCGGCGTGCGCGCTCAAAAGGCGAACTCGGTGATCAGCGGCACATGATCGGAAGGCTTGAGCCATGAGCGGCACGGCTCGCATACCTTATGCGCCACTGCCTTCTCCGCCACATCCGGGCTCGCCCACATATGATCAAGCCGGCGGCCGCGGTCCGATGCCGCCCAGTCCTTCGCCCGGTAACTCCACCAGCTGTAATAGCGTGCCGGCGCCGGCACGAAATGCCGGCCGAGATCGACCCAGTCGTTCGCCGCCTGGAGCCGGGCGAGCGTCTCGACTTCGATCGGCGTATGGCTGACCACGTCGAGCAGTTGCTTGTGGCTCCACACATCGCTCTCCAGCGGCGCGACGTTGAAATCGCCGGTCAGGATCGAGGGGACGTCGAGCCCCTGCGACCAGCCGATCATCCGCTCGAGGAAATCGAGCTTCTGGCCGAACTTGGGGTTCAGCTCGCGGTTGGGGATATCGCCGCCGGCAGGGACGTAGACATTCTCGAGCCGCACGCCGTTCGGCAACCGCACGCCGACATGCCGCGCCTCGCCATTGGCCTGCCAGTCGAACCGGTCGTCCTCCACCACCGGCACGCGGGCGATGATCGCCACGCCGTGGTGCATGCGCTGGCCGTGCTTGATGATGTAGTCATAGCCCATCGCGCGGAAGGCCCCTTCGGGGAAGTCCCCGTCGATAACCTTGGTTTCCTGCAGGCACAGCACATCGGGAGCCTCTTCGCGCAGGAACTGCTCGACGATCTCGATGCGGAAGCGGACGGAGTTGATGTTCCAGGAGGCGATCTTCATCGCGCCGGATTTAGGAGGTGTTTGCCAACTCTGCCAGTGCCTCGGCACCGGACAAGGAAAGGCCCTCGCTCCGGGGGCATTGGAACGAGGGCCGACCTAGCGTTCGTCACGCAGGCGGGGTGTGAAGATCCCGAGCAACAGGGGGAAAATCCCGGGTACGCCCTCACATCCGCAAGACAGGTTCTAGGCGCCGCTTCCTGTCGCCAGCATGAACGGTGTTCAGCTTAGCGCGGCCCCTGCTTCCTTGGATCGTTCCAGCGGAACGCCCCGTCGCTCACCGGCGCGTTGAACTGCTGGTTCGACAGCCGGATGGTGGTGCGATTATTCTGCGAATCCAGCGCCACCCAGCCCTGGAGCATCAGCCCGCCCGGTGCTGCGCCGTTCTTCTGGAAGATCATCGTGATCCGGCCATATTCGGGATGGTCGTTGTCATGGACCTCGATCGAGACCAGCTGGGGATTGCCCGTCGGCACCAGCTTGGCGAACCTGGTGATGTCCTTCTTCGGATTGAGCAGCACCGCCAGCGGCGAGTTGCCGATCGGCCAGCGATCGACCTGGCGCACCTGATAATCGATGAAATAGAGGCTGCTTCCGTCCGCTACGATCAGCTGGGGCACGCCCTTCTGATATTGGAAGCGGATCTTGCCGGGACGCTTCAGCGTCATCGTGCCGGTGAGCGTGCGGCCATTGCGGTCGGTCTGCGCGAAGCCGGCGGTCATCGACGTCACGCCGGCAAGATGCTGCTGCACCTGTACGAGCGCATTCGCGGGGTCGGCGGCCGAGACCAGCCCGGGCGCGGCGAGCGCGAGGCTGAAGGCGAGGGGCCGTGCAAACACGTGTCATTCTCCAGATTGCGGGGGAATGCCCCTGGGGGCAGGGGCTTGAATGCCTCCTGAACCCGTAGAGCCTGTGATTCGATCCTCTAGAGCTGGCGCCCGTCGGTATCCATCAACACTTCGCGGCGGCCGACATGGTCGGGACGCGAGACCAGCTCGTCCTTCTCCATCCGCTCCACCAGGCGCGCGGCGGAGTTGTACCCGACGCGCAACTGGCGCTGCAGCCACGAGGTGGAAGCCTTCTGGCTCTCCGCCACCAACTGGATCGCACGGCGATAGAGCTGGTCCTCCGGCGAATCGTCGCCCTCGGGTGCGCCGTCGAGGCTGAACCCGCCATCCTCGGGCTCCTCGGTGACCGCCGTGATATAGTCGGGCGTCCCCTGGCTGCGCCAGAAATCGGCGACCGCCTGCACTTCATCGTCGCTGACGAACGGGCCGTGCACGCGGACGAGCTGCTTGCCGCCGGGCATATAGAGCATGTCGCCCTTGCCGAGCAGCTGCTCGGCGCCCTGCTCGCCCAGGATGGTGCGCGAATCGATCTTGCTGGCGACGTAGAAGGAGAGGCGGGTCGGCAAGTTCGCCTTGATCACGCCGGTGATGACGTCGACCGAGGGGCGCTGCGTCGCCATGATAAGATGGATGCCCGCCGCGCGCGCCTTTTGCGCCAGCCGCTGGATCAGGAACTCCACTTCCTTGCCCGCGGTCATCATCAGGTCGGCGAGCTCGTCGACGATCACCACGATCTGCGGCAGTGGCTGCAGGTCGAGCGCTTCTTCCTCGTAGATCGGCTTGCCGCTGTCGGGATCATAGCCGACCTGGACCTTGCGGCCGAGCTTCTGGCCCTTGGCCTTGGCCTGGCGCACCTTGTCGTTGAACGAGGCGAGGCTGCGGACATTGGCATGCGCCATCATCCGGTAGCGGTCCTCCATCTGCTCGACCGCCCATTTGAGCGCGCGCACCGCCTTGGCCGGCTCGGTCACCACATCGGCAAGGAGGTGGGGGATGTCCTTGTACATGCTCAGCTCGAGCATCTTGGGATCGATCATGATCATCCGGCACTGCTCGGGCGTCAGCCGGTAGAGCAGCGACAGGATCATCGAGTTGAGGCCGACCGACTTGCCCGAGCCGGTGGTGCCGGCGACGAGCAGATGCGGCATCGGCGCCAGATCGGCGATGACGGGATCGCCGCCGATATTCTTGCCCAGCACCAGCGGCAGCGTCGCGCCCTGGTCCTCGAAGGCCTGGCTGGCGATCAGTTCGTGGAGGTTGACCGGCTCGCGTACCGCATTGGGCAGCTCGATGCCGATCACGCTGCGCCCCGGAATCGTCGCGATGCGCGCCGATGTGGCGGACATGTTGCGCGCCACGTCGTCGGCGAGCTGGATCACCCGGCTCGCCTTGATGCCGGCGGCGGGCTCGAGCTCGTACATGGTGACGACCGGGCCGGGCCGGACCTCGACGATCTGCCCCTTGACATTGAAATCGTCGAGCACGCTTTCGAGCAGCCGGGCGTTGCGCTCCAGCGCGGCCTTGTCGATCCCGGCATTCTTGTTGACCGGCGGCGCCTTCAACAGGTCGATCGGGGGCAGCTGGTAGCTGTCCTTGAAGTCGAGGCTGGTCTGAGCCGGCGGCTTGGTCCGCGCCGGCGATGGCGCGATCATGCGGTCGGCGATCACCGGGCCGGGGCGATTGTCGGGCACCACCGTCTTGCGCGGCTCGCGGCCCTCGCGGATCTTCGGCTCCGCCACCTCGCGCTCACGCGCTTCGCGCGGCTCGGGCGCGCCCAGTAGCTGGGTCTTGCCCGGCCCCTTCAGGCTCGGGATGCTGGGCATGCGGATGGCACGCTCGGGCAACGTGAAGTCGAGGCTGCGCCACCAGATAAACAGGCCGATCAGGCCGCAGACCAGCCCTGGCCCGCGTCCCGCCCACCAGCTCACGCCCGGATCGCCGGCAAAGCCGATCGCCCAGTTGAATAGCCCGGCAATGCTGAGCCCGATGATGCCGCCCCAGCCGCCGGCGAGCGAGAGCACCGCGTCGGTCGAGAAGAAGGCAAGCGCGGTGGCGGCGAAGATCACGCCGATCCCCACCCCGCGCAGCATCGTCGCCCAATTGCCGGTCGGCCGGTCCTTGAGCAGGCGAAAGGCGACGATCAGCCCGACGGGCAGGAACAGCCACACCGCGGGGCCGAACAGCGCATAGAGGAAGTCAGAGGTCCATGCGCCGGGCTCGCCCATCCAGTTGCGCGCGGGGCCTGCCGCGGCGGTATTCCAGGACGGATCGGTCGGCTGATAGCTGCCCAGCGCGACGCCGAGCGCCAGCACGCCCAGAAACAGGGCTGCTCCGCCGATCACCGCGCCGCTGCGGCGCGCGCCGGCCTTCATTGTTTCGCGCCAAATCGGCGCCTGTGCCCGGGACGCCATGGCCCAGCCTCCAGAATTTCAGGGGGTGCAACCCGGTTAATCGCCTGCCGGGACTCCGCCGTCAAGCGTTCCCCGCACGTTCCTATGGATCCGGGCCCGCCGCACCACCTTATTCGTCATCCCCGCGCAGGCGGGGATACAGAGTCACGAAGGACGTCGCTCTGTTACGCTGGATCCCCGCCTGCGCGGGGATGACGAACGATGAGACAGGCGCTACGGCACTCCCATGGATAGCGCAGATGTCCTCATTCTCGGCGGCGGGCTGGTCGGCTCGGCGCTGGCTACCGCGCTCGATGCGCATGGCATTTCCTCGATCGTCATCGATCCCGCCGATCCGGCGACGATCCTTGCAGCGAAGCATGACGGCCGCGCCTCTGCGATCGCCAGCGCGCCGATGCGCATGTTCGAAGCGATCGGTGTCGCCGGGCGGCTGGCCGGCAAGGGCTGCCCGATCCAGGGCATCCGCGTCTCGGACGGGCTGGCGCCCGGCAAGCTCGATTTCGCTCCGGGCGAAGGCGATGGCGCGCTCGGCCATATGTTCGAGAACCGAATCCTGCGCACCGCGCTCTACGAAGCCGCGGTCGCCGCGCCGTTGGCGGATGTCCGCATGCAGACCCGGGCTTTCCACGTGGAACGCCACGAATTCGGCGTCACCGCCCAGCTCAGCGACGGCACGACGGTCCACGCCCAGTTGCTGATCGGTGCCGAGGGCCGCAACTCGCCCACCCGCGAAGCCGCCAGCCTCAGCACCGCGCGCTGGAGCTATGATCATGCCGCCATGGTCGCCACGCTCGGCCATGCACGCAGCCATGAGAATATCGCCTTCGAGATCTTCTATCCCGAGGGACCGTTCGCGATCCTGCCGCTGCTCGATGACGAGAACGGCCATCGCTCGGCGGTGGTGTGGACGGTCAACGCCCGCGATGCCGCCGGCATGATGAAGATCTCCGAGCGCGCCTATTTGGCCGAGGCCGAGAAGCGGATGGGTGGGTTCCTCGGCAAGCTCGGCCCGCTCACCGCGCGCTTCAGCCACCCCTTGGGCTTCCACCACGCTGCCTGGATCACCAGCGACCGGCTGGCGCTGGTCGGCGACGCCGCGCACGGCATCCACCCCATCGCCGGCCAGGGCGTCAATGTCGGCTTCCGCGACGTCGCCACGCTGGTCGAGGTGCTGGTGGATGGAAAGAGGCTCGGCCTCGACATGGGCGATCCGCAGCTGCTCGCGCGCTACCAGCGCTGGCGCGGGCTCGACACCTTCATGGTCGCCGCCGCCACCGACGGGCTCACCCGGCTGTTTGGCATCCCCGGCAAGGCCGCCAGCGCCGTCCGCCGCTTCGGGCTGTCCGCGGTCGACAAGCTGCCGCCGCTCAAGGACTGGTTCATGGCCGAGGCCCGCGGCGAAAGCGGCGACGTGCCCAAGCTTCTGCAGGGCATCACTGCCTAGCTTTCCCGGGAGCCGCCGATGCTCGTGTTGCTGGCCTTGTTACTCCAAACCGATGCGCCTGGGCCGATCGCCGCTGACCTGGTCGAGATCGTCCCCGGCCCGAAACGCTATTTCCATGACGGTGACGAGCGGAGTGGCTGCCCGACCCTCACCGCTGCCTGTCGCCGGCGCGGCTATGTCGTCGCCGGCGACAGGCTGATCGCCTGGGAAGCCAGGGGCCCGCTCACCCGGGTTACGTATCTGGCCCCGGGCGCCAACCGGCCGGCCGAAGGCTGGATCGAGAGCGCCGCGCTACGCCATGTGGCCGTGGCACCGCCGCGCACAGCCGACTGGCTCGGCAGCTGGAGCGTCTGGGAATCGGCCATCGACATCACCCCCGGCGCGCGGACGGGCACGCTCCACTTCAGCGGCAATGCGACCTGGGGTTCGCACGATCCCGAACGGGTGAAGCGCGGCGGCGTCAACTATGGTGGCTTCAGCGCGGACCTGCCCGCGCCGGGCGGCGGCCGGCTTGAACTCGCCGATTCCGAAGATCCAGGCTGCCGCGTCGCGATGCGGCTGCTCGGACCCTATCTGGTCGCCCGCGACAATCTGCGCTGCGGCGGCGTCAATGTGAGCTTCACCGGCGTGTATCGGCGGTAACGGCTATTGCAGCGTCCCGACCTCGTCGCCGTCGTGCCGCCCATAGAATTGCATCAGCTGGACGATCAGCTCCGAGCGCTCGCTCAGCGAATCGGCCTCGAGCAATGCCTGCTTCGAAGCCGGGTCGAACGGTGCGATCTGGGCGATGCCGTTGACCAGAGATTCGTCGTCGAGCCGCGAGACCGCTTCCCAGTCGACCGCATAGCCAAGACCTTCCGCGAAGCGTCGCGATTCGATCTCCAGCGCGGCGCGCTCGGCCAACGCGAGGATCTCGCTCTCGCCGAGCACTTCCAGCTCGGCCTCGACCTGGCGGAACGGCGTCGTGACGTCGAGCTCGCGCACGATCGTGAAGCGCGCCAGGCCTTCCAGCACGATGTCGAAGCGCCCGTCGTCGAGCGCCTCGACTTCGGCGATGCGGCCGACACAGCCGATCTCGAACAGCCCGGGCGGATTGCTCGCGTCGCGCGGCTGGATCATCCCGATCCGCCGGTCCCGGGCGAGCGCGTCGGAGACCATCGCCCGGTAGCGCGGCTCGAAGATGTGCAGCGGCAGATGCATCCGGGGCAAGAGCAACGCGCCACCCAGCGGGAACACCGAAAGGCGCGTGATCTTCCCCGAAGGCTTCATCCGAACAGGATCGCGGAGAGCTTGCGGCGCTGGGCGGAGACCCAGGGGTCTTCCAGCCCCACCGCCTCGAACAGCTTGAGCAGCCGCTGGCGGGCGGCGCCTTCGTTCCACTCGCGGTCGTCCTGCACCATCGCGAGCAGGGTCTCGGCGGCGGCATCGCGGTCGCCCGTCGCCATCTGGCCGCCGGCCAGCTCGTAGCGCGCTTCCATGTCGCCGGTCGCCGCCTGGGCGGCCAGGCCGGACAGGTCTTCGACTGGCTGGGCTTCCTTCGCCAGCGCGATCGCCGCGCGGGCCTGGTCGATCTCGGCGCCCTTGGCATCTTCCGGCAGGGTGGCGAGCACGGCTTCGGCCTCGTCGGTGCGGCCCAGCGCCAGCAGCGCCCGGGCACGGCCGGCGATCACCTGGGCATGCTCCGGCGCGAGTTCGGCGATCTGCTCGAAGATCGAGAGCGCGCGTTCCGCGTCATTCTCGGCGAGTGCCTGTTCGCCCATTGCGATCAGCGGCTCCAGCTCGGCCTCGGCCTGGGCATCGCTGCTCTCCACCGGCAGCTGGCGCAGGATCTGGTCGAGCATCGTGCGCAGCTGCGATTCGGTCCGCGCCGAGCTGAGGTCGGCGACCAGCTGGCCCTGGAACATCGCATAGACCGTGGGGATCGAGCGGACCTGGAACTGGTTGGCGATGAACTGATTCGCGTCGACATCGACCTTGGCGAGCGCGACGCCCTTGCCGGCATAGTCGGCGGCGACCTTTTCCAGCACCGGTGTCAGCGCCTTGCAGGGGCCGCACCATTCGGCCCAGAAATCGATGATGACCAGGGCGGTCATCGAGGGCTCGACGACATCGCGGCGGAACGCGTCGACGGCTTCCTTCTCCGCGGGGGTGAGTCCAAGCGTAGCCAAGATAGCGCTCCTGAAATGCACGATTAGGGTCAGCGCGTTATGTGGGCTTTCACGCGCGATGCGCCAAGCCTCTAAAAAAGTTGTGCGCATGGGGTTGCCCACCCCCAAACCCGGTGCTAGTGGCCGCGCCTCACCCAGCCCGGTGCGCTTGCCGCCCCGGTCTAGAACGCCGAGCGGGCGTAGCTCAGGGGTAGAGCACGACCTTGCCAAGGTCGGGGTCGAGGGTTCGAATCCCTTCGCCCGCTCCAGCGTTTCTCAACCGTTTTCAGGCGGTTATCCGAGAAACTCCGAAATCCTTCCCGAAGCCGGACGGCGTTCGGCTGCGACTACCCTTTTGGATGGCTTGCGCAGACGCCGGGTCGGATGACAGAAGGCGCATAATGATCGCACGGCTCGTCCTGGCGCTGGGCGCCGCTCTCCTCCTCTCTGCTGCCCCGCTTCCGGACGGAATCGAGGGCGTTTGGGCCAATCCGCGGGGCAGCGTGCACATCCGCTATGAGCCCTGCGGCAAGGGTGCGATCTGCGGCACGGTGATCTGGGCGAGCGACAAGGCGCTGGCCGATGCGAAGCGCGGCGGCGCCGAAAACCTGATCGGCACCCAGATCTTCCGCAATTTCTACAAGGACGGGCCGAATCGCTGGCGGGGCAAGGTATATGTGCCGGATATCCGCAAGACCTTCTCGGGCACCGTGACGATCGAGGGCGACAAGATGATCGGCCGCGGCTGCCTGTTGCTCGGCGTCGGCTGCAAGTCGCAGACCTGGTCTCGAATCCCATAGTGAATTGAATCGACGGATTCGCGAACGCTGCGTTTCCCGAACATGATCTTGTCCTGAAACGGCCGGCTTTCCATTTCAGGCGGCATACAGGTTCCAACCGCAAGAAGCCCCATCATGTTCGGTAAATTCATTCGGGCGATTCTGCCCGCGTTCGTGCTTTTCTCTGTCGCAGTCCCCGCATCGGCCGGTTCTCCGCCCGACGTGGCGCCGATCGCCAGCGAATGGCGCAATCCCAGCAACAGCGTCCATGTTCGCATCGACCAGTGCGGCGGTGCGGTATGCGGCACGATCACCTGGGCGAGCGACAAGGCTATCGCCGATGCGAAGCGCGGCGGCACCGACAACCTGATCGGGACCCGCCTGTTCCGCGATCTCAAGCCTTCGGGCCCGGGCAAGTGGACTGGCAAGGTGTTCGTTCCCGACATCCGCCAGACCTTCTCGGGCACGATCGAATTCCAGGACGGCAACAAGATGGTCGGCAAGGGCTGCGTGCTGTTCGGCATCATTTGCAAGGCGCAGACTTGGTCGCGGGTCCGCTGATCCGCCTTTGAGAGCTGCCTTCGGGCTGGCGGCGCCGCGCAGAGCGGCTAGGGTCCGCGCATGAACACGGCACCCATACGAGTCGGCATTGGCGGCTGGACCTTCGAGCCCTGGCGGGGCGGCACCTTCTATCCGGAGAAGCTCTCCCAGAAGAAGGAGCTGGAATATGCCTCCCGCCAGCTGACCGCGATCGAAGTCAACGGCACCTATTATTCCACCTTCAAGCCCGCGACGTTCGAGGGCTGGGCGAAGACCGTGCCCGATGGCTTCGTCTTCGCGGTGAAGGGCTCGCGCTTCTGCACCAATCGCAAGGTGCTCGCCGAAGCCGGCGAATCGGTCGCGCGCTTCGTCGGCCAGGGCGTGATCGAGCTGGGCGACCGGCTCGGGCCGCTGATGTGGCAGTTCATGGCCACCAAGAAGTTCGACGCCGCGGATTTCGGCGCCTTCCTCGATCTGCTCCCGCACACGCATGAAGGCGTGAAGCTGCGCCACGCGGTCCAGGTCCGCCATGAAAGCTTCGCCGTCCCCGAGTTCATCGACCTGTGCCGCAAGGCCGGCGTCGCGATCGTCTATGCCGATTCGCCGCAATATCCCGCGATCGCCGACATCACCGGCGACTTCGTCTACGCCCGCTTGGAAGCCGGCGAGGACGACAATCCCTTCTGCTATCCCGAAGACGCGCTGCCGCGCTGGACCGAGGCGGCAAGGACCTGGGCGTCTGGCGGCCGGCCCGAAGGGCTCCCCTATGTCGAGGACAAGGATCCGCCGGTCACCCCGCGCGAGACTTTCGTCTTCTTCATCCATGGCGGCAAGGTGCGCGCGCCCGCCGGGGCGCAGGAGCTGATCCGCCGCCTGGGCTGAACTCGCCATTTTGAGTAGGATGCGCGTCCAGGCGCATGACGTAGGGGAATCCTTGGCTTAGCGCTGGCGCTTCCATGTATATGCCAGACCTGACCGCCCAGCAGGGCAAGCTCGATGCCATCGACCGTTCGCTTCTCGTTGCCGAGTTCGATGCCCGCGGAACGATCCTCCACGCCAACGCCAATTTCCTCGCGGCCACCGGCTATGCCGCCGACGAGTTGATCGGTCTTCCGCACCGCATCCTGTGCGAAGCGGCGTACGTCGCCAGCCCCGATTATGCCGCCTTCTGGCAGGCACTGGCACGCGGCGAGTTCCAGTCGGGCGAGTTCCGCCGGCGCGCACGCGGCGGGCGCGAGATCTGGATGGAGGCGACCTACACGCCGGTCGTCGATCCGGCCGGCCGAGTCGAGAAGGTGATCAAGATCGCCACCGACATCACGCCAGCGCGCACCCACGAGGCCGAGGCCAGGGCCCAGCTCGCTGCGATCGTAGGCTCGATCCAGGAGATTGCGTCGCGCATCAACCTGCTCGCGCTCAATGCCGAGATCGAGGCGGCGCGCGCCGGCGATGCCGGGCGCGGCTTCGCGGTGGTCGCGGGCGAAGTGAAACGGCTGGTGGCGGATACGCGCGCCGCCACCGAGCAAGCCGCGGCCCTGTTCAAGGCATAACGTCCGGCGAGTCGGGCCCGGACGGCGACAGCCAGCCGCCGGGCCGAAACAAAGCTGTTACATTGCAACGCGGCGGAAACGTTTCAGCCAAGATCCGTGCCTTTGCGGATACAGGCTGAAGCGAAACCATGCTGTCATGAAACCCTCTGCTTTACGTGTGAATCTCCCGCTCGCATCGGTCCCCCGCGCGCGTCGTCAGGCGTGCGCGTGTTCGTCCCCCGGCAATGTTCGCCCGGGGAGCAGTATGAAAGTAGGGTACCATGTTCACGCGTAATCTCGCCCGCACGCTCCGTGCCGGGACTGCCCTTTCGGCACTCACCCTGGCCAGCCTGGTCGCCGTCCCCGCCTTCGCGCAGGACACCGCTCCCACCGCCACCGACAGCCAGGCCGCTCCGGCCGCGCCGCAGACCGACGAAGCCCCCGAAATCGTCGTCACCGGCTCGCTGTTCCGCACCAAGATCACGGCCTCGCCGGTCACCACCGTCACCGCGGATTCGCTCGATGCCCGCGGCATCAGCACCGTCCAGGACGGCCTGCAGCGCCTCTCTGCCAATAACGGCCCGGCGCTCACCAACAGCTTCACGGCCAATGGCGCGTTCGCCGGCGGTGCCTCGGCGATCTCGCTGCGCGGCCTGTCGAGCAACTCGACGCTGGTGCTGTTCGACGGCATGCGCGCCGCCTATTATCCGCTGGCCGACGACGCGACGCGCAACTTCGTCGACCTGAACACGATTCCGGACGACATCATCGACCGCGTCGAAGTGCTGAAGGACGGCGCTTCGTCGAGCTACGGCGCCGATGCGATCGCCGGCGTGGTCAACGTCATCACCAAGCGCAGCTTCCAGGGCGTTTCGGCCCGCGCCGAAGCTGGCGTCTCGCAGGACGGCGTTGCCGCCACCCAGCGCTTCTCGGTCACTGCCGGCACCGGCGATCTCGATCGCGACGGCTTCAACGCCTATGTCAGCGGTTTCTACTATCACGCAGACGCGGTCTATAACCGCGACCTGCGTTCGCCGTTCAACTCGGACAACCAGACCGGCATCGGCGGCCCGGACAACACGATCAACGGCAACACGTTCGATCCCACCACTGCCGCGGGCTCGAACCTCTATGTCGCGCCGGGATCGGGCGGCCGCTACCAGCTGCTGAGCGGTGGCTGCATCAACGGCACGCTCACCCAGACCACCGCCGCCCAGCAGGCCGGCAATGCGCTGCTGCCGACCCAGCTCTGCAACCAGGACATGACCAACCGCTACGGCGTGGTCGCGCCGCAGATCGATCGCTTCGGCTTCTCGGCGCACGTCGCAAAGACGCTCGGCGATTCGGCGGAGGCCTATCTCGAGCTGAACTTCCAGCAGTCGCGCGTGCAATATTCGGGTGGCCCGTCGACGATCTATGGCAATGCTCCGGCAGGCATCAACTATGCGCCCTATTCGACGGTCGATGGCGGTGCGAGCTTCGCGGCCGGCTCGGGCGCGCTGACGCTGCCGGTCTATGTCTGCGCCGCGCGCGTGAACTGCACCGCGGCCAACGGCACGCTCAACCCGAACAACCCGTTCGCGGCTTCGGGCGAGACGGCGACGCTCATCGGCCGCATGCCCAACTTCACCCGCTATGACGAGTCGCGCAGCCGCGTGTACCGTGCCGCGGCGGGCGTGAAGGGCAGCTTCGGCGACGACTGGAACTACAAGGTCGACGCGACGGCGATGCACACCGATCTGCGTCGCACTTCGGAAGGCTATGTCTACATCCAGCACCTGCTCGATGTGATCGCCGACGGCTCGTACAATTTCGTGAACCCCTCGGCGAACAGCAAGGCGGTCCAGGACTATTTGGCGCCGACGCTCAACACCGACGCTTCGTCCGATCTCTACCAGATCCAGGCGAGCGTCAGTAAGTCGCTGTTCCAGCTGCCCGGCGGCCCGGCACAGATCGGCGTCGGCGGCTCGGTGTTCTACGAGGCGGTCGATTCGCCTTCGGCGAACAGCGATATCAACGGTCCGACCCAGCGCTATTTCACGATCAACGCGTTCGGTACCGAGGGGCATCGCACGGTCTCGTCGGCGTTCGGCGAAATCAGCCTGCCGGTGTTCAACCAGCTCGAGCTCAACGCTTCGGGCCGCTATGACCATTATTCGACCGGCCAGAGCACCTTCTCGCCGAAGGTCGGTGCGAAGTTCACCCCGATCGACATGCTGACGGTGCGCGGCACCTGGTCGCGCGGCTTCCGTATTCCGAGCTTCGGCGAGGCGAACGCGCTGCCGACGACGGGCTATGTCAACAACTCGGCCAAGCTGTTCAACGACACCTATCTGGCCCAATATGGCTGCACGGTGCAGACGTTCAGCAGCTGCCCGCAATATCTGCGCGGTGCCAGCTATGGCCAGACCACGCTGGCCTCGCCCGATCTGAAGCCGGAAAAGTCGCGCAGCATCACGCTGGGCGCCGTCTTCACGCCGATGCGCAACGTCTCGTTCTCGGTCGATTACTTCAACATCAAGAAGACCAACGCGATCACTTCGCTCTCCTCGGGCGACGCGCTGCGGGCCTATTATGCAGGTGAAGCGGTCCCGGCCGGCTACACGATCATCACGGATGCAGCCGATCCGGCGCACCCGGGGGCACCGGCGCGCGTGGCCTTCGTGCAGTCGCACTATGTCAATGCCAACAAGATCAAGTCGGAAGGCATCGACTTCGGGGCCAATGCCCGCTTCCAGTTCGGGGACGTGACCTGGACGAGCAACCTCGACGCGACGCTTCAGCTCGAGCTCAGCACCACACTGGCCGACGGCACGCGCGAGACCTATGTCGACACGATCGGCAACTACAACCTGACCGCGGGTTCGGGCACGTTCCGCTGGCACGGCAGCTGGATGAACAGCTTCGCGATCGGCAACTACACGGTCACCGGTACGGCCAACTACACCTCGGGCTATGACCTTTCGGCCATGGACCAGGGCAATGCCTATCAGGATTGCGGCCTGGCGCCGCAGCCCGCCTATACCGGCTGCCGCCTGAAGAGCTATTTCACCTTCGACCTGAACGCGACCGCCAAGATCGCGGACAAGTTCACGATCTATGCGAATGTGCTCAACCTGTTCGATCGCCTGCCCGGCGTCGATCCGGTCACCTATGGCGCGTACCTCTACAACCCGGTCCAGGCCGGCGACGGCATCTATGGCCGCCGCTTCACGGTCGGCGCCAAGGTCAACTTCTGATCTCCACGGGAGAGGAGGAGGGGCGGTTCCGCAAGGAGCCGCCCCTTTTCTATGGGCGTTTGGGGCTCGCCCGGTCGGCGGCCATGCGCTCGCCATCGATCATGATCGGCGTGGCGATGCCCGGCACGCCTTCGCGCTCGATCCGCATGCCGCGCGCCACCACCTGCGGATCGGCGAACACTTCGTCGACCGTGTTGATCGCACCCGCCGGCACGCCCTCCGCCTCCAACGCCTCGTAAAGATCGGCCTTGGCCCATTGCCGGATCGCCGCCTCGAGCAGCGGCACCAGCATGCCGCGATTCTCCACCCGCGCCGGATTGGTCGCGAAACGCGGGTCCGCGCCATAATCGAGCCCCAGCACGCCGCAGAGCTTGCGGAACTGCGAATCATTGCCGACCGCGATGATCAGCTCGCCGTCCTTCGCCTGGAACGCCTGGTAGGGCACCAGATTGGCGTGCCCATTGCCCATCCGGTGCGGCACCTTGCCCGACGCCATCCAGTTGAGCGCCTGGTTGGCGAGCACCCCGACCTGGGTATCGAGCAGCGCCATGTCGATATGCGCGCCTTCGCCCGAGACGTCACGACGTCGCAGCGCTGCGAGGATCGCCACGGCCGAATAGACGCCGGTGAAGATGTCGGCATAGGCGATGCCGGCCTTTTGCGGCGCCCCGTCGGGCTCGCCGGTCAGCGACATGAAGCCGCCCATCCCCTGGATGATGAAGTCGTACCCGGCGCGCGGCGCATAGGGGCCGGTCTGGCCGAAGCCGGTGATCGAGCAGACGACCAGCCTGGGGTTGAGCGCCCGCAGCGAGGCCGCATCGAGCCCGTACTTCACCAGTCCGCCGACCTTGTAATTCTCGATCACCACGTCCGCGTCCGCCACCAGCGCCCGCACCGCCGCCTGGCCCTCCGCCGTGGTGATATCGATCGCCAGGCTGGTCTTCCCCCGGTTGCAGGCATGGAAATAGGCCGCGTCGCGATTCTCGCCCGCGGCATCGTGCAGGAAGGGCGGACCCCATTGCCGCGTATCGTCGCCTTCGCCGGGCCGCTCGATCTTGACCACCTCGGCGCCCAGGTCGGCGAGCAGCTGCCCGCACCAGGGACCCGCCAGGATCCGCGCCAGCTCGACGACCTTGATCCCCTCGAGCGGCTTCATACCCGGTGGATCTCATAGATCACGTGCGGTTTCATCCTGCCCGCCATCAGCCGGTCGACAATGCCCGGCCGCACCGTCCCGCCGATCTTCTCCATGGCTTTCCGGGAACGCACATTGTCGACGCCCACGGTGAACACCGCCGTGCGCACATAGCGGTGGATATGATGCAGCATCAGCCGCTTGATCTCGCGATTATAGCTACCGCCCCAATAGTCGCGCGAGAGGTAGGTCCAGCCGATCTCGATCTCGTCGGCCGCCTCGTCCCAATTGTCGAAGCGCGACGATCCGATCACCTTGTCCATGGCCTTGTCGACTATGGTCAGCGCTCCCCCGCTGGCGATGCCGGCATCGAAATAGGCGCGGAACACCGGCTCCTGCCAGCGGTCATGCGCTGGATGGACTTCCCAGAGCAAAGGATCGGAAGCGACCGCGAACAGCGCATCCCAATCGTCCGCGGTGCTCGGGCGCAGCAGCACCCGCTCGCCTTCGAGGATCGGCTGCCGCTCGGGGGTCATCAGAACGCCGCGATGCCGGTGATCGCCCGGCCCAGGATCAGCCCATGCACGTCGTGCGTGCCTTCATAGGTGTTGACCGTCTCGAGGTTGATCGCGTGGCGCAGCACATGGAACTCGGCCGAGATGCCATTGCCGCCATGCATGTCGCGCGCGATCCGCGCGATATCGAGCGCCTTGCCGCAATTGTTGCGCTTGATGATGCTGATCGCTTCGGGCGCCAGCGTGCCCTCGTCGAACATCCGCCCGCAGCGCAAGGCCGCCTGCAGCCCGAGTGCGATCTCGGTCTCCATGTTTGCCAGCTTCAGCTGCACCAACTGGGTCGCCGCCAGCGGCTTGCCGAACTGCGCCCGGTCGAGCGTATATTGCCGTGCGGCGTGCATGCAGGCCTCGGCCGCGCCCATGCTGCCCCAGGCAATGCCGTAGCGCGCGCGGTTGAGGCAGCCGAACGGGCCCTTCAGTCCCTGCACTTCGGGGAGCAGCGCGTCCTCGCTCACTTCCACGCCGTCCATCACGATCTCGCCGGTGATCGAGGCACGCAGCGAAAGCTTGCCCTCGATCTTCGGTGCCGAAAGCCCCTTCATGCCCTTTTCGAGGACGAAGCCCTTGATCCCGCCGCCGTGCGCCTCGCTCTTCGCCCAGACGACGAAGACATCGGCGATCGGCGAGTTTGTGATCCACATCTTCGAGCCGGTCAGCTTGTAGCCGCCGTCGATCTTCACCGCGCGGGTGCGCATGCCGCCGGGGTCGGAGCCGGCATCCGGCTCGGTCAGCCCGAAGCAACCGACCCATTCGCCGGTGGCGAGCTTGGGCAGGTATTTCCGCTTCTGCGCCTCGGTGCCGTAGGCATGGATCGGATGCATCACGAGGCTCGACTGCACCGACATCGCCGAGCGATAGCCCGAATCGACCCGCTCGACCTCGCGCGCCACGAGCCCATAGGCGACATAGCCCAGGCCCGCGCCGCCATAGGTCTCGGGGATCGTCGCGCCGAGCAGCCCCAGCGCGCCCATCTCGGACATGATCTCGCGGTCGAACCGCTCCTCGAGATAGGCGCTGGTCACCCGCGGCAGCAGCTCGCCCTGCGCATAATCGCGCGCGGCATCGCGCACCATCCGCTCCTCGTCGGTCAGCTGCGCATCGAGCCCGAAGGGGTCCGCCCAATCGAACCGGCCCATCTCTGCCATTTCCTCGTCCTTCTTTTCGCTACTCGGCCGTCCTAACGGCTCGGGGTCCCGATGCGTGTCGGGAGGTCTTCATGGGGTATGCGGTGCGGCTATCCCGCCTGTGCGGCAGGGGCCGGCGGCGGCAAGTCCATTGCCGCGCGCTCGATCTCGGTCAGCGCGGTGCGTGCCGCGACATAGCGCCGCGCGGCGCCCGTCCAGCTCTCGGCCACCGAGACGCCGGGCAGATGCGCGACTTCGGCAAGTGCCGCCTCGACATCGCCGCGGTCGAGCGCGCGCCGCGCCCGGCGCAGGCGTTCGGCGGGCAGCGGGCTCGGCGTGTCCGCCTGGCGCAGCACCACAAGGTTGCCGAGCATCCGGCGCACCCGGTTCCACAGACTGTCGTTCGGGTCGTTCGCCAGGCGCGGGCCCAGCGTATCGAGCGCCAGGCGCAGATCCTCCAGCGTCACCGGCTGGGCGGCGGCACGCAGGATCGCGGCGACCGCGTCGCTGTTGCGCTCGCCGAAGCGTGCCCGCAGCTGGCCTTCGAGTGCACCCAGCGGCTGGCCGCGCTCGATCGCGCGCCGCGTCGCAAAGGCGACCATCATCCGCTCCGCGCGCGTCGCATAGGAAGCCGCATTGCGCGCGCTGCTGTCCGAATCACGAAGACGCAGCTCGATCTGGTCGAGCTTGCCTGCCAGCGTGGTTTCGCGTGCGGCCAGCGTGGCCAGGTCGGTGCCGGGGGGCAGCGCCGGAACCGCCGGCTGCGCATTGGCGCTGGGCGCGGGCAGGGGCGCCGGCGCGGCTTCGCGTGGCGAGAGTCCGCCCGCCAGGCCGACGGCACCGACAGTCACGCCGATCCCGCCGACAAAGGCGATCGTTCCGATCAGGCTGGCGCTGCGCCACCAGGGGTTGCGCGGCGGCGGCGGCGCGAGGGTGTCGTCGCTCATGGGGCCCTTATTCGCCGCGTGGCCCCGTGCGGTCAATCGGCGAGCTGCAGGGCAAGCTCGATCAGCGTGTCCGGGCGGGTGTCGCGGGCGATCTCGATCCGCCGCCAGCCGGCCCCCACCGCCTCGGCGGCGCGCAGGCTGATCGCGGCGATGCTGGTGATCGCGCGAGCGTGGGGCGCGAGCAACTCGGCGAGGCGTGCGCCGGCCCGGGCGGACTGGACCAGCACCACCGCGCCGCGCAGCCGCACGACCTGTTCCGGCTCGATCTCCAGCGCCTCGCTGGCATAGACGGTGACCGCCTGGGCCACCACGCCGCCGGCCTGGAGCATCCGCTCGCGTCCGCCGAGCAACAGCGCCCGGCGGACCCCCGCGGCTTCCGCCTCCGCCACCAGCGCGTCCGCGCCGCCCGTGCCGATATGCGCGATCGCAAAGCCGATGCGCCGCGCGGCTTCCGCGGTCACATGGCCCACCGCATGGACGGGCAGGGCAAGCAGCGCGTCGAGCTGCGGCCCGCCATGCCGCACGGCATTGGCACTGGTCAGCAGCAGCGCGTCGAAGCCGGCCGGATCGGGAACCGTCCAGGCCACCGGCCGGGCGGTGAACAAGGGCAGGCGGATCGCCGTACGCCCCGCCGACTCGATCGCCGCCGCAGTCACGCGGTTGCCCGGCTCGGGGCGCAGCACCGCGATCGGCCGGCTCATCCCGCGAACAATCGGCGCACCGCGTCGGGCGCGCGGTCGAGCAGGTCGCGGGCCAGTGCCGCGGGCAGGTCGTGGTCGAGCGGCGCGCCTTCGATCATGCCATGGACATGCTCGGCACCATCTTCGGAGAGCAGTTCGGCTTCGATCGTCAGGATCGCCCCTTCGATCCGCGCCAGTGCGGCGACTGGCGAATGGCAATCGGCCCTGAGTGCGGCGAGCAGCGCGCGTTCGGCCCCGACACAGGCATGCGTCTCTCCATGGTCGATCGCGCGCACCAGCGTGCGGGCATGGCTGTCGTCGGCGCGGATCTCCACGCCCACCGCGCCCTGCGCCGGGGCGGGCAGCAGCACATTGGTGGGGATCGCGGTGCCGACGTCATGACGTCCAAGCCGCTCCAGCCCCGCCGCGGCGAGCAGAGTCGCATCGGCCTCGCCCGCCGCCAGCTTGGCGAGCCGCGTATCGACATTGCCGCGGAAGAGTATGGCCGAGAGATCGGGCCGCAGCCGCTTGATCTGCGCGGCGCGGCGCGGCGAGCTGGTGCCGAGCACGCCGCCTTGCCGGATCGCCGCGATCGACTCGGCACCGACCAGCCGATCGCGTACATCGGCGCGCGGCAGCATCGCGGCGATCGCGATCATGTCGGAGCGGAAGGTCTCGACATCCTTCATCGAATGGACCGCGGCATCGATGTCGCCGCCCAGTAGCGCGCGGTCGAGCTCCTTGGTCCACAGCGCCTTGCCGCCGATCTCGGCCAGCGCGCGGTCCTGCACCTTGTCGCCGGTGGTCTTGATCACGACGATCTCGAAGTCGGTCACCGGCAGTCTATGTGCCGCGGCCAGCGCATCGCGCACCATGTTCGCCTGCATCAGCGCCAGCGGCGAACCCCGCGTCCCAAGTTTGAAAACGGTCATGCGGGTTCCTTATCGGCTCGTTCCGTCCTTGTCGAAGCGGACGCGGACATTGGCACGGCGTACCGGCATGCAAATTCCCCTCCCTAGCAGGGAGGGGAGAAGGGATCGCTTGGATGCCTCTGCGCGAACCAAAAATCCCAGCGAACTTCGACAACCCGCGCGTGAATCACTAGATGCGCAAACAACGGAGTACGAACAGACTGCTATGGCCCTGATCCTCGGCCTCGAATCGAGTTGCGACGAAACCGCTGCCGCGCTGGTCACCACCGACCGGCAGGTGCTGGCGCACAAGCTCGCCCGCCAGGAAGCGGCGCATCGCCCCTATGGCGGCGTCGTGCCCGAGATCGCGGCGCGCGCGCATGTCGAGGCGATCGGCCCGCTGATCCAGGGCGTGTTCGAAGAGGCTGGGCTCAGCCTCGCCGATGTCGATGCGGTCGCCGCCACCGCCGGTCCCGGCCTGATCGGTGGCGTCATGGTGGGGTTGGTCGCCGGCAAGGCGCTCGCGCTGGCTGGCTCCAAGCCGCTGATCGCAGTCAATCACCTCGAGGGGCATGCGCTCTCGCCGCGGCTCACCGATCCCGACCTCGCCTTCCCCTATCTGCTGCTGCTCGTCTCGGGCGGCCATTGCCAGTTGCTGCTGGTCGAGGGGGTGGGCCGCTACCAGCGCCTGGCCACCACGATCGACGATGCTGCGGGCGAAGCCTTCGACAAGACCGCCAAGATGCTCGGCCTCGGCTTTCCGGGCGGTCCGGCCGTCGAGGAAGCAGCCATGCGCGGCAATCCCAAGGCTGTGCCGCTGCCGCGTCCTTTGCTGGGATCCGCCGAGCCGCATTTCTCCTTTGCCGGCCTCAAGAGCGACGTTGCGCGCAAGGTCGGACTCTACAGCGCCGAGGATATCGCCGCGTCCTTCCAGCAGGCGGTGGTCGATTGCCTGATCGACCGCACCCGCCGGGCGATCGAGCGAGTCGAGGCAACGGCCCTGGTCGTCGCGGGCGGAGTCGCGGCGAACACGGCCGTGCGCGGCGCTCTGGAACGTCTGGCCTCGGAAAGTAACATGCGCTTCGTCGCGCCGCCGTTGTGGCTGTGCACCGATAATGCGGCGATGATCGGCTGGGCGGGAGCCGAGCGCTTCCTCAGCGGTTTCAGCGATCCGCTCGACGTGGCGGCGCGGCCGCGCTGGCCGCTCGATCCGGATGCGGAGAAGGTGCGCGGGGCAGGAGTGAAGGCATGAGGATAGGTGTCATAGGCGGCGGCGCCTGGGGAACGGCCCTGGCCCAGGTCGCGGCGCGCGGCGGCCGGGACGTGCTGCTCTGGGCGCGCGAGCCCGAAGTCGTCGAGAGCGTGAACATCCGCCACCAGAATGATCTGTTCCTCTCTGGTGTGCCGCTCAGCCCCTCCATAGTGGCCACGCGCGAACTTCGCGAGCTTAGGGATATGGACGCTCTGCTGGTGGTCGCCCCGGCCCAGCACGTCCGCGCGGTCCTGACCGAGCTTGCCGCGGGGGATATCCCGCTGATCCTCTGCGCCAAGGGCATCGAGGCCGGCACCAAGCTGCTGGTGGGGGAAGTCGCCCATCAGGTCGCCCCCGGCGCTCCCCTGGCGGTCCTCTCCGGCCCCACCTTCGCCCATGAGGTCGCCGCCGGCAAACCCACCGCCGTAACCCTGGCCTGTGAGGACGAGGCCCTTCGCACCGCCCTGTCGGAGCGCCTCGCCGGGCCCGCCTTCCGCACCTATGGTTCCTCGGACGTGGTCGGCGCGGAGATCGGCGGCGCGGTCAAGAACGTCCTCGCCATCGCCTGCGGCGTGGTGGAGGGCGCCGGCCTCGGCCTCAACGCCCGTGCCGCCCTCATCGCCCGGGGCTTTGCCGAGATGACCCGCTTCGGCCTCGCCCGCGGCGCCCAGGCCGAGACGCTTACCGGGCTTTCCGGGTTGGGCGACCTGGTGCTTACCTGTTCCTCGACCAATTCGCGCAACTTTTCGTTGGGCTTAGGCCTTGGCCAAGGCCGCAGCGCCGCCGAGCTGATGGCCGACCGCAAGACCGTCGCCGAGGGCGCCTTCACCGCGCCCGTCCTGCGCGAAGCCGCCAAGGATGCCGGGGTCGACATGCCGGTGACGGAAGCCGTCAACGCCCTGCTCGAAGGCGCGCCGGTGGGCCAGGTGATCGAGGCCTTGCTTACCCGCCCGCTCAAGGAAGAGGCGCTGTGAAGCGCTGGGCGGCCCTGCTCCGCGGAGTCAATCTGGGCGGGCGGAAATTGCTCTCCAAGGACCTTCAGGCCGTCACCCAGAGCCTGGGCTTCACCCGCGTCGAGACGCTGCTGGCCTCGGGCAATGTCGTGTTCGACAGCGCCCTGTCCGGCCCGGAGATCGAGACCAAGCTCGAGGAAGCATTGCTCGCCTGGGGGCTGAAGACCGACGTCGTTGTCCGTGACCTCGCCGAAATGCGCGCCGTGATCGCCGCCAACCCCTTCCCCGAGGCGGTGCTCGATCATCCGAGCCACATGCTCGTCACCTTCCACCGCGATCCCTTCCCGGCCGACTTGCTCGAGCGCCATGCGGACGTGCATCAGGGCGAAGAGCTGCTCGTCGCGAACGGGCGCGAGCTCTACACCGACTATATCAGCCAACAGGGCATGCGCGATTCGAAGCTGTTGCAGACGATGAGGAAGGCCAAATTCCCGGCCGTCGCTACCGGCCGCAACTGGAACACCGTCAATAAGCTGGCGGAAATGCTCGCCGCTTAGAAGTCGACCGCCACGCCCTTGCGCTCCCAATCGCCATAGCGAGTCGGGTCGAGCGCATCGGGTTTTTCCTTCGCCGCCTCGGGCTTGGGCACCGGCGGGCTGGGCGTCAGATACGCTGGCGGTTTCACATTTGCGGGACGCTGGGCCATAGGCGGCAGATCGTCCTTCCAATCCAAGAGGTCAAGTGAAGCCACCGCGTCGCCCTTCTCACCGTCAGGAACCCGATGGTCCCGGCGTTCCCACGCGCCGCGCGGCGCTGAAGCTGCTGGATGCGGTGCTCCGCCGTGGGCTGGCGCTGGAGCAGGCATTGGACAGCGCGGCACAGGGCCTGGCGCCCAATGATCGCGGCCTCGCCCATGCCATCGCCGCCGAAGTGCTGCGCCGGCTGCCCGATCTCGACGCGCTGATCGATTCGGCGACGAAGCAGCAGCTGCCCGACGACGCCAAGGCGCGCTTCGCCCTGCGCATCGCGCTCGTCCAGGCGCTGGCGCTCGGCACGCCCGGCCATGCCGCGATCTCGACGGTGCTGCCGCTGGTCGATGGCGGCCCGCGCAAGCTGGTCCACGGCGTGTTCGGCACGCTGGTCCGCCAGGGCGTGACCCTGCCCGAGCCGCCGACGCTTCCCGATGCCGTGGCGCTGCGCTGGCACGCCGCCTGGGGCGACCAGATGATCGAGGATGCCGAGCGCGCCATCGCCGTGCCGCCGCCGCTCGACCTTACCCTGCGCGATCCCGCCAAACTGCCTGACCTGCCCGGCAAGAGCCTGATGCCCGGTCATTTGCGGCTGGACGAGAAGGGGCAGGTCGCGATGCTCGACGGCTATGCCGAGGGCGATTGGTGGGTGCAGGACCTCGCCGCCTCGCTCCCCGCCCGCCTGATCGGAAAGGGCAATGGCATCGCGCTCGACCTGTGCGCCGCCCCCGGAGGCAAGACCCTCCAGCTCGCCGCCGCCGGCTGGCAGGTGACGGCGGTCGACATCTCGGAAAGTCGTCTGGCGCGACTTCACGAGAATCTGGAGCGCACCGGGCTTTCGGCGGACGTGATCGCCGCCGACCTGCTCAGCTGGAAGCCCAAGGCGCCCGCCGACGCGGTGCTGCTCGATGCGCCGTGCAGCGCCACCGGCATCTTCCGCCGCCATCCCGACGTGCTCCACCGCGTCCGCCCGAGCCTGATCCGGGAAATGGCCGAGCTGCAGGGCAAGCTGTTCGCCCGCGCCGCGGACTGGGTGAAGCCTGGCGGCACGCTGGTCTTCTCCACCTGCTCGCTCGAGCCCGAGGAAGGCGAGGCGCAGCTCGCGGCCTTCCTCAAGGCGCGCTCCGACTATGCGCTAGTTCCTGTCAGGGCCGAGGAGCTCCCCCATGGCGTCATGCCGCGCGCGGACGGAAGCCTTCGCCTGCTCCCGGGAACGCTGGCCGATGTCGGCGGGTTGGACGGGTTCTTCATCGCCAGGCTGACTCGCAACCCCTAGAAGCCCGGTTGCGTGCGAATCGCGGGGTGCCTAAGGATTCATCATGGCCGTCCGCATCGCACCTTCCATCCTCTCCGCCGATTTCGCCAAGCTGGGCGAGGAAATCCGTGCGATCGACTCGGCCGGCGCCGACTGGATCCATGTCGATGTGATGGACGGGCATTTCGTTCCGAACATCACGATCGGCCCGGGCGTGATCAAGGCGCTGCGCCCGCACACCGCCAAGCCGTTCGACGTGCATCTGATGATCGCGCCGGTCGATCCGATGCTCCAGGCCTTTGCCGATGCCGGTGCCGACTGCATCTCGGTGCATCCGGAATCGGGCCCGCATCTCCACCGCACGCTCCAGACCATCAAGGGTCTCGGCAAGCGCGCCGGCGTGGTGCTAAACCCCGCCACCCCGGTCGAGAGCATCGACTATGTCATGGACATGATCGACCTGCTCCTGGTGATGAGCGTGAACCCCGGTTTCGGCGGACAGAAGTTCATCGAGAGCCAGCTTGCCAAGATCGCCGAGCTGCGCAAGCGGATCGACGCCAGCGGCCGCGCGATCGACCTGGAAGTGGATGGCGGCATCGACCGCGTCACCGCGCCGCTGGCGATCCAGGCGGGCGCCGATGCGCTGGTCGCCGGCACCGCGACCTTCACCGGCGGGCCCAGCCAATATGCGGCGAACCTCGCCGCCTTGCGGGGCGGGTGAGCGATGGCCCGGACGACTCCGGAGCCGACGGAGTCGAGCAGGGCAAGCGGCTTATCCGGACAGGCGGCGAGCGCGGCCTCAGCCTGGCCGAGCGCGTATCCGAACGTTTCCAGCGCCTCGCCTGGCGCAGCCCGCTCCACAATATGCGGCTGAGGGGCCGCCACCCGCTCAAGCTGATCGCGGTCGGCGAGGATCCGTTCTTCGGCGATGTCGAGCGCGGCAATGCGCTGCTCGAAGGCTATGTGCTGTTCCGCGGCGAGCAGCGCTCGATCGCCGGCCTCGATTTCGCCCGGCCCGACTGGTCGGCGGCGATGGGCGAGTATCTCCACGGCTTTGGCTGGCTGCGCGACTTGTCGAGCGTCGCGCCCCGCGTCACCGCCGCCCCGATCGCCGAGGCGCTGATGCTGCGTTGGCTGTCGGTGCATGGCGACAAGGTCTCCGATCCCGCCTGGCGGGCCGATCTGGTCGGCCGCCGCATCCTCGCCTGGACCGCGCATGCGCCGCTGATCCTCTCGGCCAACGACCTGGTCTATCGCTCCTCGGTGCTCCACGCGCTGGCGAAGGGCGCGCGCCACCTCGATCGCGCGGCGGACCGGGTGCCGCTCGGCACCCCGCGCATCGCCGGCTGGTGCGGGGTGCTCGCTGCGGGGCTGATGATCCCGGGCGGCGATCCGCGTCGTTCGTTTGGAGAGACCGGCCTGCGCCGCGCACTCGAGCAGTCGATGTTCGAGGATGGCGGCACCGTCGGCCGCTCGCCCTGGGGCCAGCTCGACGCGGTCCAGCTGCTGACGATCCTGGCCAACGCCTATGCCGCGCGTCGCCTGGAGACACCCGAATTCGTCTCGTCGGCGCAGGCGCGCATGGTCACCGCGCTGCTCGGCGTCTGCCATGGCGACAAGGGGCTGAGCAGCTGGCAGGGCAGCGCGCCTGTGGCCGGCGCGCTGATCGAGCAGACGGTGGAGGCGACTGGCGTACGCACCCGTCCGCTCAAGCAGGCGCGCGAATGGGGCTATCAGCGGCTGAACGCCGGCAGCACGGTGCTGATCGTCGACGCGGCCCCGCCGCCGCTTGCCCGGCTTGCGGCCGGCGGCTGCGCCTCGACGCTTGCGTTCGAGCTTTCGGACGGGCCGCACCGGATCGTCGTCAATTGCGGCGGCTCGAACATGGCCAGCGCGTCGTTGCCGAACGCGCTCACCGAAGGCCTGCGCACCACCGCGGCGCATTCCACCCTGGTGCTCGCCGACAGCAACTCGACCGCGATCCATCCGGACGGCTCGCTCGGCCGCGGTGTGGTCGAAGTCGAGCTGGCGCGCACCGAGAGCGAGAATGGCAGCCGGATCGAGGCCAGCCATGACGGGTATGTCCGCCGCCTCGGCTTCATCCACCGCCGCCTGATCGCGCTCGGTGGCGACGGGCGCGACGTACGCGGCGAGGACATGCTGCTCCCCGCCGACAAGAAGAAGCGCAAGGCCAACACGCCGTTCGCGGTCCGCTTCCATTTGGCGCCCCAGGTCGAGATCTCGCCCACCGCCGACGGCCAGGCCGCGATCCTGCGCCTGCCCAGCGGCCATCTCTGGCAGTTCCGCTGCAAGGGTGGGTCGCTGGCGTTCGAGGATTCGATCTGGATCGACGGCACCGGCAAGCCGGTCGCGACGCGCCAGCTCGTCATCACCGGCGAATCGCTCGCCGGCGGGGCAAATGTGAGCTGGCTGTTCCACCGGGCGAAGTGAGTCGCGCCAAATAAGGGGTTGCCCCCGGGGCTTCGATCCGTAGAGGGGCGGGGGCATGGACCAGGTGAAAATCCGTCGTGCGCTTCTCTCCGTCTCCGACAAGACCGGGATCGTCGAACTCGCAACCGCGCTAGCCGCGCAGGGCGTCGAGCTCGTCTCGACCGGCGGCACCGCCACGGCGCTGCGCAGTGCCGGGCTGGAGGTCCGCGACATTTCCGATCTCACCGGCTTCCCCGAGATGATGGACGGCCGGGTCAAGACGCTGCACCCCAAGGTCCATGGCGGCCTGCTCAGCGTGCGCGGCAATGAGGAACACCAGGCCTCGATGGCCGAGCATGCGATCGCGCCGATCGATCTGGTCGTGGTCAATCTCTATCCCTTCGCCGAGACGGTGGCACGCGGTGCGGACCGCGAGACGATCATCGAGAATATCGATATCGGCGGCCCTTCGATGGTCCGCTCGGCCGCGAAGAACCATGAAAGCGTCGTGATCCTCACCGATCCGGCCGACTATGCGCTGGTCCAGGACGGCACGACGACGCTCGATCAGCGCCGCAAGTTCGCCGCCAAGGCCTATGCCGCCACCGCTGCCTATGATTCGATGATCTCGAGCTGGTTCGCCTTTGCCGATCAAGGCGAGGCCTTCCCCGAGACGCTCAACCTCTCGCTCAAGCGCGGCCAGGCGCTGCGTTACGGCGAGAACCCGCACCAGTCGGCCGCCTTCTATGCCGCCACCGGCCCCACCGCACAGGGCGTCGGCCAGGCCCGCCAGGTGCAGGGCAAGGAGCTGAGCTACAATAACTATAACGACGCCGACGCGGCGCTCGAGCTGGTCAGCGAATTCCGCGACGGCCCGCCGACCGCGGTGATCGTCAAGCACGCCAATCCCTGCGGCGTGGCGAGCGGCGCGACGCTGGTCGAGGCCTATGCCGCGGCTTTCGCGTGTGACACGGTGTCGGCATTTGGCGGCATCATCGCGGTCAATCGCCCGCTCGACCGCGCGACGGCCGAGCAGATCACTTCGATCTTCACCGAAGTCGTGGTCGCGCCGGGCGCCGACGAGGAAGCGCTCGCGCTGTTCGCGGCCAAGAAGAACCTGCGCCTGCTGCTTACCGATGGACTGCCCAATCCCGGGCGCCCCGGCCTGATGGCCAAGTCGATCGCCGGCGGCTGGCTGGTCCAGAGCCGCGACAATGGCATCATCGGCCCGGCCGAGCTCAAGGTCGTCACCAGGCGCCAGCCGACCGAGCGCGAACTGGCCGACTGCCTGTTCGCCTGGACGGTGGCCAAGCACGTCAAGTCGAACGCGATCGTCTATGCCAAGGACGGCAGCACGGCGGGTGTCGGTGCGGGCCAGATGAACCGGCTGGAGAGCGCGCGCATCGCCGCGTGGAAGGCCAAGGACGCCGCCGACAAGGCCGGCTGGGTCGAACCGCGCACGCTGGGCTCCGCCGTAGCGTCGGATGCTTTCTTCCCCTTCGCCGACGGGCTGCTGGCGGCAGTCGAGGCGGGCGCCACCGCGGTGATCCAGCCCGGCGGCTCGATTCGCGACGAGGAAGTGATCGCCGCCGCCGATGCGGCCGGCCTGGCGATGGTCTTCACCGGCATGCGCCACTTCCGCCACTAAGGCTGGACGTCAGGTTTTAGGGTTCGGCGTTCACCGGCAGGGCAGGCTCCGCCGCTGGCGCCTTGCGGAACAGCGCCCGGTCTTCGGGGCCGAAGCCGAACTTGATGATCACGAACAGATAGGTGACCAGGATTGCCGGCATGCCGAGGCTGAGTTCGGCCCATTCATAGCTGTGCGGCAGCGACATGAAGGCGGCGCCGACCAGGCTGGCGATGCCGATCGCCGCGAAGAAGCTCGGCCGGATGCTCACCACCGGCGCGCCGAGCATGCGGCGCAGCACCAGCGCCTTGACCGTCGATCCGATAGTCAGTGCGGTGGCGAGCGCGATCGCCGGTGCGGCGACCAGCATCGGCAGCGGCCAGCCCTCGGCGCGGGCGATGAACAGCAGCACGAAGGTGAGCGCGATCTGGAACAGCATCACGCTGATCGAAATCGCCAGGTTGGTATGCCGCGCGATATAGACGAGCGCGGTCTCGCACACCGCACCGGGCGAGGCGAGCACCTCGGCGATCAACAGGATGCACAGCGCCATCCAGCCCGCGACGAACTCCTTGCCGAGCAGGCCCATCACGCCTTCGCTCGGAATCGAGAACATTACCGCCAGCGCTGCCTGCGCGCCAAGGATCCAGAAGCCGACCTGATAGACCTGCCGGGCGACTGCCTTGCGATCGTCCTCGGCGAGCGCCTTGGTCACGACCGGGCCGAGGATCGGATCGAAGCTCGACTTGAGCTTTTGCGGCACCGAGGCGACCTGCTGCGCCATGTAGTAGATGCCGACCACTGCCGGCGGATAGATCAGCGCCAGCATGAATCGATCGACGTTGCGCGTCGCCCATTCGATCGTATCGGCGCCGGCGAGCGGCGCGTTGCGGCGGGCGAGCGTCCAGATATCGGCGAGTCGCGGGCGCCAGCCATGCGGCAGGCCATATTCGCGGACGAACGGCACCAGCGACGCGATCACCGCCGCGGTCATCGACGTGACATAGGCGAGGACCAGCCCGTCCCGCGGCGCGACGAAGGCGAAGCCGGCTGCGGCGATGCTGATCGTCCAGGGCTCGATGATCGCACGGGCAGTCACCGAGGCGCCGATATTGTGGCGATAGGCGAGCGCGGCGAGCGATACGTCGGATAGCGCGATGGCGACGACGACGAGCGGCAGGAAGCGCTCCAGCCCCATCACATTGCTGTTGGGGAACAGCGCCTGGGGGAAGGCGATCAGGATGCCGCTGATGAGCAGGGCCGCGATCAGCGCCACCGCCATCGCGTCCCACACCACATGCGCGTGCGGCCGATCGGTCTTCGACAGTGCCTGGGCGAGGCCACGCTTGAGGCCCAGCGTCGCCACCAGCGCGGCGAACTCGATCACCAGCACGGCGATCGCATAGCGCCCGACAATGTCGGGGCCATAGGCGCGGCCGGCGATGAACAGGAAGGGCAGCCGCGCGACGAGCCGGATGGCGAAGCCCAGCAGATTGGTCCGCCCGCCCTTGGCGAGCGTGTTGATGTCCTCGCCGCCAGAGGGTGCGGTTGCCGGCTCGCTCAATGTGCGGCGCCCCAGCTCGGACCCACCCCGATCTCGACGCCGAGCGGCACGGTCAGCTTCACCGCCGGCTCGGCGGCGGTGGCCATCACCCGCTCGATCACCGGCCTGGCGGCTTCGACATCGCCTTCGGGCAGTTCGAACACCAGCTCGTCATGCACCTGGAGGAGCATCTTGACCTTGGGCAGGCCTGCTTCGAGCAATGCCGGGCCCATCCGCGCCATCGCGCGCTTGATGATGTCGGCGCTGGTGCCCTGGATCGGCGCATTGATCGCCGCGCGCTCGCTGCCGGCGCGCTCGTTCGGGTTGGTCGCCTTCAAGCGCGGGAAGTGCGTCTTGCGGCCGAACAGCGTGGTGGTGAAGCCGCGCGCCTTGGCCTCGTTGAGCGTGTCGGCGATGTAGCGGTTGATGCCGGGGAAGCGCTCGAAATAGCGGCTGATCATCGCCTGCGCCTCGTCGGCCGTCACGTCGAGCCGCCCGGCCAGGCCCCAGCGCGAGATGCCGTAGAGGATCGCAAAGTTGATCGTCTTGGCGCGCCCGCGGGTGTCGCGGTTGACCTCGCCGAACAGCTCCTGCGCGGTCATGTTGTGGATGTCGTCGCCGCGCTCGAACGCTTCGCGCAGCTGGGGCACGTCGGCGATGTGCGCGGCAAGGCGCAGCTCGATCTGCGAATAGTCGGCCGACAGGATGACGTTGCCCGGCTCGGCGACGAAGGCGTCGCGGATCTGGCGGCCGATCTCGGTGCGGATCGGGATGTTCTGAAGGTTCGGATCGGTCGAGCTGAGCCGCCCGGTCTGCGCGCCGGTGAGCGAGTAGCTGGTGTGGACGCGGCCCGTCGTCGGATTGATCTGTGCCTGCAGCGCGTCGGTATAGGTCGACTTGAGCTTGGAAAGCTGGCGCCAGTCGAGCACCTTCGCGACCATCTCGCGACCGGGCGAATCCTTGTCGGCGGCGATCCGCTCGAGCTCGTTCACATCGGTGGAATAGACGCCCGACTTGCCTTTGCGCCCGCCTTTGATCCCCATCTTGTCGAAGAGGACGTCGCCTAGCTGCTTGGGGCTGCCGATGGTGAACTTGAAGCCGGCGATGCCGTGGATCTCCTCCTCCAGCGCCGCGATCTGGTGGGCGAAGTCGGTCGAAAGCCTGTGGAGCACCGCGGCATCGACCTTGATGCCCTCGCGCTCCATGCCCGCGATGACCGAGACGAGCGGCCGGTCGACCATCTCGTAGACGCGGGTCGAGCCTTCATAGGCCAGCCGCGGCTTGAAGCGGCGCCACAGCCGCAGCGTCACGTCGGCATCCTCGGCGGCGTACCGCGTGGCGGCCTTGAGATCGACTTCGCCGAAGCCGAGCTGGCTCTTCCCCGTGCCGACCACGTCCTTATAGGCGATGCATGAATGCGAGAGGTGGGTGGCGGCGAGCTCGTCCATGCCATGCCCGTGCAGGCCGGCATCGAGGTCGAAGCTCATCACGATCGTATCGTCGAACGGCGCGAGGGTGAGCCCGCCCAGATCCCGGTACGCGCCGCCGAGCACGATCATGTCGTACTTCAAATTGTGGCCGATCTTGAGGACCGCGGGATCCTCGAGCAACGGCTTGAGCCGGGTGAGTGCGATCTTGCGGTCGAGCTGCGCCGGCTTCTCGGCGAACATGTCGGTGCCGCCATGGCCGAGCGGGATGTAACAGGCCTTGTTGGGCGCCAGGCACATGCTGATGCCGACCAGTTCGGCGCGCGTCGCGTCCACCCCGGTGGTCTCGGTGTCGATCGCGATCCGGCCCTGGTGCCGTGCTTCGGCGATCCACTGGTCGAGCGCCGCTTCCTCGACGACCGTCTCATAGCCGTCGTGGTTGCAGGGCGGGTCTTCCTCCAGCCCCGGCGTGTCGTGCGTCTCGACCGGCGCGTCCGCCACCGCGGAGAGGCGGTTGAGCAGCGTGCGGAAGCCGTGATGCTCCAGGAATGCGCGCAACGGCGCATCGGGGATGCCCTGCAGCTCGAACGCCTCGAGCGGCTCGGGCAGCGGCACGTCGCTCGCCAGCTCGACCAGCTTGCGGGAAAGCCGCGCCATCTCGGCATGCTCGATCAGATTGTCGCGCATCTTGGACGGCTTCATCGTCGGCGCTGCCTCCAGCACCCCTTCGACCGTCCGGAACTCTTGGATCAGCTTGGCCGCGGTCTTGGGGCCGATCCCCTTCACGCCCGGCACATTGTCGACGCTGTCGCCCATCAGCGCCAGCACTTCGCCCAGCTTCTCCGGCCCTACGCCGAACTTCTCGATCGTGTCGGCCGGGCCCAGCCGGCGATTGTTCATCGTGTCGAGCATGTCGACCGACGGATCGGTCATCAGCTGCATCAGGTCCTTGTCGGAGCTGACGATGGTCACCGACCAGCCCTGGGCAAGCGCCGCCTTGGTATAGCTTGCGATCAGGTCGTCCGCTTCCCAGCCCAGTTCCTCGATGCATGGCATCGAAAAGGCGCGGGTGGCGTCGCGGATCATCGGGAACTGTGGCACCAGGTCCTCGGGCGCCGGCGGGCGGTGCGCCTTGTACTGGTCGTACATTGCGTTGCGGAAGGTGTGCTCGCTCTTGTCGAGCACCACTGCCATGTGTGTCGGCCCGTCGGCCTTGTTCAGCTCGTCGACCAGCTTCCACAGCATGGTCGTATAGCCATAGACCGCCCCCACCGGCTCGCCATGCTTGTTGGTGAGCGGTGGCAGCCGGTGATAGGCGCGGAAGATATAGCCGGAGCCGTCGACAAGATAGAGATGTGGCATTGCCGCGCCGGGATAGCCGAGCCGGTGCGCCGAACAAAGCCCCGCTTTGCCTCAGCTGGCGTCGTGGAAGATGATTCCGAGTGTGTGACGCTGCCCGGAGCGCAGTTCGCTGACGCCATGACGCATGTTCACCCGGTAATCGCCCCGGCTGCCGCGCACCGGCCGCTGGTGCACGGCGAACACCACTGCGTCGCCTTGCCGCAGCGGCACGACCGCGGCGCGCGACTGCATGCGCGGGCGCTGCTCGGTCAGCACGAACTCGCCGCCGGTGAAGTCGCGCCCCGGTTCCGAAAGCAGCACCGCGAGCTGGAGCGGGAAGACATGCGCGCCATACAGATCCTGGTGCAGGCAATTGTAATCGCCCGGACCGTAGCGGAGCAGCAGCGGGGTGGGGTGCGCCTGGCCCGCTTCGTGACAGCGCGCAAGGAAGTCCGCATGGGCGGGCGGGAAGCGGTGCGCGATGCCCATACGGTGGTGCCAGAGATTGGCGAGAGCGGCGAGCGGCGGGTAGAGCCCGCGGCGCAGCTCGGCGACCGGATCGGGCAGCGGATAGGCGAAATAGCGATATTCGCCGCGGCCAAAGCCGTGCCGGGCCATCACCACCCGACTGCGAAATCCGGATTCCGCGTCATATAGCGCGGCGGTCTCGGTACATTGGGCGGGAGAGAGCAGGGCGGGCAACATGGCCCAGCCCCGGGTATCGAGCGATGCGGCGATCGCCGTCCAGTCGTATCGGTCAAGCATGGCGGCGCACTAGCGCGCCGTGCCGCCGCCCGCCTTCCGCCGCTTGCCGCCAAACCTATTTCCCGCTGGTAAAGGCCTTCCACGCCGGATCGACATTGTCCTGCATCCGCGGGCCGGAAACATGGCTGGCGACGATCGCCTGCGCCACCGACTGCATCAGCAGCTGGCGCTCGCGCACCGGGCGACGGGTGTCGCCGATCATTACTGCCAGCGCATAGGATTTGCCGTCCGGTGCCGTCAGGATGCCGACATCGTTGAAACCTGCGGTGCGTGCGCCCAGGTCCTGGCCGGTGCCGGTCTTGTGGCCATAGATCCAGCCCGGCGGCACTGCGCCGTGCACTCGGGCGCGGCCGGTCTTGGCGCCGTCCATGGTACGCAGCAGCCAGTCGGTCGACGTGGGCGAGAGCAGCTCGCCGCGCTTCAGCCGGGCAAGCGCCACCGAGATCGCACCGGCAGCGGCGCCATCGGGCGGGTTCTTCACATAGGCCTCGTATGCCGCGAGGCGGACATCCGGGGAAAGCCGCGAGCGCGCAATCGCGAACGAATTGCCCATCGAATATTCGGGCCGCCAAGCAAGGCCGGCGGTGCCAGCCTGGAGCAGCTTCTCGCCGGGGCCGAAGCGCACGCCGGTGATGCCCTTGCGCGCCAGGAAGGCGCGGATGGCGTCGGGGCCGCCGACCAGCCGGAGCAGCTTGTCGTTGCAGGTATTGTCGCTCATCTGCATCGCGCGGCGCACGATCTCGCCGACGGTGGCGGTATAGCCCTGATCGCCCTTCACCAGCGAGGCGACCGGCTGGTGGAACAGGGTGAAGTCATCCCTGGTGATGGTGATCGGATCGTCGAGCCGGATGCGGCCCTGATCGACCTGGTCGAGCACCGTCATCGTCACCCACAGCTTGGAGACGCTCTGCTGCGGCATCGGCCGCGCGGCATCGTTCGACGTGACGATCCAGCCATCCTGGACGCTGGTCACCGCGACGCCGACCAGCCCATCGAAATTGCGGGTGATGCCGTCGATGGCACCGACCAGCCCTTGCGGCGCGGGCGCCGACGGCTTCCATGCAGGGGTGGCGGCCTTGGCGCCGTCGCCCCAGGGGAGCGCCAGGCTCACGCCGGCGGGCAGATAGGAGGCGAGGGAAGGATCCCCGTGCACGGTGCAGCCGACCAGCAGCGCCGGGCCGAAGCCAGCCACCGTCAGCGCCCGTTGAATTGCCGAGAAGTCCTCGAACTTAAACACTTTTACTCGACCTCTTGCCCGCAGCGACAATGGTGCGGATGCGCGCGCCGGGAAAGTCCGTGCGTGCTGCGTTGCGACGAATGAATGTCTTGTAGCGGTGAAGCGTGAACGACGGGAGAACGAACACCGCTTTTGCGGTGAAACGCAGCGGGGCAGCGATCAGTTTCCGCTCGCTTTCAGCCAGGTCTGGGCCGTCGGCGCCTGGGTGCCACCTGTGCAACTCCCCGCACGGCGGAGCACGCAGCCGGGCGCATCGGTGATGCCCGGCGCGGCGCAGCTCTCCAGCACATAGGCGCCAGGCAGTTCGCCCAGATGAGTTTGGGAGGTGAGCACCACGTCGAACGCACCGAGATGGCGGCGCGCTTCCTCCGGCGTGGTCAGCACGTAGATCGGGGTGGCGCGGCGATAGAGCGCATAGGAGCCCGCGACCGTGTTGCGCGGGCGATAAAGCGCCAGCCCGCAGGTCTTGTCCGGCCGGCCCGCCTTTTCCAGCGCCTCGGCCAGGTCGGCCTCCATCGACCAGTTGGGTGCGAAATGCCCCGCCGCCAGCACCGTGGATGCGCCGCCCCACACGGCCAGCGCTCCGAGGGTCGCCAGCACAAGCCGCTGGCGCGGGACGCGCCGCAACAGGTCTGCGCTGCCGATCGCCGCCAGGATCACCAACAGCGCGGTGCTCGCCAGCACGAAGCGATATTCCTTGTGCGCTACGGCCGAATGGCAGGCGAGATGGACCAGGGCGATCCACAGCAGCACCGGATAGCGCTTGGCTCCGATCCAGGCGAGCAGCAGGATCGGCACCAGGGCGAAGTACCAATACCAGGCAAGGATCGTGAAATAGCCGATGAAGGGCATCGTGCCATACGCCTTGGCGCGCCCTTCCTGGATGTTGATCCGCGCCGCCTCGATCATCCAGCGGAACGGCACCGCGCCCATGGCGAGATTGGCCAGCGCGTCGATCGCCAGCGCGCCGCACCCGCCGGCCAGCAGCGGCAGCCACGCACCACGCCAGTCCTTGCGTGCCGCGAAGATCGCCAGCGTCAGCAGCGCCGGCGCATATTGGATGCGTGCGACGAAGCAGAGCCCCATCAGCAGCCCGGCAAGGGCGAACTTGCGCGGCCCCGGCCTGGCGCGCGCGAGCAGCAGCCAGATCGCGCCCATCAGCAATGCCAGCCCGATCGGCTCGGAGAGCGCGCGCGGCGCGAAATAGACCAGCTCGAACCAGGTCGCCGCGACGAACCCAGCCAGGATGCCGTGCAGCCGCGAGAGCCTGAGCCCCAGCGAAACAGCGCTGCCCACGATCACCAACGACAGCGCCGCCAGCGTCAGCCGCACCAGCAGCAGATGCAGCGTCGTATCGGGCGAAAGCGCATGCCCGATCCCCATCGGCACGCTCAGCAGCTCCGGGATCAGCCAGCTGCGCAGCCCGGCGCGATAATCCCAGGTCTGGACCCAGGGCCCGGCGACGATGTGCCAGGCGGGTTCGAGATATTGCCAGATCTCGTCGAACCAGTTGACCATGAAGGGGAGGGCGGCGAGGGCGCGGAGCACCGCCGCCAGGACAATGGCCCCCCAGAAGATCCGCCGCGAAGTAATCTGGCCGCTCAGGGCACCAGCACCGTGTCGATCGCCTCGGGCAGCATCTCGGGATAGTCGAGATTATAGTGGAGCCCGCGGCTCTCCTTGCGATGGAGCGCCGAGCGGACGATCAGGTCCGCGCTTTCCAGCAGGTTGCGCAGCTCGATCAGGTCGGGCGTCACGCGGAAATGGCCGTAATAGTCCGCCACTTCGTCGCGCAGCATCTTGATCCGGTGTGCCGCGCGCTCGAGCCGCTTGGTGGTACGGACGATGCCGACATAATTCCACATGAAGCGGCGGATCTCGGTCCAGTTCTGCTTGATCACCACTTCCTCGTCGGAATCGGCGACGCGGCTCTCGTCCCAGGCGCGGATCGCCGGCGGCGGGGCAAGTTCGGCCCAATGCGCGGTGATGTGGTTGGCCACCGCCTCGCCGAATACGAAGCATTCCAGCAGCGAGTTGGAGGCAAGGCGATTGGCGCCGTGCAGCCCCGACTGGCTGACTTCGCCCGCCGCATAGAGATTGGGCAGGTCGGTGCGCCCGTCGCGGTCGATCACCACGCCGCCACAGGTATAATGCTGGGCGGGGACGACCGGGATCGGCTCCTTGGTCATGTCGATGTCGAGATCTAGCAGCCGGGCGTGGATCGTCGGGAAGTGATGCTTCACGAACTCGGCGCCCATGTGGCTGATGTCGAGATGGACATAGTCGAGGCCGAGCCGCTTGATCTCATGGTCGATCGCGCGCGCCACGATGTCGCGCGGCGCGAGTTCGGCGCGCGGGTCGAAGTCGGGCATGAAGCGATGGCCCGCCTCGTCGCCGGCATCGGGTGGCAGCAGCAGCCGGCCGCCTTCGCCGCGTACGGCTTCCGTGATCAGGAAATTCTTGACCTCGAGATTGTAGAGGCAGGTCGGGTGGAACTGCATCATCTCCATGTTCGAGATGCGGCAGCCGGCGCGCCAGGCCATCGCGATGCCGTCGCCGGTCGCGCCCCTCGGCGCAGTCGAGAACAGATAGGTCCGCCCCGCGCCGCCGGTCGCCAGCACCGTGGCGCGCGCAGTGAACAGCTCGACTCGGTTGGTCTGGCGGTTGAAGGCATAGACGCCCCAGACATTGCCGGCGCCCGAATAGCGCTCCTCGTGCCGGCTGGTCGCCAGGTCGATCACCACCTGGTCGGGCACCAAAGTGATGTTGGGATTGGCCTGCGCCGCCTTGAGCAAGGCGGTCTGCACCGCCAGCCCGGTCGCGTCGTCTACATGGACGATGCGGCGATGGCTGTGCCCGCCTTCGCGAGTAAGATGCAGTGCATCGCCCTCGGTGTTGAACGGCACGCCGAGCTCGGCCAGCCTGGCGATCGCGCGCGGTGCGTTCTCGACTACCATCTCCACCGTGGCGCGGTCGTTCAGCCCCGCGCCGGCGATCATCGTGTCCTCAATATGACTCTCGAAGGTGTCGCCGGGTTCGAGCACCGCGGCGATCCCGCCCTGCGCCCAGGCGGTCGATCCTTCCGCGAACCCGCCCTTGGCGAGCACGGTGACCTTGAAATGCTGGGCGAGGTTGAGCGCCGCGGTGAGCCCTGCCGCACCCGATCCGATGACAAGGACGTCGCTGCTATGGGGGTCGATGGCCATATCTCTTCCGCTGGTTCATCCCCGGACTAGGCGCTAGGCGGGGGTGCTGGCAACGGGAGAGAGCGATGCGCCGCCAAAGTCTGGGTTTAGTCGCGGCCATGATGGCGGCGCTTTGGACCGTTCCTGCGGCCGCGGCCGGCTGCGGGCTCGGAACACCCGGCGCGACCATCCGCGTGACCGTGGGCGATACAGGGCGCTCGACCATGCTGCATCTGCCCAAGGTCCTTTCGAAGCCCGCGCCGCTGGTCCTGCTGCTCCACGGCAGCGGCGGAACCGGGACGGGGATGCTCGAAGCTTCCAAGCTGGCGCAAGCAGCGGACGCCCATGGCTTCATCGTCGCGGCGCCCGATGCGGGGATACCGGCGGCGAAGGGTTTCGTCTGGAACATCCCCGGCGTGCCCAGCGTGACGGGCAAGGTCCCCGGCCCGGGCGACGCCGACGATGTCGTCTTCCTCAAGACCGTGATCGACTGGCTTGCCGCCAATCGTTGCGTGGATCCTGCGCGAGTCTATGCCACCGGCCTGTCGGGTGGCGGGCGGATGACCAGCTGGCTCGGCTGCGTTGCCGCGGATCGCTTTGCGGCGATCGCGCCGGTGGTGGGCCTGCGCGCCGGCAACCCGCTGGCGCGTAATCCGCGCGTTCCCGATCCTGGCACCTGCACCCCGTCGCGCCCGATGCCGGTGATCGCCTTCGCCGGCGATGCCGACACAACCAACCCGATCCAGGGCGGCGGTGCCGGCTATTGGCAATATACCATGGCGACGGCGCTTACCCGCTGGTCCGATCTCAATAGCTGCCGCGCGGGGCCCTTGCAGCGCGACCTCGGCGCGTCGCTCTACGAAGTGCGCTACACGGATTGCCGCGCCGGGGCCGAGGTGATCGGCCGCATCACCCGCGGCGCCGGCCATGTCTGGGCGGCCGACAATGACGCGATGTGGGCTTTCTTCGCCAGGCACCGGCGGCGCTAGCCCTGGCGATAGGGTGCTTGCAATGTAGGATAGGGTGCTTGCAATGTAGGATTTCGGCTGCTTGGCTGGTCGGGCCGCGTTTCGATGCAGCCGCTCTTTCCAAGGCCGCCCGAGAAGGCGGCAAAGTGAAATGATTTGCCGCGACTCCCTTCACTTTGAGGGGGCTTCACTTTGAGGGGGCGCCTAGGCGTTCGCCGCCCGGGTCAGGTTCAGGAACACGTCCTCCAGGTCCGCCTCGCGCGTCGACACGTCGACGATGCCCAGCCCGGCGCCCTGCACCGCGCCCAGCACTTCGCCGGCATTCGCCTGGTCCTTGCGATAGGTGATGACGAGGGTGCGCTCGCCCTTCATCTCCACCTTCTGGAAGCAATCATTGGCCGGCGGCGTCGCCACGTCGCGATCGACGGTCACTTCGACCACCTTCTCCTGCGCCATGCCGACCAGTTCGCGAGTCGGCTTGTTGGCGATCAGCTTGCCATGGTTGATGATCGCGATCCGGTCGCAGAGCTGTTCGGCCTCTTCGAGATAATGCGTGGTCAGCACCACCGTCACCCCGCGCTGGTTGAGCTCGCGGACATACGCCCAGAGCTGCTGGCGAAGCTCGACGTCCACGCCTGCGGTCGGCTCGTCGAGCACCAGCACCGGCGGCGAATGCACCATCGCCTTGGCGACCATCAGCCGGCGCTTCATGCCCCCCGAAAGCGTGCGCGAATAGGCATCGGCCTTGTCCTCCAGATGCACCGCACGCAGCAGCGCCATCGCGTCGAACCTGTCCTTGGAAACGCCGTAGAGGCCCGCCTGGATCTGCAGCGTCTCCTTCGGCGTGAAGAACGGGTCGAAGATGATCTCCTGGTTGACGATGCCGATGCTGGCCTTCGAGTGGCGCGGGTGCGCGTCGATGTCGAAGCCCCAGATCGACACGCTGCCGCTGGTCTTGTTGACCAGCCCGGCCAGGATGTTGATCAGCGTCGACTTGCCCGCGCCGTTCGGGCCGAGCAGCCCGAAGATCTGCCCGCGCGGCACCTCGAAGCTCACCCCATCCAAGGCGCGCTTGCCGCCCTGATAGGTCTTGCACAGAGTGTCGATCGCAATGGCCGCCTGAGTCATGCGTTCGCGCATATCGCGTTGCGGCGCGCGGGCAAAGGCCAAGCGCGTCAAGCGGCTGCGCGCAGCCCGCCGGCCGGGGCGATCGGCAGCCGGATCGTCGCGCGATAACCCTGCTCGATCGGCTCGCCATGAAGCGAGGCGGCGCAGCCATAGGTCATATCGAGTCGCGCACGGGTGTTGGCCAGGCCGATGCCGTGACTTTCGCGAAGGGGCCGGGGCGCGGTCTCGCCCTCCGAGCGGTTCTCCACCGTCAGCACAAGCGTATCGCCTTCGCGGTGCGCGCGAATCGCGATCTCGCTTTCGCCCGATACCGCCTCGACGCCGTGCTTGATCGCATTCTCGACCAGCGGCTGGAGCAGGAAGCTCGGCACCGGCACCGCATCGAGCCCCGCGGCCATCTCCATCGCGATCTCCAGCCGCTCGCCGAAGCGCGCACCTTCGATCTCCAGGTAGCGCTCGACGGTTTCCAGTTCCTCCGCGAGCGGCAGGCTCTGGGTTCCGATGTCCATCGATGCCTGGAGGAAATTGGCGAGTCCCTCGGTCATCTGGTTCGCCTCGTCGGTGCGCCCGGTCAAGATCAGGCTGGAGACGACATTGAGCGAATTGCACAGGAAATGCGGGTTGAGCTGCAGCCGCAACATGGTGAGTTCGGTCTCGAGCCGCGCCACCCTGGCCTCGGCCAGCTCGCGCTCGCGCAGGCGGATCTTGCGAATCGTGCCGGTGATGACGAACAGCGACAGGTTGCACGCATCGATCAGCAGATAGATCACCGTCACCATCAGGATCGACTGGCCCGAATGGTCGGGGATGCGCGTCGCCAGGAATTCGTGCGTCGCGAACTGCCCGGCATAGTCGGCCGCCGCCTGGAGCAGCGCCGTGGCGGTCAGCGCCGCCAGCCCCGCCGGAACCGCCAGCCGCAGCCGCTTGGCCGCCGCCCAGCGCAGCGTCGCATAGGGCAAGGCGAGCAGCAGCATCGCCGCGGCGGTTCCCCAGAGCAGCGTAACCCACTCACCCAGGCCGACCACCTGCCCCGATACGATCATGCCCGGCACGATCACCGAAAGCACCGCCGCCCATAGCACCATGCTCAGTTGCGCGGCCTGTTTCGGTGTGGGCGGAACGAGATCGAGACGATGTGCCATAGTGTTCTACTATGCCAATACACATATGCCGTGCGCAAGCCCGCGAAACCGCTCACGCGCGTTGCGGGGTGCCGCGGCGCTTGCTATCGGGCGACTCATGACCGCGCCGCTTCCCGAGACCATCCGCACCGCATCCGCCCGAGTCGCCTGTGACGGCACCGGCCCCGGCCTGCCCGCCGCTTTGGGCCATCCGCGCGTGTTCCTGCAGATCGACGAGCATGGCTATGTCGATTGCGGTTATTGCGACCGCCGCTTCATCCTGATCGGCGGCCCGGCCGATGGCGCCGACCAGAGCCAGCTTCCCGATCATCCGGCTGGCGCCAGCATTTAAGCGTCCTATATCGGTGGGATGAGCATCCCGTCCGATCCGCGCAGCTATATCTACCGCGACAGCCTCGATCCCGAGACCGCCGCGAAACTCACCGCCGAAGCGCTGGCCAGCGCCGAGGACGGCGAGCTCTATCTCCAGTACCGCAAGACCGAGGCGTTCGGCTTCGACGATGGCCGGCTGAAGACCGCCTCGTTCGATACGCAATCGGGCTTCGGCCTGCGCGCGGTCTCGGGCGAGACGACTGCATTTGCACACGCTAACGAGATCTCGCCCGCCGCGATTCGCCGTGCCGCGGAGACGATGGCGCTGATCGAGCCGGGCAAGGCCGGCAAGGCGCCGCCGCCCCAGGGCAATAACCGCCATCTCTACACGCACGCCGACCCGCTCGACCTCGTGCCCTTCGCCGACAAGGTGAACCTGTGCCAGTCGATCGATGCAGCCGCCCGCGCCCGCGATCCGCGCGTGGCACAAGTCTCGGTCGGGCTCACCGGCTCGTGGAGCGTGGTCGAGATCGTCCGGCCCGACGGTTTCATCGCCACCGACGTCCGCCCGCTCGTCCGCCTCAACGTCTCGATCGTCGTCGAGCAGAATGGCCGGCGCGAGACCGGCAGCTTCGGGCTTGGCGGCCGTACGCTCTACGACAATCTCTTCCAGCCCGAGACCTGGAACCGCGCGATCGACGAGGCGCTTGCCCAGGCGCTGGTCAATCTCGACGCGGTCGATGCGCCCGCCGGCGACATGACCGTGCTGTGCGGCCCCGGCTGGCCCGGCGTGCTCCTTCACGAAGCGGTCGGCCACGGCCTCGAAGGCGACTTCAACCGCAAGGGCACGTCCGCTTTCTCCGGCCGCATCGGCGAGCGTGTCGCGGCGCCGGGCGTCACCGTGGTCGATGACGGCTCGCTGACGGATCGCCGCGGATCGCTGTCGATCGACGACGAAGGCACGCCGACGCGCGAGACCATCCTGATCGAGGATGGCATCCTCAAGGGCTATATGCAGGACCGGCTGAACGCCCGGCTGATGGGCGTCGATCCCACCGGCAATGGCCGCCGCGAATCCTTCCAGCACGCGCCGATGCCGCGCATGACCAACACCTTCATGAAGGGCGGCAAGGACGATCCCGCCGAGCTGCTGAGCCGCGTCAGGAAGGGCATCTTCGCCAAGTCGTTCGGCGGCGGCCAGGTCGACATCGTCTCGGGCAAGTTCGTCTTCTCCTGCACCGAAGCCTATCTGATCGAGAACGGCAGGATCGGCGCTCCGATCAAGGGCGCGACGCTGATCGGCGACGGGCCGAGTGTGCTGGGCAGGGTCACCGGCATCGGCAACGACTTCGCGCTCGACGAAGGTGTCGGCATGTGCGGCAAGGGCGGGCAAAGCGTGCCGGCCGGGGTCGGCCAGCCGACCTTGCTGGTGGATGGGTTGACGGTGGGCGGTACCGCGGCGTGAGATGGGTCGGGCGTCGCCTCCGCTCGGCCCCCGATCGGAGTTGCTGCTCAGGAGCCTGTAAGCAGCAAATCGGTTGCCCGAACGATTGCGTGGCGGGCATCGGCGAGGGAAGCTACCGGCCGGCCGAGCTCGCTTTTCGGAACCGCCGTTATCAGTTGCGTGGCCAGAATCAGTGCTTCGCCATTCACGTTTAGGATGGGATGCAGGAAATCGGTCGCAGGGGGAGCTTCATCGCGCCGCAGTAGAGGTATTACTACACGGCTTTCGAGGTGGGACAGCGTGTCGGCCTGGCAATCCATGACGAGCGCGTCGCCGCCGATCGGATGGACATCGTACTGCGCCATCAAAACATGCGATATTTGGCGAGCGGCAGCCCGTTCTTCTCGGTCCACTCGTTCCAGGCCTCTATACGCTCGCGATTGTCTTCAGCCCATTGCCGGTCGCGCTCGGCCTTTGCCGCATCGCGCAGCGCCGCCTCGCAAATCTGCGACAGGTTGATCCCAGCTTCGCGCGCCGCGGCGACCACGCCGGTGTCGAGCGAGAGATTGACAGCCTTGCGCTTGCCGGAGGAAAGAGCATCATGCTTCATGCGCAGAAATTATGCGCATGGTTTATGCGCGTCAAGGAGTCGGTATGACACTCCCCGAGCTCGACTGGCCCCGCTGGCGCGAAACCGCGCAGCATCTGCATCTGATCACCCAGATCATCGGCAAGGTCCGCCTCGCCCAGACGCCCTGGCTCAATCATAGCTGGCACGTAGTGCTCTATCCCATGGCCTGGGGCCTCACCACCGGCCCGATCCCGTGCGATGACACGACGCTCCAGCTCGATCTCGATTTGCTTGCCAGCGAGGTGCGCCTCTCTACCGACACTGGCGGCGAGGCAACGCTCCCACTCGCGCGGGGCAGCATCGCCGATTTCCACGCCGCGCTGATCGGGGCGCTTGCCGCGCTCGGCACGCCGGTGGCGATCAACGGCACCCCCAGCGAGCTACCCGACGCGATCCCCTTCGCCGAAGACACCGCCGAGCGTCCCTGGGACGGCGAGGCGGTGCGCGATTTCCACCGCGCCCTGCTGTGGATCGACCGCGTCTTCCAGCAATTCCGCACCGGTTTCCTCGGCAAGGCGAGCCCGGTGCATTTCTTTTGGGGCAGCTTCGATCTCGCGGTCACCCGCTTTTCGGGCCGCACGGCGCCCAAGCATCCCGGCGGCTTCCCGGGCCTGCCCGATGCGGTGACCTGCGAGGCCTATAGCCATGAGGAGGCCAGTGTCGGCTTCTGGCCAGGCAGCGACGCGTTCCCCAAGCCCGCCTTCTACGCCTATGGTTATCCCGCGCCGGCCGGCTATGCCGATGCGGAAGTGCCTGCGCCCGCCTATTTCGACACCGGTCTCGGCGAATGGTTGCTCGACTATGACGCGGTCCGAGTGGCGGACGATCCTCGGGCGATGCTGCTCGGTTTCCTCCACGCTACCTATGACGCCGCCGCAGACCTCGGCCATTGGGACCGCGCCCATCTCGAATGCATGCCGGGCGTGCCGCGCAAGCCCCGGGCGGTCTAGCCATGGCCAAATTCTTCGACGCGATCGACGAAGAACAGGCGGCCTTCATCACGCGCCAGCCGATGTTCTTCGTCGCCACCGCCGCGGCGGAGAGCCGGATCAATCTCAGCCCCAAGGGCATGGACAGCTTTCGTGTGCTCGGTCCGAGCCGTGTCGCCTGGCTCGATGTCGCCGGATCGGGCAACGAGACGCACGCGCATCTCGTCGCGGACGGGCGCGTGACCATCCTGTTCTGCGCCTTCGAGAACCCCGCCCTGATCCTGCGCCTCTATGGCCGGGGCGTGCCGGTGCTGCCCCAGGATGCGGGCTGGGCGGCGCTGGCCGGGCATTTCGCGCTGCTGCCTGGCACCCGCCAGATCTTCGACATGCGAGTGGAGAGCGTCCAGACCGCGTGCGGCTGGGGCGTGCCGCACATGCGCTTCGAACGCGAGCGCGAGACGCTCAGCAAATATCATGCGGGCCACGATCCCGAAGTCCGCTTCGCCAAATATGCGGTGCGCACCCATAGCATCGACGGGCTTCCCGTCCGCAACCCCACCCAGGAGCCCGGCTGATGGCACTTGTCGAACTCGGCCGCTTCGATCGGCAGCTGGCCTTCATCGTCCAGGGGCGGCTGGAGGATGAGGAGATCCCCAGCTTCGTGTTCGATGCCGGCGCCAGCATCGCCGACGGCTCGTATCTGCTGATCCCGGTGCGGGTGATGGTCGACGAGGAGGACCTGGATCGTGCTCGCGCGATCGTGGAGGCGGCGGCCTAGCCCAGCAGCAGCGCCGTCGCCTTCTTGGCGATCGCGATCAGCTCGGCGCGCGGCGTGCCGGCGCGGGCGCGGGTGCTCAGCGAATGGATCACCGAGGACGCGATCTGTGCATCGCCGCGCGGATCCTCGCTCCCCGCCTCAAGCATCAATTTCTCGATCCACGCGTCCTGCAGCGCGACGAAACCGGCAAGTGCGGCACGGATTTCGGGATCGGTCACGGCCTCGGTCGCCGCAGTATTCACCGCGATACAGCCCGAAGGCCCGTCCTCGCCAGTCAGGAACCCTTCGAGCGCGCCGAGGAACAGCGCCTTGAGCATCTTCTCGGGCGGGAACTTAGCTTTGTACAGCGTCGCGAAGGTCGCGTCGACGCTGGCATGGGTGCGCGCGAGGCCGGCCAGGTACAGCGCCTTCTTGTCCCCGAACGTCGCATAGAGGCTCGGCCGGTTGACTCCCGTCGCCTCGGCCAGGTCGTCGAGCGAGGTGTTGGAATAGCCGAGCGTGCGGAAGCGCTGGAGCGCGGCGCGCAGCACCGCGTCCTCATCGAACTTGCGCGGCCGTCCGCGTCCCCGCGGGGCTATTTTTGTATCGTTTCGCATTATATTCCTTGACCCACTCAATTTAGTGCGAGATCGTACAAAATACAAGGGAGACTCGCCATGAAGTTGTATTTCACTCCTTTCGCCTGCTCGCTCGCTGCGCGTATCGCGCTGGAAGAAGCCGGGCTCGATGCCGAATTCGTCCAGGTGCCCAAGGATCTGCGCCTGCCCGATGGGCGCGACTTCACCGAGATCTCGCCAATGGGCTATGTCCCGGCGATCGAGACCGCGAACGGCTTCGTCCTCACCGAAGGGCCGGCGGTGCTTACTTATATCGCCGAGCTGGCGCCCGAGGGGGCGCTGAGCTTCACCGGCTTTTCCGACGGGCATTACCGCATGCTCGCCTGGCTTAACTTCGTCGCGACCGAGCTGCACAAGGCAGTCTATATGCCGATCCTCGGCAAGGGCTATGGTGAGGCCGATCAGGACGCCGCCCGCGCCCGGCATGCCAAGCCCTTTGCGGTGCTGTCGAAGCATCTCGAGGGCCGTGAGTTCCTCGACGATCGCTTCACCGTGGCCGATGCCTATCTGCTCGCCGTGCTCAACTGGAGCGAATTCACCAAGGTGCCGATCACCGACTGGCCGGTGCTTGCGGCGTACCGGGAACGCCTGCGCGCCCGCCCGGCCGTGGCGCGCGCGATGGCCGCCGAATGGCCGCTGCTCAAGGCCGCCTGACCTTATTTCAGCCTCCGGGTGCGGCCGCATCATCGCCGCTCCCGCCACACCTGCCCCTTCCGTCTCGTACGGAAGGGGTATTTTTGTTGGAATCGTGCGAATCGCTGGGTTAGGCATCGGCGCATGCCCGCAACGATCAACTGTGACGTGGCGATTGTCGGCGGGGGATTGGCCGGCGGCTTGATCGCGCTCGCGCTGCGCCGGAAGCGTCCGGACTGCGATGTCCGTATCATCGAAGGCGGCAGCCGGATCGGCGGCAATCATCTATGGTCGTTCTTCGCCACCGATATCGCGGCGGCGGACCGCTGGCTCACCGCGCCGCTGATCGGTCATGGCTGGCGCAGCTATGACGTCGCCTTTCCCGAAGTCTCTCGCACGCTGCGGCAGGGCTATTATTCGATCGAATCGCGCCGGCTCGACCAGGTCGTTCGCGCCGATCTGCCTGAACAGGCGGTGATGACCCGGCGCAAGGTGCTTGCCGCCAGCCCCAACGCCGTGGTCCTCGCCGATGGCGATCGGATCGAGGCCAAGGGCGTGATCGATTGCCGCGGCGTGGCCGACATGGCCGCGCTCAATTGCGGCTGGCAGAAATTCTATGGCCGCGAGCTCCAGCTTGCGGCGGCGCACGACCTCGAGCGCCCGATGATCATGGACGCCAAGGTCGAGCAAGTGGACGGCTATCGCTTCGTCTATGCGCTGCCCTTCTCGCCCACCTGTGTCTTCGTCGAGGACACCTATTACAGCGACACCCCCGATCTCGATCCCGAAACGCTCGGCACGCGTCTCGATGCCTATGCCGAAACCAGCAACTGGCAGGTGTACCGCATCGTCCGCGAAGAAGGCGGCGCGCTTCCCGTGGTGATGGGAGGCGATTTCGAATCCTACTGGCAGGCCGGCGGCAACAAGGTCGCCAAGGCGGGTGCGCGCGCCGGGCTGTTCCACCCGCTCACCAGCTATGCGCTGCCCGACGCGGTGCGCACCGCCACGCTCGTCGCCGCGGCAAGCGACCTGAGCGGCGCCGCGCTCCACCGGCTTCTCCACGATTTCGCACGATCGACATGGCGCCGCCGCCGCTTCTACCGCATGCTGGCCGCCATGTTGTTCAAGGCCGCCGAACCCCAGGAGCGTTACCGCATTCTCCAGCGTTTCTACCAGCTCGATCCCCAGCTGATCGGGCGCTTCTATGCCGGGCACTCCACCCTGTTCGATCAGCTGCGGATCGTTTCCGGCAAGCCACCCGTTCCGATCGGCAAGGCGGTTGCGGCAATTCGGGGGTCTTTCCAGTGAAACGTGCGGCAGTAATAGGCGCCGGCCTAGGCGGGCTAGCGCTCGCGATCCGGCTGCAATCGGCGGGCGTCGATACGGTAGTGCTGGAGGCGCGCGACAAGCCCGGCGGCCGTGCCTATTTCTGGGAAAAGGACGGCTTCACCTTCGATGCCGGCCCGACCGTGATCACCGCGCCCGAGACGCTGGAGGAGCTGTGGCAGCTTTCCGGCCACCGCATGTCGGACGACGTGAAGCTGAAGCCGGTCACGCCCTTTTATCGGCTGTCCTGGCCCGACGGCACGCGTTTCGACTATTCGAACGACGATCACCAGCTCGCCGCCGAGATCGCGCGGCTGGAGCCGCAGGACGTCGCCGGATACGGCCGTTTCCTCGAATATGCCGCCGGCGTGTACGAGGAAGGCTATGTGAAGCTCGGCCATGTCGCGTTCCAGGACTTCATGTCGATGGTCCGCGCCGCGCCCGCGCTGGCGAAGTACGGCGCCTGGCGCTCGGTCTATTCCAAGGTCGCCAGTTTCATCCGCAACGAGAAGCTCCGCCAGGCCTTCTCCTTCCACACGCTGCTCGTCGGCGGCAATCCGATGACCGCGAGTTCGATCTACGCGCTGATCCACCAGCTCGAGCGCAAGAGCGGTGTCTGGTGGGCGGAGGGCGGCACCAACCAGCTCGTCGCCGCCATGGTCCGCCATTTCGAGCGATTGGGCGGCGAGCTGCGCCTGGGCGATCCGGTCACCGCGATAGACACGCTGGGCGATCTCGTCACCGGCGTGCGCACCGCCAGCGGATACGCACTGCAAGTTGATGCCGTCGCCTGCAATTCGGATGTCGTCCACAGCTACCGCGACCTGCTCAAGGGTTCGCGCTCGAGCCAGCGCGCCGCGCAAAGCCTCCAGCGCAAGCGCTTCTCGCCTTCGCTGTTCGTCGTCCATTTCGGCGTGCGCGGTACCTTCCCGAACATCGCGCACCATTCGATCCTGTTCGGCCCGCGCTATCAGGGCCTGCTCACCGACATCTTCGACAATGGCGTGCTGAGCGAGGATTTCTCGCTCTATCTCCATCACCCCAGCGCCAGCGATCCCTCGATGGCGCCCGAAGGCCATTCGACCTTCTACGCGCTGTGCCCAGTGCCGCATCTCGGCAAGTTCCCGGCCGACTGGAGCGAAGTCGGCCCGGTGCTGGAGGAGCGCATTCTCGCCGAAGTGCAGCGCCGGCTGATCCCCGATCTCAAGGACCGGATCGTCACCAGGTTCAGCTACGCGCCGCCCGATTTCCGCGACGATCTCGCCGCGCATCTGGGGTCTGCCTTCAGCCTCGAGCCGATCCTCACCCAGAGCGCCTGGTTCCGCACCCACAACCGCGACGACGCGATCCACAATTTGTTCTTCGTCGGTGCCGGCACGCATCCGGGCGCCGGCATCCCAGGCGTGGTCGGCAGCGCCAAGGCGACCGCGGGGCTGATGCTGGGAGAGGGCAAGTGACCGGCTTGCCCCACGACGCGTTCTGGCCGAAGGCGGGCCGAACCATGGGCATCGGGAAGATCGAGAAATGAAGCGCGTCGCAGTCTATTGCGGTTCGGCCACCCCGGCCGACCCCGTCTATATCGAGGCCGCGCGCCATGTCGGCCGCACGCTGGCCGAGCGCGGCATCGGTGTCGTCTATGGCGGTGGCAAGCTCGGGCTGATGGGCGCGGTGGCGGATTCGGCGCTGGCGGCCGGCGGCGAAGTGATCGGCATCATCCCCGAGCTGCTGGTCAATGCCGAAGTCGCGCATCGTGGCTGCACCGAGCTCCACGTCGTCGGCACGATGCACGAGCGCAAGGCGCGCTTCACCGAGTTGGCGAACGGCTTCGTCAACCTGCCCGGCGGCACTGGCACGATGGATGAATTGTGGGAAGCGCTGAGCTGGGCCCAGCTCGGCTATCACAGCGATCCGGTCGGCCTGCTCAACATCGCCGGCTATTACGACAAGCTCGTCGATTTCTGGGAGCATATGGGCGCGGTCGGCTTTGTCCGCCCGCAGCACCAGAACATGCTGATCGTCGACACGACGCTGGAGGGCCTGCTCGACAAGATGGCCGCCGCCCAGCCGATCGAGACGATCGTCCGCATGAAGCGCGACGATCTGTGAGCGGGCTGCTTCCTTCGCGTGCCGCGATTGTCGCGACGGCGCAGGAAGCGATTGCGCGCGGCTCGGGCAGCTTCGCCGCTGCCAGCAAGCTGTTCGACAAGCAGACCCGCGAACGCGCTTGGCTGCTCTATGCCTGGTGCCGCGCCTGCGACGATCTCGCTGACGGGCAGGATTTCGGCCATGACGCCAGCGATGCCGATCCCGAGGCCGGCCTCGCCCGCATCCGGCTGCTCACGGAAGCGGCGCTGGCGGGCCAATGGATCGGCGATCCCGCCTTCGACGCGCTGCGCATCGTCGCTGCCGAAGCCGATCTTCCGCACCGCTATATCTGGGACGTGGTCGATGGCTTCGCCCTCGACGCCGCCGAATGGGGGCCGCGCCACGAGGACGACCTCTATCGCTACGCCTATCATGTCGCCGGCGCCGTCGGCTGCTTGATGGCGGTGATCATGGGCGTCTCGCCCGAGGACGAAGCGACTCTAGACCGCGCCTGTGACCTCGGCATCGCCTTCCAGCTCGCCAATATCGCCCGCGATATCGAGGCGGATGACCGGATGGGCCGCTGCTATCTGCCCCAGGACTGGCTGACAGAGATGGATATCCCACCGGGCCAGCACATGAAGCCGCCCTTCCGCCAGCGCCTCGCCGTGCTCGCGATGCGGCTGACCAGCGGCGCGGCGGACTATGCGGAGAGCGCGAGGGCAGGCACGCCTGCGCTCGGCTTCCGTTCGGCCTGGGCGGTGCTCGCCGCGGCCGGCATCTATGGAGATATCGCGCTGAAGGTCCTGGCGCGCGGCGAGCGTGCCTGGGATCACCGCGTCACCACGTCGCGCTTCGAGAAGCTCCGCTGGATCGCCCGGTCCTGGTGGCAGGCGCTGCGTAGGCGGGACCGCTATCCCGCCATGCCCCGCGATCCCGATCTTTGGACGCGGCCCAGATAATCCGGCGCGTTAAGCGGGCCGCGCCACTCCCGAAACCACGACGCCGGCAAGCAAGGGTGCCGCAACCGCCGCGATCTGCATCCATAGCGGATGGGGGCTGATCAGGCTGCTCGCCAGCGCATAGCCGACGCCGATTGCCGCGATGATCCAGCCGCTGATTGGCCACTCGCCCAGGCGCACCGCTGCCACCCCGCCGGCAAGCGCACCCAGCGCCCAGCCTCCAACCACCGCCGCCTGCGGCGTGTCGGCGATGAAATTATCAGGAAGCGCGTATCGGGCGCCCAGCCAGTTCAAACCCAAGATGACGGCCCCGCCCACGACCAGGCCGATTGCCAACCCAAGCAGTTGCTTCATTCCGTTTCCCCCCGGAACAGTTTCGCATCTGCAACATAATTGAAATGGGAGGGAGGTGCTAGCGGCCTTTGCCGTCCGCTTTCGGAGCAGCCTGGCGCGCAATTTCCGGGGTCTGGCGCTGGCAGGCGCCGGCGATCACCGGGAAGTCGAGATCGGTGTTGCGCTGCAGCGCGCCGGCCATCGCCTCCTGGCAGCTGGCATAGCTTGTGTAGCGTGCCGGCTCGATCCGTTTCTGCCGACAATCGATGTTGTCGTCGCTGCAACCCATGATCGCCAAGAGATAGAAGACCTGATCCATTCGCCGCGTCCTTCCAAAGGTTAACAACACGCGCGGCGGCCAACCGTTGCATCGTGACGGCAGGAGCCCCAATTTAGCGGCAATGGCTTCCACACCCGATGCACCCGCCGGCGAGCGCCCGATGCTCGCGACGCTGCGGCGTTTCCTTCCCTATCTCTGGCCGCGCCACGCGCCGGGGCTTCGCGCGCGCATCGTCATCGCGCTGCTGCTCGTGGTCTGCTCGAAGCTGGTCCAGGTCTTCGGCGCCCCGTTCGCGCTCCAGGGCGCGATCGATGCGATGGCAGGCGGCTCGCGCGACGCGGTCTGGTTCGTCATCGCGCTGGTCGCCGGCTATGCGCTCGCGCGGCTGGGCACCGTGCTGTTCGACAACCTTCGCAACGCGGTGTTCGAGCGGGTGGGGCAGGACGCGACTCGCCGTCTCGCCGCCGACGTCTTCCGCCACCTTCACCAGCTTAGCCTGCGCTTCCACCTGGAGCGGCGCACCGGCGCCGTCACCAAGACCGTCGAGCGCGGCACCAAGAGCATCGATACGATGCTCTATTTCCTGCTGTTCAACATCGCCCCGACGATCCTCGAACTGGTGCTCGTCATCGGCATCTTCTGGGTGAAGTTCGATCCCTGGCTGATCGCCGGCACGGTGGCGATGGTAGTGGTCTATATCGGCTTCACCCGCATGGTGACCGATTGGCGCTCGAAGCTGCGCGAGAAGATGAACGATCTCGACACCGGCGCGGTCGCGCATGCGGTGGATTCGCTGCTCAACTTCGAGACGGTGAAATATTTCAACGCCGAGGAGCGCGAGGCCACCCGCTACGAGAATGCGGTCACTGCCTATGCCAAGGCGGCGACGGTCAGCGAGAACAGCCTGGCCTGGCTCAATATCGGCCAGGCAGTGATCACCAACACGATGCTCGGCGCGGGCATGGCGCTGATCGTCTATGGCTGGTCGCAGGCACGCTTCACGCCGGGTGACGTGATGTTGGTCTCGACGCTGCTCAGCCAGCTCTTCCGCCCGCTCGACATGCTCGGCTGGGTCTATCGCACCATTCGCCAGGGCGTGATCGACATGGGCGCGATGTTCGACCTGCTCGATGCCAATGCGGAGGTGCAGGATGCAGCCAATGCAGTGCCGCTCGCCATCGCCAGCGGGCATGTCCGCTTCGAGGGCGTGCATTTCGCTTATGATCCGGATCGCGAGATCCTGAAGGGCATCGATCTCGATATCCCGGCCGGCAGCACCGTCGCGGTGGTCGGTCCCTCGGGCGCCGGCAAGTCGACGCTCGCCCGGCTGATGTACCGCTTCTACGACGTCACCGGCGGCCGCATCACCATCGACGGGCAGGACATCCGCGACGTGACCCAATCGTCGCTGCGCGGGAGCATCGGCATCGTTCCCCAGGACACGGTGCTGTTCAACGACACGATCGGCTACAACATCGCCTATGGCCGCGAAGGCGCGGGCAGTGACGAGATCGCGTCGGCCGCCCGCGGTGCCGCGATCGCCGGCTTCATCCAGGCGCTGCCTCAGGGCTTCGAGACACGGGTGGGCGAGCGCGGATTGAAGCTCTCCGGCGGTGAAAAGCAGCGCGTTGCGATCGCCCGGACGCTGGTGAAGAACCCGCCGATCCTGATCCTCGACGAAGCGACCAGCGCGCTCGACAGCCGGACCGAGGCCGATATCCAGGCGACGCTCGAGGCGATCGAGCATGGCCGCACCACCATCGTCATCGCGCACCGCCTCTCGACGGTGGTCCATGCCGATCGCATCGTCGTGCTCGAGGCGGGCCGCGTCGCCGAGCAGGGTACGCACGCCCAGCTCTTGCGCAAACAGGGTCTCTATGCCGAGATGTGGGCACGGCAGGCGCAGGAGCGCGCGGCCGAAGGCGGCGAGGAGGTCCCCGCCGAATAGGAGGGGCAATGATCTGGTTCTTGGTTGCGCTGGCGGTCGTGGTCGCGGCGCTCGTCCTCTGGTCCGCCTATGTCTCGCGCGGAGTCGAGCGCTGGGTGCCGATGGACGGGCGGCAGGTCGAAGTGCCCGGCGTGCGCGTCCATGTCGTCGAGATGGGCGCGGCAGACGCGCCGGCGATCGTGATGATCCACGGCATCATGAGCCAGCTGCGCGTCTTCACCTATGCGCTGGCCGGCAAGCTCGCCACCGACCACCGGGTGATCGTGATCGACCGCCCCGGCTGGGGCTATTCCACGCTCACCGGCCCCAGGCTCGACATTCCGGGCCAGGCCGATGCCATCGCCGCTGCGATCCGTGCGCTCGGCCTCGATAAACCGCTGCTGGTCGGCCATTCGATGGGCGGCGCGGTGAGCCTGGCCCTGGCGCTGCGCCATCCGGACCTGGTCCGCGGCCTCGGCCTGATCGCCCCCTATACCCAGCCGGTCGATACCCCGCCCGAGCCCTTGAAGGGCCTGGTCGTCCCCGCCTGGCTCCGCCCGCCGATCGCCTGGACGATCGCGGTGCCGCTTTCGATGCGCACCGGCAAGGCCAAGACCGTGGCGATCTTCGCGCCCGATCCGGTGCCGGAGGATTTCGCGATTCGGGCTGGCGGCGCGCTCGCCATCCGGCCGGCAAGCTTCCAGATGGGCTGCTACGAACTAGAAAAGGCACCCGAAGGCGTGAACGCCCAGGCGGGCCGCTATGGCGAGATCAGCATGCCGGTCGCCATCCTCTATGGCCGCCAGGATGCGCTGCTCGATCCCGAACTGCACGGCGGCAAGACTGCCTCCGACGTCCAGAACGGCCATGTCGAATATCTCGACGGCGGCCACATGCTCCCGCTGACGCATGTCGACGTCACCGAAGCCTGGCTGCGGCGCGTGGCTAGCGGCAGCTGAGCGTCACCGTCTTTCCCGGCTTGTCGAAGAGGATCGAGGAGCAGCCGGCCAGCGCATCGCGGCCGATCTCAAGCAGATAGCGCTGCTTGCCCTTGGGCTTGGCGCCGGTGACGACGATCTCGTCGGGATCGGCTTCGGGCGCGTCGGCGTCGCGGATCGCCGCGGCGCTGCCGAAGTCGCTGGTCCGCACGAACAGCCGGTCGAGCGCCAGCGGACCAATGGCAAGCGGGCGCGCGAGCGTCACGGCGCGCACCGGCCGCTGCACGCCCAACCGGATCGGCATCGTCTCGCCCGCACCGGTGAAGCTGCCATCCCGTGCTGCGGCGATCGCAGCGCCGGCTGCCGCCGTGGCGATCGTCCGGGTACGGGCGAGCGCGAACAGGATGCGGATCTTCTGCGTGCCGACCTGCATCTCGCTGCCCATGCCGAGATAGCCGAAATCGGCGAGCGGCAGCGCGATCCGCCGCTCGCCCGGCGCGTCGGCGCGCAGGACGAAGCGGATGCGGTCATCGGGCAGGCCGCCGGGCCCGATCGTGCCATCGGCGTCCGCGGCATAGGGGGCGTCGAACCAGGTCACGCGCCGCTTGAACTCGCCCTGTCCCAGGTCCAGCCGCACCACTGCCGAGCGGCCATGGACCCGCACCGGCCCGATCCCCGCCATCGTGCCGAACGGGCCGGCACGCAGCCCGGCCTTCTCCGCCAAATCGGGGTTGAGCACCGGCATCGACGGGGCACCCGGATCGATGCGCAGCTGCGCCCGGGTACCCTGAATGGTGGCCGGCACCGGCGCATCGGCGACGATGCGCTCGCCATCGGCAGCGAGCAGGAGCATGGCGGCAAGCGCGACGGATTTCATCAAGGACCCTCCCTCGCCCAATCTCCTGCGCGAAGGCGGCGGGAGCGTGGCGGAAAGCCGGCCTCAGCCGCCTTCGGAGGGTTGGGTGGTCCAGCCGAGCTGCGGGATCGTGATCGAGCGCTTTCCGGAAAGGTCGGTGCGCGTCACGAACAGCTCGCGGCTCTCGATATATTGCAGCAGCCTGCGGGCGCGGCCCAGCGAGCTGGTACCATAGGTCGCCGCGATCTCGCCGTCGCTCGGACAAGGGGCGCCTTCGCGCGCCGCGCGGGCGACGAGCAGGAACGGTCCGAGCATATCGTCGGGCAGCGCGCGGGCGGCTTCGAGCGCCTGCGCCCATTCCTCGTCGGGGTCGCCGTGGATGCCGGCACGCGCGGCCGACAGCCGGCGGACGAATGCGGACAGATCGAGTGGTGGCCGAGCCAGCCCGACCATCCGGCAGCGCACCAGAAAGTCCTGATACAATACTGAAGGCGAACGATAGCTGCTTTCCGCGTCGCCGACGATGTCGCGCAGCACATCGGCGATCTTCTGCGCGGCTTCCTCGGGATCGACGTCCGGCACTTCCTCGCGCGCGGGCGTCGAGCGGGCCAGCGCCTCGAGCAACCGGTCCGACGCGAGTTGCGGCGCGGCGGTCGGCGTCGGCGGCGCGGGTGGGGTCCATTCGGGCTCGGCCGGCGCGAGCAGCAGGTCCTTCAATTCCGCCGAGGGCGCCTCGGGCAGCGGGGTCAGCTTGGGGCTGCCGCTGCGCGCGCTGGTCTCGACCGCGCCGATCTGCACCGAGATCGGCCGGCGCGAGACGGCGGGGCCAAGCGCCAGGAAATGCCCGCGCGCCAGGTCGCGGATCGCCTCGGCCTGGCGCCGCTCCATGCCGAGCAGGTCCGCGGCTCGCGCCATGTCGATGTCGAGAAAGGTGCGCCCCATCAGGAAGTTCGAGGCTTCGGCCGCGACATTCTTGGCGAGCTTGGCCAGCCGCTGGGTGGCGATCACGCCGGCCAGGCCGCGCTTGCGCCCGCGGCACATCAGGTTGGTCATCGCCGAGAGGGAAGCGCGCCGCACGTCTTCGGCAACCTCGCCGCCACCCGACGGCGCGAACAGCTGTGCTTCGTCGACCACGACCAGCGCGGGGTACCAATGGTCGCGCGGCGCATCGAACATCGCGTTGAGGAAGGCCGCGGCGCACTTCATCTGTCCCTCGGCCTCGAGCCCTTCCAGGCTGAGCACCACCGAGGCACGATGCTCGCGGATCCTTGTGGCGAAGCGCGCGATCTCGCGCTCGGAATAATCGGCCGCCTCGATCGAGATATGCCCGTATTTGTCGCTCAGCGTGACGAAGTCACCTTCGGGATCGATGATCACCTGCTGGACATGCCCGGCGCTGCGTTCGAGCAGGCGGCGCAGCAGGTGCGACTTGCCCGAACCCGAATTGCCCTGGACGAGCAGACGCGTCGCCAGCAACTCCTCGAGGTCCATGGACACGGCATCGCCCTTGCCGTCCACCCCCATGTCCACGCGCACAGTCATCCAGGGTGCTTTGGCCGATGGGAGGGGCGGGGGGAAGCTCGGTGCGGTGAAAAATTGTGGGCGATACGCTCGCGCAACTTTCCGTGACCCCGGCGAAAGCCGGGGCCTAGGGTTTCTCTGCCGTGTCGCTCTTGGCTCTGGGCCCCGGCTTTCGCCGGGATGACGGTTGTTATCGCTTGAACCCCAGCAGCACATTCCCCTCGGTCGAGAGATAGTTCGTCCGGTAATCGAAGCGCCGGCAATCAGCGAAGATCAGCCAGTAATATTTCATCTGCTCGGACCACCAATATCCCGGGCAATGATCCGCCTGCGCCTTGGTGGTGACATCGGCCATCACCGCATAGCCATAGGCCGCCTTGTTCCATTGCTGCATCGCGCGGAAATGCCGGGCGACCAGCGTGCGCCATTCTTCCTTGCCGTCGAGCAGCCAGTGATTGAACGCGGCATCGGCCAGTTCGGGGCGCAACGCATTGGTCTTGTACGTCGGCGCGCCCTTTTCCGGGTCATAGCCCTCGGGCAGGATGCCGTACCTGGCCTGCACCTTGTCCCAGCTGCGCGTATAGGCTTCGCCCACCGCCCGGTCGCCGCCTTGTGCCAGCAGCCCGCCATAGAAGGACGAAAGCTCGTCCTGCTCCCAGTTGATCCGCGCCGCGGTCTCGAAATCGACATCGACGAACCACAAATCGCCGTTCAGCGTGTTGCGCTGATGCTTGAGGATCGCTGCGGTGCACGCCTTGTACATGGCCAGGCAATCGCGGTCGCCGAGCAGCTGCCACCCATCCCAAAGATACTCGTAATAGCTGTCCGACGGCGGGCCGATCGTCGCGCGCCGGCTCTTCCATTCCCCGGTCATGCAATCGACCGCGTCGGGGATCAGCCCGATCTTCGAGCGCCGCTCGAACAGCGCGACCAGCGCTTTCTTCGAGGCGTCGAAATAGCGTGCGTCCCCGGTCAGCCGGCTCAGCATGCCGAACTCGGTGATGCAGCTGCCGATCTCGGCCGGGTTGGTCACCGGCCCGCGCAGCGCGCCGGTCTTGAGGTTGACGTAGCGATGCGGCAACCCGATCGGCGATGCGGTGAAAGCAGGCATCAGCCGGTCGGCCAGGTCCTTCGCCTTGGCGAGCAGCACCGGATCGCCGCCCGCGAGGTACCCCGAGAGCAGCCCGCCGACCAGCCGGATGATCGTCTCGAACACGGAGACTTCGCCGTCCACATCGAAATCCAGGTTTGCGTGGATCCAGTGCACCCCGTCCTTGAACTCGGCATCCAGCTCCATCAGCCACAGCGTGTCGAGCGCCTCGATCAGGCTCAGCCCGACATGCTGCCCCTTGATCGAAAAGCTCTCGGCACCGCCCGAGATCGGCAGGATCTGGTCCTTGCCCCAGGCTTTCTCGCGATAGTTCTGCCACGCCCAGCGCATCGCCTCGCGCACCTCGCCGCCCAGCGCGCGCCAATCCTCCTTCGCTGCGGCAGGCAAGGGGAGCAGCGCGGCGGCGCTCCCGGCGATCAGGCCGCGTCGGCCGATGCGGAATGCGTTCATGGGGTGCGAGGCTAGGCGAGCCCCTGCGTCGGTGCAAACCACACTTGCCCAGGTGTCGCCCCTGCCGGATACTCGCCGGGAACAGCGGGAGAGCAAAGCGATGCACAATTCGGTCGGAATCGTGGCGATGGCGGGAATGGTTGCGGCAATGCCGGCTGCGGCGCAGGAACAGCCGGTCGTTACCGTTGCGATCGGCGAATCGGTCTCGCTGTCGCTCGATGGCACGCCGCGCGTCACCGAACGCCAGCAGGGCAGGGCGCCTTCGCCGTTCGAAGCGCATGTGATCGCCATGGCGGCCGCCGCGATGTTCCCCAACGCCATGGGTCCCAATTCCGCCGACCTGCAATCCGACGGGATACCCCCCGAACCGATCGCGCCGAACAAGCTGGTGGTGCGCTTCTTCCCGGTGGGCAATGGCAAGGGCAGCCTGCTCGCGCTCACCAATGGCTATGACAAGGTCGTCGCCTATCGCGCGCGGATCACGGTGAAGGGCAAGAGCGACGCCACCGACGTCTGCACGCTGCTCCCTACCAAGCGTAGCTATGAGCATTGGCCTTATGCGATCGAGAAGATTGAGCTGACCGGCTTCGCCTTCGAAAGCTGGGACGGCGGGCGCCCGCGCTGCGAATAGCCTCGACTTTGGCACCCCGCCCCCGCTAACCGCCCGTGATGGCTCCCCCCACCGAAACCCTCCGCCGCGTATTCGGCTTCGACGCATTTCGCGGCGTCCAGGATCAGGTGGTTAGCCGTGTCCTCGCCGGCGATCGCACGCTTGCGGTGATGCCCACCGGTGCGGGCAAATCGCTCACCTATCAACTGCCCGCAGTGATGCTCGAGGGCACCTGCGTCGTGGTGAGCCCGTTGATCGCGCTGATGCACGACCAGCTCCGCGCCGCCGAGGCCGTCGGCATCCGCGCGGCGACGCTGACATCGGTCGACGACAACCGCGCCGAGACGATCGAGCGTTTCCGCGCCGGCGAGCTCGACCTGCTCTATATCGCTCCCGAGCGCGCCTCGGGCGAAGGCTTCCGCAACCTGCTCACCCAGGCCAAGCTCAGCCTGTTCGCGATCGACGAAGCGCACTGCGTCTCCGAATGGGGGCATGATTTCCGCCCCGATTACCGCCTGCTGCGTCCGCTGCTCGATCGCTTCCCCGACGTGCCGCGCCTCGCCCTCACCGCCACGGCGGACGCGCATACCCGCGCCGACATCCTCGAGCAGCTCGGCATCCCGCAGGACGGGTTGATCGTCGCCGGCTTCGACCGGCCCAATATCCGCTATGCGATCACCCCGCGCGAGAACACTACGCGGCAGGTGATCGACCTGATCGCCGAAACGCCGGGCCCCGGCATCGTCTATGCCCAGACCCGCGCCGGCGTGGAGAAGCTCGCCGAGAAGCTTGCCACCGAGACGGGGCGCCGGGTCGTTCCCTATCATGCCGGGCTCGATCCCGATGTCCGCCGCCGCAACCAGGCGGCGTTCGTCGCGAGCGAGGACATGGTCGTCGTGGCGACGGTCGCCTTCGGCATGGGCATCGACAAGCCCGATGTCCGCTTCGTCGCCCATGCCGGCCTGCCCAAGTCGATCGAGGCCTATTACCAGGAAACCGGCCGCGCCGGGCGCGACGGCGATCCGGCGGTGGCGCATCTCTTCTGGGGCGCCGATGATTTCGCCCGCGCCCGCCAGCGGATCGGCGAAGTCGAGCCAGCCCGGCAGCCCGGCGAGCGCACGCGCCTGACGGCACTCGGCGCGCTGGTCGAGACCGCAGGCTGCCGCCGCCGCATCCTGCTCAAGCATTTCGGCGAGAATGATGCGCCGGAGAGCTGCGGCAATTGCGACAATTGCCTCAATGCCCCCGCTGCGATCGACGTGACGGTGACGGCGCAGAAATTCCTCTCCGCGGTGTTCCGCACCGGCATGATGTTCGGCGTCGGCTATATCGAGAGCATATTGCTCGGCCAGTCGACCGATCGCAGCCTGACCAACGGGCATGAGGCGCTCTCGGTGTTCGGCATCGTCGAGGGTGACGAGGTCGCGCTGATCAAGCCCGTCGCCCGCGCGCTGCTGCTGCGCGACGCGCTGCGCGCCAATGAGCATGGCGGCCTTGAATTCGGTCCCGAGGCCAAGGCGATCCTCAAGGGCGGCGCCAAGGTCGAACTCGTCCTGCCCCCCAAGCGCGAGCGCCGCCGGCGCGGGAGCAAGGCGGGCGGGGACAATCCGGTCGGCAACCCGCTGTTCGAGGCGCTGCGTGCCAAGCGCCGCGAGATCGCCCAGGAGACCGGGCTGCCGCCTTATGTGATCTTCCACGATTCGGTGCTGCGCGACATGGCGCTGATGAGGCCGGGCAGCATCGCCGCGCTGGGTAACATCTCCGGCGTTGGCGCGCGCAAGCTCGATGCTTATGGTGACGCCTTCCTGCAAGTGATCCGCGAGGCCGCGTGAGACTGTTACTCGCCTCTGCCCTGTTGCTGGGCGCCTGTGCGCCCGCGCCGCATGTCGAGGTGCCGCCTGCGGTCTCCACCATCTCGATGAACCGCAACAGCTGGGGCCATTTGGTCTCGCACTGGACGATCGATGCGGCGGGCAATGGCCGCTATACTGTGGCCGAGCCCGATGGCTGGCAGCCCAAGCAGTGGGTGACGCGCGGCTTCTCCGCCGGCGGCGCTGGCTTCGCCGAGATCCGCAAGCTATTGGTCCTGGGCGAGGCGCATGCCGGGCGCGAGATGGAATGCGGCGATCGGATCACCGATCAATTTTACGGCACCGCCCGCTGGGACGGCGCCAGCCTGACCTACGACATGGGCTGCCAAGCCCCGGCCACCCAGGCGGTGCTCGAGGGCATAACCGCTGCCGAACGCCGGGTCGCCGCCTGGGCAGCCAGCCAACCGATCCTCGAAACACAGAAGGTGGAAAGCCAATGACCAACTTGCGCCGCGTCGACGACAGCATTTCGGTTGCCCCGCAGATCGCGGCCGAGGACATGACGATGCTCGCCGAGCAGGGCTTCACCTATGTGATCAACAACCGCCCCGACGAGGAGGAGATGGGCCAGCCCGGCGGCGCCGCGATCCGCGCCGCGGCGGAGGCGGCCGGGCTCGGCTATGCTGCTATCCCCGTCACCCATGCCGGCTTTTCCTCCGCCCAGGTCGAGGCGATGGCCGCTGCCCTCGCGGAAGCGAAGGGCCCGGTGCTGGCCTATTGCCGCTCGGGCACGCGCTCGTGCAATCTGTGGGCGCTGGCCGAGGCAAGCAAGGGCGGGGACCCGGCCGGGATCACGGCCAAGGCAGCGCAAGCCGGCTATGACATCTCGGGCATCCGCCCGCTGCTGGACCAGCTTTCGGGCAAGGCGTGAATCAGCTCGTCATCTTCGGCGGCTCGCTCGCTTCGATCCTGGTGATGACTTTGGTCGCCTGGGTGCTCGGCCTGGGACGCGGCGGCACCATCGCCAGCCCGCAGGAAGCATGTGAGACCGCCGAGGGGATGATCTCCGGCTTCGACGCGGGAGAGGCGCTGCTCGGCAGCGACGGCAAGGCCGCGCTCGTCCATGGCAAGGCCGGCGATGTCGCGCTGCTCAAGATGCACGGCGCCCGGGTCGCGGCGCGGCACCTTCGCCTGCCGCTCGTCAGCGAAGCGACGCCCGAGGGCCTGCGTATCGACAGCGGCGACAGGCGCTTCGGTGCCGTGCTGCTCCGCGGCGTGACAGGCTACTGACATTGAAGTAAGCAGGCGCCATGCCCGTGCATCTGCCTGATCCGGTCAACTATGCCATTCCGGGCTTCGTGCTGCTCGTGCTCGCCGAGATGTTCGTCGCGCGGATGCGCGATCGCAAGCGCTTCTGCCCGAAGGACACGCTGACCAGCCTGGGGCTGGGCCTGGGCAGCACGATCGCGGGGCTGCTCACCGCCGGCTTCGTCTATGCGATCGCGATGGGGGTCTATCAGTTCCGCATCTTCACCATCGGGTTCGCCTGGTACTGGTTCGTCCTCGCCTTCGTGCTCGACGACCTCGCCTATTACGCGTTCCACCGCGGCGCGCACCGCGTCCGCTGGTTCTGGGCGAGCCATGTCATCCATCATTCGAGCCAGCATTATAACCTGACCACGGCGTTGCGGCAGACCTGGACCGGCTTCATCAGCGCGAGCTTCCTCTTCCGCCTGCCGCTGTTCCTGATCGGCTTCCATCCGGCGATGATCTTCTTCGTCGCGGGGCTGAACCTGATCTACCAGTTCTGGATCCATACCGAAGTGATCGGCCGGATGCCGCGCTGGTTCGAAGCGGTGATGAACACGCCATCGCACCACCGCGTCCACCACGCGACCAACCCGCGCTACCTCGACCGGAATTATGCCGGCGTCTTCATCGTCTGGGACAAGTGGCTAGGCACCTTCGAGGAAGAGCGCGCCGACGACCTGCCCCGCTACGGCATCGTCAAGGATCTCGGCAGCTTCAACCTGTTCTGGGCCGCTTTCCACGAATGGGCCGGCATCGCGAAGGACGTGTGGGCAGCGCCGAACTGGAAGTCCCGAATCGGGTATATGCTCGCGCCGCCGGGCTGGAGCCACGACGGCAGCCGCGATACATCGGAAGTGATAAAGGCGCGCTGGGAAGCGCGGCAAAAACAGGGGGTCGCGTGGAAGCAGCCGACATCGTCGTCATCGGTGGAGGATCGGGCGGAAGCGCCGTCGCAGGCCGCCTGAGCGAAGGCCTCAAGTACAGCGTCGCCGTGCTTGAGGCTGGTGGCCGCAACACCAGCATCAAGACGCGCATGCCCGGCATGCTTCCGTTCCAGCCGCCCGCGACCAACTGGGCGTTCGAGACGGTGCCGCAGCGCGGGCTGAACGGCCGGCGCGGCTACCAGCCCCGCGGCCGCGGCCTGGGCGGATCGAGCGCGATCAATGCGATGCTCTATGTCCGCGGCCACCAGCGCGACTATGACGAGTGGCGCGATCTCGGCTGCCCCGGCTGGGGCTGGGACGAGATGCTCCCCTGGTTCAGGCGCTCCGAGCACAATGTGCGCGGGGCCGACGAATGGCATGGCGACAAGGGCCCGCTCTGGGTCAGCGACCAGCATTGGGCGCATCCCGGCAGCGAGGCGTTCATCCAGGCCGCCGGCGAACTCCAGATCCCGCGCAACGACGATTTCAACGGCGCCCACCAGTCGGGCGCCGGCCTCTACCAAGTCACCCAGAAGAATGGCGAGCGCTGGACTGCCGCGCGCGCCTATCTGGCCCGCCGCGAGAATCTCGAGATCCTCACCGACGCTACCGTCGAGCGCGTGCTGTTCGAGGATGGCCGCGTCTGGGGCGTCGCCTATCAGCGCGACGGCGTTGCGCGCGAGATCCGTGCCCGCCGCGCCGTCGTCCTCGCCGCTGGCGCGTTCCAGACCCCGCAGCTGCTGATGCTCTCCGGCATCGGCCCGGGCGAGCATCTGCGCGAGAGCGGCCTGTCGGTGCGGATCGATCGGCCCGCGGTCGGCGGCAACTTGCAGGACCATGTCGACTATGTCGCCGCCTTCGAGACGCCGGGCAGCTTCTTCCTCGGCCGCTCGGCGGCGGGATCGCTCAAGTCGCTCGGCGCGATCGCGCGCTGGATGCTCACCCGCAAGGGCGCGATGACCACGCCCTATGCCGAGGGTGGCGCCTTCCTGCGCACCGATCCGGCATTGGCGCGGCCCGATATCCAGCTCCATTTCCTCATCGCCATCGTCGAGGATCATGGCCGCGCCGCCGTCGCCGGGCATGGCTTCAGCTGCCATGCCTGTGTGCTGCGCCCGGAGAGCCGCGGCACCGTCCGCCTCCAGTCGCTCGATCCGCGCGTCGCGCCGCTGATCGATCCCGATTTCCTCGGCGACCCGCGCGACATGGAGACCCTGAAGCAGGGCGTGCGGACCATGTACCGCGTGCTCGAGGCACCCCAGCTCGCCCAGTACAAGGGCCGCGACCGCTACCCGATCGACCTCGATGACGACGCCGCGCTCGAACGGCTGATCCGTGCCCGGGCGGACACGATCTACCATCCGGTCGGCACCGCCCGCATGGGTTCGGACGAAGGCGCCGTGGTCACCCCGCGCCTCAAGGTGCGCGGCATGGAGGGGCTCTACATCGCCGACGCCTCGATCATGCCCCGGCTGATCGGCGGCAACACCAACGGGCCGACAATGGTGATCGGCGAACGCTGCGCCGAGTTCATCAAGGAAGATCTGGGCTGAACCCTGCATCCTCTCCCGCAAAGCGGTAGAGGGGGAAGGACGGCTTGCCCTCCGCATATGAAAAAAGGGCCGGCGCTTTCGCACCGGCCCAAGTCGTCCGCAGGAGGAACCTCGGTTGGACGCCGCGCTGTGTAGGAGAGGTGCGCGGCGTCCGATCTCGTCAATAATTGTAGGCGCGCTCGCCGTGCGCGTTGATGTCGAGACCTTCCATCTCGACTTCGACGCTCGGGCGGATGCCGATGGTGTACTTGAGCAGCAGGAACAGGATCAGCGACACGCCGCCCGAGAGCAGCAATGTCACGCCCACGCCGGTCGCCTGGGTGACCAGCTGCGCCGACATGTCATACTTGCCCGCGACCGCCGGGATCACGGTGAAGTCCATCCAGCCCTGGCCGCCCAGCGCCGGATCGGCGACGATGGCCGTGCCGATGGCGCCGATGATGCCGCCGATGCAGTGCACGCCGAACACGTCGAGCGTATCGTCATAGCCGAGCTTGTTCTTCACCGTGGTGACGAAGAAGAAGCAGCCCACCGAAGCGATCGCGCCGAGCACGACCGAGGTCATCGGAGCGGCGAAGCCCGCGGCCGGAGTGATGGCGACCAGGCCGGCGACGACGCCCGAAGCTGCGCCGAGCAGCGAAGGCTTGCCGTGCACCACCTGCTCGATGATCGCCCAGACAGCGCCCGCAGCGGCCGTGGCCACCATGGTGTTGATGAAGGCGAGCGAGGCGAACTTGTTGGCTTCGAGGTTGGAGCCGGCGTTGAAGCCGAACCAGCCGACCCACAGCAGCGAGGCGCCGATCATGGTCATGGTCAGCGAGTGCGGCGCCATCGGCTCCTGCTTGTAGCCGGTGCGCTTGCCGATCACGAGGCAGCCGACCAGGCCGGCGATGCCCGCATTGATGTGGACGACGGTGCCGCCCGCGAAGTCGAGCGCACCCTTGCCCCACAGGAAGCCATGGTCGTTCGGCAGGCCGGCGGTGAAGTCTGGGCCCGGCCAGTACCACACCATGTGCGCCATCGGATAATAAGCGAAGATCGACCAGAGGACGACGAAGATGATCAGCGGCGTGAACTTCACCCGCTCGGCGAACGCGCCGACGATCAGCGCCGGGGTGATCATCGCGAAGGTCATCTGGAAGACGACGAAGGTCGTCTCGGGCAGATAGACGCCGTTCGAGAAGGTCGCGGCGAAGGTGTTGGCATCGACGCCCTTCATCAGCACCTTGGAGAAGCCGCCGACGAACAGGTTCAGGTCACCGCCATTGGTGAAGGCCATCGAATAGCCGATGGTCACCCAGAGCAGGCCCGCGACGCAGACGATGGTGAGCACCTGCATCAGCACCGAGAGCATGTTCTTGGTGCGGACCAGGCCGCCATAGAAAAGCGCGAGGCCCGGCACCGACATCATCAGCACCAGGGCCGCGGAGACGAGCATCCAGGAGACGTCGCCCTTGTTGACCATCGCATCGGTCGGCACGACCGGAGCGGCGGCGGCAGGCGCCTGTGCCAGCGCCGGCATCGCGGCGAACAGGGCGCCCAGCCCCGCTCCCGCGGCAATCTTCATCGCTAGTTTCATCTGGACCCCCATCTTACAGCGCCGTCTCGTCGGTTTCGCCCGTGCGGATGCGCACGGCCTGGCCGACATCGAGGACGAAAATCTTGCCATCGCCGATCGCGCCGGTGCTGGCGGCGGCCTGGATCGCTTCCACGGCCCGGTCGGCCAGATCGGAGCCGACGACGACCTCGATCTTGATCTTGGGCACCATGTTGGTGCTGTATTCCGCGCCGCGGTAGATTTCGGTCTGGCCCTTCTGGCGGCCAAACCCCTTCACCTCGGAAACGGTCATACCCGCGACGCCGACGCCCGTGAGCGCCTCGCGGACCTCGTCCAGCTTGAATGGTTTTATGATGGCGATGATGAGCTTCATGTCGCCCCCTCGTTGGCGGTTATCCCGGGGGAGTCAGGAGCAAGGGGCGTGCCAAGGGCAAGAATCCCACGATTCCGCGGGATTCCCGCGCAATCAAATATTACCCAGCGGTAAATTTTTGTGCAGATGCGAAAGGATGCCCAAAAAACGGGCAGCGATGACGCGGCCGGCGAACCAGTCTAGAAGGCGCGGATGATCTCCGCCGCTCTACTCTCCGCGCTCGTCCTGGTTCCGCAGGATGATCTGCCGAACGTCCGCTATCCGGCTCTCGCCGCCGATGCCGCGGGCGCGCAGGGCTTCGTGCCGGCGGGCTGGGCGCTGGAGACTCAAGCCGCCGGCGATCTGGACGGCGATGGCCGGCCCGATCTCGCCTTCGCGCTGCACATGGCCGACCCCGCCAATGTCCTGAAGAACGAAGGCGGCTTTTGCGGCGAGACGATCGACACCAATCCGCGCATCCTCGGGGTCGCGCTCGCAAAGCCCGGCGGCGGCTATCGCCTTGTCGTGCAGAACCACAGCCTGGTGCCCCGCCGCGACAATGCCTGCGCCGATGACTGGTTCTCGTCCGATGGCGAGATGGGCGGCGGGCTCACCATTGTGCGCGGCAATGTCGTCGTCACGCTCGGTCGGTTCATGAGTGCGGGCGGCTGGGGCATGGGGCGCACCGTCTTCACGCTGCGCTGGCGCGAGGGCGCGCTTCGGCTGATTGGCTTCGACGTCGAGAACGTCCAGCGCAACAGCGGCGAGACCTCGTCGCTCAGCATCAACTATCTCACGCGCAAGGTGCGCACTGCCCATGGCACGACCGATAGCGATGCGGAAAAGGTCCGTTGGACGCGGCTGCCCGGCGGCACCCTCCCGACGATCGATGCGATCGGTGACGGCCTCGCCTATGATCCCGGCGGGCTCGCCGGAAGGCTCTGATGCTTCTCGCCATCCTCCTCTCCGCGCTCGCGATGACGCTGATCGTCGGCATCCGCTATCTGCTGGCGAGCGGCGGCTTCGCGCTGGCGACGCGGCTCAAGCACCCGGGGCTCTACCAAGGCCTCGACAGGCAGATCCGCCGCGAGATCGGCTGGAGCCTCGCCTCCGCGGCGATCTATGGCGTGCCCGCCGGCGTCGTCGCCTGGGGCTGGGCCAACCATGGTTGGACGCGGATCTATACCGACCTCCACGCCTTCCCGCTCTGGTATTTGCCGGTATCGATGCTGCTCTACCTGCTCGCGCACGATAGCTGGTTCTATTGGACGCATCGCTGGATGCACGTCCCCGCGCTGTTCCGCCGGATGCACGCCGTCCACCACGCCAGCCGTCCACCGACGGCCTGGGCGGCGATGAGCTTTCATCCGCTCGAGGCGATCACCGGCGCGGTAGTGATCCCGGCGCTGGTTTTCCTGATCCCGATCCATGTCGGCGCGCTCGGGCTGGTGCTCACGATCATGACGGTGATGGGCGTCACCAATCACATGGGCTGGGAGATCTGGCCGCGCTGGATCTGGCAGGGGCCCCTGGGCGCCTGGCTGATCACCGCCAGCCACCACCAGCGCCATCACGAGCGCTACAACAGCAATTACGGCCTGTACTTCCGCCATTGGGACCGGCTGTGCGGCACAGATGCGCGGCTGGGAAGCTTCGGTGCGGCCAAGGTGCGCAAAAGCAACACCGGCTGATTAGCAAGTAATCATCCGGAACCGGGCCGGCGCGGACAGCGTTGCGCGCCTTTAATACAGGGAAACCCGGTTCATGCGTATCCGTAGCCTTGCGTTCCTCGCCACGCTTTGTCTCGCCACTACGCCCGCTTTCGCCCAGGGACGCGGCGCGTCCGCCGCGCAGGAGGGTGATTACGCCACGGTCGGCATCGGCGTCGCTACCTTGCCCGATTATGAGGGCTCGGACGATTATCGCTGGGCCCCGGCGCCCGGCGCGATCGGCCGCCTCGGGGGTTTCGCCTTCGAGCTTGCCGGCACCCGGCTCAGCGTCGATCTGATCCCCGACAAGGGCGATGGCGGCCTCGACCTCCAGTTCGGCCCGACGGTCAACGTCAACCTCAACCGCTCCAGCGTGAAGGGCATCGAGGATGTGCGGATCAAGGCGCTCGGCAAGGTCGATACCGCGGTCGAACTCGGCGGGTTCGTCGGGGTCGCCAAGAGCGGGATCGTCACCAGCGACTATGACCGGCTCGCCGTCCGCGTCTCCTACCGCCGCGACGTGACCGGCACTACCGATGCCGGCGTGCTCGTCCCCTCGGTCACCTATGTCACGCCGCTCAGCCGCAAGGCGATGGTCGGCACCTTCTTCTCGGCCACTCGCGTCGAGAATGGCTATGCCGACGCCTATTTCAGCATCACCCCCGCCGGCGCGGCGGCGAGCGGCCTGCCGGCCTATAATGCCGAGGGCGGCTGGAAGGACTGGACGGCAGGCCTGGGCGGGATGGTCTCGCTCACCGGCGACCTCACCCACGGCCTCCAGCTCTTCGCCGGCGGCACCTACCGCAAGCTGCTTGGCGATTTCGGCGCCTCGCCCGTCACCAGCGTCGCCGGCTCGCGCAGCCAGTGGCTGGGCAGCGTCGGCCTCGCCTACAGCTTCTGAACATCGCTGGACCTGCTGCCACCAAGCGCCTAATACCGCCGCATCCCCGGGGGAGCGCTGATGCGCGCTTGAGAGGAAGGCTGCAGCCTTCGACCCGCTGAACCTGATCCGGTTGAGACCGGCGTAGGGAGGGAGCGGCGCTTCACCCGAGGTCCGTTTTCTCCCGATTTGGAGAAGACAGAAGATGGCCGACATCCCCGCCAAGACCGAGCTCGCCGTCACCACCGGCCCGATCCGTGGCTCGAAGAAGATCCATGTCGGTCCGCTCAAGGTGGCGATGCGCGAGATCCATCTCGAGCCTGGCTCGGGCGAAGCGCCGGTCCGCGTCTACGACACCTCGGGCCCGTACAGCGACCCCGAAGCGCGCATCGACATCATGGCCGGCTTGCCCGAGCTGCGCAGCGCCTGGATCCGCGCCCGCGGCGATGTCGAGGAAGTCGCCCAGCGCGAAGTCCGCCCCGAGGATAACGGCCAGCTCGGCCCGGATCGCTCGGGTGGCGTCCAGCCCTTCCCCAATGTCCGCAAGAAGGTGCTGCGCGCCAAGCTCGGCGCCAATGTCAGCCAGATGTATTACGCCCGCCGCGGCATCATCACGCCCGAGATGGAATATGTCGCCGAGCGCGAGAATCTCGGCCGCGCCCGCCTGGCGGAATATGTCCGCGACGGCCAGGACTTCGGCGCGTCGATCCCCGACTATGTGACGCCGGAATTCGTCCGCGACGAAGTCGCTCGCGGCCGAGCGATCATCCCCAACAACATCAACCATCCCGAATCCGAGCCGATGGCGATCGGCCGCAACTTCCTGGTCAAGATCAACGCCAATATCGGCAACTCCGCCGTTGCCTCGAACGTCGCGCAGGAAGTCGACAAGATGGTCTGGGCGATCCGCTGGGGCGCGGACACGATCATGGACCTGTCGACCGGCCGCAACATCCACGACACCCGCGAATGGATCATGCGCAACGCGCCCGTCCCCGTCGGCACCGTGCCGATCTACCAGGCGCTCGAGAAGGTCGGCGGCATCGCCGAGGAGCTGACCTGGGAGATCTTCCGCGACACGCTGATCGAGCAGGCCGAGCAGGGCGTCGACTATTTCACCATCCATGCCGGCGTCCGCCTGCCCTACGTCCCGCTCACCGCCAAGCGCGTCACCGGCATCGTCAGCCGCGGCGGCTCGATCATGGCGAAATGGTGCCTGTCGCACCACAAGGAGAGCTTCCTCTACGAGAAGTTCGACGAGATCACCGAGATCATGAAGGCGTACGACATCGCCTATTCGCTCGGCGACGGCCTGCGCCCCGGCAGCATCGCCGACGCCAATGACGAAGCCCAGTTCGCCGAACTCTACACGCTGGGCGAGCTCACCAAGCGCGCCTGGGCGCAGGACGTCCAGGTGATGATCGAGGGCCCCGGCCATGTGCCGATGCACAAGATCAAGGAGAATATGGACAAGCAGCTGCAGGCCTGCGGCGAGGCGCCCTTCTACACGCTCGGGCCGCTCACCACCGATATCGCGCCGGGCTATGACCATATCACCAGCGGCATCGGCGCCGCCATGATCGGCTGGTACGGCACCGCGATGCTCTGCTACGTCACGCCCAAGGAGCATCTGGGGCTCCCGGACCGCGACGACGTCAAGGTCGGCGTCGTCACCTACAAGCTCGCCGCCCATGCCGCCGATCTCGCCAAGGGGCATCCCGCCGCCAAGGTCCGCGACGACGCGCTGTCCCGCGCCCGCTTCGAGTTCCGCTGGCGCGACCAGTTCAACCTGTCGCTCGATCCCGACACGGCCGAGAAGTATCACGACCAGACTCTGCCGGCCGAAGGCGCCAAGACCGCGCATTTCTGCTCGATGTGCGGCCCCAAATTCTGCTCGATGAAGATCACCCAGGAAGTGCGCGAGTTCGCGGCGAAGCAGAACGCGCCGGTCGAAGGCTTCCTCGCCGCCGAGGATGCCGAAGCCGGCATGGCCGCGATGTCGCAGCTCTACAACGAGACCGGCCGCGAGCTCTACATGGGCCAGGGCGACCGCGAGCACGACTGAGGTCCACTAATTCCTCCCCGAGCTCGTCTCGGGGAGGGGACCGCCCGCGAAGCGAGTGGTGGAGGGGCCGGCGGGCCCCTTGACGCGCCAGGAACAAACTGAGAACTTCCGGCAACCCTGGCCGGAGCCTCTCATGTCCAACCCCAGCGATTTCGATTTCCAGCAGGGCCGCTGGACCGTCCGGCACCGCCGCCTCAAGGCGCGCCTCGCCGGCTGCACCGAATGGGAAGCGTTCGCCGGCACCAGCGAGCAGCGCCCGATCCTCGGCGGCAACGGCAATGTCGAGGACAATCTCCTCCATCTGCCGCAAGGCAGCTACCGCGCGATCGCGCTGCGCTCCTGGGATCCGGCCGGCGCGAGCTGGGCGATCTGGTGGCTCGACGGCCGCAGCCCCCACACCCTCGACGCGCCCGTGATCGGCCGCTTCGAAGCCGGCATCGGCAGCTTCTACGCCGACGACATTCTGGACGGCTGCCCGGTCCGCATGCGCTTCCTCTGGCTCGCCACCGACACCGCCACCCCGCGCTGGGAACAGGCGCTCTCGGCGGACGGCGGCGCGACCTGGGAAACCAACTGGACGATGGACTTCACCCGAGCCCCATGAATTCCTCCCCGAGCTCGCTCGGTGAGGGGGACCATTCGCGCAGCGAATGGTGGAGGGGCTGCGCCAAAGGCGCGGAATGCGGCGCCCGAGAACCGTCTCCGAAACGGACAAGCTTGCCGCCAAAAGCGACCAAAGCTTCGATAGCCTGCGCGGCATCACATCGGAGAGAGGACGATGGCGCACGCATTGCGGGGCGTGGGGCAGGGACTGGCCGGCGCATTGTTCCTGTTCGGCGCGCTGAGCCTGGCGCCCGCCGCCACCGCGCAGGAGGCGCAGGGCATGGCGGATCGTCCCGATTTCTCCGCGATCACCAGCAAGGCAGCGGCGCTGAAGCTGGTTCGAGCGGGAACACTGGTAAGGATCCGCCTCTTCCCCGCCGAACTGGGCGGCGCGAACGATTCCCACAATATCGCCTATATCCCGCCCGCCGTGGAAACGGTCCGCCAGCTCGTGATCGGCACGCTCGAGCGCTTCACCGCGGAGGACCTGGTCGACCAGCTCGACGTCCAGGCCGATTACAAAGGCGCCAGCATCGTGCCGTCGCGCATCCGCTTCGTCGCCAAGCACAGCCGGGGCGGCGCGCCGTTCGAGGCGGCGGTGGAGGTTTGGTAGGTATCCGGTCGAAGCATGATTGCTTTGAGCAGTTCGTTAACGAGGTCAGCGAATGTAAGCGATGGCTCAAGTCTATAAGTCGATAGAAATTGTCCAGTCGTATGCCGGTCAAGAAGGTGGTGGCTACGCAAGCTGGTATCGTTGATTTACGTCTTGCGAATAGGATTGGCTCTAGGCACATATTACCCGGGAGGGGATTATTATGCCCAGAGCGAAAGAAGATGATATCGCGTTGTGTGTGGCACGAATCGCCAAGAACAGAGCGGACAAGCTGTGCACCTTCAATCGTGCACGCACGGAGATTCCGGGAATGATCTCTTTATCAAAAGATGATCTTGCTCAGTCTGTTACGCGACGAAACGAGCCGATGTGGCACCAGCTTATCCGGAACATAAAGAGTCACGATGGCGCAGATGGAAACTGGATCGATCGCGGCCTTCTGGAGCACGTGAAAGGCCGCGGTTATAGAATTACACCAGCAGGCGAGAAGTTTCTGACGAAACTGGGGTTTTAGCGAAGCGCCGTTTATAGCCGGTAGGGAGCCATTTGAGCTCAGTCGATCCGCTGTCTTCCTTGTCCCAGACGAACCAAGCGTAGGCCGTAGTGCCGGAACCCTTCTGCACTGCTCCGGCGGGATAGAAGGTGATGCGCTCACTAAATACCCACACCCTGGATGGGGGGGTCTTGTTAAATATTGTTTCCTGCCTATTCGCGCCTTCCAAAAAGGCCAAACGGAGGAGCAACGCAAATTTCTTCCGCGACAGTCTTAGGCCGGCCGAAACAAATCCCTCTGCCGCATTATATGGTGGATTGGTAACGATATTATCAACGGAATAGTTTGATGTTAAGAAATCAATGTTTCCTTCACCGTAGCCGCGATCGACAAGATCTGAACTCTTCACGTTACAACCGGTAAGCTTCAACACTTCGGACATCGATCCGTCGCCGCAGGCGCTTTCCCAGATATCGCCATCGAACTGTTCATTGTCGATAAGTGCGTGCGTAGCCCAGCCCGGCGTCGGGAAAAAATCAGGGCCGTCGAGGTCAGCAAAGCGCTTCGTGGTTGGCTTAAAACCGCCATTAAGGTTGTACGTTAAATCCATTCAGAAAATGTATCAGAATCAACGAGTTAGTCAACGGCGACTAACCGATTCAGAAGATTCGATTTTATTCGATTGTGTTGTCGGTTCGCATTCTGTGAGCTAAAATTCATGCACTTCCAGGCTTCCCCAATTTGCCTGCACTCCCGTTCATCTATATTTTCCCGAAGCCGCATCCTTGGGGGAACACCCGCCATGACCACGCACAAGCTGCTGCAAGCCGCGCTCGTCGTCTTCGGCGCGACCTGCTGCCTCCTCTATCCCCTCGCGATCGTCTGGCCGTCGGGCTGGGCCTGGCATGCGGGGCCGCCGGCGGCATCCGACTATTTCCTCATGATCGTCGGGCTCTATGTGGTGCTCGGCGTCTTCCTGATCCGCGCCGCCGCCGATCCGCAGGCGCATCGCTCGCTGATCCTGTTCGCGATCTGGTCGAGTGCGGTCCACGCCGCGATCATGGCGGTCCAGTCCTTCGCCCGGCCAATGCACATGGGCCATATCCCCGGCGACGTGACTGCGCTGCTGGTGATGGCGGCGGTGCTTGCCTGGCTGCTCCACGCCGATCGCGCGCCCGTCCTTGCCGCCGCGGCATAGCGGCGCGCCCGTGCCCAAGCCTCGCCCCGCCAAGGATCCCGCCATGCCCCCCGTACCCCACCCGCTCTTCACCCCGCAGACCGCGCGCGCCACGATCCGCTTCGGCGACAGGTTCGTGATGGAGAGCGAGGCGCGTGCCACCCCGCTCGGGCTGCTGGCGATCGGGGGCATGGTCGCGGTAATCCTGTTGTCGATCCCGCCGATCGTCCATGCCAAGCGCAGCCACCGGCAGCTGCCGCCGCCCCGGGCGTAACCCTCCAGATCCTGATGGATGCCGGAAGGCCACACTTTGCGGCAAAGCTTCCTACAGCACTGGCAAAGTAGGATTTCGCCTGATCTATCCTGGCGGATGAGCAAGAAACGCATTGCCGCCGCCGTGCGCGCGGCCTCGCCCGAGGACGGTGCCGCGCCGCGCCTCCACACCCCCGTTCCCGTGCGCCCGCGCCACGATGGCTGGTCGCCTGGGAAGCAGGCCGATTTCATCGAGGCGCTGGCCGAAAGCGGCTGCGTCGCCCATGCCTGCCAGCGCGTCGGCATGCAGCCGCAATCGGCCTATGCCTTGCGACGGCGCGTCGACGCGCAGAGCTTCCGCTTCGCCTGGGAACTGGCGCTCGACTATGCCGTGCAGCGCCTGGCCGAGGCTGCGCTCAGCCGCGCGATCCACGGCGTCGCCGTCCCCGTCTTCTTCCAGGGCGAGCAGATCGGCGAGCGCCGCTATTTCGACGAAAGGCTCACGCGCTTCATTCTGCGCTGTCGCGATCCGGTCCGCTACGGTGCCTGGATCGATCGGCTCGAAGGGGCGCAGCGCCATCCCGATGGCGCTGCGCTTCAGCTGTCCCGCGCGCTCCACAATCTCGACGAGGAGAATTATGCTGCCGAAGACGGGCTGCCGCGGCCGCCCGGAAGCTTTGCGATCGGCTGGCCTAAAGTCGTCGATGCCGAGGAGCAGCGCATGGCCGACCTGCAGCGCGAGCAGGATGCCCGTGAAGCCGCCGATCATCTTCGGCGCGACGCCAGGTTCGAGGAATATCTGCGGGAGATCGGCCAGGGCGAACATCCCCGCAAACCGGGGGCCCCGTAGCATCAACTTCGTAAACTTCCGCGGCCCCGCGTGACAGCCCGGCCGCGCGATTCTACAGCTGCCGCGCCGGCCCGCCGCCGGCCAAGGAGAGTGTCGCCGTGATCCGCATCAACCCCGCCCATGATCCTGCCGTGCTCGCCGCGGAATGGGCGCGGGGCGGACGCATGCAGGTGCGCGACTTCCTGGTGGCCGAGGATGCCGACCGGGTGCTCGACCTGCTGAAGGCCACGCCGTGGTGGCTCGTCTACAACCAGGGCGACAAGGTCGAGCAGTTGCCGCCCGACTATCTCGCGCAGCTCGACCAGGGCCGCCTGAACCAGATGCTGATGGGCATCCAGGAGCGCGCGCGCACCCAGTATCAGTTCCTCTATCACTTCTACCCGCTCGTCTCGATGTACTTCACTCCCAGCGCGCCCAAGCTGCCGGTGCTGGCGATCTACGAGTTCCTCAACCGGCCCGAGACCCTGGCCTTTTTCCGGACGATGACGGGGCGCGACGATATCCAGTGGGCGGATAGCCAGGCGACGCTCTATCGCTCGGGCAATTTCCTCAAGTCGCATACCGACGAGGCGGCGGGCGGCCACCGGGTCGCTGCCTATGTGCTCAATTTCACGCCCGGATGGGAGCGCGACTGGGGCGGCTATCTCCAGTTCTTCGACAGGAACCATGATGTCGAGAAGGGCTTCCGGCCGATCTTCAATGCACTCAACATCTTCTCGGTGCCGCAGGATCACAGCGTCGAGATGGTCTCGTCCTTCGCGCCGGGCCTGCGCTTCTCGGTGACCGGCTGGCTCAGGAGCGATGCGCCGCCCGGGGCGTTCGGCCGGGTGCCGGGCTGAGGGGGAGGGGTCAGAACCCCCGGCGCCGCTTCCAGTCGAGCGTCACGCCGATGCGCTGTTCCCAGCTGCCGTCCCATTTGGTCTCCAGGCCATGCGCCTCGAGCTCCGCGACGATGGTGCGTGCCACGGCAAGGGCCGCATCCTCGCCTTCGTCGCAGGCGCCATAGTTGAGGTAGAGACCGTCGCCGTCCACCGCGCTCTCGGTGTCCTGCATGTGGTAGAAGGCATAGCCCTGGACGGCGCTGCCGGTGTCTTCGACGGCGCGGACCTCGTCCCAGATCTCGGTCGATCCGCAATTGCCGCAGCAGCTGAAGTTCTGGCGGGCGATCACGCCGTCCTCCTCCAGCGCGGCGAAGGCGGCGTCGAGGCGGTCGCAATCGGTTTCGTCGGGCCAGTGGCGTTCCGCGGCGCGCTGTTCGGCCAGCGCCTGGCGCAGCAGCTTCTGGGCGAGCGGGCGGAGCTCCTCGGGGGTCAGGTCGTCGGCAAAGGCGTCGGCCGCGTTGGTCAGGATCGCGTCTTCGTCATAGAAGCCGCTCGCCACGTCGCGCCTTATCTGGTCGCGCACCCATTCGGTCTTCTCTTCGGGCGGCGTTGCCGGGGGCGCCAGCTCCGCCTCGGGGCCGCGCTTGCCGAACAGGCGGCCGAACAGCGACTTCATTGCTTCCTCCATCGTCCGTTGGAGAAGATAGCAACTGCTTGGCCCCTCGCCTACTCGGGCCCTGCAAAAACGTCGTTACCGGATCAGAACAGTCCGGGCACGTCGCGCTGCGGCACGCTCGGCTGGGTGGGGATGAGCGGTTCGCGCTCGATCGCTGTCTGCGCGGTGGTCTTCGCCGCGGCGCTGGCGGTGATCGGCGTGCAGGCCTTGCCCTGGATGAAGTCGAGCGCGGCGCGGGTCGACGCCTCGCGCGCGTCGCCCAGCGGATAGGCGATGTCGTCCGCCGCCTTGCAGGTGTTGGGCACCAGGCTCGCCAGGCCGGTGAAATAGCTGCCCTGGTGGTCGCGGTTCTGGAGCGCGAAGGCGATGATGCGGAAGCGGTCGTCGCACGCGGCCTTGTCCACCGCGATCTGGCCGACCGGCTTGCCATAGGTGTTGGCGCCGACCAGCGCGAGGTTGTTGCCCAGATAGGGCAGCATCGCCGCGGCGACGAGCTCGCTCGCGGAGGCGGTGCTCGACGTGCCGATGAACGCGATCCTGGTCGGGGCGACCGACTGGCTCTGCGGCGCGAAATAGCTGGTGCTGTTCTGCGCCGCCTTGCTGGTGCGGAAGGTCATGTAATCGAACACGTCGGAGCCGGTGCGGTTGGCGCCGAGCAGGTTGCCCATCAGCTCGGCGATCGAGACGAGCCCGCCGCCATTGTAACGGACATCGACGATGATCTCGGTCACGCCCGCGGCCTTGAATTGCTGGAAGGCATTCCGGAGCGGCGTCTCGGCGGTGTTGATGAAGGTGCGCAGATTGACATAGCCGACGCGGTGCCCGCCATCGTCGATGATCTTGGCGCCGTAGCGCGAAGAGACCGGAGTGAGCGTATAGTCGGTCTTGGCGATCGTCACCACGCGAGTGCCCAGTGCCGAATCGGTAACCCGCATCGTACGGCTGGTGCCGGCGGTGTTGGGTCCGAGCGCGTCGGTCAGTCCCGCAGTGCCGCCGGTCGAAAGGATCTCGCTGACGTTGCGCAGGTTGGATTCGGTGGTGCCGATCGCCACGATCTCGGTACCGCGGTCGATCCCGGCGGTAAGTGCGCTGGTGCCCTCGAACGTCTCGGCCGAGAACAGCCGGTTGCCGCTCAGATAGAGACGGAAGCCGAAGCCCGCGCTCGCGCCGGAATTGTAATAGGCATTCTCCTCGGCGATCGAAGTGACATAGGTGAAGTAGCGGTCCTTGCCCTGGGCCCGCGCATTGGCGGTCAGCGCATCGACATAGCTCGTCAGGTCCGAATAGCCCGTCGGGCTGAGGCTGGCCGGCAGCGTCTCGGGGAAGAGATACCATTCGCCCAGCTGCGCCGCCGCCCAGTCCTGCCGCTCGCGCAGCGTGCAGCCGGCTGCGGTGGTGGGTGTGGGCGTAGGGGTGGAGCCGCCGGTCGATCCGCCGCCGGCCACCACGCTCCCGCCGCCACCACCACTGCAGGCGGACAAGGACAAGGCGATCAGGGTGGACAGGGTGCGACGCATGGGGACTCTCCTCGGGCCCAGCCTATGGCAGCGCCGCGCCTGAGTCATCTCTTTGTTTTCAGGCGGCTTTCTATTGGGCGAGCGGCGGCAGGGCCCAGTCGATCGGCTTCTGCCCGACGCTCTCGAGAAAGGCATTGGCCTTGGAGAAATGGCCCGATCCGAAAAAGCCCGAATAGGCGGAGAGCGGCGAAGGGTGTGGGGCCTTTAGCACCAGGTGCCGGCCGCCCTTGTCGATCGAGTCGACGAACGCCGCCTTCTTCTGGGCATGACTGCCCCAGAGCATGAAGACGACCGGCTCGGCACGCGCATTGACCAGCCGGATCACTGCATCGGTGAACCGTTCCCAGCCGCGCCCCTGGTGCGAAGCAGCGGCGGCCATCTGCACGGTGAGCACCGAATTGAGCAGCAGCACGCCCTGCTCCGCCCAATGCTCGAGGAACCCGTGCCGCGCCGGCGGGATGCCGAGGTCGCTCTCCATTTCCTTGTAGATGTTGACCAGGCTCGGCGGGGTGCGGACGCCAGGCTTCACCGAGAAGCACAGGCCATGCGCCTGGCCCTCGCCATGATAGGGATCCTGGCCCAGGATCACGACGCGGACATTCTCCAGCGGGGTCAGGTCGAGCGCGCGGAACCACTCGTTGCCGGCCGGGAAAATGCGCTTGCCCGCGGCCCTCTCGGCGACGAGGAACTGGCGCAGCGCCGCCATGTACGGATCGGCGAACTCGCCCTGCAGCGGTTCGAGCCAGCTCGGATGGAGTTTCACGTCGCCCATGGCTTTCTGTCCGAGAGGCCGGGCGTGCTGTCAATTGCTCCGCGAACGGCAATCGGCCCGCAGCGGGCAGCGTGCGCACTCGGTCCCTTCGTAGCGGCAGAAGGTCTGGCCGAGCTTCTTGGTGCCGATATGGAAGTCGAGGAAGTCCCGGCCCTGCCATTCGGACATCGCCGCGGTCACCGCTTCGCTCGCGTCCCGGCCCTCGGCACGCCGGTGCACGAAGCCCAGCCGCTGCAATACGCGCAGCACATGGCTGTCGACGATCAGCACCGGCCGGTCGAGCGTGCTGCCGTTGAGCGTTGCCGCAGCCACCTTGCGGCCGACACCGGGCAGCCGTTCGAGCCAAGTGAGCGCGTCGCCGAGCGGCAGGTCGCACAGAAAGCCCAGGTCGAAGTTCTTTCGCTCCGCCGCGACCCGCCCGAGCGCCCCGATCAGATAGCGAGCCTTGTCCTCGGCATGGGTGACCGCGCCGATGCAGCGCAGCACCTCTGTCGGCCCCGCTGCCAGCACCTGCCCCGGCGTCCCGAACGCTGCGACCAGCCGGTCATAGGCCGCCAGGGACACCGGATCCCGGGTCCGGCCGCTGATCATCGACTTGACCAGCGCCCCGATCGGCGAACGCCGGGGTAGCGGTCCGGCCAAAGCGCGCATAGGCTCCAGCGCGCGCTGCCAGCGCTGGATGTCGTCGTGCCCGCAGAATCCGAAGCCCGATTGCATGCGCACAGTGTAGAACATAATGAGAACTAGAACAAGGGTCGCGCCCGAGCGTTATCCGAAGCAGGAGAAGATGATGCCGTTCACCGGAAGCTGCCATTGCGGCGCGATCGCCTATACGGTCGCCGAGGAGCCGCCGGGCCAGGCGATGCAGTGCAACTGCTCGATCTGCCGGCGCAAGGCGCCGCTCCACCATTTCACCACCCCGGACAAGTTCACGCTCCACACGCCGCGCGAGGCCGTGGCGACCTATGAATTCAACCACCACGTCATCCAGCATCATTTCTGCAAGAATTGCGGCGTTGCCCCGTTCGCGGAAGGCAAGGGGCCGAACGGCCCGATGGTCGAGATCAACCTGCGCTGCGCCGACGGCGTCGATCTCGATGCGTTGCGCGTGCAGCTCTATGACGGGGCAAGCCGCTGACGATCGAGCCCGGCCTGGCGCCGATGGAGGCGGAATCGGTCGAGGCGCTTCCCGACGACACCGGCTGGCAGTTCGAGCCCAAATGGGACGGCTTTCGCTGCCTCGTCTTCAAGCGCGGCGAGGCGGTGTCGCTGATGTCCAAGGCGGGCAAGCCGCTGGCGCGCTACTTCCCCGATGTCGAGGCAATGGTCGCGGCACTGCCGGTCGAGCGGCTGGTGCTCGACGGCGAGCTGATCATCCCGGTTGGCGAAACTTTGTCGTTCGAAGCGCTGCAGATGCGGCTCCATCCCGCCGCGAGCCGGGTGCACAAGCTCGCTGCCGAACATCCCGCCCGGCTGATGTTGTTCGATTGCCTCGAATGGGAAGAGGCGTCGCTGGCCGAGCGCCCGCTCGACGATCGCCGCACGGCGCTGGAAGCTTTCCACGCCGCGCACGGAACGCCTGGGCTCAACCTCTCGCCCTGCACGCAGGACCCCGAGACTGCCCGGCGCTGGCTGGCCGATGCCGGCGGCGCGCTCGACGGGGTGATCGCCAAGCGGCGCGACCAGCCCTATTGCTCTGGCGAACGCGCGATGCTCAAGGTCAAGCGGCTGCGCACCGCCGACTGCGTGGTCGGCGGCTTCCGCTATGCGAGCGGCAAGAAGCTGGTGGGCTCGCTGTTGCTCGGCCTTTATGACGAAGCCGGGCTGCTCCATCATGTAGGCTATACCTCCGCCATCCCTGCCGCCGAGCGTCCGGCGCTCACCGAAAGGCTTGAAAAGCTGGTCCAGGCCCCCGGATTCACCGGTGACGCGCCCGGCGGCCCGAGCCGCTGGCAGACTGAACGTTCGGCCGATTGGCAGCCCCTTCGCCCCGAATTGGTCGCCGAGGTGCGCTACGACCATGTCACGGGACGGCGCTTCCGCCACGGTACCGGCTTCCTGCGCTGGCGGCCGGACAAGGCGCCCGGGCAATGCACGATGGAGCAGCTCGGCAAGGAAGCGCGCCCGGCGATCGTGAAGGCTGCACTGGAAGCGGCCGCGCGCTGATGGCAGAGGAGCGGCATGCACCTCTCCCATGATCCAGCCGCCGCCGCTGCCGAAACGATCGGCTTCGACCAGTTCCTCGCCGTCGACATCCGCGTCGGCACGATCGTGGAGGCGCTGCCGTTCCCCGAGGCGCGCAAGCCGGCCTACAAGCTGCTGATCGACTTCGGTCCGACCATCGGCCGCAAGCGCTCCTCGGCGCAGATCACCGAGCATTACACGCTGGAGCAACTACCCGGGCTCCAGGTTGCCGCCGTGGTCAACTTCCCGCCGCGCCAGATCGGCAAGGTCATGTCGGAGGTGCTGACGCTCGGCTTCCCCGATGCCGAGGGCAAGGTGGTGCTGTTCCACCCCTCCACGCCGGTTCCCGACGGCGGGCGGCTGTTCTGATCGGTAGCGTTAACATTTTTCGTTGAAACATTCCGGACACGGGCATAGCCTCGCCTGAAAATAACTAGGGGAGGCATATATGACCAAGCGACTGGCGCTCGCCGCCATTGCTCTTTCGATTCCGGCAGGGGTGTCCGTCCCGCTCGTCGCGCAGACTGCCCAGACTACACCGGTAACGGCGGCAGCCGAGCCCGAAGTGCTCAACAACGCCAATCCCGACAGCTTCCAGGTCTATGGCCTGCCGGGTGGCGCCAAGCAGGCGTCGATCAAGGACCCCAAGGTCCAATTCGGCAAGGCGATCCGCGTCGATACGCCGGGCGGCGGCAATGTTTGGAACATCGGGGTCAACTCGCCGCTGCAACTGGGCGTGAAGAAGGACGACAAGCTGCTCATCGCCTTCTACGCCCGGGTCGAGAAACCGGCGGAAGGCGCCACCACCGCGACGATCGCGTCCGCCCAGCTCCAGCTCGCCGCTGCGCCTTACACCAAGATCTTCGGCGAGGGCGTGACCATCGGGCCCGAGTGGAAGCTCTACAAGGTCACCGGCCATGCCGACCGCGACTATGCCAAGGGCGAGCTCGCCGCGGCGCTGCACATCAACACGGCGAAGCAGACGCTCGATATCGGCGCGCTGGCCGTGCTGGATTTCGGGCAGAAGCCCTAGGGCCCGCGCATGGACAGCGCGCAATGCCTGTGCGCCAACTCGGCACGAGCATGGATATTGGAGCGCACCTGCGTGGCTGACGAACCCATAAAAGGACCGGCGTCCTACTTCCCGTCCATCGAGAAGAAATACGGGCGCCCGATCGGCGAATGGCAAGAGCTGGTGCGCAAGGCCTTGCCGGCCAGGCACATGGAGCTGGTCGCCATGCTGAAGAACGAGCACGGAATGGGCCACGGGCATGCGAACGCTGTGGTCGCGCATGTTCTGGCAGCGGAGAAGATCTAGCCCGGTCTAGGCCCGCACCACCGTCACCAGGTAATTCAGCGTCTCGCTGGTCCCGGTCACGAACCCGCGCGCCGGCGAGAAGCCAAGGCCCGTGCGGTCGATCATCTTCAATCCGGCGGCGACCAGCAATTCCTCCAGCTCCTCGGGACGGAGGAACTTGCTCCAGTCGTGCGTCCCTTCGGGGATCGCGCCGGTGCCCTCGGCCAGAGTGATCATCGCCAGCCGTGAAGCCAGCGTGCGGTTGGGAGTCGACAGGACCATCAGCCCGCCCTCGGCCAGCGCCGCGGCGAGCGCGCCCACAAAGGCGGTTGGATCGGTGACGTGTTCGATCACTTCCATTGAAGTGACCAGATCGAAGCGGCGGCCCGGCAGGTTCTCGATCCCGCCGGCGATATACTCGATTTGCAGCCCAGTCGCGGTAGCGTGGGCGCGGGCCGCGCCGATATTCTCGGGCGCGGCGTCGATGCCGGTCATCGTCGCACCCAGCCGGGCGAGTGGCTCGACGAGCAGCCCGGCACCGCAGCCGACATCGATCGCGGTCTTGCCGGCCAGCGGTGCGAAGCTCGAGGAATCGCCGCCCCAATGCGAGTCCACCGCGGCGCGGATATAGCCCAGCCGCGCCGGATTCAGCCGGTGGAGCATCGCCGAGCTGCCCTTGGGATTCCACCAATCCGCTGCGAGCTTGCCGAAATGCTCAGCTTCACGCGGGTCAATAGTTGCTTTGGTTGCGCTTGCCATGAGCCGCTCCTATCAGGACGCCCCATTATCGTCATCCCCGCGCAGGCGGGGACCCAGCCCGCAAAGCAGACAGGCTCTTTCCATGGCGCGTATCGTGATGAAGTTCGGCGGCACCTCGATGGCAGGCATCGAGCGCATCCGGAACGTCGCCGCGCGCGTCAAACGCGAATGGGAAGCGGGCAACCAGGTCGCGGTGGTCGTCTCGGCAATGGCCGGCGAGACCGATCGGCTGGTCAATTTCTGCCGCGAGGCGAGCTCGCTCTACGATCCGCGCGAATATGACGTGGTCGTCTCTGCCGGCGAGCAGATCACGTCGGGGCTGCTCGCGGTCGCGCTCCAGGCGCTCGGCGTGCCGGCGCGCTCCTGGCTCGGCTCGCAGGTGGCAATCCATACCGACACCGCCCATGCCAAGGCGCGCATCCAGACGATCGATTCCGCCGGTTTGGAAGAAGGCTGGTCGCGCGGCGAAGTCGCGGTGATCCCTGGGTTCCAGGGCGTGACCAATGACGGCAGCAACCGCGTCACCACGCTCGGCCGCGGCGGGTCCGATACCTCGGCAGTGGCAGTGGCGGCGGCGGTCGAGGCCGATCGCTGCGACATCTATACCGATGTGGACGGCGTCTACACCACCGATCCGCGCATCGTGCCCCGAGCCCGCAAGCTCAAGAAGGTCACGTACGAAGAAATGCTCGAGCTCGCCAGCGTCGGGGCCAAGGTGCTCCAGACGCGCTCGGTGGGCCTGGCGATGAAGGAACAGGTCCGCGTCCAGGTGCTGTCGTCGTTCACCGGCGAGAATGCCCCGATGGCGGACACGCTGCCCGGCACGATGATTGTCGGCGAAGAGGAGATTCAGGACGTGGAAAGCCAGCTCATCACGGGCATCGCGCACGACAAGAACGAAGCGAAGATCACCCTGACGGCGGTGCCCGACAAGCCCGGCGCAGTGGCATCGATCTTCAATCCGCTGGCCGAGGCCAATATCAATGTCGACATGATCATCCAGAACATCGCGCACCAGAGCGCGGGTTCGGCGAGCGCGACCGACGTGACCTTCACCGTGCCGGCGGCGGACCTGGCGCGCTCGATCGAGTCGCTCAACCAGGCCAAGGGTGCGATCGGATTTGCCGAGCTGATCCAGGATACGCGCGTCGCCAAGATCTCGGTGGTCGGCGTCGGCATGCGCAGCCATGCAGGCGTCGCGGCGACCATGTTCAAGACGCTGGGCGAGCGCGGGATCAACATCCAGGCGATCACCACATCGGAGATCAAGGTCAGCGTGCTGATCAACGAGGACGAGACCGAGCTGGCCGTGCGCATTCTCCACACCGCTTACGGCCTCGACGCGACGGACGAGGCTGCCTGAGCGCTTTCCCGCCGGCATTTCGCGAGGGAATTGCAACGATCGGTAACATGCGGCGCGATGCTGCCATGTTTCGGTCGCCGTGCCGCCGCGCCCGTGTGGTTGGGGCGATAGCGTGATGATGTGGCTGCGCTCCCGTCTCTTTGCTGATTCGGGGCTGCTGCGCAGGCGTGGCGCCGCGCTGCTGCTTGCGCTCATCATCGAGCTTCTGCTGGCGCTCCTGCTTCTCTTCCTTGCCCCGCCGATGGCGGGTCGCAAGGAAGGCAGCCGCACCACCATGTTCGGGATCGAGGCGTCCAAGGGCGAGGACAGCCCGGACAAGAAGCCGGCAGAGAAGCAGCGCAAAAAGGCGGCGCGCTCCGAGAAGGCGCAGGCCCAGCCCCAGACCGCGCCGATCCCGCCCGTGCCTTCGCCGCTCTCGACACCGGTGCCTGTCGGCCCGCCGACCTTCGTGAAGCTCAGCCGCAACGACTATCAGCAGGGCGATATCGCCAAGGTGCCGACCCACCCTTCCGACTCCAATGCCGCCGATAGCGATACGGCGGATGCGGGCGGCGGGGGTGGCGAGAACGACACGCCGACCGCCGGGCGCAAGGGCCGGCATGGCGAGACGCTCTATGTCGCCGAATGGTATCGCGAACCGCGCAACTCGGAGCTCCAACCCTATATCAATGAGAACCGAGCGCGCTATCCGGGCTTCGGGCTGGTCGCCTGCCGCACCGCGGCGCGGTACAAGGTCGAGGATTGCTACGAGCTCGACGAGACGCGCGGTACCGGCTTTGCCGGGTCGGTTCGCCAGGCTGCCTTCCAGTTCCTCGTCCGCCCGCCGCGCGTGGGCAACAAGCTGATGGTCGGCGAATGGGTGGCGATCCGCATCGACTATAGCCAGACGCGGCGACCCACACCCTAGCGACTCTTGCCGGGTGCCCCCTAGCGGGGCTAGGCGGGGGGATGACCAATGCATCTTTGATCGGCGCCGAGCGCCTGACCCGCCGCATGGCCCGCGGCTGCGCGTTCCTCGGTTCCGAAGTCGCCATCCTCGGCGGCGCCATGTCCTGGGTGTCCGAGCGCAACCTCGTTTCCGCCATTTCCAACGCCGGCGGCTTCGGCGTGATCGCCTGCGGTGCGATGAACCCCGAGCTGCTCGACGCGGAGATCGCGGGCACCAAGGCGCTCACGGACAAGCCCTTCGGCGTCAATCTGATCACGATGCATCCGCAGCTCTCCGACCTGATCGAAGTCTGCAAGAAGCATGATGTCGGCCATGTCGTGCTCGCCGGCGGCCTGCCGCCCGCGGGTTCGCTCGATGCGATCAAGGCGAACGGTGCCAAGCTGATCTGCTTCGCCCCCGCATTGAGCCTCGCCAAGAAGCTGATCCGCTCGGGCGTCGATGCGCTGGTGGTTGAGGGCATGGAAGCCGGTGGCCATATCGGACCGGTCTCGACCAGCGTGCTCGCGCAGGAGATCCTGCCCGAAGTCGCCGAGCAGGTTCCCGTGTTCGTCGCGGGCGGCATCGGCCGCGGCGAGGCGATCGCCGGCTATCTCGACATGGGCGCTGCCGGCGTCCAGCTCGGCACCCGCTTCGTCTGCGCCAGCGAGTGCATCGCGCACGCCAATTTCAAGAAGGCGTTCATCCGCGCCTCCGCCCGCGATGCCACCGCCAGCGTCCAGATCGACCCGCGCCTGCCGGTCATCCCGGTGCGCGCGCTCAAGAATGCTGCCGGCGAGCTGTTCACTGCCAAGCAGCGCGAAGTCGCGCAGCTGCTCGACGAGGGCAAGATCGAGATGATGGAGGCCCAGCTCCAGATCGAGCATTACTGGGCCGGCGCGCTCCGCCGTGCGGTGATTGACGGCGATGTCGAGCATGGCAGCGTGATGGCCGGCCAATCGGTCGGCATGGTTTCGAAGGAAGAGCCGGTGGTGGACATCATCGCCACGCTGATGGGCGAGGCGGCGCACGCGCTGGAGAAGCGCGCGGCCTGAGACATTGAGGGAGCGGCTCAGCGCCGCTCCCGGTAAAGCTGCCACGATTCCTTTGCGCATTGGAATGCCGTGACGGCGGCGATGACGATCACTGCGATCTGGAGGCTCTTGTCGAGACTCTCCTGGATTCGCGCCGCCTTCACCGTGTCGGTCCCGACCACGGTCACGATCTGCGCCGTCCCATGCAGCAACTTGGCGATGGCGAGCGTGCCCGCCGTGCAGCCGAGGATCAGCGCGGCGCGCAGCGGCTTCCACGCCGGACGGAGGAAGCCGATCAGGCTCAGCGCGATCCGCGCCCAGACCAGCAGCACCACCGGCCAGTAGAGCGTCGTCCACACCTGGGCGCCGGTGATGCGCACATCGGCATCGTGCGGTGCGAAGGGAATGGTGAACCCGCCCGCCCACCAGATCAGGAAGGCGATGCCGAAGCCGATCTCGAACAGCGGCTCCCAGCGCTTGCGTGGCGGCAGGTCGAGGCGGAGCTTGCCGAGGTCGGGCAGCTCCTCCGGCTTCCACTTGGCAAGATAGGCATCAAGCCAGCCGAGGCGCTCGATCACGGCGAAGGCGAGCGTGACCAGTGCGGCATTGTAGATCAGCGAATGGACCAGCCCGGTCGATCCGTGCGCGAGTGCGCGAACCAGATCGCCGCTCACTACGATCCCGCCACCGATCTTCACCAGCTCGATCACTGCGACGACCGCGAGCACCACCTTCAGCACGAACCAGTAGAAGGGGAACACGTCCGCCCCGATCAGCGCGCGCTGGCCATGATATTGCCCGGCAACCGCGAGCGGATGCCCGAACTCGCGCAGGATCTGGCTCACTTCTTCCTGGCCGAGCGCGCGGCCGAGCGCCTCCTCGCGATCCTCAATCCGAGCGGCGACCAAGTCGGCCAGCTCGGCGATGATGTCGTCGGCCTTGGCGGCCGGCAGGTTCCAGCGCACCGCGCCGAGATAGCGTTCGATGAGGTCCATCATTTGTCTCCCTGCGTCAGGCGGAGGATCGATTCGGAGATTGCATTCCATTCGGCGAGCAACTGGCCGAGCACGTCGAGCCCGACGGTCGTCAGCCGGTAGAAGCGCTTGTTGCGCTTGGCCTCTTCGCGCCACTCGCTGGTCAGCAGGCCCTGCGTCTCCAGCCGGCGCAGCAGCGGGTAGAGCGCGCCTTCGTCGATCGGCAGGCCCGCTTCCTCCAGGCTGGTGCGCAGCGTGTAGCCATAACGCTCCTCGCGCAGCGCCCCGAGCACTGCCAGCACCAGCGAGCCGCGCCTGAGCTCCACCCGGAGCTTCTCGAACAGATCTTCCTCGATTGGCATTACCTATGCCTTACATCGTGTATGACACACACTGTGTAGCACACAGTATATTGAGTCGCAAGCCGGCGTCGATCGTTCCGCAAGTGATTGGAATTTGCGACGAATTGAGGAAGTAAACATCTGATTCACAAGGATTATTGAGGGAGGATTCAGAGGTTTCGGGCATGCTGGTGGAAGGGGATTAGAGACCGGGGGGTTTCACACATGAAGACCAAGTTCTGGGGCGCAGTCGCGCTCATCGCATCCGTGTGCGCGGTTCCTGCGCATGCCCAATATCGTACCGACGAAGGCGCCCGGCCGTTGCCGCCGGCGGGTTCCGCGCCGAACCAGCTGATCCCGGCAGTCGCTTCCGACGGCCAATATCAGACGATCAACCGCGGCATCTCGCCGGAGCAGGCGGCATGGCATGTGCGCGCTGCACTCAACGTGGCGGCGCTCGGCTGCCGCGACGAAGCGGAGCGCGAGACGGTGGCGGCGTACAACGCGCTGCTCAACCGCCACAAGGCGCCGCTCGCCGCTGCTGACGGCGCAGTGAAGGCGCAGTATCGCGTGCGCTTCGGCGCGGGCTGGGATTCTCGGCACGACCGCGACATGACCCGCGTCTACAACTTCTTCGCCCAGCCGCCGGCGCAGACCAATTTCTGCCGCGTCGCCCGCGACGTGCTGGCCGAGGCGCGGCGAGTGAATCCGGAGCAGTTCGCGTCCTTCGCTGCCGATGCGCTCCCGCGGCTGGAGGCGCCCTTCACCGATTTCTACCGGGATTACGAAACCTGGCGCGTCGCCGATCGCGCCTGGCAGGGCCAATTGGCGAGCGTCCAGCGCTGACCCGGATAGTTGATCTAATGGAGGCGTAACGGTTTGTGTTCGCCTGCGCATGGCGTGGGCGAACACAATCTGTTAGCGCCTCGTCCATGCCCGTTTCCGCAGCCGCCTCGGCCCGTGAGATACTGACCCGCCTTCACGATGTGATGGCGTCGCGCAATCCGGCGCAGTCGAAGCTCAACTCGGTGGTCAACACGATCGGCGAGGCGCTCACCAGCGAAGTCTGCTCGATCTACCTGCTGCGCGAAGGGCTGCTCGAGCTCTACGCGACCCGCGGCCTGTCGCAGGACGCCGTCCATGTCACCAAGCTCGCGCTCGGCGAGGGACTGGTCGGCACGATCGCCCAGAATGTCGAGACGCTGAACCTCGACGAAGCCGAGATGCACCCCGCCTTCGCCTATCGCCCGGAGACGGGGGAAGAGGCATTCCACAGCTTTGCCGGCGTGCCGATCATCCGGCGCGAGCGCGCGGTGGGCGTGCTCGCCGTGCAGCACGCCGAATCGAGGCGGTACGCCAGCGAGGAGATTGAGGCGCTGCAGACCGTGGCGATGGTGCTCAGCGAGCTGATCGCCAATGCCGACCTGATCGATCCGGCAGGTGGCGGCTCGACTCGGCTCCAGTCGACGGCGCCCGAGCTCGGCCACGGCTTCAAGCTGGTCGAGGGCATGGCAGCCGGCGTCGCTGTCTTCCACCAGCCGCGGATCACCATCGAGCACACCGTTGCCGAGGACACCGAGGCGGAGCGCCACCGCGTCTATGCCGCGTTCGACAAGATGCGCGAGCAGATCGACCGGATGGCGAGCCAGGCCGAGTTCGGCGGCGGTGGCGAGCATGACGAGATCCTCGCGACCTACAAGATGTTCGCGTACGATGAAGGCTGGTCGCGTCGGATCAACGAGGCGATCGATTCAGGCCTGACTGCCGAGGCGGCGATCGAGCGCGTCCAGCAGCGCACGCGCCAGCGCATGCGCGAGATCGACGATCCCCTGCTGCGCGATCGGATGCACGATCTGGAGGACCTCTCCAACCGGCTGCTCCGCATCGTCTCGGGCCAGCTCGGCACCGCGGCGCAGATGGGCCTGCGCCAAGATTCGATCCTGATCGCGCGCAATCTCGGGCCCGCCGAGCTGCTCGAATATGATCGCCGGCGCCTCAAGGGAGTGATCCTCGAGGAGGGCTCGCTCACCGCGCACGTCACCATCGTCGCGCGCGCCATGGGCGTGCCGGTGATGGGCCGCGTCCGCAACATCCGCCAGATGATCGCCGAAGGCGACATGATCCTGCTCGACACCAGCGAGGAGAGCCTGTTCGTCCGTCCGACCGCGGCGATGCAGGAAGCCTTCGAAGCCAAGCTCGAGCTTAGCCAGAAGCGCCGCGCCGCCTTTGCCCAGATGCGGAACGTGGCGCCGGTGACCGCCGACGGCCACCGCGTCACGGTAATGGTCAATGCGGGCCTGCGCGACGATCTCGCCGCGCTGGATCTCACCGGTGCGGACGGCATCGGCCTGTTCCGCACCGAGTTCCAGTTCCTCGTCTCGGCGACCTTGCCCCAGCGCGAGGCGCAGAAGCGGCTCTACAAGGATGTGCTGGAAGCCGCGGGCGACCGGCCGGTCACCTTCCGCACCGTCGATATCGGCGGCGACAAGGCGCTGCCGTACCTCAACCATGACGAGGATGGCGAGGAAGAGAATCCCGCGATGGGCTGGCGCGCGCTACGCCTCGCGCTCGACCGCGATGGCCTGATGAAGGCGCAGGCGCGTGCGCTGATCGAGGCGGGCTCGGGCCGCTCGCTCAACATCATGTTCCCGATGGTCTCCGAGCCCTGGGAGTTCGATGCCGCGCGCGACCTGTTCGAGGCGCAGCGTGCCTGGCTCGCCGCGCGCGGACGCAAGATGCCGACCGAGATCCGCTACGGCGCGATGCTCGAGGTGCCGGCGCTCGCCGAGGTGCTCGATATCCTGCTGCCCAAGATCGATTTCCTGTCGATCGGCACGAATGACCTGACGCAATTCCTCTTCGCCGCCGATCGCGCGCATCCCAAGCTGGCGTTGCGCTATGACTGGCTGAGCCCGTCGATCCTTCGCTTCCTCGCCCGCGTCGCCGGCGAGTGCCGTGCCGCCGGCGTGCCGGTGGGCGTGTGCGGCGAGATGGGCGGGCGTCCGCTCGAGGCATTGGCCCTGATCGGCCTCGGCATCGATCGCCTGTCGATCACGCCGGCGGCGGTGGGCCCGATCAAGGCGATGGTGCGCTCGCTCGATCGCGGCAAGCTGATGGCGGCGATGGGCGGGATGCTTGCCGACCCGCATGGCTCGCTGCGTGCCCCGCTGGAGGCCTGGGCAAGCGAACATTCCGTCGAACTGGCCTGATCTGCTGGCAAAATCACCTTTGCTGGCGTTGACAGGCGCGGCTTGGTGAACGACAGCTTCAGGCGTGGCGGAAGCATCGGGCGCAACCCTTCCGCCGGAGAGTATGGATGGAAGGCGAAGCCGCCGAAGACCCGAACCTGTTTCCCGCCAGCGTGGGCGATAAGCTGCGCGCGGCGCGCGAGGCGCAGGGTCTCGATCTTCCCGAGATTGCCGCGCGGACCCGGATTCCGCAGCGTCATCTCGAAGCGATCGAGAAGGGCAATTATGCCGGGCTGCCTTCGATCACCTATGCGCTGGGCTTTGCCAAGGCCTATGCCCGCGCGGTAGGTGCCGACGAAGTCGCGATTGCCAAGGAACTGCGCGGCGAGCTGCACAGCAATCCTGAGCGTGCCGCACCGGTACCCGCCTATGAGACCAGCGACCCTGCCCGCGTGCCGCCGCGCGGCCTAGCGATCTTCGGTGCGCTGCTCGCGCTGGTGCTGATCGTCGGCGGCGTCCTCTATTACGGCACCGACCTGTTTCGCGGCAGCGCGCCAGCGCCCGAAGCACTGGCAAGCGAAGAACCTGTGGCGAACGTCGCCGACAATGGTGTGGTCGAGAATGCAGTCGCTGCAGTGCCGGCCGGTGGCCAGGTCGCGCTGATCGCGCTCGACACCGTCTGGATCCGCGTCACCGATGCCAAGGGCGTCAAGCTGGTCGAGAAGGAGCTTGCTCCGGGCGAGCGCTACGAAGTGCCGGCCGGCGCCGATCATCCACGCATCCGCACCGGCGGTCCGGAGAAGATCCAGCTGACGCTCAATGGCTCGAACATCGATCCGCTTGGCCGTGCGGGCACGACCGTGGACATCGATGTGAGTCCCGAAGCGCTGCGCAGCCGCGGCCAGCCCGGTGCGGCGCCTGCCGCCACGCCATCGCCTGCTGCGACCAGTGCCGCGCGCCGTCCGGCGCCGCGCCCGGCGGCCAGCCTCTCGGTCGCGACGCCGACCCCGGCCGATCCGGTTGCGACGAGCACTGCAAACACCGCGCCGTAATAGCTGGCGCAAGGACTGGCGGTATGCACTGCCTCCCGGCTATAGCGGACCCGTTCTCCATGTCTGACCTGCACCGGGGGGTGTAATCGATGCGTTTTCTTCTCGCCGCTACCGCAATGGCCGTCGTCTTCGGCGTCGCCGGCACCGCCCAGGCCCAGGATACTGCGCTCGGCGGCCGGGTCGACCGGCTCGAGCGCGAGATGCGCGCAGTGCAGCGCAAGGTGTTCCCCGGCGGCGCCGGCCAGACGATCGAGCCGCAGATCACGCCCGAGACCAATACCAATATCCCCGGCAATCCCTCCGGCTCGCCGCTGAGCGACCTCACGCAGCGCGTCGTGGCGCTCGAGGAGCAGCAGCGCACGCTCACCGGCCAGGTCGAGCAGGGCCAGTACCGGTTGCGCCAGCTTGAGGACGCCTTCGCCGCCTATAAGCGTGGCACCGATTCCCGCATCAAGTCGCTCGAGGACCGCTCTACCGCCAATGCCGCGCTGGGGGGCGAGGACACGACCGTGCCTAGCGATACCGGCGCCGCGGTGATCCGTCCGCCGTCCGGCACGCGTCCGTCGATCCCTGCGCCCGGTGCGAGTACACCGGCAGCCAGCACCCCCAAGCCGGCGGCAGCCGGCACCGGCACCCGCGCGCAGCAGCTCGCCGCGATCGAGAAGCCGGCTTCGGGCGATCCCGCCGAGGACGGCTATACGTACGGCTATCGTCTCTGGCAGGCGAAGCTCTATCCGGAAGCCCGCCGCGAGCTCGAAGCCGTCGCGACCAAATATCCGACGCATCGCCGCGCCAGCTATTCGCAGAACCTGCTCGGCCGCGCCTATCTCGATTCCGGCGCGCCCAGCCTGGCGGCGGTAGCCTTTTACGAGAATTACAAGAAGAACCCCAAGGGCGAGCGCGCGCCTGACAGCCTGTATTACCTGGCCCAGGCGCTCATCAAGCTGAAGAAGCCGGCGAGCGAAGTGTGCAAGGTCTACACCGAACTCGACCAGCTCTATGGCGACAAGCTCTCGGCCGAGATGAAGACCGGCATGGCCGAGGGACGTGCAAGCCAGAAGTGCAAGTGACCGGCTGACGCTCGACGCCCAAACCGTCGAGCGCTTCCGGAAGGACGTGCTGGCGCTGACCGGCGCCGAACCTGGTACGCAGCGCCTGGGTCTTGCCGTTTCGGGCGGGCCGGACAGCCTGGCGTTGCTCCTTCTCGCCCATTCCGCCTTTCCCGGCACCGTGACCGCGGCCACGGTCGATCATGGCCTGCGTCCCGAAGCGGCGGAGGAAGCCGCCCTCGTCCGGCGCCTGTGCAACCAGCTGGACGTGCCGCACGACACGCTGGCCGGCACCGTGCCCGCCGAAGGCAATCTCCAGCAGGGCGCCCGGGCGCTGCGCTATGCCCTGCTCGCCGACTGGGCGCGGGGGCGCGCCGCCTGGATCGCCACAGCGCACCAGCAGGACGATGTCGCCGAGACCTTCCTGATGCGCGCGCGACGGGGGGCAGGGGTGGGCGGGCTCGCCGCGATGGCCGCTGCCCGCCCGCTTGGCGAAGCGCTCCTCGTCCGTCCGCTGCTCGGCTGGAGCCGCACCGAGCTCCACGACATTGTGCAGGCGGCCAGCATCGCCGCGGTCCGCGACCCCTCCAACAGCAACCCCCGCTTCGACCGCGCCCGCATCCGCGCGCTGCTCGCCGATGCCGAGGACCTCCCCGCCGATCGCCTCGCCGCCGCCGCGCGCAACCTGCGCGACGCCGAGGATGCGCTTGCCTGGGCATTCAACCGCGAATGGAGCGAACGCGCCATTCTCGAGGGCATGACTGTCGCCATCGACCCCTCTGGCCTGCCCCGCGAGCTGCGCCGCCGGATGCTCGAGCGCGCGGTGGCGACGGTGCGCGCGCTGCACGGCCTCGGCCCCGATTGGCGCGAGACCGGGCTCGATTCGCTGCTTGGCCAGCTCGATGCCGGCGGTACCGGTACGATTGCGGAAGTGATCGCGCGAACCAAAGCCGCTATCTGGCGTTTCGAGCTGGCGCCGCCGCGTCGATCACACTGATCGACGCTGTTCCATTGCCATTAACTTGGCCGTGCCTATCTTGGCGCTGAAAGGTACCGATTCCGCATGAGCGACAACGACAAGCAGCAGCAAGGTCCGGAGAATGGGGGCAACCCCTGGATGAAGAGCCTGCTGATCTGGGTGGGCATCCTGGCGGCCCTCGCCCTGTTCGTGACGATCTTCGACAATCGCAACGCGCCTGCCGCGGGCGACGCCGTTTCCTATTCGCAGTTCATGGCGAAGGTGAACAATGGCGAAGTGAAGTCGGCCAATGTCTCGCGCACCACCGGCGTGGTCACCGGCGAGCTGACGAACGGCGGCAAGTTCCGCACGAACGCGCCCGAGGATCCCCAGATGATCCGCACCCTGCTCGACAAGAACGTGCAGGTCACTGCGCGCGCCGAGGAAGGCCCGAACATCTGGATCTACCTGCTCTATCAGTCGCTGCCGTTCCTGCTGATGCTCGGCATCGCCTTCTTCGTGATCCGCCAGATGCAGAAGGGCTCGGGCTCGGGCGCGATGGGCTTCGGCAAGTCGCGCGCACGCCTGCTGACGCAGAAGGAAGGCAAGGTCACCTTCGACGACGTCGCCGGCATCGACGAGGCGCGCGAGGAGCTGCAGGAGATCGTCGAGTTCCTCAAGGACCCGACCAAGTTCGCCCGCCTCGGCGGCAAGATTCCCAAGGGTGCGCTGCTGGTCGGCTCGCCCGGCACCGGCAAGACGCTGCTCGCCCGCGCCATCGCGGGGGAGGCGGGCGTGCCCTTCTTCACCATTTCGGGCTCTGACTTCGTCGAGATGTTCGTCGGCGTCGGCGCCAGCCGCGTCCGCGACATGTTCGAACAGGCCAAGAAGTCGGCCCCGTGCATCGTCTTCATCGACGAGATCGACGCCGTCGGCCGCTCGCGCGGCGCGGGCCTTGGCAACCAGAATGACGAGCGCGAGCAGACGCTCAATCAGCTGCTCGTCGAGATGGACGGCTTCGAGGCGAACGAAGGCATCATCATCATCGCGGCGACCAACCGTCCCGACGTGCTCGACCCGGCGCTGCTGCGCCCCGGCCGCTTCGACCGCCAGGTCCAGGTGCCGCGTCCGGACATCGAGGGCCGGGTGAAGATCCTCCAGGTCCATATGAAGAAGGTGCCGCTGGCGCCCGACGTCGAGCCGCGGGTGATCGCGCGCGGCACGCCGGGCTTCTCGGGTGCCGACCTCGCCAACCTGGTCAACGAAGCGGCGCTGCTTGCTGCCCGCCGCGGCAAGCGGCTGGTCGCGGCGCAGGAATTCGACGATGCGCGCGACAAGGTGCTGATGGGTGCCGAGCGCCGCTCGATGGTGATGACCGACGACGAGAAGCGGATGACCGCCTATCACGAAGCCGGCCATGCCCTCGTCTTCGCGCACGAGCCGACCGCCGATCCGATCCACAAGGCGACGATCATCCCGCGCGGTTTTGCGCTGGGCATGGTCCAGCCGCTGCCGGAGCGGGACAGCTACAGCTATCACCGCGACAAGATGCACGCCGATATCGCCGTGGCGTTCGGCGGCCGCATCGCCGAGGAGCTGATCTTCGGCTACGACAAGGTTTCCTCTGGCGCGTCGAGCGACATCCAGCAGGCGACCCGGCTTGCCCGTTCGATGGTCACCAAATGGGGCCTGTCGGACGCCGTCGGTCCGCTCGACTTCTCTGAGAGCGAAGAGAGCTACGGCTATTCGATGGCCCGCTCCAAGCCGATGTCGGACGAGACCGCGCGGCTGATCGACAGCGAAGTGAAGGCGTTCGTCGAGCGCGGCCTGGGCCGTGCCCGCCAGCTCCTCACCGACCATATCGACCAGCTCCACACCATCGCCCAGGCGCTGCTTGAATATGAGACGCTCACCGGCGAGGAGATCAAGCGGCTGATCGCGGGCGAGGACCTCAACCGCGAGGATACGGGCGCTTCTGCACGGCCGGTCTCGGTCGCCGGCACGTCGATCCCCAAGATCCGCAAGCCCAAGGGTCCGTTCGGCAATCCGGCACCCCAGGGCGCCTGATCCGAACCGGAAGCTAAAGAAAAGCCCTCTCCCGAGCGATCGGGGAGGGCTTTTGCTTTGGAGCATCTTCTTGTTCTTTGTGTCATCCCCGCAGGCGGGGATCCGGAGCGACGAGGGCTAGCGCTGGTTGAAGAAACCCTGGATCCCCCGCCTACGCCGGGATGACGCTCAGGAGCTCGGCCTCACCCGAACATCCCCAGCGCCACCAGGATGAGCACGAAGATCGCCAGGATCCAGCTGATGAAGAAGGTCAGCACCCAGGCGCGCATGATCGCGGAGAACCATCCCAGCTGATAGGCCTGCTGGAGCTGGCGCGTGACGTGGACGAACGGGATCAGCAGCGCCGCGAACCCCAGCCAGGCGCCGCCCAGTCCGATCCCGGCGGTCACCGCCACCACGATGTAGAAGAGCGACATGAACGCGATCGAGTAGATGATGAAGATCGTGTGGTCGTAGAGCTTGTACTGCCGCTTCCAGAAGAACAGCGCCCACAGGAAGGGCAGCGAGAGCGGGATCAGCAGCCAGGAGAATTTATAGCTCGCCGACTGGAGCTTGTAGAGCATCAGCGCGGGGTTCTTCTGCCACTTCTCGATACCGTGATCGAGCGCGGGCCAGCCGGTATGCGCTTCGGCCGTCGTCACGTTCAGATTGCCGGTGCTCAGCGACTTGGCCGCCTTGTCGAGCCCGGCCAAGTCGTTCTGCGCGTCGGCAATCTTCTCGCGATATCTGGCGCGCTGCGCGTCGGTCTTCGCCGCCGCCAGCTTCTTCTGCGCCGATTGAAGATCGTCTTGCGCATCCTTTCGGGCGAAGTCGATCGCCGCCACCGGCTTCAGCGTCCCGGTATTGAGGTCGGTCGGTGCCGAGATGCCCACCCAGGAGAAGACCGCGAACATCGCGAACACCGAAAACAGGAAGATCGCCATGGGCGAGACGAAGCGTGCGCGCTCGCCTGCGATATAGCGCTTGGTGAGGTCGCCTGGACGCCAGGCCAGCATCGGCAGCGTGCGCCACAGCTTGCCGTCGAAATGGAAGACGCCGTGGAGCAGGTCATGCCCGATCGCATGGAGCGATCGGTGGATATGCCCCGCCTGGCCGCAGGCATGGCAATGCGATCCGATCAGCGCCGTGCCGCAATTCAGGCACAGTCCGTGCGCGCCGCCATGGCCTTCCCCTGCATTCGGCTCGACCGCACGGCCGAGAAATGCCCCTGTTGCCAGTTCCCCGGCTGCTTCGATTTCCCCCGACATGGCGCCGGAACTACCAGCTTCATGCTGCACGTGCTAGCGGGGGGAAATCATGACTGACGCCCCCAAGGATCCTGGCGCGCTGATCGCCGACATGGCGGCCCGCGCCCGCATTGCAGCAACCAGGCTCGCCGCAATGCCGACGCCGGCCAAGGCCGCTGCACTGCGTGCCGCGGCTGCCGCGATCCGGGCGGATGCGGATGCGATCCAGGCCGCCAATGCCGAGGATATGGCGGCGGCCGAGGCGAACGGCTTGTCGGGCGCGCTGCTCGATCGGCTGAAGCTCGATGCCGGACGGATCGAGAGCATGGCCGCCGGCGTCGAGGCCGTGGCCGGGCTCGACGATCCGGTCGGGGACGTGATCGACCGGGTCGAGCGCCCCAATGGCCTAGTCCTCACGCGCGTGCGCGTGCCGATCGGGGTGATCGGCATCATCTATGAGAGCCGGCCCAACGTCACCGCCGATGCGGGCGCGCTGTGCGCGATGGCGGGCAATGCCGCGATCCTGCGCGGCGGTTCGGAAGCGATTCGCTCGAACCGCGCGATCCATGCGGCGCTGGCCCGCGGCCTGGCCGAAGGCGGCATGCCCGATGACGCGGTGCAGCTCGTGCCCATCACCGATCGTGCCGCGGTCGGCGCGATGCTCACGGCGGAAGGCGCGATCGACATGGTCGTGCCACGCGGCGGCAAGGGGCTGGTCGCACGCGTCCAGGCCGAAGCGCGCGTGCCCGTGCTCGCGCATCTCGACGGGCTCAACCACACCTATATCGATCGCGCGGCGGAGCCCGGAATGGCCCGCGATCTCGCGCTCAACGCCAAGATGCGCCGCACCGGCATCTGCGGCGCGACCGAGACGCTGCTGATCGACCGCGCCTTTGCCGATCCCCGGCCGATCCTCGCCGCACTTGCCGACGCTGGCTGCGAGCTGCGCGGCGGTGCCGATATCCAGGCGATCGAGGCGCGCACGGTTGCAGCCAGCGATGCGGATTGGGACACCGAATATCTCGATTCGATCCTGTCGGTGAAGCTGGTCGAAGGGCTCGACGATGCGATGGCGCATATCGCGGCGCACGGCTCGCACCATACCGACGCGATCGTCACCGCCGATGAAGCCGCCGCCGAGCGCTTCCTGGCGGAAGTCGACAGCGCGATCGTGGTGTGGAACGCCTCGACCCAGTTCGCCGATGGCGGCGAGTTCGGTCTCGGCGCCGAGATCGGCATCTCCACCGGCCGCCTCCACGCCCGCGGCCCCGTCGCGCTCGAAGGGCTGACGACCTATAAATGGGTGGTGCGCGGGACGGGGCAGGCGCGGCCTTGAAGCGCATCGGCCTGCTGGGCGGCTCGTTCAATCCTGCGCATCTCGGGCACCGCAAGCTTTCGCTCCACGCGATTCGCGCGCTGGGGCTCGATGAAGTGTGGTGGCTGGTCTCGCCCGGCAATCCGTTGAAGGACAAGGCCAGCATGGCGCCGTTCGCCGCGCGCATGGCCTCGGCGCGGCGGATGGCGCGGCATGCCCCGATCCGGGTGACGGGAATCGAGAAGCGGCTGAAGACCCGCTACACCGCCGATACGCTCCACAAGCTGCCCCGCCTGTTCCCGCGCCACCGGTTCATCTGGCTGATGGGCGCGGATAATCTCGCCCAGTTCCACCAGTGGCAGCGCTGGCGCTTCATCGCCGCGCAGGTTCCGATTGCGGTGATCGCGCGTCCGGGCTATGATCGCGAGGCCCATGCAAGTCCTGCAATGGGTTGGCTGCGGCGCGCTGTGCGGCCCGCAGGTCAGGCAAAGAACTGGACGCGATGGAGATTGCCGGCCCTCGTGCTGTTGCGCTTCCGCCCCGATCCTACCTCGGCGACAACCCTTCGGGCCGCCGATCCCGCCTGGCACCGGCGCTATGCGGCGTCGTCTCCATCACATGGTCGCACAGACCAGTTGCAACCCTAGGAGGCCCCTTGGCCACTTCGCCCAATGTTCTGCGTTCCTCCGATGCCAATGCCAGTATCGAGGCGCTGCACCAGCTCGTGATGACGTCGCTCGACGACGATCAGGCGGTCGAGACGGTCTCGATCCCGCTCGCGGGCAAGAGCAGCATCGCCGACTATATGGTGGTGGCCTCGGGCCGCTCGACGCGCCAGGTCGCCTCGATGGCGATGAAGCTTGCCGACAAGATCAAGGCCGAGTTCGGCCGCACCCCGCGCGTAGAGGGCCTTCCCACCGCCGATTGGGTGCTGATCGATGCCGGCGACGTGATCATCCACCTGTTCCGCCCCGAAGTGCGCAGCTTCTACAATCTCGAGCGTATGTGGTCGTTCGGCGAAGCCGGCCAGGCCTGATTCGCCGATAGGGAGCCGCACGGGCAATGCAGCTCCATATTATCGCGAGGGGGAAGATCGGCCGCAGCCCGGAAGCGGAGCTGGTCGATCGCTATCTCAAGCGCATTCAGTGGCCGACCAAGGTGACCGAGCTGCCCGATACTGGCGGCAAGGTCCCCGAACTCGGCAACGCCACCCGCATCGTCATGCTCGATGAACTCGGCGAGAACCTGCCCTCACGCGTGCTGGCCGAGCGGCTGGGTGCCTGGCGGGACGAGGGTATGCGCGAGACGCGGTTCATGATCGGGGCCGCCGACGGATTCGAACAGGCCGACCGCGCCCAGGCGCATCTGCTGCTCAGCTTCGGCCGCGCGACCTGGCCGCACATGATGGCGCGCGCGATGCTCGCCGAGCAGCTCTGGCGCGCTACCTCCATCCTTGCCAACCACCCCTATCATCGCGAAGGCTAGGAGCCATGCTCCGCCCGCTCGCCATCCTCGCCGGCACGCTCGCCATCCTCGCCACCGGCAGCCTCGCCGCGGCGCAGGTGCCGAGCCTCGCCGAGCAGCAGGGGCGGCTGCGCGATGCCAATGCGCAGAGCCAGGCGGCGCAGGCCCGCAGCGCCCAGCTCGAGCGCCAGGCGTCCGCGGAACGTGACCAGGCGGCGCAGGCCCGCGCCCAGGAAGCCGCCGCCGCCGAGCGGATCAAGGCCGCCGAAGCCGATATCGCCGCCGCCCGCGCCCGCATCGGAATCGTCGACCGCCAGCTCGCCGGCCAGCGCACCCGCGTCGCCGAGCGCCAGGGGCCGATCCTGCGCCTGATCGCCGCGCTCCAGTCGATGGCGCGCCGCCCGGCGGTGCTCGGCCTGGTCCAGCCGGGCTCGACCGGCGACATGGTGCATGTCCGCGCCGTGCTGGGCACCGTGATGCCGGTTGTCGAGGCGCGCACCCGTGACGTGCGCGCCGAGCTCGGCCGCGTCCGCGCGCTGCGTGCCGAGGCGTTGGCGGCCGTCACCAGTTTCCGAGACGCGCGCCAGCGGATCGAGAACGAACGGGTCGGCCTGGTCAAGCTCGAGGCCGATCACCGCGCCCGCTCCGCCGAATATGGCCGCACCGCCCTGGTCGAATCGGATCGCGCCATCGCCTTGGGCGAACGCGCCCGCGAGATCGTCGACCAGATGGAAACAGCGGGCGAATCCGCCCAGGTCCAGGCCGATCTCGCCGCACTTCCCGGCCCGCTGCCCCGCCCCGGCAGCGCCGTCGCTGACGCCGCGCACAAGGGCGGCCCGCCCTATCTGCTCCCCGTCGCCGGCTCAGTCGTCACCGGCATGGGCGAGCTTTCCCCCACCGGCGTACGCGCGCGCGGCGTCACGCTGGCCTGCGCCGCCAATGCCGACGCCGTCGCCCCGGCGCCTGGCCGCATCCTCTTCGCCGGCCCGTTCCGCGATTATGGCGGGGTGGTGATCATCGACCATGGCAATGGCTGGACCAGCTCGGTGACCGGCCTGGGCGGCATCGCGGTGCGGGTCGGCGCCCAGGTCGCGCAGGGCACCCGCATCGGCCGCGCCACCGGCGGCGACGCCCCGCGCGTCACCGTCGAGCTGCGCCGCCGCGGCGAACCCATGGACCTCGCACGCCTGCTCGGCTGATTGTGCCGTGCAATTGCCGCGATCCTGTCCTAGATTTCCCTTCGACAGGTGTTTTTCCGGAAAGCAGTTTCAGTGATGCTTCGTTCGTTTCTCCAGGTCACCGCCGCCGTCGGCGCGCTGGCGCTCGTCCCTATCGCCTCGGGCGCCATGGCCGGCGTCGATACGTCGAGCTTCAAGGAGCTCGACACCTTCATGGAAGTCTACAGCCAAGTGAAGGCGAATTACGTCGACAAGGTCGATGACGCCACGCTGATGAAGGGTGCGATCCAGGGCATGCTTTCCGCGCTCGATCCGCATTCCAGCTTCGCCGACGGGCTCGAGTTCGACAATCTCAAGATCCAGACCGACGGCAATTATGGCGGCCTCGGCCTCACTGTCACCCAGGAAGACGGCGCGGTGAAGGTCGTCGCCCCGACCGAGGACACGCCGGCCGCCCGCGCGGGCATGAAGTCGGGCGACTTCATCACCCATATCGACGGCAAGTTCATCGTCGGCGGCCAGCTCGACGACGCGATCGAGCAGATGCGCGGCAAGCCCGGCACGGCGGTCACGCTCACCGTGGTCCGCCCCGGCGCCGACAAGCCGCTTACCTTCACCATGACGCGCGAGATCATCGTCCAGCGCCCGGTGAAGTGGGAGATCAAGGACGGCGTCGGCATCCTCAACATCAACACCTTCACCGCGCAGACCGGCGCGGACACGATCAAGGCGATCCAGGCGATCGACGCCAAGCTCGGGCACAAGCCGCTCGGCTATATCGTCGACCTTCGCGAGAATGGCGGCGGGCTCCTTTCGCAGGCGATCGAAGTGTCGGACATCTTCCTGGGCCATGGCGAGATCGTCTCGCAGCGCGGCCGCGAGAAGACCGATATCGAGCGCTGGTATGCCGATGTGAACGAGCCCGGCATCACCTCGGTCCCCGGAGACCTCGCCAAGGGCCTGCCGGTGGTCGTGCTGATCGACGCCGGCACCGCCTCCGCCTCGGAGATCGTCGCCGGCGCGCTCCAGGATCATCATCGCGCGCTCGTCATGGGCGTGCGCAGCTTCGGCAAGGGCTCGGTCCAGTCGATCCTGCCGATGGGCCCGCGCGCCGCGCTGCGCCTCACCACGGCGCGCTATTACACGCCGTCGGGCCGCTCGGTGCAGGAAGGCGGCATCAAGCCCGATCTGCTCGTACCGCAGCTCACCGATCCCGATTACAAGTCGCGTCCCTCGATCCGCGAGGCGGACCTGCGCGCGCATCTGATCAACAACGACAAGGTCGATGATTCGGTGCTTGAGGACGATCAGCGCGCAGATCCGCGCTTCGCCAAGACGGCCGAGCAGCTCAAGAAGGAAGGCGTCGAGGACTTCCAGCTCCACTACGCCCTCCAGACCATCTCGCGGCTGGGTCCAAAGACCCAGGTAGCGACGACGAAGAGCAAGTAAGCCCATGCAGTCGGATGGCCTGCGCACCGCGCGCTGGATCGCGCTCCTCCTGCCCCTCGCCTTGGTCGGCGGCGCGCATCTCAGCGAGCATTTCGGCCTCGTTCCGTGCGAGATGTGCTGGTACCAGCGCTATCCGCATTATGCCGCGGTGCTTGTCGCGCTCGCGTCCTTCTTCATCCGCCACCGGCCGACAAGGATGTTGTTCGTGCTGTTCGCCGGCGTGCTCATCGCGGTCAGCGGCGGCATCGGCGTGTTCCATGCCGGCGTCGAATATCATTGGTGGCAGGGCGTCACTGCCTGCACCGCCCAGGTCCACGGCGCCAACGCGATGGACATGCTTACCGACGCGCTGCGCCGCCCGCTGATCCGCTGCGACGTCGCGCAATGGACCTTGTTCGGGATCAGCCTCGCCGGCTTCAACGCGATCCTGTCGCTCACCGGCGCCGCCGCGATCTTCGGGCTCGCCGTGCGGAAGGGCCGCAAATGAGCTGGAAGCCCGGCGATTGGCGCGAGGGGACCGAATCGATGGTCCGCGTCGATCAGGCGGGCGAATATGGCGCGACGCGCATCTATGCCGGCCAGCTGGCGGTGATGGGCGATCGCACGCCCGCGGCGCGGATGATCGCCGGCATGGCCAGCCAGGAAGAGCGCCACCGCGCCTTTTTCGATGCGATGATCGCCCGGCGCAGCGTGCGCCCCACCGCGCTCCAGCCCTTTTGGGACATCGCCGGCTTCGCGCTCGGTGCCGTCACCGCGGCGATCGGCCCGGAAGCGGCCATGGCCTGCACCGCGGCGATCGAGACCGAGATCGACCTGCATTACCAGCAGCAGCTCGAAGAGATCGGCACCAGCGATCCCGAACTCACCGAAGCCGTCGCCAGGTTCCGCGACGAAGAGCTCGAGCACCGCGACACCGCGCTGGCGCATGGCGCGGAAAATGCGCCCGCTTATCCGGTCTTGTCCGGATTGATCCGCATGGGCTGCCGTGCTGCCATTGCGGTCTCGAAACGGATATAAAGCCCCCATTCAGCCGTTTTAGCCGAGGCACGGCACAGAGGAGTAAGCCGATGTTGAACCGGATTCTGATCGCAGGCGCGCTCGCCGCCATTCCGATGCTGGCGCCCGCCGCGGCCCACGCCCAGAGCTCGGCGCAGAACAGCGTGCTGGTGATCTATGGCAACGACAAATGCCCGACCAACAGCAACGGCGAAGAGATCGTGGTCTGCAAGCGCCTCGACGAGAGCGAGCGCTATCGCATCCCGTCGAACCTGCGCGAGCAGGCCGGCCCGCCGCAAAAGACCGAAAGCTGGGGCGTGCGTGCCCAGGACGCGGTGACCGCGGGCAGCTTCGGCACCGGCAGCTGCACCACCGCCGGCGTCGGCGGCGGCACCGGCTGCTTCGTCAAGGAAGCCACCGCCGCCAAGGCCGAGACCAAGGCGCGCAGGAAGGCAGAGCAGAACCTGCCTCTGCCGTAACCTTATCGTCATCCCCGCGAAGGCGGGGATCCAGAGCCAAGTGCGATACGCGAAGTATCCCTGGATTCCCGCCTTCGCGGGGATGACGAATTAGAGATTTACCTCGCGCAACGGCCACCGCCCGACCCATTCCGGCGGCGCCTTCCGCACGCAATCCGCGATGATCCACAGAATCACCAGCGCCCGCGCCAATGCGGCAAAGGCGATGTCGATCGTGCTCGCCGCCGGCCACGCCCCGTCCATCCCTGCGAAGAACCAGAACTCGGCGAAATAGGCGGCCACGCCCGTCACCGCGAACAGCGCCACCGGCCACAGCCGCAGCGCGGTCATCACCAGCAGCGGCCACAGCCACAGGTCGAACTGCGGCGAATAGACCTTGTTGGTCAGCAGGAACCAGGCGAGCAGCGGCGTGGCGAGCAGCCACAGCCGGTCGCGGTGGCGCTGCCAGCCCAAGCCGACGATCGCTGCGCCGCCGGCTAGGAAGGCGAGGGTCGCGACCAGGTTCTTCGCCTGCGTATCTAGTGCCAGCATGCCGAGATTGCCCAGCACGTCCCAGCTCGCCGCCGCGGTGCCGCTGCGGGCTTGCGAGAACAGATAGAATTCCGCCCAATTGCCCGGCGCGGCCAGTGCGACTGGCAGGTTCACCGCCGCCCAGGCCCCGATTGCCGCCAGCGTCACCAGCGCCGCGCGGCGCAGCCGCTGCGTCCAGCTCCGCTCGCGCTCGAACAATGCGGAAAGCCCGATCAGCGGCAAGATGACGATCGGGAACAGCTTGGCCGCCACCCCCAGTCCGGCCAGCGCCGCCGCGCGTGCCAGCCGGTTCTCGCGCGCCTGGAGCAGGGCTGCCACCGCCAGCGTGACGGCGATCATGTCCCAGTTATGCCCGACATACAGCACCAGCGGCGGCGCCGCCGCCCACCACCATAGCCGCATCCGGTCGAGCCCCGCGCGCCACAGCATCCACAGCACCAGGAAGGCGAGGGCGATGTTCACCGCCGTCACCACGCCCAGGAAATCGCCGTCATTGGCGCGCTTGCCGAAGAGCAGATGCGTCGCGCCACCCTCGATCCAGATCGCCGCCCCGGTCAGCACAGGATATTCGATGGGCGTCTGCAGATAGGGAATCCTGCCCTTGTCGACGCCGCGCGCGGTCCAGAAGGGCACCGCGTCACTGTAGCAGCCGGTGATATATTGTTCGGAATCGGTCCAGCCGCCGGGCATGCAATGCTGCTTGAAGCCGAAGCCGAACGCGCAGGTGATCGCGAGGGCGATCAGCAGCAGCCGCAATTGTCGGTCGATCCTCAGCCGCATGCGCTTCCCTTAAATCCTCCCGCCTCTCCCACAAGGCGCTGGACTCCGCAATATCAAGAACATACAAGGAACATATGTCGCAGCTCGATCTCCGCGCCAAGCTCGCCATCCTCGCCGATGCCGCCAAGTACGATGCCAGCTGCGCCTCGTCGGGCACCAGCAAGCGCAACTCGGCAGGCGGCAAGGGCCTTGGGTCCACCGAAGGCATGGGCATCTGCCACGCCTATGCGCCGGACGGGCGCTGCATCTCGCTTCTCAAGATCCTGCTGACCAACAGCTGCGTGTTCGACTGCCATTATTGCATCAACCGCAAGAGCTCGAACGTCCGCCGCGCCCGCTTCACGCCCGAGGAAGTCGTCGATCTCACGCTCAATTTCTACCGGCGCAATTACATTGAGGGGCTGTTCCTCTCCTCGGGGATAATCCGCTCGTCCAACTACACGATGGAGCAGATCGTCCGCGTCGCGCAGCTGTTGCGCGAGGTCCATGATTTCCGCGGCTATATCCACCTCAAGACCATTCCGGACGCCGATCCGGAGTTGGTCCATCAGGCCGGCCTCTATGCTGACCGCGTCTCGATCAATGTCGAGCTGCCCACCGTCGCCGGCCTCACCCGCCTAGCGCCCGAGAAATCCGCGCCGCGCATCGAAGGCGCGATGCAGGACGTCCGGACCGCGATCGACGACACCGCGGATGCGGGCAAGCGCTACAAGTCCGCCCCGAAATTTGCGCCGGCCGGCCAATCGACCCAGATGATCGTCGGCGCCGATGCCGCCACCGACGGGGACATCATCACGCGCGCCGCCGGCCTCTATTCGCGCTTCCAGCTGCGCCGCGTCTATTATTCGGCGTTCAGCCCGATCCCCGATGCCAGCGCGGTCCTGCCGCTCCAGCGCCCGCCGCTGATGCGCGAGCATCGGCTCTACCAGTCCGACTGGCTGATGCGCTTCTACGACTACAAGCCCGGGGAAGTCGCCGAAGCGGCCGACCCCGCGACCGGCATGCTCCCGCTCGATATCGACCCCAAGCTCGCCTGGGCATTGAAGTTCCGCGACCGCTTCCCTGTCGACGTCAACCGCGCGCCGCGCGAGGCGCTCCTGCGCGTGCCGGGGCTGGGGGTGAAAGCCGTCGATGCGATCCTCGCCACCCGCCGCTGGCGCCGGCTTCGCCTGGCCGATGTCGCCCGGCTGACCGCTTCGATCGCCAAGGTTCGGCCTTTCCTGATCGCCGACGACTGGAAGCCCGTGGCCCTGTCCGACCGCGCCGACCTGCGGTCGCTGGTGGCCCCGAAGCGCGAGCAGCTCGAACTATTCGCTGCCTGAGCGGTTCTGCCCTGCGACCAAGGGAGCAGAGCATGGCCGAATCGCGCATCTTCAAGGACCTCATCGCCGATCACGATCGCCAGCGCGCGTTGTTGAAGCGTGTCGGCGACAATCCCGGCACCGATGAACCGCGCCGCGAGGCGTTCGAAGTGCTGCGCCTGGATATCCAGGCGCACGCCGCGGCCGAGGAGGAGTCGCTCTATGCGACGATGCTCGCCGACCCCGAGTTGCGGGAGGACGCCCGCCATTCGGTCTCCGAACACAAGGAGACCGACGATTTCTTCGGCGAACTCGCCGATCTCGAATTCGGCACGGCGGAATGGGACGCGAAGTTCGCCGAGATGCGCCACCGCTATGAGCATCATATCGACGAGGAGGAGGAAGAGATGTTCCCCACCGCGGCCGAGCATCTCTCGGACGCGGAGGAGGAGCGGCTCGGCCAGGTCTTCGAGGAACGCAAGCCCGCCGAGCTGGAGCGCGCCGAGGCCAACCCCCCAGGCGACGAACGCGAGTAGCTGGCGCGAGTAACTGACAGGCCTGTCAATTTGGCGCGAGCGGCGTATCATCCCTCCAAAAATAGGAGAGAGGGATGCTGCGACTCTGTGCGCTTGCCATGCTGGTGGCCGCGACGCCGGCGATGGCGAAGGACATCATCGTCGAGGCCGGGGCCAATGCCCAGGAACGCCTCCAGTCCGCGTTGCTCGATGCCAGGCCCGGCGACACCGTCCGCATCGGCGCCGGCCGTTTCGAGCTGACCGACGGCCTCTCCCTCGACGTCAACGGCGTGACGGTGCGCGGTGCCGGAGCGGACAGGACCGTGCTCGGCTTCAAGGGCCAGCTCGGCGCCGGCGAGGGCCTGCTGGTCACCTCGGACGACGTCGTCCTGCGCGACTTCGCGGTCGAGGATACCAGGGGCGACGGCATCAAGTCGAAGGGCGCCGATCGCATCGTCTACAAGAATGTCCGCGTCGAATGGACCGGCGGGCCCAAGGCGACCAACGGCGCCTATGGCGTCTACCCGGTCGAGAGCGAGGACGTGCTGATCGACGGCGTCACCGTGAAGGGCGCGTCGGATGCCGGCATCTATGTCGGCCAATCCAACCGCATCATCGTCCGCAACTCCACCGCGATGTTCAACGTCGCCGGCATCGAGATCGAGAATAGCGGCTTGGCCGAAGTGACGGGCAACCTCGCCACGCACAATACCGGCGGCATCCTCGTGTTCGACCTGCCTGCCTTGCCCAAGCGCGGCGCCGGCTGGGTCCTGGTCCGCGGCAACCGGGTGATCGACAACGACACCCCCAATTTCGCGCCCAAGGGCAACATCGTCGCCACCGTCCCCACCGGCACCGGCGTGCTGGTCATGGCCGAGAACGACGTCACGGTCGAAGGCAACACCCTCAGCGGCAACGGTACCGCCAACATCATGGTCGTCGCCTATCGCCAGCCCTTCGAGGACAAGGGCTATGCGCCGCTCCCGCGCAACATCCGCCTCGCCGGCAACACGCATGGCCGCGCCGGCTACGCCCCCGCCATGCCCGGCGGGGCGCAGCTCGCCCAGGCGCTGGGCGGCACGCTGCCCCCAGTCTTCTGGGACGGCACCGGCGGCGACAAGGTGCACCTGACCGGCAATGACGGCGCCGTCCTCACGCTGAACCTCGCACTCGGCGCCGGCATCGAGACGGCCCGGCCGCAGGTGATCAAGCTCGTCGACGAGATTCCACCGCCCAGCGCGACGTTCAAGCTGCCGCCCGCGATGGAGGCCGCCGCGAAATGAAGGCGCTGCTCGGCGCCGCCGCGCTGTTCGTGGCGGCGCTGCTCGGCCGGCCCGGCGAGGTGAACGACGCCGCGATCACTGCCGACGGCTATCCCGCGCACCTCTCCGACTACGCCTTCTTCACCGACCTCGCGGCGCGCGCGCCGGCCCAACGCCTGGTCCGCTACGACCTCGAAACCCCGCTCTTCTCCGACTATGCCGAGAAGGAGCGCTACCTCTATCTCCCCGCCGGCACCCGGGCGAAATACGATCCCGACAAGCCGCTCGATCTCCCCATCGGCGCCGCCCTCATCAAGACCTTCGGCTATCACAAGAACGGCGCGTTCAAGCCGCTCGAGACCCGGATCCTGCTCCACCGCGCCAGCGGCTGGACCCCGATCCCCTATGTCTGGAACGCTGCCGGCACCGATGCCGACATCAGGCGCGCCGGCACGCGGATTCCGGTGACCTTCACCGATCCCTCGGGCGAAGCGCGCACGATCAGCTACGCCGTCCCCAACCAGAACCAGTGCAAGGACTGCCACGGCCTCGCCGGGCAGGTCACCCCGATCGGCATCAAGGCGCGCTACCTCAACCATGCCCGCCAACTCGAGAAGATGCTGGCCATGGGCATGCTCGACCGCCTCCCCAAGGACGCCCCGAAAGTGGCGCCCTGGGACGACAAGGCCGCGCCCCTGGACAGCCGCGCCCGCGCCTGGCTCGAGATCAACTGCGCGCATTGCCACAACCCGCAAGGCGCCGCGTCCAACTCCGGCCTGTTCCTCGACCTCGCCCGCACCGATCCCGAGCAGCGCGGCGTCTTCAAGCGCCCTACCGCCGCCGGGCGCGGCAGCGGCAATCGCGACTTCGACATCGTCCCCGGCGACGCGCAGGCCTCGATCCTGCTCTACCGCATGGAATCGACCGACCCCGGCATCGCCATGCCCGAACTCGGCCGTGCCACCGTCCACAAGGAAGGCGTCGCGCTGGTCCGCCAGTGGATCGAATCGATGCCGAAATCGCCCGAGAAGCGTTAGTCCTGTTCTTTCGTCATCCCCGCCAAGGCGGGGATCCAGAGCCAAGAGCGATGCTGTTTGTAACGCTGGATCCGCGCCTGCGCGGGGATGACGGGTTTGGAGACCGGCGTTGCGCGTAGTTACCTTGGCGGCAGAAGATGATTTCGAGGGCTGGCGCGATGCCGCCCGCGGTCTGGCGCAAGCGAATGTGCCGCCCTCCGAAATCCTCTGGCAAGTCGGCGACACCCCCGTGGATCTGTTCGCCGACGAAGCCGTCATGCCGCCAGCCGCACCCCGTGCACTCAAGGTACCGCGTGCGTTCCTCGACCTCGCCGGGGCAGCGATCCTCCACAGCGATCCCGAGCGCTTCGCCCTGCTCTACACGCTGCTCGCCGGCGACCCGCACCGCATCGCCGACCAGGCCGATCCGCTCGTCCGTCGCCTCGAAGCCATGGCCCGCGAAGTCCGCCGCGACATCCACAAGATGCGTGCCTTTGTCCGCTTCCGCGAAGTGCAGGACAGCGTGCCCTTCCCCGGCACCGGCGAAGCCAACACGCGCTACGTCGCCTGGTTCGAGCCCGACCACCACATCGTCCGCGCCAATGCGCGCTTCTTCGCCGAGCGCTTCGCCAATATGCGCTGGTCGATCCTAACCCCCGAGCTCTCGCTCCACTGGGACACCGAAACCCTGTCCGAAGGCCCCGGCGCCACCAAGGCGGAGGCTCCCGGCGAGGATCCGGTCGAGGATATCTGGAAGACCTATTACGCCTCGATCTTCAATCCGGCCCGCCTGAAGACCGGCGCGATGCTCAAGGAGATGCCGCGCAAATATTGGAAAAACATGCCCGAAACCGCGTTGGTCAAGGAGCTGGTCGCAACCGCGCGCCAGCGGGAGACGGCAATGGTGGCAACGCAGGCCCGGCCGGGCGGCAACATCCAGGGCGCATGGGAGGCGCTGCGCGAAGAAGCTGCGCATTGCACCCGCTGCGATCTCTACAGGCATGCGACGCAAACCGTGTTCGGCGAGGGGCCGGTCGATGCGCGGATGATGATCGTCGGCGAGCAGCCCGGCGACCAGGAGGACTTGGCCGGCCGGCCTTTCGTCGGCCCCGCCGGCGAGATGTTCGACCGCGCCATGGCCCAGGCGAATATCGACCGCGCCACGGTCTACGTCACCAATGCCGTCAAGCACTTCAAGTTCGAGCCGCGCGGCAAGCGCCGCATCCATTCCAAGCCCGATGCCGGCGAGGTCCAGGCCTGCCGCTGGTGGTATGAGCAGGAACGCCTGCTGCTCAAGCCCGAGATGACCGTCGCGCTCGGCGCCACCGCCGCGCGGCAATTGCTCGGCAGGGCCGTGACGATCACCGCGACGCGCGGCCGGGTGCTGGAATTGCCTGACGGCGGCCTCGGCTGGGTGACGATCCACCCGAGCTTCCTGCTGCGCATGCCGGACAGGTCGAAAGTGGAGGACGAGTTCGCCGCGTTCGTCGAGGATCTGAAGGGGGCAGCCAGGGCGCTGGCCTGATCAATTCCTCCCCGAGCTTTGCTCGGGGAGGAATTAGAGAACTAGAACCCCAACCTCTCCGCAATTCCCTGCACCACCTCCGCCCGCCCGGGCGCGAACCGCTCGACCATTGCCCGATACCGCGCCACCGTCTCCGCGTCCGCGCGTTCCGGCGAGCCGCTATCGAACGGCGGTGCCGGATCATATTCCAGGCTCAGCTGCACGAACTTCGCGTGTTCTTCGCCGCGGATCGCCGCGGTCAGCGCCAGCGCGAAGTCGATCCCCGCGGTCACGCCGCCGCCGGTCACCCGGTTGCGGTCGAACACCACGCGCTCGGCCACCGGCTCGGCGCCGAACCAGGCAAGCTGCTCGCGCGATCCCCAATGGCAGCCGGCGCGATAGCCTTTCAAAAGCCCCGCCGCGCCCAGCAGCAGCGAACCGGTGCACACGCTGGTCACCCAGGTCGCATGCTCAGCGATCTGCCGCAGCCAGGCGAGCGTCTCGGCATCCTCCATCGCTGCCACCGTGCCGAACCCGCCGGGCACGCACAGGATATCGGCGCGAGTCACCGCATCGAATGTCGCGGTCGGATGCAGGTCGAACAGCGCATCGGTCTTCACGGGCGCGCGCGTCTTCGCCACCAGATCGAGCGTCACATTCCCCATCCGCGACAGCACCTGCGCGGGGCCGGTCAGGTCGAGCTGGGTCACGTCGGGAAAGAGCAGGAAGGCGATATGCAAGGGTTCGGGCATGCGGGTCCTCCAGGTTGCGGGGATGCCCAGGCGATGCGGCTCTTGGACCCGCGCTTCCCGATGGTGCTCCATCCAGTCGCCAGTCACGCGGTGGCACGAGGATAGGCCAGCCCGCCTCGGCTGTCACGCAATCGCGCGCCTGTTGGAACGAAACGCCTCTCCCTTCGTCATCCCCGCGAAGGCGGGGATCCAGAGCCCAACAGCGTATCGCTCGGTAACCCTGGATCCCCGCCTGCGCGGGGATGACGGCTAGAGCGTCCCGCCAACCCTTGCCTGATGAGCCCGCATTCGATATTAGTTCGTTCGAACGAACTGATTCGGAACGCGATGACCAGCCAGACGCTCATCGACACGGCAATCGACCAGTTCGGCCGGCACGGCTTCGAGGGTGCCAGCACGCGCGATATCTCCCGCGCCTCGGGCACGGCGATGTCCTCGATCACTTATCATTTCGGCGGCAAGCAGGGGCTGTACCTCGCCGCCGCCGATCACATCGCGGCCTGCGTGAAGCAGATCCAGGGGCCCGCGCTCGAAGCCGCACGCGCCGTCGCCGAAAACGGCACGCGCGCCGAAGCGCTCGAAGCGCTGCTGGCGGTGCTCGATGGCTTCGCGCTGATGATGATCAGCCCGCGGACCGAAGCCTGGTCGCTGTTCATCACCCGCGAGCAGCAATCGCCAACCGAAGCGTTCGAACGGCTCTACACCGGCGTGATGCAAGGCGTGGTCGATGTGTTCGTCGCGGCGCTCAAGCGTATCCGCACCGATCTCGGCGAGCGCGAAGTGCTTGCCATGGGGCTGATGCTGTTCGGCCAGTGCCTGGTGCTGCGCGTCTGCCGCGCCGCGGTCACCCGCATCCTCGCCGTCGAGACGATCGACGAACCCACCCAGAAGCTGCTTCGCGCGCGGCTGCGCGCCAACGCCCTCTGCATCCTGTCGGAGACTCCCGCATGAACCGTCGCCGCATCGCGATCATTGTCGTCATCGTTGCGATCGTGATCGCCGCGATCGCCACCAGCGGCTTTGGCCTGTTCAAGGCGCGACAAGACGGTGCGCTCGCGCTCAACGGCAATGTCGATATCCGCGAAGTCGATCTCGGCTTCCGGGTGAACGGCCGCATCGCGAGCATCGCGGTCGATGAAGGCGCGCACGTCAAGCAGGGCGAGATACTGGCTACGCTCGATGCCGCCACGCTCGACAGCCGCATCGCCCAGGCCGACGCCAAGGTCTCGCAGGCCGAGGCCCAGCTCTCCAAGCTCCGCAACGGCAATCGCAGCCAGGACATCGCCCAGGCCCGCGCCCGCGTCGCCGCCGCTGCCGCGGTCGCCCAGGATGCCGATCGCGACTATGCCCGCCGCCAGCCTTTGGTCGAGCCCGGCGCGATCAGCCGCGACATCTGGGAGCAGACCGTCGCCCAGCGCGACAAGGCCCGCGCCGATCTAACCGCCGCGCAGCAACAGCTCTCGCTGATGAACGCAGGCAGCCGTTCGGAGGATGTCGCCGCCGCGGCCGCCGATGTCCGCTCCGCCGTCGCCGCGCGCCAGAGCGCCGCCACCGATCTCGGCGACGCGCGCCTGCTCGCCTCGACCGACGGTATCGTGGTCACTCGCGCCCGCGAGCCCGGCGCGATCGTCCAGCCGGGCGAGACGGTGCTGACCTTGGCGATCATGCGGCCGCTGCGCGTGCGCGCCTATGTCGCGGAGAGCGACCTGTCGCGGATCAGTCCGGGGATGAAGGTGGTGGTTACTGCGGACGGCAATCCGAAAAGCTATCGCGGCACGATCGGCTATATTTCCCCCCGCGCCGAGTTCACGCCCAAGACCGTCGAGACCGAGAATTTGCGCACCGATCTCGTCTATCAGCTGCGCATCATCGTCGACGACCCGGACGACGGCCTGCGCCAGGGCCAGCCGGTCAGTGTCTCCGTCCCCGCCGCCCGCCCCAAGCACAAGGATTGAGCGCGGTGGCGCAGACGCCCCTCACACCAACTACACCGTCATCCCCGCGAAGGCGGGGATCCAGAGTCACGAAGGGCGTCGCTCTGCCACCCTGGATCCCCGCCTGCGCGGGGATGACGAATGGGGAAGGGAGAGCATGACAGCCCTCGCCCACACCGCCGACCTCGTAAAATGCTTCGGCGACAACCGCGCGCTCGACGGGGTGTCGATGGCGATCGAGCCCGGCCGCATCACTGGGCTGGTCGGGCCGGACGGCGCGGGCAAGACCACGCTGATCCGCATCCTCGCCGGCCTGATGGCGCCAACTTCGGGGACCGTAGAGGTGCTGGGCGGCAAGCCCGGCGATAAGCTCGACGATCTCGGCTACATGCCCCAGCGCTTCGGCCTCTACGAAGACCTGTCCGTCATCGAGAATCTCAAATTATATGCCGAAGTTCGCGGCCTGCCCCGGGAGGAGCAGCAGGAGAGCTTCGATCGGCTCATGGAATTCACCGATCTCGCCCGGTTCAAGGATCGGCTGGCGGGCAAGCTCTCGGGGGGCATGAAGCAGAAGCTCGGCCTGGCCTGCGCGCTGGTGAAGACGCCCAAGGTGCTGCTGCTCGACGAGCCCGGCGTCGGCGTCGATCCGATAAGCCGGCGTGAGCTTTGGAGCATGGTCGGCGACCTGACCGAACAGGGCATCGGCGTGCTCTGGTCCACCGCCTATCTCGACGAGGCGGAGAAGTGCGACACCGTCTACCTGCTCAACGAAGGCAAGCTGCTGTTCGATGGGCCGCCGGCGGAGCTGACCGGCCGGGTGAAGGACCGCGTCATCCGCATCACCGGCTTCAAGGAGCGCCGCCGCGAATTCCTTACCCACGCGCTCGATCGCGACGATGTGATCGACGGCACGATCCAGGGGCGCTCGGTGCGCCTGCTGATCGGCGACGGCAAGCCGGTGCCCGATGCCGCATCGTTCGAAGGCGGTCCGGACACCGAAGTTCACTCTGCCGATCCGCGCTTCGAGGACGGCTTCATCGAGCGGCTCGGCGGTGGCCCGAAAGGCACCTCTGCTCTCGCGGAACGCTACCGCACCATCCCCGAGACCGAAGAGTGTGCGATCGAGGCCAAGGGCCTCACCAAGATATTCGGCGACTTCACCGCTGCCAGGGATATGAACTTCCGGATCCCGAGAGGCCAGATCTTTGGCCTTCTGGGCCCTAACGGGGCGGGCAAGTCGACCACCTTCAAGATGCTCTGCGGGCTACTTTCGCCCACTTCGGGGACCGGAGCGGTAGCCGGCAAGTCGCTCCGCCATTCGGCCGCCGCCGCGCGAGCGTCGCTCGGCTATATGGCCCAGAAATTCTCCCTCTATGGCGACCTTTCGGTTCGCCAGAATCTCGATTTCTTTGCAGGGGCTTACGACCTGCCGCGCGACAAGGCGCGCAAGGCGATCGAGGCGATGATCGAGATCTTCGAGCTGAAGGACAAGGTCGACCTCAATGCCGGCACCTTGCCGCTGGGCTTCAAGCAGCGCCTCGCCCTGGCCTGCGCGGTGATGCACGAGCCCCCGGTCCTGTTCCTCGACGAGCCCACCTCGGGCGTCGACCCGGTGACACGCCGGGAATTCTGGATGCACATCAACGGCTTGGTCGAGAAGGGCGTGACCGTTCTGGTCACCACCCACTTCATGGACGAAGCCGAATATTGCGACCGCGCCACCCTGATCTACCGCGCCGAGCAGATCGCCACCGGCACCCCCGACGAGCTCAAGGCCGAGGCCGCACGCCTCACCGAGAGCGAGGACCCGACGATGGAAGACGCCTTCATCGCCCTGATCGAGGAATTCGACCGCAAGCGCGAAGCGAAGGAAGCCGCATGAGTTTCCGCTTCGATCCCAGGCGTTTGGCTGCCCTGGTCCGCAAGGAGACTTCGCAGATCCTGCGCGATCCCTCGACCTTCCTCATCGCGTTCGTGCTGCCGATGATCCTGCTCTTCCTGTTCGGCTATGCGGTCTCGCTCGACAGCACGCGGACCCGGGTCGGCCTCGTCCTCCAGGACAGCAGCGCCCCCGCGCTCCGCCTGGCGCAAGCCTATCGAAGCTCCCGCTATTTCCAGGTCACCGAAGCCCGCACCGTGGCCGAGGTGCGCGACAAGCTGGTCGATGGCGAGCTGCGCGCGCTGATCGTCATTCCCCAGGATTTCGGGGCCGGCATCAAGCGTGGCAAGATGCCGCCGATCCAGATCGTCACCGACGGCTCCCAGCCCAATACCGCCAATTTCGCAGCGGCTTACGGGGAGGGCGTCCGCGCGAACTGGGCCGCCGCCGAAGGGCTGGAGCGCCATCCCGGCGGCAAGGCAGCGCCGGTCACGATCTCGGCGCGCTACTGGTACAATCCCGAGCTCAAGAGCCGCTTCTTCCTCGTCCCCGGATCGATCGCCAACGTGATGACGATGGTCGGCACGCTGCTCACCGCGCTCGTCGTCGCGCGCGAATGGGAGCGCGGCACGATGGAGGCGATGATGGCCACGCCGATCAGCATGGCCGAGTTCATCGCCAGCAAGGTGATCCCCTATTTCATCCTCGCCCAGGCCTCGATGACGCTCTGCGCGGTGATCGGCGTGTGGATATTCGGGGTGCCTTTCCGAGGCTCGGTCTTCGCCCTCTACGCCATCTCCTCGGCCTTCCTGATGCCCGCACTCGGCCTCGGCCTGTTCATCTCGGCCGCGACCAAGAACCAGTTCGTCGCGAGCCAAGTCGCGCTGCTCTCCGCCTTCCTGCCGACCTTCCTGCTCTCGGGCTTCATCTTCGAGATCGGATCGATGCCCTGGCCGATCCAGGCGCTGACCTATATCGTCCCCGCGCGCTACCTGATCCCCAGCCTCGAGACGGTGTTCCTGGCGGGCGACCAATGGGGGCTGCTCCTCCCCAATATCGGCATCATGCTCGTCTTCGGCATGGTGTTCTTCACGCTCTCCTTCCGCGTCACCCGCCGGAGCCTCGACTAGATGCGGCGGTTTCTCCAAGGGTCCGGCTTGCGCCGGCTGGTCGCCATGATCGTCAAGGAGATGTGGGCGGTGCTGCGCGACCCGCAGGCGCGGCTGGTGCTGTTCGTGCCGCCGCTGATGCAGCTCTTCATCTTCACCTATGCGACCACGCTCGACGTCAAGAATGTCGACATCGGCATCCTCGATCGCAGCTCGGGCGCGCATTCGGTGGAACTCGTCCAACGCATCGCCGGCAGCCCCAATTTCCGCCATATCGAGCGGCTGGCGACGCCGAAGGACCTCAAGTCCGCGATCGACAACCAGAAGGTGATCGCAGCCTTGGTGATCGACGAGGATTTCGACCGGAGCCTCGCCCGCGGCGAGAGCGCGACGATCGGCCTGGTGCTCGACGGCCGCCGCTCCAACGCCGCGCAGATCGTCACCGGCTACATCACCGCCATCGCCGGCGGCATGGGAGCCGAACTTGCCCCGCCCCAGGTACAGGGCGCCGCGGGCGGCAGCGTGGTGACCAACTGGTACAACCCCGCACTCGACTATATCTGGTTCACGCTCCCCTCGCTGGTGGCGATCATCACCTCCGTGGCGGGGCTCGCGATCACTTCGCAATCGGTGGCGCGCGAGCGCGAGCTGGGGACGTTCGACCAGCTGATGGTCTCGCCCTTGCGGATCCACGAGATATTGATCGGCAAGATGGTGCCGCCCTTCGTCATCGGGATGATCAACGGCAGCGTCTATCTGGTGGTGGCGCCGCTCGTCTTCGGCGTGCCGTTCACCGGATCGCTGCTGCTGTTCTGGCTGTCGCTCGGCATGTATCTGCTCGCGCTGATCGGCATGGGCATGCTCGTCTCGGCCGCGTCGCAGACCCAGCAACAGGCCTTTCTCGGCGTGTTCCTGGTGACCACGCCGCTGATCCTGCTTTCCGGTTATGCCAGCCCGATCGACAACATGCCCGACTGGCTTCAGACGATCACCTATCTCGATCCCGCCCGCTATTTCCTCGTCATCGTCCAGGGGCTGTTCCTCAAGGCGATGCCGGCGGCGGCCGTGTTCCACCAGCTCTGGCCGCTCGCGCTGATCGCGTGCGTGACGCTCTCCGCCTCGGCCTGGCTCTTCCGTGCGCGCATGGAGTAAATGATGACCCGCTCGCTCCCCCTGTTCCTGCTGCCGCTGTTGCTGGCTTCCGCCTGCACGGTGGGGCCGGACTATCACGCCCCCGAGAAGAAGGCCGCGCCGGACTGGCTCGAGGCCGGCACGCCAGGCCAGGTCGATCTGCAATGGTGGGACCGGTTCGGCGACCCCCAGCTCTCCACGCTCGTCCAGCGCGCGGTGGCGTCCAGCCCTGATCTCAAGGAGGCCGAAGGCCGGCTAGCCGAGGCGCGCGCCAATCGCGAGGCGATCGCCGGCGGGCGTCTGCCCAGCGTCACCGCCAAGGGGTCGGCGACCGAGAATATCCTCAGTGAGAACGGGCAGCTGCCGATCGGCAACATCCCCGGCTTCGCGCGTGATTTCCCGCTCTACGACATCGGCTTCGACGCGAGCTGGGAGCTTGACCTCTGGGGTCGCCGTACCCGCCAGATGCAGGGCGCGACCGCGCGGGTGGAAAGCGCGACCTATGCCAAGCGCGACGTGATGCTGACGCTGATCGCCGAAGTGGTGCGCAGCTACATGGACCTGCGCGCCGCCCAGGCCGATGCCGCCACTGCGCAAGCGCAGGCGGCGTCCAATGCCGAACTGGCGCGGCTCACGCGCCTGCGTTTCGATGCGGGCGAAGCCTCGCGGCTCGAACTCGATCGCGCCGACAGCGCCGCCAAGGCAAGCGCGGTTGCGGTACCCAATGCCAGGGCGCAGGCGAGCGCCGCGGCCTATCGGATCGCCACGCTGGTCGGCGTGCCACCGGAGCAGGTCGTGCCCGAGCTGCAGGCGGTCGCGCCGCTGCCGGCAAGCCCCGATGCGATCCTGGTCGGCCTGCGTTCCGAGTTGCTCGAGCGCCGCCCCGATGTCCGCCGCGCCGAGCGCGAGTTGGCGGCCGCGACCGCGGATATCGGTGTCGCCACCGCCGATCTCTTCCCGCGCTTCAGCCTGTTCGGCGGCCTGGGTCAGCAGGCACGCAAGCCGGGAGACTTGTTCTCGGGCGATTCCTTCCGCCTCCAGATCGGGCCGAGCTTCTCCTGGCCGATCTTCCAGGGCGGCACGATCCGCGCCCAGATTCGCGCTACCGATGCCCGCGCCGATCAGGCGGCGGCGCGTTATGAAAAGGCCGTGGCCGGTGCGCTTTCGGACAGCGAGGCGGCGATCAACCGCTTCCTCAACGCCCGCGCCGCCGCCGATGATGCCGCTTCCTCGCTGATGCGCGAGCAAGGCGCGTTCGCGCTCGCGCAGAAGCGTGCGGACCGCGGCGAGGATGACCGGCTGACGCTCGAACGCGCGCGCCAGTCTTTGCTCTCCGCTCAGCAGCGCGATCAGCAGGCGCGCGCTGCCAAGGCACAGGCGGCAACCGCGCTCTACAAGGCGCTGGGTGGCGGCTGGAGCTGAGCCGCCGCAGAAAGCGCGCCCAAAAAACTTGTAATGTAGGATTTCGCCTGCTCCAAACTGGTGGATGCAGGCCGGCTTCCCTCATTGCACCGATCGCGTTCGCTCCGTGCGGTTGCGCGGGTGGGGAAAACGGGGGCCCCGTAGCATCAACTTCGTAAACTTCCGCGCCGTGCCCGGCACCCGAATCAGCGGGTCGCTAGGCGGCCGGCACCCGGATCTCGAAGCAGGTCCCGTGCGCGCCCGTGCCCAGCGCGATCGTGCCGCCATGCGAAGCGAGCAGCGAGCGCGCGATCGGCAGGCCCAGCCCGGTGCCGCCAGCGGCGCGGCGGCTGGTGAAGAAGGGCTCGAAGATGCGTGTGCGGTCGGCTTCGGGGATGCCCGGGCCGTCATCGGCGATGGTCAGCAGGATCTCGCCCGCCGCCTCGGTCGCCGCCATGTGTATCTGGCCCGCGCCCGCTTGGCGGCTGTTCTCCACCAGGCTCTCGACGATCGCCTCCAGCATCGCCGCGGGCATCGCCGCCCTGGGAAGCGCTTCGGGCAGGGTCAGCACAATCGCCAGCCCGCGATCCGCCCAGGCATCGGCGATCCGGCGCAGCGCCAGCGCCACATCGGCCGCCGCGTTCGCATCGGCCTCCGCCATGTCGGCGCGCGCCAGCTCGAGCAGCCGCGTGACGAGCTGCGCCAGCCGATCGGCATCCGCGCCGGCATTGGCGAGGAAGCGGCGGCGGTCCACTTCGTTCATCTCGGCATGATGATCCTCGAGGATCTCGATCACGCCGCGGATGCCGGCGAGCGGGGTCTTGAACTCGTGGCTCACTGCATGGGCGAAGTCGCGCAGATAGCGGGAGCGCCGGTCGATCGCGTCGGCCATCGTCGCGAAATCGGCGTAGAGCGCCTGGATCTCGATCGCGGCGGTGCGCGGCGCCTCGGGTACAATGCCGCCGCCACGCGCCACGTCGCGCGTCGCCTGGCTCAGCGTCTCGATCGGACGAGCGATGCCGCGCGAGAGCAGCCCGCTCAGAAGCACCAGCGTGGCGAAGATCGCGCCGATGCCGAACAGGATCTTGCCGCGATCTTCATAGAGCCCGCGGAACAGTGCGCGCGGCGAGCGCGACAGCAGCAGCACTGCGACCACCTTGCCATTCGCCACTACCGGCCGGGCATGGTGGATGCGCAGGCCGGAAGCGCGGCTCAGCCATTCGAAGGCATATTCGGGATGATAGTCGCCCCGGCGGCGCAGCACCGTCTCCGGCCGCCCGCGCGCCGCCGCGGCAAGCTCGGGCAGGCTGGCCAGGCTCTTACCGGCGTCCTTGCCGATCAGGATGCGGCCATCGGGCGCGAGCAGCAGGATCGAGGCGAGCGTCGCGTCTGCCGTGGCATCCACCAGCGGCGCCAGGCGCGCAGCGGCCGCCTGCGCATCGGGCGCGGGACCTCCGGACATGTGCGCGGGATCGGGCCGCTCGGGCAAGGGTTTCGTGCCGAGATCAATTGTCGAGAGCGGGCCACCGGCAATGCCGTTCGAGATGCCGGGGGTCAATTCGGGACCGCGCGATCCCGGCCATTCCGCGCTGGCCACCGCAGCCAGCGCGGTACTCTGTGCGATCAGCTCGGCCTCGGTCTGGCGGACAAGGGTATTCTCGTAGACGCGCAGGAACAGCGCGCCGACACCGGGCAGCGCGGCGACGAACACGAAGGTGACGAGCAGGATCGTCCGCAGCCGCAGCCGTGGCCAATGGCGCCGGACCGGCGCCTTGGCTGCCTCGATCAGGCGCTTGAACACGGGCCGATCCGATATCCAATGCCGGCCCGCGTCTCGATAAGGTCGTCCGCGCCGGCCTGGGAGAACTTGCCGCGCAGGTTGCGGACATGGCTGTCGATCGTCCGGTCGGTGAGCGCGAAGCCGGGGCCGCGCAGCCGATCGATCAATGCGTCGCGGCTGAACACCTTGGAGGGCATGGCGGCAAGCGTGCGCAATATGCCGAACTCGGTGACGGTGAGGGGCACCGCCGCCCCCGCCCAGCTTGCCTCCCAGCTTTCGGGATCGAGGCTGAGCTTGCCGTGGCGGATCACGGTGCCCGCGCGATCGACATCGGGTGCGTGCGCGGCGGTGCGGCGGAGCACCGCCATCACCCGCGCCACCACTTCGCGCGGGGAGAAGGGCTTTGTGACATAATCGTCGGCGCCCAGCTCGATGCCGATGATGCGGTCGATCTCGTCGTCGCGCGAGGAGAGGAACAGGATCGGCAGCCCGCCTTCGGCGCGCAGGCGGCGGCAGACTTCCAGCCCGTCCATGCGCGGCATGTTGATGTCGAGCACGATCAGGTCGGGCGACCGGGTCTCGGCGAGATGCAGCGCTTCCTCGCCGTTGCCCGCCTCGATCGTCTCCAGTCCGGCCTTGGCGAGCGCGAAGACGAGCAGCTGGCGGATGTGCGGATCGTCATCGGCGACAAGGATGGTGCGGGGCATGGGGCATTGGATCATCGCGAGGGTGTTCCGGTCAACGGCGGAGTGGTGTGGCAACGGCATTGGCGACGGGATCGTCGGCGGGCGGAGGCGATGCCGACGGTGTGGGTGTCGGCTCGGGCGCAGGGTCGGCCTGGATCCAGCCATCGCAGTCGCGATAGGTCCGCGGCGGCAGCGGGGCGGAAGCAGGCGGGTTGGGCCCGAGCAGGCGATGCGCGGCGTCGAGCCGGCGCTGGCCCCGCCAGGTCCATGTCCGCCAGCTGGACTGGGCGCGGCTCAGATCGCGCATCACTTCGGCACGGACATGGCGAACCCGGTCGCGGAACTGCGGCGGGAGCGGACGATGCTCCAGCTCGATCAACGGGAGCAGCGCGGAAGAGCCGTTCCACGAGAGATAGCAGAGATCGAGCTCGACGCCGCGGCCACCTACCTCGCGGGCATGGCGCACGTTCCAGGCGGCGGCGCTGGCATCGAGGTCGACCACGCTTGCCGCGCCAAGCATCAGAACTGCGATCAGCGCATTGGCGTTGATCAGCCAGGCAGCGCTCTTGCCCGCCAGCATCCGCCAGCAGATCAGCGCGAGCCCGATCGCCACCAGTCCCATCCAGGCAAGCGCCGCGATGCGGAAGCCGGTGAGCGAATAGGCCTCGACATAGTCGAGCGTGCGCAGGATCGAGGAGGCGACGAGCAGCAGGTTCTGCGCCACCCACAGCACCACCAGCCGGCGGATCATCGGGTTGACCGCGCTGGCCGAGCCGGGCTTGAGCGCGACGAGCACGAACAGCCCGGCGAGCAGCGCGGTGGCGATCAGCGGATAGGCGCCGCGATGGGCATAGTCGGCCAGCGTCACGCCGGCGGGCAAAGGCGCACCGCTCCACAGGAAGGCGAGGTCGAGCCCGTTCTGGAGCGCGAACACCGTGTTGAAGAGCAGGAGCGAAAGCAGCAGCGATGCGGCGGGGATGCCGGGCAGGACGATCTCCGCACGCGGAAACAGGCTGGCGGCGCGTGTCGCCCAGCGCGTGGGGCGCAGACTCGGCCAGACCACTGCCAGCGTCATCCCCCAGAACATGACCTCGCCGAACCAGGGCAGGCGGACCTGGCCGAGCGCCTGAGCGATGAGCGGATTGGCCGCAGCGAACAGCGCGACGAACAATGCGGTCATCGCCAGCGGCAGCGCGAGCAACACGGCAAGCCCCGACGCGGTGTGTCCGCCGCGTCTTGGGCGCATGCGGGAGAGGCGGATCATATCAAGCACCGGCGTGAGTGGGCCGCTCAACCCGTGGGCGAGCAGACGCAGGCTCCAGCGCCATGCATCGTCGAACCGGCCAATGCGCGGCATCAGCGCGGCGATCGAAAGGGCGGTCCAGAACAGGATCCATCCGAGCAGGCCTGGGTCATGTGCCAGCGCCAGGGCGAAGCCGGTGGCGATGGCCAGCGCCACCAGGCTTGGCCGCCGGCGCAGCGCCGGGCGCGCGATCAGCAGCACGGCGATCCATGCCAGCGCGAGCGCGCCGACCCACGATCCGACATAGCCGTCGAGGAAAAGATGATCCGCGGCGACGATCAGCGCGAGCGCGGCGACTATCTTGAGGAGGAAGCTGAAGCGTGCAGTGCGGGCCATGCGGATCTCCCAGGTTCGGGAGCGCTGATGGGCCGGCGCCGTCCAGCCGAACCGCCAAAGGCCAAGGAGAGGTTGTGCAGAAACGGTGCAGGGCGATAGAGGCGCCCGACCATGACTTTGCTCCCCGCCCTCGGATTCGATTTCGGCACCACCAATTCGGTCGCGGCGCTTGCGGGCGATGCGGGCTCGGAGCTCGTGCAGCTCGACGGCCCCGATCGCGCCGATCCGGTGTTTCGATCGGCCCTGTGCTTCTGGCAGGACGAAGACGAGCGCGGCGGGTTGGGCGCGGCGGCAGGGCTCTGGGCGATCGCCGAATATCTGGAATTCCCCGAAGGCAGCCGTTTCCTCCAGTCGTTCAAATCGGTCGCCGCCAGTGCCAGCTTCGAGCATGCTGCGGTCTTCGAGAAGCGCTTTCGCTTCGAGGAACTGGGGCGCCGTTTCCTTGGGTTGATGGCGGCGCGGGCAAAGGGCGCGCTGGACGGCGGCGCACAGCGCGTCGTGGTTGGCCGCCCGGTCGAATATGCCGGCAGCCGCCCCGACGCGGCGCTCGCCCGCGAGCGCTACGACATGATGTTCGCCGGCTTCGGCGCCGAGATCCATTATGTCTATGAGCCGCTCGGCGCCGCATTCAGCTACGCCTCGCGGATCGAGGATCCGGCGACGGTGCTGGTCGCCGATTTCGGCGGCGGCACCAGCGATTTCTCGGTGGTGCGGATCGAGGCGCCGGGCGCCGCGCATCGCTGCACTCCGCTCGCCCATGCCGGCGTCGGCATCGCCGGCGACCGGTTCGACCAGCGCATCGTCGAGCACCTCGTCCTGCCGCTGCTCGGCAAGGGCGGCAGCTATCGCTCGTTCGACAAGGTCCTCGACATCCCGGCCGGCTGGTTCACCGATTTCTCCGATTGGTCGCGCCTTGCGCTTATGCGTAACCGCAAGACGCTCGCCGAGCTGGAGAAACTGAAGCGCGCCGCGCTCGACCCCGACGCGATCGCCCGGATGATCGCCGTGATCGAAGGCGAACTCGGCTATCAGCTCTATCATGCGGTGGGCGCGCTCAAGCGGGCGCTGTCGGGGGAGGACGCCGCGCATTTCCATTTCGCCGGCGGCAACCTCGCGATCGAGGCGGATGTGACGCGCACCGAGTTCGAAGGCTGGATCGCGCCCGATATGGTGCGGATCGAAGCGGCGGTGGACCACGCGCTGGAGCGGGCCGGCACCGACGCGGCGGCGATTGATCGCGTGTTCCTGACCGGCGGCACGTCGCTCACGCCGCGCGTGCGGCAGCTGTTCGCCGAGCGATTCGGCGCGGACAAGCTCGCCACCGGCGGCGAACTCACGTCCATCGCGCATGGTCTGGCGCTGATCGGCCAGCAGGACGACGTCGCGGCGTGGACCGCCTGAACTCGATTTCCGCCAAGGCTTTGAAAGGCTTGAATTTGCGGGATTTGCCCACGCCGGGACAAGCAGGCCCTGGCACTATTCGCGATGAGGAGGAGCGGCCGAACCCGAGTCCGGACCGCTTCAGCGAAGCTGGTGAATCCTACATTGCAAGCCCAGTCGGCCGTACAAAGATCTCCGAAGAGATCCATTCATTTGAATGATTTATATTGAAGTGGCGGAGCGGGAGGGATTCGAACCCTCGATACGCTTTTGGCGTATACTCACTTTCCAGGCGAGCGCCTTCGACCACTCGGCCACCGCTCCGCATGTCCCGGAAGTTGCGTGCCCTAGCGATTGGCGAAGCCCTAGGCAAGCGGGGGACGGCGTGCCAGTCTCGTCCCCATGCTGAAGCCGATCCTTGCGCTTGCCGCGCTCGCCGCCGCCCTCCCTGCAATTGCCCAGACCGCAGCGCCGACGCCGGCCGATCCGCTGCCCGAGGACTGGAAGGCGATACCCGACAACGAGATGCTGGTGATGACGCTGCAGGGCGGCCACCAAGTCTTCATTCGCCTCGCCCCGCGCTATGCCCCCGTGCACGTCGCAAATATCCGCAAGCTTGCCGAGGCGCGCTGGTGGGATGGGACCAGCGTCTACCGGGTGCAGGACAATTACGTCACGCAATGGGGTGGCGGTGACGACAAGACCGCGCTGCCGCCGGGCGTGATCGAGAATCCGCCGGCCGAATATGAATGGCCGGGCTTCGATGCGGTGAAGGGTTTCGCCTTCGCCAAGCCGGACTCCTACGCCGCCAAGACCGGGATCAGCGCCGATGGCTGGCCGCTCGCCAATTACGGCGCGGTGAGCGCGCTGACGCATTGCTATTCGATGGTCGGCGTGGCGCGCGACCTGGCGCCTTCCACCGGCAGCGGCGCCGAGCTCTATACGGTGATCGGCCACGCCCCGCGCGCGCTCGACCGCAATATCGCGATTGTCGGCCGGATCGTGGAAGGCATGCAATGGCTGTCGAGCCTGCCACGCGGCACCGCGCAGCTCGGTGTCTATGCCAAGGACCAGATGGCCACGCCGATCCTCTCGGTGCGTCTCGCCAGCCAGCTGCCCGAGGACGAGCGCCCGCACTTCCAGTACCGCGCGACCGACAATGTCCGCTTCGCCGCCTGGATCAAGGCGCGCGAGAATCGCGACGGGGCCTTCTTCACCGTGCCGATGGGCGGGGTCGATGTGTGCAATGCGCTGCCGGCGGTGCGGCGGGCGCAGTAGGATCGGTTCGTCATCCCGGCCAAAAGCCGGTATCTCAGGCGATGGCGGGAAAGAGCCGCACGGGATCCGGCTTTCGCCGGGAGACGGCCCCGTTTCCGGGTTCGCGCCTTACTTGCCTACCCAGTCCGAGACTTCGACTGCAACCTGGTTCGCTGCCGTATTGAGCGCCGCGGCGACGAGGTCGGGCTTCACTTCGGTCAGCGGGGCGCGGGCTTCGAAGCGGCGCTTCTGGAACTTGGCGGGGTCGTCGCTCTGGACCAGCACCGCGTCGAACTGGACCACCGCTTCGTTGGTATCGCCATCGATACCGAAGCGGCGCAGCTCGCCCGAAAGCACAGCGCCCGGATCGACCTGGGTCTGGCGATAGCTGAGCACCGGGCGGCCGGTGCGCGCCGAGATGGTGTCGCCGACGAGGCGGGCGAACAGGCGCGGCGGCGCCTCCACCCACTGCGCATCCTTCACATAGGCGACGGCATTCTCGCCCTGATGGACCGGCACCCGCGTCGTCGCCAGCTCGTGCGGCACGGTCGGGAACAGCACGGTGACGGTCGATCCCGAGGCGGGCGTCTGCACCTCGCCGGGCTTGACCTGCTCGGCCGCCTGGATCGTCATGAACGGCACCTTGGGAGGCTTGCCGCCGAACGAGATGCACCCGGAAAGCGTGGCCGCGAGCGGGGCGGCGAGCAGGAGCAGGACGAGCTTCTTCATCGCGGGTCTCACTTCTTGGGCTTGTAGTCAGGGAGCTTCGGACTGCCGACCAGGCTGGAGGCGCCGCCCTGGTCGAGCTTCTCGGCGACCGAGGAAAGCGACTGCGCCATCTGGCGCAGGTCCTGGATCAGCTGGCCGACCTCGGGGATGGTCTTCTTCGAGAAGGCCTGGGCGCCCGGCCGAGCGTCGTTGAACAGCAGGTCGAGCGTGTCCATGCTCTTCTTGGCCGAGGCGATCGTCTTGTTGAGGTTGGCGATCGTAGGCTTCACGTCGTCGGCGAGCGTGCCGTTGGCGGTCTCGGCCAGCTTGCCGATCTGCTCGGTGGCGACGCCGAACTTCTGGACCGCGATCCGCGTCTCGGCGAGCGTGGCGGCGATTTCCGGCCCGCGATCGGCGAGCGCGTCGGTCAGCCGGTTGGTGTTCTGCAGGATGCCGGCGATCGAGGCCTGGTTCTTGTCGCTGAGCATTTCGGTCAGCCGCTCGGTCAGCGTGGTCAGTCGCTCGAGCAGCTTCGGTGCCGAGGAGAAGAGCGCGCCGAGGCCGCCGACCTTGGTGGGGATCACCGGCACGCCGAGCGGGCAGGCGGCGCGGGGGTTCTCGTGCGGGCAGCGAATCGGCGGGGCACCCTTCACGGCGCCTTCGAGCTGGACGGTGCTCGGGCCGGTGAAGCTGCTCTGGATCGTCGCGGTAGTGCCTTCGAGGATCGGCACTTCGTCCTTCACCGTGATGCGCACGCGGACGAGCTGGGGATCGGGCTTCCAGAACTCGATCGTCTTGACCTGGCCGGAAGGCACGCCGGAAAAGGCCACGGCCGAGCCGGGGTTGAGCCCGTCGACCGCCTGGCGGAAGAAGATGTCATATTCGCGCTCATTGCCGCCGCTGAGCCGCGCCAGCCAGACGATGAACAGGGCAAGCACCGCCAGCAGGATCAGCACGACGGCGCCCACCAGCACGTGATTCGATCGAGTTTCCATCAGCCCTCAGCCCCGTTTTCGGCCGTCTGCACCTTGGCGCTGGCCACCGCGTTGCGTCCGCGCGGTCCGTTGAAATATTCCTGGATCCACGGATGGTCCAAGGCGAGCAGCTCGGGAATCGTCCCGACCGCGATAACCTTCTTGTCCGCCAGCACCGCGACCCGGTCGCAGATCGCATAGAGCGTATCCAGATCGTGCGTGATCAGGAATACGGTGAGCCCCAGGGTCTCCTGGAGCGAGGCGGTGAGCTCGTCGAACGCGGCGGCGCCGATCGGATCGAGCCCGGCGGTGGGCTCGTCGAGGAACAGCAGCTCGGGATCGAGCGCGAGCGCGCGGGCCAGGCCGGCGCGCTTCTTCATGCCGCCGGAAAGCTCGGCCGGGAATTTGGGCGCCGCGTCGGGCGGCAAGCCGGTCATCACTACCTTGTACGCCGCGATCTCGTCGAGCAGCGCCTGGTCGAGATTGGGGTAGAATTCCTTGAGCGGGACCTGGACATTCTCCGACACGGTGAGCGTGGAGAAGAGCGCGCCGCCCTGGAAGAGGATGCCCCAGCGCTTGCGGATCGCCGTCGCCTCGGTTTCGTCGCGGCCGATCGTATTCTCGCCGAACACTTCGATCTCGCCTTCGATCGGCGTCTGCAGCCCGATGATCGAGCGCATCAGCACCGATTTGCCGGTGCCCGATCCGCCGACCACGCCAAGGATCTCGCCGCGATGCACGTCGAGATCGAGGCCGTCATGGACGAGTTGGTCGCCGAAGCCGTTCTTCAGGCCGCGGACGCTGATGACGATGTCGTCATCCGGGGGCGTGTCGCCGCTCATATCCAGCCCACCTGGGTGAAGAACACTGCGAAGAAGGCGTCGAGCACGATCACCAGGAAGATCGCCTGGACCACTGCGATCGTGGTGCGACGGCCGACCTGCTCGGCATCCGCTTCGACCTGCATGCCCTGGAAGCAGCCGGCGATGGCGATGATCGCGCCGAATACCGGCGCCTTGACCAGCCCTACCCAAAGGTCGGTGAGCGGCACGACTTCGCGGATGCGCTGGACGAAGGTGATCGGCGGGATGTCGAGCTGGATCCAGCAGAGCAAGCCGCCGCCGATGATACCGATCAGCGCCGAATAGAAGCCGAGCAGCGGCAGCATCAGCACCACCGACAGCACGCGCGGGACGACCAAAGCCTCCATCGGCGAGACGCCGATCGTGCGCATCGCATCGATTTCCTCGGTCAGCTTCATCGTGCCGAGCTGGGCGGCGAAGGCCGATCCCGAACGGCCGGCGACCATGATCGCCGTCATCAGGATGCCGAGTTCGCGCAGAGTGATTCGGCCGAGCAGGTTGATCGTATAGACCTCTGCACCGAACTGGCGGAGCTGCACCGCGCCTTGCTGGGCAATGACGATGCCGATCAGGAAGCTCATCAGCCCGATGATGCCGAGCGCCGAGACGCCGACCACTTCGAAGCGATGGACGGTGGCGTGGTAGCGGAAGCGCTGGGGGTGGGTCGCGACATTCCAGAAGGCGACGATCGTGGCGCCGAAGAAGCCGAGCAGGCCGTAGAGCGTGGTGCCGGCGGTGACCACCGCATCGCCGACTTCGCCGAGCAGGTGGACGAAGGGCGATGCCGGCTGGCGTGGCAGCTCGATCGGATGCTCGGCGGCGACGACCTGGTCGAACAGGTGCTGGCTTTCGGCGCGCAGCCCCTCGACCTTGGCTTCCTTTTCGCGGGCGAAGCGGTGGACCACCCAGGCGCCGACCGTGTCGATCCGATCGACGCCCGACAGGTCGATCGTGCTGACCGTGCAATCGACGGCGCTCAGCCGGTCGGGCAGGTCGCCAAGTGCGGCGAGCGACAAATTGCCGGTGAAGCGGAGGACTGCGCCACCGCCATCGGAATCAACTCGTTCGAAATCGGCAGCTGCGCTCATCACGCGCACCTTTCCGCGATTCGGACTGGATCGGCAAGCGTCCCCGCTCGTAGATGCCTCAATGCACAAACTCGCAATCTACGACATGGACAAGACGATCACCGCCGCGCCGACCTGGACGCGCTTCCTGATCGCTGCGGCAAAGGCGCGTGCGCCCTGGCGGCTGGCGCTGTTCCCGGCGGTGGGCGTGGCCGGAATCGGCTATATGCTCAAGCTGGTCGATCGTGCCGGATTGAAGCAATTCTCGCAGAAGCTGCTGCTCGGGCACGCGCTGACGCCCGACGAGATGACTCGGGTCGCTCAAGCCTTTGCCGAGCATGAAGTCGCCCACGGCGTGCTCCACGGCGCGCGCGAGCGGATCGCGGCGGACCGGGCCGATGGCTATCGCCTGGTCATGGCGACTGCCTCGCACGGCTATTACGCCGCCGCGATCGGGCGCCTGCTGGGCTTCGACGATGTGATCGCCACCGAGGCGAAACGCGATGGGCAAGGCCGGATTCTCTCCCTGATCGAGGGGGATAACTGTTACGGACCCGTAAAGCTCCATCGGATCGAAAGCTGGATGGCGGGGCAGTCGATCCCGCGAGGCAGCGCGCATGTCCGCGCCTATTCGGATCATGTCTCCGATGCGCCCTTGCTCGACTGGGCGGACGCGGGGTTCGCAGTCAACGCGCACGGGCCGCTGCAGAAGCTTGCCGCCGAAAAGGGCTGGCCCCTTTTGAACTGGAAATAGCGCGACTGGAGATAATCTGCGCGGCGAACGTTCTCTCCCCCGCAATTCATGCGGAGAGGATATATGGCCAAGACCCTGAAAGAGCTCGCCGAATTGATGAAGGACGTCGATTTCGCGATGCTCTCCACCCATACCGACAATGGCGCGATCGCGGCGCGGCCGATGAGCAACAACCGCGATGTCGATTATGACGGCGACAATTGGTTCTTCGCTTGCGAGGACACGCGGCTGATCGCGGATATCGTCGCGGACGCCAATGTCGGCCTCGCCTTCCAGGCGAAATCCGGGTTGCTCGGCATGAAGCCCGTCTTCGTCCATATCGAAGGCCAGGCCGAGCTGATCCGCGACAAGGCGGCGTTCGAGGCGCATTGGACCAAGGGACTGTCGATGTGGTTCAAGCAGGGCGTCGACACGCCCGGCCTGGTGCTGATCAGGGTGCATGGCACCCGCGCGCATTATTGGGACGGCGAGGACCAGGGCGAGATATTGCTGGAGGGTGTGGCAGCCTGAGACTCAACAAGCGTCATCCCGGCGGAAGCCGGGATCTCGTACGGCCTTGGTCCCGCGCCATCGCCTGAGATCCCGGCTTTCGCCGGGATGACGACGACTAGAGCAGCGCGTCCACGGTGTGGATCGCCACGCCGACCAGCCCGCCCACCAGGGTGCCGTTGATCCGGATATATTGGAGGTCGCGGCCCACGGCATTTTCCAGCCGGCCGGCGATCGTCTGCGCGTCCCAGCCCCGAATCGTGTCCGAGACCAGGCGAACGATGCCGTCGCCATAATCCGTCGCCGCGCCGACCGCGGTGCGCCGGGCGAAGCGGTTGATCGTGTCGGCCAGCCTGCGGTCGGTTTGCAGCGTCTGCCCCAGCTGACGCATCGCGTCGCCGAACGCTCCGGTGCGCAGCGCATCCGGATTGCGTGCCACGCGCAGCAGCGCCGCGCGGCCTGTTTCCCAGATACCCATCCACCAATCGGCCAGGGCGGGATTGTCGAGCAGCTCATTCTTGAACGCTTCGACCTGCGCTCGGCGTACCGGATCGGTCTGCAGGTCGTGCGCCAGTTGCGCCATGCCTTCCTCGGCCTTGGTGCGCAGCGGATGATCTAGATCATTGGCCATGTCGCCGATCAACTTGCCAAGGCCCTCGATGATCTTGTTGGCCAGCGTCTCGTCGAGGCCGGTCCATCGCATCACGGAGCCCGAGCGGTCATGCACCATCTGGCGGATCAGGTGCTCGTTGGCGTCGAGCACCTTAGCCGCCCAGCGGATGATGCCGTCCAGCAGCGGGCGGTGCCGGCTCTCCTGCATCGCGGCCTCGAGCGCCCGGCCGAGCAGCGGCGCGATCTCCAGGGCGCGCAACCGTCCCGCCAAGGTGTGCTTGACCATGCCGCCCAGCCGCTCCTGGTCGAGCGCCTCCAATATGTCTGCGGCCAGGCGGCCGAGCCCGGCGCGTAGCCGGCCGCGTCCTGCCTCCGGGCTGGCGAGCCAGCGGCCGGCGGCACCGGCAATGTCCAGCCGCTGCATCCGGCGGGCGACGACCTTGGGCGTCAGGAAATTGTCGCGCAGGAACTGGGCGAGGGTGCTGGCGATCCGGTCCTTGTTGCGCGGGATGATCGCGGTGTGGGGGATCGGCAAATGGAGCGGATGGCGGAACAGCGCCGTCACCGCGAACCAGTCGGCGAGCCCGCCGACCATCGCCGCTTCGGCAAAGGCGCGGACATAGCCGATCGCCGGGTGCACAGGATCGAAGGCGCGGGCGAGCAGGAACAGCGCGGCCATCGCCACCAGCAGCCCGGTCGCCACCAGGCGCATCTGGCGAAGGCCGGGAGAGACCGGCTCAGACGAAAGGGGAGTGCGCAACAAGGTCACGCACTCCCCAATACATCAGACGGGATCAAGTTCACTCCGCGGGCTGCGGCGAATCGTCCCCGGGCTTGTGTTCGATCGTCCCGGTGTCGTGCTTCGGACCGATCACCCGGGCGCCATCGTCGCCTGGCCGGAAGGTGAGCAGGCGGCGCGACAGGCGCGGCCCGAGCCAATGTTCGAGGCCAACTGCCAGGCTGAACAAGGCAGGCACCATCACCAGCGTGAGCAGCGTCGAGAGGATCAGGCCGCCGATCACGGTGATGCCCATCGGCGCGCGCCACGAGCTGTCGCCCGAGAGCGAGAGCGCCGTCGGCACCATGCCCGCGACCATCGCCACCGTGGTCATCACGATCGGCTGGGCGCGCTTGTGCCCGGCGTCGACGATTGCCGTGAACTTATCGACGCCCTTGGCCATCTCCTCCAGCGCGAAGTCGACGAGCAGGATCGAGTTCTTCGCGACGATGCCGAACAGCATCAGCGCGCCGATCAGCACGGGCATCGAGATCGGCTGGCCGGCAATCCAAAGTGCGAGCAAACCGCCCAGCGGCGCGTTGAGCAGCGAGCCCATGTTGACCAGCGGCGACATGAAGCGGCGATAGAGCAGCACCAGCACCGCGAAGACCAGGAACACGCCCGACATCAGCGCGATGACGAAGTTCTTGACCATCTCCGCCTGCCATTTCTGGTTGCCGACGGTCATTTCCGCGACACCGATGGGCAGGTTCTTCATGACCGGCAGCTCGTGGATCTTCTGGAGCGCGACGCCCGAGACGATCGCCTTGCCGGTCTTGGGGTCGGTCGCCAGATCGGCGCCGACGACGACGCGGCGCTGCAGGTTCAGGCGCTCGATCTTGGTGGGGCCGGTACCGAAGGCGATATCCGCCACGGTACCGAGCTGGACCGATCCGCCGCTCTGCGTCTGCACCGGCAGGTTCTTGATCGTGTCGAGCTTGGCGCGGGCATTCTCCTCCAGCGCCACGCGGATCGGGATCTGGCGATCGGACAGGGAGAATTTCGCGCTGTTCTGATCGATGTCGCCCAGGGTCGCGATGCGGATCGCGCTGGACAGCGCCGCGGTGGTGACACCGAGGTTCGCCGCCAGATCGAGCCGCGGCTTGATCACGATCTCCGGCCGGTTGAGGTCGCCCGCGATACGCGGCGCCACCAGCTCCGGCATCTTCGACATCTGCTCGACCAGCTTGAGCGCCGTGGCGGTGAGCAAGGCGGGATCCTCGCCGCCCAGCGTGACCGTCAGCGCGCGGCCGCTCGAACCCCAGCCGCCCTGCGAGCGGAAGCCGACGCGGGCATCGGGGATCTTGAGCAGGTCGGGCGCGAGGCGGCGGGTGAACTCGTCGCTCGTCTCCTTGCGGTCGTCCTTGAGCTTCACCATCACGCGGCCATTGCCGACACTGGCGCGCTCGTAGAGATTCTCGACGATCGGCTCGGTGCGCAGGCGATCGGCGACCTGATGGACGACGCGGTCGGTCTGTTCGAGCGTGGTGCCCGGCACCATCTCGACATTGACGGTGACCTGGTCCTCGTCCTGCGTAGGCTGGAAGGTCATCGGCAGGATGAAGAACATGCCCACTGTCATCGCCAGCGAGACGAAGAAGCCGACGATCGCCGCCCAGCGATGCCGCAGCGTCCAGCGCAGCAGCTTCACATAGGCGTTCATCAGCCAGTTGTCGCCGTGCTTGGCCTCGCCATGCGCCTTGAGGAAATACGCCGCGATCATCGGCGTGACGAGACGCGCCACGGCAAGGCTCATCAGTACCGAGGCGACCACGGTCAGGCCGAAATTCTTGAAGAACTGGCCCGAGATGCCCGGCATCAGGCCGACCGGCAGGAACACTGCGACGATCGACATGGTGGTGGCGAGCACGGCGATGCCGATCTCGTCCGCCGCGTCGATCGATGCCTGATAGGCCGATTTGCCCATGCGCATGTGCCGGACGATATTCTCGATCTCCACGATCGCATCGTCGACCAGCACACCGGCCACCAGCGAGAGCGCGAGCAGGGTCATCTGGTTCAGCGTGAAGCCCAGCAGGTCCATGAACCAGAACGCCGGGATCGACGAGAGCGGGATCGCCAGCGCCGAGATCACGGTCGCACGCCAGTCGCGCAGGAAGATCAGCACCACGATGACGGCGAGCACGGCGCCTTCGATCATCGCTTCCATCGCCGAGTGATATTGCTGCTCGGCGTATTTGCTCCAGTTGGCGAGCAGCTCGAACCGGACTTTGTCGTTGTTCTTCTGGAGCTTCTCGAGCGCCTTCTGGGCATCGTGATAGATCGTCACGTCCGATGCGCCCTTGGCGCGCTGGATGTCGAACGAGATCACCGAATGGCCGTTGAACCGCGCGGTGCTGCGCAGTTCGGCATAGCTGTCCTGCACGGTGGCGATATCGGCCAGACGCACGGTGCGCCCGCCGCCCAGCGAGATCTGGCTCTGGCCCAGCGCATAGGCGTCCTTGGCGTTGCCGAGGACGCGCACCGACTGCTCGTAGCCGGAGATTTCGGCGCGGCCGCCGGCGGCGTTCATGTTCACCTGGCGCAGCTGCTGGTTCACCTGGCTGGCGGTGAGGCCGTACGCCTGGAGCTTGGCCGGATTGATCTGGACGCGGATCTCGCGGTTGACGCCGCCATTGCGGTTCACTGCCGACATGCCCTCGATCGAGAGCAGGCTCTTGGCGACCGTATTGTCGATGTACCAGCTGAGCTGCTCGACGGTCATGTCGGGCGCGATCGCGGTGAAGCTGGCGATGTCGTTGTCGCTGGCCGAATCGACGCGGCCGATCTGCGGCTCCAGGATGCCGTCGGGCAAGTTGCCGCGGACCTGCTGGATCGCGCTGCGCACATCCTCGACCGCGCGGTCGATCGGGGTGCCGATCGCGAGCTGGACGACCGTGGTCGATTGGCCCTCTGTCACCGTCGAGTTGATCTCGTCGATGCCCTGCAGGCTGCGCACGGCGCTTTCGACCTGCTGGGTGATCTGCGTCTCGAGCTCGCTGGGCGCAGCGCCCGGCTGGCTGATCGAGATCCAGACGATCGGGAAATCGATGTCCGGATTGTTGTTTACGTCCATCCGGTTGAAGCTGACGAGGCCAGCCACCGTGAGGAACAGGAACAGGACGATCGGCGGAACCGGATTCCGGATCGCCCAGGCGGAGATATTCCGGAAGCTCATGACGCGTCCCTTACTGCTTCTTGAGGGCCTGGGGGATGACCTTCTGCCCCGGGTTGAGGAAGGCGCCCGCCGTCAGCACCACGCGCTCGCTGCCGCTCAGGCCCTGGGTGATCGACACGCCGGCATCGGTCACCTCGCCGGTGACGACGGGGGTGCGGACTGCCTTGTCCTGTCCATCGAGCGTGTAGACGTAATTGCCCTGCGCATCGGTCTGGATCGCCGACTGGGGCAGGATCACCGCATTGCTCGAGCCGACGATGATCTGCGCGGAGGCGAAGCCGCCGGGGCGCAGCGCCGGATTGTAGCTGAGCTGGACGCGGGCGATGCCCTGGCGGGTGTTCGGATCGATCACCGGCGAGACCTGCCACACCGTGCCGCTGAACATCTGGGTGCTGCCGGTGGGCGTGACCTGCGCGGTCGAGCCGACGCGGGTGCGCTGGAGATCGGCCTCGGCGAGCTGCGTGCGCAGCTCCATCTGGCCGCCCATCGCCATGCGGAAGAGCACGCCCGAACCGGCACTGACGATCTGGCCGGGCTCGACCTGGCGGGTGAGCACCAGGCCGGCTTCCGGCGCGCGGATGTCGAGGCGGCCGTTGCGTGCATTGGTCTCGGCGAGTTGGGCGCGGGCGACGCGGACGCGGGCCGAGGCCTGGTCGCGAGCCGCGGTGAGCCGGTCGATGTCCGCCTTGGAGACGAAACCGTTGGAGACGAGGCTCTGTGCGCGGTCCAGGTTCGCCTGGGCGAGCTTGGCATCGGCTTCGGCGACGCGAACCGAGGCCGAAAGCGAGCTGGCGGTCTGCGCCTGGACCGAGCGGTCGACGGTGGCGAGGATCTGGCCCTTGCCCACCCAGGTGCCCGGCTCGACCAGCACGCGCGTGACCAGGCCGCCTTCGCCGGCGACGCCCACGGGCATCTCGCGCTTGGCGGCAAGGCTGCCGGTGCCGCTGATCACGGTCTGGATCGACTGGCGCCCGGGAACCGCGACCGTGACGGTCGGGATCTGCGAATCGTTCTTGGCCGCGGCCGCAGGACCCTTCTTGGTCGCGGCACCGTCCCGATTGCCCATCATGAAGAAGGCGGCGATGGCGATGACCGCCACCACGGCCAGGGTGATCCACAACCAGCGCCGCGACTTCGGCGCGTCGTCACCCGTATATTGCAGCCGATCCTGTCGTCCGAACATCCCTGCCTCGTAATTCGTGTGCGAGATCCGATCCGGTCGAAATGACCGGTGCCCCCAATAGATCGCACTGTATTATATGAATAAGGCACCGGCTACAAGAGCCGTTTCGCAAGTGCGGCGCGAATGCCCGTTTCGGCCATTTTCCGCAAGTATCTGGATTGTTTCTGGCACCGTTTCCGACAAGAAACGGTTGCAATGCCGGCCCGTCGGGGCGACGCTCGCGCTCGGTCCGGGGGAGACGGGCCGAATCGAGGAGGAAGTAAATGCCTCATGGGATTATTGGGTGGCTGCTCATTGGCCTGGTTGCCGGTGCGCTGGGCAAGCTGATCATGCCGGGCAAGGATCCGGGCGGCGTGATCGTCACGATCCTCATCGGTATCGCAGGCGCGCTATTGGCCTTTTACCTGACGCCGATGCTCGGCCTGGAGGTGCGTGACAGCACCTGGCAGGCCTATGCCGCGGCAACGGCGGGCGCAGTGGTGTTGCTTGCGCTGTATCGGCTGATCATGGTTCGGCGGGCGTAAAGCCCCATTTCCGTTCAGGTTGCATTTGTCCCGCGCACGGCATGGCTGTGTGCGGGACAAATCATTTTGGGAACGTATCGATGATTCGCACAGCTCTTGCCGCCTCCGCCGCGCTGCTCACCGTGGCCGCGCTGCCCGCCGCCGCGCAGCAGGAGGCGCACCCCGTGCTGCTCGACGGCACCGTGCTGGATGTAAGCGCGACCGGCACCAGCACGCGCGTGCCCGATCTCGCGGTGATCCAGGCGGGGGTGGTCACCCAGGCGCTGACCGCGGCACAGGCGATGCAGCAGAACAACGCGCAGATGACCCGCGTGCTCGCGGCGCTGCGCGGTGCGGGGGTCGCTGAGCGCGACATCCAGACCGCGCGGATCAGCCTGAGCCCGCAATATCGCTATGCCGACAACAAGCCGCCGGTGATCACCGGCTATCAGGCGACGAATCAGGTCTCGATCCGCTTCCGCGACGTGGCGAAGAGCGGCACGATCCTCGACGCGCTGGTCCAGGTCGGTGCCAACGATATTTCGGGTCCCAATCTGACGATCGACAAGCCCGAGGGCGCGCTCGACGAGGCGCGGATGGATGCGATCAGGCAGGCGCGGGCCCGGGCCGAGCTCTATGCCCGCGCGGCGGGGCTCAAGGTCGATCGTATCCTGGCGATTTCGGAGAGCGGTGCGCTGCCGCCATCGCCGATGCCGGTGATGATGCGCGCCCAAGCCGGCATGGTAGCCGACAAGCTCGAAGTAGTTGCCGGCGAGCGCGAGCTCAATGTCAGCGTGTCGGTCCGCTTCCTGCTCAAATGACATGAAAAAGGGGCCGTCCCTTACGGAGCGGCCCCTTTTATAGATCCGATCCCGGTTAGCGCAGCGAGCCGCGGCGAACCAGATTGACCAGCGCGAGCAGAATGATCGCGCCGACCAGCGATACCAGGAACGTCGTCGGATTGATTGCGCCGTTGATGTCACCGGTGCCGAACAGCCAGCCGCCGATGAATGCGCCGACGATGCCGACGATGATGTTCAGGAAAATACCCTGCTGGGCATCGGTACGCATCACAATGCTAGCAAGCCAGCCGACGACGCCGCCGATGACCAGCCAAACGATCAGACTCACCATAAGTCCCTCCGTTGTTACGGCCCGTTGATCGGGCGACGAGGGGAAAATGAGCGGCTGGTCGTATTGGTTCCGTACCGATATTTTGCACCGGATCGGGAACTTTTCGGATTGCCATCAAATAAAATGGCCCGTCCCGGGTGCCGGAACGGACCAATTGCTCCTTGAGGAAGGAGCTCAGTACTTCTGCTGGCGCTCGTAGAGCGAGCGGTAATGCTGGATGCGCGTGACGCGCAGGCCGGGCATGCCCGAACGGTCGATCGCGCGCTGCCAGCCGGCGAATTCCTCGACGGTCAGGCCGTATCGCTCGCAGACTTCATCGACGCTGAGCAGACCGCCATTCACGGCCGCGACCACTTCCGCCTTGCGGCGCACGACCCAGCGAGTCGTCTCGGGCGGCGGAAGGGTATCCAGCGTAAGCGGCTCGCCAAGCGGGCCAATCACTTTCGCCGGACGGATCTTCTGGTTCTCAATCATCTACTCGCCTTTCGGGGCGGGGGGCCCCCGCTACGCAACTCAACAAAACGACCCATATTCGCCGCACTTGAACCGGGGCTAAAACAGCTCGGTAAACGTGCGATTCATTCCTTGTGCCATCGGGTAAGGGCAGCCGCCGCGGAGCGGTGGAAGGCCCCGTGGATCGGCGCGAGCAGTTGCTCGACCGGCGCGACCAGCGCCAATCGGGCCTGCGCGCGGGCCGTGGGGCTCGCCGCCTGGCGCGCCGCCACGCCGACCAGCAATACCGCCAGTTCGGTCGGCATGGCGGTAACCGCCACATCACGCTCCAGTCTGGCGAAACTCAGGTCCACGCTGTTTACCCATCCGACAAATAAATCACTTCGGATGACTGCTTGTACGCAAGAGAGTTGAAGGGTCCGTAAAGCAGGTGAAAACGTGCGCTTAACCAGGGTTACCGGAATCCCACCAAGACTGGCGCGGAGAAGCACGAGCGCCTAAATGCGCGCGATCATGATCGCAGGAGACTTCCAGCTCGAGGGGCCGATGCAGGCCAGGCGCATCGTCGTCGCCATGTCCGGCGGCGTCGATTCGTCGGTCGTGGCCGCCCTCGCCGCCGCCACCGGCGCCGAGACGATCGGGGTGACCTTGCAGCTCTACGATCACGGCGAAGCGGTGGGCCGTGCCGGATCGTGCTGCGCTGGCCGCGACATCCGTGACGCCCGTGCCGTCTGCGACAAGCTCGGCATCGCGCATTATGTCTTCGACCACGCCTCGAGCTTCAAGACCGACGTGATCGACGATTTCGCCGACGAATATCTGGCCGGCCGCACGCCGATTCCCTGCGTGAAGTGCAATATGGGGCCCAAGTTCACCGACCTGTTCGCGCTCGCCCGCGACCTGGGGGCGGACTGCCTGGCGACCGGGCATTATGTCCAGCGCGTGATGGGGACACAGGGTGCCGAGCTGCACCGCGCGCATGATCCGGCGCGCGACCAGAGCTATTTCCTGTTCGCCACCACCGCCGCGCAACTCGATTTCCTGCGCTTCCCGCTGGGCGGCATGCCCAAGAAGCTGGTGCGCGAGCTCGCTGCCGAACTCGGGCTGGGCGTCGCCGGCAAGCCCGACAGCCAGGACATCTGCTTCGTCCCCGATGGCGACTATGCCAGCCTCGTCAAGAAGCTGCGCCCCGAGGCGGAGACCCAGGGCGAGATCGTCGACGAGGCCGGCCAGGTGCTCGGCCGCCACAAGGGGCTGATCCACTTCACCGTCGGCCAGCGCCGCGGGCTCGAGATCGGCGGCGCCGCCGAGCCCTATTATGTACTGCGCCTCGATCCCGCGACCAGGCAGGTGATCGTCGGCCCCAAGCGCGCGCTCGCGGTACGTGCCGCGCGGATCGAGGGTATCAACTGGCTGGGCGGCGACTATGCGGGCCCGGTCACGGCCAAGGTGCGCAGCCTCGCCAAGCCGGTGGCAGCGCGGCTGGAGGATGGCCGGGTGATATTCGAGACGCCCGAATATGGCGTCGCACCGGGCCAGGCCGCAGTGCTCTATGCCGGCGAACGCGTTCTCGGCGGCGGCTGGATCGCCGAGACCGAGCGGGCGGAGCTGGCGCCGGCCTGATTCGCGCCGGTCCGAGTCGGCGCGGCCCGATTCGACCCGGAGAGTCACAAAAGTCACGACACCTACGCGCGTGCACCGGGCTTTCCGAAAAGCGGCGTCGCGGCGCGCATTTTATCCGCGCATGAGTGCGTCGTTATCGGATGGGAAAGGCGGCAGGCCGGCATCCGCCAGTATGGATCAGACGAAATCCTAGTTTGCCAGCCCGGCCTGCGCTCAATCCCCATCATCGGCACCTCCGGATATTTTTCGCCCGCGCCAATCCTTGGCGATCGCATTCCGCATGTGCGCCAGCAGGCCCCGCGGCGTGGGCCGAAGCTGGGGAGCGCCGTCGAGTACTGCCTCTCTCGCGCTCTCGAACGATTTCCAATCGGGCCACATTCTGTCGATCGGGTCGCCGTCTTCATCGGCCGGTGTTTTGATATAGGCCTTTACCTCCCGCAGGATGTCCTCGGCCCGCAATGCAGTGGCCTGCATACGGCTCTTCAATGCTTCCAAATCTGCCTTGCGCGACTTCTGATCGACCGAAGACCAAGTATCGACTGCATTGCGCAGCTCGAGCGCGTTATTTCGCAGCATCATCCTGAATTTTAGCAGGCGCCGGGCGATATCGGGGGAAATCTGGCCGATGTCCGGGATCGAGATCGCGTAGAACTCATCCTCGCAATAGATCATCTTCTCGAAGGCCAGTTTTCGCGGCGTATCGGCCTTGGGCTCAGCGACGCGTGCGAGTGCGCTGTAATTGGCGATGTGATGGTCGGAGATGCCTTGCAGTTCCGCGGCAATGGTTCTCGCCAGGCGTCTTTTCTGGCGTCGCCGCATGAAGGCATCGAAGACATTGCGACCGACAAAGCCCGCCAAGGGCAGCGCGACCACCCAGGCGGCGGTCCAGCCGTTGGTTATATGCGCAGCATCCACATCCGACATCGTCGTCCCCCTTTGCGATATACCTACCGGCTCGCGGGCATAGTCTATGCAGTCGGCGTCGAGTTGGAAGCCGGGCATCATCAGCACGCTGTACAAAGGTCCTCAGTCCTGTATTATACGAATACCACACATCGGAGACACGCATGATCCTGGCCACTGCACTCCTGTTGACGTTCCAGTCCGCTCCCGCTTCGCCTGATCCTGCGCTGCTCGCCGCAGTGAAGGCGTCCGATACGGCGCTGTTCGAAACCTTCTTCGAGAAGTGCGATCCGGCACGCCTCGCCACGTTGGTGACCCCGGATTTCGAGATGTACCACGACAAGGACGGTGTGGTGGCGACGAGCGGAGAGGCATTCGTGGCACTCTATGCCAAGGGGTGCGAGGCGAAGAAGGCGCCCGATGCGTGGCGCAGCCGCCGCGCGCTGCTGCCCGAGACGCTGCGCGTCGATCCGGTGCCTGGCTATGGCGCGATTGAGGAAGGCGACCATGTCTTCTACGAGCGCAAGGGCGGCGGACCGGAGAAGCTGGTCGGCCGCGCCCATTTCGTCCAGCTGTGGAAGAAGGCGCCGGATGGCTGGCGCGTGGCGCGCATCCTCAGTTACGCGCATCAGGCGGTGAAGTAAGCCTCTCTCTCCCAATGAAGAGGGAGGGAGCCGACACAGTCGGCGGAAGGGTGAGGGTCGAAGGTGAGGCTGCCCTCACCCTTCCCACTCGGCTTTGCCCCGTGGGCCCGTTCCCGCTCCCAAAGGGAGCGGAAGTTAGATAGCGAACTCCCCGACGATCACCGTCACGCACTTGCCGCCCAGGATCACCCGGTCGCCGGCCAGGCCGCAGGCGATATGGCCGCCGCGCCTCGAGGCCTGGAACGCCGTGAAGGTATCGCGGCCCAGGCGCTTCGCCCAATAGGGGGTCAGCACCGAATGGGCCGAGCCGGTGACCGGGTCCTCGTCGATCCCGGCGGCGGGGGCGAAGACGCGGCTGATCACGTCGGTGCCGGTGCCCGGCGCGGTGACGATGTTGAGCGTGTGGCCGATCGCGGCAAGTGCCTTGAAATCGGGCTGGCAGGCGAGCACCGCTTCGGCGCTTTCCAGCACGGTCAGGTCATAGCCATTGGGGTGGTAGAAGGTCTCGCCGAGATCGATGCCGAGCGCGTCGAGCAGCCCCGGCACTTCGGTGGGCTCGGGTGGATAGGCGGGGAGCGCCATCGCATAGGAGGCACCGTCGCGGCGCACTTCGAGGACGCCGGCCTTGCGGGTGCGGAAGGTCACGCCGTCGCGCCCCGGATCGGTCGAGAGCACGAAATGGCCGCTCGCCAGCGTGGCATGGCCGCATAGCGCGACCTCCACCGCGGGAGTGAACCAGCGCAGCTCGAAGTCCGCCTCGCCGCTGGCATCGGGAAGGATGAAAGCGGTCTCGGCGACGTTGTTCTCCTCGGCGATCGCCTGGAGAATCTCGTCGGGCAGCCATTCGGTGAGCGGCATCACCGCTGCCTGGTTGCCGGTGAAGGGACGGTCGGCGAAGGCGTCGATCTGGGCGAAAGGCAGGTTCACGGCGCGTCCTTCAGCAGATTGGCTTCGATCATCGGGTTTTCGGGCTCGTCGATATGGCCCTCGGGATCAACATGGATCAGGATCTCGGTGCCCGGAAAGGCCTCGCACAGCTCCTTCTCCAGCGCCTCGACCACGTCATGCGCCTCGAGGATCGTCATGCTCGGGCGCATCGCGATGTGGAACTGGACGAAGTCGCGATTGCCGCTGGAGCGGGTGCGCAGATCGTGCAGGCTCTTGAGCGCCGGGTTGCGCGCGGCGACTTCGACAAAGGCGGCGCGCTTTTCCTCGGGCCATTCCTTGTCCATCAGCTGGTCGATCGCCACTTCGCTGGCGCGCCAGGCGCCGAACAGCAGCCAGAAGGCGATGGCAATGCCGAACACCGGATCGGCGCCGCGCACGCCCCAGGCATCGAGCCCGAGCGCGGCGATCACCGCGGCGTTGAGCATCAGGTCCGAGGTATAGTGGATGCGGTCGGCACCGATCGCGACCGATCCGGTCTGCTTGATGACGTGTGCCTGGTACCGCGTGAGCGCGAGGGTGACGGCGATCGCCACCAGGCTGACCGCGATGCCCGATTCGGGCGAGGCGGCGATGTCGCCGCTCTGGAACCGGTCGATCGCGCGAACCAGTATGGCGAGCGCGGAGACGGCGATCACCACCACCTGGAACAGCGCAGCGAGCGCCTCGGCCTTGCCGTGGCCGAAGCGGTGATTCTCGTCCGCCGGCTGCGCGGCCCAATGGACGCCGCCCAAAGTGACCAGCGAAGCGAACAGGTCGAGCCCCGAATCGGCCAGGCTGGCGAGCATCGCCACCGAGCCGGTCTGCACCGCCGCCCAGGCCTTGAGCGCGCCGAGCAGCAGCGCGCTGCACACGCTGGCAATGGCGGCGCGGCGGGCGAGGTTGGTCACGGCCGGAGACTCATGGATATAGCAGGCCCTCGCTCCAGCCTGCGCCGGTGCGGGTGAACAGCCGGCGCTCGTGGAGGCGATGGGCTCGGTCCTGCCAGAATTCGATACGGCTCGGGGTCACCCGGTAGCCGCCCCAATGCGGCGGGCGGGGCACGTCGCCGCCTTCGAAGCGTGCCTTCACTTCCTCGAAGCGCGTCTCGAAGGTCTCACGGGAATCGAGCGGGCGCGACTGGTCGGAGGCCCAGGCGCCGAGCTGCGAATCGTGGGCGCGGCTGGCGAAATAGGCGTCGCTTTCGGCATCGGTCGCGAAGCTCACCGGGCCCTCGATGCGGATCTGACGGCGCAGCGACTTCCAGTGGAACAGCAAGGCGACCTTGGCGCCTTCGCCCAGGTCCTGCGCCTTGCGGCTCTCGCGGTTGGTGTAGAAGACGAAGCCATCCGGGCCATGGCCCTTGAGCAGTACCATCCGCACCGAGGGCTGGAGCGCGGCATTTACCGTGGCCAGCGCCATCGCATTGGAGTCGTTGGGCTCGCTGGCCCGGGCTTCCTGATACCAGGCGTCGAACAATTCGAAGGGATCGGTGCGCATGCGCCGCGCTCTAACTCCACCCCAAAGAGGTGTCGAGGAACGAGTCCGTTGCTGGCACATTGAATCGGCTTCGCAACGAGGGAATTGGCAAATGGCGGCGCGCGCCTATTGGCAGGGACAGATAAGGCTGGCGCTGGTCTCGATCCCGGTGGAAATCTACACCGCGACCAAATCGGGCGCGCAGATCAGCTTCCACCAGATCCACGAGCCTTCCGGCCAGCGGATCAAATATGAGAAGACCGCGCCCGGCGTGGGCGCGGTCGATCCCGACGAGATCGTCAAGGGGTTCGAGGTCGAGAAGGGCGAATATGTCCTGCTCGAGCAGGACGAGATCGACGCAGTGAAGCTAGAATCGAAGAAGACGCTCGAGCTCACCCAGTTCGTCGATGCCGACGAGATCGACGTGCTCTATTATGAGCGGCCCTATTTCGTCGTGCCGGCGGACGACCTGGCGGAAGAGGCGTTCATCGTGCTGCGCGAGGCGTTGAAGCGCACCCGCAAGGTCGGGCTGGGCCAGCTGGCGATGCGCGGGCGCGAATATGTCGTCAGCCTGAAGCCGTGCGGGCGCGGCATGGTGCTGGAGACGCTGCGCTATGCCGATGAGGTCAACAAGGCGCAGGGTTATTTCCGCGACATCCCGGACAGCGATCCCGATCCCGAGCTGCTCGGTCTGGCCGAGACGCTGATCGAGAAGAAGGTCGCGAAGTTCGATCCCAAGGGCTTTCACGATCGCTATGTCGATGCGCTGCACGAGCTGATCGAGCGCAAGAAGAAGGCCAAGGGCAAGAAGATCATCGAGGACAAGGACGACGGCAAGCCGAGCCGCGGCTCGAACGTGGTCGACCTGATGGCGGCGCTCAAGAAGTCGCTGGAGAAGCCCGGGGCCAAGACGAGTGCCGCGGTGAAGACCAAGCCGGTCAAGGAAGCGGCGCCGGCCAAGAAGCCGCCGGCGAAGAAGCGGGCATAAGATGGCCGTCGATCCGCTCGCCAAATATAACGCCAAGCGCGACTTCGCGAAGACGCAGGAGCCGGCGGGCAAGATCGCCAAGGGCTCGGGGCATCGCTTCATGGTCCAGAAGCATGACGCGACCCGGCTGCACTGGGATTTCCGGCTGGAGATCGACGGGGTGCTCAAGAGCTGGGCGGTGACGCGCGGGCCGAGCCTCGATCCCGCCGAGAAGCGGCTGGCGGTGCGCACCGAGGATCATCCGCTCTCCTATGCCGATTTCGAGGGCACGATCCCCAAGGGCCAATATGGCGGCGGCACCGTGATGCTGTGGGACGACGGCCAATGGGCGCCGATCCCGGGCAAGAGCGCCAAGGACCTGGAGAAGGGGCATCTCCACTTCACCCTCGAAGGCGAGCGGATGAAGGGCGAGTGGCTGCTGATCCGCCTCAAGCCGCGCGGCAAGGAGAAGGGCGAGAACTGGCTGCTCCGCAAGATCGACGATCAATATGCCGGCGCGACCGATGCGCTGGTCGAGACGGCGCTGACCAGCGTGAAGACCGGGCGGACGATGCAGGAGATCGCGGAAGGGGTGAAGCCGGCCAAGTCCGCGGCGAAGCAGAAGGCGGTAACGGCCAAGAACCCGGCGTTCCAGAAGCCCCAGCTCGCCACGTTGGTCGACACCGTGCCGACGGGCAACCAGTGGCTTCATGAAGTCAAATATGACGGCTATCGCGCGCTGCTCAGCCTCGGCGCGAGCGGCCCCAAGATCTACACGCGTACCGGGCTCGACTGGACCGACCGCTTTCCCGGCGTGGCCGAGGCGACGAAGGAGCTGACCGGCCCGGCGCTGATCGACGGCGAGATCGTCGCGTTCAAGGACGGCAAGCCCGATTTCTCCTCGCTGCAGGACGCGCTGTCGAACGGCGGCCAGGGGCTGACGATGTTCGCCTTCGACTTGCTCGAGGCCGATGGCGAGGACCTGACCGGTCAGCCCCAGCTCGCCCGCAAGGAGAAGCTGCGCGCGCTGTTGGCCGGCGCGGATGTGCGCATCCAGTTCTCCGAACACGTCCTCGGCGCCGGCGAGAAGCTGTTCGAGACGATGTGCCGCGAAGGCTATGAGGGCGTCGTCTCCAAGCGCGCCGACGCGCCCTATCGCGGCACGCGCTCCAAGTCCTGGCTCAAGACCAAATGCATCCGCCGCCAGGAGTTCGTGATCCTCGGCTGGTCGCCCTCCTCGGCCAAGGGGCGCGGCTTCCGCTCGCTGCTGCTCGGGCTGAACGGGCCGGACGGGCTGGTCTATGCCGGCAGGGTCGGCACCGGGTTCAACACGCAGACGCTGCACGACCTGCGCGAACGCTTCGAGAAGATCGCCGCCGACAAGCCCGCAGCCGCCGTGCCCCGGGCCGAAGCGCGCGGCGCGCATTGGGTAAAGCCGAGCCTGGTCGCGGAAGTCGCCTTCGCCGAGTTCACCGCCGACAATGTCGTCCGCCACGCCAGTTTCATCGGCCTGCGCAAGGACAAGAAAGCGAAGGACGTGGTGGTGGAGAAACCGGCCAAGCTGCCGGAAGCGCCGCAATCCGCGATCAAGATCAGCAGCCGCGACCGGGTGATCTTTCCCGGCGACGAGCTGACCAAGGGCGACCTGGCCGACTATTATCTGTCGGTCGCGCCGATCGCGCTGCCCTGGCTCGGCAACCGGCCGATCAGCCTGGTCCGCTGCCCCCAGGGCCGGGCGCGGCAATGCTTCTTCCAGAAGCACGACGCCGGGTCGTTCGGCGAGGAAGTCCACCATGTCGATGTCAAGGAGAAGGACGGCTCGGTCGAACCCTATCTCTATATCGACGATGCCGACGGGATGATGGCCTGTGTCCAGATGGGCACGATCGAGTTCCATGGCTGGGGCAGCCTGGTCGCCGATATCGAGAAGCCCGACCGGCTGGTGTTCGACCTCGATCCCGACGAGGGCCTCGACTTCGAGACGGTGAAGAAGGCCGCCGCCGATTTGAAGGACCATCTCGCCGATATCGGGCTGACCAGCTGGCCTTTGCTGTCGGGCGGCAAGGGCGTGCATGTCGTGGTGCCGCTGGTGCCCAAGGCCGAATGGCTCGAGGCGCGCAGTTTCTGCGAGCGCTTCGCCCGGGCGCTCAGCGAGGCGGAGCCCGAGCGGTTCACCGCCAATCTCAAGAAGGTCAACCGCAAGGACAAGATCTTCATCGATTACCTGCGCAACCAGCGCGGCGCGACGGCGGTGCTGCCCTATGTCGCCCGCGCCCGCGAAGGCGCGCCGGTGGCCGCGCCGGTCACCTGGACCGAGCTGCGCGATATCGACAGCGCCAAGCACTTCACGATCCGCGACGCCGCCGAACTGATCGAGCGCGCGACCAGCCGCGCATTGCAGGGCTGGGGCGTGGCGGAGCAGGAATTGCCGGACGTCTAATAGTCGCTGCGGGTGCTGCGCGGCAGCGCCTTGATCCGCGGCGCTGCACCAGCGGCCATGTCCCAGATGTCGTTGGACCAGCCGGCGAAGGTCGCGAGCGTGCGCAGCGCCTGCGGACTCTTCGGCGTGCCCACACCGGTGCCGCCCTGGAAGGAGTCGAAGAAATCATCCAGCCGGGTGGTGACGGGCGGCTTCACCTCGCTCTCGGTGCACATATAGCGCCCATTGTCGCCGCGCAGCCCGTCGGCGACCCGGCCGACCGCGCCGCCCGTGGTGGCAAGGTCCGAGGAGAAGAAGACGCTGGCATAGCTGCGCACGATATCGCCGTTGGTGACGCGCCCGGCGATCCCGCCCGCCATCTCGTCCGCGGCGATGTCGCCCTCGGCATAGCTGTCGGCGATCGTGCCGCGGCAAAGGAGATAGCCTACCAGCCCGCCCGCGATCTTGCGGGTTCCGGACGCGGGCCGGGGTACGAGCAGATTGGCATGGCTGCGCTCGATCCGCGCCTTGTAGCCCAGCGTCCCCGCGATCCCGCCCGCCTGGAACGGCGTGTTGATCGTGCCCGAGAAATAGACGTTGCGGAGCAGCGCGCCCTCGCCATTGGCGGTGCCGACGATCCCGCCGCCGCCGGCGCGCGTATCGATCGTGCCTTCGAAATAGCTGTCGCGGATCTCGCCGCCGGTCATGCCGCCGACCAGCCCGCCGCCCGAGCCGGCATCGATGCTCCCGTCCACCTGGACATTGACGATGCTGCCGCCCTCCATCGTCGTCGCGACCACTCCGGCGGCGCCGTTCGCCCGGACCTTGGCACCGACGAAGCGCAAATTGGTGACATGGCCGCGTGCGCCGATACGGGCGAAAAGGCCGCTATTGGCGCGGACTCCCTGGTCGAACCCTTCGATCGTGAAGCCCCCGCCGTCGAACACGCCGTTGAACTGGCCGGCGGGCGAAACCGCGTCGCCCACGGCGCGCTGCCAGGCGCCGGTGATGTCGCTGCGCCAACGCAAATTGGACTTCAGTTCGAAGAAGCGGTTGAGATGGACGCCCTGAATCGCGGCGAGCTGCGCCACTGTGCAGATCGTATAGGCGCCCGCGAACGAAGCGCCGTCGATGCCCGGCTCGCCGCTATTGGCGAACGGATAATTGGTATGCCGCGGATGCTGCTGGTTGGTCGTGGGATCGAACACGACCTGGTTGCAATAGCCGTCCGTCGCGAATTCGCGGCGCGGATTGCGCGCGTAAAAGGCCTGGTAGAGGTTCAGGCGCCGCCCTTCCTCCACCTTGCTCACGTCGAGCGTGGCGATCCGGTCGCTGGTCTGGAGCACGCGGTTGCGGATCTCGGAATGGGTGGCGGTGGGATAGAGGCGCCAGGTGCCTGCCATTGCCGCCGCGACGAAGGGGGCGGCCATCGAAGTGCCGTCTAGATCCTTGTACATCCCGCCCGGCCAGGTTGATCGGATCGCGACGCCCGGCGCCAGGATCGCGACGCCCGGCTGGCCCAGCGCATCGAAGCTCGCGCCATAGTTGGAGAAGCTCGCCATCGCATCGTTCATGTCGGACGCGCCGACGCAGACGACGGTGCCGAACATGCAGGGATAGACGGGTGCCTCGCGCAGATCCTTGCCGTCATTGTCGGCGGAGGCGACGGCGATCCCGCCACTGGCCTCATAGGCGAGCAGCGCCTGGTTGAGCGTGGGCGAATTGGCGGTGAACGACAGCGACATGCTGACCACCGATGCCTGCTTGTCGGTGGCATAGCCGATCGCCTTGATCACCTGCATCATCTGCGGTGCGGGCGAAACCTTGCCGATCATCAACCTGGCGCCCGGGGCGCTGCCGCGCACCGCGCCGCTATTGGCGCCCGGATTTGCGGCGATGATCCCGGCGACATGCGTGCCATGCCCGTTGGGATCGAAGACTAGGCCGTTATTGTCGGCGAAGTTCCAGCCATTGACGTCGTCGCGATAGCCGTTGCCGTCATTATCGACGCTGTCGCCGGCAGTCTCGGCACTGTTGCGCCACAGGACGCCGGCAAGCGCGGGATGCATGGTGTCCATGCCCGTATCGATTACCATGATGACCGGGATGCGCACCGTGTTCGAAGGTGGAATCGAGAGCGGATAGCGGGCAAGCGCCTCGTTGCCGTCGATATCGGCATCGGCCTTGCTGCTCGAGCTGCCGCGGTTGCGGTGCGGCCAGGGCTGGGTCAGCCGCTCATATTGCCGGTCCTGCGCATCGTCGAAAAGACCGACCTGATTGCCCTCCGCCCCCACCGGCCGTACGCCGCTCGCGCGGGTGAACAGTGCGAGCACGTCGGCGGGCGCGAGGCGCGTCGCCGCCGTCGCCCGGACGAGCAGGATGCAGCCATCGGCGGAGCGGTCGAGTATCTCGAGGCCGGCGGCTTGCAGCCGCGCCGTGTCGATCGGCGGGGCGCCCGCTTCCAGCGTCACGATCACCTGGCTCGCCACGACGGCGATGGGCCGGTCGGTATCCTTGGCCCGATAGAGCAGCAACGCCTCGCCCTGCTCGCTTTCCCACAGCACGGCGCCCTTTTCGGCGCGGTCGACCAGCGCGGCGCCCTCGATTCGCGCGGCTTTTGGAGCATAGCCTTGCGCCCGCAGCCTGGTGGCGTGCTTTTCCTGCCGGGTTGCATCCTGGTCCTGCGGCGCGCTTGCGCCAATCGCCAGGCTGGCCATGCCCGCCAGCAATGCGAAGTGGAGCGGCCGTGCCCCTCCGATGCCGTTCTGGATTGCAAGATGTGCGCGGCGCAGCGTGTCGAGAACCATGCTTCCCCCCTTCGAGCATGCCCGGAATTCTTTCGATTTAGGCACATCGCGGCGGAGAAAGACAGGGGATGATTTTGCATCGGCAGGCGCAACTTCACCGATACCGTGGCGCGCGTGACGGCCAATCCACGGGCGTGCTCCCAGGTTTCCTACCCCCAATAGTTGCAAACCGTTCGCAATAGCACTAATGCGCCGGCCATGCCCGCCAAGTGCGGCCCATTCATTCGAACATCGGGGTTCCCAAGTGACGTTGAAGCTTTCTCTCTGCCTCGGCGTGGCACTGTCCGCGCTTGCCACGCCTGCCTTTGCCCAGGCGCAGGAGGCCCCGGCACCGGCGGAGGGCGAAGAGATCGTCGTCAGCGGCCGCTATACGCTCCCCGACAAGATCGACACCGCGACCGGCCTGGGTCTTACCGTGCGTGAGACTCCGCAATCGGTGAGCATCGTCACGGCGCAGCGCATCCTCGACCAGAATCTGATCACCGTTGCCGATGTGATCGCGAACGGCGTGGGCGTCGCGGTCAACGAAGTCGATGACGTGCGCAATTCCTTCTATGCGCGCGGTTTCGAGATCCGGAATACCCAGATCGACGGCGTTCCCGCCGCCTGGACGCTGGCGGGCGGCAACGGCGAGACCAGCATGGACGTCTCGGTCTATGAGCGGGTCGAGATCGTGCGCGGCGCGACCGGCCTGCTTTCGGGCGCCGGCGACCCCTCGGCTTCGGTCAATCTGGTGCGCAAGCACGCCGATGCCACCGACTGGACCGGCTATGTCAATGCCAGCATCGGCAGCTGGAACACCTGGCGTGTCTCGGGCGATATCGGCGGCGCGCTGACCGCCAATGGCCGCGTGCGCGCCCGCGTCGTCGGCCGCTACGAGCAGGGCGACAGCTATATCGACCTCTACCACAACAAGAAGTACGTGCTGTACGGCGTCGTCGATGCCGACGTGACCGACAGCACGCTCGTCCGCGCCGGCATCAGCTATCAGGACACCAAGCCGCAGGGTGCGCTGTGGGGTGCGCTGCCGACCTTCTACACCGACGGCACAACCACCCGCTTCGACCGCTCGCAGAGCACCGCGGCGGACTGGACCCGCTGGAACAGCACCAACCTCAACATCTTCGCGAGCGTCCGGCAGCGGATCGGCGAGAAGTGGAGCGTCACCCTCAACTACAACCGCCTGCGCAACGCGAGCGATACGCAGCTGCTCTATCTCTATGGCGAAGTGAACAAGGCGACGGGCACGGTCGCGTACAGCAACCCCTACAAGTCGAAGGGCGAGAGCACCCAGGACAGCTTCGACGGGCAGATCAAGGGTGAAGTCACGCTGTTCGGCCGCGACCACGAAGTCGTGCTGGGCGCGCTGCACAGCATCCTCAACCGCCACACCGACAATTTCGTGGCACCGCTGCCCTGGGCGACCGATGTGCCGCTGGTCGGCGCCGGCGGCGCGACTTTCCCCGAGCCGGTCTGGGGCACCACCCCGGTCCGCAACGAGCAGGAGCGGATCGAGCAGAACGGCTATTACGGCGCGGTGCGGCTGAACATTGCCGATCCGTTCAAGATCATCGCGGGCGGGCGCATCGCCAGCTGGCACCAGACCGGTTTCGCGTGGAGCGGGCCGAGCGACTATGGCGATGACGATGTGTTCATCCCCTATGTCGGTGCGCTGCTCGACGTGACATCGAACCACCGGCTCTATGCGAGCTACACCAAGATCTTCCAGCCGCAGAACCTGTTCGATCGCAATCTCGACCTGCTCGATCCGCTCCAAGGCAAGGCCTATGAAGTCGGCCTGAAGAGCGCCTTCTTCAACGAAGCGCTGCAGACCTCGGTCGCGCTGTTCCGAATCGAGCAGGACAATGTCGGCCAGGTCGACGGCGCGCCGATCCCGATCGCCGGCGGCCAGACCCTCCAGCCCTATCGCGCCGCCGACGGCGTGGTCAGCCAGGGCTTCGAGATCGAGGCCACCGGCCGGCCGCTGCCGGGCTGGAACATCAATTTCGGCTACAGCCAGTTCAAGGCCGAGGACGCCAGTGACGCGCCCGCGAACACCGATCAGCCGCGCCGGCTACTCAAGCTGTTCACCACCTATACGGTCGACCGCTTCACGATTGGCGGTGGCGTCAATTATCGCAGCAAGGCCTATTCGACCGGCACCAACCCGGTCACCGCCGCGCCTTACACCTTCCTGCAGGAGGGCTATGCGCTGGTGAACCTGATGGCGCGCTTCGCGGTCACCGATCGGCTCCAGCTCCAGGCCAATGTCGAGAATCTGCTCGACAAGACCTATTACAGCCAAGTCGGCTTCTACAGCCAGTATCGCTATGGCGACCCGCGCAACTTCACGGTGGGTGCGACCTACAAGTTCTGATCCGATCGGGCGGGAGAGGGCGGTTGCCACGCTTTCTCCCGCCCAACACAGGGAGAGAGTGCATGAAGAAGCTTCTGCTTGCCGCCGCTGCGATGCTGATCGCGGCCCCCGTCGCCGCCCACGAGATTTGGGTGGAGCATGACGGCAAGGGGCCGGCGCGCATCTATCTGGGCGAGCCGAACGAGGCGGTGCCGGCGGCGGGCGATCCCGAGTTCCATCACCTGCAGAAGCCGCAGCTGGTCGGCACCACGGTTACGCTGACCCGCCGCACCAACCATATCGAAGCGGCGGTTGCCGGTGCCGGCGATGTGCGGGTGCGCGACGATGCGGTGTTCGAGCCCTGGCAGTCGGGCACGGCCAAGCAGGGGGCGATCTTCTATGCCCGCGCCGGCCGCACCGAGACCAGCCACCAGCTCGACCTGGAGTTGGTGCCGGTGGCAGCGAATAGCGACAGTTTCACGCTGTTCTTCCGCGGCAAGCCGCTCGCCAACGCCAAGCTGTCGATCCTAACGCCCGATCGCTGGCAGAAGGGCTTCGTCACCGATGCGCAGGGGCGGCTTACCGTGCCGCAGCTCGGCGCCGGCCGCTATCTGGTCAGCGCCTCGCACACCGAGGAAGCGCCGGCCAAGCTCGGCGGGCAGGACGTGGCGAGCGTGATGCACATCTCCACGCTCACCTTCGTCCGCTGATCGTTCAGCCCTGCGTGGCGGCGGCAGCGTCGCCACGCAGCTTGCAGCGCGCGGCGAGGCCGAAGGTGTAGAGCGTGGTGAGCCCGAGCACGCCCAGCGATACCGGCTGGGCGAAGCCTTCGGGCGCGGCCAGCCACAGCCCGGCATAGACCAGCCCGCCAAGCGTCATCGCCTGCCCCGCCCGGCGCAGCGCCGCCTGGACGCGCCGCTCGGCTTCGATCGAATGGCGCGGCGCCTTGAGTGTCTTGGGGATGAGGTTGCCGAACAAGGCGACGATCACACCGTTGGCCAGCATCGCGGCGCGGGTGCCGACATTGCCGTCGAGCATGCCGGCATGGACCAGCTCGCGCAGCGCCAGCGTGCCGCCAAGGATGAACAGGGCGGCGATGAGGGCAGTACGGACACCGATCTTCATGTGGGCGCTCCTTCATGGGGTTTGCTGGAATCGGACGCGGCACCGCCGATGCCGAACAGCTGGCCGAAGCTCAGCAGCGCGTCTTCGAGCACCGAAAGCTGAAGCCGGTAAACGATCGACTTGCCGTCCTTATGTGCTGCGATCAGCCCGGCTTCCTTGATCACGTTGAAATGGGCGGACATGGTCGGCCGCGAGACCGGAAAGCGGTCACTTAGCTCGCCCGCCGTCATCGGGCCCTGGCGCAGCAGTTCGAGCACCTTTCGGCGGGTCGGATCTGCCAGGGCTTTGAAGACATTGCTCATGGGAATTATATTTAGCTAAACATCGAAATGTGTCAAGCGTCGCTTCGTGCGCCGAACAAAAAGGGCGGGAGGAACGCGTGCCCCTCCCGCCCCCCAAAGGTCGGTCTTCGATCAGAAGCGTGCGGTGACGTTCAGATAGAAGGTGCGGCCCATATAGTCGTAGCCGGAGTAGAGCGGCGAGTTGCCGGTCAGGCTGTAGACGCCCGCGGTGATCGACGGCGGCGCGGTGTCGAACAGGTTCCGCACGCCGGCGGTCAGCTCGTACTTGCCGAGGTCATACTGGATCGAGGCGTTGTGCAGGAAGTAATCCGGCGTCCCGATATAATAGTTTTCCTTTAGCAGCTCATAGGTCGCCTGGTCGACGGTGCCGTCGCTGCCCGTGGCGATGTAGCGCGCCACGCGGTCGTTCGACGAACCCTTGATCCAGTCCATGCCCCAGTGGAGCGTCACGTCATGGATGCGGTAGGTCGCGTTGAACGAGCCCGACCAGTCCGGCGACATGATCGTGCCGTTCGAATCGATCAGCGCCTCGTCCGCGAACAGGCGTGAGGATTGCTCGGTGTACTTGGTCAGCATCGCGTCGAGGGTGAGCCCGCCGCCGAACAGGCCGTGCTGGTAGCGCAGGTTGAACTCCCAGCCCTTCCGCTTGTCGGTCGAGATGTTGATGTAATTGTCCTGCACCGTGAGCACGCCATTGGCGTCGCGCGCGACATAGCGGCAATAGCCGGCTTCCGGATCGAAGCTCGCCGAGCCATAGCAGAGGTTCAGCAGGCTGGCGGCCCCGAGGCGCGAGACTTCATTGTCGACCTCGATGTTGAAGTAATCGAGCGAGGCGGAAAGCTTGCCCAGGCCCCAGGGCAGCGTCGGGTTGATGACGGCACCGGCGGAGAAGTTCTTCGAGGTTTCCGCCTTGAGGCCCGTCGTCGCGCCACCGGCGGTGAGCACGGTCACGCCGCTGGTCTGGGTGAAGGTCGAGGGCAGGCCCGCCGCGGCGCAGTTGGTGCGGATGATCTGGCTCGAGTCCGCGGCATAGTTGTCGCACGGGTCATAGGAGCTCGACAGGAAGCCGCTGGTCGCGCCGAGATACTGCTCGAACAGCGCCGGGGCGCGGTAGGACGTGCCATAGCTGGCACGCAGGCCGACGCTCTTGACCGGCTGGTAGTCGACCGAGGCCTTGTAGGTCCACTGGCCGCCATAGGAGCGGTAATGGGTGTAGCGGCCCGAACCGTCGAAGGAGAGCGACTTGATGAACGGCAGGTCGGCCAGGACGGGCAGGTAGAGCTCGCCATAGGCTTCCCAGACCTCGTCGGACCCGACCGTCGGCGTGGCCGCGGTGAGGTTGTAGAGGTTGCCGTTGACACTGTCGGCCGCCGGCTGGTCGTTCAAATGGTCATGGCGATATTCGACACCGAGCGCTGCCTTGGCGTTGCCGCCGGGCAAGCCGAACAGCGAACCGTTGACGTTGAACGATCCGGCGATCTCGTCGAACTTAGTGTGGCCGACGACAGTGTCGGTGATGAAGTCGCGATAGGCCTGGGACAGGTTGCCGCCGATCGAAGCCGCGCTGATCGCCGGCGCCGCGACGCAGCCGTTCGACGTATCGACGCAGCTGAAGCTGCCATCGGTATTCTGCACGACATTGAGCGACTGGGCGATCTTGCTCGTGACGAAGGTCTCGGTCGAATAGGTCGAGCGCATCCACGAATAGGAGCCATAGGCATCGTAGCGCCAGTCACCGAGGCCCAGATTTCCGCGCAGGCCGCCCGAGGTGCGATAGGTGTAGACGTCCTGGCTGTTGTCGGTGAGGCCATAGCCGATGAACGAGCGCGCCGCGACGGTCCGGCCGTTCGACAGCACGGTCGCCGCCGAGAAGACGCCGTTTCGGAACTGGGTGGGAACCAGCAGGCTGCCGGTGGCGTAATCGAGCGTCAGCTGGCGATAGAGCCGGTTCGAGGACTGACGGCGATTGCCGAGCGCCTCGACATAGACTTCCGCATCGCCGAGCGCATGCAGCTCATAGCTGCCGGCCAGGAAGCCGGTGAGCGTGCTGAGCGGCGTGACCACTTCCTCGCCCTGCATGTTCGGATCATAGGTCGTGCGGGTGTAATAGCCGACGCCCTCGTACCCGGGCGTGTTGCCGGTGGTGATCGCGGCATTGGGACGCAGGCGGTTATAGGTTGCCGCGGTCTCGCCCGCCGCCGGCGTCGCGGCGCGGGTCGGCACGCCGAGCGTGTTGATCGTCACGCCGCCATTGTCGAGGCTCCAGCAGGCGGGCTGGCCGGTGGCCGGATCGATATGGTCGCCCGATCCCATCGCGGTGCCTTCGCCGCTCAGATATCCGCCGATCGGGCACTTGCCGAAGTTGGTGTCGCCCAGCGTGATGCGGCTTCGGTTGTAATAGTCGACCGAGCCGATCAGGTGCCATCGATCGCCATGCGCGCCGAACGAGGCCGAGATGCGATTCGCGGTGCCGGAGCCGATCTGCGGAACGTTGGTCTGCGCTTCGAGGACCACGCCCTTAAGGTCATCGTCGGTCAGGATGTTGACCACACCTGCGACGGCGTCCGAGCCGTAGATCGACGAAGCGCCGGCCTTGAGCACTTCGATGCGCTTCACGATCGAGCTGGGGATCGAATTGAGATCGACCGAGCCGACCGAGCCCCGCGTGCCGGCGGGCGACAGGCGGTGGCCGTTCAGCAGGACGAGCGTGCGCGTGGCGCCGAGGCCGCGCAGGCCGATCGTGTTCACGCCGGTGCCGCCGTCGACGACATAGCCGCCATAGTAATTGTTGATCTGCGAAGAGCCCTGGGTGACCGCGGTGCTCTGTAGCGCATCCGAGACCGAGCTGAAGCCGGCGGCGGTCATCTCGTCGCGGGTGATGACGGTGAGCGGCTCGGACGAGGAGAAATTGTCGCGGCGAATGCGCGAGCCGGTGACGACGATCGTCTCCTCGGGCGCTTTCTCGTCTGCGGCCGGGGCCGTCTGGTCGGTCGTGACTGTGCTGGTCTGGGCATAGGCCGACGGCGCGAACGCCGCGGTCGCGCCAAGGAGTGCCAGCGCCGACATAGCGGTGCTGGCACGCAAAGTGATTTGCGTCCCGTTCATGATTTTTCCTTCGCTGTTCCGGTCGTCCGGCAAGGCCGGCACCGGGAAACTCAGGCACTGCCTGCTGCGCTTGCGAACAAGCGATCGGGCAGTTCCTGAACGCGAGATGAGCGGCGACCGGCGCGGCTGTAAAGCGCGGCCGTTTCCAGGAAAGGCTTTTGGATCAATAATTTGAGTGACTGTATTATAAATGCAACGAACATCTCGGGATATTTCGGATCATTGCAATCAAGACAGCGGTTTCTGAAACCTTGTTGCGGCACGGCAAGGTGCTGAGATGCGGGATCCACCTCGCACCGGTGCTGTTGCCCGCGCCTGATTCCCGCGCACATCCGTATGCATCCCATGTTGCCATGCAGCAGGGATTGGCTCACTAGTCCCCCGGATAGCTGGGGACGTAGTTTTGGCGAGCAGCGCCGCATCTCTGTTTGACGCGGGAGTGATCGCCGACCGGTGGATCGCGGACTATTGCGCCTCGGGCAGCACCGCCGACGTGCTCTGCGCCCGCACCAGGGCCGATCCGGCCTGGTCCGCCGTGTTCGAAGAGCTGGCCGTGCTTGCCGGCGACAATCTCGAAACCGCGCGCGAACGCGCGCATCGCCAGGCCGAGGATATCGGCACCGGCTTCCGCATCGCCGGCGAAGGCGACGAGCGCCCCTGGCCGCTGTCGCCGATCCCGCTGCTGATCGCCGAGGCCGAGTGGAACGCCATCGCCGCCGGCATCGCCCAGCGCGCCGAAGTGATGGAGCAGGTGCTCGCCGACATCTATGGCGCGGGCAGGCTGGTCAGCGAGGGGCATGTCCCCGCCGCGGTCGTCACCGGCAGCCCCTTCTTCCTGCGCCCGCTGACCAACCTTGTGCCGCCGGGCGGCTATCATCTCCAGGCCGTCGCCTTCGACCTGTGCCGGGGGCCGGACGGCGGCTGGCGCGTGCTCTCCGATCAGCTGCGCGCGCCCGCGGGTGCCGGCTATGCGCTCGAGAACCGGCTGGCGATGGGGCAGACGCTGGACGGGCTGCAGGGCCGGCTCAACATCGCGCGCCATGCGCCGTTCTTCGCTGCCTTCCGCGAGGGCCTGGCCGAGCGCTGCCGCCGCGCCGAGCCGCGCATCGCGCTGCTCACGCCCGGCCGGCTCAACCCGAGCTATGCCGAACAGGCGCATCTCGCGCGCTATCTCGGCTGGCTGCTGGTCGAGGGCGCCGATCTCGCGGTGCTCGACGACCGCCTCTATGTTCGCACCATCGCCGGTCTCAAGCGCGTCGATGCGTTGTGGCGCCGGCTCGATCCGCGGCTGCTCGATCCGCTGGCGCTCGACAGCCATTCGACGATCGGCGTACCGGGGCTGGTCGATGCGATGGTCGCCGGCAATGTCGTGATCGCCAACGCGCCGGGCGCCGGGCTGATCGAGGCTCCGGCTTTTTCCGCCTTCCTGCCGCGGCTTGCCGAGCTACTGACCGGCGAGGGACTCAAGCTGCCCAATATCGCCACCTGGTGGTGCGGGCAGGACGGTGCGCGCGCGCATGTCGAGGCCAATCTCGACCAGCTGCTGATCGCGCCTGCCTTCGGCGTAGCGCCGCTCGGCCTGCCCGGTGGTGTGCCGGTGCTCGGCGCTTCGCTGGCCGGCGAGGCGCGCGCCGCGCTGATCGAGGACCTCGCCCGGCGGCCGCAGGATTATGTCGGCCAGGAAGTCGTCCACCTCTCGACCATGCCGGTGGTGACGGAGGACAGGCTCGCCGCCCGGCCCTTCACCTTGCGGGTGTTCGCGGCGCGCGGCGCGGATGGCAGCTGGGCGGTGCTCCCCGGCGGTTTCGCCCGGATCGGGGAGCATGCCGATGCCCGCGCCGCGGTGATGGGCGAGGGCATGTGGTCCGCCGATGTCTGCGTCCACGGCCCCGATCCGGTCGAGCCGGTGTCGCTGCTCCCGTCCGGCGATTCGACCCAGCTGCGGCGCAACCCGGGCACCTTGCCCAGCCGCGTCGCCGACAATCTCTTTTGGCTCGGCCGATATCTCGAGCGCGGTGAGGCGCAACTCGGCGTGATCCGCGCGCTGCTCGGCAATTCGATCAGCGCGGATACCGGCGCGGCGCTCGCCGCCGATACCGTACGGCGCCTGTCGGATATCCTCGTCGCCAGCGGTGCCGCGCCCCTGCCCAAGGCGCTGAAGCGCGCCGACCTCACCCATCTCGCCCGTACCGCGCTCGAGGATATGGAGGGCTGGTACAGCGTCGCTGCGATCAACGCCCAGGCCAAGGGGATCGGCGAAGTCTCGCGCGACCGGTTGGCGGCGGACATGGTCCGGCTGCTCGACGCGCCCTTCCCGACGCGCGGCGGGCTGCTCGACAAGGCCGGATCGCTCCAGCGGCGCTATTCGGCGCTGGCCGGCCTTGCCGCCGAGCATATGGGACGCACCGATGCCTGGCGCTTCCACGACATGGGCCGGCGGATCGAGCGCGCGGTGCAGACCCTGCGCTTCCTGCGCGCCTTTGGGCGCGTCGACGCGACCGGCGACGATCTCGGCACTTTGCTCGATCTCGCCGACAGCCAGATCAGCTATCGCCAGCGTTACCTGACGGGTATCGCCCGGGTGCCGGTGCTCGACCTGGTCACGCTCGATCCGGGCAATCCGCGCGGCATCGCCTATCAGATCGCGGCGATCTCGGCGCATCTCAACAAGCTGCCCTTGCTCTCCGACGACGGCCTGGCCGAGCCGCAGCAGGAGCAGGCGCGCGAGCTCGCCGCGATCCTGGTGACGGCGCATGCCACACGGATCGACGATGTCATGCTGGGTGGGCTTGAGCTGCGGCTGGGCGTGCTCTCCACCGCGATCGCGCGCCGTTATTTCCTGCAGGGCGCCGAGCCGCTGCGTGCCGCCGGGCTCGTCCTCGCCTGATGCTCTACCGCATCCGCCATGTGACGCGGTTCGACTATGCCCAGCCGGTCGGCTTCGCGCGCTGCAACCTGCGGCTCAAGCCGATCCTGTGGTCCGGGCAGGAAGTGCTCGACTATGCCCTGTCGGTCGAGCCGGGCGGGCGCACCCACCCGGCACGTGCCGAGGCCGGGCTCGCCAATGTGCTGCGGCTGGTGGTCGAGAATGCGGCGAGCAGCCTGACGATCGAAAGCAGTGCCACGGTCCGGGTGATCCGGCAGATCCCGGTGCCGATGCCGAGCGACCCGAGCGTCGCCGAGATCGCGCACCGTGCCCGCGCGAGCTACGATGCCTCGCCCGCCGGGCCCGCCGCCTATCTCTTCCCTTCGCCGCAGATCCCGCTCGACCCTGCGATCGCCGCCTGGTGCGCGCCCGATCTGGCGCAGGGCCGCGGCGTGCTCGACGCCGCCTATGCGCTGGCGAGCCGGATCCAGCGCGAATTCGATTTCGACCCCAGCGCCACTTTGGTCGACACACCACCGCGCGACGCCTTCGACAAGCGAAGGGGCGTTTGCCAGGATTTCGCGCAGATCATGATCTCCGGACTGCGCGCGGCCGGCCTGCCCGCTGCCTATGTCTCCGGTTACCTCCGTACGCTGCCGCCGCCGGGCCAGCCGCGGCTGGTCGGCGCCGATGCCACGCATGCCTGGGTGCTGGTCTGGGCGGGGCCCGATCTCGGCTGGGTCGGAGTCGACCCGACCAACGGCATCTGGATGGCGGAGGACCATGTCGTGATGGCGATCGGACGCGATTATGCGGAGATCGCGCCGATCGACGGCATCGTCCTGGGATCGGGGGCGCAGAAGATGGAAGTGTCCGTCGATGTCGAGCCACTCGAGGAGCCGATGCAAGAACCCGCAGCCTGACCCTTGCGTTAAGGCCCGGACGCGCCGAAATACGGCGCGTTCAAAGGGGTTTTGATGGCTGCTGATCCGTATTCCGTTCTGAATGTCGCGCGGGGCGCGAGCGAGGCCGATATCAAAAAGGCCTATCGCAAGCTCGCCAAGGAGCTGCACCCCGACCGCAACAAGGACAATCCAAAGGCGTCGGAGAAGTTCAGCCAGGTCACCCAGGCCTATGACCTGCTGACCGACAAGGACAAGCGCGCCCGCTTCGATCGCGGCGAGATCGATGGCGAGGGCAACCCGACCAATCCGTTCGGCGGCTTTGGCGGCGGCAACAACCAGGCCGGCTTTCGTCCCGATTTCAACGGTGGCGGCGGCGAGGCCGGCGGCTTCGGTGATATCTTCGAGGGGCTGTTCGGCGGCATGGCCGGGCGGCGCGGCGGCGGCTTTTCGGGCGGCTTCGGCGATTTCGGCCGGCGCGGTCCCGCACCCAAGGGCGCCAATGTCGCCTATCGCCTGGCGGTGTCATTCGAGGACGCGGCGAAGCTCGCGCCGCAACGGATCACGCTGCGCGACGGCAAGACGCTCGACCTCAAGCTCCCCGCCGGGGTCGAGACCGGCACCCAGATGCGCCTTGCCCGCAGGGGCGAGGAAGGGCCGGGCGGCGCCGGCGATGCGATCGTGACGATCGAGATCCAGCCGCACCGCTTCTTCGAGCGCCAGGGCGACGACATCCGCCTCGAGCTGCCCGTCACCCTGTCCGAAGCGGTGCTCGGTGCCGAGGTGCGCGTGCCCACCCCCGATGGCCCGGTGATGCTCAAGGTGCCCAAGGGCTCCTCCTCCGGAAAGACGCTGCGCCTCAAGGGCCGCGGCTTCCACAAGAAGGCGCCAGGGACGAGCGGCGGGCGCGGCGATCTGCTCGTTACGCTGATGGTCGAGCTGCCGGTGGATGACGATGCGCTGATCGAGTTCGCCCAGGGCTGGACCGACAAGGGGAACCCGCGTGGCCGCATGGGCGTCTGACGCCTTGTGAACACGGGAGAAAACGAAGGCGCTGCGGAAGCGAAACCGGGTCTTGGCTCCCGCTTTCGTGGCGCGCTCGTGCGAATCGGCGGCCCCAAATTCTGGACGGTGCTGAAACGGGTGGCGATCGGCACGTTCAATGACGGCTTCACCTATGCCGGCAACCTTGCCTATCTCAGCCTGGTCACGCTCTTCCCCTTCTTCATCGTCGCCGCTGCGGTCGCGCAATTGTTCGGGCGCAGCTCGGAGGGGATCCACACGCTGGAGGCGTTCCTCCACACCGTGCCGCCCGACGTGGCAGATCTGCTGCGCAAGCCGGTGTCGGACGTGCTGATGGCGCGCACCGGCAACCTGCTCTGGTTCGGCGCGATCGTCGGGCTGTGGACGGTGGCGGGCTTCATCGAGACGATCCGCGGCATATTGCGCGCCGCCTATGGCACCTCGTCCCGTACGCCGTTCTGGCGCTATCGGCTCGGCGCGATCGGGATGATCATCGGCTCGGTGATCCTGGTCATGGCGGCGTTCAGCTTCCAGGTTATCCTGACCGGCGTCGAGCAGTTCCTCTACACGATCTTCCCCTGGGCATCGGAGGCGCAGCGCATCGTCTCGCTGACCAAGATCGCGCCGGCGATCGCGCTGTTCGGCGCGCTCTACATCCTGTTCTACTCGCTGACGCCCAGCAAATACCGGAAGAGCAAATGCCCGAAATGGCCGGGCGCGCTGTTCACCGCGGTGTGGTGGCTACTGGTCACGGCGCTGTTGCCGAGGATCCTCGGTACGCTCGGCAGCTATGACCTGACCTATGGCAGCCTAGCCGGCGTGATGATCGCGCTGATCTTCTTCTTCCTGGTCGGGCTGGGGCTCGTCGTCGGCACCGAGTTGAACGCGGCTCTGGCGGAGACGCCCGAATCGGGTCTAGAGGAGCCGGATAAGCAGGAGAATATTGCGTCGTGACCGGATTGATGCAGGGCAAGCGCGGGCTGATCATGGGCCTGGCAAATGATCGTTCGCTGGCGTGGGGCATCGCCAAGCAGCTGCACGAACAGGGCGCCGAAATGGCGTTCAGCTATCAGGGCGAGGCGCTGGAGAAGCGCGTGCGCCCGCTCGCCGACCAGATCGGCGCGGGCAAGCTGATCGAATGCGACGTGTCCGACATGGCCTCGCTCGACCGTACCTTTGCCGAGCTCGCCGAGCATTGGCCGACGATCGACTTCGTCGTCCACGCGATCGGCTTCTCCGACAAGAACGAGCTGCGCGGCGGCTATGTCGATACCAGCCTCGACAATTTCCTGATGACGATGAATATCAGCGTCTATTCCTTCGTCGCGGTGGCGCAGCGCGCGCAGAAGATGATGCCGAACGGCGGCAGCCTGCTGACGCTCAGCTATTACGGCGCCGAGAAGGTGATCCCGCACTATAACGTGATGGGCGTCGCCAAGGCCGCGCTGGAGACCAGCGTCCAGTATCTCGCCGTCGATCTCGGGCGCGAGAATATCCGAGTCAACGCGATCTCGGCCGGCCCGATCAAGACGCTCGCCGCCAGCGGCATCGGCGACTTCCGCCTGATCCTGAAGTGGAACGAGCTCAACGCGCCGCTGAAGCGCAACGTGACGATCGAGGATGTCGGCGGCGCCGGCGTCTATCTGCTCTCCGATCTCGCCTCGGGCGTGACCGGCGAGATCCACCATGTCGATGCCGGCTACAACGTCATTGGCATGAAGGCCGAGGACGCGCCCGACATCTCGCTCGTCTGACATGAGCATTGCGATTCGCCCCGCCCATGGCGGGGATGTGGCGGCGATCGACGCGCTGCTCCGTCGCGTCTTCCCGGCGGAGGACGAGGCGAAGCTGGTCCAGCGGCTCTGCATCGATGGCGACATGGTGCTGACTCTGGTCGCCGATGACGAGGAGAGCGGCGCGCTCGCCGGCATGATCGCGTTCAGCCGGATGGAGGCGGAGATCGCCGGCTTGGCCGTGGCCGCCGTGGCGATGGCGCCGCTCGCGGTGGACAAGGCCTGGCGCAAGCAGGGTGTCGGCGAGGCCCTGGTCCAGGCCGGGATCGCGCATCTCGAGCATGCCGGGGCGATGCTGTGCTTCGTGCTCGGCGAGCCCGGCTATTATGAGCGCTTCGGCTTCGCGGCCGAATGGGCGCAGGGATTTGCCTCCCCCTATGCGGGTGAGTATCTGATGGCGCTGCCGCTCCAGGGCGGCGCCATGCCGTGCGGGATGCGCGGCGCCGCGACGCACGCACCGGCGTTCGCGCAACTGGGCGGGGAACAGTGAGCTTCAACACCTTCGGACGCGTCTTCCGGTTCACCACCTGGGGCGAGAGCCACGGCCCGGCGCTCGGCGCGGTCGTCGACGGCTGCCCGCCGGGGCTGACCCTGTCCGAGGACGATATCCAGCCTTTCCTCGACAAGCGCCGCCCGGGCCAGTCGCGCTTCACGACCCAGCGCCAGGAGCCGGACCAGGTCCGCATCCTCTCGGGCATTTTCGAGGGCCGCACGACTGGGACTCCAATCGCGCTCCACATCGACAATGTCGATCAGCGCTCCAAGGATTATTCGGACGTCGCCAAGGCCTATCGCCCCGGCCATGCCGATTACGCCTATGACGCCAAATACGGCTTTCGCGACTATCGCGGCGGCGGGCGGAGCTCGGCGCGCGAGACCGCGGCGCGGGTCGCGGCGGGCGCGGTGGCGCGGGCGGTGATCCCCGAAGTGGCGATCCTCGCCTGGGTCGAGGCGATCGGCGGCGACGCGATCGACTATGCGAACTTCGATGCCGCCGAGATCGGCAACAACCCGTTCTTCTGCCCCGATGCCGAGGCGGCAAAGCGCTGGGAAGCCTTGGTCGATGGCGCGCGCAAGTCGGGCTCGTCGCTCGGCGCGGTGGTCGCCTGCGAAGCTACGGCCGTGCCGCCGGGCTGGGGGGCGCCGCTCTATGCCAAGCTCGACAGCGAGCTGGCCGCCGCCTGCATGTCGATCAACGCAGTGAAGGGCGTCGAGATCGGCGACGGCTTCGCGGCCGCCGCGCTCACCGGCGAAGAGAATGCCGATGCGATGCGCCCGGGCAACGACGGGCGCCCACATTTCCTCGCCAACCACGCCGGCGGCATCGCCGGCGGCATCTCGACCGGCCAGCCAGTGCGCGTGCGCGTGGCGTTCAAGCCGACCAGCTCGATCCTCACCCCGGTCGAGACGGTGACGCGGGAAGGCGAAGCGACCGAGATCATGACCAAGGGCCGCCACGATCCATGCGTCGGCATCCGCGGCGTGCCGGTGGTCGAGGCGATGGTCGCGCTGGTCCTCGCCGACCAGAAGCTGCTCCACCGCGCCCAAGTCGGCTGAGCCCGACTTCGGCCCGTCCCTTTGCCGGCTCGCCTCGCTGCCGAGGCGTGCGCGCGGCGGGGTTGGCGGAATCGCTTGGAAACAAGCCAGACACGTGCAGCGTCTCGAAGGGACTTCGGCAAAAACCGAGGAGGATTGCCCTGTATGTTGCTGAAAACCCTGATCGGCGCCGCGGCGCTGCTGGCCGCTCCGGCGGCCTTCGCACAGACAACCACAACCCCCACTGACCCGTCGGCGACGACGACGGCGCCTGCCCCCGCGCCCGAACCCGATCCCGCCCCGGCACCTTCGCCGGACGCGACCGCGCCGAATGCGCCGGCGCCCGATGTGGCAACGCCGAACCCGGATCCGACCACGGCCGAAGCGGACAAGGCCGACGCCAGGAAGGGCAAGAAGAAGCCCCACTAAGCAGGGCTAAATATAGAGAAGCGCGCTGTCCCAATTCCGTGGCCGGAGGGACAGCGCGCTTTTTTGCGTCAGTCCGCGAAGGGATCGCGGACCAGGCCAAATCAGTCCGCGAAGGGGTCGCGGACCAGGATCGTGTCCTCGCGCTCGGGGCTGGTCGAGACCAAAGCCACCGGGCACTGGATCAGCTCCTCGACGCGGCGGATATATTTGATCGCCTGGGCCGGCAGCTGCGCCCAGCTGCGCGCGCCGGCAGTCGATTCCTGCCAGCCGGGCATCGTCTCGTAGATCGGCTCGACTGCGGCCTGGTCGGCGGCGTTCGAGGGATAATAATCGAGCGTTTCGCCGCGCAGGCGGTAGCCGGTGCAGATCGCGACTTCGTCGAACCCGTCGAGCACGTCGATCTTGGTCAGTGCGATGCCGGTGATTCCCGAGACCGCCGCCGACTGGCGCAGCAGCACCGCATCGAGCCAGCCGCAACGGCGTTTGCGCCCGGTGACGGTGCCGAACTCGTGCCCGCGCGTGCCGAGCCGCTCGCCCACGTCATTGTCCTGCTCGGTCGGGAAGGGGCCCGATCCGACGCGGGTGGTATAAGCCTTGGCGATGCCGAGCACGAAGCCGACGGCATTGGGTCCGAGCCCGGTGCCCGCCGCCGCGGTGCCCGCCACGGTGTTGGACGACGTCACGAACGGGTAGGTGCCGTGATCGATGTCGAGCAGCACGCCCTGCGCGCCTTCGAACAGGATGCGGCGGCCGCGGCTGCGCGCTTCGTGGAGCATCCGCCACACCGGCTCGGCAAAGGGCAGCACGAAGCCGGCGATCTCGCGCAGCTCGGCGAGCAGCGCGTCGCGGTCGATCGGCGCCTCGCCGAAGCCGGCGCGCAGCGCGTCGTGATGCGCGGCGATGCGGTCGAACTGCGGGCCGAGATCGTCGAGATGCGCCAGGTCGCACACGCGGATCGCGCGGCGGCCGACCTTGTCCTCATAGGCCGGGCCGATGCCGCGCCGCGTCGTGCCGATCTTGCCGGCGCCGCTGGCATCCTCGCGCAGGCCGTCCAGGTCGCGGTGGAAGGGCAGGATCAGTGGGCAGGTATCGGCGATCTTGAGCGTGTCCGGCGTGATCTCTACGCCCTGGCCGCGCAGCTTCTCCACTTCGGCCTTAAGCGCCCAGGGGTCGAGCACCACGCCGTTGCCAATCACCGAAGGGGTGCCGCGCACGATCCCCGAGGGGAGCAGCGACAGCTTGTAGACCTTCTCGCCGACGACCAGCGTATGGCCGGCATTGTGCCCGCCCTGGAAGCGCACCACGACATCGGCACGCTCGGCGAGCCAGTCGACGATCTTGCCCTTGCCTTCGTCACCCCATTGGGCGCCGATAACCGCTACATTTGCCATGGATACGCGTCTCCGCCTGCCGGGGCGGACCCTGGCCGCCCTTCGACAGGGCTCGGCGACCGGGCTTTACGTGTGGCTTGGGGGCAGGGCCCGAAGCCGCGGCGCGAATGGCGCGGGCAGGCGGCAAGGTCAAGCGTTTATGCGCCCCGGATGGCCGACAAGTCGCCTCGACTTGCCCGCGCGCCGGGGTCTATGGTCGGCGCAAAGGAGAGAGACATATGAAGCTCGCAAGCCTGAAGAGCGGCCGCGACGGCAAGCTGGTCGTCGTATCGAGCGACCTGGCCTGGTATGCCGGCGCCGACATGATCGCGCCGACGTTGCAGGCGGCGCTCGACAATTGGGATCGGGTGGAAGGCGATCTGCGCAATCTCGCCACCGATCTCGATCATGAAGCGATCCCGCGCGAGCGCTTCCATGAGCGTTTCGCCGCCGCGCCGCTGCCGCGCGCCTATCAATGGGCGGACGGCTCGGCCTATGTGAACCACGTCGCCCTTGTCCGCCAGGCGCGCGCCGCCGAGATGCCCGACAGCTTCTGGCACGATCCGCTGATGTACCAGGGCGGCAGCGACGGCTTCCTCGGCGCCCGCGATCCGATCCCGCTCGCCGATGAGAGCTGGGGCTGCGACCTGGAAGGCGAAGTGGTGGTCGTCACCGGTGACGTGCCTTTGGGCGCGAGTCGCGAACAGGCGCTCGCCGCGATCCGCCTGGTCGGCCTCACCAACGACGTGTCCCTGCGCAACCTGATCCCCGGCGAGCTCGCCAAGGGCTTCGGCTTCTTCCAGTCCAAGCCGGCCAGTGCCTTCTCGCCTGTGTTCGTCACGCCCGATTCGCTGGGCGACTGGTGGCAGGACGGCAAGCTCCACCGCAAGCTGATGGTCGATGTGAACGGTAAGCCGTTCGGTCGGGCCGAAGCCGGCGAGGACATGACCTTCGATTTCGGCACGCTGATCGCCCATGCCGCCAAGACCCGTGCGCTCGGTGCCGGCACGATCATCGGCTCGGGCACCGTCTCGAATCGCGGCGAGGATGGTGGTCCGGGCAAGCCGGTGAGCGAAGGCGGCGTGGGCTATTCCTGCCTCGCCGAGATCCGCACGATCGAGACGATCCGCGGCGGCAAGCCGGAGACCCCCTTCCTCAAGGCCGGGGACACGGTGCGTATCTGGGCGGAGGACGACAGGCACCACCCGATCTTCGGCGTGATCGAGCAGACCGTCGGAGGCTGATTTCCTCTGGTTCCCCGGCGAAGGCCGGGGCCAGGGTTATAAAGCTACGTCCTGCTTGGCTCTGGGCCCCGGCCTTCGCCGGGGAACAGCCCAAATCGCCACCGGAAACGGGTTGCGAACCTGTGGTGGTACTCCGATCTCCAGCCTGAAACAGGCAGGCAAGCACCATGATCGACGAGACCAGCTACACCCTGTGCGAGACCCGGGCCGGCTTCGCCGCGATCGGCTGGAACGCAAGGGGCATCAACAGCTTCCGGTTGCCGGCGGGTGCCGCGCGGGAAGCGGAGCGGGCGTTGCTTCGGCGCTTGCCGAATGCGAAACCGGCAGCCCCACCCACGCCGGTGCAGGCCGTGATCGACGATGCGCGGCGCTACTTCGCCGGCGAGCGCGTCGACTTCGCGCACGTGCCTGTCGATCTCGGCCCGCAACAGCCTTTCTTCGACCGTGTCTATGGCGCGGTGCGCCAGCTCGGTTGGGGCGAGACGGCGACTTATGGCGCGATCGCCAGGATGCTCGAGGCGGGGCCGGAGTTCGCTCGCGACGTCGGCCAGGCAATGGCGGGCAACCCGGTGCCGCTGATCATCCCCTGCCACCGCGTGACCGCCGCGAATGGGCGGATCGGCGGCTTCTCGGCGCCAGGCGGCTCGCATTCCAAGGCGCATATGCTCGGACTTGAGGGCGTGGAGGTGCGCGATGGTGTCGTCACGCGCGACCTGCCGCAGCTCGGGCTAGGTTTCTAGCGGCATGTCCCCCGGCGAAAGCCGGGGCCCAGGGTCACAAGCGATCCGGCAGAGAAACTCTGCGTCCCGACTTTCGCCGGGGAACAGAGCTAGCGCTAGAAGCCGAGCGATCCCTGGCGAGTCTCGAGATTCCAGCAGCCCAGCACCTGATGGCCTTTGCCATGGATGCTGTTGATCAGCAGCAGCTGATCGACGCGCCAGCTGATCGGCTGGACCGGAATATTGCGTTGCTGCCATTCCTCATAAGTCAGCGAGGAATGCGGCTTGAATTCATAGTCGAGAACATCGACCCCGAAGGTTTCCAGCCGTGCTACTAGCAGGCGCTGCAGTTCAAGCAGCGCCTGCATCCTGTTTCCGACGAGCGCATTTCCGCTGATCCGGTTAAGCGTCACTTCGAACGGTTCAGCCTGCAAGGACGCGGCTGCGCGGCAGATTAGATCGAGTTCATCCGGCGAAATCATCCGAATATCCCCGAACGGCAGCAGCGTGATGTGGAAACGCTCGGCGGCATATCGCCGCGAAAACTCAAATCGACGCCGCAATCCATCCATGGCTGCCGCCTGCTCGGGATACGGCTTGATCATGAAATAAAGCAGCTGATCGTCTCGCCGTAGCTGTTGCTCGAATACGGCGCCGTGCGTGGTCGGTATCATCATCGGTTATGCTCCTAATGAAAGTCCCTTGAGCGCACCGGGATCAGGTCCGGCGCCTTGAGGCTGCGGCGCGGCGGCCAGCTTTCGAGCGCGCGCTGGCGGGGCAGCTTGAGGCGCTCGCGCGGGTCGATCGTGCCGCCATGCGTCGCCCCGTCGCCGGGCATGGTCATCCGTGGCAGGTCGAGCTCGCCGACTTCGCGCAGCCAGGGCGTGAGATCGGTGATCTGCTCCGCCACGAGGTGGATCACGATCCCCTCGCGCTGCACCTTCCCGCGGATCGCCAGCATCGTCGCCGACATCACGGTGCGCCGGTTCGCCTCGAACCGGTCGGCCCAGAGCACGGCATTGGCGATGCCGGTCTCGTCCTCCAGCGTGACGAACACCACGCCCTTGGCACTGCCCGGCCGCTGGCGGACGAGGATGAGGCCGGCGACTTCCACCCGCGCGCCGTCCTTCATGTTGAGCAGATCGCCGCACGGCCGAATCCGCCGCGCCGCCAGCCGGTCGCGCAGGAAGCTCAAGGGATGCGCGCGCAGCGACAATTGCGTGGCGCGGTAATCCTCCACCACTTCGCGCCCCGCGCTGAGCGGCAGCAGCGCGACTTCGGGCTCGGTCGCCTCCGCCACGGTCGCGCCTTCGCGGGCATCGGCGGCGCTGAACAGGTCGAGCGGCGCCTGGCCCAGCCCCTTGATCGCCCATAGCGCCTGGCGCCGGTTGAGGCCCAGCGCCTGGAAGGCGTCCGCCCGCGCCAGCCGCTCCAGCGCGGCGGGCTTCACCCGCGATCGGCGCCACACGTCTTCGATCGAGGTGAAGGGCGCCTGAGCACGGGCGCGCAGGATCGCCTCGGCATCGACCTGCGCCAGCCCCTGCACGATCCGCATGCCCAGCCGCATCGGCCGCATGCTCGCCCAATCCGCGTCGGTGCCGCAGAAAGCTTTGTGTCGGGCGCGCGGGTTCGCGCCCTCGGACACCATCCGCGTGTCCCAGTCGCTGTCGTTGATGCAGACGGCACGCGCCTCGACCCCGTGGCTGCGCGCATCGCGGATCAGCTGGGCGGGCGCATAGAAGCCCATCGGCTGCGCGTTGAGCAGCGCGGTGCAGAACACGTCGGGGTGATGGCATTTCATCCAGCTGGAAGCGTAGGCGATCTTGGCGAAGCTGGCGGCGTGGCTCTCGGGGAAGCCGTAATTGCTGAAGCCCTTGATCTGCTCGACCAGCCGCTCGGCGAAATCCTGGCTGATCCCGCGTTCGAGCATGCCGCTGATCAGCTTGGGGCCGAACTCGCCGATATCGCCGCTCGACTTGAACGTCGCCATCGCGCGCCGCAACCGGTCGGCCTCGCTGGCCGTGAAGCCTGCGCCCTTGATCGCCACCTGCATCGCCTGTTCCTGGAACAGCGGCACGCCCAGCGTCTTTTCCAGCACTTCCTTGAGCGCCGGCGAGGGATAGTCGACCAGCTTCGGGTCCTGCCGGCGCTTCAGATAGGGATGGACCATGTTGCCCTGGATCGGCCCCGGCCGCACGATCGCGACCTGGATCGCGATGTCGTAAAAATTCACCGGCTTCATCCGAGGCAGCATCGACATCTGCGCGCGGCTTTCGATCTGGAACACGCCGAGCGTGTCCGCCTGCTGGATCATCTCATAGGTACGCGGATCGTCCTCCTGCATCAGGGGCGACGCCATGGTGAGATGCATCTGCTTGTGCGCGGCGAGCAGGTCGAAGGTGCGCCGCATGCAGCCGAGCATGCCGAGGCCCAGGATATCGACCTTCATGAAGCCCAGCTCCTCGATATCGAGCTTTTCCCATTCGATGACCCGGCGATCGACCATCGCCGCGGGCTCGACCGGGATCAGGTCGTGCAGCTTGTCGCGGGTCAGCACGAAGCCGCCGGGATGCTGGGAAAGGTGGCGCGGCGTGCCGATCAGCTCGCGCGCAAGTTGCAGCGTCAGCGCCAGGCGCGGATCGCTGCGGTCGAGATTCAGCGCATCGGCATGCTTGTCGTCGACATCGTTCGACCAGCCCCAGACCTGCGAGGAGAGCGCCGCGGTCAGGTCCTCCGGCAACCCCATCGCCTTGCCGACTTCGCGCAATGCGCCTCGCGAGCGGAAGCGGCTGACCACCGCGGTCAGCGCGGCATGGTCCTGGCCGTAATTCTCGTAGATCCACTGGATCACTTCCTCGCGCCGCTCATGCTCGAAATCGACATCGATGTCGGGCGGCTCCTTGCGCTCGGTCGAGATGAAGCGCTCGAACAGCAGTTGGTGCTTGATCGGATCGATCGAAGTGATGCCGAGCGCGAAGCAGATCACCGAATTGGCGGCACTGCCGCGCCCCTGGCAGAGGATGTGCTGGCTGAGCGCGAACTGGACGATCGAATTTACCGTCAGGAAATAGGGCGCGTACTGCATTTCCGCGACCAGCCCGAGCTCGTGTTTGAGCAGGTCCTGGTGCGCCTGGGACGGCTTGCCGGCGAAGCGCTGCTTGAGCCCGTTCCAGGCGAGCGCGGACAGCGCCTCCTGCGCGCTGCGGCCATGGATGACTTCCTCTTCGGGATATTGGTGTTCCAGGTCGCGCAAGCTGAAGGTGCAGCGCTCGGCGATCGCTTCGGAAGCCGCGATCGCTTGCGGATAGTCGCGGAAGCGCCGCGCCATTTCTTGCGGAGACTTGAGATGCCGGTCGGCGCTGCGCTCGCGGCGGAAGCCGAGCTCGTCGATCGTGCATTTCTCACGGATCGCCGTGACCACATCCTGGAGCATGCGCCGGTCGGGCGTGTCGTAGAGCACGTCGCCGGTGGCGAGCGATGTCAGGCCGAAGCGCTGGGCGGCGAGGTTCAGTTCGTGCAGCCGCATCGCATCGTTCGGCCGGCGGTGCTGGGTCAGGCAGACATGGCCGCGCTTTTCGAACACATCCGCCATCCAGCGCAACGCCAGTGGATCGCCGGTATCGGCCAGCCCGGGGACGAGCGCGCCGACCATGCCCTCAGCCGCGCCGGCCAGATCCTCCCAATGGAGGAAGCACTGGCCCTTCTCGCCCTTCTGCGCATCGGCGCGACCCTTGCCGAGCGTGAGCAGCCGGGTGAACCGCGACCAGGCGGCGCGGTCCTCGGGCCAGACCAGCACCGAAGAGCCATCGACCAGGTCGAGCCGGCAGCCGGCGATCATCCGGATCGGGATGCCGAGTTGGCTGAACTGCTCGGCGGCGACCAGCGCGCGCACCACCCCGCCCACCGAATTGCGGTCGACGATACCGAGCGCGGGAAGGCCGAGCAGCGCCGCCTGGCGGAACAGCTCCTCGGGCGAGGACGCCCCGCGCAGGAACGAGAAATGCGTCGTCACCTGGAGCTCCGAATAGGTCATCCGAACACCCCGTGGAGATACCAGCTGAGGTCGCCGGTCACGGCGCGCTCGCCGTCGCCCGAGCGGAACAGCCAGTAGCGCCGGCCCGCCTCGTCCTCGACGCGGAAATAGTCGCGCACGCTCATCCGCTCGGCATCGCGCTTCCACCATTCGCCCTGGATGCGTTCGGGCCCGTCGGCATGGACGACGCGGTGCGCGCATCCGCGCCAGGTGAAGCGGCGCGGGGCATGGTCGGGCAGCTCGGCCATGACATGGTCCAGCCGCTCGGGCCGGGCGAGCAGCCGCGCCGGCTTGGGCCATTCGGGGTGCCAGGGATGGAGCGCAGGATTACGGTCGAGCTGGCGGATATCGTCGATCTTCGCGCGCACGGCGCCGCGTGTCGGCGGATCGAGCACGGCCATCCGCGCCGTCGACCGCTCGGGCACGTCGCTCTCGACCGGCCGCATCCGCCACATTGCCGCCAACCCGATCCGCGTCGCCAGCGTATCGACCAGGGTGGCGAGGTCGGGTGCCGCCTCTTCGTCGAGCCGCTCGACCACCGGCTCCGGCCCCAGAACCCCGGCACGGCGGACATGCAGCGTGATCGCGTCGATGCCGTATCCCGGCTCGACATCCTCGATGCGGCGCGTGAGCAGGCGAAGCAGGTGCGCGGGGTCGCGGTTCGGCCGGGCCAGGCCGATGCGGATGCGCTGCGGCACGCCGTCGATCCGCTCGGCAATGCATTCCAGCGCCTGCACGCCAAGCCCCTCGGCCTCGAGCGCGGCCGCCAGGCGCGGGGTGAGCACGCCCAGCCAATGCGCGATCGCCTCGGCCGTCGCGATCGGCTCGGCGAAGCGCTGCTGGACGGCGATGCTTTCCGGCGGGATGACGGGATCGAGCGGCTCGGCGATCCGGCCCAAGGCCTGGTCGAGCCGCAGGACCGTGCCGGCACCGAAACGCCGGACCAAAGGCGCGCGGGGTAGGGCGGCGAGCTGGCCGATCCGGTCGATGCCCAGCCGCTTGAGCAATTCCACCGCCGCTTCGTCGATGCGCAGCGCCGGGGTGGGCAGCTCGGCGAGCGCACGTGCCTGCGCGCCGGGCGGGCAGATGCAATTGCCGTGGAAGCGTGCCAGCGCCCAGGCCGCGCCCACCGTATCGGCGATCGCGATCCGCGCGGTGAAGCCAGCGCGCGCGAGCAGGCGGATCAGGTGCCGCGCCATCTTCTCCTCGCCACCGAACAGATGCGCGGTGCCGCTCAGGTCGAGCAACAGCCCGTCGCTGCCCGACAGCGCGACCACCGGCGACCAGCGCCGCGCCGCGAGGATGGCAAGGCTCCGGAGCGAGGCGATATCGCCTTCGAGGTCGGCCGGACGGATATCGAGCCCCGGCACCTGCGCCCGCGCCTGGGTAACCGCCATGCCGGGGCGCAGGCCCAGTGCCTGCGCGGCAGGGCAGGCGGCGGCGATCTCGACGCGGCTGCCGTTGCGGAGCGAGGTGATGAGGGGGCCTAATTCCTCCCCCAGCTTGTCTGGGGGAGGGGGACCATTGCGCAGCAATGGTGGAGGCGCGCGCCGGGCACCGGCGCGTTGCGCCGGCTCCTCCACCACGTCCTTCGGACGCGGTCCCCCTCCCCGAGCGAGCTCGGGGAGGAATTTAGCGGGCGCACCCCCGTCATCCGGCCGCATCGCGCGAAACGGGTTCGCCGCCGCCTCGTCGCGCCGCCCTACCTCATGCTTCGCCTTGCGCCGCTCGACCGGCGGTAGCGCGGCCTTGCCGAGTTCGTCCTCGCGCGCCCAGCGCGCACCGGGGCGCCATCCGCCGCCGCGCGGGACCGAACAGGCATGTTCCTGCTCCTTCGCCACGGCGTCGCGCAGCGGATCGAGCGAGGCTTGCGGGCGCGGCGGCTCAGGCCGCGCGCCGGGGCGCGCTTCCGCCCGCCACAGCCTTTCGATGGGCCATAGCGGGAGGAAGAGCGCAGCGACCCGTTGCATCGCATGCCTCCACTGTCAGTTCGAAACCTTCGCCCCCCTTTTGCCGCGCCAGTTCGAGCTTCCAGCGCGGCCGCCCGACGCCCTCCACCGGCAGCGGCGTCGACGGCGCGCAGGCCACCCGCCAGCGCGTCACAGCCGCCGAGGGCATGCCGATCGGATCGCTGCCCTCGCGCGCCGCACGCTTGAGCAGCAGCGCGATCGTCCGCCCGCCCTCGGCCGCCAGCTGCAGCCGCCGCGTCGCGGTCATGTCCGCCCGCTTGGCCTCGCCGATCACCGCGCCGAGCCCGCGGTGGCGCAGCCCTTCCTCCATCACCGCCAGCAGCTCGGCATCGTCCTTCGCCTCGGCATAGATCAGCCGCTTGGGATCGAGCCCCGACTGGGCCAGCCCCGGCGCGAACAGGTCGCGCCGCCGCACCACCCACAGCACCGGCCCCCAGGCGCGCGCCGCCAGTCCGGCAAGGAAAAGCGTCGCCGCGCAATCATCGGCCATGTCGCTGGTGCCCCCCGCGACTTCGTGCAGCGCATCGAGCCGCAGGCCTCCATCCGCAAGCCGCGAATCGATCGCCTCGATCCCGAAGGGCAAGGCCGGGCGCCGGCGAAAACCGCCAGTTTCCAGACCGCTCAGGGTCTCGCGCAATTGCTTCAGAACGGCAGGATCGGCCACTATGCTCACGACTCGGGAAAAGAATGTTCCTATTCTGTTCCTTATCGCCCCAGAGTCAATTGCCATTCCGCGGCACGCCCCTAAGCTCGGCTCCATTCACCGATTTCAGGGAGATCCCGGACCTTGATCCGCAACCTCAGCCGCCGTCAGGCGCTTCTCGGCACCAGTGCAATGCTCGCAACACCATTCCTGGGGAGCCTGATGGCCCAAGCCGCCGACACCGTAGATGCCTCCCCCCTGCTCGCGCCCTGGCCCGGCAATTATGGCGGCGTGCCCCCCTGGGACAAGTTCCGCGCGGACATGTTCCCCGCCGCCTTCGAGGCCGGCATCGCCGCGCAGCGCCAGGAGATCCATGCGATCCGCGACAGGCGCAACGCCTCGACCTTCCACAGCGTGATCGAACCGATGCAGAATGCCGGCGAGACGATGGACCGGGTCCAGGCCGCCTGGGGTGTCTACACCAGCAACCTCGCAGACAAGCAGGTCCAGGCGATCGACCGCGAATGGAGCCCGAAGCTTGCCAAGGCGAGCGACGAGCTGTTCCTCGATCCGCTGCTCTTCGCCCGCGTGAAGGGCGCCTACGACACGCGCGCCAGCCAGAAGCTCGACGCCCAGCAGACGCGCCTGCTCGAGCGCACCTATCGCGGCTTCGTCCGCCGCGGCGCCGCGCTCTCCGACGCCGAGCGCGCGGAAGTGACCCGTCTCAACCAGGCGCTTGCCAGCGCCTTCTCCGATTTCGGCCGCAAGCTGCTGGCGGACGAGGAGACCTGGACCGTCCTCGACAGCGAGGCGCAGCTCGCCGGCCTGCCCGACAGCTTCAAGGCCTCGCTCGCCAGCGCCGCCGCCGAGCGCGGGCTCGCGGGGAAGTGGGCGGTGGTCAACACCCGCTCCTCGGTCGCGCCCTTCCTGACCTATGCCATCGACCGGTCCTTGCGCGAAAAGGTCTGGCGCGCCTTCGTGATGCGCGGCGACAATGGCAATGCGAACGACAACAAGGCCGGCATCGCCGAGATCCTCAAGCTGCGCCAGCAGCGCGCCAGGCTGCTCGGCTTCAAGAACCATGCCTGGTTCCGCATGGACGACACCATGGCCGAGACCCCGGCCAATGCGATGAAGCTGATGATGGCGGTATGGCCCGCCGCCCGCGCCCGCGTGGCCGAAGAGGTCGCCGACATGCAGGCGCTCGCCGACAAGGAAGGCGCCAAGATCACCATCGAGCCCTGGGACTATCGCTTCTATGCCGAGAAAGTGCGCAAGGCGAAGTACGACCTCGATGAGAGCGAAGTGAAGCCCTATCTCGAGCTCACCAACATCCTCCAGGGCGCCTTCTACGCCGCCGGCCGGCTCTACGATCTTGGCTTCAAGGAAGTGAAGGACGTGCCGGTGTTCGATCCGGCCGTGCGCACCTTCGAAGTGACCGACACGCGCACCGGCAAGAACATCGGCATCTTCTATTTCGACGGCTATGCCCGTTCCGGAAAACGCTCGGGCGCCTGGGCCACGCGCTATCGCGGCCAGCAGAAGTTCGGCGGCGTGCGCAACACGCTGGCCTCGAACAACAACAATTTCGTGCGAGGCGGCGCCGGCGAGCCGACTTTGATCAGCCTCGACGATGCCACCACGCTGTTCCACGAGTTCGGCCACGCGATCCACAGCCTGCTCCAGAACATCACCTATCCCGGGCTCGCCGGCACGCCGCGCGACTTCGTCGAATATCCCAGCCAGGTGAACGAGAATTGGCTGCTCACCCGCGACGTGCTCGACAAATATGCGAAGCACTACAAGACCGGCGCGCCGATGCCCCAGGCGCTGGTCGACAAGATCGAGAAGTCGTCCACCTTCAACCAGGGCTTCGACACGGTCGAATATCTCGCCTGCGCGATCCTCGACATGCAGTTGCACGATCGCGAGACGCCGGTCACCGATATCGCTGCGTTCGAGAAGGAAGCATTGGCCGCGCTCGGTATGCCCAGGGAGATCGCGCTGCGCCACCGGCTGCCCCAGTTCAGCCATCTCTTCTCGTCGGACGCCTATTCGGCGGGCTATTATTCGTACCTCTGGTCGGAGACGATGGACGCGGACACCTGGGCGGCGTTCCAGGAAACCGGCGATGTCTGGGACAAGAAGACGGCCGACCGCTTCCGCGCCACCCTGCTTTCCACCGGCAACGAAACCGACCGCAAGCTGGCCTATCGCGCGTTCCGGGGGAGGGATCCCGACGTGTCGGCGCTGTTCAAGCGGCGCGGGTTTCCGGTGGCGTGAGGGCCGCGCTTGCCGCCGCGCTGTTGCTCCTCGCGCCGGGCATCGCCCGGGCGCAGGACGCGCCGCCGCCCAAGACCCATTATCTCCCGCCCGGTTTCGCGCCCAACAAGGACGGCTTCCTCGAATCCTGGTTCGGCCTGCATCTCGCCAACATGGAAGAGCCGGTGCTGTGGGCGCCGCATGCGCTGGATGGCTATCGCAGTCGCTTCCGCATGCTGGTGCTGCCGACCTTCGACCAGCCCTATGTGATCGGCATCGACCAGCCCACCGATGGCCGGCTTGCGGTGCGCTACACGCGTACCAAGGGCCGCGGCGGCTATGGCGGCGGTTCAATCGATGAATGGCGGACCGGCACGCTAGCCGCCGATTCGTTCACGCGGGTGACCGCGGCGCTTGCCGCCGCCCGCTTTGCCGAACGCCTGCCCGACAACCGGGGCGGCTATGAGTTCGCCGGCGCGGGGCGACGCGACGACATGATCGGCTGCCTGGACGGCACGCAACTCGTCTTCGAGCTGCTTGACGGCACGGGCCATCACGTCATCACCCGCCACGAGTGCAGCCTCGACGTCCCGACGCGCGCGCTCGCAGCGGCGACCCTGCACGCAGCGGAGATCGTGCCGGATCCGCTGCGCGGCGACCCCGATCCTTGAGGGAATTCCCATCGGAACGGGCGGCATTTCAGGTCAGTATGACTGACCTTATTGCGCAGCGCTTTGAAATTTTATAACAAGGTGCCAAACACGAGTCCCGCGCGTTTGGTGACGGGAATCTTTGTCCGGAGAGCCCATGTCGATCGAACGCGATCGCGCCAATTTGCCCCCGCTTGCGCTGCACGTGCCCGAGCCGCGATTCCGGCCGGGCGACGAGGCGGACTTCAGCGATGTCGACGTGCCGCCCGCCGGCGCCACCCGCCGCCCCGACACCGCCGATGCCGCCTCCAGCTTCCATGAGCTGGCGTACGGCCTCGTCCGCGTGCTCGATGATTCGGGCCAGGCAGTCGGCCCCTGGGATCCGCGGCTCGACGCAGACGCCAAGCGCCGCATGCTGCGCAACATGGCGCTCACCCGCGCCTTCGACGAGCGCATGTTCCGCGCCCAGCGCCAGGGCAAGACCAGCTTCTACATGAAGTCCACCGGCGAGGAGGCGGTGTCGATCGCCGCGGCGATGGCGCTGGCCGGCGACGACATGTGCTTCCCCTCCTATCGCCAGCAGGGCATCCTGATCACGCGCGGTTATCCGATCGTGCAGATGATGAACCAGATCTATTCGAACAAGGCCGACCCGCTCGAAGGCCGCCAGCTGCCGATCATGTATTCCTCGAAGGAATATGGCTTCTTCTCGATCTCCGGAAACCTCGCCACGCAATACCCGCAGGCCGTGGGCTGGGCGATGGCGAGCGCGGCCAAGGGCGACACCCGCATCTCCGCCACCTGGTGCGGCGAAGGCAGCACCGCCGAAGGGGATTTCCACTCGGCGCTGACCTTCGCGACGGTCTACAAGGCGCCGGTCATCTTCAACGTCGTCAACAACCAATGGGCGATTTCGAGCTTCTCGGGCTTCGCCGGGGCCGAGGCGACCACCTTCGCGGCGCGCGCGATCGGCTATGGCATCGCCGGGCTGCGCGTCGACGGCAATGACGCGCTGGCAGTGTACGCGGCTACCCAATGGGCCGCCGAGCGCGCGCGGACCAACCAGGGCCCGACGCTGATCGAGCATTTCACCTATCGCGCCGAAGGCCATTCGACCTCGGACGATCCCACCGCCTATCGCTCGGCCGGCGAGCCCAATGCCTGGCCGCTCGGCGATCCGATCCGGCGCTTGAAGGAGCATCTCATCGCGCTCGGCGAATGGGATGAAGAGCACCACGCCGCGCAGGACCTCGAACTCGCCGAGCTGGTCAAGGTCGCCCAGAAGGAAGCCGAGAAGAACGGCATCCTCGGCCACGGCATGCACCAGCCCTTCGAATCGATGTTCGAGGGGGTGTTCGAGACCATCCCCTGGCATTTGAAGGAACAGCAGCAGCAGATGCTCGACGAGCAGAAGGCGGCGGGCCTGTGAGCGACCTGACCCAGGAACAGGGCGCCAGCGTCCACATGAACATGATCCAGGCGATCAACTCGGCCATGGACGTGATGATGGCGCGCGATCCCAACGTCATCGTGATGGGCGAGGATGTCGGCTATTTCGGCGGCGTCTTCCGCGCCACTGCGGGCCTGCAGGCGAAGTACGGCAAGACCCGCGCCTTCGACACGCCGATCACCGAGATCGGCATCATGGGCGTCGCGATCGGCATGGGCGCCTATGGCCTGCGCCCCGTTCCCGAGATCCAGTTCGCCGATTACATCTATCCGGCACTCGACCAGCTCGTCTCCGAAGCCGCGCGCCTGCGCTATCGCTCGGCGGCGGACTTCATCGCGCCGATCACGATCCGCTCGCCTTATGGCGGCGGCATCTTCGGCGGGCAGACCCACTCGCAGAGCCCCGAGGGCATCTTCACGCACGTATCGGGCATGAAGACGGTGATCGCCTCGACGCCGTACGACGCCAAGGGCTTGCTGATCGCCGCGATCGAGGACAATGACCCCGTCCTCTTCCTCGAGCCCAAGCGCATCTACAACGGCCCGTTCCACGGCCATTACGACCGCCCGGCCAAGACCTGGGCCGATCACCCCGGTGCGCAGGTGCCGGAGGGCTATTACCGCGTCGAACTCGGTAAGGCCGCGGTCGTGCGCCCCGGCGAAGCGGTGACGATCCTTTGCTACGGCACGATGGTCCATGTCGTTGCCAACACGGTCGAGGAAATGGGCATCGACGCCGAGATCGTCGACCTGCGCACGCTCGTGCCGCTCGACATCGAGACGATCGAGGCGTCGGTGAAGAAGACCGGCCGCTGTATGATCGTCCACGAGGCGACGCGCACCTCGGGCTTCGGCGCCGAGCTTTCGGCGCAGGTGCAGGAGCGCTGCTTCTACCATCTCGAAGCCCCGATCGAACGCGTTACCGGCTTCGACACGCCCTATCCGCATAGCCTGGAATGGGCCTATTTCCCCGGCCCGGTGCGTATCGGCACGGCGCTCAAGAAAATCCTGAAGGACTGACCGCGATGGCTCGTTTCACCTTCCGCCTCCCCGATATCGGCGAAGGCATTGCCGAGGCCGAGATCGTCGCCTGGCACGTCAAGCTCGGCGACAAGGTGTCGGAGGACCAGCAGGTCGCCGACATGATGACCGACAAGGCCACGGTCGAGATGGAATCGCCGGTCACCGGCATCGTCGTCGAGCTGGCCGGCGAAGTCGGCGACCAGGTCGCGATCGGCTCGGCGCTGATGGTGATCGAAGTCGAGGGCGAGGAAACCGAGACCCCGGTCGAGGAGCAGGTCGAGGCCGAAAATCCAGGCGTCGAGGAAGTGGTCGAACCCGCCTCCAGCGCTCCACTCCCCGCAGGGGAGGGGTCGGGGGAGGGCAGTGCCTCCAGCGACACCGCCTCGATTCCGGCCCCTCCCCCGACCCCTCCCGCAAGCGGAAGGGGAGAAGAGAAAATCCTCGCGTCGCCCGCAGTCCGCGCCCGCGCCAAGGATCTCGGCCTCGACCTCGCCCAGGTGAAGTCCGACGGCAACCATATCCGCCACGCCGACCTCGACGCGTACCTCCGCTACGGCTCGGCACAGGGCTATCACGCCCCGCACGCCAGCCGCGCCCGCGAGGACGAGCCCATCAAGGTCATCGGCATGCGCCGCCGCATCGCCGAGAACATGGCCGCCTCCAAGCGTCAGATCCCGCACTTCACTTATGTCGACGAGATCGACGTGACCGCGCTCGAAGCGATGCGCGGCGACCTCAACGACAATCGCGGGAACCGCCCCAAGCTGACCATGCTCCCCTTCCTGATCGTCGCGATCTGCCGGGCGTTGCCTGATTTCCCGATGATCAACGCCCGCTATGACGACGAGGCCGGCGTGGTCACCCGCCACGGCCGCGTCCATCTCGGCATGGCGGCGCAGACGGACGCTGGACTCATGGTCCCGGTGATCCGCGACGCGCAGGACAGGAATGTCTGGCAGCTCGCCGCCGAGATCACCCGCCTCGCCGAGGCCGCGCGCACCGGCAAGGCGAAGAGCGAGGAGCTGTCCGGCTCCACCCTCACCGTCACGTCGCTCGGGCCGCTCGGCGGCATCGCCACCACGCCGGTCATCAACCGCCCCGAAGTGGCGATCATCGGCCCCAACAAGATCATCGAGCGCCCGGTGTTCCAGGGCGACGAGATCGTCCGCGCCAAGCTGATGAACCTGTCGATCAGCTGCGACCACCGCGTCGTCGATGGCTGGGATGCGGCGAGCTTCGTCCAGGCGGTCAGGAAGCTGCTCGAGACCCCCGTGCTGCTGTTCGCCGACTGATGCGCTGGCGGGCGATGACTTCGGGCGATCTCGACGGCGTCGTCGCGGTCGCCCGCATCGCCTTCCCGGACCATCCCGAGGGCCGCGCCTGCTTCGCCGAGCGGCTGGCGCTCGCGCCCGGCACCTGCTTCGTGCTGGCCGACGACCACCACATCGCCGGCTACCTCATCGCCTATCCCTGGCCGCTGGAGGCGATCCCGCCGCTCGACACGCTGCTGGGCTCGCTGCCCGACAGCCGCGACAGCTGGTATCTCCACGACCTTGCCCTGCTCCCCGAAGCGCGCGGCGGCGGCAATGCCCGCGCGGGCCTCGCGCAGCTGTTCGAACAGGTGATGGCCCCGATCGCGCTCGTCTCGGTCAACGACTCCGCCGGTTTCTGGCAGGCCCAGGGCTTCGAACCGCAGGACAGCCCCGCGCTGAAGGCCAAGCTTTCCAGTTATGGCCCGGATGCACGTTACATGGTGCGGGCGTAACAAAGCCGGGCTAGACCCGGGCCATGCACTTCGATCTCCTCCAGTCGATCAGCCTCGCCGGCGATATCTCCGTTCCCAATGACGACCGCGCAGGCAGCGCCCGGCAACACGCCTGGGTGATCGACGGCGCAACCGATCTCGGCCCGCCCGGGCTGGTCGGCGCCCAGGGCGGTGCGGCCTGGCTCGCCAGTATCGCGCAAGCCGCCTTCACCGCGTCCGCTGCCGAGACGATCGGCACGCTCTATGCCGGCGTCGCCGCGCAGATCCTCGCCGCCTGGGAACGCGACCGCACGCGCGATCCCGAGGATCGCTGGGAATATCCGCTCGCCTCCGCGCTCGCGGTCCGCATCGACAAGGAAGGCCTGGAGACCGGCTGGCTCGGCGATTGCGTCGCCTTCCTCTGGTCCGCCGGCACCGTCACCCGGCTCGGCCCGGAGAAGGAAATCCGCAATTCCGAAGCCGAGCGCGCCGCCAGCATGGCCGGGCATGGCCTGGGCAAGCCCAAGCGCTCCGCCCCGATCCTCGCCAATCTCCGCTCGACCCGCGGCCGCCCCGGCATGCGCGTGCTCAGCGTCGATCCCGACCATATGGCAGTGGTCGACAGCGCCCGCATCGCCTGCGCGCCCGGCGACGAGATCCTGCTGATGAGCGACGGCTATGGCGCGCTGATCGACAGCTATGGTGCCTATGACGACACGTCCCTGTTCGAGGCGGTCCGCGCCCGCGGCCTCGCCGCCGTCGCCGGGGAGCTGCGCGACATCGAGCACGCGGACGAGGCCTGCACTCGCTTCGCGCGCTTCAAGATATCGGACGACGCCACTGCGCTATACCTGCGCATCGGAGGCTGAGGATGCACTGGATCCTGCGCTACACCACCACGCCCGACTATCTCGAGCGCCGCGCCGGCTTTCGCGAGGCGCATCTGAAGCTCGCCTGGACCAGCGTGGAGAGCGGCGATCTCCTGTTGGGCGGCGCGGTGGGCGATCCGCCGGCAAGCGCGCTGCTGCTGTTCGCCAACGAAGCCGCCGCCCGCGCCTTTGCCGAAGCCGATCCCTATGTCGCGAACGGCCTGGTCGCGCGTTGGGACGTGCAGCCCTGGAACACCGTGGTCGGGGAGGCGGCGGCGAACCCGGTGCGGCCCGCCGCTTAGTACTCGGACTCAATATCTCCATCGTCATCCCCGCGAAGGCGGGGATCCAGAATCACAAGCAAAGCACGTGCGGCGCGTTTGGTCGGCTCCGGCGAGCGCACGTGCGATTGAATCGCTCGTATCGCGCTACCCTCGACCCCCGCCTTCGCGGGAATGACGGAAGGTATTTCAACGCTTGCTGCCCTCAACGCAAGCTCACGCCCCTCACTCCTTGGTGTAGATCGAGCGGCTCAGCGTATCGCGCACCTGCTCGCGGCCGGCCAGGATCCGCGCGCGCACCGCGCGGTCGATCGCGTCGCTTTCGCCGGCCAGCGCCCGCCTTTTCTCGCCGCTCGCCCGGAACGCCGCCTGGTCGGCACCGCTGCGGAAGCCGAAATAGGCATTGGCGTTGAACCAGGTCTTGCGCGCGAGCAGCGTGCAGAGCTCGCCGGTCGCGTCGAGCAATGCCTGCTGGTTTGCCAGCGTCGGATCGCTCTTCGCATCGCCGACGATCTGGTTGATGCCCTGCTTCGCCGCCACCGGCAGGCTGGCGCTGCCGATCGCCCGCGCCAGCGCCGCACGCCGCGCGAGCCGCTTGGCACTCTGCGCCACGGCGAGCGCGCGGACATTGTCGAGCGCGGCGCAATCCTGGATCGGCTTGGGATTCTGCTCGAGCAGATACGGGCTGTTGAGCGCCGGCGCGCCGAACTTGCCCAGCGCGTCGTTGAAGGCGTGCTTGTCCGCCGCCTCGGCCTGCACCGCCTCGGCATAGAGCGCGGAGACCGGCCCGCGCCCGGTGATGCCGCTGGGCAGGATCACCGAGCCGTCCGACGCCAGGTCGATCTCGGCAAAGCTGCTCGCATCGGCGCGCGAGCGCGTCTGGAACTGGCCGTGCGCAACCATCGCGGCGCCCGCCCCGGCGCCGATCAGCAGCACCAGCGAGCCGAGCTTCCAGGGCAGGCCGGCGTGCCGCGTCGTGATCAGGAAGCCGATCAGCCACAGCACCAGTCCCGCCGCGGCACCGCCGATCAGCAGCGCGGGCAGCGGCAGCGGCCCGGAGATATGCGGCCCGATCAGCGCGGCCAGCACCAGCACGGCCCCACCGGCCAGCGTCGCGATCAGCGGATGGCCGTACGGACCTTCCTCTTCCCAATGTTCGGACATGATTCCCCCTCTTGTCGGTGGCAAACCTAGCGAGGAAGCGTTTCCGTGCAATCGCTTTGCTGCGCCAAAGTGGGGCTTGCTTGCTTGTCGCGCAGGGGCCGCGCAAGGAGCGGCCATGACCAGCAGCACCGTGACCGCCGACGCCACCGGGCGTGCCTCCGAGCGCCGGGGACTCGCGCTCGCCATCGGCGCCTATGGCATCTGGGGTGTCCTGCCGATCTATTTCCATGTGCTGGCGCAGGTGCCGGCGCTGCAGATCCTCGCCCACCGCGTGGTCTGGTCGGTGCTGTTCCTCGGCGTGCTGGTCTTCGCGCTCGGCCGGGCGGGGAGCATCTGGCGCGCGGCGCGGGGACGTACGCTGCTGCTGCTCTGCGCCAGCGCCGGGCTGATCGCGATCAACTGGTATGTCTATATCTGGTCGGTCGAGACCGGCCATGTGCTCGAGGCGAGCCTGGGTTATTTCATCAACCCGCTGGTCAATGTCGCGCTCGGCATGCTCGTGCTCGGCGAGCGGCTGCGGCGCTGGCAGGGCGTGGCGATCGGCGTTGCCGGCGCGGGCGTGCTGGTGATGGCGGTCAGCGGCGGCGGGGCGATCCTGATCTCGCTGTCGCTGGCGTTCAGCTTCGGGCTCTACGGACTGGTCCGCAAGGTGGTGGCGATCGATTCGCTGGGCGGCCTGACGGTGGAGACCTTGCTGCTGGTGCCGCTCGCCACGGGCTGGCTGCTCTACACCGCTAGCCAGGGGGCCAGCGGCTTCGGCGTCTCCGCCGGGCAGAATGCGCTGCTGCTCGCCGCCGGGGTTATCACCGCCACGCCGCTGCTGATGTTCGCCGCCGCCGCCCGGCTGCTGCCGCTGTCGATGATGGGGCTGCTCCAATATATCGCGCCGACGATCCAGTTCTTCGTCGCATTGTCGCTGGGCGAGCCGCTTCGCCCCATCCATCTGGTCACTTTCCCCCTGATCTGGGCCGGCTGCGCGCTCTATGCCTGGGACAGCCTGCGCGCCGCCCGCGCGCCCCGGCCTGTAACCGAATAGGTTCGAATTCTGCTTTTAAAATGGGATTCCGCGTGCTGGGGTCGGTCCATGGCCGATCTCGAATCCCCGCAACCCGAAGCCCGCGCAGCCGCGGAAGCCGCACGAGATGCGTGGTTCGAGCGCATGCGTGGACTATCAAGGGATTCAAGATTTCCCGAGACGGAACCGCAGAAATCTCCCGAAAATTATTCAACCAATCGGTTGACTATTCCTGCCGCCGCGGGAATATTAAACCACATGGTTGAATATCGACTCGACGCCACCTTCCACGCCCTCGCCGATCCCACGCGGCGCGGCATGCTCGCCCATCTGGCACAGGGAGAGAAATCGATCGGCGATCTCGCCGAGCCTTTCTCGATGACTTTCGCCGGCGCTGCCAAGCACCTCAAGGTGCTCGAGGGCGCGGGGCTGGTCGCCCGCCGCAAGGTGGGACGCAGCTATATGTGCGCCTTGAAGCCCACCCCGCTGGCCGAGGCCGAGCAATGGCTCAAGCAGTGGGAGAGGTTCTGGACGATGCGCCTCGACGCGCTCGAAGCGCTCATCGCCGCCGACCAGGAGAAGAAGCCGTGACCAGCGCCACCCCCTTCCTGATGTTCCAGCACGGCAAGGGCCAGGCCGCGCTCGATTTCTATGTCGAGACCGTGCCCGGCAGCCGCATCGAGAAGCTGGAGCGGTTCGGTGCCGAGGGGCCGGGCCCCGAAGGCACGATCCTGCGCGCTTATGCCGTGATCGCCGGGCAGAAGGTGATGGTCCATGACAGCTTCGTGCGGCACGGCTTCGATTTCACGCCGAGCTGGTCCTTCTTCCTTGATGTCGCGGATCAGGCCGAGTTTGACCGGCTGTTCGAGGCACTGTCGGCCGACGGCGCCGTGCTGATGCCGCCCGGCGATTATGGCTGGAGCAGCCGCTTCGGCTGGTGCTCGGACAGGTTCGGCATCTCCTGGCAGGTCAATCTGGCATGAGCGCGCCGGTGGTCCTCACCGTCCGCCGGGACTTCGCCGCGGGCCCCGAACGCGTGTTCGATGCCTGGCTCGATCCGAAGGACGCATGCCGCTTCCTCTTCGCCACGCCGGGTGGCGAGATGCTCACCTGCGAGATCGACCCACGTGTCGGCGGGCGCGGGCTGATCGTCGAGCGGCGCGCCTCTGGCGATGCCCGGCACCGCATCCGGTTCGAGGAAATCGACCGCCCGCACCGCCTCGTCTTCCTCTTCTCCGCCGATCCGGCGGAGGAAGGCGAATGGACGCGCGTCACACTCGACATCGCGGCAACGCCGGCCGGCTGCACGCTCACCCTCACCCATGCAATGGACCCCGCCTGGGCCGCTTACGAGGACCAGACCCGCAAGGGCTGGACGACCATCCTCGAAAGCCTGGGCCGCATCACGGAGAAGCACGATGGTTGATACGCTTGCTGCCGATACGATCACCCCGCAGATGCTCCGCTTCGAGCGCGACCTCGCCGCGCCGATCGAGACCGTCTGGCAATATCTGGTCGATCCGGAACTGCGCGCGCGCTGGTTCATGGGCGGGCCGACCGAGCCGTGCGTGGGCGGCAAGCTCGGCATGACCTTCGCCCACCAGAACCTGTCCGACGGCGATGTGCCCAATCCGGAGCGCTATGCGAAGAACCAGGGCAAGAGTTGGTCGGAGGAGATCACCCGGATCGAGCCGCCGCATTTCCTCGGCTTCACCTGGGACAATGGCGATGCCGGCGAAGTGAGCATCGAGCTGTTCGCCTTCTCGCCCACCCGCACCCGGCTGGTGCTGACGCATAGCCGCCTGCGCGGTGCTGCGGACGCCCGCAACTTCGGCGGCGGCTGGGGCGCGCATCTCGAAGTGCTGCAGAAGCGCCTGGCCGGCGAGCCGGTGGCGAATTTCTGGGACCTGCACGCCGCCGCCGAAAAGCGCGCGGCGGAAGCGGTGGGATTGGCCTGAGCGCAGGCGCCGAAGCTCCCAACCGTCACCCCGGCCTTGTGCCGGGGTCCACCAGGAGGCGAGCCTTGGACAAGAGGCTCAGGGTCAGCGGGCGCCGCACCATGGACCCCGGCACAAGGCCGGGGTGACGAGGAAGGGAGGGGGCGTTGTCACACAATCTCGAACAACCCCGCCGCGCCCATGCCTCCGGCCGTGCACATCGAGACGACGACATAGCGCACCCCGCGCTTGCGTCCCTCGATCAGGGCATGGCCGACCAGCCGCGATCCGCTCATCCCGAACGGGTGGCCGATGGCGATGGCGCCGCCATTGACGTTGAGCTTGTCGGGATCGATGCCCAGCGTGTCGCGGCAATAGAGGCACTGGCTGGCAAAGGCCTCGTTGATTTCCCAAAGGCCGATATCCTCTACCCGGAGCCCGGCGCGCTTGAGCAGCTTGGGCACGGCAAAGATCGGGCCGATGCCCATCTCTTCGGGCTCGCAGCCGGCGACCTGGAAGCCGCGATAGATGCCGAGGATCTGCTTGCCCTCGGCCTGTGCCGTCTTGCGGTCCATCAGGATCTGCGCGGCGGCGCCGTCGGAAAGCTGGCTGGCATTGCCGGCGGTGACGTGCTGGCCTTGCTGGACGAACTGGCCGTCCTTCCACACGGCCTTGAGCCCGGCGAGCGTTTCGGCGGTGGTGCCGGCGCGGATGCCTTCGTCCTGGGTGACGGTGACGGTCTCGCTGCCGATGCGGTTGCCTTCCTTGTCGAACAGCGCCTTGGTGACGGTGATCGGCACGATCTCCTCGGCAAAGGCCCCATTCTCCAGCCCCGCCGATGCGCGCTGCTGGCTCCGCGCCGCGAATTCGTCCTGCGCCGCCCGGCTGATGCCATAGCGCTCGGCGACGATCTCGGCGGTCTCGATCATGGGGACATAGGCCGCCGGCACCTTGTCGGTCACCGACTGGTTCACATAGCGCGGCGCGTTCTTCATCGTCAGGCTGATCGACTCCATGCCGCCGGCCAGCGCCACGTCGATCTCGTCGGTCATGATGGAGCGGGCGGCGAGCGCGATGGCGGTCAGCCCCGATCCGCATTTCCGGTCGAGGCTGAAGGCGGGGACGCTATGCGGCAGGCCTGCGGCGAACAGCGCCATCCGCGCCATGTTGCCGCCTTGCGTGCCCCATTGATTTCCCATCCCGTAAAAGACATCGTCGATCCGCGCCGGGTCGATGCCGGCACGTTCCACCGCGGCATTCATCACATGCCCGGCGAGCACCGGCGCCTCGGTGTCGTTGAAATAGCCCCGGCCCGCCTTGCCGATACCGGTACGTGCGGTCGAGACGATTACAGCTTCACGCATTCCGGCATCCTTCTCCATTTTTCGAGGATGCGGTATGGCGCGGTGGCGGCGCGATTGCAATGGCCCGTCGCCGCATGGCAAGCAGGCAGATACTGGTTCCGGGACCCGATCATCCCATCACGATCACACTGTCGGGCGCACATGTCGTAGTCCGCGCCGCCGGCAAGGTGATCGCCGACACAAGCCGCGCGCTGGAGCTGCGCGAGGCGAACTACCCGCCGGTCTTCTATATCCCGCGCGAGGACGCCGACATGACGCTGCTCGAACGGACCGCGCATGCCAGCTATTGCCCGTACAAGGGCGAGGCGTCCTACTATTCGGTGGTCGCCGGCACCGAGAATGCGGTGTGGAGCTATGAGGCGCCGTACGATGCGGTCGCCGAGATCCGCGACCACCTCGCTTTCTATCCGGACCGCGTCGACGAGATCCAGGTCAGTCGCTGAACGCCGGCGGACGCTTCTGCATGTTGGCCATCACCGCCTCGATCTGATTGGGGGTGCGCAGCAGCGCCGCCTGCTCGCGGCTCTCGGCGAGCAGCGTCCCGGCACTATCCCCCTCGAGATTGGCGAGCCGCTTGGCGGCACGGATCGCATGCGGGTTGCGCCCCGCAATCGCCCGGGCAAGCGCCATTGCCTCGGCATGCGTGTCCTCGGCGATGCGCGTGACGAAGCCGAGCGCCTGGGCTTCCGCCGCGTCGAATTCCCGCGCGGTATAGGCGAGTTCGCGCAGCACATCGTCGCGGACATTGCCGCGCCACAGTGCATAGCCGGCCATGTCGGGGACGATGCCCCATTTCATCTCCATCACCGAAAGCCGCGTGCCCGGCGCGGCGATCCGCACATCGGCACCGCTGGCAATCTGCAGCCCACCGCCGAACGCCACGCCGTGGACCGCGGCGATCACCGGCACCGGCAGGGTCCGCCAACCCCAGGCGACCTGCTGGAAATCATTGGCGAAACCGTGGGTGCGCGCAGCGATGTCCAGATCCGATCCGCTGCCCAACCCGCTCTGGGCCATGCTCGCCATGTCGAGGCCTGCGCAAAAGCCGCGCCCCGCGCCCGAAAGCACGACGGCGCGCAGGCCCGCCTCGCCCTCCAGCCGGGCGATCGCATCGATGATCCCGGCGAACATTGCCGGGTCGAGCGCATTCATCTTGTCCGGACGCGCCAGCCGCACGTCCGCGATGCCCTCGCCGATCTGAACCGTGACGCGCGCTTCCATGGCTTCTCTCCTCATGTCCGGTGTCTTGATAGCGCGGGATCACGCCGCGCACAGCCGATAGCCGCGGCCCTTGTCGGTGACGAGCATCGGTTTGCCGAAACCGCGGTCGAGCTTGGCGCGGAGCCGCGAGACATGGACCTCGACGACGTTGGTGCCCGGATCGAAGCCCAGTCCCCAGACGGCGGCGAGCAGTTCGGTACGCCCGGCCGGGCGCTCGCCCTGGCGGATCAGGTGAAGAAGCAGCGCATATTCCCGCGGCAGCAGCGCGATGGCCTGGCCTGCGCGCGTTACGCTGCGCTCCACCGGATCAATGCGAAGCTCGCCGAGCACGATCTCGGGCCGCCGGCGAACGCGGGCGGCAAGGCGGGCGGCGATTTCGTCGGGCGCCGCGGGGCAGAGCATCGCGTCGTCCGCGCCGGCATCGAGCGCCCGTACGACGCTGCCGCCCTCGGGCAGCATGAGCAGCAGCGGCCTGGACCAGCCCTGTGCGCGAATCCGCGCGATGCTTTCGATCCCGCCGGCGAACAGCGCCGCCCCCGCCCGCACGTCCGGCGTGAAGGGGACCAGGCCCAGTCCACGCGCCGCAACCGCTTCGGCAAGGTGTGGAATCTCAAAGGTGCAGGCGACGAGGACAGTCACTGGGCGAAGCGTAGGGGCGATTGCACCGTTCCGGCGGAAACCGTATCCGTTACGGAGACAGTCGTGCCCGCGCATGTCCGGCGACACGGCGATCGGAATCGCCTGCTGCCTGGGCGAACAGCGCAGGTGCCGTGTGGGGCAGGGCAGAGGCGAGCGCATCGAGCGCGGTCATGCGCATCCGGGGGCAGGGGTGATGCCGGGCGAATCGCTCGGCCAGGTCCAGCCCGTTGCCGAGATGCACCGCGATGGCGACCAGCGCCTCGGCGGCGGTCAACGTCAGCCCCTCGGCGATCGTGCCGCGCGCGATATCGAAGCGATATTGGTCGAGCCAGGGTTGGGCCGGATCGGAGCCGAGGATGTTGAGCGAGACCGACATGCTGTCCGGCGGCAACTGAACATGGATGTCGCGGCGCATCCTGTAGAGCATCAGCTTGCCCTGATCGAGCCGTGCCCGCTCGACGAAGCGCAGCTCCACCGCCTCTCCGGGCAGGCCGGCCAGCGCCGCGACGTCATATTCGTAATAGTCGCTCCAATAGCCCGGGCCCAGATAGCCATAGGTGAGGAACGGGAAATTATGGTCGTGCGGCAGGTCGTAGAAGAATGCTGCCGGGCCGCTGGCGCGGGTCACCGGGTCTTGGTGGGCCGGCCAGAAATTGGCGCGCAGCACATAGCGGCCATTGGGCGGGCGAAGCAGGAAGACCTGCGCGCCATAGCCATTGGCGGTGCTTTGCCCGGCGCAGCGCGTCTTGAGCTCCTCGATCGCAAGCTCGGCGAGGAAGTCCGGGTTGCGGCCCAGCCGGGCGAGCAGCGGGCCCCAGCTGGCGAACGCGTCTTCATCGCGGACATCGAGCGGATTGGCTTCCAGCGCCTCGACGAGCTCGTCCACGCCGATCGCCGCCCCTGGTCCGGGATCGATCAGGCGGGGCATCCGGCCTCCAGTCGCGGCCGCACCACCGCCAGCATGCGCAGTGCGGCGTCGCGCACTTCCGCATGCGGATCACGCGCCGCCATTGCCTCGAGCCGGGGCAGGGCGCTGCGGGCATCGAGTGCCAGCCATTCGCGCATCGCGGCCCAGCGCAAGTGGAAGGCCGAATCGCGCGTCGCTTCCTCGAACCGGCCGCCCGCATCGGCGCGGCCGGCGAGGCGGAGAAAGGCGAGCAGCATCTCGGTGCGCGAAGCACCGTCGTCGCCGCTGCCGACACGGAGCAGCCGCCCGTCGGCGATCGCATGCTCGCGCATCAGCGGCGCGGCGCCCGCGCGGATTGTGGCGACCAAGGTGACGACATCGCTCTGCGCGCCGACGAGCAGCTGTGCCTCGCGACGTCCGTCGATCGCGTGGACGTCACCATCGGTGAGGGCGCGTGCATCGTCCTCCCGGCAATTCGGCGCGGTTTCGGAGCGGAAGGCGGGCCCGGCGGGATCGGTGTGCCAGCGCCGCAGCGTGGCGCCGCCTGCGCGGACGTATCGCGTCACTGCCAGCCGGCCCGAAAAGGCGATGGTCATGGGCGCGGGCAATCGCCGCATCGCCGCCGCGCTGGTGCGGCAGGCGGTGATCGAGGCGGCGGGGCATTCGAACAGCACCGCTCCGATCCGGGTCGCATCGCGGTTCACCTTGAGCGGCGGCTCGAACAGTGGACTGGCGGCGAGTGCATCCGCCAGCGGCTCGATCAGCGCACCGGCCCAGTCGCCATTGCCGAGCAGTTCCGTCGCCCGGGCCATCGCGGCCCTCGGGTCGCCAGCGGGGCAATCCGCGAAGACCGCCTCGAGTGTCCGGAACGCGGCACCGCCACGCCAAGCCAGGACAGTATCACGCGCCGTCACCTGCGCCGCGAGGATCGCCGCGCGCGTCGCGCCATCCACGCCGTTCATGCGAAGTCGGGCGCGATCTCGTAGATCAGGATGGCGATGCCGACGACCAGTTCGAACAGATCGTCTCCATCGACGAATGCGGTGCGCAGCGCACCATAGGTCGTGACGCTGGTGCCCAGCTCGACGATCTCGCCCAGATTGATTCCGATCAGTCCCATGCTGCCCCCTAATGCAAAGGCGTTTCGATGCCGGAAGGCTAGGCCGGGTGTGTCGGGTGGCGCATGTTACAACGATGTAATTGCCGCCATTTGCGTGCTTTCCGCCAGCGCGCTAGGGCCGCGTGGATGAGCGAAACCGCCCCTTCCGGCTTCGATGTCCGGCGCTTCTTCTCGCTGCGCTATGCCAGCCATGGCAGCAGGCTGGGCGTCGGCTACCGCGCACATGGCCCCGATTGGGCCGAACTCGAGCTACCGTATCGCGAGGACATGATCGGCGATCCGGCCTCGGGCGTGCTCGCCTCGGGGCCGATCCTGGCGCTGATGGACATGGCGACGGCCACTTCGGTGTGGCTGCGTGCCGGCGCCTTCGTGCCCCAGGCGACGCTGGACCTGCGCATCGATTATCTGCGCCCCGCCACGCCGGGCCGCACGGTGATCGGCCGCGGCGAATGCTATCGGCTGACGCGCTCGATCGCGTTCGTGCGCGGCCAGGCGCATGACGGCGATCCGGACGATCCGCTCGCCCATGTCGCGGGCACCTTCATGGCGACCGAGGGCTATCGATGATCCTGCCCCCCTATGGCGAACTGCTCGGCCTGACCGTCGAGCCGGGCGAGGAGGCGCCGGTGCTGGTGATGCCGTTCGGCGAGGATGTGCTGGGGCGCCCAGGCTTCCTCCACGGCGGCGCGATCGGTGGGCTGCTCGAGATGGCCGCGGTGGGCGCGCTGTGGCAGGCGCTCGGCGGCGAAGAGGCGCAGGTCAAGCCCATCAACATCACCGTGGATTACATGCGGGGCGGCCGCGACAAGCCGACGCGGGCGCGCGGGTCGGTCACCCGGCTCGGCACGCGCGTCGCCAATGTCGAGGCGATCGCCTGGCAGGACGAGCCCGACCGACCGATCGCCGCTGCGCGGATCAACTATCTGATCGTGCGGGCGTAGCTGCTCACTTCGGGGTGAGCTTGAACAGCCGCCCGTTGCTCTTGCCGGCATCCTCGAGCAGCCACACCGCGCCGTCCGGCCCCTGGACCACGTCGCGGATGCGCATGCCCAGGTTCCACTGCTCGGCCTTGCTCGCCTTGTCGCCGTTCAGCGCCACGCGGATCAGCCCGCGCCCCGAAAGCGCGCCGATCAGCAGCGAGCCCTTCCAGGCCGGGAACAGACTGCCCGAATAATAGATCATCCCGCCCGGCGAGATCGACGGGTTCCAATAGACCGAGGGTGCCTGGAAGCCGTCGCCCGGCGCATGATCGGGGATCGGCGTGCCGTCGTAATTGTCGCCGTTCGAGACATTGGGCCACCCATAGTTCCTGCCCTTGGCGATCAGGTTGACCTCGTCGCCGCCCTTGGGGCCCATCTCGTTCTCCCACAGCCGCCCGCCGACATCGAACACCAGGCCATAGGGATTGCGATGGCCAAGGCTCCAGGTCTCGGCGGGGACGAGGTTGGTGCCCTCGACCTTCTGGGTGCGGCTCTCGGCAGTCTTGGCGAGCTCGGTATTCTTGGGCGGATCGGTGACCGTCACCGTGGCCGTGCCGGTCTTGCCTGCCCAGGGATTGCCGGGCGCCGGCTTGCCGTCGAGGGTCAGGTGCAGGATCTTGCCCAGCGCCTGGTTGGGATCCTGAGCCGGAGTGAAGCGCTGGCGCTCGCCCGAGGTGAGGAACAGCGACTTGCCGTCGGGCGCAAAGGCGATGATCGCGCCGAACTGGCCGCCCTTGCCGTCCGATCCGGCACGCCACAGCACCTGCGGATTGGCCAGCGCCGGCGCGGCGCCATCGACGAAGGTGGCGCGGGCCATGGCCAGGCTCGATCCTTCGGGACGCGGCTCGGCATAGGTGTAATAGACCAGGTGGCTCTTCGCGAAATCGGGCGCGGGGATCACATCGAGCAGGCCGCCCTGACCCTGGAACACCACATCCACATCGGCGATGGTTCGCTGCGTCTTGCCGTTGGCCGAGACAAGCAGGATCTTGCCCGCCTTCTCCGTCACCAGCATGCGTCCATCGGGCAGGAAGGCCATTGCCCAAGGCGTGTCGAAATCGGCGACCTGGGTGAGAGTGAAGGGCGTGTCGCCGCTCGCACCCGCGGTCTGCTGTGCGGAAACGTCCGTGCCATTGCACGCGGCGAGCAGTGCGAGCGCGGGCAGCGCCATGCGGAAATGCGATCGCATCGGAATCCTCTCTTTCCAAGTTCGTGGCGAAACGCGCGGAGCGTGCCGCGGCTCCGTCGTTCGCCGCCGATCCTGCGTCGGGCAAGCCTGCTTGCCAAGCAGGCAGGTTACGGTGCCTCTCGAATCATAACGGCCCCGTTTCAATAAGTTGCGCGAATCTACGGTATTGCGCAACTTTCGATCTCGAAGCATCCTCGCCAGGGAATCGGGTGGGGACTTGGATTGACGTATCTTCACTGGGCAGGCGCTGCGGCGCTGGCGGGCATCCTTGCTTTCTCGGCGCCGGTTCGGGCGGATCCCGACCACGCGCCGCCAACTGCCGCCGAGCTGCTCGCCGCACCGGCGATCGAGGAGCCCCAGCTTTCGCCCAACGGTGCCAGCATCGCGGCGCGGATCGGCCTGGAGGGCCGGCTGGCGCTGTTCGATCCGCTACACCCCGACCTTGCCCCGCGCACCGTCGCGCTGCCGCCCGGTGAGCGGCTGGACTGGTATCTCTGGCTCGCCCCGGGCCGCCTGCTGGCGAGCCTGACGCACGCGGCCAGCGCGCGGCTCGTCGAGATCACGCCGGCCGATGGCCGTGTCAGCCAGTTAGGACACGCCGGCTTGGCGGGGGAGCTGGTCCATGTCGACCGCAAGGCCGGCTTCCTGCTCCTAAAGGCGCACGACCATCACCACGACACGCCGGCGATCTGGCGCATCGACCTTGCCACCGGCGTCTCTACCCAGGTCGTCGCCGCACAGCCGCATGTCCGTGACTGGGTGGTCGATGGCGCCGGTGTGGTCCGTGCCGGCATGGGCGAGAAGAACGACAAGTCCTGGTTGGTCTATCGCCGCGGCGAAGGCGACCGGTTCAGCAAGGCCAGCAACGGCGCCACCGGCACCGATCCCGACGCGCTACAGTTCGCACCCGTCCAGGGCAGCGACCATGGCTATGCGCTGGCCGAGGCGCCGTCGGGCCGGATCGCGCTCTATGGCTATGACTTCCGCAAAGGCCGGCTCGGTGCGCTGGTCTATGAGAACGGCAAGGCCGATCTCGACGGGTTCGAGCTGGGGCCGGACGGCAAGCCGGCGGGCGTCGCCTATACCGACGACCGCGACCGGATGCTGTGGTTCGATCCCGCGATGCGCGCGCGTCAGGCGGCGATCGACTCGGCGCTACCCGGCCGCACCAACCGGGTGATCTCGACGAGCGACGATCGCGGCCGGATGCTGGTCTACAGCGCCACGGCGAGCGATCCCGGCGCCTATTATCTGTTCGAGAACGGCCGTGCACGCCGATTCGCCGCGATCAATCCGGCGCTGGACGGCAAGCCGCTCTCCGCCGTGACGACGATCAGCTATGCCGCGCGCGACGGTCTGCGAATCGACGGCTATCTGACGCTGCCGGCGGGGCGGGCGGCCCAGGACCTGCCGCTGATCGTGATGCCGCATGGCGGGCCGTTCGCGCGGGACGGCTGGGACTATGATCCCTGGGTCCAGTATCTCGCGGGCAAGGGCTATGCCGTGCTCCAGCCCAATTATCGCGGATCGACCGGTTTCGGCCGCGCCATGATCGCGCGTGGGGACGGCGAATGGGGCCGCGGCATGCAGGACGATGTCGACGACGGCGTCGCCTGGCTGGCCAGGCGCGGCACGATCGACTCGAAGCGCGTCTGCATCATGGGTGCCTCTTACGGGGGCTATGCCGCGATGTGGGCGGCGGCGCGCGACAAGCACCTCTATCGCTGCGCGATCAGCTATGCCGGCATCTCCGACGTCCGCGCCCAGCTCGATTTCGACCACGAGACCTTCGACGAGCGCGCCTTCCGCGCCTGGCGCCAGCGCATCCAGGGCACGGCCGCCTCGCTCGAATCGATCTCGCCGGTCACCTATGCCGCCGGGATGACCATGCCGATCCTGATCGCGCACGGCACCGCCGACCAGACCGTGCCGGCCGACCAGTCCGAGCGGCTGCACGATGCGCTTATGCGGGCAGGCAAGGCGCACGAGTTCGTCGAGTATCGGGGCGAAGACCACACGATGCGCGATCCGGCCAACGAAGCGGACTTCCTGGCGCGGGTGGGCCGATTCCTCGACGCGCATAACCCGAGCTGATCGCGGGCGGGCCCGGCACGAGCTAGCCTACACCACGCCCGAATCCGTTTGCACTTGCCGGGCCGACCCCTAGTGCGTATATCGCACGTGCTTTCTCGACATCGTCACACATGCCGAGGTCGGGGCCCGCAGGGCTCCGGCGCTGAAGCTGCTTGACCATATCCGGAGTGCCTGCGTGGCGAATATCGCTGACATCACCAAGCTGATCGAACCCGAAGCCCAGGCGCTCGGGCTCGCGCTGGTGCGCGTCAAGATGTTCGGCGGCACCAGCGATCCGACGCTGCAGGTGATGGCCGAGCGCCCCGACACCCGCCAGCTGACGATCGACGATTGCGCCGATCTGTCGCGCCGCATCTCGGACGTGTTCGATGCGCTGGAAGAGGCGGGCAAGGATCCATTCGACCATGCCTATCGACTCGAGGTCAGCTCGCCCGGCATCGACCGGCCGCTGACTCGCGCCCAGGACTATGAGGACTGGAAGACGCACGAGGCGCGGCTCAACCTGGTCGAGCCGCTCGAGGACGGGCGCAAGCAATTGACCGGCGACCTTATCGGCGCCGAAGGTGACATGATTTCGATCGATGTCCGCAAGTACAAGGTGGTCAGCGTTCCGTTCGGCGCCATCGCCGACGCCAAGCTGCTGATGACCGACAGGCTCATTGCCGCAACCGCGCCGCTCTCCACCGAGGGCGCAGACGAATACGAAGCAGAGGAAAACGACTGATGGCCACTGCCATTTCCGCGAACAAGGCCGAGCTGATCGCCATCGCCGATTCGGTCGCGAAGGAAAAGCTGATCGACAAGGCCATCGTCATCGAGGCGATGGAAGACGCGATCCAGCGTGCCGCGAAGAATCGCTATGGCATCGAGAACGACATCCGCGCGAAGCTCGACCCCAATTCGGGCGACCTGCGCCTGTGGCGCGTCGTCGAAGTGGTCGAGGCGGTCGACGATTATTTCAAGCAGGTCGACGTCAACCAGGCACAGAAGCTCCAGAAGGGCGCGGCCATCGGTGACTTCATCGTCGATCCGCTGCCCCCGATCGAGTTCGGCCGCATCCAGGCCCAGGCTTCGAAGCAGATCATCTTCCAGAAGGTCCGCGACGCAGAGCGCGAGCGCCAGTTCGAAGAGTTCAAGGATCGCCAGAACGAGATCATCACCGGCGTGGTGAAGCGCGTCGAGTTCGGCCACGTCGTGGTCGATCTGGGCCGCGCCGAGGGCGTGATCCGCCGCGACCAGCAGATCCCGCGCGAAGTCGTCCGCGTCGGCGATCGCGTCCGCTCGATCATCCTCAACGTCCGCCGCGAGAATCGCGGGCCGCAGATCTTCCTGAGCCGCGCGCACCCCGAGTTCATGAAGAAGCTGTTCGCGCAGGAAGTGCCCGAGATCTACGACGGCATCATCGAGATCAAGGCCGCTGCCCGCGATCCGGGCTCGCGCGCCAAGATCGGCGTCATCTCGCATGATTCGTCGATCGACCCGGTCGGCGCCTGCGTCGGCATGAAGGGCAGCCGCGTCCAGGCCGTCGTGCAGGAAATGCAGGGCGAGAAGATCGACATCATCCCGTGGTCGCCCGACACCGCGACCTTCGTCGTCAACGCACTGCAGCCGGCCAATGTCAGCCGCGTCGTGATCGACGAGGAAGAGGACCGCATCGAAGTCGTCGTTCCCGACGATCAGCTGAGCCTCGCCATCGGCCGCCGCGGCCAGAATGTTCGCCTCGCCTCGCAGCTCACTGCCAAGGCGATCGACATCCTGACCGAGACCGACGCCAGCGAGAAGCGCCAGGCCGAGTTCGTCGCGAACAGCGAGACCTTCCAGAACGAGCTCGACGTCGACGAGACGCTGGCCCAGCTGCTGGTCGCCGAAGGCTTCTCGAGCCTCGAAGAAGTCGCCTATGTCGAGCTCGATGAGATCGCCGGGATCGAAGGTTTCGATGAGGAGCTCGGCCAGGAGCTGCAGAGCCGTGCGCAGGAAGCGCTCGATCGCCGCGAGGAAGCCAATCGCCAGCTGCGCCGCGACTTGGGAGTCGAGGACGATCTGGCGACCATGCCGTACATGACCGAAGCGATGTTGGTCACGCTCGGCAAGGCGGGCATCAAGACGCTCGACGACCTGGCCGATCTCGCCACCGACGAGCTGGTCCAGAAGAAGCGCCAGGAACCGCGCCGACGCAACGAGGACGCGCCGAAGCGCGCAGAGGACAAGGGCGGCATTCTCGCCGAATACGGGCTCAGCGACGAGCAGGGCAACGAGATCATCATGGCTGCCCGCGCGCATTGGTTCGAGGACGAGCCGGCTGCCGCCGGCCCTGAGGGGGCCATCGACGAGGACGCCCCGGCCCCGGCCGAGACCTCGGAGGAGAGCGAGGCCTGATGCCCTTTATCGACATCCGTCTGGCCGGCCCGGCCACCCGCGAGCAGAAGGCTGGCATCGTCGCCGATGTCACGGCCTCGATGGTCGCGCGCCTGGGCAAGCCGGCGGGTGCCGTGCAGGTCAACATCACCGAGCTGAGCCTCGAGAATTACGGCGCGGGGGGCCAGCTGATCGCTGACCGCAACGCGCCTGTGCAGGGAGACGCACATGCGGAACCCTCACAATGATACCGCACGGCTAAAGGCCAGGCCTGCCACCCTTTCCGCGGCGCGGGAGGGGAGCGATCCCGTCCGCACCTGCATCCTGTCGCGCGAGGAATCCCCGCGCGATGGCCTTGTTCGACTCGCGCTTTCACCCGATGGCGATGTGCTGCCCGATGTCCGCGCCAAGGCGCCGGGCCGCGGGGCGTGGATCGGCGTGACGCGCGCCGAGCTGGAAGCGAGCGGCAAGAAATTGAAGGGCGTGCTTTCCCGCGCCTTCAAGACGACCGACCTGCGCATCCCCGAGGATCTCGGCGCGCGGATCGCCGAGCAATTGCAGCGCAACCTGCTCGACCGACTCGGCCTGGAGTTCAAGGCCGGCAACATCGCGATCGGCGGGGACCGTATCCAGGAAGCCGCGCGCAGTGGCCGACTCCACCTGCTGCTCCATGCGAGCGACGCGAGCCAAGATGGTGCGCGCAAGCTGGCCCAGGCCTGGCGCGTGGGCAGCGATCGCGAAGGCAGCGGGCTCAAGGGCTTAACATTGCCACTATCGCGCACCATATTGTCCTTGGCGCTCGGCCGCGAAAATGTGGTACATGCGGGCCTGACCGACGCCAAAGCGGCCGCCCGGACGAGCGAAGCACTCGATCGGTGGCTGCACTTTATCGGACCCGATTCCACCTCCCGCCCTTGCGAAACCGCTTCGCAAGGCGCATCGGCGCTTCCGTCGGAAGCGTCCGTAGACGAACGACAGACTGAAGGACTTTAGGCAGCCGCATGAGCGACACCGATAACGAAAAGCCGAAACTGGGCATGCGCGCGCCGCTGGGGCTGAAGCGCACTGTCGAGACGGGCAAGGTGAAGCAGAGCTTCAGCCATGGCCGCTCGAACACCGTGGTGGTGGAAGTAAAGCGCCGCCGGGTCCTTGGTCCGCACGGCACTCCGCAGGAAGAGGCGCAGGCTGCCGAGCCCGTCGCCGCGCCCGCACCGGCGCCCGCCGCTGCCCCTGCTCCCGCTCCGGTCCCGCGCCCTCCGGTCTCGAACGAGACTGCGCAGGAGCGCCAGGCCCGCATGCTGCGCGAGGCTGAAGACCAGCGCATGCAGGCGAACGAGGAAGCGCGCCGCCGCGAGGAGCGCGCCCGTGCCGAGGCGATCGAAGCCGAAGCGCGCCGCGTGGAGGAGAAGGCGCGTGCCGAGGCGCAAGCCGCCGAAGCCGCCAAGGCTCCGCCGCCGTCCGAGCCCAAGGCCGAGAAGCCTGCCGAGCCGGCACCTGCTCCCGCCGCGGCTGCTGCGCCGACTCCGGCGCCCGCACCAGCCCCCAAGCCCGCACCGACTCCGGCCCCGCCGCCGGCGCCGGTCGCGTTTGGACTCGATCCGAACCGTCCGGCACCGCGTCTGTTCACGCCGGTGCAGCGTCCCGAAATCCCCAAGCCGCAGCCCAAGCCCGAGCCGCAGCCCGAAGCGGCAGCGCCCTCGGCTTCGCCGGCGCCCGCCGCAGCACGTCCGGCCGGTGGTGCGCCCGCATCGCGTCCCGCCCCCACGGGCGGTGCGCCGGTGCGGCGTGGCCCCGAGCCTGCGCGTCCGCAGCAGCGTGACCGCAAGGGCGACGATCGCCGCCAGTCGGGCAAGCTCACCGTCAATCGCGCCCTGGGCGGCGAAGACGGCGCGCGTGCGCGTTCGCTCGCCGCGCTGAAGCGTGCCCGCGAGAAGGAACATCGCCGCTCCTATGGTAGCGGCTCGGTCCAGCGCGAGAAGCAGGTCCGCGACGTGGTCGTCCCCGAAGCGATCACCGTGCAGGAACTCGCCAATCGTATGGCCGAGAAGGGCAGTGACCTGGTCAAGGCGCTGTTCAAGATGGGCATGCCGGTCACGATCACCCAGACGATCGACCAGGACACTGCCGAGCTGCTGGTCACCGAGTTCGGCCACAACCTCCAGCGCGTCAGCGAGAGCGACGTCGATCTGGTCGAAGCGGATGCCGACGCAGTCGAAACGCTGCAGCCGCGCGCGCCGGTCGTCACGATCATGGGTCACGTCGATCACGGCAAGACGTCTCTGCTCGATGCCCTGCGCGGCACCGATGTGGTGAAGGGCGAGGCCGGCGGCATCACGCAGCATATCGGTGCCTATCAGGTCACGCTGAAGGACAAGTCGAAGATCACCTTCCTCGACACGCCGGGCCATGAGGCGTTCACCCAGATGCGCGCCCGCGGTGCCGACATCACCGACATCGTCGTGCTGGTGGTCGCCGCGAATGATGGGCTGATGCCGCAGACGATCGAAGCGATCAACCACACCAAGGCGGCTGGCGTGCCGATGATCGTGGCGATCAACAAGGTCGACCTCGACAGCGCCAATCCGCAGCGCGTGCGCGAGCGTCTGCTCGAGCATGACGTGCAGGTCGAGGAAATGGGCGGTGAGACGCAGGACGTCGAAGTTTCCGCACTCAAGAAGATCGGCCTGGACGCGCTGATCGAGAAGATCCAGATCCAGGCCGAACTGCTCGACCTCAAGGCCAATCCGGACCGCGAGGCCGAAGGCACGGTGATCGAAGCCAAGCTCGACAAGGGGCGTGGTCCGGTCGCGACTGTCCTGGTGAACCGCGGCACGCTGAAGGTCGGCGACGTGTTCGTCGTCGGCGCCGAGAGCGGCAAGGTCCGCGCGCTGGTCAACGACAAGGGTCAGCAGGTCAAGGAAGCCGGTCCCTCGGTTCCGGTCGAGATCCTCGGTCTCTCCGGCGTGCCGATGGCGGGCGATCCGCTCCAGGTCGTCGAGAACGAGGCACGTGCCCGCGAAGTCGCCGAGTACCGCTCGGGCGTCGCGCTCCAGAAGCGCACGACCAATGCACCGGCCAGCCTCGAGAGCATGTTCTCGGCGCTCAAGGAAAAGCAGGCGATGGAATATCCGCTGGTCGTAAAGGCGGATACCCAGGGTACGGTCGAGGCTATCGTCGCGGCGATCAACAAGATCTCCACCGACGACATCAAGGCGCGCGTGCTCCATGCCGGCGTCGGCGGCATCACTGAGAGCGACGTGTCGCTCGCCGGGGCTGCCGGTGCGCCGATCATCGGCTTCAACGTACGCCCGAACGCCAAGGCGCGCGAGATCGCCGAGCGCAACAAGGTCGCGTTCAAATATTATGACGTGATCTACGACCTGACCGACGAGATCCGCGCCGGCATGGCTGGGCAGCTCGGTCCGGAGGCGTTCGAAACCGTCGTCGGCCGCGCCGAGATCAAGGAAGTCTTCTCCGCGGGCAAGCACGGCAAGGCTGCCGGTCTGCTCGTCACCGAGGGCTCGATCCGCAAGGCGCTCAAGGCGCGTATCACCCGGGACGATGTCATCATCTACCAGGGCGAGATCGCCTCGCTGCGCCGCTTCAAGGACGATGTCCCCGAAGTCCGCGCGGGCCTGGAGTGCGGTGTGACGTTCACGCAGAACTTCACCGACATCAAGGCGGGCGACTATCTCGAAACCTTCGAAGTCGAGATGCGCGAACGCACGCTGTAATCTTGGCCCTCTCTCCTCCGGGGAGAGGGTTGGGAGAGGGGCATGAGAGGGTAGCCGTTGCACTTCCCCTCTCCCCGGCCCTCTCCCCGGAGGGGAGAGGGAGAATGGCCGCATCGATCTTCGACGACTTCCCGGTGCCTTCCTCCGCCCGGCTGATGGGCTGGGAAGTGCTGGCGGTCGATGTCGCGGCGAAGACGATCGAGATCGGCTTCGCCATCGACGATCGGTTCCTCAATCCTGCGGGCACGGTGCAGGGCGGCTTTCTTGGCGCCATGCTCGACGACACGCAGGGCCCGGTGCTGTTCTCCGCGACGCGGGGCGCGGTCTATGCGCCGACGATCGACTTCCATGTCGTGTGCCTGCGCCCCGCAATGCCCGGTCGCTTCACCGGCAAGGCGCGGGTAGTGAGCCTTGGCAAGACGATCGCGGTGACCGAAGCCGAATTGTTCGACGAAGGCGGCCATCTGGTCGCCCGCGGCACCTTCACGGGCCGGGTGATGGAAGGCGCGATCGCGCTCCGAGGAAGAAAATGAAGACCACGACCACCACCGAAGAGCGTTCCGTACGCCTGCTGCGCGTCGGCGAGCAGATGCGCCACGTGCTGAGCGAGATCCTCCAGCGCGGCGACGTGCACGACGACGTGCTCGCCAAGCACATGGTTTCGGTCACCGAGGTGCGCATGTCGCCCGATCTGCGCCACGCCACCGTGTTCGTGAAGCCGCTGCTCGGCAAGGACGAGGCCGTGGTGATCAAGGCGCTGCGTACCAACACCGCCTATCTCCAGCGCGCCGTCGCCACCCGCGTGAAGATGAAATACGCCGCCAAGCTCAAATTCCTCGCGGACGAGAGTTTCGACGAGGGCAGTCATATCGACAAGCTGCTGCGCGATCCCAAGGTGGCGCGGGACCTGGGCAATGAGGACCCGGCAGGCTGATCCACAAGATTGGCCCGCGCGGCGATTGACCGCGCGCCGTCGCCGGGCGCAGATCGCGCCATGGCCAAGCTCTATTTCTACTATGCCTCGATGAACGCGGGGAAATCGACCACGCTGCTCCAGACCGATTTCAACTATCGCGAGCGCGGCATGCGCACCTTGCTGTTCACTGCCGGCATCCATGACCGCGGCGGCAAGGGCGTGATCGATTCGCGGCTGGGGATCAAGGTCAGCGCGACGCCGTTCGATGGCGACACCGACCTGCGCCGCATCGCCGAGGACGAGCATTATGCCTCGCCGCTTGCCTGTATCCTGATTGACGAGGCCCAGTTCCTGGGCGCCGGCCAGGTCCGCCAGCTCGCGCACCTGGCCGACGAAGTGGGCATCCCGGTGCTCTGCTACGGCCTGCGCACAGATTTCCAGGGCCGGCTCTTCCCGGGCTCGGCCGAGCTGCTCGCGCTCGCCGACTCGCTCGTCGAGATCAAGTCGGTGTGCGAATGCGGGCGCAAGGCGACGATGAACCTGCGCGTCGATGGCGCAGGCAATGCGGTGCGTGAGGGCGAGCAGCGCGAAGTGGGCGGGAACGAGCGCTATGTCGCCCTGTGCCGCCGCCACTTCATGCAGCGTACAGCCTGAAGTATTATACCGGCGGGCACTGGAGTTCCCCATTTCTCTCTCCGGAAGGAGAAGACCCATGTTTCGCAAGACTGCCCTAGCATGCGCGCTGCCCATGCTGCTCGCCGCCACTGCTGCCTCCGCCCAGCAGGCGGGCCCCACGCCGGGCCCGCAATCGGGCAAGGAAAGCTCGATCCCGTTCATCACGCGCGGCACGGTGCGTACCTTCGCCGCGACCGACAATGGCGACGGCGTGTTCATCCAGAACAGCCAGCGCGACTGGTATTATGTGCGTTTCTCCGCGCGCTGCACCGAGCTGCCCTGGGCCAACGCGATCGGCTTCAAGACCTTTGGCGGCGGTCCTTCGCTCGAGCGCGGCGACACGATCCTCGCCGGGCGTGACCGCTGCACGATCGCCAGCATCGTCCATAGCGGCCCGCCGCCGGCCAAGGTGAAGACGGCAAAGACGCCCAAGGCGTGACGCTGGCTCCGGCGGCCGGCCTCGGCTAGGGGCCGCCGGATGCATGGCTGGATCATCCTCGACAAACCCCTGGGCCTCGGCTCGACCCAGGGCGTGAGCGCCGTCAAGCGTGCGCTACGCGACGGCAAGTACGGCAAGTTCAAGGTCGGGCATGGCGGCACGCTCGATCCGCTGGCCACCGGCGTGCTGCCGATCGCGATCGGCGAGGCGACCAAGCTCGCCGGACGCATGCTCGACAGCGAAAAGGTGTATGACTTCACGATCGGCTTCGGCGTGGAGACCGGCACGCTCGATCTCGAGGGCAAGGTGGTTGCGACGTCCGATGTGCGCCCGACCTGTGCACAGATCGAGGCGGTGCTGTCGCGCTTCACCGGGCTGATCGAGCAGGTGCCGCCGGCCTATTCGGCGCTCAAGGTGGACGGCGAGCGCGCCTATGACCTGGCGCGGGCCGGCGAGGAAGTGGTGCTGGCCTCACGCTCTGTCGTCATACACAGTCTTTCCCGTCACCCCGGCTTTGAGCCGGGGTCCCGCTTCTTTGAGGCGGGCAGCGATAGCGGGACCCCGGCTCAAGGCCGGGGTGACGAAGTCGGCGAGGTCACCCTGCGCGCCCACGTCTCCAAGGGCACCTATATTCGCAGCCTCGCCCGCGACATCGCCCTGGCGCTCGGTACGGTCGGGCATGTCACCATGCTGCGCCGGGTGAAGGCCGGGCCCTTCACCCTGGATTCCGCGATTTCGCTGGACAAATTGGCGGATGCCGCTAAGGACCGCGCCCTTGAACACCTCCTCCTGCCATTGAGGGCGGGGCTGGACGACATCCCGGCTCTATCCCTCACCCCCGACCAGGCAGGGCTGCTCCGACAGGGACAGGTTCTGGCCGGGATCGCCAAGGAAGACGGCCAATATTTCGCGTGCCTGGAGGACACTCCGATCGCGCTGGTAGAGGCTCTATCCGGTCAAATCCGGGTTGTCCGCGGCTTCAATATCTAAGCGATGTCGAAGGAAAGCATATGTCGATCACTGCAGAGCGCAAGGAAGCGCTCATCAAGGAACATGCTCGCGGCGGCACCGACACCGGCAGCCCCGAAGTGCAGGTCGCGATCCTCTCGGAGCGCATCTCGAACCTCACCGAGCACTTTAAGACGCATGCCAAGGACAATCATTCGCGCCGCGGCCTGCTCATGCTGGTCAACAAGCGCCGTAGCCTCCTCGACTATCTGAAGAAGAAGGACGAGGCCCGTTACGCTGATCTCATCGCGAAGCTCGGTCTTCGCAAGTAACCGGAAAGGCGGCCTTCGGGTCGCCTTTTTGTCATCCCGGCAGGCTAGCACCGCCGGGCTGCCTCCCAGGCGGAGGCGAAGGGGATCGGCAATCCGGCCAGTCCCGCGGAGCCACAACAGGCTCACACTCATAGGCCCCCGCTGCATCGGGCAGCGGGAGTGAAGGAAATCCAATGTTCGACAAGAAGACTGTATCGATCGAGTGGGGCGGCAAGACGCTGACTCTCGAAACGGGCAAGGTTGCCCGTCAGGCCGACGGCGCGGTGATCGCGACGCTCGGCGAAACCGTGGTGCTCTGCGCGGTAACCGCCGCCAAGTCGGTGAAGGAAGGCCAGGACTTCTTCCCGCTGACCGTGCACTATCAGGAAAAGTTCTCGTCCGCGGGTCGTATCCCCGGCGGCTTCTTCAAGCGCGAGCGCGGCGCCACCGAGAAGGAGACCCTGGTCTCGCGTCTCATCGACCGTCCGATCCGCCCGCTCTTCCCCGAGGGCTTCTACAACGAGATCAACGCCATCGCTCAGGTGCTGAGCTATGACGGCGAGAACGAGCCCGACATCCTCGCGATCGTCGCCGCGTCAGCGGCTCTCACGATTTCGGGCGTGCCCTTCATGGGCCCGATCGGCGCCGCGCGCGTCGGCTATGTCGATGGCGAGTACATCCTGAACCCGACCGACGCACAGGTTGCCGAGGGCGAGCTCGATCTCGTCGTCGCCGCTACCTATGACGCCGTGATGATGGTCGAATCGGAAGCCAAGGAGCTTTCGGAAGAGATCATGCTCGGCGCCGTGCTGTTCGCGCACGACGCGTGCCGCGACATCGTCAAGGCGATCGTCAAGCTCGCCGAGCAGGCCGCCAAGGATCCGTGGGAAATGGCGTCTTCGGACGACAATTCGGCGATCAAGGACAAGCTGAAGAAGCTGATCGGCAAGGACATCGCCGCCGCCTACAAGCTGACCGACAAGTCGGCCCGCTCGAGCGCGCTTAACGAAGCGCGCGCCAAGGCGAAGGCGCAGTTCACCGCCGACGGCCTGGCTCCCCAGGAAGTCATGGCCGGTATCAAGCTGACCAAGAAACTGGAAGCCGAGATCGTCCGCGGCGACATCCTCAAGACCGGCAAGCGCATCGACGGTCGCTCGACCACGCAGATCCGTCCGATCGAGGCGGAGACGCACTTCCTGCCGCGTGCGCACGGCTCGGCGCTGTTCACCCGCGGAGAGACCCAGACGATTGCCACGGCAACCCTGGGCACCCGCGATGCGGAGCAGATGATCGACGGCCTGGGCGGTCTATCGTACCAGCACTTCATGCTGCACTATAACTTCCCGCCCTATTCGGTCGGCGAAGTGGGCCGCTTCGGTGCGCCTGGCCGTCGCGAAGTCGGTCACGGCAAGCTGGCATGGCGCGCGCTGCACCCGGTGCTGCCGACCAAGGAAGAGTTCCCCTACACGATCCGCCTGACCAGCGACATCACCGAGTCGAACGGCTCGTCGTCGATGGCGTCGGTCTGCGGCGGCAGCCTCGCGATGATGGACGCCGGCGTGCCGATCAAGCGCCCGGTCTCGGGCATCGCCATGGGCCTGATCCTCGAAGGCAAGAACTACGCGATCCTGTCGGACATCCTGGGTGACGAAGATCACCTTGGCGACATGGACTTCAAGGTGGCGGGCACGTCCGAAGGCATCACCACGATGCAGATGGACATCAAGATCGCCGGCATCACCAAGGAGATCTTCGAGGCAGCGCTCAACCAGGCCAAGGAAGGCCGCGCGCACATCCTCGGCGAGATGAACAAGGCGCTGGGCGAAGCCCGCACCGAGCTCTCGGCGCACGCTCCGCGCATCGAGAGCTTCACGATCGACAAGTCGAAGATCCGTGAAGTCATCGGTACTGGCGGCAAGGTGATCCGCGAGATCGTCGCCACGACCGGTGCCAAGGTCGATATCGACGACGAGGGCGTGATCAAGGTTTCGTCGTCGGATCCGACGCAGATCGAGGCAGCGATCAAGTGGATCAAGGGCCTCGTCGAGGAAGCCGAAGTCGGCAAGGTCTATGACGGCAAGGTCGTCAACCTGGTCGATTTCGGTGCGTTCGTGAACTTCATGGGCGGCAAGGACGGTCTCGTCCACGTCTCTGAGATCAAGAACGAGCGCGTCGAGAAGGTCTCGGATGCCCTGAGCGAAGGCCAGGAAGTCAAGGTCAAGGTCCTCGAGATCGATCCGCGCGGCAAGGTTCGCCTGTCGATGCGCGTCGTCGACCAGGAGACTGGCGAAGAGCTCGAAGATACCCGTCCGGCCCGCGAGCCGCGTGAACCGCGCGGTGACCGTGGGGATCGCGGTGACCGTGGTGACCGTCGTCGCGAAGGCGGCGGTGGCCGTGGCGGTGATCGTGACCGTGGGCCGCGTCGCGAAGGCGGCGGTGATCGTGGTCCCCGCAGCGAGGGTGGCGATCGCGGCCCCCGCACCGGCGATCGCGGCCCGCGCCGCGAGCGTTCGGAGTCGAAGGACGAAGGCGGCGAGAATATCGGCCTGCCGGCGTTCCTCACCGGCAGCGACGATTGATCGCCGGCCAGTCTGGCTAAAGAAAATAGGGGTCCGGGAAACCGGGCCCCTTTTTCCATTTCGGTCCAAATTGCGCCGAAAATCCTCTGGAACCCCACCAGGGTCGTTTCTATTCCGCAACGACCGCCTTCCCCAGAAGAAGTGCGGCATTAGTGCTTAGAATAGTTCGAGAATTAAAAGGGGGCTTTCCATGCCCAAGTTTTTTCGCGGCTGCGGCTGCCACGCTTCTGCTCGCGCCGATTTCGGCCTTTGCGCAGGATGCGGAGCCCGCGCACGACTTCGCCGGCCCGCGCATCGAGGCGCGCCTGGGCTATGAAACGCCGACGATCAGCGACGGTAGCGGCGGCGTGTGGAAGATCGGCAGCGCCGTTTCCTATGGCGGCGAGATCGGCGCCGATGTGCGCGCGGGCAAGAACATCGTGGTCGGCCCCTATGCCAATTACGAATTCTCCAGCGTCTCGCTGTGCGATGGCGGGATCTGCCTGGAAGAGACCGGCAACCTCAGCGTCGGCGGCCGCCTGGGCGTGATCGTCGGCACCAAGTCGCTCGTCTATGTGAAGGCCGGCTATGCGAGCATCACGCTCGAGGGCAAGTCGGGCAACCTGTCGGACTCGCAAAGCAGGGATGGCATCCAGGGCGCGATCGGCTTCGAGATCGGCATGGGCAAGAAGGCCTATGCCTTCCTCGATGCCAGCTATGCCGACTATGGCGATTTCTACGGCATCAACCTGCAGCGCCGTCAGGTCGCGGGCGGTATCGGCATCCGCTTCTGACCAACCGGTGTCAGTAAGGCCAAGGAAAAAGTAGGGGCGCTCGCCGGTCGGGCGCCCCTTTTTTTATCGGCTTTTCCTAGACCTGACTGGGAATATACCCGCATTTCATGATGCGGATCATCGTGCCAAGCCTTGCGACATGCTATCACCGGGGCAGCAGGGGTTGGGGTAATGACTGAGGCCTATGGCGATATCCGCTGGCTGGAGAGGCTGCCGCTTCTCCAGGACAAGCCATGGCTGAAGCTCGGCTACACCCTGGCGATCACCGGCCTGGCGCTGCTCGCCCGGTTTGCGCTCGGGCCGCATCTGCCGCCGGGCCTGCCCTATGCCACTTTCTTTCCCGCGGTGATCGTGGTCGCCTTCCTGTTCGGGGCGCTGCCCGGGCTGCTTGCCGCGGTGCTCGGCGGAGTGCTCGGCTGGGTGTTCTTCGTCCATGATCCGCTGGCTGCTCCGATGCCCGGCACGGCGCCGTCGGTGTTTCTCTATGTCATCGCGGACGTGCTGATCCTGCTGCTGTTCCACTGGATGCAGACCACCACTGCGCATCTCGTCGAGCAGCGCGAGCACAACCACCGGCTGGCCGAGACGCGCACGCTCCTGTTTCACGAGCTCCAGCACCGGGTGTCGAACAATCTCCAGGTCGCGGCCGGGCTGCTCTCGCTCCAGAAGCGCCACGTTGCCGATGCCGGCGCCCAGCACGCACTCGACGAGGCGGTGCGGCGGATCGCGACGATCGGGCGGATCAGCCGCCAGCTCTATCGCCCCAATGGCGAGGCGCAGGGAGTGCGCGAGCTGTTCGAACCGCTGATCGCGAACGTGATCGAAGCGGCGGGCAAGCCGGTGACTTTCGAGATCGGCGATTGCGACACGCTGCGCCTGGCCTCCGATGCGGCGGTGCCGGTGGCGCTGATCGTGGCCGAGGCGGTGGCCAATGCGATCGAGCATGGCTTCGCGAGCCGCGCAGGCGGACACATCGCCATCCGCTGCGCGCGCGGCGAGGCGGGCTTCACCATCGAGATCGAGGATGACGGGCAGGGGCTGCGCGAAGGCTTCGAGCTGACCCGCCATGCCAGCCTGGGCCTGCACATCGCCGCCACGCTCGCCGGCCAGCTGGGTGGCCATTTCGAGATGGAGCCGCACCCCGGCGGCGCGATCGCGCGCCTCGTCGCCCACACCGATCAGGCGCGGTAGCGCAGCGCCTCGACGATCGTCGCGAACGCCGGGGTCGGCTGGCGGCGGCTGGGATAATAGAGGTGATAGCCGGCAAAGGGCGGCGACCAGTCCTCCAGCACGGTCTCCAGCGCTCCGCTGTCGAGGTCGGCGCGGACCAGGCTCTCCATCAGATAGCCGATCCCGAACCCCGCCAGCGCCGCTTCGCGGATATGGAAGATGCTGTTGAAGGTCAGCTGACCTTCCACCCGGACGCGCTGGGCGCGGCCGTTTCGTTCGAACTCCCAGGCATAGAGGCCGCGCAGCGTGGGCAGGCGCAAATTGATGCAGCGATGGCCGGCCAGCTCCTGCGGCACGCGCGGCCTCCCGGCTTGCGCGAAATAGCCCGGCGTCGCCACGGCCAGCATCCGCATCGGCGGGCTGATCGGCACTGCGATCATGTCCTTGTCGATGATGTCGCCCAGCCGTACCCCGGCATCGAAGCGTTCGGCGACGATATCGGTCAGGCGGTAGTCGGTCTCGATCTCCACCTTGATGTCCGGATATTCGGCCAGCGTGCCGCGCAGCCGGGGCCAGAGCACCGTCTGCAACGAGAATTCGTCGGCGGTGATGCGGATATTGCCTGCGGGCCGCGCGCGCAGGTCGTTGAGCGAGGTCACATGCGTCTCGATCTCGTCGAGATGGAAGGCGACCGATCGGAGCATTCGCTCGCCCGCCTCGGTGGGGGTCACGCTGCGGGTGGTGCGGTTGAGCAGCCGCACGCCCAGCCGTTCCTCCAGCCCGCGCATGCAATGGCTGAGCGCCGAGGGCGTCACGCCCAACTGCGCCGCCGCCCGCGTGAAGCTGCGTTCGCGCGCCACTGAGACAAAGGCGGATAGGTCCGCTAGGTCCTGTCGGTTCATTACTGAAAAATACTCATAAACGCATTCAGATTACAGCCACTAATCGCGGGGGCGATCCGGCTTATCTCTCTTGTGCACGGGGCACCCCAATTCGCAGGAACACACGACATGCAGAAGCGCACTCTCGGCAGCGGGCTTGAAGTCTCGGCCATCGGCTATGGCTGCATGGGGCTCGACCATGCCTATGGCACCAGGCTGAGCACGGCGGAGGCCAATGCGCTGCTGCGCGCCGCGGTCGAACGGGGCGTGACCTTCTTCGACACCGCCGAAGTCTATGGTCCCCTGACCAACGAAGTGCTGGTCGGCGAGGCGCTGCGCCCGGTGCGCGACCAGGTGGTGATCGCCACCAAATTCGGCTTCAACATCGAAGGCGGCGTGCAGCAGCCGGGACTGAACAGCCGCCCGGAGCATATCCGCGCGGTCGCCGATGCCTCGCTCCAGCGGCTGGGGATTGAGCAGATCGACCTGTTCTACCAGCACCGCGTCGATCCCGATGTGGCGATCGAGGATGTCGCCGGCGCGGTCCGCGACCTGATCGCCGAGGGCAAGGTCAAGCATTTCGGCCTGTCCGAGCCGGGTGTGGAGACGGTGCGCCGCGCCCATGCCGTCCAGCCTGTCAGCGCGATCCAGAACGAATATTCGCTATGGACGCGCGGCGTGGAGACCAACGGCATCCTCTCGGTCTGCGAGGAGCTGGGCATCGGCCTGGTGCCGTACAGCCCGCTCGGGCGTGGCTTCCTCACCGGCGCGATGAGCCAGGATACGGCGTTCGGCGCAGGCGATTTCCGCAGCAATCTGCCGCGTTTCACCCCCGAGGCGCTGGCGAAGAACCAGGCGCTGGTCGATCTGCTCAAGCGCATCGCCGCCGACAAGCAGGGCACGCCGGCGCAGGTCGCGCTCGCCTGGATCCTTGCGCAAAAGCCCTGGATCGTGCCGATCCCCGGCACTACCAAGCTGCACCGGCTTGAGGAGAATCTCGGCGGCGCCGACCTCTCGCTCGATCCCGCGGACCTGGCCGGCATCGCCGCCGCGCTCGCCGAGATCGATATCGAGGGCGAGCGCTATCCCGAGCAGCTGATGTCAGCCGTCGGCCGATGAAGCCTGCACTGGCACTCGCCGCGCTCGCGCTGATTGCCGGGCCGGCGAGCGGCCAGTCCGTGTCACAGGAGAAATCGACAATGAAGCTCAATCGCAGCGGCGCGCAGCCTTCGCAGAAGGGACCTGCGGAATGGTTCACCGGATCGGTGCGCATCGATCCGCTCACCATCGCGCCCGATCCCCATTACGGGGTGGCGAGCGTCACCTTCGAGCCCGGGGCCCGCACCGCCTGGCATACGCACCCGCTGGGCCAGACGCTGATCGTCACGTCCGGCATGGGCTGGACTCAGTGCGAAGGGGAACCGATCGTCGAGATCCGTCCCGGCGACGTGGTCTGGTGCCCGCCCGGCCATCGCCACTGGCACGGCGCCAGCCCCACCACGGCGATGACGCATATCGCCATCCAGGAAGCGATGGACGGCAAGATGGTCGAGTGGATGGAGCATGTGACCGATGTCGAATATCTCGCCGGCCCGGCCCTGGATCGCTGATGCCGCACGTCGCGCTCCGGCTCGCCTCGGGCCGATCGGATGAGGACAAACACCGGCTGGCCCAGGCGCTTGCCGATGCCGTGACCGCCGCGATCGGAGCGCCGGCGGACAGCATCTCGGTCTCGATCGAGGATGTCGCGCCGGACGACTGGCCGCTTTTCTATCGCCGCGAGATCGTGGCGCGGCCCGAACTGCTGTTCAGGCAGCCGGGCTACACGCTTTAACTTCCCGAAGAACAGAGGACTTCCCATGACCAGCCAAGCCAAGGCCTATGCCGCCCAGTCGGCGACCACCCCGCTCGCGCCCTTCAGCTTCGAACGCCGCGACCTGCTGGCCGACGATGTCTCGATCGACATCCTGTTCTGCGGCGTCTGCCATTCGGACCTGCACACCGCGCGTAGCGAATGGGACGGCACGCTCTTCCCCTGCGTCCCCGGCCACGAGATCGTCGGCCGGGTCAGCGCTGTCGGTGGCGACGTGACCAGGTTCGCGGTCGGCGACGTGGTCGGCGTCGGCTGCATGGTCGACAGCTGCGGCCATTGCCCGTCCTGCCAGGAGAGCGAGGAGCAATATTGCGAGACCACCGGCTTCGTCGGCACCTATAACGGCCCGGACGCGCAGCTCGGCGGCCATACCTTTGGCGGCTATTCCGATCACATCGTCGTCAAGGAGGCCTTCGTCCTCAAGGTCGGCCATGACGAGAAGGACCTTGCCGCGGTCGCGCCGTTGCTCTGCGCGGGCATCACTACCTACTCGCCGCTCAAGCATTGGAATGCCGGACCCGGCAAGAAGGTTGGCATCGTCGGTATCGGCGGCCTGGGTCACATGGGCATCAAGATCGCTGCGGCGATGGGGGCGCATGTCGTCGCCTTCACCACTTCGCCTGCCAAGATCGAGGATGCCAGGAAGCTCGGTGCGCACGAGGTTATCGTCTCGCGCAATGCCGACGAGATGGCGGCGCACGCCAACAGCTTCGACTTCATCCTGGATACGGTGGCGGCGAGCCACGACCTCGATGCGCTGACCGGCCTGCTGAAGCGCGACGGCACGCTCACCCTGGTCGGCGTGCCCGAGCATGCCCATCCGTCGCCTTCGGTGATGAACCTGGTGTTCAAGCGCCGCTCGATCGCCGGCTCGCTGATCGGCGGCATCGCCGAGACGCAGGAGATGCTCGATTTCTGCCACCAGCACGGGCTGACCGCCGATATCGAGATGATCCGGATGGACGAGATCGAGACGGCCTATGATCGGATGGCGAAGAGCGACGTGAAGTATCGCTTCGTCATCGACATGGCGTCACTGCAGGAAGGCTGAGGGCGCCTGGCGTCGCTTGGGGCCGGGGCCATTTCGACGGCACCGGCTGCCGGCGGGCACCGGCGCGGTAGCTTCCCTGCGGGGGAGCCGCGGCGGTCGCGTGCCCTAGGCCATCATCGCCGAGGCGATCATGCCGAACGCGATGAGCGCCGTCACCTTATGGGCTTGCCGGTCCATCCCGGCGTAAGAGCGCAATGCCGGCGCGCCCGAAATCCGGGAGATCGCCGTTCCGGATTCATCCTTAACAAAGGGGAAGTGGGGAGCTTCTGTCGCCGGGTGCTCCCGAGCTTTTGAGAAGGTCCAGGGGGTTCTGTTGCCCGGCCCCCCTGGTGGCCGCTGGAATCCGCTTCTGTTGCCCGGTGCGGTCCAACCGCGCATTTTAGAATAACCTTAGGCCGTTAAGCCTTGGGGTTACGCCGCAATAGCGAGTGCTTCGTTATCGTTGGCACTTGTGTTTCAGACCGTCACAGTGGCCCAAGCTGAGAGATAGATAGCGCTTTTCAACACACGTCGATCCTAGTTCGGCCCCGTCATGAGCCTCGGTTGCCCGAGGTTTATGGTGGAGCCGGCGGGTACTGCCCCCGCGTCCGCTGCGCCTATTGCACGCCTTCGTTTATCCCCATAGCCGACCGAAGCCGGCAGGACCCATATAGGGGCGGAATCGATTAATGAAAAGGTCAGGTGGAATTCCCTAAGGCCTTCACACTGCCGCAAACACTTGGCATGGATGTTCCTAACCCATGTTGACTCAACGTTCCCGCTACGCCCTTCGCGCGATGCTCTTCCTAGCCGGCCAGCCGGCCGCCGGTGCGCCGACGCCGATGAACCGCATCGCCGCCGAAGCGAACGTGCCGCGCAAGTTCCTCGAGCTGATCCTGGCCGACCTGCGCGAGGCGGGCTTCCTCGGCTCGACCCGCGGCAAGGCCGGCGGCTATCGCCTGGCCCGGCCGAAACACCTGATCTCGCTGGGCGAGATCATCCGGGTGATCGAGGGGCCGCTGGCATTGGTCCCCTGTGTCAGCCGCACTGCCTATCGCCCGTGCAACGACTGCAAGGACGAGGCGAGCTGCGCGATCCGCCACGCCATGGCGCGCGTGCGCGACGAAACTGCGCGCATCCTCGACGGCACCAGCCTTGCCGATGCCGTCGCCGAGGATCTCGCCGCGGCCTGAGGGCGGCGCAAATCGCTTGTAATGTTGGATTTCGTCTGCTGCGGTCGCCTGATGGCATCCGCGCATTCTTCGCTGGTTTCGAAACCGGTGAGGGCAGTCGCGGCCAAAGTGAAACGATTTGCCGCGACTCCCTTCACTTTGGGCTCAGCCGTCTCCGTCCGGCGCCTTCTTCACGCGCGGCGCGGGGGCGGACTTCACGGTCAGCGCGTCGCGGATCTCGCGGAGCAGCTTCACGTCCTCGGGCTCGGGTGCCGGCGCGGTATCGCCCGCAGCCTCTTCCTTCTCGACCCCTGCGATCACCTTGTTGACGGTGCGCACCAGCAGGAAGACCATGAAGGCCAGGATCAGGAAGTTGATCACCACGGTGATGAACTCGCCATAGCCGAACAGCGGCACGCCGGCCGCCTTCAGCGCGGCATAGCTGTCGGGCGAGCCGTGATAGGTCGCCGGGATCGGCGCGAGCCGGATGAAATAGCTCGAAAAGTCGAACCCGCCGAAGATCGCGCCGATCAGCGGCATGATCAGGTCGTCGGTCAGCGATTTGGTGATCGTGCCGAACGCCGCGCCGATGATCACGCCGACGGCGAGATCGAGCACGTTGCCGCGAGCGATGAAAGTCCGGAATTCCTTGAGCATGGGCAGCTTACCTCTCTCCAGTTGGGCTGGTCGAGGGGAAGCATGTCCGATTTCGCTTTCGGGCTCCAGTGTTGCCGCTGTATAAGACACTTCGAACCAGATCCGGAGGATCATGCCAGTGATGAAGTTTCGTGCCGTTATCGCGCTTGCCGCTGCCGCCATGCTCGCAGGCTGCGGGCTCAACAGCGTGCCCACCGCGGAAGAGAATGCGAAGGCGCGCTGGGCCGATGTCCAGACCAACTACCAGCGCCGCGCCGACCTGATTCCCAATCTGGTCGCGACGGTGAAGGGCGCCGCGGGCTCGGAGGGCAAGATCCTCACCGACGTGGTCAATGCCCGTGCCAAGGCGACCTCGATCCAGGTGAGCGGCGACGATCTCACCGATCCGGCCAAGGTCTCGGCGTTCAACCAGGCGCAGAACGGCCTGTCGCTCTCGCTGCAGCACCTGCAGGAAGCCTATCCGCAGATCCAGAGCCAGGGTAATTTCAAGACGCTGATGGACCAGCTCGAAGGCACCGAGAACCGCATCGCGATCTCGATCCGCGACTACAACACCGCGGTCCAGGCCTATAACACCCGTATCCGCACCTTCCCGGACGCGATCGGCGCCAAGATCTTCTACGGCGCCAAGCCGATGACCCCGTTCCAGGCCAAGGCGGGCGCGGAGAATGCGCCCAAGGTCGATTTCGGCGGGAACAGCAACTGATCCTGAGGGCGCTCCTTATTCTGGGAGCGCTCGCGGCCGGCGACATGCCGGGCGGTATCGCTGCCGGCAGCGAAGCCATCATTCGCGAGATCACTCAATGACCCTGTTGCGTAGCCTGCTCGCGTTCCTGCTCGTCCTGGTGCCGATAACGGCCCAGGCGCAGCCGGCTTTCCCCAAGCTCACCGGCCGCGTGGTCGATGATGCGCATCTGCTGTCGGTCACCCAGGTGGCGGAGCTCACCCAGCTTTCGGAGCAGGTGGAGGCTGCCTCGACCCGCCAGTTCGTCGTCGCGACGATCCCCGATCTCCAGGGCTATGATATCGCCGACTATGGCTACCAGCTTCTGCGCACCTGGGGGATTGGGCAGAAGGGTGCCAATAACGGTATCATCCTGATCGTAGCACCCAAGGATCGAAAGGTGCGTATCGAAGTCGGTTACGGCCTCGAGCCGATCATGACCGACGGCATGTCGAGCCAGATCATCAACGAGACGATCATCCCCAGGTTCAAGGCGGGCGACATGCCGGGCGGCATCGTCGCCGGCGCGCAGGCGATCGCCGAGCAGATGAAGCTTCCCCTCGAAGCGGCAGAGCAGCGCGCCCAGCAGACTCAGGCCAAGATGACCCAGAAGCGCCAGAAGAGCCATGGCAGCGGCGGCTTCCCGATCGGCCTGGTGTTCTGGGGCATCATCCTGCTCTTCGTGATCGTGCCGATGCTCGGGCTCGGCCGCCGCAGCCGGCGGGGACCCTGGGGATCGCGCTACCGCAGCAATGACGGCGGCGCGCTGCCGATCATCCTGTGGTCGATCGCCAACGAGATCGGCCGCGAAGCGAGCCGTGGCGGCGGCAGCAGCTGGGGCGGCGGAGGCGGCTCCGGTTGGGGCGGCGGAGGGGGCGGCTTCTCGGGCGGCGGCGGATCGGGTGGGGGCGGCGGCGCCTCGGGGAGCTGGTGAGATGCAATTGACCGATCAGGACCGCCAGGCCGTCAGCGATGCCGTGACCGCGGCCGAGCTCACCACCAATGGCGAGATCGTCACCGTCGTCGCGGGGCGCTCGGACCCCTATCATGACGTCGCGCTGCACTGGGCGGTGCTGGCGATGCTGCTCGTCCTCGCACTGCTCGCCTGGCAGCCCTGGCCGGCCGAGTGGCTCCACACCCGCCTCATCGACAGCTGGGCGCAAGTCGTGCCGGCGCGCTGGTACCTCACCATTGCGCTGATACTGATGGCGGTCACGTTCCTAGTAGCGCGCGTCGCGCTCGCGCTCGATGCGCTGCGCCTGTTCCTCACGCCCAGCGCCACCAAGAACCGCCGCGTGCACCGCCGCGCGCTGGCGCTGTTCCGCACGGCCGCCGAGAAGCGCACCCGCGGCGCCACCGGCGTGCTCGTCTATCTGAGCCTGGCCGAGCACCGCGCCGAGATCATCGCCGACGAGGCGATCCACTCCAAGGTCACCGCCGATGTCTGGGGTGCCGCAATGGCGGCGCTGATCCAGGGCGTGAAGGACAAGCGCGCCGGCGAGGGCATGGCCGAGGCAGTCCGCCAGATCGGCATCGTCCTGTCCGAACATTTCCCGCGGAGCGACGATGACGTGAACGAACTCCCCGACCGGCTGATCGAGCTGTGAGCGATGAGGCGGAGGAGGTCGCCTGGGCCGGCAAATGGATCACCGCCAAGCGCCGGGGGAAGTGGGAATATGTCTCCCGGCGCAAGGGCCTCCGCGCCGCGGTGATCGTCGCGATCGACGAGGAGGATCATGTCCTGCTCGTCGACCAGTATCGCGTGCCGCTGGGCAAGCGCTGCCTCGAGCTGCCCGCCGGGCTGATCGGCGACGAGCATGAAGACGACACTGTGCTGGGTGCGGCGCGTCGCGAGTTGATCGAGGAAACCGGCCATGACTGCGCGCATGCCGAAAGCCTGGGCGAGTTCTACTCGTCGCCCGGCCTGGTCACCGAAAGCTTCACACTGGTCCGCGCCACCGGCCTGACCAAGGTCGGCGAAGGCGGCGGGCTGGAGGATGAGGACATCATCGTCCACCGGGTGCCGCGCGCCGAGATCGCCGATTTCGTCGCCGCCAAGCGCGCCGAAGGGCTAGGGATCGACGTGAAGCTGTTGCTGCTGCTCAGCGACAGCCTGCTCGGCTGAGCTTACCGGAAATTGTCGGCGTAGGCCTGGAGCTTGAGCTTGCGCTCGGGTGCCGCGATCACATGGAAGGCAACGCCCTCACGCTCGGCATAGGCAGTGGCTGCTTCCAGCGTCGGAAAGCTCATGCGCAGCTGCGTCGCGGTCGCGTCGCCGCCGGCCCAGCCGGTCAGCGGATCGGCCTGTTGCTGGCGCACCGGCTCGAACTCGAGGATCCAGCTGGTCGTGCGCGCGCGCCCCGACTGCATGGCGTTCTTGGGCTTCTGATAGATGCGAGCGGTCTTGGTCATGGTCAGTCCCTTTAACGCGGCCCGGCGCCCCTTGCATCTGCCTTTTTCGTCCGAAGCGTCGCCGAAGCTGCGGCCGGGTCCTCGGGCCAGGGATGGCGGGGGTAGCGCCCGCGCATTTCCTTGGCGACCGCGGCCCAGCTGCCCTTCCAGAAGCCCGGCAAGTCGCGCGTCGTCTGGATCGGCCGGCCGGCGGGGGAGGTGAGGCTGAGGACGAGCGGCGTACCGTCGCCGAGCACCGGATGCGTGGCCAGCCCGTACAGCGCCTGGACGCGCACCTCGACGGTCGGCCCGGCCTCGGCGGCATAGTCGATCGCATAGGTCGAGCCTTCGGGCGTCTCGAACCGCGCTGGCGCGAGCCGGTCGAGCGCCTTTTGCCCGTCCCAGCCGAGCAGATTGTTCAGCGCGTTGGTGAGCCCTTCCACGGCATCGAGCCGGCGCTTGCCGGTAAGGAGCGCCGGTAGCCATTCGTCCAGTTCGGCGAGCAGCCGTTCGTCGGAAAGCGAATCATTGCCGGTGAAAGCGGCGCGGTTGCGCAATGCCTGGGCGGTTTCGGACCAGGGCAGCAAGTCGAGGCCGTGCTGGAGCACGCCCTCCAGCAGTGCCCTTTCGATCTCGGCCGAACTCGCCGCCGAATCGGGCCCGCTGGAGAGGCGGATCGCGCCGAGCCGGCGTTCGCGCAGCGCATCGATCCGCTTGGTGGCGGGATCGAAGCGGACGCTGCGCCGCATCTCGATTCGGTCCGCGAACAGCGATTCGACTTCGGCGGGATCGATCGGCGCGGCAGAGAGGATGCGCGCGCCTGCCGCCATGCCCTGCGTTTCGGCGACAGCGAGCCATTCGGCGCGGGCGAGCGAGGAAGTGGGATCCAGCTTGAACCCGCGCCCGCCTGCCGAGGCCCAGGTCTCGCCGCTGGCGTCGCGGCGTTTGGCGATGCGGTCGGGAAAGGCGAGCGCGACGCACGCGGCGGGATCGCCCAGGCCGTCATCCCCGACCAGCTTCGCCCAGCGCTGCGCCAGCCGTCGGGCATTCTCCGCCCGCGGCCCGCGTTCGCTGCGCCAGCGCCGCAGGCGCAGTTCGAGATCGGCGTCGGTTCCGCCCAGGCCACGCTCGCCGAGCAGCACCGCGATCTGCGCCGCCGTCCCGGCCATGCCGCGCTCAGCGGCACGGACCAGCATATGGCCGAGCCGGGGCGGCAGCGGCAGGCCGGCGATCGCCTTGCCATGCGCGGTCGGGCGCCCGTCTTCGTCCAGCGCCTCCAGGCTGCCCAACCGCTTGCGGGCTTCGGAAACCGCGGCCTCGGGCGGTGGATCGAGCCAATTGAGGTCCCGCGGATCGCTCACTCCCCATAGCGCGCAATCGAGCACCAGTGCCGAAAGGTCCGCCTCCAATATCTCGGGCGGATCGAAACGCGGCAGGCCGGCGGTCGCCGCTTCTTCCCATAGCCGATAGGCCACCCCCGGCCCCTGGCGCGCGGCGCGGCCGGCGCGCTGGGTGACCGATGCCTGGCTCGCCCGCTCGGTGACCAGCCGAGTCATGCCGGCGGCGCGGTCATAGCGCGGTCGCCGGGCGAGTCCGGAATCAACCACGATACGGATTCCCTCCAGCGTCAGCGAAGTTTCGGCGATCGACGTCGCCAAAACGATCTTGCGCCGCCCTTGCGGATCGGCGGTGATCGCGGCGCGCTGGGCGGCGGGCTCGAGCGAGCCGTGGAGCTTGTGCACCACCGCGCCCGGCACCGTGCCGACTCGCTCCGCCGTCCGCTCGATCTCGGCGATGCCGGGCAGGAAGGCCAGTATCCCGCCGTCCGCCTCGCGCAGCGCGGTGCGGATCGCGGCGGCCACCGAATCCTCGACCCGCGCCTCGGCGGCACGGCCGAGATGGCGCAGCTCGAGCGGCCAGCTTCGCCCCTCGCTCTCCACCACGGGCGCGCCGCCCATCAGCTCGGAGAAGCGCGCGCCATCCAGCGTCGCCGACATCGCCACCAGCCGCAGATCCGGGCGCAGCGCCGCCTGGGCATCGAGCGCCAGCGCCAGTCCGAAATCGCTGTCGAGGCTGCGCTCATGGACTTCGTCGAACAGCACCGCGGAAACCCCCGCCAGCTCGGGGTCGCCCTGGATTCGGTTGACGAATATCCCCTCGGTGACCACCGTCACCCGCGTCGTCGCCGAGCGCTTGGAGTCCATCCGCGTCGCATAGCCAAAGGTCCGGCCGACTTGCTCGCCCGCCAGCGCCGCCATCCGTTCGCCTGCCGCGCGCGCCGCGAGCCTGCGCGGCGAAAGTAGCAGCACTTCGCCGGTGCACCAGGCTTCGCCGAGCAGTGCCGGTGCCACCGCCGTCGTCTTGCCCGCGCCGGGCGGTGCGACGAGCACGGCATTGCTTCCCGCCCGCAGACTGGCGAGCAGATCGGGCAAAACGGCGTGGATCGGAAGCGTATCACTCATTGCGCGCAACCAATTCCCCGAAGCCGGGTTTGGCGCAAGCGAAGCCTAAGGAGCGAAGACATGGCGAGAACCCTGGCACAGTTCAGCATCACCCCCGACAGTGATGGCGACTACACCCTGCATCTCGAGGACGACGATGGCGAGACGCTGGAGTTCACCGCCAGCTATGAGCAGCTCGATCTGATCGTCGAGGCGATCGAGGAAGTGCTCGACGATGACGAGGAAGACGCGCTCACCGCCGATGATGACGACGGCGACGAGCCGTCGGACGAAGAATAAGGCTCAGTACGCCCGCGCGACTGCGAACTCGACGGCCTCGATCATCGCATCCTTGGCCGCGCCCGCCGCGAAACCGCCCAGCGCATCGATCGCGCGCTGGCCGTAATGGCGGGCGCGGGCGAGGGTGTCGTCGACCGAGCGGCTGGCCTGAACCAGCCGGATCGCCTCGGCGAAATCCTCGTCCGCATTGCGGTGGCCGCTGATCGCCGCCTTCCAGAAGGCGCGTGCGCTCTCGTCGCCCCGGGCATAGGCCAGGATGACAGGCAGCGTCATCTTGCCCTCGCGGAAATCGTCGCCCGCATCCTTGCCCATCGTGCTCGCGTCCGAGACGTAATCGATCGCGTCGTCGACCAGCTGGAAGGCGATGCCGAGGTTGCGGCCATAGGCGTCGAGCGCGGCTTCGTCGGCTTCCGAACGCTCGGCCACCACCGCTGCGATCTTGCAGGCGGCGGCGAACAGGGCGGCGGTCTTGGCGCCGATGATGTCGAGATAGCGCTGTTCGCTCAGGTCGAGCCGGCGCACGGCGGTGAGCTGGTTGACTTCGCCTTCCGCGATCACGGCGCTGGCGTTGCTCAGGATCTTGAGCACCTTCAGGCTGCCATCCTCGACCATCAGCTCGAACGAGCGGCTGAACAGGAAATCGCCGACCAGCACGCTCGCCGGGTTGCCCCAGATGATGTTGGCGGTGCGGCGGCCGCGGCGCAGGTCCGATCCGTCGACGACATCGTCGTGGAGCAGCGTGGCGGTGTGGATGAACTCCACCGCAGCGGCGAGCCTGTGGTGGCGCGCGCCCGAATAGCCGAGCAGCCTGGCGCTCGCGAGAGTCAGCATCGGCCGCATCCGCTTGCCGCCGCCGGCGATCAGATGGCCCGCCAGCTCCGGGATCAGCGGAATCTCGGATTGCATGCGATCGAGGATCACTGCGTTGACGAGGTTCATGTCCTGGGCGACCAGCGCCATCATCGGATCGAGCGAAGGGGCGGGGCCGCCGCCGAGGCGATGGATCGTGGCGCTCATATGCCATAGCCTCTGGCGGGTGCGGCGCACAAAGGCAAGGCTTGCGTGACCTTACGTCCCCGCGCAAAGAGGCGGCCATGTCCGACGACACGCTCAACCGCTATCGCCAGAGCATCGACAATATCGATGCCGCGCTCGTGTTCCTGCTCGCCGAGCGCTTCAAGGTGACGCAGGCGGTGGGGCGCTACAAGGCGGAGTCGGGGCTGCCGCCGGCCGATCCCGGCCGCGAGGATCGCCAGATCGCCCGGCTGCGCGATCTCGCCAAGACCGCGGATCTCGATCCCGAATTCTCCGAGAAGTTCCTGCGCTTCATCATCGACGAAGTGATCCGCCACCACACGCAGATGCGGGACGAGAAATGAGGCGGCCCGCAGCCCTGCTGTTGCCGGCGCTGCTGCTGGCGGGGTGCGGCGGCAACCAGGCGCCGAAGCCCGCGCCGACGCCAAGCCCGAGCCCGTCTCCCATGATAGACTCCGCCGCGCGCCTCGCCGCCGCAGTGAAGCTGGTCTATCCCGAGGGGCCGAAACAGGGCCCGATCACCTTTGACGACAACAAGCTCATCGACACGGCGTTCGGCCCGGTGCTGGTCAGCCATGGCCATGTGCCCGACGCCGCGCATGTCGATTCGGGCACGATCGCGGTCCATTATCTCCAGGCCGACGGCGCAGGCTTCAAGCTGCGCAAATCCTATCCCAAGGCGGCCGAGAGCGGCAGCTTCGGCGATCTCGCCGAATGGTCGATCAGCGACAAGTTCGCCGACCAGCCGGTGATCTATGCCGAGGGTGGCGGCACCTGGCAGGGTTACACCTGCAGCTATACCAGCCTGGTCGAGCTGCTGCCCGAGGGGCCCAGGGAGATCGCGTCCTTCCAGTCCGTCTATGACGATGGCGGGGCAGTGGAGGACAAGCCCCAGTCGATCCGGGGCAAGATCGCGACGATCCGCAAGGGCCAGGATTTCACCGTGAAATTCGAGGGAACCCGATCCTTCGCCGAACGATACCTTTGGCGAGACGGCAAGTACCGGCGCGAAGGCGGGGAAAGCCAGATTCCGACCTGTTGAGGGGAGCAGACACGTGGCGGCGGACGATGATTTCCTGATCTTCCGCCCCGACGATGTCGACCTGACACGCTCGCCCCTGCGCAACGGCGTGGACGAGCCGACGCATGTGCTCGGCGCCTTCAACCCCGGCTTCGCGCGGCTGCCGGGCGGCAATCTCCTGCTGATGGTCCGCGTCGCCGAGGCGCTGCGCGATCCGATTGACGGCGACAGCGCGCGGGCGATCCGCTGGACACCCAAGGGCTATGTCCTGGATCGCCACCCCGTCGCCGGCATCGACATGGACGATCCGCGCCAGTTCGCATTGAAGGACCGCAACCCGCGCCTGCTCGGCCTCACCTCGCTGTCCTGGCTGCTCCCGGTCGAGCTGAGCAAGGACGCGAGCCGGATCGTGAAGGTCCATTACGACAAGGCGATCCAGCCCTCGGCCTCGTTCATGGATTACGGCGTCGAGGATGCGCGGATCAGCCTGGTCGGCGGCAGCTGGTGGATGACCGTCTGCGGCGTCTCGGCCGAGCGCCACTGCACCGCCATGTACCATTCGGTGAACGGGCTCGACTACAAGCTGCTCGGCGTCGTGCTCGACCACCAGAACAAGGACATGATCCTGTTCGAGGGCAAGCCGGGCGGCAAGTACATGGCGCTCACCCGGCCACTGGGCGAGGTCTATTTCGCCTATCCCGACGATTCGCCCTGGCTCGGCGGCCCCTCGATCAACATGGCCCAGTCGCCCGACGGCCTCCACTGGAAGCCGCTCGACACGCCGGGAATCCGCGCGCGCAAGGGCACCAGCTCGACCCAGCGAATCGGCGGCGGCAGCCAGCCGGTGCTCACCCCCGAAGGCTGGATGCTGATCTATCACGGCGTCGAGAAGAAGGACGCGGTCGGCATCTATCGCAGCTTCTGGGCGCTGCTCGACAAGGACGATCCTTCGAAGATCCTCCGGTTGGAGGACGAGGTGCCGCTGATCGAGGCCAGCCCCGCGCTCACCGATCCGATCGCGCACCAGCTCTATCTGCCCACCCCCGTGGTGTTCACCACCGGCGTGGCCGATGCCGGCGACCACTATATCGCGGCCAGCGGCGAGGCCGATCTCGCCTGTCGGATCACCCGCATTTCGAAGGAGCGTTTCAAGTGACTTCACTCCCTTCCGTCACCCCGGCGAAAGCCGGGGCCCAGGGTCACAAGGGACTGCGCTGCTTGGCTTTGGGGCCCGGCTTTCGCCGGGATGACGAAGTAGGAGGAAGCGCGGCATGACCGAATGGTGGAAATCGGCCGTCATCTACCAGATCTATCCGCGCTCCTTCCAGGATTCGAACGGCGACGGCATCGGCGACCTCAAGGGCATCGAGAGCCGGCTCGACGACCTCAAGGCGCTCGGCGTCGATGCGATCTGGATCTCGCCGATCTTTCCCAGCCCGATGGCGGATTTCGGTTATGACGTCGCCGATTATTGCGGGATTGATCCGCGCTTCGGCACGCTCGAGGATTTCGATGCACTCCTGGCGGCAGCGCACGAACGCGGCATCCGCCTGCTGCTCGACCTGGTGCCCAACCACACCTCGGACCAGCATCCCTGGTTCCAGGAGAGCCGCTCGGCGCGCGACGATCCGCGGCGCGACTGGTATATCTGGCGCGATCCCAAGCCCGATGGCTCGCCGCCCAACAACTGGATCAGCGATTTCGGCGGCTCGGCCTGGGAATGGGACGAGGCCACCGGCCAATATTATTACCACGCCTTCCTGAAGGAGCAGCCCGACCTCAACTGGCGCAACCCGGCGGTGCGAAAGGCGATGCTCGACGTGCTGCGCTTCTGGTTCGCGCGCGGGATCGACGGGTTCCGGATCGACGTGCTGTGGCACATGGTCAAGCATATCGACCTGCCGGATAATCCGGCGAACGACGAATGGGCGCCGGGCCAGCCCGATTACACGCGCGTCCACCAACTCCACTCGACCGACCAGCCCGAAGTGCACGACATTGCCGGCGAGATGCGCGTCATCGCCGACGAATACGGCGCCAAAGGTGAGCAACGCGTCCTGATCGGCGAGATCTACCTGCCGGTGCCCAAGCTGGTCGGCTATTACGGCACCGCCGAGCAGCCGGGCGTCCACCTGCCCTTCAACTTCCAGCTGATCGGTGCCGACTGGGACGCGCGCAGCCTCGCCGCTAGGATCGCCGACTATGAAGGGGCGCTGCCGGCGGACGGCTGGCCGAACTGGGTGCTCGGCAATCACGACCGCCCGCGCATCGCCACGCGCGTCGGCTCCGCGCAGGCCCGCGTCGCGATGATGCTGCTCCTCACCCTGCGCGGCACGCCGACGCTCTATTATGGCGACGAGATCGGGATGCAGGATGTGAGCATCCCTGCCGATATGGTCCAGGACCCGCGCGAGCTGCGCGAGCCCGGCATCGGTATGGGCCGCGATCCGGTGCGTACCCCGATGGCCTGGGACGCGACCGATAACGCCGGCTTCAGCGCCGCCGACCCGTGGCTGCCGATTCATCCCGATTGGCTGGAGCGCAATGTCGAGGCGCAGCGCGGCGACCCCGCCTCGATATGGCGCCTCACCCAGAAGCTGCTGTTCCTGCGCCACGAGCATCCCGCGCTGGCGCTGGGCGATTATCATGCCGTCGATTGCGACGGCGACCTGCTCGCATTCGAGCGCCGCCACGAGCATGACCGCATGCTGGTGGTGCTCAATCTCGGCGACAAGCCCCAGGGCTTCGCCATTCCCGAATGGGCGGAGGGTTTCACTGTCCTCGCCTCGGCGCGCGGCGGCAATGATCCCGCGCTGCTCTCCCCGAACGAAGGCTTTATCCTCGGATGAAAATCGCAATGCTGGCGCCGATCGCGTGGCGCACGCCGCCGCGGCACTATGGCCCGTGGGAATTGGTGACGAGCCTGCTCACAGAGGCTTTGGTCGCGCGCGGGATCGACGTGACATTGTTCGCCACGAAGGACTCGATCACCGCCGCCACGCTCGATGGCGTGGTCCCGGCGGGCTATGAGGAAGACCCGTCGGTCGATGCCAAGGTCTGGGAATATGCCCATCAGTCGCATCTGTTCGCCCAGGCCGGCAAGTTCGACCTGATCCACAACCAGGCCGACTTCCCGGCCCATGCCTATGCCCCGCTCATCGACACGCCGATGGTGACGACGATCCACGGTTTTTCCAGCGACCGCATCCTGCCGATGTACAAGCCGTTCGAGGATCGCGTGCATTTCGTCGCGATCAGCGACGCCGATCGGCACCCCGCGCTCAAATATGCCGCGACGATCCATCACGGCATTCGCCTCGCCGAATTCCCCTTCGAAGCGGACGGCGGCGAGGATCTGCTGTTCTTCGGCCGCATGCACCCGGACAAGGGCGCGGCCGAAGCGATCCAGGTCGCGCGCTCGACCGGGCGGCGGCTCAACCTCTACGGCATCATCCAGGACCAGGGCTATTTCGACCGAGAAGTCGCGCCGCATCTGGACGAGCGCATCGTCTATCACGGCCCCGTCGGCGGCGAAGAGCGGCTGCGCGCGCTCGGCAAGGCGCAGGCGCTGCTCCATCTGATCAATTTCGACGAGCCCTTCGGCCTGTCGGTGGTCGAAGCGATGGCCTGCGGCACCCCGGTGATCGCGATCGATCGGGGGAGTATGCCGGAACTGATCACGCCTGAGACTGGCCTGTTGGTCGATTCGGTCGGGGCAGCGATCACCGCGCTGGGCCAGGTCGAGCGCATCGACCGCGCCGCCTGCCGTGCGCGGGTGGCGGCGCATTTCTCGGTCGAGGCGATGGCGGAGAATTATATCCAGCTCTACCGGCGGATCCTCGGTCAATAACCGTCATCCCGGCCTTCGCCGGGATGACGATCAGGCGGCAAACGCCGGCTGGTACGCGTACAACCCCGGCGTCCCGCCCGTCATCACGAACAGCACATCGCCCTGCAGCGACCCTTCGCGCAAGCCGGCGAGCATGCCTGCGAACGCTTTGCCGCTATAGACCGGATCGATCAGCAGCCCCTCCTGCCGTGCCATCAGCCGCACCGCGGCGAGCATTGCCTCGGTCGGGATGCCATAGGCTTCGCCCCGCTGCGAACCGTCGATCCGGATCGCCTCGGGCCGTATCTCCCAGCCGCCGAGCAGCGCGTGGGTCTGATGGGCGAGCGCGAGCGTGCCGCGTTCGGCCTCGGCCAGCTCGGCGAGCACTGTGAACGACAGCACGCGCCGCGGATCGTCCCCCGCAGCGGCCATGCCCGCGACCAGCCCGGCATGGGTGCCATGGCTGCCATTGGCGACCACGATCGTCCCGAAGGAAAATCCCAGCCCCGCCTCCTGCGCCCGGATCTCCGTTGCGCACGAAGCATAGCCAAGCGCTCCCACTGGGGAGGAGCCGCCCGCGCCGACCACATAGGGTTTGCGGCCCTCAGCCTTCAGTTCCTCGGCCCGCATATGCGCCGCCGCGAGTGCGTCGCTCCCGCGCGGCAAATGATGCACCGCCGCGCCGAACAGCGCGTCGAGCAGCTGGTTGCCGTTATGGAGATATGCGTCGTCCGCGCGCGGCACCGTGTCGGTCAGCATCAGCTCGACCGCCAGACCCATCCGCGCGGCGGCCGCCGCGCTCAGCCGGGCGTGGTTCGATTGCCGCGCGCCGGTGGTGATGAAGGTATCGCAACCCTGCTCGATCGCCGCGCCGAGCAGATATTCCAGCTTGCGCAGCTTGTTGCCGCCGCCGCCCAGCCCCATCAGGTCATCGCGCTTCACGAACAGCCGCGCGCCCTTCAGCCCCAAAGCTTGTTCGATCCGCTCCAGCCGCTGGATCGGCGTCGGCGCATCGAACAGCGGGACGCGAGGGAATTGCTGGCGGCCCATCAAAGCGCCGGCTTGCAGCCGCGGGTCTGGTAGACCCCGCGCAGGAAGCCGCGCCGCGCAAAGCCCGCCGCGATCGCCGCCTCCAGTTGACGCTGCGCCGATGCCGCGCCGCTCACTTCGCGGACGATGCCGCGAAACGGCACGATCAGCCCCGCCACCGTGTCGCCGGAGACCTTGAGCTTATGGCTCTTCCTGGGGTCGCTGTCCGCCACAAGGTCGGGCCCGAGCGCCTCGCTCAGTGCATTGAACGCGCCGGCGATGGCTCGGCATTTCGACAGGCCGGAAAGGCCATAGGGGTCGGCGCCTGCGCGCTGGAGCGCCGGCGGGATCTTGGTCTTGACCACGCCGACATCCTTGGCGGGCTGCGCGGCGATATCCTCGGCCTGCTTGCTGGTCGATTGCGGCTTGTCCTGCGCGAAGGCGGGGCCAGCGGAGAATGCCGCCAAGGCCAAGCCGATCCAAAGATTCGATCGCATCCTGTCTACTCCGCTGCCAGCAAAATTCTCCGCGCCGCCGAGATCGACCGAGGCGCGTCGCTGGATCGGCCTCGGCGCATTGAAACGGCGATCTGGGGAAAGCCGTTCATGGTTGCGATGCCCACCAATAGAGGAGCGCAAGCAACAGCGCGACGAAACAAATGCTGCCAATCACCACCAGCCATTCGGCGCGGCGGCCGAAACGCTCCGAGACAAGCCAAGTCAGGGTCTCGACGATCGCTTCGAACACGAACTCGATCACGATCACTCCGCCGCCAGCAGATTCTCCGCGCCGCCGAGATCGACCGAGACCAGCCGGCTCACCCCGCGCTCGACCATCGTCACGCCGAACAGCCGGTGCATGCGGCTCATCGTCGCGGCATTGTGGGTGACGATCAGGTAGCGGGTCGCGGTCTCTTCGGTCATCTTTTCGAGCAGGTCGCAGAAGCGGTCGATATTGGCGTCGTCCAATGGCGCATCGACTTCGTCGAGCACGCAGATCGGCGCCGGGTTGGTCAGGAACAGCGCGAAGATCAGCGCAACCGCGGTCAGCGCCTGCTCGCCGCCCGAAAGCAGGGTCAACGACTGGAGCTTCTTGCCCGGCGGCTGCGCCATGATCTCGAGCCCGGCTTCCAGTGGATCGTCCGAATCGATCAGCTCAAGATGCGCCTGGCCACCATTGAACAGCGTCGAGAACAGCCGGCGGAAATGCTGGTCGACGGCTTCGAATGCGGCCAGCAATCGTTGCCGCCCTTCGCGGTTGAGCGTGCCGATCGAGCCGCGCAGCTGGTTGACCGCCTGGTGCAGCTCGTCACGCTCGGCGGCATTGGTGGTGAAGGCGGCTTCGAGCTCGGCCAGCTCGGTCTCCGCGACCAGATTGACCGGCCCGATACGTTCGCGCTCGGCATTGAGCCGTTCGTGGGCGGTCGACTCCTCCTCGGGCGCACGCACCGTGGCTTCGTCGAATCCGGCTTTCTGGGGGAGGAGGGGAGGGGGGCATTCGAAGCGCTCGCCCGAGATGCGGCCCATCTCGATCCTGCGCATCTCCTGGTTCTCGGCGCGAGCGACCGCACCGGCGCGCGCTTCGCGGGCCTGGGCCAATATCTCGTTGGCGCCGCGCACCGCGCCCTCGGTCTCGCGCACCGCCATCTCGGCTTCGCGCTCGGCGGCCTGGGCGGCGGCGCTTTCGATCCGCGCCTTCTCGGTCGCGGCTTCGGCTTCGGCGAGCTGGGCGTCGAGCTGGGCGGGGCGGCCGGCAAGCGCTGCGCTCTCCTCGGCGAGCTGCACCGCGCGCTTCTCCATCTCGGCCCCGCGCCGCACCGCTTCGCCGGCACGCGACTTCCAGCTCTTGGCCTCGGCGCCCGCCGCGGCATGGCGCTCGCGCGCGGCGGAAATCTCGCGCTCCAGCGTGCCGCGCTCGGCGCGGGCGGAAGCGGCGGCGGCGCGCTTGGTCTCGGCGTCGGCGGAGAGCGATGCCACCCGTGCGCGCGTTTCGGTGCCGTCGGGCAAAGCCGCCTTGGCCGCCTCGGCGCGGTTGCTCTCGGTGGCGGCCTCGTCCTGCTCGGCGGCGACGCGGCGGATGCGCGTGTCGAGATCGGCGCGCTGCGAATCGAGCCGTTCGAGCTGCGAGGTAGCGCGGTCCTCGGCGCGCCCCGCCTCGCGGTCCGCATTGTCGGCATGTTCGAGCACCCGCCGGCAATCCGCGGCCGCGCGGCGCGCCTCGGTGATGTTCTCCTCGATCCGCGCCAGTTCCTTGTCGGCGCTCTCGACCGCGCGCACTGCCGCCGGCCGCGCCTTCTCGATCGCCGCGAGGCGGTTGACCCGCACCAGCCGCTCGGCTGCCGCCGCACCGCCCGATCTGGCGACATAGCCGTCCCAGCGCCGCAGGATTCCGCCAAGCGTAACCAGCCTTTGCCCGACCGCGAGCATCTGGCCCTTGTCCTCCTCGGCAACCAGCACTTGCGCCAGCCGTCGTGCCAGCCCCGCCGGCGCCTGGACATGCCGGCCGAGCGGCGAAGTATCCGCAGGCGCACCCGGATCGCCGGCCTGAGGCTCGGCCCCGGCCCAATAGCGCTCGGCGCTGGTATCGAGCCCGGCCTCGAGATCGTCGCCCAAGGCTGCCGCCAGCGCGCGCTCGTATCCCGCATCGACCTTTAATTTGTCGAGCAGCCGGTCCTTGTCCGAAGGTCGCGTCGCCTTGGCCAGCGCAGCGGCTTCGCTGTCGAGCTGGGCCAGCTCGGCATGCGCCGTGGCGCGCCCGGCCTGGGCATGGTTGCGCGCCTCGATCGCGGTGCGTTCCTCGGCATCGGCGCGGGCGAGCCCCGTGCGCGCACTCTCCGCCTGGCGGACCGCCTGGGCCCGCGCCTCGGCGGCGCGCTGCTTCTCGGCGTGTAAAGGCTCGGGGTCGGGCAGCGCCTTCAGCTCGGCATCGATCCGCGCCCGGTCGCGCTCCGATCGCTCGGCCCGCGTGCGCGCCGCCGCCAGCGCGGCTTCGGCAACACGGGCCTCGGCTGCTTCGCTCGCCTGCGCCGCCAGCGCCTGGGCCAGCGCCACTTCGGCATCGCGCGCGGCGCGCTCGGCCTCGGTCAGCGCCGCATCGAGATGGGGCATCCGTACCGCTGCGTCGGTGATGCGCCGGTCGAGCGTTTTGGTCTCCTCCTCCAGCCGCGCCAGCGCCTCGGCGGCGTCGCGGGCGAGTGCGCCCTCGCGGCCGCGATCCTCCTCCAGCCGGCGCACCGAATCCTGCAATTCCTGGAGGCGCCGCTCGACCGTCGCGCGTTCGGAGCGCAAAGTCGCGAGGCCGTGCATCGCCTCGGTCGCCTTGTCGCGCACGCTCAGCGCCTCGGCGCGCAACGTGGCGAGCTTCTCCGCCGCGGCCTGCTGCACCGCCACTGCCGAATCATGCGCCTGGGTTCGCGCGGCGACCAGTATCTCGGCCGCCACCGCTTCCTTCTTGGCAGCATCCGCCGCCGCCGCGGCATCGCGCCAGCGTGCGAAGATCATCCGCGCCTCGGCCACGCGGATCTTGTCGGAAAGCTCGCGGTAGCGCTCGGCCTGGCGCGCCTGGCGCTTCAGTTGCGCGGCGCGGTTCTCCTGGTCGCCGATGACTTCGTCGAGCCGCACCAGATTGGCCTCGGTCGCACGCAGGCGCTGTTCGGCATCCTTGCGGCGCACGTGCAGGCCGGCGATGCCGGCCGCCTCTTCCAGCATCGCGCGGCGCTCGCCGGGCTTGGCCTGGATGATCGCGCCGATCCGCCCCTGGCTGACCAAAGCGGGCGAGTGCGCGCCCGTCGCCGAATCGGCGAAGAGCAGGGCGACGTCCTTGGCGCGGACGTCGCGGCCGTTGATCCGATAGGCGGAGCCGGCGCCTCGTTCGATGCGGCGGACGACTTCCATCTCGTCATCCTCGCCGACCTGGTCGGCCTGGATCGAGACTTCGGCGAAGTCGCGCGACGGCCGAGTCGCGGTGCCGGCGAAGATCACGTCTTCCATGCCGGCGCCGCGCATCGACTTGGCGCTGGTCTCGCCCATCACCCAGCGCAGCGCTTCGAGCAGGTTCGACTTGCCGCAGCCATTGGGGCCGACGATTCCCGTCAGCCCCGGCTCGATGCGCAGATCAGCCGGGTCGACGAAGCTCTTGAAGCCCGTCAGCCGCAGCCGCTTGATCTGCACGGCGGCCCCCTAGCGCCGCGGCGTCAGCGCGCGCCCGCCGCCTTGAGCAGCGGTTCGAGCTGCTCCCAGGTGCCGGCCTCGACCTTCTTGCCGTTGATGAAGAAGCTCGGCGTCGAGTTCACGCCATAGACGGTGGCGCCATCGGCATTGACCTTGGCGATCTCGTCGATCTTCGCCTTGTCGGCCAGGCACTGGCGCGCCTTGGCTTCGGGCACGCCGATCTGCTTCATGAAATCGATCATGCCGAGCTGCTCGGCAAAGCCGACCGCGGCCTGGGGCGGCGGCAGCTGCTGGAGCTGCTGGGCCAGCTGCGGCTGGGTCTTCACCAGCGCCTCGGTGCGCTCGAGGAAATGGTCCTGGTTCTCATAGAACCGGTCGAGCACCGGGAAGAAATTCTCGTCGGGCACGCACTGGTTGAGCAGCGCTGCCGCCAGATCGGGGGCGCCGTGGATCAGGAAGTCGCGGAATTCCCAGCTGACCTTGCCCGTCGAGATGTACTTTGCGCGCAGCGGCTCGGGCGCGGTGCGGCCGAACATCCCGCAATAGGGGCAGTTGCGCGAGCCATACTCGACCAGCTTGATCGGCGCATTGGGATTGCCCTGAAGGTAACCGCCGTCCTTGGTCTTGGCGATCGTGTCGACCCATGCCTTGCCGGCGGGCGCAGTGACGGAGGCGACCGGCGTCGCCGAGGAAACGGCCGCGCTGCTGTTGCCCTTGTCGTCGCCGCCGCACGCCGCGAGCGTGAGGAGCGGGATCAGGACCATGGCCAATTTGGTACGCATAAAGATGCCTTCTCCAGATATTCGAATTCAGGCGCCGTTTGCCCAGAGCTCGGGCAGCAGCCTGTCCCAGCTAAAGGCGCTTACCTTGCGCGTGTTGACGATGAAAGATGGGGTGCTGTTGACCTTGTAGACCGCCACCGCGTCGGCATTGGTCTTGGCGATGCGGGCGATCAGCTTGGGGTCGGCGAGGCACTGGCGCGCCTTCGCCTCTGGCAGGCCCTGCGTCTGCATGAAGGCGATCAGGCCCATGCCCTCGGCAAAGCGTGTCGCCATCTGCGGCGCCGGCAGCTTCTGCCAGGCATCGGCCTGCTTGGTCTCGACCAGCTTGACCAGCCTGTCCTCGAACTGGCGCTGGTTGGCGAAGAGCGCGTCGAGCACGGGGAAGAAACGCTGCGTCGGCACGCACTGGTTGAGCAGCGCCATCGCCAGGTCCGGCGCGCCGTGGATCAGGAAGTCGCGGAACTCGTAGCTCACCTTGCCGCTGGCGATATAGTCGCGGCGCAGCGCCGGCACGCCCTCGGCGGCGAAGCGCCCGCAGGTCGGGCAGCCGCGCGAGCCATATTCGACCAGCTTGACCGGCGCATCGGGATTGCCCTGGCGATAGCCGCCCTGCGGGGTCATCACGACCGTCGCTTCCCAGTTCTGGGCGGGTTTGGCCTGCTGCGCCGAAGCGCCGCCGATCAGGGCCAGCACCGCGGCGCCGGAAATTGCAAACAGAGTGCGCATCAGTCGATCCGGCCGATCTTGGGCTTCTCGTCGCTCGCCACCACGCCGGCGGCCAGCGCTTCGAGCACGGCCTTGAGCTCGGGGTCGGCGATGCCGCGCAGGCTCTCGCCCATCGCTTCGCTGAGCGGCTTCAGGCTGGGCGGAGGCGCTGCCTTTTCGGGCGCCTTTATCTGGCCGTGGCGGATGGCGAGCTTGGCGACCGCGGCATAGCCGAAGAAGCGGTTCACCCGCTCGACGATCTCGGGCGCGATATGCTGCATCGTCGGGGCATGCGCGCCCGATACGATCAGGTGGAGCACCCCCTGCTCGCGCTTGCCCTGGGGAAAGCGGATCGATTCGGGTGCCGAGACGCGGGCATAGCGCTCGCCGACGATCTCCACCCAGCGGCTGACGATCGAATGCTGGACGAAGCCGAACTTGCGGAAGCTCGCCCGGCCGACATCGGGCAGCAGCTCGGAGACCGAGCGGGCGCGGAGCGCGCGCGGCGGCACCGGGGCCGGCTGGCGGGTCGTGGTCCTGGGGGGCTTCGTCATTTCCACCAACCCATGCCATAGGGCCCTGTGCCCGACAACGCCCCTCGCGCAATCGCCGCTGCGCTGCTCCCCTGGTATGACCGCAATGCCCGCGATCTGCCCTGGCGCGCGCGGCCCGGTGCCAATGCGCCGGACCCTTATCGCGTCTGGCTGTCGGAGGTGATGCTGCAGCAGACGCAAGTGGCCAGCGTCATTCCCTATTTCGACAAGTTCACCCGGGCCTGGCCGAGCGTCGAGGCGCTTGCAGCAAGCGAGGACGCCGACCTCATGGCCGCCTGGGCGGGGCTCGGCTATTATGCCCGCGCCCGCAATCTGCTCGCCTGTGCCCGCGAAGTGGCACGGCGCGGCGGCTTCCCCGACACCGAACGGGCGCTGCGCGAACTGCCCGGCGTCGGCGGCTACACCGCGGCGGCGATCGCGGCGATCGCCTTTGGCCGGCGCGCCGTGGTGGTCGATGCCAATGTCGAGCGCGTCGTCTCGCGGCTGTTCGCCGTCGAGGAGCCGCTGCCCCGCGCCAGGGCCGGGATCTACGCACTCACCGATTCGGTCACCCCGGACACGCGCTCCGGCGACTTCGCCCAGGCGATGATGGACCTGGGCAGTGGCATCTGCACCGCCCGGAGCCCGCGCTGCCTGCTCTGCCCCTTGCGCGAGCATTGCGCTGGCTTCGCCTCGGGCGCGCCCGAACGCTTCCCGGTCAAGGCCGCCAAGCCGCCCAAGCCCCAGCGCCACGGCACGATGTTCTGGCTGGAGCGGGAGGGGCAGGTGCTGCTCGTCCGCCGCCCGGACAAGGGCTTGCTCGGCGGCATGCGCGCCTTGCCCACCGGTCCCTGGGTCGATTCGGCACCCGGCCTCGAAGGCGCGCCGGCCGAGGCGCACTGGCAAGTGCTCGGCGAGACGGTCAGCCACGGCTTCACCCATTTCAACCTGGATGTCGGACTTGCGGCTGCAACGATCCCGTCGCATGCAGGCGCCGTCGTTGCAGGTGAGTGGTGGCCGATCGCCGATCTCGAATCGGCCGGATTGCCCACTGTGTTCGCCAAGGCGGCACGGACATTCAGGAGAGTGCTATGCGCGGTCTGATCGGTTTTGGCTTCGGCCTGGTGGCGTTGGCATCGCCCGCATTCGCGCAGACCGCCCCCAAGCCGCCCGCTGCGCCCGATGTGTCCGCGGAGACCGCGCTCGCCAGGCGCTATGTCGCCGAGGGCAAGGTGCCCGGCATCGTCATCCTCACCGGCCGTCCCAATGGCACGATTACCGTGGTCAGCGAAGGCCGCGTCGCCGATGAGGCGAGCGCCCACCAGGCCGATGCCGATAGCCTGTGGCGCGTCTATTCGATGACCAAGCCGATCACCGGCATCGCCGCGATGATCCTGGTCGAGGAAGGCAAGCTCGGCCTCGACCAGCCGATCAGCGATTTCATCCCGGCATTCAAGACCATGAAGGTGCTGGTCGATCCCTCCAAGGACCTGACCACCCGCCCGGCGACGAAGCCGATCACGGTGCGCAACCTGCTCACCCACACCGCGGGCCTGGGCTACAACATCATCACCAAGGGGCCTTTGCTCGACGAGTATAACCGGCTTGGCATCAACCCGGCCCAGGTGAACGCCCAGATGGAAGTCCAGATGGCGGCCGCGCGCCCCGACAGCCTCGAGGAGTTCGCCAACCGCACCGCGACGCTGCCGCTGATCGCGGAACCCGGCGCCAAGTGGAGCTATTCGATCGGCCTCGACATTCTCGGCCGCGTGATCGAAGTCGCCGCCGGCATGCCCTTCGACCAGTTCGTCAACACGCGCATCTTCACGCCGCTCAAGATGGACGAGAGCTACTGGAAGGTGCCGGCGGACAAGGCCGGCAATTTCGCCACCGTCTATGCCAATATCGGCGCGACCCGGGCGCCTGCCGATCCGGCGGCCAGCTCGATCTATCTGAAGAAGCCCGAATTCCCCTATGGCGGCGCGGGCCTGGTCATGTCGGCACGCGACTATGACCGGTTCCTCCACATGCTGCTCAACGGCGGCGAGCTGGACGGCGCGCGCATCCTCAAGCCCGAGACGGTGGCGATCGCGATGTCGAACCTGCTGCCGGCGGGCGCGGACACGTCGATCCTCAACGAGACCGGCAAGGATACCGGCGTCCAGCTCGGCTTCGGCGCGGGCGGCTCGGTCTATCTCGCCGATGTGCCGGGCGGCCCGGGCAAGGGCACCTATGGCTGGGGCGGCGCTGCCGGCACGATCGGCTGGGTCGATCCGGTCCACAAGGTCCGCGGCACGGTGATGATCAACCTGTTCGGCGACACGCCGCTCAAGCGCGAGGCTTCCAAGGCGATCTACGCCGATATCTCCAAATGAAGCTGCCCGGCTTCACCGGCAACACGCTCGACCGCGCCGACCGCGTCCGCCACGAGCCCGAACTGCTCGCGGCGGCGCTCGCGGATGCGCGCGCACGGCTGCTGGTGCTCACCGGCCTGGACCCGGTGCTCGACGAGGACGGCCGGCTGACCTGGACCGACTTGGCCGAGGCGCGGGGGCCGCTGCTCTTCCTCGGCCATGACCAGGGTGTGCCACGCTTCGTGTCCGCATTGCCCGATGACGAGCCCGTGCCGATGGGCCGATCGCCGGCGATGTTCGCACTGCTCGATCGCTTCGCCGCGCCCGATGCCGCCAATTATGCCGCCGCGCGCAGCCTGGTCTTCTGGCACGGCCGCCACCGTTTCTGCGCCAATTGCGGGTCGGCCACGGTGATCGGCCACGCCGGCTGGTCGCGGCATTGCCCCAATTGCGGCGCCGAGCATTTCCCCCGCGTCGAGCCGGTGGTCATCATGCTCGCGGAAGTTGGCGACAAGGCGCTGCTCGGCCGCCAGCCGAGCTGGCCGCCCGGCCGCTATTCGGCACTCGCCGGTTTCCTCGAGGTCGGCGAGGCGATCGAGGAAGCGGTGCGGCGCGAAACGTTCGAAGAGGCCGGTATCCAGATCGGGGCGGTCCGTTACGTAGCCAGCCAGCCCTGGCCCTTCCCGGCATCGCTGATGGTCGCCTGCATCGGCGAAGCGCTGAACGACGATATCGCGATCGACGCCAATGAGCTGGAGGACGCCCGCTGGTTCACCCGCGACGAGGTGCGGATGGCGCTCGCCCGCGACCCCGCTGCACCGTTCCTAGGCCCGCCACATTATGCCATCGCGCATACGCTGCTGACGGCCTGGGCAGAGGGCGGCTAACCAATCATGACGGAATGAAGTGGTGTTCTCATTCAATCCTCTTCCACCGGCCGCAGCGCCCAGCTCGCCTGCAGCGTCGGCACCGCGAGATAGAGCACCAGCAGAAGGTGTGCGAAGTTTCGCAGCTGGTTGATCAACTGCAGCGTGTCCCATTTGTCGATCGCCGCCAGCCCGACCAGCACCCAGATGCCCAGATAGGCTGTGAAGGTCACGCTGGCGAAGCCATAGAGGAAGGCGCGCTGGCGCACCTGACGGTCGAACTCGTCGGCCAGCTTGGGCCCGCCCCACGGCTTGATCGGCCCGAACAGCGGCAGGAAGATCCCGATCACGAAGCCGATCGAGATCGCGCCATAGGCCCAATAGACCATCTCGGGGCGCGCCAGTCCCCAGATCCACCCACCGGTCGCGCAGGCCAGCGCGAGGATCGGCAGCCAGCGGAAGTGGCGGCGGCGGATATCGTCCCGGGCAAGCGCGGGCACGCCGGTCAGGCTGGCCGCGGCGTCGAGCCTGGCGAAGAGGCGCTGGTTGAAACGGGACATGGCAGTCTCCGGGGTCATTCGGCCGCGCGGCGCAGTGCCGCGGCGACCGATTCGAAGGGGGCGAAGGAGAAAAGCAGCTCGACGGGCGCGTCGAACACCGCGGCGATCTTCATGCCGAGCTCGAGGCTGGGGCTGTAGTCGCCGCGCTCGAGATAGCCGATCGTCTGGGGGTTCACCCCCACCGCCTCGGCGAGTTCGCGCCGGCTCATCCCGCGTTCGGCGCGAAACAGGGCGATACGGTTGTGGATCTGGGGCAATTTGGCGACTCGGATGACGATATATTGTCTATACACAACGATACGTCGTGAGAGTCAAGCAAGCGCCTCCCGCGCCGAAAACAGGTTTCGGCGTGGACCTGGCTGCCTTCGGTGTCCGCTACGCCCGTTCGCGCGCCTGCGGATAGCTGCCGAGCACGCGCATCCACTTGGTGTGGAACTTCAATTCCTCGAGCGCCCGGCCGACCGGCGCCTCGGTGGGGCTGCCGACGATGTCCGCATAGAACTCCGTCGCCGCGAAGCTGCCGCCGCGCTGGTAGCTCTCCAGCTTGGTCATGTTGACACCGTTGGTCGCGAAGCCGCCCAGCGCCTTGTAGAGCGCGGCGGGGACGTTCTTCACTTCGAAGACGAGCGTGGTCATCGCCGGGCCTTCCGCCTCGGTCGGCGCCGCCTCGCGCGCCAGGATAACGAAGCGCGTCATGTTGTGCTCGGCATCGGCGATGTCCTCGCCCAACATCTTCAGGCCATAGAGCGCGGCCGCGCCCGGGGGCGCCAGCGCCGCGACGCTGGCATCGCCCTGTTCGGCGACCACCGCGGCGGCACCCGCCGTATCGGGATAGGCGAGCGGCTGGATGCCCTGCGCCTTCAGCCAGTGGCGGCACTGGCCCAGCGCCTGGGGATGGCTCATCGCCTGCTTGACGCCTTCGATCGGGCCCAGGCCCATCAGCCCGTAGCGGATCGGCAGGAAATGCTCGCCGATGATCGACAGCCCCGATTCGGGCAGCAGGAAATGGATGTCGGCGACGCGGCCGTGCAGCGAATTCTCGATCGGGATCATCGCGCAGCCGGCACGGCCTTCCTTCACTGCGTCGATCGCGTCCTCGAACGAGAAGCAGGGCAGCGGCAGGCCGTCGGGAAAGGCTTCGCGCACCGCAATGTGCGAATTGGCGCCGGGCGCGCCCTGAAAGGCGACGGCGCGCACGGGCGTGCTGGCGGCGGCCTCGGTCATCTCCGCGACGAGCTTCCTCGCCGGGCTTGCGAAATTCTCCATAGCGCGCGGGGGCTAGCCGCCGGACCTTCATGCCGCAAGCCCCGCTTGCTTTCGTTGCATTGCCCGCTTTAAAGGAACGCAACTATTCCGCAGGGGCACTTCATGGACAATCGGTTCAATACGATCGCGGGCTGGGCACTTGCGGGCGGTATCGCGGCGCTCGGGCTTTCGATTGTCAGCGGCATGTATTTTCACGCCGAGCGCCCGGAGCACATGGGCTATGTGATCGAAGGCGTCGAGGAAGCCAGCGAAGGCGGTGCGGCAGCCGTGGCACCGATCGCGACTCGCCTGGCCAGCGCAGATCTCGCCAAGGGCGAAGCCTCGTTCAAGAAGTGCATGGCCTGCCACACGATCAATTCGGGCGGCCCCAACGGTATCGGACCGAACCTCTACGCGACGATGGGTGAGGGCATTGCCGAGGGCAAGGGCGGCTTCGCCTTCTCGGATGCGCTCAAGGCCGTCGGCGGCAAGTGGGACTTCGACAAGATGGACGCGTGGCTGACCAACCCGCGCAAGTTCGCCACCGGCACCAAGATGACCTTCGCGGGCATCCCCGATGCGCAGGAGCGCGCGAACGTGATCGCCTATCTCAACAGCCAGGGCTCGAACCTGCCGCTGCCGGCAGCACCCGCCGCCGGCGCCGCGCCTGCCGAAGGCAATGTGACCGACGACAAGGCGCCCGGCGGCAATCTTTCGAACCAGGCGACTCCGGCGGAGGGCATGCCTTCCAAGGATCCGGCCGCGAAGGTTCAGGCGGAGAAGAAGGGCGTCTGAGAGCGGCGCGACGACGAAATTGCAGGGCGCCGCGGGTGATTCCGCGGCGCTTTTGATTCTCCAGGGTCAGGATAGCCGCGACGCCCATGCCCAGCTCCCAGTCCCGCAAGCTGTCGACGCGGCTCGTCGTGCGCCAGGTGTCGGAGCTGCTGCTGGCGCGCAGCCGGCGCGGGCTGGCACTGGTGCCGCAGGAGCGGCTCGCCGGTTTCGTGTTCGAAGTCGTGCTGGGCGGCAGCATCGCGCATCATCCCTATCGCGATCCCGATACGGGCCGCTGGATCGGCGTGGAGGATGCCGCCACGCTCGGGCGGCCGGTCAACGCCAATGCCATCGCCCATTCGATGCGCCTGCCGCATACCACCGTGCGGCGGCGCGCGGCCGAGTTGGTCGCGGCCGAGATGCTGGTGCGCGGCCCCAGCGGCTTCAGCGTGGCGCCCCGCTTCTTCGAGGGCGAAATCCTCACCCGCCTTGCTACCGAGGATGCCGCCGATCTCATGCGCGTGCTGCGCCGGCTCGCGGAGGCGGGCTATGGACCGGCTGCCAGGGCGCTCGACGCCGCACCGTCCTTGCCGCCCGGCGTGGTCGAAAGGCTGGTCCTCGCCTTCAGCCTGCGCGCGCTCGAGACGCTCACAGCGCTTTATGGCGACGTCACCGCCGGAACGATCGCGGCGGCGATCACCGCCGCCAATGTCCGCCGCGTGACCGAGGATCCGCAGCTCTCGAAACTCTATTCCGGCGAGGACATGCCGCCACCCGACGCGGTGCGCGAGCCCATCTCGTTGCGCGCGCTGTCCCGCGCCATCGATCTGCCCTTCGAGACCATTCGCCGCCGGGTCCAAGCGTTGATCGCGCGCGGTATCGTCGTGCGGCACGGCGCCGGCGTGATGGTGCCCGCCCATGTGTTGAGCAGCGAACGCCATATCGAGGATAACCGGCGCATCGCGCTGCATTTCGAGCAGATGCTGCAGGCCTTCGTCAATTTGAGCACGGCCAAGCCGGTGCTTGACCCATTCTGGCAGGCCGGCTGATTGATCTTACATCCGAAATGGACCTACGATCTCCCGATACATAAGGCCGCACAGGCCAGGGGGTTGCATGGAGCCTTCGCATCCATCGGAGCGAAGCACCGAGCAAGGCGGGCTGAACGCCGGCGAATGGCGCGATTTCGGCACTGCCGAACCGCCGGCCGAAGCGCCGCGCCCCACCGCGCCGGTCCGCCGGCTCTCCGCCACCAAGCTCTTTATCAACGCCAGGCCCGGCAGCCTCGCCCAGGAGCGCGATCGCGCCCGCCAGATCGTTGGCATGGCCAAGGATACCGTCACCGAGACTTTCTCGGATATCCGTTTCGGACGAAAGCTCCAGGCTGCCAATCTCGCGCCCGTCGTCTCTGCGATAGCCGCCTCGGTCGCGCGCAGCCCCACCGCGCTACCCAGCGTCACCCGGTTCAAGCTTCACGACGAATATACCTATCTTCATTCGGTCGCGGTCTGCGGGTTGATGCTCGCGCTGGGCAACGAATTGCGCCTGAGCCCCGAGCTGACGCAGGAGATCGGCCTGGCCGGCCTGCTCCACGATATCGGCAAGGCCAGGATCGATGCGGAGCTGCTCAACAAGCCCGGTCCGCTCGATCTCGACGAATATGCCAAGGTCCAGGCGCACACGCTGCGCGGCTATGAGCTGCTGCGCGATTCGGGAATCGAATCCGAGATCGCGCTGGATGTGTGCCTGCATCATCACGAGCGGATCGACGGCAAGGGCTATCCGTCGGGCATCTCGCAGGAGACGCTGAGCATCCACGCCCGCATGGCGGCGGTGTGCGACGTGTTCGACGCGGTCACCTCGAACCGCGCCTATAAGCGCAGCTGGTCGCCGGGCGCGGCGCTCGACTGGATGATGGGCACCACCGGCCATTTCGATCCGCGCGTGCTGCGCGCCTTTCGCAGCCTGCTCGGTGTATTTCCGGTCGGCTCGTTGGTCTTGCTCGGGAGCCAGCGTCTCGCGGTCGTCGTCGATGAGCCGGCCGATATGCCGACCACGCCCGATGTCGCGGTCTTCCTGTGCGCCAACAGCAGGCGCGAACTGGCGCCGATGCGCGTCAGCACCCGCTCGGATCCGATCGTCGGGCTCGAGATGGCGGGGAAATGGGGGCTCGCCGATTTCGAGCCGCAGCGCGAGCAGCTGCTGGACGAGTTCGGGACCGCCTAGCTAGGGTCGGGCATGCTTCCCAATCCCGAACTCGCCATCCGCCTGCGCCGCGCAGCCTTCAATCGCGCGCTGGCCGAAGCCGATCTCGCCGCGATCGGCCCGATCCTCGCGAACGGCGTGGTGCTCGTCGCGGGCACCGATTCGGCACTGATCACCGGCCGCAAGGCGCAATTGCTCGCCTGGAAGCGCGAGTTCGCTGCAGCGGACCGCAGCATCTACATCCGCACGCCGGAGACGATCCTCGCCTCGCCGATCGAGCCGATCGCCTTCGAGCATGGCGCCTGGCAGGGTGTGTCGGCCGCGACCGGCGCGGTGCAGGCGTCGGGCGCCTACACCGCCAAATGGCGCCAGCACGGCCCCGACTGGGTGATCGAGGCCGAGCTCTACCTTACTCTGGCTTGAGCACCGTCTCGGGCTTGTCGATGCCCGGGCGCGGGCGCGCGATCACCGTGTGATCCTTGTCGCGCCAGAAATCCTGGACGATCTGCCAGCCCTCTTCCGCGGTCTCGCAGATGTGGAACAGGTCGAGGTCCTTGGGCGAGACCACGCCTTCCTCGACCAGCGCCTCGAAATTGACGACGCGGGTCCAGAAGTCGCGCCCGTAGAAGATCACCGGAATCGGCTCGATCTTGCCGGTCTGGATCAGGGTGAGCAGCTCGAAGCTCTCGTCGAACGTGCCGAAGCCGCCCGGGAACACCGCCACTGCGCGCGCATGCAGCAGGAAGTGCATCTTGCGCAGGGCGAAATAGTGGAACTGCATCGACAGGCCCGGGGTGACGTACGGGTTCGGCGCCTGCTCATGGGGCAGCAGGATGTTGAGGCCGATCGTGTCGGCACCCACATCGCGCGCACCGCGGTTCGCCGCTTCCATGATCGACGGGCCGCCGCCCGAGGTGACGACGAAGTGGCGGTTCCCCGCCTCGTCGAGCGGGAAGTTCGAGGCGAGCTGCGCCAGTTCGCGGGCGACGTCGTAATATTTCGACTTCTCGACCAGCCGCTGGGCGATGATCTTCTGCTGCGGCGTCTCCGCCAGTTCGAGCAGGGCGCCCGCCTTGCTCGGCTCGGGAATGCGCGCCGAGCCATAGATGACGAAGGTCGACTTGATGTGTGCCTCGTCGAGCAGCAGCTGCGTCTTGAGCAGCTCCAGCTGGAAGCGCACCGGCCGCAGGTCGTCGCGCAGCAGGAAGTCCATGTCCTGGAAGGCGAGCCGATAGGCGGGGTGCTCGGTCTGCGGCGTGCCGCTGTGCGTGTTGGCGTTTTCGACTTCCTGCTGGGCAGGGCGGAAGACGCGGCTCGGAACTCTCGTATCGCTCATTTAGTCCGGCTTAAGCCCAATATTCCCCCGCTGCAATCAGCGGCAGAACGGACCCCGTCCCATGTCGAGGTGCAGATGATTGTAGTGCGCGGCGTTATAGTCCGGGCTCAGCACCGTGGCGAAGCGCTTGCAGGCGGATCCGTGGATCGTCTCGAGGAAGGCGCGAACCTGTTGGTCGTCCGTTCGCCAGTCGCGCTCGATCGTAACGCGCCGCCCGTCCGCCAGGATGAAGCCCGAGACGTCGACGGCATTGGCCAGCCCATGCTCGGACATGCGGTTCACGGTCGCTGCGCCGCCGCCGATGATCCCGCGGCACGAATAGGTGCCATAGGTCTCGACCTTGACCAGGTCGCTCCCCAATATCTGTCGCGCCGCCGGGGCGACGGCAAAGCGCACCCAGGCGATGAAGCTGCGCGCCAGGCCGCACTTCATCGACTTCAATCCGGTCACCGGCACCCCGATGTCGATCAGCTGCACCGCTCCGGTGACGACGCAGCCTCCGCCGAAATCGCGGTCGGGAAGCGGCGAATAGCGCACCTGCTCGCGCGACAGGTCGGCGAAGCATTGCTGCGTCGCGCGCGGCGTCGGGCCATTGAGCGTGATCGGGCCCGAAGCGCGCGGGCGAATCGGAGCCGGAGCAGGGCGATCGTCGCCGCCGAACATGCAGCCGGCAAGGAACAGAGGCAGGAACAGGCCGAAAACGCGCATGCCAAGCTCCATAGCATCGCCTTGCCTTCACATGGTTAACGCCAGAAAACTGCGCGAACACCGTATTTCGCGCAATTGACTTTCGCCAAGCCGCCGCTAGGGCCGTCGGCGGGCCACGCGGTCCCAACGCCGCGCGCGCTCTCTGTAAGGAGAGACTACATGACTGACTCGACTACCGCCGACGCCACCATTGCGTCTGCCGCCAAGCCCGCCACCAAACCGGCTCGCCCCTATTTCTCTTCCGGTCCCTGCGCCAAGCCCCCGGGCTGGTCGCCCGAAAAGCTCGCCACCGAGTCGCTCGGCCGCTCGCACCGCTCGAAGATCGGCAAGACCCGCCTCCAATATTGCATCGACCTGATGCGCGAGGCGCTGCGTCTGCCCGACACCCACCGCATCGGCATCGTGCCGGGCTCGGACACCGGCGCCTTCGAAATGGCGATGTGGACGATGCTCGGCGCCCGCGGCGTCACCACGCTCGCCTGGGAAAGCTTCGGTGAAGGTTGGGTCACCGATGCGGTCAAGCAGCTCCGCCTCGAGCCGAACGTGGTCCGCGCCGATTACGGCCAGCTCCCCGATCTCGACGTGCTCGACTGGTCGACCGACGTGCTCTTCACCTGGAACGGCACCACTTCGGGCGTGCGCGTGCCGGACGGCGAGTGGATCCCGGCCGACCGCGAAGGCCTGACCTTCGCCGACGCCACTTCGGCGGTGTTCGCCTACGACCTGCCCTGGGACAAGATCGACGTCGCCACCTTCTCCTGGCAGAAGGTGCTGGGCGGCGAGGGCGCGCACGGCGTGCTGATCCTCGGCCCGCGCGCGGTCGAGCGTCTCACCGAATACACGCCCTCCTGGCCGCTGCCCAAGGTGTTCCGCCTCGTCTCCAAGGGCGCGCTCGCCGAGGGCGTGTTCAAGGGCGAGACGATCAACACCCCGTCGATGCTCGCCGTCGAGGACGCGATCTTCGCGCTCGAATGGGCCAAGGGCCTGGGCGGCCTGGACGGGCTGATCGCCCGCTCGAACGCTAATGCCGCCGCGCTCGACAAGATCGTTGCCGCGCGTCCGTGGCTCGGCCATCTCGCCGAGCTGCACGGCATCCGCTCGAAGACCAGCGTGTGCCTCACCGTCGAGGGTGCCGACGAAGCCTTCATCAAGAAGTTCGCTGGCCTGCTCGAGAAGGAAGGCGCGGCCTATGACGTCGCCGGCTATCGCGACGCTCCGCCGGGCCTGCGCATCTGGTGCGGCGCCACCGTCGACACCGCCGATATCGAGGCGCTCGGCCCCTGGCTCGACTGGGCCTACGCCGAAGCACGCAACTCCTGATCGTCATCCCCGCGAAGGCGGGGATCCAGAGTCACAAGCGAATCACTCAGTAACCCTGGATCCCCGCCTGCGCGGGGATGACGGGGGTGGAGAACCAAAATGCCAAAAGTCCTCATCAGTGACAAAATGGACCCCAAGGCCGCCGAGATCTTCCGTGCGCGCGGCGTCGAGGTCGACGAGATCACCGGCAAGACTCCCGAAGAGCTGAAGGCGATCATCGGCCAGTATGACGGCCTGGCGATCCGCAGCTCGACCAAGGCGACCAAGGAAATCCTCGAAGCCGCGACCAACCTCAAGGTCATCGGCCGCGCCGGCATCGGCGTCGATAATGTCGACATCCCCGCTGCCTCGGCGGCCGGCATCGTCGTCATGAACACGCCCTTCGGCAACTCGATCACCACGGCCGAGCACGCCATCGCGCTGATGTTCGCGCTCGCCCGCCAGCTGCCGGAGGCGGACGCCTCCACCCAGGCCGGCAAGTGGGAGAAGAACCGCTTCATGGGCGTCGAGCTCACCGGCAAGACGCTCGGCCTGATCGGCGCCGGCAATATCGGCTCGATCGTCGCCGATCGCGCGCTGGGCTTGCGCATGAAGGTGGTCGCCTATGATCCCTTCCTCACGCCCGAGCGTGCGATCGAGATGGGCGTGGAGAAGGCGACGCTCGACGACCTGCTGCTGCGTGCCGACTTCATCACGCTGCACACGCCGCTGACCGACCAGACCCGCAACATCCTCTCGGCCGAGAACCTCGCCAAGACCAAGCGCGGCGTGCGCATCATCAATTGCGCGCGCGGCGGCCTGATCGACGAGGCGGCGCTCAAGCAGGGCCTCGAGAGCGGCCATATCGCCGGTGCCGCGCTCGACGTGTTCCAGGTCGAGCCCGCCAAGGAGCATCCGCTGTTCGGCACGCCCAACTTCGTCTCGACCCCGCATCTCGGCGCGTCGACCACCGAGGCGCAGGTGAACGTCGCGATCCAGGTCGCCGAGCAAATGGCCGATTTCCTCGTCTCGGGCGGCGTCACCAACGCGCTCAACATGCCGAGCCTGTCGGCCGAAGAGGCGCCGCGCCTCAAGCCCTACATGGCGCTGGCCGAAAAGCTCGGCAGCCTTGTCGGCCAGCTCGCGCATGACAATCTCAAGAGCATCGCGATCGAGAGCGAAGGCGCTGCCGCCGAGCTCAACCAGAAGCCGATCGTCGGCGCGGTGCTTGCCGGGCTGATGCGCGTCCATTCGGACACGGTGAACATGGTCAACGCGCCGTTCCTCGCCAAGGAGCGCGGGCTCGACGTCCGCGAAGTCCGGCACGACCGCGAAGGCGATTACCACACGATGGTCCGCGTCACCGTCGGCACCCAGGCGGGCGACCGCTCGGTGGCGGGCACGTTGTTCGGCAACCAGGCCCCGCGCCTGGTCGAGCTGTTCGGCATCAAGGTCGAGGCCGATCTCGCCGGCCACATGCTCTACATCGTCAACGAGGACGCGCCGGGCTTTATCGGCCGCCTCGGCACCACGCTGGGCGAGGCGGGCGTCAACATCGGCACCTTCCACCTCGGCCGCCGCGAAGCGGGTGGCGAAGCGATCCTGCTGCTCTCGGTCGACGACAAGGTCAGCGAGGAACTCCTCGCCAAGGTCCGTGCGCTCCCGGGCGTGAAGACCGCGATGGCGCTGAGCTTCTGAAGGCTTATGCCCCTCTCCGCGCGTAGTTGTGTGCCGCGAGGTCGCGACTAGGGTATAGCCCTCTCCCCATCGGGGAGAGGGTTGGGAGAGGGGCAGTGCCGCAAACCGACAAGGCGTTGCTCGCACGTGCGAAGGCAATGCGCGCCAATCCCACGCCCGCCGAGGCGGCAATGTGGCGCATCCTCCGCGCCAAGCAGTTCGAAGGCGTGAAATTTGCTCGCCAGGTGGTGATTGCGCCGTATATCGCCGACTTCGTCGCGCGATCCCGCGGATTGATCATCGAGATCGACGGCGACACGCACGCGTTGCGCGACGCTCAGGATGTGCGGCGCACGGCGCGGCTTGAAGGGCAGGGATATCAGGTGATCCGGTTCACGAACTACGAAGTGGGGAGCAATCTGGACGGGCTGGCGCATGCCATCGGCGTAGCGCTTGCCGCACTGCCCCTCTCCCAACCCTCTCCCCGTGGGGGAGACGGCTTTTGAGCGGCCTCCTTCCCGAAGGCTTCCACGATCGCCTCCCTCCCGCGGCCGATGCTGCCACGCGCCTCGAGTCCCGGGTGCTCGGCGTCGCCCGCGCCTATGGTTATGAGCAGGTCGATCCGCCGCTCGCCGAATTCGCCGACGAGCTGAGCGCGCGCCTCAAGGCCGCCGGGGGCTTGCGCGATGCGGTGCGTTTCGTCGATCCGGTATCGCAGCGCACGCTGGCGATCCGCCCCGATCTCACCGCCCAGGTCGGCCGCATCGCCGCCACCCGCATGGGCCACCATCCGCGCCCGGTGCGCCTCTCCTATGCCGGTCCGGTGATCAAGCTCTCGGCGTCCGAGCTCGATCCGTTGCGCGCCACCCGCCAGATCGGTGCCGAGCTGATCGGCCTCGATACCGTCGCGGCTGCCACCGAAGTGGTGCGCGTCGCGATCGAGGCGCTGCAGGCGGGTGGTGTCGAAGGCATCGCGCTCGATTTCACCTTGCCCGACCTGGTCGATTGCCTGGCTGGCGACAGCCTCACCTCCGCCCAGCTCGAAACGCTGCGCGATCGCCTCGACGCCAAGGATGCCGCCGGCGTCGCCGCGATCGACGCGCGCTATCTTCCGCTGATCGAGGCAGCCGGCCCGTTCGATGCCGCGATCGCGCGCCTCCGCGCGATCGACGCCGGCAAGGCGCTCGCCACAAGGCTCGACGGCCTCGCCGCGATCGCTGTCAGCATCCAGGGCCAGGCCGCGCTCACGCTCGATCCCACCGAGCGGCACGGCTTCGAATATCAGAGCTGGCTCGGCTTTTCGCTGTTCGCCCGCGGCGTGCGCGGCGAGATTGGCCGCGGGGGCACTTACACGATCCTGCACGGCAATGGCCGCGAGGAAGCCGCGGTCGGCTTCTCGCTCTATGCCGATCCGATCCTCGACGCCGGCATCGGCGCCGGCGAGCGCCGCCGGCTGTTCCTGCCGCTGGGCACGCCCGCGGGCATGGCCGCGAAGCTGCGCGAGGAAGGCTGGGTCACCGTCGCCGCGCTCGAAGCGGACGATACGCCCGAGGGACAGCTCTGCACCCATGTGCTGCGCGACGGCGCACCGCAGGCGCTCTGATCCTTGCAATGTAGGATTTCGCGTGTTGGGCTGGCGCGGTCAGGCCTCCGGCCCGGCCGCTCTTTGACTCTGTTGGAAAGATAGGATCGGCCGCGCGCAAGGATGTTGCGGAATGCCACGAACCTCACACGAAGTCCGTGCCCGCATTGCGCGAGCTTTGTGAAGTTTGGGCCGAACTTCGCCGAGTCGCCCGGGCGCGGATGTTGGATCAGCGCGCGAGCAGTTCCGCCGCCCGCCCCTCCAGGAACGCCGGCACCGCCGCGACCACGGCGTCGCGGAACCGCGCATCCTCGGCCAGCCGCTCGGGGAACACCTGCCGCAGTGCCAGCACCGCGGCCGCGGGGTCGCTGCTCGAAGCGGCGCCCGCCAGCACCTCGGCCAAAGGATCGGTGATCGTCTCGCCCGCCTCGGCCTTGCGGCGCAGGAAGGCGATCCACGCCGCCACCGGCACTGCCAGCCGCGCCACGTCGTACCCCGCCGCCAGCCGGTCGCGGACCGTGTCGAGCAAGCGATACGGCAACTTCTGCGAACCGTCCCAGGCGATCTGGCTGAGCAGATGGCGGATCGCCGGATTGCGGAAGCGATCGAACACCGCGTCGGCATAGCCTTGCACGTCGAGCCCTTCGACCGGCTTGAGCGAGCCGGCAATGTCCTCGTGCATCAGCCGTCCGACGAACGCCCCCAGCGCCGGATCGCTCACCGCTTCGAACACCGTTTCGTGCCCGAGCGCCAGGCCGATATAGGCGAGGCTCGAATGCGCGCCGTTGAGGATGCGCAGCTTGGCCTGCTCATAGCCCTGCACGTCGTTGGTCAGCGTCACACCCGCCGCGGCGAGGTCGGGCCCATCGGCCAGGTCGAAGCGCTGCAGCACCCACTGGGCGAAGCGCTCGCGCTGCACTGCGGCCTGGTCCTCGACACCAAGCGCGTCGGCGACCTTGGCGAGGAAGGCCGGATCGCTCGCGGGCGTGATCGAATCGACCATCGAATCGGGGAAGGCGACGTTGGCCGCGATCCACTCTGCGAGATCCGCGTCCCAGGTGCGGCCCAGCGCGACGCAGGCGGCGCGCAGCTTTCCGCCATTGCCGGTCATGTTGTCGCAGCACAGCATCGCGAAGGGCGGCGTGCCGGCCGCGCGGCGATCGGCGAGGCCGGTGACGATCCAGCCGATCACGCTCGCCGGTTCGTCCGGGCGCGCGCGGTCATGGACGATGTCGGGATGACTGAAGTCGAGGCTGCCATCGGCGCCCAGGCAATAGCCCTTCTCGGTCACCGTGCTGGTGGCGATCTTCACTGCGGGGTCTGCAAGCAACGCCCGCAGCCTTGCGCCTTCGCCCGGGCCGATCGCGTCCGAATGCGCGGCGATGATCCGCGTGCTCGGCTCGCGGTCGATCACTGCCAGCGTGTAGAGCCCGTCCTGCGCCTTGAGCGCGTCGACCGTGCCGCCGCTGCGCAGCGAGACCGCGGCGATGCCCCAGCGCGGATCGCTATCCAGCACCCGGTCGAAATACGCTGCCTGGTGCGCGCGGTGGAAAGCGCCTGGGCCGAAATGGACCACGCCGGTGCCGATCGACGCGGGGTCGTGCCCAGGCCGTTCCACGGCAACGGGAAGCGAGGCGAGGGCGGCGCGCGAGAGACGGGTCATGCGCCGCGGTCAACCCGCCTCGGCCGCCAAAGTCAATCGGCCAGCGTCAGTAGCTGGTGATCGGCGAAGCGCTCGTCGTCCCCGGGATCAGCGTGCCGGTGGCGCGCTCCTTGGGCCGATTGTCCTTGGGCATCAGGAAGCGGACCTGGCGATTGGGGAAGTCGATATCGACGCGGCGGAAACTGCGCAGCGCATCCATGCCGAGCAGCAGCGCGGGCCGCTTGGTCAGCCCGAAGCGCTCGAACGGCGTCACGTCGGCAAAGGCCACCGGCATCTCGCCGAAGCGCACCTTGCCGACCAGGATATCGGGCACGCGCGTATAGTCCGCCACCGTCTGGTCGCCGGTCACGCTGGTCAGCAGCACCTTTTGCCCCTTCAAGGCATTGCGGCCGACGCGCTTGCGCAGCGCGCTGTTGCCCATCGTCACTTGGCTGCCGGTATCGAGCACCACCTGGATCCGCGTCGAGCCATAATAGGCATCTGTCACGATAAGCTGGCCGAACACGCTCTTGGCAGTGACGACGATCTCGTCGCGATCACGCTTGGCGAAGGCATTGCGCTTCACGCTGGGGCGCACCGCCATGGTGCCCTTTTCGAAGTCGATCGTGACCTGGTGGTTTGCCAGCGTATCGATGCCGAGCAGGCCGAGCGCACCCAGGTTACGCGCCTCCAGCGCCGGGGCGATGATCGTGTGCTGCTCGCCGATCGACTTGATCGAGAGGCCGGGCACTACAACGGTGTTCACCCGGTCGCGCCCGGTCATCGATGTGATCATCACCGGCGAGCCTGCGCCCAGCCGCAGCGATCCGGCGAGTTCGCGGGCGATCACGGTGCGCTCGGCGCCGGTGTCGATGATGAAGTTGTACGGGCCGCTGGTGCCTACCGCGACCGGCACGGTCAGGCGCTTGTCGATCTCGCCCAGCGCGAGCAGCGTCGCCTCGATATCGGCGGGCGTCGGCATGGTCAGCTCGGGATCCTGCGGGGGCGGCCCCTCATGCGGATCCTGGAGGTCATGGGCTCCGGCGGTTGCGGCCAGCGGGAGCAGGAGGAGCACTGCGAGCCTGTTCATGCTTGTGAAGGTACACCTTCCCATGCTGCGCAGCAATCTGTCCGGAATGTTTCTAATCGAGCCGCATTGCCTCTGCGGCGATGTCCTCGGCTTCCATGAGCAGCGCGTCTTCGGTCATGCCCTGCGCGACATTCTCGCGGCCGATCATGATGAGCACCGGCACGGCCATCGGGGAGACGCGGGGCAGGTCGATATGGAGCATGGTGTCGGCAGCGGTGTCGAGCAGATGGCCGAGCCGCCCGACATCGGTCATGCGTGCGCGCGCATCGGCCCATGCGGCGCGCAGGAGGAGGTGATCGGGCTCGTATTTGCGCAGCACATCGTAGATCAGGTCGGTCGAGAAGGTGACCTGGCGCCCGGTCTTCTTCTTTCCCGGATGCTGGCGCTCGACCAGCCCGCCGATGATCGCCACTTCGCGAAAGGCCCGCTTGAGCAGTGCCGATCCCTGTACCCATTCGACGAACTCGTGCTCGAGGATGTCGGGCGAGAATAGCGCCGCGGGGTTCTCGATCTTCTCAAGGCCGTAGACGGCGAGGGCATAGTCGTTGGCGACGAAGCCGAGCGGCTTGAGCCCCATCGCCTCCATCCGCCTCGTGATCAGCATGCCGAGCGACTGATGCGCGTTCCAGCCTTCGAAGCTGTAGGCGACCATGTGGTGCTTGCCTTCGTGGGGGAAGGTCTCGACGAGCAACTGGCCGGGGGCGGGGATCGCCGAGCGGCGCGCCTGGGCGCCCAGCCATTCCTGCACATCGGCGGGGAAGCGCGGCCATTGGCTGCGGTCGTGGAGGAAGTGGCGGACGCGGTCGGCCAGCGTCGCGGTGATCGCCAGACGCGCGCCCATGTACGAGACGTAACGGGCATGCTTGGTGGTGGCGCGGACGACCAGGTCGGTCAGCTCGACCCGCTCCACTTCCAGCGCCATGCCGGCGAAGACGAAGGCGTCGCCGGGCGAGAGGGTGGTGCCGAACGCTTCCTCGATCTTGCCCAGGCGGCGGCCGTTCTTGAAGCGGACCTCCATCATCGGCGCCTCGACGATGATGCCGGCGTTCAATCGATGCTGCGCAATAAAGGCCGGTGTGGTGACCCGCCAGAAGCCGTCCTTGCCGTGGGTCAGCCGCTTGAACTTGTCGTAGGCGCGCAGGGCATAGCCGCCATCGGCGATGAAGCTCAGCACCCGATCGAACACGTCATCTGCGAGCGCCGAATAGGGCAATGCTGCGCGGATTTCCTGCAGCAATGCATCGCGCTGGAAGGGGGCGGCGCAGGCGCAGGCCATGACGTGCTGGGCGAGCACGTCGAGCGCGCCGGGGCGGAAGACGTCGGGATCGAGCTCGCCTTGCTCGACGGCGTCCAGCGCGGCGCGGGCCTCGAGATATTCGAAGCGGTTGCCCGGAACGAGCACGGCTTCCGACGGCTCATCGAGCCGGTGATTGGCACGGCCGATGCGCTGCAAGAGCCGCGAAGAGCCCTTGGGCGCGCCCATCTGGATCACGCAATCGACATCGCCCCAGTCGACGCCGAGATCGAGGCTGGCCGTGGCGACCAGCGCACGGAGATGGCCGTCGGCCATCGCTTGCTCGGCCTTGCGCCGCGCCTCAAGGCTGAGGCTGCCATGATGCACGCCGATCGGCAGCTTGAGCTCGTTGACCTTCCACAGCTGCTGGAAGACGAGTTCGGCGAGCCCGCGGGTGTTGCAGAAGACGATCGTCGTCTTGTGTGTCTCGATCTCGGCCATCACCTGCGGGATCGCATAGACCCCCGAATGGCCGGCCCAGGGGACTTTGTCCTCCGGCAGCAGGATGGCGATGTTGGGCTCGGCGCCTTTTTCGCCCTGCACCAGCGTGACCGCGTCGATGTCGCCATGCGGGGCGAGCCAGGCGCGGTAGCCGTCCGGATCGGCCACCGTGGCCGACAGCGCGACGCGGCGCAGGTTGGGCGCCAGGCGCTGGAGGCGGGCTATGGCCAAGGCCAGCAGGTCCCCGCGCTTGCCGGTGGCGAAGGCATGGACCTCGTCGATCACCACCGTCCGCAGCCCCGCGAACATCGTCAGGCTGTCTTCATAGGAGAGCAGCAGGCTGAGCGACTCAGGCGTGGTCAGCAGGATCTGCGGCGGGCGGGCGCGCTGGCGGACCTTCTTGTCCCAGGGCGTGTCGCCGGTGCGGGTCTCGACGCGGATCGGGACATCCATCTCCTCGATCGGCGTCAGCAGGTTGCGCTGCACGTCCACTGCCAGCGCCTTGAGCGGCGAGATGTAGAGCGTGTGGAGACCATCCACCGGTTCCTCGATCAACTCGGCCAGCGTGGGCAGGAAGCCAGCCAGCGTCTTGCCCGCGCCCGTCGGCGCGACCAGCAGCGCATGCTCACCCCGGCGTCCGGCCTCGAGCATCTCGAGCTGGTGGCGACGCGGCGCCCAGCCGCGGCCTGCGAACCAGTTCGACAATATCGGGGGGAGCTGGGAACCGGCGGGCATCCCGCTCATATAGGCATGATGGCGAAGCTCGGCGACTGGATCGATCCTAGACCCACCGGCATCTATCTGCCCGCGGCCGATATCTGGATCGACCCGTCGCAACCCGTCCGCCGCGCGCTGGTGACGCATGGCCATGCCGACCATGCCCGTGGCGGGCACGAGGCGGTGTGGGCTACGCCGCAGACGCTGGCGATCATGGAGGCGCGCTATGGCCCCCAGAATGGCAACCCTGTCGACTATGGCGAGCGGATCACGATGCACGGCATCGACATCCGCTTCGTCCCCGCCGGCCATGTCCTCGGCTCCGCCCAGATCGTGCTCGAGCATCGCGGCGAGCGGATCGTCGTCTCGGGCGACTACAAGCGGCGCGCGGACCCGACCTGCGCGCCGTTCGAGCCGGTGCCCTGCGACGTGTTCGTCACCGAGGCCACGTTCGGGCTGCCCGTCTTCCGCCACCCCGAGACGCATGACGAGCTCGACAAGCTGCTCGCCGCGCTCCGCGCCAATCCCGATCGCTGCGTGCTGGTCGGCGCCTATGCGCTGGGCAAGGCGCAGCGGGTGATCGGCGAGCTGCGGGTGATGGGCTTCGACGATCCCATCTACATCCACGGCGCGCTCCAGCGCCTGTGCGACCTCTATGTCGAGCAGGGCGTCGACCTGGGCGAGCTGCGACCCGCCACCGGCGTCGCCAAGGCCGAGCTGCAGGGACGGATCATCCTGTGCCCGCCGGGCGCGCTCAACGATCGCTGGTCGCGGCGGCTGCCCGATCCGATCACGGCGATGGCTTCGGGCTGGATGCGGGTGCGCCAGCGGGCCCGGCAGCGCAATGTCGAGCTGCCGCTGATCCTTTCCGACCATGCCGATTGGGACGAGCTGACCCGCACCATCACCGAGCTGGCGCCGCGCGAAGTGTGGGTGACGCATGGCCGGGAGGACGCGCTGGTCCATTGGTGCCGTCTCCACCAAGTCAAGGCGCGGGCGCTCGATCTCGCCGGGTTCGAGGACGAGGACGATTGATTGCCCTTCGCCACTGGTAGCGATACCATCTCCGGCAAAGATCAAGCGGGAGAGGCAATCATGAACGCAATGAAGCTGGCGGCGCTCGCCGCAGCACTGGTGGCCGGTGCCGGTGCCGGTGCCGGTGCCGGCGTAGCGCATGCGCAGACCGGGCCGGGCAATCCCGTGCTGGTCGGCTCGGTCAGTGCGCCGGAGCTCAAGGGCCCGGACGATACCGCGTCGAACATCGACAAGGCAGTGCGCGAATCGCGGGCCGAGGCGGCCAAGGGCAAGCCGGCGCGGGCGGTTCCGGCCAAGCCCGGCGACGTGACCGCAGGCAGCGACGTGCGCGATTCGAAGGGCGTGGTGCTCGGCAAGGTCGAGTCGGTGAGCATGTCGGCTGCGGTGGTCGCTACCGAGGCCGGCAAGGTCGAAGTGCCGCTCGAGGCGTTCGGCAAGAACAACAAGGGGCTGCTGCTGGCGCTGACCAAGGCGGATTTCGACAAGATGGTCGCGGGGGCGAACAAGCCCAACTGATCCAACGGCGTCGTACCGACGACTCGGCGAAGTTTGGCCCAAACTTCACAAAGATCGCGCACTGCGGGCACGAAATTCGTGTGAAGTTCGCGCATTCCGCAACATCCTTGCGCGCGGCTGATCCTATCTTTCCTACGGGGTCAAAGAGCGGCCGGGATGGCAATCCGGCCGCGTCAGCAAACAGACGAAATCCTACATTGCAAGGGGCCGCTCAGGCGGCGGCCTGCTCCGAGCCGGTGAGCAGCCAGGCCTCGGCGGCCCAGGGATCCTCGAAGGTGCGGGCATAGCGCCGGTCGAGTGCGCGGCCGAGCTGGGTGCGCGCCAGGGTGCGGCCGATCACAAAGGCCAGGCGGCGCGAGCGATAGCCGGGATCGGCGAGGAGGTCGCGGAACAGCTCGACGCTTTCCTGCGCCTGAATCTTGATGTCGCGCAGATCGTTGAGCGTCAGATGCTGATTGGCGCCGCAAGTCAGCCTGCCATGGGCTTCGGCGCGGGCGGCCAGGAACGCCGCGATATCGTCGGGTGCGAAAAAGCCCCCCATCCGGATGCGGACAAGGTTCTGCACGGGGTCAACGTCGATGGAAAACTCGGCGGGCATCGACTCGAGAATAGCCCGGACCCGGCTACCAAAATACTAAGGACGTTCCACATTCGGCCAGGAGAGCGTCGCCATCACCGGGAAATGATCGGACGGATAGCGCGCGCCGCGATGCGCATCGATCGTGCGAAAGCCGCGTGCCCTGAAGCCGCGAACCAGGATCCAGTCGATACGCTTGTCGGGTACACCGGTGAAATCGTGGAAGCTGCCCTCGGGCCCCTCCGGCTTCCCGACCGCGACTCGCGCATCGGCGAGATCGCGGGTCAGTATCGCGTGCGGGGAGGCTTCGGGCCCCGTGTTGAAATCGCCGGTGAGCACCACCGGCACGCCGGCGGGCAGCGCCGCGATACGCTTGCGGAGCAGCTCGGCGCACTTCTCGCGCGCCGCCGCATCCTGGTCGCGATAGGGGAAATGGGTGTTGAACAGGTAGAAGCGCTTGCCGCCCCGCGTCTCGAACAGGCCCCAGGTGACCATGCGCGGATAGAGATTGCCCCAGCTGATGCTGGCGGCGATCTCGGGCGTTTCCGAGAGCCAGAAATCGCCATGCTCGATCAGCTTGAGGCGATCGCGGCGATAGAAGACGCCCATATGCTCGTCGCCATGGCCACCGCGCCGGTCGATCCCGAACCAGCTATAGTGCGGCAGGTGCTCGACGAGATAATCACCCTGGACCTGCCATAGCTCCTGGGTGCCGATCACATCGGGGTCGGCGGCGGCGATCGTCTCGACGAACAGGTCGCGGCGCCTGTCCCAGATATTGGGCCCGTCGCCGGGCGCGGGCAGGCGCACGTTGAAGCTCATCACGGCGAGCCTGTGCTGCGCATGGGCGGCGAGCGGCGCGAGCAGTGCCAGCAGCAGCGCCGCGAATCGGATCACCCCACGCCCTCCAGCGCCTTTTGCCGCCGGCGCTGTACCGAACTGCCGATCCCCAGCGCCTCGCGATACTTCGCCACCGTGCGCCGCGCGATGTCGAAGCCCTTGGCATTGAGCAGCTCGACGAGCGTGTCGTCGGACAGGATCTTCTTGGGATCCTCGGCCTGGATCAGCGTGCGGATCGCGCTCTTCACGGCTTCGGCCGAGACCGCGTCGCCGCCTTCGGACGACTGGATCGCCGAGGTGAAGAAGTATTTCAGCTCATAGAGCCCGCGCGCGCAGCTGAGATATTTGTTCGAGGTGACGCGGCTCACCGTCGATTCGTGCATCTCGATCGCCTCGGCGACCTGACGCAGCGTCATCGGCTTGAGGTGCGCGACGCCCTTCAGGAAAAAGGCTTCCTGCTGCTTCACGATCTCGGACGCGACCTTGATGATCGTGCGCTGGCGCTGGTCGAGCGCCTTTACCAGCCAGTTGGCGCTGGCCAGCATGTCCGACAGCCAGGCCTTGCTCGCCTTGTCCTGCGGGCCCGCCGAGACTTCGGTGTAATAGGCGCGGTTGACGAGCAGGCGGGGCAGGGTGGCGGCGTTGATCTCCACCGCCCAGCCGGCGCCGCGCCGCGCGACGAAGATGTCGGGGGTGACGGACAGGGTCGGCTCACCGCCATAGCGGCAGCCCGGCTTGGGGTCGTAGTTGCGGAGCTCGCGGATCATGTCCGCCAGATCCTCGTCATCGACGTCGCAGATGCGCTTGAGGCGGGGCAGGTCGCCGCGTGCGACCAGATCGAGATTGTCGATCAGCCGCGCCATGCACGGATCGTAGCGATCGGCTTCCTTGGCCTGGAGCGCCAGGCACTCCGCCAGACTGCGCGCGCCGACGCCGGTGGGATCGAAGGTGTGGATCGTCGCCAGCACATCTTCCACCCGGGCAAGGGGCACGTTCAGCCGGTTGGCGACATCGAGCAGCGTGGCGGTAAGATAGCCGGCTTCGTCGATCTGGTCGATCAGATGGGCGGCGATGAACAGGTCGCCATTGGCGATGCTGGCGCCGGCCTGCGCCATCAGGTGATCACCGAGGCTGAGCGCGGCGCTGCCTAGATTGTCGAAATCGGGCCCATCCTCGGGCATGCCGCCGCCGGCGGTGCCGTTGAGGCCAAGGCTGCCGTCCATCCCCGCGCCGCCCAGCGTGTCGCTGCCGCTGTCATGGTGGAAGGTCTCCGCGGCGAAATCCACGTCGAGCGCGGCTTCGCCCGACGCTTCGCCTCCGCTTGCGAGCAGCTCGCTGGCATCGGCCGGGCCGTCGCGCTCGACATAATCGCCATCGGGCTCGGGCGCTTCGGCGGGTTCGGAAGCGCCGCGCTCCTCGTCGCTGCCGGCGCCGCTATTCTCGAGCAGCGGGTTCTTCTCCAGCTCCTCGGCGATGAAGGTCTCGATCTCGAGATTGGACAGCGCCAGCAGCTTGATCGCCTGCTGGAGCTGGGGTGTCATCACCAGCGATTGCGACTGGCGCAGATCGAGGCGAGGCGCGAGCGACATCAGCGCACCTCGTCATCCCGGCGAACGCCGGAATCCAAAGCCATAGGCGATTCGCTTTGGACCCTGGGTCCCGGCTTTCGCCGGGATGACGGATAAGGGTCAGGCGCGCGCATCACTCAGAGCTCGAAGCTCTCACCGAGATAGAGGCGGCGGACATTCTCGTCCCTGACGAGGTCGCCCGGCGATCCGGCGAAGAGCACGCGGCCGTCATAGATGATGTAGCCGCGATCGACGATGTCGAGCGTCTCGCGGACATTGTGATCGGTGATCAGCACGCCGATGCCGCGCTTCTTCAACTGGATGATCAGGTCGCGGATGTCGGAGATCGAGAGCGGATCGATGCCGGCGAACGGCTCGTCGAGCAGGATGATCGTCGGATCGGCGGCCAGCGCGCGCGCGATTTCGGCGCGGCGGCGCTCGCCGCCCGACAGCGCCATGGCGGGCGCGGCGCGCAGGCGGGTGAGGCCGAACTCGTCGAGCAGCTCGTCGAGGCGGCGCTGGCGCGCATCCTTGTCCGGCTCGGAAAGCTCGAGCACCGCCAGGATGTTCTTCTCGACCGTGAGGCCGCGGAAGATCGAAGTTTCCTGGGGAAGGTAGCCCAGGCCCAGGATCGCGCGGCGATACATGGGCAGGCGGGTGATATCCTCGCCGTCCAGCATGATGCGGCCGCTGTCGGGCTTCACCAGCCCCATCACCGAATAGAAGCAGGTCGTCTTGCCGGCGCCGTTCGGGCCCAGCAGGCCGATCACTTCGCCGCGGCCGACCGAGACCGACACGTCGGTGAGCACCGTGCGCTTGTCATAGGATTTGGCGATCGAGACGACCGCCAGCCCCTTGTCGGGGAGGGGCGCGGGATCCGCTACGGGCGTTTCGAGGGTGTTGACGTCAGCCATACTCGGTCCCTGCATGGACGGTTCGCGTTACCGGCAGGTTATCCCCGCGGGCGATTGGCAGGATTCCTGCATGAACTCTGCCGGGAAGGGAAGCCCTGAGCGGTGTGCCGTTGAAAAAGGGCGATTACTGCTTGGGCGCGGGATTGGCCGGGGCCGGCGTCGCGGTGCCCGATACCGGGGCATTGGCGCGCTTGGGCACCGAGAAGCGGCCGGTGACGCGACCGCCACGGTTCTGGGTGCCGGGCGTACCGCCCGCACCCGTCGCGCCGCCGACGCCCGAACCGTCGATCGTCGCGCGGCCAGTGTCGAGGTTGATCACCAGGCGCCCGCCCGAAACGGTGTTGCCGGCCTGGCGCAGCGTGACGCCGCCGATCATCGTGATGATTCGCTTGGTGACGTCGTAGACGGCGTACTGGCCGGTCGCGCTCTGGTCGGGCCGGGTGACGGTGACGCCGCCGGCGGCGTCGAGCCGCGAGACTTCGGGCGAACCCTCGGAGATCTGCCCGGTATAGGCCAGGGTGACGCGGGCCGCGGCCAGGGTCATCTCGGCCTGCTTGATCCGCACGCCGCCGGAAAGGGTGACGCGGTTCGCCTTGTCCTGCAGCTCGATATGCTGGGCATCGAAATCAATGGGCGCGGTGCTGTCGTGGCGCTGCTGCGCGGCCGCGGGCGCGGCGGCAAGAAGCGCCAGCGTGAAGCCGATCGGAAGCAGGGCAGTCGCACGGATCATGATCTAGCGCCTATTCGCGCGCTTGGGGGTAATCCGCAAGCGTGCATTGCCATCTAGGGAGATGGTGCGGTTTTCCAAGTCGGCGGTCAGCTTGTTGGCGCTGAACACGCCGGTCGGCGTCTTGCCGGTGACTGCGCCGCCGCTTTCCATCTTGCGGGTCTTCAGGTCGACGGTGGCGTTCTGGGTGTCGAGGACATAGCCGTCCGAGGTCTGGAACTTGACCGGGCCGTCGGTCGAGACCTGCTGCTTGTCCATGTCGTAATGGCCCTTGTCGGCCTTCAGCGTCGCGGGGCCTTCGGGCAGATTGATCTCGGCGGAGAGCTGGTTGAGCTGGACGATCGGCTCGGCCGAACTCTTCTGGATCGCCGAGCCGGCATTCAGGCGGAAGGCCTGGCCCTTCGAATCCTCGCCGCGATAGACCGCCGATTCGAGGCGAAGCCGCTCGGTCGCCATGGCGACCTTGTTCTTGTCGAGCACGAAGCTGACATCGCCCTTGGTGAGCAGCGGCGCGAGGACGAGGAACGCCGCGAGCACGCCGATGCCGATCGGCAACAGGAACAGCGAGATCCGCACGACACGATCATGCGCGCTGCCGGGATGCGCCCAGCCGCGTTTCTGTGATCGAAGGCGTGCGGCGACCTCTGACATCAAATATGCGCGAAGATGTCGGTTTCGGGCCAGCCGGCGAGATCGAGCTCGGCGCGCGCCGGCAGGAAGTCGAAGCACGCCTGGGCGAGGTCGGTGCGGCCTTCGCGCTCGAGGCGCTTGTCGAGTTCTATCTTCATTGCGTGAAGGTAACGCACGTCGGACGCTGCGTATTCACGCTGGGGCTCGGAAAGTTCGGGGCCGCCCCAATCCGAGCTCTGCTGCTGCTTCGAGATCTCGACGCCGACCAGCTCGCGGCACAGGTCCTTGAGGCCGTGGCGATCGGTGTAGGTGCGCACCAGGCGCGAGGCGATCTTGGTGCAATAGACCGGGCCGGCAGTGACGCCGAGATAGAAGCGGATCGCCGCGAGGTCGAACCGGGCGAAATGATAGAGCTTCAGCCGCTCCGGATCGGCGAGCAGCATGCGCAGGTTCGGTGCGTCATAGGTCGAGCGCGGGCCGAAGCGGACGAGATGCTCGTCGCCCGAGCCATCGGACAGCTGGACGACGCACAGCCGGTCGCGCGGGGTGATGAGGCCCATCGTCTCGGTATCGACGGCGATCGAGGCGCCCGGCGCGAACAGGCCTTCGGGGATGTCTTCTTCGTGAAAATGCACAGTCATAGCCGCCGCCTAGACTCCTTCGCCGCCGGGCTCAATGGTCCGAAGGCTCCTGCTTGCCCGCCGCCTTGCGCGCCCGGGCGTTCCGCGACCATATGTTGAGCCCCTCGACCGCGGCGGAAAAGCCCATCGCGGTGTAGATATAGCCCTTGGGGATATGCGCGCCGAACGCCTCGCCGATCAGCACCATGCCGATCATCAGCAGGAAGCCCAGGGCGAGCATGACCACGCTGGGGTTGCGGTTGATGAAATTGGCAAGCGGATCGGCGGCGAGCAGCATCACGCCGACCGCGACGACCACCGCGACGTACATGATCTGCACATGCTCGGTCATGCCGACGGCGGTAAGGATCGAATCGACCGAGAAGACGATGTCGAGCAGCAGGATCTGGACGATCGCCGCGGTGAAGCTGAGCGAGACGGTCTTCCGGGTCTTGTCGAGCAACTGGTCCGATTCGCCCGGCCCTTCGCCGTCGTCGACCGAATGGTGGATCTCGGTCGTCGCCTTCCACATCAGGAACAGGCCGCCGGCGAGCAGGATCAGGTCCTTCCACGAGAAATCGGTCTCGAAGGCGCGTTCGCCGTGCGAATCGAGCGGGCCCTGGATGCCGAGCGAGAATACGGTGTTCTTCAGGCTGATGATCCAGCTGATCCCCGTCAGCAGGGCGAGTCGCATGACCAGCGCCAGCGAGATGCCGACTCGGCGGGCGCGCTGGCGCATCTCCTCGGGCAATTTGTTCGAGAGAATCGAAATGAAGATGAGGTTGTCGATGCCGAGCACCACCTCCATCACGATGAGCGTGACGAGTGCGGCCCAGGCGGCCGGACTGGCGAGCAATTCCGAGATCGCATCCATGGCGACCAGCTGTGCAATGCCCTGGATTGTGGCGCAAGCGCAGCAGTTAACGGGTGTTCGCCTTGTTCAAGTCGAATTTTGTTCGCCCGTTGTACGATTTTGGGCTATGCCCGATTCTATGGCGCAAGTTTTTGCGTTGGAAGACCTGCGTTTTCGTCCGGCGCTTGGCTTTTGATTGTGATTTTGGGCGAACCGGGAAGACGAACAGGGCATGAGTTTCGATAAAGGGCGCCGTGGGGATCGCGGCGGACGTGGCCGCGACAAGCGTGACGGCTTTGGCGGCGATGAATTTGGCGGCGGCAGCAGCTTCGGCGGTGGCGGTTTCGAGGATCGTGGCGGCTTCGGCGGCGGTGACCGATTCGGCGGCGGCGGTGGCGGCGGTGGTTACCGCGGCGGCGGTGGTGGCGGCTTCGGCGGCGGCGGCGGCGGTGGTTTCCGCGGCGGCGGCGGCGGTGGTGGCTTCGGCGGCGGTGGTGGCGGCGGCTTCGGCGGCGGCAACCGCATGCCCCCGCAGGTCATTGGCGAAGGTACTGGCGTCGTAAAGTTCTTCAACGGCCAGAAGGGCTTCGGCTTCGTCGTTCGCGACGATGGCGGCGAAGACGTCTTCGTGCACATCTCGGCAGTCGAGCAGGCAGGCCTTACCGGCCTGGCCGAAGGGCAGCCGCTGGGCTTCACGCTCGTCGATCGCGGCGGCCGTATCTCGGCTACCGAGCTGAAGATCGACGGCGAGCCGATGCCGGTCGAAGAGCGTGCGCCCCGCGAGGATCGCGGCGACCGCGGCGGTGATCGCGGCGGCTTCGGTGGCGATCGTGGCGGCGCCGGCGGCGGTGGCCCTCAGCGCCAGCTGACCGGCGAGAAGGCGACCGGCACGGTCAAGTTCTTCAACGCGATGAAGGGCTTCGGCTTCATTCAGCGCGACGATGGCCAGCCCGATGCATTCGTGCACATCTCGGCCGTGGAGCGTGCAGGCATGCCGACGCTCAACGAAGGCGACCGTCTCGAGTTCGAACTCGAAGTCGATCGTCGCGGCAAGTATGCCGCGGTGAACCTGACTCCGGGTAGCTGAGGCGAGCCTTCAGGCTAACAAGACAGGAAGGGCCGGGGGGAAACCTCCGGCCCTTTTGTTTTGGGCGGACGGCCCTTTTGTTTTGGGCGGAAATCCGGGCGACCCGCTTTCCTTGGGCGTCATCCCGGCCTTGAGCCGGGGTCCCGCTAATTCATCTTTTGGCAGAAAGAAGCGGGACCCCGGCTCAAGGCCGGGGCGATGGAAGAGTTGCTCAGTCCCCCAGCAACTCATGCAGCGGCAGCGCGGGCGTGAACTTGCGCCGTCGCTTGACGAAGCTGGTCTCGTAGCGCCGCACCACCGGGTCGCCGCCGAGCAGCGAATCGACCAGCGCATTGAACGACTCCATGTCGCGCGCCGAGACGAGCAGCACGATATCGAAGCTGCCGGTGATCTCGAGCACCATCTGGACGTGCGGGCTGGCGATCAGCCGGCGCTGGAAGCCCTGGACCGCGTCGAGCGAATGCCGGTCGAACTGGACATGGACCAGCGCCGAGAGGAACGGCCCGACTTCTTCGGACACCACCGCGATATCGGCCGCCACGGTGCCGTCGGCCCGCATCCGCCGGACGCGCCTGGCGATCGCGCTGGGCGAAAGCGGCAGCCGCTCGGCCAGCATGTCGGCGGTCATCAGCGCATCCTGCTGGAGCAGGCCAAGGATGCGCAGGTCGATATCGTCGTTGGTCATGCCGATGCTATGCCAGATTTTGGCAAGGAAGCGGCTGAAATTGCGCACCGTGCGCCCGGGCCCTGCGCCATGCAGTGTTAGTTGACTAATACAGTCCGGGAGGGACCCATGAAGATCATATTCGCCGCCGCCCTGATCACCGCCGGCCTTGCCGCGCCTGCGCTCGCCCAGCAGGGCCCGGCTCCCGGCCCGCGCCAGGGGCCCCGTCCGGGCCCGATGGCCATTCCCGCGGCGAGCAAGGCGGAGATCGTCGCTGCGATTCGCAAGGCGATCGCCGAGAACTATGTCGTTGCGAGCAAGCGCGCGCCGCTCGATGCCGCGCTGGCCAAGGGGCTCAAGTCCGGCCGCTACGAGGTAGCCGACCAGGGTGAGCTGATTCGCCGCGTCAACGAGGATCTCTATGCGGTCGCGGGCGACAAGCATCTCCAGCTGATCTTCGATCCGCCCGCCTCGGCCGAGCTCGCACAGCATGGGCCCCAGGCCGACGATGAGGAGAATTCGCCTTTCCTCAAGGCGATGATGCGCGCGCACAACCACGGCATCACCGAGATGAAGCTGCTGCCCGGCAACATCCGCTACATCCGTTATGACGGGTTCGGCTGGTCGGGTGCCGAGAGCGGCAAGGCGATCGATGCGGCCATGGCGTTCCTGCGCGACGGCGATGCGGCGATCCTGGACCTGCGCACCAATGGCGGCGGGAGCCCCGATGCGGTGCGGCGAATCACCAGCTATTTCACTGCGCCGAACACGCTGCTGGTGACCTTCCACCTGCGCAGCGACGCGCCGACGAGGTCGGTGAGCGAGGCAGTGCCGGGCGGGCAGATCGCGACGCCGCTCTATGTGCTGACCAGCGGCCGCGCGGCATCGGCGGCCGAGGAGTTCACCAGCCATGTCGCGCGGCTGGGCTTCGGCACGCTGGTGGGCGAGACCACGGCGGGCGCCGCCTATCGCAACGAGCATTATCCGGTGCCGGGCGGCTATGTGATGAGCGTGTCGATCGGCTATCCCGAGCTGCCGGGCGGCGGCAATTGGGAAGCGAAGGGCGTGGCGCCGAAGATCGCGGTGCCGGCCGACAAGGCGCTGGACCGCGCGCTGCAGGATGCCGCGCTCAAGCTCGCCGAAAAGGTCCAGGGGCCGCAACGGACCGAGCTCGAATGGACTGCGGCACTCTATGCCGCGCGGGTGACGCCGGTAACGCCGGCGCGTCCGCTCGCTGCCTATGCCGGCCGCTATGCGCCGCGCACGGTGGGGCTGGAGAATGGCGCACTGACCTGGCAGCGCGACGGCGGGCCGAAGTCGGTGCTGGTGCCGCTGGGCGGCGACCTGTTCGCGATGGAGAGCGATCCGCGCTCGCACATGCGATTCACCGGGGAAGGCACGGTGACCGGCGTGACGATCGAGCGCGCGGATGGGACGAGCAGCCCGAATCCTAGGGGGTAGGCATATCAACTTTCAAGTTCCCCTCCCTGCAAGGGAGGGGTCAGGGGTGGGTTGGAAAAGGTCGGGCTCGATGCCCGGCCTTTTCTTTTGGTCGAGCCGGCTGGCTGGGCGCCCCCGGCCCCGCCGGGGTCGCAACCCACCCCCAGCCCCTCCCTTGCAGGGAAGGGAGCAGATTCGGCTGCGTCCTAAGCACTCAGGATCAGCACCGCGCCGGCGAGGATTCCGGTGACGCCCGCCACGCGGCCGGGCGTCACCTTCTCGCCCAGGAAAAAGGTGGCGATCACCAGCGCGGTGACCATGCCGGTCTCGCGCAGCGCCGCCAAAGGCGCGGTGGGGCCGATCGCCAGCGCCGACAGCGCCAGGCCATAGGTTAGGATCGACAAGGCGCCCGCCGCCACGCCCGGGCGCCACTGTTTCGTCGCCGCGGCGAAGATCGCACCCTTCGAGAGCAGCGCGAACATCGCCGTCGTGCTCATCCCCATCAGCACGAACATCCACACGATATAGCTGGTCGGCGTCGGCGCGGCGCGCACGCCCTGGGCGTCGATGACGGTATAGCCGGCGATGGTGAGCCCGGTGAGCAGCGCCCAGCAGAGTCCGGCGCGGCCGATATGCTTGCCCATCACCATAATGAACATCGCGGCCCCGACCAGCGCGATGCCGATCAACTCGCGCGCGGAAGCGGGTTCGGCAAGGACGCCAATCGAGATCGCGGCGGTGACCAACGGCGCAGTGCCGCGCAGGATCGGATAGGCAGCCGAATAGTCGCTCGTCTCGAAAGTGCGGACCAGCGCATAGAGATAGAGGCAGTGCACCAGTGCGGTACCGGCGATCCAGGGCCAGGCAGCGCCGGGCAGCGGCACCAGCAGAATCGCGGGGAACAGGATCAGCGCGCTCGACCCGTCGATGATCGCGCGGCCGGCCATCTTGTCCTTGCCGCCCTTGAGGATCGCATTGACCACAGCATGGATCGAGCCCGAGGCGATCATCATCGCCGGAGCGAGCAGGGCGGCGTTCACAAGCCGGTCTGGCGGCGGCCCAACCAGGAGGCGAGCGCGATGCGCGAGACGATCGCGGAGAACAGCACCAGCGGGACGACGATCCAGAGGGTCAGGATCTGCATCTCGGCCCATTGCCCGTTGATCAGGTTGCGCGTGCTGGTCAGTGCGGCCCAGCCGAGCAGGATTGCGGCGGTGAGCAGTCCCGCGAGCAGTCCGGTACCGAGCCAGCGGCGCCAGGACAGCGCCGGGTCGCGCAGGAGCAGCAGCGCGAGCGGCACGCCGACCACCGCGGCATAGCAGGCACCGAACAGCGCCAGCGTGCCCCAGATGCGCAAGAAGCTGTCGCCCGCATTCGATCCGGCGGCGAAGATGCCGGGCAGCAGCGACGCGATCACTGGCCCTGCGAGCACGCAGATGACGAGCGGCAATGCCGGAATGCGTTCGTCCGTCCCCATGCGGCAAGACTGGCTCAGGTTACGAGCTTGCGCAATGTCTCGATCGTATCGGCTTCGTGGGCGGGCTTGTCGTTGCGGATTCGGCTGATCCGGGGGAAGCGCATCGCCAGGCCCGATTTATGGCGTTTCGATTCGTGGATCGAGTCGAAGGCGACTTCGAGGACGAGCGTCTTGTCGGTCTCGCGCACCGGGCCGAAGCGGTTGACCGTGTGGTTGCGCACATAGCGGTCGAGCCACTTCAGCTCCTCGTCAGTGAAGCCGAAATAGGCCTTGCCGACCGGAAGCAGCTCGCCTTCCGGCGTCCAGGCGCCGAAGGTATAGTCGGAATAGAAGCTGCTGCGCTTGCCCGAGCCGCGCTGGGCATACATCAGCACGCAGTCGGCACCCAGCGGATCGCGCTTCCATTTGTACCACAGCCCGGCGCGGCGGCCGGCGACATAGGGCGACTCGCGGCGCTTGAGCATCACGCCTTCGATCGATGCATCGCGGGCGCCGGCGCGGATTTCCTCGAGCGCGGCGAAGTCCTTGGCGTCGATGACGGCGGAGACGTCGAAATGGGCGGGGTCGAGCTGGGTGGCGAATGTCTCCAGCCGGGCGCGGCGCTCGGTCCAGGGGAGGGCGCGCAGGTCTTCCTCGTCGTCGAAGAGGATATCGTAGAGTCGGACGAAGGCGGGATATTCGGCAAGGGTCTTCGCGCTAACCACCTTGCGGCCGAGGCGCTGCTGGAGCGCGTTGAAGCTCGCCGCTTTCCCACCCTGGAACTCGCCCTTCACCAGCAATTCGCCGTCGAGCACGCCGGGGGTGGTGAAGGCGCGGGCGACTTCGGGGAAGCTGTGGGTGATGTCGTCGCCGGCGCGGCTGTAGAGCCGGGTCTCGCCCGCGACATGGACGAGCTGGACGCGGATGCCGTCCCATTTCCACTCGGCGGCATAGTCGGCGAGATCGACGCTCTCGGCCTCCAGCGGATGGGCGAGCATGAAGGGGCGGAAGACGGGGACGTTGCGCGCGGTCGGCTGCTCGCCGTGGCCCTCGGCCCAGTCGAACAAGGGCGCATAGGGTGGAGTCAGGCCGTGCCACACTTCCTCCACCGCATCGACATCGAGCCCGAAGGCCTGGGCGAGCGCGGTCTTGGCGAGGCGGGCGGATATGCCGACGCGCAGCGCGCCGGTGGCGAGCTTGAGCAGGGCGTAGCGTTCGTCGGCCTCCAGCCGGTCCAGCATTCCTGCCAGTGCGGCGGGTGCGTCCGACTTGGAGATGCTGCCGAGGGTGGCGACGACTTCGGAGAGGGTGAGCGGGGCGGTCTCGCGCGGCGGTACCGCGGGCTCGGGCCAGAGCAGCGCGATCGTCTCGGCCGAGTCGCCGACGAAATCGCGGCTCATCGCGTAGAGGACGGGATCGACCCGCGCCTCGATCATCGCGCGGAGCAAAGCGGGCTTCACCGCGGGCAGGTCGAGCGTGCCGGTGAGCGCCGCCATCGCCCAGCCGCGATCGGGATCGGGCGTGACGCGGAGATAGTCGCCGATCAGCCGCAGCTTGGCGTTGCGCGAGCGGGTGTAGATCAGGTTGTCGAGGAGATCGGCAAAGGCGCGCATGATGGCGCAACGCATGGCGCAGCCGATGCGCTCCCGTTACGATGTTCGGTGATGCGCACGATCCTTGCCACGCTGGGCGGCCTTGCCCTGATCCTCGCCCTATTCCTCGGCTGGTGCTTTCGCGAGGCGACCAGCGATCCGATCGTGCGCCGGGCCGATGTGGCGACGCCGGGGCTGGAGCAGCCGGTGAAGATCGTGCTGCTCAGCGACATCCATATCGGCACCGCGGCGATGGGTCCGAAGCGGCTGAGCCGAATCGTGGGCCAGGTGAATGCGCTGAAGCCCGACCTGGTGGTGATCGCCGGCGACTTCATCTTTGGGCATGACCCCCAGGGTGCGGCGAAGCTGGGCGAGGCGATGATCGGGCCGCTCAGGCAATTGCGCGCGCCGCTCGGCGTGGCGGCGGTGCTCGGCAATCACGATTACTGGACCGGCACCCAGGCGGTGCGCGGGCAGCTTGCCCGGGCAAGGATCACCCTGGTCGAAAACAGCGCGGTGCTTCGCGGGCCGATCGCGCTGGGCGGGATCAGCGATGATTTCTCAGGCCATGCAAATGTCGACGCGACGCTGCGCGCGGCGCGGGCGCTGGGCAGGCCGATCGTGCTGCTCACCCATTCGCCCGATGTCGCGCCGGCGCTGCCCGCGGATGCGCCCCTGCTGCTCGCCGGGCACACGCATTGCGGGCAAGCGGTGCTCTTCGGGGAGAATGTCGCGCCGACGGTCAGCCGCTACGGCAAGCGCTATCGCTGCGGGCTGGTCCGCGAGGGTGGGCGGACCGTAGTGGTCACCGGCGGGCTGGGCACCAGCGGGGTGCCGTTCCGGCTCGGCGCGCCGCCGGACCTGTGGTTGCTGACGCTGGTGCCGGCTCAGAGTGCCGCGCGGCGATAGCGGAAGGGCATTTCCTTCACCTTGCCGTCGTCCATCTCGATCCTCACCCAGCAGGTCATTTCGTCGGGCCCGGTGCGGCGAAAGGTCATGCCGTCGAAATGGATGGCGTCCTTCTCGACCGCGACGAGCGGGAACTCGACGACCTTGCCGCTCCCATCCTCCCAACCGGAGAGATCGGCGTTGAAGTGGCGCAGGCGATAGACCAGCGAATCGCCGCGCGGGACGATCTGCATCAATTCGTAGAACTTGATGCCGCCCTTGCCGTCTTCCTGCTGGAAATGCGCCGCCATCCGGCCGGCCTGGGGCGCGGAATAGACTTCGGTGGCCGCTCCGCCGAGCCCGTCGCCGCGCCAGGTGCCGGCGAGCCAGGACAGGTCCTCGACCTTCGCGGGCGGCGAAGGCTGGCCGGGAGCGAGGCTGCGGGTTTCCTGGGCGAAGGCGGGGAGAGATGCGGAGCATAAGAGCAGGGCGAACATCGATCGGATCATCGCGAGTCTCCTTCGGCGCCGAGGCTAGCGCATGCCCGCCAAGCCGCAATGGCGCGGACATGAAAAGCGGGTTAGGCTGGCTGCTCCACCACCGGAGGGGACTCCACGTAATGAAGCTTATTCTGACCGCCGCCGCGCTTGCCTGCGCCCCCGTCGCCGCCTTTGCCCAGACGACGCCCGCTCCGGCGCCCGCGCCCGCCGCGACGCCGGCAGTTGCGGCCAAGTTCAGCGCCGACACGCCGATCGAGGCGCTGTTCGCCAACGAAGCCACCAAGGCAGTGCTGGTCGCCGATGGCCTGGGCGATGTCGACAAGCACCCGTCCTACGAGCAGTTCAAGGCGATGAGCTTCCGCGCAGTCGCGCCCTATTCGGAGGGCAAGATCACCGACGAGATCCTCGCCAAGCTCGATACGGACCTCGCCAAGGTCAAGTGACACGAAAAGGGGCCGGACTCGCGAGAGTCCGGCCCCTTTTGATTCTGTGAGGCAATCAGCCCTTGCGCGAAGCCTCGAACAGGAACCAGGCGCGCTCCTCGGCCTGGTCGGTCCATTCGTCGACGATCCCGCTGGTCGCATTGTCGCCGGCATCCTCGGCCGCCTGCTTCACCGCGCGGAAGCTCTCGACCAGCTTGAGATTGTCCTCGCGCAGCTCGGCGAGCATGTCGCCGGGCGAGACGTAGTCGGCGTCATTGTCCTTGAGCGTCTGGCGGCGGGCGATGTCGCCGATCGAGCGCAGCGTGATGTTGCCGGTCTTGCGTACCCGTTCCGCAATGGCATCGGTGATGCCGTAGATCTGCGCCGCCTGGTCATCGAGCAGCAAATGATAGTCGCGGAAGTGCGGGCCGGAGACGTGCCAGTGGAAGTTCTTGGTCTTGAAATAGAGCGCGAAGCAATCCGCCAGCGCGCTGTTCAACGCATCCGCGACGCTCTTGGTGTCGTTGCGGTTGAGGTCGGTGGGCGTGCGGAGCGCCGCATTGGTATCTGGCATTTTCGTCTCCCGGGAATCGGTTCGCACAGTCAACGAACGGGTATAGCGCCGGCTCCCTTCGGCGCACTTGCAATTTCCCGATCTGACTGATCGATCACGTCAAGCGCAGCGCGCCGAGCCCGATCCAGATGCCAGCGCCCATGAAGGCGATGCCGCTGAAGACGCGCAGCCAGCGCCAGGGCGTCGCCGCCCAAATCCGCTCGCCGAGCACCGCGGCGACGAACGCGACTCCGAAGGCGCCGATCGTCGCGCCGGCTGCGGCGAACCAGGGCTGGCCGCTGGTCGAGAGCGCGAGCGTGAAGAAGGGGGTGCTCTCGCCGAACGAGAGTATCAGCACGCCGAGGAACGACGTGAACAAGGCACCGAGCTTCCAGCCATCGAGCCGGTCCTTGACTCTGTTCGACCCGATCGCGCCCAGCGCGCCGAAGATCAGGGCGAGCGCGAGCAGCAGCGCGCGGGCATTGGGCGTCATCATCGGTGCCACCAGCATGCCGCCCAGCCCGGCGGCGAAATTGGTCGCGGCATGGGCGAGTCCCGCGGCAAACGCCACGGTGAGCGGCCGCCCATAGCGATCGGCGAGGATCGCGCTGAGCGTGGCCGGCTTGTCGCAAAGCTGGGTTAGGACGGCCAGAAGGAAGGCCGGGACCAGAGCTTCCATGGCGCTTCCCCTTTCGCGGGGTATCTTGGGGAATTTGGGTTAAACCCGCGTGAAGTATGCGCTTCATCCTTCCCCAGCTTGTCTGGGGGAGGGGGCCGTTCGCGCAGCGGGGGGGGGAGGCGCGCGCCGGGCACCGGCGCGTTGCGCCGGCCCCTCCATCACGCCCTTCGGGCGCGGTTCCCTTCCCCGAGCGCGTTCGGGGAGGAATTGAATCCTGCTCTGCCTTGACTTTCGGGCGAGACTCGCGCAGTTGCCCGCGTCTGGAAGCGGCGCGCCTCGCGTGCCGCTCTTTTCATTTTGAACGATTCAAGGGTTTCGGGTCATGGCCAAGCCGACCACTGTCAAGATCAAGCTCGTCAGCACGGCGGACACGGGTTTCTTCTACGTCACGAAGAAGAATCCGCGCACCCAGACCGAGAAGTTCTCGTTCCGCAAGTACGACCCGGTCGTGCGCAAGCATGTCGAGTTCAAGGAAGCCAAGATCAAGTAATCCGCTTTCGCGGATTGCCGATCTGCAGCAAGCCCCGGGGCCGATCAGGCCTGCGGGGCTTCTTCTGTGCCCGCTTCCGGTGACGGCGCGGGCGATTCGGCGGGCATCAGCGCACGCACTTCCTCCATGAAGCGCACCAGGCTGATCGGCTTGGAGACATAGGCGTCTGCGCCTGCGGCGCGGATCCGCTCCTCGTCACCGCTGCCGGCATAGGCGGTCACCGCCATGATCGGAATGGCGCGCAGCTTCGGATCCAGTTTCATGTGCTGGATGATCTCGAGGCCGGTGATGTGCGGCATCTGGATGTCCATCACCACCAGCTGGGGATCGAACTCGCGGGCGCGCGCCACGGCCTCGCGCCCGTCGCGCACCGGCTCGGCTTCGAACTGATGCGCGCGCAGCAGGTCGCAGAACAGCTTCAGATTGAGTTCGTTGTCCTCGACAACGAGCACCCTTTTTGCCACGCGATACCCCCGGGTCCAATTCGAGTGATGTAGGGTATGGCGAGCGCGGAAACAAATGCGGAAGCGCTGGCACTCCAGGCACTTGTCTGGACATTGGGCGACGAATCGCGCGCCCGGCGGCTGCTCGACCTGACCGGGCTCGACCCGACCGACCTGCGCCAGCGTGCCGGCGAGGCGGTGGTGCTCGCAGCCACGCTTTCCTTTCTCGAATCCTACGAGCCCGACCTTGTCGCCTGTGCCGAGGCACTCGACATTGCCCCCGAACAACTGGTCGCCGCCCGTGCGACGCTGGAACGCACATGAAACCCCTGCTGATCACCGATTGCGACGAAGTCCTGCTCCACATGGTCCGCCATTTTGGCGTATGGCTGGGCGAGGCCCATGACATCGACTTCACGCCCGACGGGGCGGACTTCTCCAATTCGATGCGCCGCCGCGCCGATTCGTCGGTGATCGAGCGCGAGGAGATGTGGGGGCTGCTCGATGGCTTCTTTCCCGCCGAGATGGATCGCCAGACCCTGGTGCCGCATGCCCGCGAGGCGCTGGCGGTGCTCGCGGAGCAGGCGAACATCGTCGTGCTCACCAATCTCCAGGATCATTGCCGCGATCACCGCATCGCCCAACTGGCGACGCACGGGATCGCGCACCGGGTCGAGTGCAACCAGGGCGGCAAGGGCTCGCCGGTCGCGCGGCTGGTCGAGGAGTTCCAGCCCAGCGTCACCGTGTTCGTCGACGATCTGGCGGTCCACCACGAATCGGTTGCCAAGCATGCGCCCGACGTCTTCCGCCTGCACATGGTTGCGGAGCCCAGCCTCGCCCCGCATGTCACCAAGGCGCCTTACGCCCATGCGCGATTCGACGATTGGCGCGACGCGCGGCGCTGGATCTCGGCGCGCTTCGAAGCGGGGTTGACCGCCACCGCCGCGGGTGGTTGAGCAAAGGCCATGACCACGCATGTCGACCGCAAGCTCGAAGAGCTTGGCCTCGCCCTTCCCGAAGCTGCCGCCCCCGTCGCTGCCTATGTGCCCGTAGTGGAGGCCAACGGCCTGCTCCATATTTCGGGCCAGCTGCCCTTCAAGGACGGCGCGCTGATGACCGGCCGGCTCGGCGAGGACCGCGACCTGGCGTTCGGCGCCGAGGCCGCGCAGCGCTGCGCGCTGATGCTGGTCGCGCAGATCAAGAAGTATCTCGGCGACGACCTGTCGCGGGTCGAGCGAATCGTCAAGCTGGGCGTGTTCGTGAACTCGGCCGGCGACTTCACCGATCAGCCCAAGGTCGCCAATGGTGCATCGGAACTGATGCAAGCGCTGTTCGGCGATGCCGGCCGCCATGCCCGCAGCGCGGTGGGCGTGCCCGTCCTGCCGCTCGGTGCCGCGGTCGAGATCGATGCGATCGTCCAGATCCGCTGATCTGCATTCAAGGTTTCAGGCCGGCCCGTTCCCCATCCGGGGAGCGGGCCGGTTTCGTTTGGCAACCCTTGCTGTGGCGCGCCAGCAACAGTTCGTCACGATCCCGTGACGGAACAGCAATTAATGTTGTGCGGTGCAGCGCGGTGCGGCAAGGAAGTTGTGCAACCGCAAGCAGCGCAGGCCTTCAGGGCAATCGACGCAGTACCGGATGCAGCAGGCGGGAACCCTTTTGGATAAACGGGAAGGGTATTCCATGCGCTACACGATCATCAGCCTGGCCGCGCTTGCGGTTGCGGCAGCAGCCACCCCCGCGATGGCCCAGGATCAGACCGATCCGCCGCCCGCGATCACCGTCAGCGGCAGCGTTGGCGTCGTCAGCGACTACAAGTTCCGCGGCATCTCGCAGACCGACGGCAATTTCGCCGTGCAGGGCGGCATCACCGTCAGCCACGCTTCGGGTTTCTATATCGGCACCTGGGGCTCCTCGATCGATGACTATGTCACCGTTCACGGCACCGCCCATCAGGAGCTCGACCTGATCGCCGGCTACAAGCACAGCTTCGACGGCGTCACCGTCGATGTCGGCGCGGTCTATTATGTCTATCCGGGCACCCGTCCGGGCTTCGCCGGCGACACCAGCGCCTCGGACTTCGTCGAGCCCTATCTCTCGGTCGCCTATGCGGTCGGCCCCGTCACCGCCAAGGTCACCGGCAATTATGCGCCAAAGCAGAAGGCGCTGGCGATCGACCAGGGCCTGACCGGCCTGCTTCCCAAGGAAGACAATTTCTACCTGGCCGGCGATCTCTCGGCGACGATCCCGGGTACGCCGGTCGGCCTGACCGGCCATATCGGCCACACCTGGGGCCCGAGCTGGCTGTCGGGCCCGACCAGCGAATATACCGACTGGTCGCTGGGCGCGACGGTTGCCTACAAGTCGCTCACCTTCGGCGTGAGCTATGTCGACACCGACACCTATTTCTACACGCCGAGCGGCAAGAACGTCGCCAAGGGCGGCATCCTCGGCTCGGTGAGCGTCGCCTTCTAAAGTTGGGGGGAAGGGGAGCGCCCCGCGCGCTCCCCGCCATACGGAAACGCCGGCCTGCAGGGGGATGCAGGCCGGCGTTTCTTATTGTGGGAGTGCAGGTTTGGAGAAGGGGAGGCGCCGCTTATTTCGGCGTGCTGGCCTTGGCGTCCTTGCCGTCGCCTTCGGGCGCCGCGACGATGTCGCGCGTGGTCGAACCCTTGTCGACCACATTGGTCGTCGGGCTGCCCGCAGTCGAACGCGCGCTCTGGTCAGCGGCGGTGCTGCCCGAGCTGTCGAGCACGGCCTGCTCGCCGGGGCTCCGCGCGGCCGAGCCGCCGAACATCGCGTCGAGCGCCTGGTTCGCGGGATTGCCTTCCTGCGGACGCGGGGCGCCCGGCTGCGGCGGCACCAGCGAGAAGTCGGGCGGGATCACCAGCGGCGCCTGGCGCGCGACGGCGAACTCGTCCGGACGCGCACGGTCATAGCCGCTTTTGCCGCAGGCGGAGAGCGAGGCCGCGAGCGCCACTGCGCCCACGAGGGTAACGGTCTTACGCATTGACTTCATTCTCCACAGCGGCCGGGCTGTCGCCTGCAGCCTTATCGCGCACAAGGAGCGCGCGGATCAACAGGATCAGCACGCCGATGGTAATCGCCGCATCGGCGACGTTGAAGACCAGAAACGGGCGCCATGTCCCGAAATGCAGGTCGGCGAAATCGACCACGAAGCCCAGGCGCGCCCGATCGAGGATGTTGCCCAGCGCGCCGCCCAGCACCATGCCGAGCGCGCAGACATCGGGCAGCTTCTTCTCGCGGAACATCCACCAGATCACGCCGGCGGCAATGGCACCTGTGAGCAGCACGAGCATCCAGCGGGTCGAATCGCTGTTCGCCGCGAACAGCCCGAGCGACACGCCGATATTGGCGACGAAGCGCAGGTCGAAGATCGGCAGGATTTCCTGGACGTGGTTGAGCCCGTCCAGGCCGAGCTTCTGCTGGATCAGCGTCTGGACGAACGAGAGATCGACGCCGAGCGCGCGCACGACCAGCAGCTTCGTCACCTGATCGATGACGAACACCAAGGCCGCGACGGCAAAGCCGATTCCACGAGTCACGTTCATTCCACCACCCCGGCACAGCGGTCGCACAAGGCGCCGTCCTGCGCAACTTCCGGGAGATGGCGCCAACAGCGGCCGCATTTATGGCGCTGGGTGGGCGTTACCGTGACCGTTTCGCCCTTTGTGACCTTCGAGACGATGAACAGCTCGGTGAGATCCTCCGCCGAAGCCGGCAGATCGGGCACGGTGACCTCGGCCTCCAGGCTCGAGCGGACCTGCTTCTGGCGGCGATAGGGCTCGATCGCCTCGGTCACCTGCTGGCGCAGCGCGCGGATCGCGGTCCAGTTGCTCTGGATCGACGCGCCCTCTGGCAGCACCGGCCATTCGAGCAGGTGGACCGAGCCTTCCTCGCTCGGGAAGCGCGCCTGCCACACTTCCTCGGCGGTGAAGGCGAGGATGGGGGCGGCATAGCGGACCAAAGCATGGAACAGCGTGTCGAGCACGGTGCGATAGGCACGGCGCTTCGGCGACGTCTCCGCCTCGCAATAGAGACAGTCCTTGCGAATATCGAAGAAGAAGGCCGAGAGGTCCTCGTTCATGAAATCCGTCAGCGCGCGGCTGTAGCGGTTGAACTCGAACGCGTCCGCGGCGCTGCGCAGCTCCGCGTCGAGCTCGGCGAGCTCGGCCAGGATATAGCGCTCGAGCTCGGGCATCTCGGCCACGGCGATCCGCTCGCCCTCATCGAACCCTTCGAGTGCGCCGAGTAGATAGCGGAAGGTGTTGCGGACTTTCCGATAGGCATCGCCGGTGCCGGCCAGCACTTCCTTGCCGATGCGGACATCGTCGAAATAGTCGGTCTGCGCGACCCACAGCCGCAGAATGTCGGCGCCGCCCTGGTCGATCTCCTTCAGGGGATCGATGACATTGCCTTCCGACTTGGACATCTTCTTGCCCTTGCCGTCGAGCGCGAAGCCGTGGGTCAGCACTGCGTCATAGGGCGCCCGGCCACGCGTGCCCGAGGACTCCAGCAGCGACGACTGGAACCAGCCGCGATGCTGGTCCGAACCCTCGACATACAGGTCGGCGCGGGTGCCGGCGCCGTAGCGCGCCTCGATCACGAAGCTGTGCGTCGAGCCCGAATCGAACCAGACGTCGAGGATGTCGGTGATCACCTCATAGTGCGCGAGGTCGTACTTCTCGCCGAGCAGCGCCTGGTGATCGGCCTGGAACCAGGCATCGGCGCCGCCGGTCTCGAAGGCCGCGAGGACGCGGGCGTTGACCTCCGGATCGCGGAGATATTCGCCGGTCTGGCGGTGGACATAAAGCGCGATCGGCACGCCCCAGGCGCGCTGGCGGCTGATCACCCAGTCCGGGCGCCCCTCGACCATCGCGCGGATGCGGTTGATCGAACGCTCGGGCACCCAGCGGGTATTCTCGATCGCATCGAGCGCGATGCCGCGCAGCGTCGCGCCGTTCGACGCGGTGGCGACGCGTGATTCGTCGTCCCAGCTCGTGTCGTGGGTGGCGCCGCTCGGGCGGTCCATCGGGATGAACCACTGCGGGGTCGCGCGAAAGATCAGCGGGGCCTTCGACCGCCAGCTATGCGGATAGCTGTGGCGGGTGCTCTCATCGTTGCGAGCCGAGAGCAGCGCGCCGACTGCACGCAGGTCGTTACAGATCGGGCCATCGGGCGCGAGCAGCTTCTTGTTGATGACCGAGAGCGACTTGTCCTCCGGCCATGCCCAATCCGCGCGATAACGGCCATCGCCCTCCACTGCGAAGACAGGGTCGATTCCGTGTGCCTTGCAAAGCAGGAAATCGTCCTCACCATGATCCGGCGCCATATGCACGAGGCCGGTGCCTGCGTCGGTGGTGACGAAGTCGCCGGCGAGCAGGGGGCGCGGCTTGGCGAAGAAGCCACCGATTTTGTGCATCGGGTGCTGCGCGACGGCGCCTTCCAACTGCGAACCCTTGCCTTGCCAGACTTCCTTGTATCGCGCGGAACCGGCAACACGCTGGATGAACGTCTGAAGCAGGGGCTCTGCGAGCAGAAAGGTTCTGCCGGCCAACGAAGCGTCCATTGTGCCTTCGGCATCCAACATCAGGATATGAAGGTCGGTAATGGCAACGTAATCGATCTCCGGCCCATAGGCGAGCGCCTGGTTCACCGGGATCGTCCACGGCGTGGTCGTCCAGATCACCGCATGCGCGCCGACCAGCTCGGGCGCGTTCGGCGCCTCGACGATCTCGAACGCGACATCGATCTGCGTCGAGACGATGTCCTCATATTCGACTTCGGCCTCGGCCAGCGCAGTCTTCTCGACCGGCGACCACATCACCGGCTTGGCGCCGCGATAGAGCTGGCCGCTCTCGGCGAACTTCAAAAGCTCACCGGCGATGATCGCCTCGCTCTCGAAGTTCATCGTGAGGTATGGGTGTGCCCAGTCGCCCATCACGCCCAGCCGCTCGAACTGGCCGCGCTGCACGCCCACCCATTTCTCGGCATAGGCGCGGCATTCGGCGCGGAAGGCGACGGGGTCGACTTCGTCCTTGTTGAGCTTCTTGGCGCGGTATGCTTCCTCGACCTTCCACTCGATCGGGAGGCCGTGGCAGTCCCAGCCGGGGATGTACGGCGCGTCCTTGCCCATCAGGCTCTGCGAGCGGACGATGATGTCCTTGAGGACCTTGTTCATCGCATGGCCCATGTGAATGTCGCCATTCGCATAGGGCGGGCCATCGTGCAGGATGAAGCGCGTGCGGCCGGCGCGCTGCTCGCGCAGCTTCCGGTAGAGGCCGATCTTCTCCCAATGCGCGAGGATGACCGGCTCCTTCTGGGCCAGGCCGGCCTTCATGGGGAAATCGGTCTTCGGGAGGAAGACGGTGTCGCGCCAATCGGCGCTCTGGGTATCTTTTGCGTCGGTCATGAGTGGGCGGGAATTAGAGGAAGCTGCGCCCCATGCAAAGCAGATGTTCGAAGGGGTGCTTAACCACCAATATGGGGAACCCCGTCGCGGCTCGGGAGTCGGTCCCATATGAACATTCCCGTCCAGCATTTCGGCCCCCGAGACGGTGACGAGATTGCCGATCTCGCCGGGCAATACCTGCTGCTTCCCGAGCGCGAGGCGCTGGCGCGGATCGATGCGCAGGTTGCCCGTGCCACCGAAGACTCGCGCTGGGACGATGTCAGCAAATGGCACCGGGTACGCTTCCGGCTGATCCGGCTGCAGCAGCAGGCAGCCCTCGATTCGCGCTAACCGAGGATCTCTCGCGCCTTGGCCGCATCGGCGGCGATCTGCGCGGTGAGCGCTTCCAGCGACTCGAACTTCGCCTCGGGGCGGAGATACTCGACCAGCTGCACTTCGATGGTCTGGCCGTAGAGATCGCCCGAGAAGTCGAAGAAATGCGGCTCGAGCAGCTCGACCGGCGGCTCGAAGGTCGGGCGGATGCCGAGGCTGGCGACGCCGCCGAGCACGCGGCCATCGGCCAGCCGTCCGCGCACCGCATAGATCCCGTAGGCGGGGCGGAGGTAATTGGCGAGGCTGAGATTGGCGGTGGGATAACCGAGCGTGCGGCCGAGCTGGGCGCCGGGCTGGACCACGCCCTCGATCGCGAAGGGGCGAGTGAGCAGGCGGGCGGCCTCGGCCGGCCGGCCTTCGCGCAGATGCGCGCGGATGCGGCTCGACGAGACGATCTCGCCATCGAGTTCGACCGGCGCCACCGTCTCGGCGGAGAAGCCGAGTTCGGCGCCCAATGCGGCCAGCGTGTTCACATCGCCCTCACGGCCCTTGCCGAAGGTGAAGTCGCCGCCGGTGACCACGCCGCCCGCGCCGATGCGTTCGACCAGCCGCTCGCCGAATGCGCGCGCGCTGAGCGCCGCCAGCTCGGCATTGAACGGGAATACCAGCATCGCATCGACGCCGGCTTCGGCGAGCAGGCGCTGGCGCTGGTCCATGCTGGTCAGGCGGAACCACGGGCTGTCCGGGCGAAAATAGCGTTGCGGGTGCGGATCGAAGGTGCCGACCAGCGCGGGCCTGCCCTCGGCGCGCGCACGTTCTACCGCACGGCCGACCACCGCCTGGTGCCCCAGGTGAAATCCGTCGAAATTGCCGAGCGCGACCAGTGCGCCCCGATAGCGGGGAGGGACTGCCGAGCCGCCGTCGAGACGCTCCATGGCGGGGGCTATAGGCGAAGCCTTGCCGCAATCAAATCCTCCCCCAGCGAGCTGGGGGAGGAATTCTAGTGCCCCGGCACGATCCCCGCGTGGATCACGCGCAGGACATTGCCGCCCATCACCTTGCGGATATCTTCCACCGAGAGCCCCGCATCCATCAGCCCCTGGGTGATCGCGATCAGCTGCGACGAATCCCAGCCGGTGGTCACCGCACCGTCGAAATCCGAGCCAAGCCCGACATGGTCGACGCCGACCAGCCCGCGCACATGCAGGATCGCGCGGACCACGTCCGCCGGCTGGGTGCCGCAGATCGCCGCGTCCCAATAGCCGATGCCGACCACGCCGCCGGTGCGCGCGACGCCCCTGATCTCGTCATCGGTCAGGTTGCGGTTGACCTTGCAGGTCGCCTGGACGCCGCCATGGCTGGAGACGACCGGGCGCTTCGTCGTCGCCAGGATCTCGGCGACCGTTTCGTGGCTCGAATGGGCGATGTCGACGATCATGCCGAGCTGCTCCATGCGCCCCAGCACCTGGCGGCCGAGCGGGGTGAGCCCGCCCTTGCGGACGCCGTGCATCGATCCGGCGACGTCATTGTCAAAGAAATGCGCCATGCCGGCCATGCGGAAGCCGGCGCCGTAGAGCTTGTCGAGATTGCCGATCTGGCCCTCCAGGTCCTGCAGCCCCTCGATCGAGAGCATGCCGCCGACCACCTTCTTGCCCGCAGCGCGATCGTCGAGCAGCCGGTCCAGATCGGCCGGTGTGCGGATCACGCGCAGCTTGCCGTTCGAACCCGAAGCGGCGCGATCGAGCTTGCGGGCGTGGAACAGCGAGCGCTCGAGCAGCGAGGTCCAGGTCTTGGGCGGCTGGAGCTGGGCGACAGTCAGCAGCGTGATGTTGTCGGTATCGCCGGGGTTCGAATCGTAATTCTGGTGCTTCGGCGTCTTGGTCACCGAGGAGAAGACCTGGAGCGCGTAATTGCCCTCGAGCAGCCGCGGCAGATCGACCTGTCCCGTGTTCGAGCGGTCGAGCAGGCTGCGGCGCCACATCAGCGTGTCGGCATGCATGTCGGCGATCTGCAGGCTGGCGTGGAGCTGCTTCGCCGCCTCGCTCGGCTTGGCGAGCTTGACCGGCACTACCTTGTTCATGCTGCCTTCGACGATCCCGGGCGCGAAGCCGAAAAAGCCCACGGCCGCCAGCACGAGGACTGCGAGCAGCCCCCAGAGGATCTTCCTTTTCATCACACCCGCTCCAGCGTCACGAAGCTGTAGGCAGGGCGCCCCGCTTCTTGCGCATAGTCCTCGCGTGCAACTTCGCGCCATTCAACCCCGAAAGCGGGGACGTGCGCGTCCCCTTCGGGGGAGGCATGGACTTCGGTGAGCTCGATCCGGTCGGGGATGAACAGCGCGAACACTTCCGCGCCGCCGATCACCGCGACGTCGGCGGGGCCCGCCATGGCGAGCGCTTTCGCCGGCGAATGTGCGACTTCGGCGCCCTCCGCACTCCAGCTGGTATCGCGAGTCAGCACGATGTGGCGGCGGCCGGGCAGGGGCACGGGGAAGCTCTCGAAGGTCTTGCGCCCCATGATCATCGGCTTGCCCATCGTCTGCGTCTTGAAGCGCTTGAGGTCGGCGGGCAGGTGCCAGGGCAGCTTGCCGTCCTGGCCGATCACGCCGTTGTCGGCGCGGGCGAGGTGGAAGGAAATCCGCTGTATTTCGGTCATCCGCCGACACAAGCAGATGAAATCTCATGTGGGAAGCGTGATCGGACCTTTGTCATTGAGAGGCAACTTCCTTTCCCCGGCGAAGGCCCGGGCCCAGACTGAGCGTGCGCGGCGAAGGCGCGCCAAGGCGCGTGACTTTCAACGACTGGGCCCCGGCCTTAGCCGGGGAAAGAAGGGCGCCAGACGGGCTATTCGGGCGTGTCCGCGCCCTTGCCGAACATCGTCTTCCAGACATCGGCATAGCGCGGATCGCGGATACCGGCCCCGTGATAGGGATTGGGGCTGTTCGCACCGAAGCCTGGGGGCAGGTCGAGCTTCAGGACATGGACCTGCGCATCGGGCAGGCCGAGCGCGGCATAGGCGGCCTGGATCAGCGGCACGGTCTTTTCGCGGCTGTTATAGGCGGCTTGCCAGCGCGCGATCGGGGTGGCGCTGGGCCCGGCGATCCAGGGGGCGGGCTTGCGCTGGGGGCCGCTGGTTTCCCAGGGGCTGGAGAAGAGCACGACCCGGCGGACCTTGTGACGCTTGGCGATCCACGCAGCCATCCCCGCGCCCTGCGACTGGCCGGCGAACACCACCGATTCCCATTTGAGGCTGTCGCCGTCGAGATAGCCGCCCCAGCCTTCCTTGGGCTGGCCGCGGTCGAGCAGGCGGAGCAGTGCGACGATGCGCGGCACGATCGCTTCCGCCTGCGGATTGGACACCGTCTTGGACTTGCCGGTGCCGAACACGCGCATCTCGCGAAAATCGCTGGCGCAGTCGGGATCGGGGTCGGTCGTGCAGACCTGCACTACCGCCGGCTCGTTATTATAGGTCAGCGCGATCGTGCGGTAGCCGAGCCCGGTAACGAAGCGCAGCAGATTGGCGTTATACTCGGCCTTGCCCGCGGTGCCGGGCAGGAACACCATCAGCGGCGCGTCCTCCGGCAGGTTCGATGCGGTGAAGATGTAGTTGGGATCGTCGAACGCCTTGACGTTCGGATCGGCCTTGGACGGCACGACCTGATAGCCAGTCACCGGATCGGCCGCCGGCGCCAGCGCCAGCAGGGCGAGCGCGGCGAGGCGGATCATATCGCCACCGGCGCCTTGATGTGCGGCTGCGCGACATAGTCGTGGATCACGAAATCCTCATATTCGTAATCGTTGATCGATGCCGGTTTCCGCAGGATTTCGAGGCGCGGGAGCGGGCCGGGCGTGCGGCTCAGCTGCTCGCGGGCCTGGTCGAGATGGTTCGAATAGAGGTGGCAATCCCCGCCGGTCCAGATGAAGTCGCCCACTTCCAGCCCGGTCTGCTGGGCAAGCAGATGGGTGAGCAGCGCATAGCTCGCGATGTTGAACGGCACGCCCAGGAAGATGTCGGCCGAGCGCTGGTAGAGCTGGAGGCTGAGCTTGCCGTTGGCGACATGGCACTGGAACAGGCAGTGGCATGGCGCCAGCGCCATGGCGTGGAGCTCGCCGGGGTTCCAGGCGGAGACGATCATGCGGCGCGAGGCCGGGTTGGTCTTCAGCGTCTCGATCAGCTCGGCGATCTGGTCGACATGGCGGCCGTCTGTCGCCTCCCAGTCGCGCCACTGCTTGCCATAGACCGGGCCGAGCTCGCCCGCCTCATCGGCCCATTCGTCCCAGATGCTGACCTTGCGCTCCTGCAGCCACTTCACATTGGTGTCGCCGCGCAGGAACCAGAGCAGCTCGATGAAGATCGAGCGCAGGTGCAGCTTCTTGGTGGTGAGGAGCGGGAAGCCCTGGCCGAGGTCGAAGCGCATCTGCGCCCCGAACACGCTGCGCGTGCCGGTGCCGGTGCGGTCCATCTGCTCGGCGCCGTCATGGAGCGCCCGGGCCATCAGATCGAGATATTGCTGCATGGCGCCCAGCCTAGCCCTGCGCCTCCGCGCCGCCAAGCTGTGGATGCTATGTCCATTGTGGACAAATGCCCCTCCACTCCGGACGCGGTCGCGCTTCGGTGTGGTAACCGGGGGTGGCAGGCGCCATGGGTGTTGTTCGGCGTGCCTCCAAGCCCCTGGCGGCTCCACGACGCCACGGCGGCGGGGGCACTGTTCGCGCCGATGGCGCACGAGCAGGTGGAGGTGCTCGCGTTTGTCTATCTTGGCGCGGAGCAGCAGGTGCTGGGCATGCGCCATGCGCGCTCGGCGCACCGCGACCGGCTCGATCTGCCGATCCGCGAGATCGCCGCCGATGCGCTGGCCTTCCACGCGTTCGGGCTGGTGATGGCGCACAATCATCCGAGCGGCGATCCCACGCCCAGCCAGGCCGACCGCGAGGCGACGCGGCGGCTCGCCCGCGCGCTCGATCCGCTGGGCGTCCAGCTGCTCGATCACCTGGTGGTCGCCGCGCGCGGCATCACCAGCTTTCGCAGCCTAGGGTTCCTTTGAGTCACTCGGCATCGCCGCCGGCGCCGCGGTCTTGCCGCTCTTGCAGGCGCGGATCACGCTGGGCTCGGGCCGTTCGCCGCCCGCCTCGAAGATCGCGATATAGCCGCCGGCCGAGGGCATCGGCTTGAACGAAACGAGGGTGTAGCCGACAGCGGCGAACTCGCATTTGAGCAGTTCGGGCGGGGTGCCGTGCAGCTCGGTCGGCCGGTTGGCATCGACCACGACGACCTGGCCGCCCGGCGCAAGTGCCGGCCAGAGCCGCCAGAGGAACTCGTACGGGCTTTCGATCTCATGGTACATATGGACCATCAGCACGCGATCGAAGCTGTTCTCGGGCAGGCGGGGATCGGCGGGCAGGCCCAGGCGCACGCTGACATTGTCGAGCCGCTCGCGGATCACGCGGCCGGCGAGCTTCTGGATCGTGTCGGGCACGATATCCTCGGCGACGACGCGGCCCTTCTTGCCCACGCGGGCCCCCAGCCGGATCGTGTAATAGCCTTCGCCCGCGCCGATATCGGCGACGGTCATGTCGGGCCTGATGCCGGCCAGGTCCATCACCTGCGCGGCTTCGTTGAGCCGGTCGCGGGCCTCTTCGGTGGACCAGCGCGGCGACCGGATCGAGGCGACCGGACGGTCGGCAGCGGGGAAGCCGCTATTGGTGGCAGGTGCGCTCTGCTGCTTGTTCTGGATCACCGGCGCGCCGCTGCAGGCGGCCAGCGCGATCGTCAGGAGCAGGGCGTGGCCCGATCTCAATCGACATCCTCCACTTCGACCGCTTCGCCGGTCACGCGCTGGGATAGCGCAGCCGCCATGAACGCGTCGAGGTCCCCGTCGAGCACATCGCCCGGCGCGGTGGACGTCACGCCGGTGCGCAGGTCCTTCACCAGCTGATAGGGCTGGAGCACGTAGCTGCGGATCTGGTGGCCCCAGCCGATATCGCTCTTGGTGGCATTGGTCGCGTTGGCCACGGCCTCGCGCTCGGCCAGCTCGCGCTCATAGAGGCGGGCGCGCAGCTGGTTATAGGCTTCGGCCTTGTTCTTGTGCTGCGAGCGCTGGTTCTGGCACTGCACGACGATGCCGGTGGGCAAATGGGTGATGCGCACCGCCGAATCGGTGGTGTTGATGTGCTGGCCGCCCGCGCCCGATGCACGATAGGTGTCGATGCGCAGCTCGCTCTCGTTGATCTCGATCTCGATATTGTCGTCGATCACCGGATAGACCCAGATCGACGAGAAGCTGGTGTGGCGGCGCGCGGCGCTGTCGTACGGGCTGATGCGGACGAGGCGGTGCACGCCGCTCTCGGTCTTGGCATAGCCATAGGCGTTCTCGCCCTTGACCAGCAAGGTGGCGGACTTGATGCCCGCCTGCTCGCCGGCATGATAATCGACCAGCTCGACCTTCAGTCCCTGGCGCTCGGCCCACCGCGTGTACATGCGCTGGAGCATGCCCGCCCAATCGTTGCTCTCGGTGCCGCCGGCGCCCGAGTTGATCTCGATATAGGTGTCGTTGGCGTCGGCCTCGCCCGAGAGCAGGGCCATGACCTTGTCCTTCTCGGCGCGTGCAGAGAGTGCGGCGAGATTGGCGGTGCCTTCGCTCGCCATTTCCTCGTCGCCTTCCGCCTCGGCCATCTCGATCAGCTCGGCGGTGTCGTTGAGCTCGCTCTCGATCGCGCGCGTGGCGCCGATCGCCTCGTCGAGGCGGCGGCGCTCGCGCATCACGTCCTGCGCGGCCTTGGCGTCGTTCCACAAGGTCGGGTCCTCGACGCGCGCATTGAGCTCGTCGAGCCGGCGCAGCGCGCGATCCCAATCGAGGAACCGGCGGAGCAGCGCGAGCGACTCCTTGATGTTGTCGACATGAGCCTGCGCTTCGGCGCGCATGGGTTTTCTCCAGATACTTCAAATGGCGGTTCGAAAACCGCGACCACTAAACGCAAGATAGGGACGAAGGGCGCCCGCTAGTAGATTCCGCCCTCGCGTTGCAAGAAATCGCTGTCGCCTTCCTGCTTCTTCGGCTCGGCCTTCTTCTCGACTGCCTTGGTTTCGGTGCCCTCGTCCGGCCCGCGGCGGCCGCGGCGCTGCTCGGTATCGGGCTTGAACGCTTCCCAGATCACCGGCGACAGCGGGTCGTTGCCCGGCCACGCGCCGGTCACCGGCTTGCCCGAGGCGCGGTCGATGCGGACCATGCGAATGCCCTGCGGCGCAGTGAAGGCGACCTTCTCCATGTCCTTGAAGGCGGGGATCGCGAATTCCTTGAAGATCGGCGCCGCGATCGAGCCGCCCTGAGCATAGCCGCCCAGATTGGTCGGCGTATCATAGCCGAGATAGAGGCCGCCGATCATCTGCGGGGTGCCGCCGACGAACCACACATCGGTCGGGCCCGAGGTGGTGCCGGTCTTGCCCATCATCGGGCGGCCCAGATCGCGCAGCACGGTCGCGGTGCCGCGCTGGACGACGCCCTCGGCGATATGGACCATCTGATAGGCCGACAGCGGATCGAGCACCTGCTTGGCGCGGCTCACCGGGCGAGGCATCGCGCCGCCCTTCCAGTCGGGCGCGTTGCAGCCTTCGCAGGCGCGCCAGTTCTCCGGCCACACCACGGCACCCTTGCGGTTCTGGACGAAGTCGATCAGCGACGGGTTGAGCGCCCGGCCATGGTTCACCAGGATCGAATAGGCGTTGACCATGCGCAGCACGGTCGTCTCGCCGGCGCCCAGCGCATAGCTGAGATAGGGCGGGAATTTCTGCCGCGACACGCCGATGCGCTGCATCAGGTCGGTGACGTGGTCCATGCCCGCCTGGTTGGCGATCTGCACCGTCATCAGGTTGCGCGATTGCTCGATGCCCCAGCGCAGCGTCTTGGGGCCGGCGCCGCGGGCATTGCCGAAATTCTTGAAGCACTTCTGGCCGAGATTGGCGCCCTGCCACACGCAGAAGGGGCCATCGACCACGATCGAGGCGGGGGTCATGCCCTGCTCGAGCGCGGCGGCATAGACGATCGGCTTGATCGTCGAGCCCGGCTGGCGCTGCGCCTGGGTGGCGCGGTTGAAGCTCTGGATGCGCGAATCGAAGCCGCCCTGCATCGCCAGGATGCGGCCGGTGCGCGGATCCTCGATCACCATGCCGCCCGATACCTTGGGGATCGAGCGCAGCGCCCATTGGCTCCCGGCCTCCGGCGCCACCGCGACGATGTCGCCCGGCTGGAACGCGTCGAACGCCTGGCCGCCCTTGCCGCGCACCGGCATGGTTGCGGCCCATTTGGGGATGGTGCCGGTGGTGCCGTCGTCGAAGCCGATCTGCCAGCCATCGCCCGCGCGCGCGATCAGCACGCCAGCGCGCCAATCCTCGTAATCGAGGCCGATATTGGTGTTGAGGAACGCCTGGAGCCAATTGTCGGTCGAATCGACATGGCCGACCGGACCCGACCAGCCGCGGCCGCGATCATAGCGTAGCAGCCCATCGCGCAATGCCTTCTGCGCATATTCCTGGAGCTTGGGATCGAGCGAGGTGCGCACCCAAAGGCCGCCCGAATAGACCGAATAAGGCCCGCTCTCATCGGTCTCGCCGAACTTGTCGAGCAGCTGCCGGCGCACTTCCTCGGTGAAGTAGCCGCCGACACGCTCGAGCTTGGGCGTCTGGCGCGGCACCGTGCCGAGCGGCGCCGCGACTGCCGAATCATGCTGCGCCTGGTCGATGAAGCCGTTCTCGAGCATCTGCCCGAGCACCCAGTTGCGCCGGTCGAGCGCGCGCTGGGTGTGGCGTTCGGGATCGTAATTGGACGGGCCCTTGGGCAGGATCGCCAGATAGGCCATTTGCGGCAGGCTCAGCGCGGCGAGCTCCTTGCCGAAATAGGCCTGGCTCGCCGCCTCGACGCCACCGGCGTTGCGCCCCAGCTCGATCGAGTTGAGGTAGAGCTCCATGATCTGCTGCTTGGTGAGCACATCCTCCATGCGCCAGGCGAGGATGCCCTCCTTGGCCTTGCGCAGATAGCTGCTCTCGTTGCCGACGAGCAGGTTCTTCGCCACCTGCTGGGTGATCGTCGAGGTACCGCGCGGCGTCGAGCCGCTGACCAGTCCCTGGACGGCAGCGCGGATCAGGCCCGGGAAATCGACGCCGTGATGTTCGAAGAAGGTCTTGTCCTCGGCGGACATGTACGCATCGACGAGCAGCTTGGGATATTCGGGAAAGCTCAGCTGGACGCGGCGCTCGCGCGCATAGCTGTGGATCGGCAGGCCCTCCGCCGAGCGGACATTGGTCGGCAACGGCGGCTCATAGTTCTTGAGCGTGTCGACCGAGGGCAGGTTGCGCGCGATGAACAGCCAGACCAGGAACACGAACAGGCCGAAGAGCAGCGCCAGCACCGCGAGGATCCGGAACCACCAGCGGTGGCGCACGCGACTGAACAGCCCCTTGAAGCCCCCGATCTCGCGCTTGATGCGCATCTTTACGCTGGAAGGTGAACCGTCGGACATGCGGCTCGCGGTTTAGCAGGATTGGGGAGCGAGGGAAGCCGGGAGTCGCTGTTCGCCTGGCGCCTCATCCCGTCATCCCCGCGAAGGCGGGGATCCAGAGTTACAGGGGACATCGCGCTGTCAACCTGGATCCCCACCTTCGCAGGGATGACGAAGGAGGGCAATTACCTCCAAAATGGAATAATACCGCCCCCGGAACCACTTCCCGCCGCACCCTCTATAATGAGCCCGGAGGGGAGTTCAGGGGATGTACCTAGCGGGACGCAAGTGTCCGCGACGCCATGCGCGTCGCGAAATGGATTTCCACGGCCTTGCGCACGCTCTCGGCCACTTTCCTGCGCCCGTCGTCCGAGGCGAGGAAGGCGGCATCGCCGTCGTTCGAGATATAGCCCGTCTCGAACAGCACCGAGGGCATGTCCGGCGCCTTGAGCACCATGAGCGAGGCCATGCGGTGGTAATTGGCCTTGATCGGGATCAGCGGCTGGGCCTCGCGGCCGAGCAGCCGGGCGAAGCTGGCCGAGGCGTTCATCGTCTCGCGCTGGGTGAGGTCGATGAGGATCGAGGAGATGTCCGGATTCTGCGTGCCGAGATCGACGCCCGCGATGATGTCGGCCTTGTTCTCGCGCGCCGCCAGCCGGGCCGCTTCCTTGTCGGAAGCGACTTCGGACAGCGTATAGACCGTCGCACCCGAGGCATCGCCATTGCCGGCGCTGTCGCAGTGGACCGAGATGAACAGGTCGGCGCCCAGCTTGCGGGCCAGGCCATAGCGCTCCTGGAGCACCAGGAAGCGATCGTCCTCGCGGGTGAGCGCCACGCGCACCCGGCCCGAGGCGAGCAGTTCCTTCTTCATCGCCAGCGCGGCCTTGAGGGTGAGGTCCTTCTCGCGGAGCCCGCCTGCACCGATCGCGCCGGGATCATGCCCGCCATGCCCGGCATCGATCACCACCAGCGGGCGGTCCGCGGCCCCATAGATTCGCGGCAGCGCGGCGGACGGCGCGCGGCGCGGCAGCGCGATCGTCGTGCTGTAGCTGCTGCGGCTGGAGGCCTGCACATAGGAGAAGGGCGGCAGGAAGTTCATCCGGCGCTCGGCGGCGGCGCGGGCGAACTGCGCATCGTCCACGGTGCGCAGCTGGAGCGTGAGCGTGCGGCCGTCGCTGCCGAACTTGCCTTCGGTCACGATTGCCGGCCGTGCGAGATCGAGCACGATTCGCGCGCCCTCGGCCCCTTGCGAGCCCTGGCGGATGCTAGTCACCGGGCCTTCCGCATAGGCGCGGCTGCCCGGCTCGGCGCCACGCGCGTCGAGCACGATGCGTTGCGGCCCGGCAAGCACGAAGGCGCTCGCTTCGGTAACCGGCGCGTCGAAGCGCACGATCACGCGATCGCCCTTCACACGCACTTCCTGCACGGCACCCGCCCAGCTGGGAACTCCAGTTAGCCAACCGGAGAGCAAGGCGAGCAGGAACAGCACCCGCGCGGTATGCCGCGACGGGACTGTGGGGGTCCAGCCCAAAACCATGATTTGATACTCTGAGTTACGCGTCTGCCCTGACGAGACCGGACTAGAGCGCGCCCCTCAAATCGCAGTGAAACTATGCGGTTAATTTCGGATTCGGCATATTTTTGCCGGCAAGGCGGCAAATAGTTGCCGGGGGCATTGCCGGTTAGTCTGGTAGAACGGGCCAAGGTTGCCGCGCCGCTACTGTAATGCTAGGCAGGCCTCGCCGGCCCTTGCGCCGGGCCTTTCTCGCGGCCACATCCGCCGCGACAGTTCAGGTTGACGCTCGCATGAGGCAATTTCCGCAACGTCTGCGATCCCAGGCCATCCGGCCGGGGTGCGCGATGACGTCGGAGTCAGCGGACCACCGGTTCGCGCGTGCGCATCGAGCAGCAGCAGTTTTCGAAACCTGCGAGACCGCAGCCGGTGAATCCGCCGGCCAAGGCCGCATTGTATATCGCGCGCCTGCGCGAGCCCTCCGTCACATAAATACAGAGGGCTTGGGCCGGCGCGCCCGGAGAATAATAAATGACCATGCGTATGCTGATCGACGCACGGCACCGGGAGGAAACCCGCGTAGCCGTCGTCAAGGGAAACCGGATCGAGGAATTTGATTTCGAGTCCGCTGAGCGCAAGCAGCTCAAGGGCAACATCTATCTGGCCAAGGTTACCCGCGTAGAGCCGTCGCTCCAGGCGGCGTTCGTGGATTATGGTGGCAACCGCCACGGCTTCCTGGCCTTTAGCGAAATCCATCCCGACTATTACCAGATCCCGAAGGAAGATCGCGAAGCGCTGCTGCGCGAAGAGGCCGAGCACGCCGCCGAAGAGGCCGCGCTGCGCGCCGAGGAGGATGGCGACGACGACGATCATCTCGACGGCGATGACGGCGTCGAAGTGCTCGAGCGTTCGCACGACGACGAGGACGATCACGATCATGAGGATTCCGAAGGCGAAACTTCGGAAGGCGAGAGCGAAAGCGATGATGGCGGCCGTGGCCGCGGTCGCCGCGGCAAGCGCCGTGGCGGGGGTGGGGGCGAGGACAGCCCGGCCGAGGCCCTGCGCCAGCGCCGCATGAACCTGCGCCGCCGCTACAAGATCCAGGACGTGATCCGGCGCCGTCAGGTGCTGCTCGTCCAGGTCGTCAAGGAAGAGCGCGGCAACAAGGGCGCAGCCCTCACCACCTATCTCAGCCTCGCCGGCCGCTATTGCGTGCTGATGCCCAACACCGCGCATGGCGGCGGCATCTCGCGCAAGATCAGCTCGGCTTCCGATCGCAAGCGCCTCAAGACGATTATGGCGGACCTCAAGCTGCCTCCGTCGATGGGCTGCATCGTTCGCACCGCGGGCCTGCAGCGCACCAAGGTCGAGATCAAGCGCGACTTCGACTATCTGGCCCGGCTGTGGGACGGCATTCGCGAGGAGACGCTCAAGTCGACCGCGCCGGCGCTCGTCTATGGCGATTCGGACCTGCTCAAGCGTGCGATCCGCGACATCTATAATCGCGACATCGACGAAGTGATCGTCGAGGGCGAGGACGGCTATCGCCAGGCCAAGGACTTCATGAAGCTCCTGATGCCGAGCCACGCCAAGAAGGTGAAGCAATATGCCGACGCGGTGCCGCTGTTCCAGCGCGCCGGCGTCGAGGACCAGCTCTCGGCGATGTACAACCCGGTCGTCCAGCTGAAGTCCGGGGGCTACCTGGTGATCAACCCGACCGAGGCGCTCGTCTCGATCGACATCAACTCGGGCCGCTCGACGCGCGAGCACAATATCGAGCAGACCGCGACGGCGACCAACCTCGAGGCCGCGCACGAGATCGCCCGCCAGCTGCGCCTGCGCGACATGGCCGGCCTGGTCGTGATCGACTTCATCGACATGGATCATGGCTCGAACGTCCGTAAGGTCGAGAAGGCGATGAAGGAGGCGCTGAAGAACGATCGCGCCCGCATCCAGGTCGGTCGCATCTCGGCCTTCGGCCTGATGGAGATGAGCCGCCAGCGCCTGCGCACCGGCGTGCTCGAAGCCTCGACCGTGCAGTGCCCGCATTGCGAAGGCACCGGCCTGGTCCGCACCGCGTCGTCGGCCGGCCTCTCGGCGCTACGCATGATCGAGGACGAGGCCGCCCGCGGCCGCGGCTCGGTGATCACGCTGCGCGCGAGCCAGGAAGCCGCCTTCTACGTGCTCAACAAGAAGCGCGCCGACATCGCCGAGATCGAGGACCGCTACGGCGTGACCGTCGAGATCCTGTCGGACGGCGAGCTCGAGGGTGCGCGCATGTCCGTCGAGTGCTCGGGTCCGCCGCCGGCGCACGCCCCGCGCTTCGAGAAGCTGGTCGAGGAGCCCGAGGACGACGACTATGTCGAGGAGCTCGACGAGGAGGAAGAGGAACTCGAGGAAGAGGCCGAGACGGACAACCGTCGCCAAGGCCGTGGCGAGCGCCGTGACCGCGACGAGGGCGAAGGCAATGGCAAGCGCCGCCGCCGCCGCCGTGGCCGTGGCCGTGGCCGCCGCGAGGAAGGCGAAGGCGCCGAGGGTGAGGCCGAGGGCGAAGCCGGCGACGAGTCCGATGTCGTCGAGGCGGAAGCCGAGGGCGAGCGCGAGGAAGCTGCCGGCGCCGAGGGTGAGAGCCGTGAGAATGGCCGCAAGCGCCGTCGCCGTGGCCGTCGTGGTGGCCGCCGTGGCGATCGTGTCGAGGGTGGCGAGGAAGCTGCCGAGGGCGATGCCCCGGTGAGCGACGTCGCCGAGATGGCCGAAGCCGAGCCCGCACCGGCCGCGGAGGAGGCTCCGGCCAAGCCGAAGCGCTCGCGCCGCAAGAAGGCCGATACCGTCGAGGCGGAAGCCGCACCTGTGCTCGAGGCTCCGGTCGAAGCGGCTCCAGAGTCGGTTGCCGAGGAGGCAACGGCCAAGCCCAAGCGTAGCCGCGCCAAGAAGAAGGTCGAAGCCGCCGAGGCCGAGCCCGCGCCGGTCGTGGTCGAAGCACCGGCGCCCGAGCCGCTCGCGGAAGAAGCGCCGGCCAAGCCCAAGCGCAGCCGCAAGAAGGCAGTGACTGCCGAGGCAGTGCCGGCTCCGGTCGAGGAAGCCGCGCCGGTCGCCCAGGACCTTGCTCCCACAGCCGATGCGGAGACCGCAGAAGCAGGCGAGGAAGGCACCAACGAAGACGGCACGCCGCGCCGCGGCTGGTGGCAGCGCACCTTCGGGGCCTGATCCACGAGCCTGAGAAAAGGCCAAGAGATAAGGGGCGCCGGTCGACAGACCGGTGCCCTTTTCTTTGCCTTCACTTCCGAGGCTTCACCGGTGGTTCATGCGCCGGCCGTCACCGCCAACGCCATTGATCGCAGGTAGAAATAAGGGGATACGGACGGGCATGAAGCGTCTTTACGCCTTGTTGTCGGCAGCCCTGCTGCTCTGGGTCCAGCCGGCCGTCGCCCAGTCCCTGCTCCGCGACGCCGAGACCGAGGCCTTGTTTAACGACATGGCCAGGCCGCTGTTCGTCGCGGCCGGGCTCTCGCCCGCCAATGCCAAGGTCGTGCTGATCTCCGATCCGTCGATCAACGCCTTCGTCGCCGGCGGGCAGGTCGTCTATGTCCATTCGGGCCTGATCAACGCCGCCTCGAGCGCCAACGAAGTGCAGGGCGTGATCGCGCACGAGATCGGTCATATCGTCGGCGGCCATGCCGTGTTCCAGAATGACGGCGGCTACACCAACATCACGATCCTGAGCCTGCTGCTCGGCGTGGCGGCCATGGCGGCGGGCAGCGGCGACGCCGGCGCGGGCATCCTCGCCGCCGGCACCCGCGCCGCGATCGGCAAGTATCTCGCGTTCAGCCGAATCCAGGAAAGCTCGGCCGATGCGGCGGGCGCCAAGTTCCTCACCGGCGCCGGGATCAGCGGCCGCGGCATGCTGAGCTTCTTCGACAAGCTCACCGCCGAGATGCACCGCTACGGCTATTACAGCACAAACCCCGAAGTCGATCCCTTCGCCCAGACGCACCCGATGTCGCAGGACCGCGTCGAGACGCTGAAGGCGGACCTGATGAATTCGCCGAGCTGGAAGAAGCCGAACGATCCGGACCTGGAGATCCGCTTCAAGCGCGTCCAGGCCAAGCTACGCGGCTATGTCAACGATCCCAAGGATACGCTGGCCAAATATCCGCCGAGCGACAACTCGGTCTATGCGCATTACGCCCGCGCCTATGCCTATCACAAATCGGGCTATCCCGAGCAGGCGGCGGCGGAGACGCAGACGCTGGTGAAGGGCGCGCCCAAGGATCCCTATTTCCTTGAGCTCGAAGGGCAGATCATGCTCGAATCGGGCGATCCCAAGGGCGCGATCGGGCCGCTGCGCGAAGCGACGTCGCTGTCGGGCAACGCGCCGCTGATCGCCGCCACGCTCGGCCATGCGCTGCTCGCCACGGAGGACAAGGCCAATCTCGACGAGGCCGAGCGCGTGCTCAAGACCGCCGTGGCACGCGACAATGACAATCCCTTTGCCTGGCTCAACCTGGGCACGGTCTATGATCGCAGGGGCGACGAGCCGCGCACCGCGCTTGCCACGGCCGAGCGGGCGCATCTGATGGGCGATGTCGGCACTGCGCTGATGAGCTCGCGCGCCGCCATGGCCGGGCTGCCCCAGGGCTCGTCCGATTGGGTGCGCGCCCAGGACATCAACATGGTCTCGCAGACGGCGTGGGACGAAATCCGAAAGAAGAAGAAAGACCGATGATCGAGCGGCTTTTGCGGTCTCCGCTGGCGCTGGCCGGCGCGTTCGTGCTGTGCGCCTTGCTCGGGGCAGGGCTGTTTGCCGCGATCCAGGCTATGCTTCCCCGTCACGGCCAGTCCGAGCAGATGGTGCATGACTATATCCTCGGCCATCCCGAAGTGCTGATCGAATCGGTCGATCGCTATAATGAGCGCGAGCGGAGCAAGGCCGAGAAGGCGCAGTCCGATGCCGCGCAGCAGGCGCTGGCCGCGATCGGCCCGCGGGTCGAGACGCCCTATGCCGGCGCCTTTGCCGGCAATCCCAAGGGCGATGTCACCGTCGTCGCTTTCATGGATTATGCCTGCGGCTATTGCCGGGCGAGCCTGCCGGCGATCGAGCAGCTGGTGAAGACCGATCCGAAGGTGCGGATCGTCTATCGCGAGATCCCGGTGCTCGGGCCCGACAGCGTGGTCGCCGCGCGCTGGGCACTGGCCGCGGCCGAGCAGGGCAAGTTCCTCGCCTTCCACAATGCCCTCTACGCACTGGACGGGCCGAGCACGGCGAACATCGCGGCGGCGGCGAAGGTGGCGGGGCTCGACCTCGCCCGCGCCCGGGCGGCGATCACGTCGAGCGCGGTGGAGAGCGAACTCGCCTCGAACGGCGATCTCGGCGGCAAGCTCAAGATGACCGGCACGCCCACCTGGGTGGTCGGCAAGCAGGTGCTCTACGGCGCCCGCGACTATCCCGGCCTCGCCGCCGCGGTGGCTGCGGCGCGTACGGGAAAATAGCGGCAAGCTTTTTGTACCGACCGGTTGCCGCGCCGCGCCGGGAGCCCTACTTAGCGGTCCTTTCCCGGCCGGGGGCACCATGACTTCCATCCTTTCGATAAACGGCGTGAGCAAGACCTATGGCTCAGGCCACAAGGCGCTCGATCATGTCGATCTGGAGATCCGCCGCGGCGAGATCTTCGCTCTGCTCGGGCCGAACGGCGCGGGCAAGACCACGCTGATCTCGATCATCTGCGGCATCGTCACGCCGAGCACCGGCACGATCCTGGTCGATGGCCATGACGCCGTGCGCGATCCGCGTGCCGCGCGCTCGAAGATCGGGCTGGTGCCGCAGGAGATCGCGGTCGACATGTTCTCCACCGTCGGCTCGGCGCTGCGCTTCTCGCGCGGGCTGTTCGGCAAGGCGCCCAACCAGGAGTTCTGCGACCAGGTGCTCAAGGACCTGTCGCTATGGGACAAGCGGAACGCCAAGATCATGGAGCTGTCGGGCGGCATGAAGCGCCGCGTGATGATCGCCAAGGCGCTGAGCCACGAGCCCGACATCCTGTTCCTCGACGAGCCCACCGCCGGCGTCGACGTGTCGCTGCGCCGCGACATGTGGAAGATGATCGGCAAGCTGCGCGAGCGCGGCGTCACGATCATCCTGACCACCCATTATATCGAGGAGGCCGAGGAGATGGCCGACCGCGTCGGCGTGATCGACAAGGGCAAGCTGCTTCTGGTCGAGGACAAGGCCGAGCTGATGAAGAAGCTCGGCAAGCGCGAGCTCGACCTGAGCCTGATCGATCCGATGACGGCGATCCCCGCCGGCCTGGAGGAATGGCATCTGAGCCTCGAGGATGAAGGGCATCGCCTCCGCTACACCTTCGACGCCCAGGCCGAACGCACCGGCATCCCCTCGCTGCTGCGCAAGCTGAGCGAGATGGGCATCGCGTTCAAGGATCTCGACACCAGGAAGTCGAGCCTGGAGGACATCTTCGTCGGGCTGGTCGAGCACCGCGAAAGCTCCAATGAGGGAGTCGCGGCATGAGCGGCATCAATGTCCATGGCATCTGGGCGATCTACAAGTTCGAGATGGCGCGCACGCTGCGTACCCTGTGGCAGTCGATCGTCACCCCGGTGATCACCACGTCGCTTTACTTCATCGTGTTCGGCACCGGCATGGGCAGCCGCATCCCGTCGATCGAGGGCGTGCCCTATGCCAGCTTCATCGTCCCCGGGCTGATCATGTTGTCGCTGCTCACCCAGAGCGTCGCCAATGCCTCGATCGGGATCTATTTCCCCAAATTCACCGGCACCGTGTTCGAGTTGCTCTCGGCGCCGATCTCGGCGGTGGAGCTGGTGATCGGCTTCGTCGGCGCTGCGGCGACCAAGTCGGTGGTGATCGGGTTGATCATCCTGCTGACCTCCGGGCTGTTCGTGCCGCTGAGGATCGATCACCCGCTGGCGATGCTCGCCTTCCTGCTGCTCACCTCGATCAGCTTCAGCATGTTCGGCTTCATCATCGGGATCTGGGCCAAGGGCTTCGAGCAGCTGAACCTGGTGCCGGCGCTGATCCTGACGCCGCTCACCTTCCTGGGCGGTAGTTTCTATCCGCTCAGCTTCCTGCCCGATCCGTGGCGCACGGTGAGCCTGTTCAATCCGATCGCCTATCTGATCAGCGGCTTCCGCTGGGCGTTCTTCGGCGAAGTCGGCGATATCGACGTGCGCTGGAGCCTGGGCTTCATCGCCGGCTTCCTCGCCCTATGCCTTGGTCTTATCGTCACGATCTTCCGCACCGGCTATCGGTTGAAAAACTGAGGGCCACCACATGACGCCGTTTCCACTCGATGTCTTCACCGAGCCGTCGGACGTCGATCCGAACACGCTCGCCAATCTCGGTCCCCTGGCGCGTCTTGCCGGCCGCTGGGAGGGCACAAAGGGCATCGACATCAATCCTAAGGCCGAGGGGCCCGAGCAGCGCGAATTCATCGAGCGGATCGAGTTCTTTCCGATCGATCCCCAGGCGAACGGCCCGCAGCTCCTCTATGGCCTGCGCTACCATATCCACATCACCACCGTGGAGGAGGACATCACCTTCCACGACCAGGTGGGCTATTGGCTGTGGGAGCCGGCGACGGGCATGATCCTGCAGACGCTGGCGATCCCGCGCGGCCAGGTCCTGCTCGCTAGCGGAAAGGCTTCAGCCGACGGCAAGACGATCCGCGTCGAGGCGACCCGCGGGCAGACCAATTACGGCATCTGCTCCACCGATTTCCTCGAATATGCGTTCCGCACCGATGCCTATACGATCGACATCGTCTTCAACGACGATGGCGGCTGGAGCTACGACATCCACACCAATTTGGCGGTGAAGGGCCAGGGCGACTTCGACCACCACGACCGCAACACGCTGCACCGCATCGGCGAGGCCAAGCCGAACCCGTGGGCGCAGATCCTGGCGGCCAAGGGGCAGGTCGCTTAGCTCTCCTCCCTGCAAGGAAGGGGATGAGTGCACTCTAGTTCACCACCGGCAGCATGATCGCCGAGCCGGCACACACCTTCTGCGTCGCCTTCTGGTAATCCCCCGGCTTGGCCTTGTAGATGTTCGGCACGAACGTCTGCGGGTTGCGGTCGATCACCGGGAACCAGGTCGACTGGATCTGGACCATGATCTTGTGGCCCTTCTTGAAGACATGGTCGTGGTCGCGCAGCCCGATCGTCCAGTCGGTCACCTTGTTCGGCGTGAGCGGCGTCGGCTTCTCCATCGACTCCAGATAGCGGCCGCGGCGGATCTCCATCGCGATTGGCAGCTGATAGCCGTTCAGTCCCTTGGCATAGGCACCCAGGGTGACCGGGTTCCTTTCATAATCCTCCGGGAAGACGTCGATCAGCTTGACCACGAAGTCACTGTCCGTGCCGCTGCTCGCGGCCATCAGCTCGGCGGTGATCTTGCCGGTGACGGTCAGGTCCGCGTCGAGCGGCGCGCTGGTGTAGCTGAGCACGTCGGGGCGATATTCGACGAAGCGCTGGTCCTCGGCTTCCCACCAGCGCCAGTCGGGCGTCTTGTAGGTCTCCGACATCGGCCGCGGACGGAACGGCACCGGGTTGGCGGGATCGGAGATATATTCGCGGCAGCCCTCGCCCGGTGCCGGCGCGTCGAACGAGACGCTGCCATCGGCGCGCAGGTACAGGCTCTTGTTGCTCGCGGTGGCGAGCGGCCACTGGTTGTAGGTCTTCCAGGTCCACGAACCCGACTGGAAGCTCTTCATCCGGTAATCGGGCTTGGCACCCTTGCCGTGCAGCCAATAGGCGAAGAACGGCGCCTCCACCTGCTCCATGAACTGGGTGCCGCTGTCGATGCCGAAGGGGATCCGGCCCAGGGCATTGGCCGGCGAATGCCAGGTGCCGTGCGCCCAGGGGCCGGCGACCATCAGCGACAGGTTGTTCGGATCATTCTCGCGCTGCTTGTCGAAGATCTGCCAGCTGCCCCAGGGGTCTTCCTGGTCCCAGTATCCGGCGACGTTGAGCGTCGGCACGGTGGTCTTCTTCAGCGTGTCCGACCAGCGCTGCTTCTTCCAGAAATCGTCATAATCGGGATGGTCGATCATCTCCTGGTAGCGCGGCACCCGACCCTTGAAATACTTGGCCTCGATGTCCGCCGGCGAGCCTGCCTTCAGGAACCACTCATAGGTATCGTAGCGGTCGTACAGCGCGATGCCTTCGCTGGTCTTGTCGGCCTGCAGGCTGTTGACCCAGTCGCTGGCATAGGTGAGCCGCATCGCGCCGTTGCGGTGCAAATCGTCGCTCATCCAGTAATCGATCCAAGCCGCTTGCGGGCTCACTGCCTTCAATGCCGGGTGCGGACGGGCGAGTGCGATCGCTGCGGTGAGGCCGGGATAGGACACCCCCCACATGCCGACCTTGCCGTTGTTCGACTTCACGTTCTTCACCAGCCAGTCGATCGAATCATAGGCGTCGGTCGCTTCGTCGACAGCGCCCTTGCCGGTCTTGATCTCGGTGGAGAGGGTGAACGGGCCGCCCTCGGAGCCGAAGCGGCCGCGCATGTCCTGGAACACGAAGATATAGCCGTCCTTGCCGAGCGCCGCCCAGCTGGCGGGGACGTTACGCGGTGCGGCGCCCGGTACGCCGTACGGCGTACGCTGGAAGAGGATCGGCAGCGGACCGGTCTGGCCCTTGGGGCGCATGATCACGGTGTGCAGCTTCACGCCGTCGCGTGCCGGGATCATCACCTCCTCGAAGGTGAAGGCGCCGTCGGCCTGTGCCGCCGGGGCAGGTGCCGTCTGGCGTGCCGGCAGGGCGGCGAGCGGCGCGGCGGCGACCGCCACGGCAAAGAGACTGACCAACCGCATGCGAACCTCCCGGAAAACTGGATGCGGGAGGGGTAATCGGTGGGTTGCCGCTGTCAATCGGTTCGCGGCCGAAACCGCCGCTGGATCGCGGGGCGCAGGATCAGCGCGTTGAGGTTGGTCAGCAGATGCAGCACGATCGGGAAGGCGAGGCCCATCGCTCCGACATAGCAGAACGCAAGTGCGGCGGCGATGATGCCGGTAAGCACTATGCCCAGCCAGCCCTGATACCGGTGCAGCCAGCCGAACAGCAGGGTCGCAGCGAGAAAGCCGGTCCAGGCGGGCGCGCCGCACAAGGCGAGCAACAGCGGGATGTAGAGCCGGAAGCAGATCTCCTCGCTCACCCCGGCATTGAGGATCAGCGGCAGGATGTGGAGCATCTCGGCGCGATTGCGCGGCAGCATCGGCGTGATGTCGAGCGCGCGCGACGGCTTTCGCGGCTTGCGCCTGCGCAGGAGGAGGATGGCCGCGCCTATCGCCGCGCCGCCCAGCGCCCCGCCGGCTGCCGCGGCGAGAAATGTCCCGTCCGTCAATGCGAAGACAGGGGCATAGGGCAGCAGCGGCCGGAACTCGGCGGGAAAGCGCCGCAGCGCGTCGATCCGGCCGAGCAGCGCCAGGCCGGCCAATGGCATGCCGAGATAGAGAGCGCAGGCCTTCATCGCACCGCGCAGGAAGATGCGCTGGCGCCGACGCGTGTCCTCGATCTTGCGGAAGCGCTCGAAATTGCGGCGGTCGTTGCGCTGGAACCAGGCGAGCAGCGCCGTGGTGGCGATCAGCAGCATCGGCGGCATCAGTGCATGCATCGTCACCCCTCCCTAAGCGGCGGCGGCATAGCGGACCAGGCTTGCCAGGCAAGTGCGCGGCGATTCTCAAGAAGAACGTAAATTGACCAGAAACCGTAACAAATATCGCATGCAACTATATCGGTTCTATCGTTGATTGACGGGCCAATAGTGTTGGTGGAACTCAAGCGCATCGCAGTTCAATGCGAAAGCTTGGGGGAATTGTCATGCATCTGACGCACGTTGCCGGCGAACTGTCCGCGCGCCCTCTGAAGTTCCTGGATACCGACACGCTGGTCGTGCGCTGGATCGCGCAGGCTGCGGTCAATGTCGAGCTTTTCACCATCCCGCTCTACATGACCTCGCTCTACTCGATCACCGGCATGCATCCGATCACCAGCCAGGGAAACAGCTTCTACAAGGGCCGGCAATGGCCCGGCGCCAAGACCAGTTCGGCGTTCGAGCACAAGCCCGGCAAGAAGGGCTGGGGCAACAAGAAGGCGTTCAACATCGTCTTCTCGGTGTTCATCCAGGAGATGCTCCACCTGCAGATGGCGGCGAACCTCGCCACTGCGGTCGGCGCCGTGCCCAACTTCACCGCCACCACACTGCAGGACGGCGACCATGGCTGGACCTGCTATGGGCCCAAGCTGACTGCGATCCCGGGCGTCGTCGACCTGAAGGACACCAACCGGTTCAAGGACGTCGCGGTCAATGTCGGCCCGCTCGACGAGGAGCGGATCAAGCTGTTCCTCGCGATCGAGCAGCCGCAGGAGACCGCCGAGAAGGACATCGTCCGCAACAAGGAAAAATACTTCCCCAAGGTGCCCTTCAAGGAGACGACGGTCGAGACGCTCGACGCCGGCATCATGTTCGGCTCGATCGGCTATATGTACCAATGCTACCGCGACTATCTGCTGATCAAGTATGAGGACGGCACGCGGCTGTGGGACCATGTGATGGATGCGTCGGGCCAGCAGAACGACCTGTTCAACAGCTTCAGCTTCCCCGGCCATCCGATGCGCGAGTTCATGGGCTTCGAGACCACTATCGCGCTCACCGATCCCGAGATCGCGCTGCGCCAGGCGCTCAACATGATGAACGCGATCACCGACCAGGGCGAAGGCGCCACGCTCGGTGCGCGCTATGACGAGAAGGGCCAGCGGCTGAAGGACGGCGACGAGAAGCTGGTCCAGGGCGCGGTCAATCCGCATTACTGCCCGGACCGCGACGCGCTCGCCTCGGACTATCCAAGCTATTCGCAGGACGGCAAGCTGATCCCCTCGGCCGACGCGGCGGCGCGTGCCGGCAATGACGGCGTCGATCATTATACCCGTTTCCGCGAGATCGAGGATATCTGCGGCAGCGGCGGGCTGGAGACATGGGACCAGTCGCCCAAGATCGGCAAATGGGTGGGCAAGGACCTTACCACCGAAGGCTATGATCCGAACGACAATCCTTACGGCCTCGCCTCGCCCGATCAGATCGCGGCGGCGCTCAACAGCCTGAAGAATGGTGCCGAGGCGGCGGCCAATTTCCAGAAGATGAGCCAGGCGGTGTGCGGCTCGATCAAGGGCGTCACCACGGTGCTCGACAAATACTGGAACCCTGGCAGCGCCACCGTGGCCTTCCCCTTCCCGTCGATGTCCGGCTCGGGCGACCGCATGTCGACTGCCTGGGCGGTGTTCGGCGCGACGCCGGATCTGTCGGTGGGCGTCGGCCAGCCGAACACCAACATCGTCAACCATGCCTGCCAGGGCCTCGACCTGGCCGAAGTCGGCGGGAAATGGGGCACCAACGGCTGCGCCGAGACATCGATCTACCACACTTGCCGCGGCTCGAACCTGTGCAAGGGCCAGGGCGGTTGCGGCTTCGTCCAGCTCACCAGCGGCGGCGGCAGCTGCGGTGGCGCGGGGGGCAGCTGTGGCGGCGGCTCCAAGACGGCGAACACGCCCAAGGCCAGCCCGGTCGCTGGCGGCAGCTGCAACGCGCAGCCCGCGGTCGTCGGCGGTGGCTGCTCCGCGGTGACGCTGCGCAGCTATGGCGGGGTGTGCGGAACCCCGACGCCGTCGCCCACGCCGAGCGGGCCGATGTACACTGCGCCCAGCGACAATATCTGCGGCGGCTTTGGCGGCTGCGCGGTGCCGCTCTCGGCGCTCCAGCTCTATCCCAAGTCCGGGACGATGGCGGTCTATGCGCTGGTCGGCAGCTCCAAGCCGGTGCTGTGCGGCGGGCCCAAGCCGCCGGCGGCACCGGGCGCCGACAAGAATCTGTGCGGCACGCCGTCGCCGTCGCCCACCCCGACGCCTGCGGCATCGAAGCAGATCGACACGATCACCTTCAACGAGGGCGACAAGGTCGAGGACATCGCCTTCCAGGCCTTTGCCAAGGTCGTCGCCTACAAGGTGAACGGCGATCCGAACAAGCCGGTGGAAGGGCTCGTCCAGCAGGCGCCGAACGACCTGCGGCTCGCCTATCCGCCTTCGACCTGATGGCTACGCCCCGGCTTGGCCTGCCCAATCCCGGCGACGGGCTGGGCCTGCGCGAGGAGCATTTCCCGCATCTTATGTCGACGCCCCCGGAGAACTGGGGCGTCGACTGGTTCGAGGCGATCACCGAGAACCTGCTCGATAATTTCGGCTATGGGATGCGCGTGTTCGAGCATGTCGCGGAACATCGCCCCGTGGTGCTGCACGGCGTGTCGCTGTCGATCGGCAGCACCGCGCCGCTCGACATGGCCTATCTCGCCAAACTGCGCGATCTCGCCGAGCGCTTCCGCCCGCTCTGGATTTCCGACCATCTCTGCTGGACCGGGGTCCAGGGCGTGAACAGCCACGACCTGCTGCCGATGCCGCTCACCGAGGCGGCGCTGGAGCATGTCGCGGAACGGGTGCGCGCGGTGCAGGATTTCCTTGGCCGCCCGCTGATCGTCGAGAACCCGAGCACCTATCTCGAATTCCGCGCCAGCCAGATGCCCGAGGTCGAGTTCCTCACGCGCCTCTGCGACTTGACCGGCTGCGGGCTGCTGCTCGACGTCAACAACGTCCATGTCTCGAGCTTCAACCATGCGCTCGATCCGCTAGCCTATATCGACGCGGTTCCGGCCGATCATATCGTCCAGGTCCATCTCGCGGGGCCGAGCGACCATGGCACGCACCTGATCGACACGCATGATTCGCCGGTGCCCGATGCGGTGTGGCCGCTCTATGCACGGCTCTGGGAGCGGTGCGGGCCGGTCGCCACGATGGTCGAATGGGACGCCAATGTCCCCGCCTTTACCGTGGTCGCCGCCGAGCTTGCCCGGGCGCGGCGGGCGCGCGAGGGGCTGCCGCTTGCCGCATGAACTCGCCGCGCTGCTGGATTGGATGCAGGAGTCGGTCCTCGCCGCCTCCGGCCACGACGCCCGCGCGCATGTCCGTGGCGATAACCGGCTGACTGCGGAGGACCGCGTCCACATCTATGCCCGCGGCTATCGCCAGCGGTTGGTCGAGTGCCTCGAAGCCGAATATCCGCTGCTTCACGCGCTGTCCGGACCGACGGCATTCGGGCTGTTCGCGCAGGGCTATATCGCGGTGCATCCCTCGCAGAGCTACACGCTCTATGATTTCGGCACGGGCTTTGCCGACTGGCTGGACGGTGCGCGCCCGCCGGGCGGGCCGCAGGATGTCGGCGCGATCCCCGCCGCGCTGGCGCGGATCGAGCGGACCAAGGCGGAGGTCCATCGCGCCCGCGGGATCGAGCGGATCGCGCCGCGCGCCTATCCGGGGATCGAGCCGGCGATCGCGGAAGTGCTCGCATTGGCGGAGGTCCGCCGCTGGTGGCGGCCGGACAGCGTGCGGCTCCTCGCGCTGCCCTTCGATTTCACCGAGATGCTGGCGACCGGCGAGCCGGTGCCGCCGCGCGCGGAGCTGTCGTTGCTCGCAGTGGCGCGGGCGCATTACCGCGTCTCGTGCCATCCGCTCGAGCCGTGGCAGTTCGACTGGCTGTCGATGCTGTCCGGCGATCCGGCGGAGGCGCAGCCCGAGGAACCGCGGCTGGCGGGGTGGCTACCGTTTGCGGCGGCGCATGGGCTGGTGGTGGGGGCATAACCAAATCCTCCCTCGCGAAGCGGGGGAGGGGGCGCGCGCCAGCGCGTGGTGGAGGGGGTACGCTATCGAGAGGGGGTAACCCCTTCCACCACCGGCTACGCCCTTCCCCGGAGCGATGCTCCGAGGGCGGAATAAACTCAGATCCGATGCTCGCCCTTGACCCAGCGTACCGTGCCCGAGTGCGCGCGCATCACCACGCTCTCGGTGGTCATCTTGCCGGCAAAGCGCTTTACGCCCTCCAGCAGCGAGCCGTCGGTCACGCCCGTTGCGGCGAAGATGCAGTCGCCCTTGGCCAGCTCGGTCAGGTCGTAGATCTTGTCGAGATCCTCGATGCCCCACTTGCGCGCACGGGCGCGCTCGTCGTCGTTGCGGAAGATCAGCCGGCCCTTGAACTGGCCACCGACGCAGCGCAGCGCCGCGCACGCGAGCACGCCTTCGGGCGCGCCGCCCTGGCCCATATATACGTCGATCGTCGTCTCGGGATTGGTCGTGGCGATCACGCCCGCCACATCGCCGTCGCCGATCAGCACCACGCCGCAGCCAATGCCGCGCAGCTCGGCGATCAGCTTCTCGTGGCGCGGCCGATCGAGCACACAGGCGATGATCTCGTGCGGCTGCACGCCCTTGGCGGCGGCGATCGCATGCACGTTCTCGGTCGGCGACTTGGCGAGGTCGATCACGCCCTCGGGATAGCCCGGGCCGACCGCGATCTTGTCCATGTAGACATCCGGAGCATTCAGGAGCCCGCCCTGCTCGGCGACGGCGAGCACCGCCAGCGCGTTCGGGCCGGCCTTGGCGCAGATGGTGGTGCCTTCCAGCGGATCGAGCGCGATGTCGATCGCCGGGCCCTTGCCCTGCGCCGCGCCGACCTTCTCGCCGATGAACAGCATCGGTGCTTCGTCGCGCTCGCCTTCGCCGATCACCACGGTGCCGTCGAGATAGAGCTTGTTGAGCGCATCGCGCATCGCCTCGACGGCGGCGGCATCGGCCGCCTTCTCGTCGCCGCGGCCGGTGAGCGTCGAGGCAGCGATCGCCGCCGCTTCGGTCACCCGCACCATTTCGAGGACAAGGACGCGGTCAAGGGCGTGGCTGGCGGTCTGCGACATGGAAATGGATCACCCCGGACAGATTGGACTGGGGCCGGCGTTAGGCAGGGCGGGGGCGCTTGTCGATGCCGCTAACGTTGTCAGGCGGCGCGCGTCCGCAATTCGGCCATATCGTTACGCTAGTGAAGCGGCTCCGGGGGCGGAGGAACTGCGATGCTTGTCTTTGCCTTGCTGCTGCTTGCCCCAATTCAGCCGCAGGAAAAGGCCCCAGCGCCGACCCCTGCCGAGGCGATGGAACTGCACCGCCGGCACTGGTCGGCCAATCCCGAATGCAAGCGCGCGCGCGACGAGAACGAGATCGTCGTCTGCTCGGGACGCGAGGCGGACAAGTATCGGGTGCCGCTGGTGACGAGCTATAATGGCCCCGACACCGATGCCGGCCGCCTCACCCAGCTGTTCGATGGCGCGGACGGCCATGCGCCGTGCGGGGAGGGCGCTTTCACCGTGCGCTGCGGATCGGTGGGCGTCACCGCGACGGTGAATTCGCGCGGTGTCCATACCGTCCGCCGCGATCTCGCACCCTGAGGGACACCGGAGGCGAACCGTGCGTTAGGCGCGGTGAAGCTATTTCGGAGTTCCCATGCTGCTTTTCGCGCTCGCCCTGCACGGGGCCACGACCGTCGCCAACAACCCGCAACGCTATCGCAAGGCGCGCACGACCCGCACGGTACGGCTCACCCGGATCCCGGCCCGTGCGGCGCCGACGCGCAGTGTGCTGGTCGCGACGCCGACCGACCCCAACCGCCGCTACCGCCTGCCGCTGGCGAGCACCGAGATCACCGATTCCAAGACCGATGCAGTGCGCAGCACCGGCCTGCCCTGCGGCACCACCGGTGCGCCGGTCTGCCCGCACAAGGGTACGCAGCTAGTGAAGACCGCCCTCGACGATTAATCGCCGAGGATGTGCATCCACATCGGCTCGCCGGTCAGGCTGGCGGAGCCACGCAGCTTGGCGAGCGCCTCGGCGACGGCGCGCTCGGGCCCTTCGTGGGTGACGATTGCGACGAGCACGCTGCCGTCCGCGCTGGCGCCGCGCTGCATCAGGCTCTCGATCGAGACGCCGGCATCGCGCATCGCCGCGGCGATCTCGGCAAGCACGCCCACCTTGTCCGCCACGGTGAAGCGCACATAGGCGCGGCCGGTGCGCGCGCCGGCATCGGCGGCGCCCTGCTGGGCGAGGGCGGCGGCCGGCATCGCATAGGGCGGGCCGAATTCGCCGCGTGCGATGTCGATCAGGTCGGCGACCACGGCCGACGCGGTCGGCCCGTCGCCGGCGCCGGCGCCCTGGAACAGCAGCCGGCCGACGAAATTGCCTTCCGCCACCACGGCATTGGTCGATCCCGTAACGTGCGCCAGCGGATGGCTCAGCGGCACGAGGTGCGGATGGACGCGCTGGAACAGCCCGCCGGCGCCGGCGTCGGCCACGCCGAGCAGGCGCACGCGGTAACCGAGCGCGGCGGCCTCGGCGATGTCCGCCGCGATGACATGGCGCACGCCGGTAGTCGCGACCTGGTCGAAGGCGGGCTGGGTACCGAAGGCCAGGCTGGCGAGGATCGACAGCTTGTGCGCGGCATCGACGCCGTCGATGTCGAAGCTGGGATCGGCCTCGGCATAGCCCAGGCGCTGCGCCTCGGCGAGGATGTCGGCGAAGTCGCGCCCTTCCGCTTCCATCTTGGACAGGATGAAATTGCAGGTGCCGTTGAGGATGCCATAGACGCGGGCGATCTCGTTCGCGGCTGCGCCTTCGCGCAGGCCCTTGATCACCGGCACGCCGCCGGCGACCGCCGCTTCGAACTTGAGCGCCAGATTGGCTTCCTCGGCGGCTTTGGCCAGCTCGAGCCCGTGATGCGCGATCATCGCCTTGTTGGCAGTGACGAAGCTCTTGCCGCCGGCGAGCGACGCGCGGGCCAGCGCCAGGGCAGGACCGTCCGAGCCGCCGACCAGCTCTACCACGACATCGGCCTTGGGATGGTGCGCCAGCGCGGCGGTGTCGTCGATCCAGTCGAAGCGCGAGATATCGACGCCGCGATCCTTGGCCCGGTCGCGCGCCGAGACAGCGACCACTTCGATCGGCCGGCCTGCACGGCGGGCGATGAGTTCGCCATTCGCGTCGATCAGGCGAATGACGCCCGCGCCGACGGTGCCAAGGCCTGCAAGTGCGATACCAAGCGGTTCGGTCATGATCTCTCTCACTCCCCTCCCTGGAAGGGAGGGGTCGGGGGTTGGTTGCGAGCGCAGCGAGCTTACGCCTGACAAGAAAGCGACGGCCGGGCATCGAGCCCGTCCGCCGCTGAACTACCCCTAGTCCCTCCCTTTCAGGGAGGGGAAGCAAGTTTTGCTTGTTACTTCTTGATCAGCCCGATCTCGACCAGCCGCTCGAAAAGATAGTCATGCGCGGTGATCGGGTCCGGATAGCGGTTCGGGTTTTCCGCAGTGATCGTCGACGGCAAAGTCTCGATCAGGAAGTCCGGGGCCGGGTGCAGGAAGAAGGGCATCGAATAGCGCGGCGTGCCGCGGCGCTCGACCGGCGGATTGACCACGCGGTGGGTGGTCGAGGGAAGGTAGTGGTTGGTCAGCCGCTGGAGCATGTCGCCGACATTGACCACCATCGCGCCTTCCGGGGGCTTGACCGCCAGCCACGTGCCGTCGCGGTCGAGCAGCTCGAGGCCGGCTTCCTCGGCACCGAGCAGCAGTGTGATCAGGTTGATGTCCTCATGCGCGCCGGCGCGCACTTCGGGGGCATCGGCCGGGACGGGCGGATAGTGGAGCAGGCGCAGCACCGAATTGCCGTCCTTCACGGCGCGGTCGAACCAGTTGGGCTCGAGCTCGAGATAGCGCGCGATCGCCGACAGCAGCCGGTCGCCGGCATCGTCCAGCGCCTGGAACAGTTCGAGGAAGGTCTCCTTGAACCCCTCGGGCCGGTCCGGCCAGATGTTGGGCGCCATGTCCTTCTCGAAGCGGTGGCCCTTGGCCAGCTCGCGGCCGATATGCCAGAATTCCTTCAGGTCGACATGGGTCGCGCCCTTGGCGATCTCGGTCTTGAACGGCGTCAGGCCGCGCGCGCCCCCACCGCCGGGGATATGATATTGGCGCTTCTCTTCCTCGCTCAGCGCGAAGAATGCCTTGGTCATTGCCCAGGCGCGGTCGATCAGGTCCTGCGGCACGCCGTGATCGGCGACCATCGCGAACCCGAAGCGGCGGAAGGATTCGCCGAACTTCTGCGCGAACCCGTCCGGGTCGTTCGCCTGCTCGGCCATCGAGACGAGGGGCACCTCGTCGAGAACTATAGCCATTTTTACGAGTCTCCTTGGGGCGCAGTTAGACCTGCCGATACCGGCGCGACAAGAGGCGCCCCGGCATCGCTGTGACTCGATCGGCGCCCGCGAGAATTGCGCGGGGTCAAAGACTAGTTGCCGACGATCTCCATTCGGCCCTTGGTCTTGTCGCCGCTATCGGCCGAAAGATCGATGGTGAATGCCTCGCCATCCTCGGTGGTGCCGGCAAAGCCATTGCCCTTGCCGGCGAATTTGAATCCCTTGGCAGTCAGCTTGTCGCGGAACCAGCCCTGCACGGTGGCAAGTGCGGCCGGGCTGGTGAAGGCGGCCGTCACCTTGCCCTCGTCCTTCTTGTCGCCGGCATGGTCCCGGGCGTCGATATTGAAGCTGGTGATCGTCGAGCCCGGATAGAGCTTCACGCCGTCCATGTCGAAATTGTCCGCAGTCATCTTGATCTGCGGGACCTTGAAGTTCCCCTCGAAGCCGTCGCCCTTGATCGCCACGGTGCCGTTGTTCATCGCGAAGGTCGAATTCTCGCCATCGTCGGAAGTCGCGTTGATCGAGATCGACGTGCCTTTGCCGCCACAGGCGGCGAGGGCGAGCGGAAGGAGCAGCAACAGGGGGCGCATCGACAGTCTCCGTGAGCGTATTATCTGCGCAACACACTAATCGAAGCGCGCTTCCGGTGCAACAAGGGGGTGACGCCCGGCCCGCGATGCGCCATTTGCGCCTGCATGGAAGAGCCGCACCTCACAACGCAGGCGCAGAACAAGGCGCCACTCGGCTTTGTCGAGTTCGTCACGCTCATCGCCGCGATGATGGCGCTGACTGCGCTCGGCATCGATTCGATGCTGCCGGCGCTGCCCGCGATCGGGGCGAGCCTGAGCGTCGATGCGCCCAATCACCGCCAGTACGTGATCACCGCCTTCCTGATCGGCTTCGCTTTCGCCCAGCTGATCTATGGCCCGCTTTCCGACCGCTATGGCCGCCGGCCAGTGCTGGCGATCGCGCTCGGCCTCTATGTCGCGACGAGCGTGCTGGCCGCGGCTTCGGGCAGCTTCACGCTGTTGCTTATCGCCCGCGCGGCGATGGGCGCCTCTGCCGCCGGAGCGCGCGTCGTCTCGATCGCGCTGGTCCGCGACTGTTTCTCCGGGCGTGCGATGGCGCGGGTGATGAGCCTGGCGATCATCGTCTTCATGGCCGCGCCGATCTTCGCGCCCAGCCTCGGGCAGCTCGTGCTGTTCGTGGGAAGCTGGCGGTTGATCTTCTGGGCGGTCGCGTTGATCGCGGCGCTGGTGCTCGGCTGGTTCTGGCTGCGCATGCCCGAGACGCTGGCGCAGGATGCGCGCCTTTCGCTCAAGCCGCGCCGCATCCTGGCCGACTATGCCCTGATGCTGCGCGACCGTCAGGCAGTGGGCTATACGCTCGGCGTCACCCTGCTCTCGGGCGGGTTGTTCGGCTTCATCGGATCGGTGCAGCAGGTGATGGACGAAGTGTTCCACGCCCCCCAGCTGCTCGCCGTGGTCTTTCCCTGCGTCGCCTCGACCATGGCGCTCGCGTCCTTCGCCAACTCCTGGCTGGTGATGAAGATCGGCATGCGCCGCATCTCGCATACGGCGCTGGTCGGCATGATCGCCTTCGCCGCGATCCACCTCGTCCTGGCCTGGGCCAGCCATGAAGCGCTGTGGAGCTTCATCCTGCTCCAGGCGCTGATGATGGGCTGTGTCAGCCTGTCTACCTCCAACTTCTCGGCGATGGCGATGGAGAGGATGGGGGAGATCGCCGGCACCGCGGCCAGCCTGCAGGGCTTCGTCAGCACGCTCGGCTCGGCGCTGATCGGCGCGGCGATCGGCCAGGCGTTCAACGGCACCACCGTGCCGATCTATGCCGGATTCCTGCTTATGGGCGTCACCGCATTCATGGTAGTAGCCGTGACGGAGCGCGGACGGATGTTCCGCCCCAGCTAGGGAACGCTCGGGCGCCACCGCCGTTCGCACTGCAAGGCTCGCCGCCGTGGCGGGTGTAACTATGAGGTCAGGCAGATGGGTGGTCATCAGGTTTCGGGACGCGGTTCGGGCGACGACGGGTTCGACGAGGAAGGCTATGACGAAAGCCAGCGCGCCGAGATCCTCGAGGCGACCAATGACGGCCCGAGCGACGGCAATCTGCTGACCGACCTCTCGCCCGACCTCGGCGACGACGATGACGATGACGAAGACGACCTCAGCATGGTCGATGACGAGATCGGCGAAGAGGATGACGACGACGATCAGGAAGATCGCGTGATCGCCGAGGACGAGGTCCAGGAGGATTTCGACGAGGACGATCTCGATGATGACGATGATCTCGACGATGCCGACGAGGCTGCGCTGGAACCTTGACGGGAGCCCTGGGGCGGCGGAGCATGCCGCCCCATGACCCGCGATCCCAAGGTAGATGCCTATATCGAGAGCCGCGCCGACTTCGCGCGGCCGATCCTCACCTGGCTGCGCGCGCGTTTCCACGCCGCGGTTCCCGAAGTTGAGGAGGCGATCAAATGGTCGCACCCCTTCTTCACGCTCGGCGGCAAGCCCTTCGCCAACATGGCCGCGTTCAAGGCGCATGCCAGCTTCGGCTTCTGGAACCGCCAGGACAACGCCACCGGCAAGGAAGGCGAAGCGATGGGCCAGTTCGGCCGGATCGAGTCGCTGGCGGATCTGCCCGATGCCGCCGAGGTCGAGCAACTGATCCGCGAGGCGGCGGCGAAGCTGGGCGAGAGCAAGCCGGCCCGGCCGAAAGCGGCGCCCAAGGGCGAGATCGGCGTGCCGCCCGAACTGGGCGAAGCACTGGCCGGCGATGCGGCGGCGACCGCCACGTTCGAGGCGTTCCCGCCGAGCTGCCGCCGCGAATATTGCGAGTGGATCGCCGAGGCCAAAAGGCCGGAGACCAAGGCCAAGCGCGTCGCCGACGCGGTGACGTGGATGCGCGAGGGCAAGCGGCGGAACTGGAAATACGAGAATTGCTGAGGCCTTAGGCCGCGCACGCATCCTTTCATGGTCACCCCGGCCTGGTGCCGGGGGCCACCGTGCCGCACCTGCTGACCTTCGAACTCCTAGTCTTGCGCTTGCCTCCCGGTGGACCCGGCACGAGGTCGGGGTGACGGCGAGGTGGCACCACACCGTTCTTTCCTCTCCCGGAACGCCCGCTTGCCATCTCTCGATCAAATGATATGTTACATCATCATAATCGCGAGGAGAGGTGCCATGGCCCGTTTTGCCCGCATTCCCGAACCCGTCCCGATGAGCGCAATGAACGTCACGCCGTTCATCGACGTGATGCTGGTGCTCCTGATCGTGATGATCCTCTCCGTCCCGATCGCCACCCACAAGGTGCCGATCGACTTGCCGGTTGGCGGCGACCCCGGCCTGCCGACCATTCCGCACAAGCTTGGCATCGACCAGGGTGGTGCGCTGTTCTGGGACGGCAGGCCGATCCCCGATGCCGCGCTTCCCGCGACGCTCGCCGCGATGCAGAAGGACCCCCAGGCGATACTCCACCTGCAGACCGATCCAGAGGCGCGCTACGAGCGGTTCGACGGCATCCTCGCCACAGTGAAGCGCGCGGGCATCACCAAATTGGGATTCGTCGGAAATCGTCCACTCGAGGACTGACGGAACAGGCGCATCCGGCTAGACGTTCGCTACGCCCGTGAAGATATCGGACTGACGAATTGGACCCCCGGATGCGCCTGACCCTGATTGCCCTGCTCGCGCTGGGTGCCTGCACCAGCCAACCGCCGGCGGGTGACGCCAATGTCGTGCAGGAGGTGACCAACGTCACCGACGACGCCTCGCCCGCACCGCTCGAAAAGGCGCCGATCGGCACCAGGGCCGCGGACAAGCGCGTCGAAGCGCGCTTCCGCTGCATCGACGGGAACCGCATCGTCGCGCGCTTCGATTCGGAGAAAGGCAGCGCGATGCTGGTCCGCGCGGGCCAGACGATCCTGCTCCAGCAGCAGCGCACGGCGTCGGGCATCCGCTATTCGGACGGGAAGACGGTCTTCCAGGGCAAGGGCGACGCCATGTCGTTCGAAGCGCCCGGCCAGCCGCCGATCGCCTGCACCACGATCCGCTAGGCTATTCGCCGGCGAGGTTTGCCAGCACCGCCAGATCGGCGTCGCTCACATTGGTGCCGGTCGCATCCTGGAGCGCCGCAGCGGCCTGGTGGCTCTCCTTGTCGCCCATGCCGACAAAGGTCACCGCGGTGAAGAGCACGCCCGCGGCCCAGAACAAGGCGGCCCAGCGGCTGCGGAAGATGCGGGAAGGGCGGCGCGGTATCATCTTGCCTGAATAGGCGCAGGGGATGAAGGCTGCGCTTCCAAACCTGGTTAAGCTAAAAGGCGCGTATGACTCCCTACACCGCCATGATCACCGCCGGGCCCGAGGACATCGACGAGCTCGGCCATGTCAACAATGCCGTGTGGGTGAAGTGGATCCAGGATGTCGCGGTGGCACATTGGTATGCCATTGCCGCGCCCGAGCATAGCCAGGCCTATATGTGGGTCGTGACCCGCCACGAGATCGATTATCGCGGCAATGTCACCGCGGGCGAAACGGTGACCGCCGAGACCTGGGTCGCCGAACCGCCGCGCGGGGCGCGATTCGACCGGCACATGAAGTTCACCTGCGCGGACGGGAAGGTTCGCGTCGAGGCGAAGACGACCTGGGCGATCATCGAGCGGGCGAGCGGGCGATTGATCCGCGTGCCGAAGGAAGTGGCGGCGCCGTTTCTGGCTTGAGCGAGCAGAATTCCCCTCCCTTGCAGGGAGGGGAGTCTTGAGGACCTAACCGCTATTCCGCAGCGCCGTCGCGATCGCGTTGATCGACAGCAGGATGCCCTCGCCAACCCGAGGATCCTCCTCGCCCGCGCGGTGGCGCTTCAGCAGCTCGATCTGCAGCAGGTTCAGCGGCTCGATATAGGGCAGGCGCAGGCGGATCGACGTCTCCAGCCCGGGATGCTTCTCCAGCAGCCGGGTCTGGCGCGTCGCCTGGAGCAGGCCGTCATGCGTCTTCTGCCAGCCCTCGCGGATCCGTCCGAAGATACTTTCACGCAACGCCTCGTCCTCGACCAAAGCCGCATAATGCGCGGCGATCTCCATGTCGGACTTGGCCAGCACCTGTTCCATGTTCGCCAGCGTCGAAGCGAAGAGCGGCCAGGCGGTCGCCATCTCGCGCAGCAGGCCCTTGTCCTCGAACGCCTCGATCGCCTGGCCGACGCCGTACCAGCCCGGCAGCATGATCCGCGCCTGCGCCCAGCTGAACACCCAGGGAATCGCGCGCAGATCCTCGATCGCGTCGGACTTCTTGCGGCTCGCCGGGCGCGAGCCGATCTTCAGGCCCGCGATCTCGGCGATCGGCGTTGCCTGGCGGAAGAAGCTACGGAAGCCCTCGGTCTCGTAGACCAGCCCGCGATAGGCCTTGAACGCCGTGTCCGAGAGTTGGTCCATCGCCGCGGCGAAGCGCGCGGCATCGGCCGCGTTGAGCTTTTCCGGCTCCAGGCTGGCGAGCAAGGTTGCCGACGCCATCGCTTCCAGGTTGGTGCGGGCGCTCTCGCGGGTGCCGTATTTGGCGGCGATGATCTCGCCCTGCTCGGTCACCCGGATGCGGCCCTGCACCGTGCCCTTGGGCTGGGCGAGGATCGCCGCGAAGCTCGACCCGCCGCCGCGCCCGACCGCGCCGCCGCGGCCATGGAACAGCTGCATGCCGAGACCTGCTTTCGCGAACACCGGCTCCAGCGCGGTCGAGCCGCGCGACAGCTGCCAGGTCGATGTCAGGTAGCCGCCATCCTTGTTCGAATCGGAATAGCCGATCATCACTTCCTGGTGCCCGCGCTTCGCCGCGATCGCCGCGACTTCCGGAAGGGCGAGCCAGGCTTCCATGATCGCCGGCGCGCCTTCGAGATCGGTAATCGTCTCGAACAGCGGGATCGCCATGATGTGCGCCTGGGGCTCGTCACCCGGGATATAGAGCCCGGCTTCCTTGAGCAGGATATGGACCTCGAGCAGGTCCGACACCGATTGCGCCATCGAGACGATGTAGTGCGTGATGCACTGGCGCCCGTATTTGGCATGCGCCTGGGCCGCGGCGCGGACGATGGCGAGCTCGGAGGCGGTCTCCTCCGAATATTCGGCATAGGGGCTGGTCAGCGGACGGGCATTGGCCAGCTCCTTGCGGAGCAGCGCGACGCGTTCGTCCTCGGAGAGCGCGGCATAGTCGTCGGTTACGCCGCCGGCCTTGAGCAGCTCGGCGATCACCCGCTCGTGCACGGCGCTGTTCTGGCGCATGTCGAGCGTGGCGAGGTGGAAGCCGAAGGTCTCGACCGCGCGGATCAGCCGGCCGAGCGCACCGCCGGTGGCAAGCGGGCCGTCACCTTCTTCGGCGAGCGCATGGGCGATCGCAACCAGCTCCTCGCGGAACTCGGCCGGTGTCGCATAGGGCTCGGCAGCGAGTGCGGCGGGGCGGGGCGGCACCTTGCCCGTCAGCTTCTCATGCGTTGCGGCGAGGCGCGCATAGACCCCGGTGATCGCGCGGCGATAGGGTTCGTCGGAACGGCTCTTGGCCTCGTCATGGCTGGCCTCGGCAAGCTTGAGCAGCGCCTCGCTCACCTGGACATGCTCGGTCGAGATCGACAGCTCGGCACCCAGCGCATGGACCGCGTCGAGATAATAGCCGAGCACCGCTTCGCCGGCACGGGCGAGCGCGAACTGCATCGAGTCCGCCGTGACGAAGGGATTGCCGTCGCGGTCGCCGCCGATCCAGCTGCCCGGGCGCAGGAAGCTCGGTGCACGCCCGCCCAGCGCTCGGTCCCAGCGCGCATAGAGCGCGGGCAGCACCGGCAGGAAGATGTCGCGCAGGTACGACAGCGCCGTCTCGACTTCGTCGGCCACGCCCAGCTTATCGCGGCGCAGCACGCGCGTCTGCCAGAGCAGCGCGATCTGGCGCAGGATCGCTTCCTCGACCTGGTCGCCATCCTCGGTCTCGGCCACGCCGCGGTCGCGCAGCAGCATCAGCTCGGCGATCCGGTTCTTGTGGTCGATCATCGATTTGCGGCGCACTTCAGTGGGGTGCGCGGTCAGCACCGGGGCGACCAAGGCATGATCGAGCAGCGCCATCACTGCCTCGCGACCGATGCCTTCACCCTCCAGCCGCTTGAGCGCCGAGGCGATATCGGCATCCTTCTCGGTCTCCACGCCCTGGCGATCCTCGGCCAGGTTGGCGAGCATCGAGAACAGCATGAAGCCGCGCGTGAAATCGAGCGTCTCGTCCAGGCTCAGCCGGTCGAGCCCGCGATCCACCGAGCCTGAGCCCGCCACGCCGCGCGCGCGGTCGACCGAAGTCGATCGGATATATTCGATGCGCTTGAACAGCTCCTCGCCGCCATAGGCACGGATCACGTTGCCGAGGAGTCGACCGAGGAAGCGAACATCCTCGTTATTTGCGATTGCGAGGCTAGCCATTGGGCGCTTTGCTGCACTGCGAAACGTTACGGGGTCAACGGCAAAGCGCTTGGGGGCGCGTTAAGTTTCGCTTGTCCGGCGCTAACGTGCGGTGACCGAGGCGTCCTCCAGCCATCCGCCGACACCCGGATCATTCTCGATCAGTGCGCTGGGATCTTCGGTCGGCGGCGCGAGATCGGCGCCGAGGCCGAGCGAGTCGGGGATCACCACCAGGGTCGTGCCCGGCCCGACCACTTCGGCCAGCGCCCGGCGGAAGGGATCGCTCCCCTGGAAGCGGCCGGCGTCGGGTGCGGCGGCACTGGCGCCTGCAGTGCTTTCGCCGGGCAGCGTCATGCGCTTCCAGCGATAGTCACCCGCGACCACGTCCTGCAGCACATAGGCCTGCATCCGCTCGATCTGCCCGTCGAACGCCACCGGCGCCGATCCGATCTCGACGCCGCCGCGCAGCACCACCATCCGCCGGTCCGCGCCGCTGACCACGATCGAGACCGGGCCGGAGCGCGAGAGTTCGGGCCGCCACACCGCCGGCCCGGCCGGGTAGGCGGGCGACAGCGGATTGGCGCCGATCCGTAGCGCCGGCGCCTGGTTGGTGACGATCACGGTCATGCCCAGCTCGGTTTCGTCGAACAGCAGCCGCGCGAATGCGCTCGGCAGCCGGATGCAGCCATGCGAGGCGGGATAGCCCGGCAAATTCCCGGCATGGAGCGCGATGCCGTACCAGGTCAGCCGCTGCATGAACGGCATCGGCGCATTCGAATATTTGCTCGAGCGGTGCCACTTGGCTTTCTGGAGGATCGTGAACACCCCGGTGGGCGTGCGGTGCCCCTCGCGCCCGGTCGAGATGGTGGAGACCGCGATCGGCACGCCGTTGCGATAGGCAACCACGCGCTGCGTCGCGATGTTCACCACCACCAGCATTGGCCCCCGGGGGGCGATCTCGGGCATCCAGAGGAACTGGCCGGGCCGCAGCCGTTCGACCGAAGCCATCACGCTGCCCCCCGAGATCGGCTGCATCTGCGCGGCGCCCGCGGTGGCGAGCAGGCCCGTGGCGAGGGCGAGCGCCAAAGCGCGGAATCGCTTCGATCGTAACAAGAATCACCCCCGGAATTGGCGTCATGACACCCTATCAGTCTGTCGCCGCAACGAAAACCGGCGGTTGCGGTAAAGCTGTTAGTCCCTAGCTTGGGAGCATGGGTCCGGGACAAGGCATTGCGAAGAGACTGCGCGGCGCGCTGATCGGCCAGGTGCGCGCGGTGTTCAACGACCAGGACAGGGGCGAGAAGCCGGTCCAGCGCAAGCCCGACGAGAGCCTTTTCGGCCCTAAGTCGGTGGTGTGGCGCGTGCACGGCGACGTCACCACGATGATGGTCGGCGGCGTGACTGCCCTGCTGCTCCAGATGCTCCACCCGGCCGTGCTCGCCGGCGTCTGGGACCATTCCACCTTCCGCGGCGACATGCTCGGGCGGTTGCGCCGCACCGCGCGCTTCATCGCGGTGACCACCTATGGCTCGGCGGCCGAGGCCGAGGAGATCATCGCCAAGGTCCGCGAAGTCCATACGCGCGTGAAGGGCGTGCTGCCCGATGGCAGCCCTTACGCCGCCGACGATCCGCACTTGCTCGCCTGGGTCCATGTCACCGAAGCGGTGAGCTTCCTCGACGCCTGGATCCGCTATGCCGAGCCCGACATGTCGATGGCCGACCAGGACAGCTATTTTGCCGATTTCGCCCGCATCGCCGAAGCGCTCGGCACCGTCGATGTGCCCCGCAGCCGGGCCGAGGCCAACGCGCTGATCGCCCGGATGCGCCCCGAGCTGGTGGTGGACGCCCGCACCCGCGAAGTCGCGCGCATGGTGCTCGACCAGCCGGCGCCCAACCCGGCGGTGAAGCCGTTCCAGGCGCTCACCTTCGGCGCGGCGGTCGACCTGCTGCCCGGCTGGGCGCGGACGATGCACGGGCTTTCCGGCGCCGGCCTGGCGACCCCAGCGGTGCGTATCGGCACCCGCGGTGTCGCCAGCACGCTGCGCTGGGCCTTTCGTTAGTCCTGGCCGGTTTCGGTCTCTTCTTCCGCCAGCGCGAGCGAGACGGTACCCCGCCCCCGACGGGCCAGGCCGATCTCGTCTGCCGCGGCGCGCGAGACGTCGATCAGCCGGTCCTTGCCCCAGGGGCCGCGGTCGTTGATCCGCACGATCACGCTGCGCCCGCTTTCGACGTCGGTGACGCGCACGCGCGTGCCGAAGGGCAGGCTGCGATGCGCGGCGGTGAAGTCGCTGGGGTCATAGGCTTCGCCGCTCGCGGTGCGCTTGCCGGCGAAGCGGTCGGCATAATAGCTGGCCTCGCCCGTGGCGATCGCGGCGGCGGGCGCCAGGCCGGGTGCGTTCGCATGGGAGATCGCGCAGGGCGAAAGCAGGATCGCCGCCATGGCGACCGCCACCCCGCGCTCGAACCTTGTCCCCATTGCCCGCACCCCGTCTTGCCCCGAGGTGGGCCTGCCGCCGATCGGTGAACAAATCCACACCGGCGCGCCGATAGTGCGCCATATCGTGGTTGTGCGGCGACGAGCCGCATCTTCGCTCAGGCGGCGTCGAACGCTAGCGTATAGGTGTAGCTGCGATAAGGCGTCGCCGATCCCGCCGGCGCCTCGGTGCGGTGGCGGACCAGCATCAGGTAGACACCCGAATCGACGGGACGCAGCGTGAAATTGCCCTGCGCATCCGACGTCACCGTCGCCGCGATCTTCCTGCCGTCATAATTGCCGGCCGCGCGGAACAGCGTGACTTCGGTGCCCGCGAGCGGCTTGCCGTCGAAGAGCAGCCGGAACCGGGCGTCGCTGCCCGATGCGATCTCGGACGGATGGGTGAGCGGCACCACCTCCAGCGCCGTGCCGGCCGGCTTCAGCGCACCCGCGCTCGGCGCACCGCGCGTGACATAGGCCTCGGCCAGCGTCGTGCTCTGCACCGCCACTTCGCGCGCACCGGCCGGCGGCGCACCGTCCTCGCCGGCAATGATCCACTTGCCCCCGACCGAATACATCTTGCCCGTCCGCCCGAGCCGCTGCCCGGTGGTCAGGCGATAGGTGCCTTCGGCCTTCAGATCGGCCTCGAAGATGGTCAGGTCGCGCAGGTATGTCGGCGCGCCCACCTCGCCGCGCGTGCCGTCCGGCCGGATGAAGTGGAAGGGCGCATCCTTCATCCCGATCTCGGGCACGAACGCATCCTCGCCGAACGACGACGTGACGGTGACGTGGTCGCCCTTGCCAACGTCGAACAGGGTGGGGAGCAGATAGGGCATGTGCGCCTGGGCGGCTGTGCCCAGCGCAACGGCGCTCAGCGCTGCGAGGATCGTGAGTTTGGCAAATCGCATGGCGGCCCCCGTGATGGTGTCGGGGGCGTGCTAATTCTATTGCGACTAACTTTCAATAGCAGGACGCTGACCTTAGTAAAAGGCCTCCGGGTCGCTCGCGGGGAAGCTTTCCTCCAGCGCCTCGTCCAGCTCCGCCTCGCGCGGGTCGGTCGAACGGCCCGCGAGCCACAGCGCCAGGTTGCGGACATAGGTGCGGATAGACGCCTGGGCTTCCGGCGACTGCGCAAGCGCGTCGCCCGGCTGCTCGCTCACGAAGCTCGGGCAGCCCTTGGCCGGATCCCAATTATAGTCGGCGAAGTGATGGAAGGTCGATTGCGCGATCGCCGGGCCGGCATCGGGCGAAGGCTCGAACGCCACGGCGATGTTGAACGCCCGCCCGCTCACCTTGCTCGTGCCGGTGGCGATTACCCGCGCGCCCGCATCCTCCGGCGCGCCGACTGCGCCCTCGTGCGGATGGGAGGGCAGGTAGCGAAGCCGCCCGTCCGGCGCCGCGCGGTCGCGCAGCACCGGATGCGGCGGCTCGACCACCGCTATCTCCTGGAAGTCGCCATTCGCGCCCGAATGATAATTGGGCCACAGGATATCGCTGGTCTCGCGGTCGTCGATCACGCGCCGGCTGGGATCGGGATCGAGATGGCTGCTGTGGAAGAAATGCGCCGCGCCGACGCCCCCCAGCGTGCAGACCGAGCTCCCCAAATCCATATGATCGCGCGAAACCAGCAGGCCACGCCCGGCCGCGCGGAAACGGCCGATCGCCGCGCAATCCTCCGAATCGAGCCCGTCGCCGGTATCCACCGCGAACAGCCAGAGTTCGTCGAAATCCGATTCGTCGATCGACGAGAGCACCGGATCGGGCCCGCTCGGCGTCACCCGGTCGCGCGCCGTCACGTCGCACAGAGGGCCGCCATCCGCATCGGTCAGCCCGGCGAGATAGTCGCGCAGCATCGAGAAGCGGCCGACATGCCAATCGTCCGCAACCGGTGGAATCGTCGTCTGGAGCAGGATGCGGATCGGTGACGGCATGTGATTCTCCCCGGAATTCGAAGACATGCCGTCAGATCGCTCAGACGTCCAGATTGGCCACGCTGAGCGCATTCTCCTGGATGAACTCGCGGCGCGGCTCGACCACGTCGCCCATCAGGCGGGTGAAGATCTCGTCGGCGACATCGGCCTGGTCGACCTGCACCACCAGCATCGATCGGTTGGTCGGGTCGAGCGTCGTCTCCCAGAGCTGCTCGGCGTTCATCTCGCCAAGGCCCTTGTAGCGCTGGATCGCCAGGCCCTTGCGGCCGAACGCCAGGATCGCGTCGAGCAGCTGGCTCGGGCGCGAGACCAGGGCCTCGCCCTTGCCGGCCACCACCGGCACATCCTCTTCACCCTCGACCGGGGCGGGGGCTTCGGCGGTTTCCGCCGCGGCGGTCGCCTTGGACGAGACCAGCTTGGAGGGCAGCAGATATTGCGCCGACTGTTCCGCGGCGAGCCCATGCAGCTTGCGCGCCTCGGCCGAGACCAGGAAGGCTGCCTCGACGATGTGGTGATCGGTCACGCCGCGCCACAGCCGCTCGAAATGATAGGCGCCATCCTCGGTGATCCGCGCCGACCAGCGCGCATCGGCGTCGGCCGCGTCGAGCCGGGTGACGACGGTGGTCAGGCTCGCGGCGCGCTGCTCGCGCGTCGCATTGGGATCGAAGCCGTTGCCCAGCGCCAGCGCTTCGACGATCATCGGATCGTAGCGGCGCGGCACATAGCGCATCAGGGTGCGCATGCGGCGGGCATGCTCGACCAGCTCGCGCAGATCGTCGCCGCTGCGCTGCGTTCCCTGCGTATCGAGCACGGTGCCGCCAACGCCGGCGTCGACCAGATACTGGTCGAGTGCCGCATCGTCCTTCAGATATACTTCCGAACGGCCCTTGCTCGCTTTGTAGAGCGGCGGCTGGGCGATATAGAGGTGCCCGGCCGCGATGATCTCGGGCATCTGGCGGTAGAAGAAGGTGAGCAGCAGCGTGCGGATATGCGCGCCGTCCACGTCGGCGTCCGTCATGATGACGATCTTGTGGTAGCGCAGCTTCTCGATGTTGAAATCGTCGCGGATGCCGGTGCCCAGCGCGGTGATGATCGTGCCGATCTCGCGGCTCGCCAGCATCCGGTCGAAGCGCGCGCGCTCGACGTTGAGGATCTTGCCGCGCAGCGGCAGGATCGCCTGGAAATGGCGGTCGCGGCCCTGCTTGGCGGAGCCGCCTGCGGAGTCACCCTCGACGAAGAACAGTTCGGACTTGGCGGGATCGCGCTCCTGGCAGTCGGCGAGCTTGCCGGGCAGGCTGGCGATGTCGAGCACGCCCTTGCGGCGTGTCAGCTCGCGCGCCTTCTTGGCGGCCTCGCGCGCGGCGGCTGCGTCGATCACCTTCTGGATGATCTGGCGCGCGACGGCGGGATTTTCCTCGAGCCACTCGGCGAGCTTGTCGGCCATCAGCGATTCGAGCGGCTGGCGCACTTCGGACGAGACCAGCTTGTCCTTGGTCTGCGAGCTGAACTTGGGATCGGGCAGCTTGACCGAGACGATGGCGGTAAGCCCCTCGCGCATGTCGTCGCCGGTGAGCGAGACCTTCTCCTTCTTCAGCGCGCCCGACTTGTCCGCATAATTGTTGATCGTGCGGGTCAGCGCCGCGCGGAACGCCGCCAGGTGGGTGCCGCCGTCACGCTGCGGGATGTTGTTGGTGAAGCACAGGACGTTCTCGTAATAGGAATCATTCCACTCCAGCGCGACGTCGATGGTCACGTCGTCGCGGGTGCCCGAGATCGCCACGGGGTCGGGCATCAGCGGCTGCTTGTTGCGATCGAGCCACTTCACGAATGCCGCGATGCCGCCCTCGTAATAGAGCTCGATTTCCTTCACTTCCTCGTGCCGCGCGTCGCGCAGGAACAGGCGGACGCCCGAATTGAGGAAGGCCAGCTCGCGGTAGCGATGCTCGAGCTTCTCGAAGTCGTATTCGGTGATCTTGAAGGTCGTGGGCGAGGCGAGGAAGGTCACGCGGGTGCCCTTCTTGGGGTTGCCATTCTCGTCGACGGCCTTGCCGACCACCTTGAGCGGGGCAACGGCGTCGCCGTACGCGAAGCGCATGTAATGCTCCTCGCCGTCGCGCCAGATATTGAGATCCAGCCACTCGGATAGCGCGTTGACCACCGAGACGCCGACGCCGTGCAGGCCGCCCGAGACCTTGTACGCATTATCGTCCGACGTGTTCTCGAACTTACCGCCGGCGTGGAGCTGGGTCATGATGACCTCGGCCGCCGAGACGCCTTCCTCGGAGTGGATGCCCGTCGGGATGCCCCGGCCATTGTCCTCGACCGAGACCGAGCCGTCCGCGTTCAGCTGGATGATGATCTTGTCGCAGTGGCCGGCAAGGGCCTCGTCGATCGCGTTGTCCGAGACCTCGAACACCATGTGGTGGAGGCCCGAACCGTCGTCGGTATCGCCGATATACATGCCGGGGCGCTTGCGCACTGCGTCGAGGCCCTTGAGGACCTTGATCGAGTCTGCGCCGTAGCTGTTCTGGTTCGGGGTATTATCGGGAGTGGTGTCGTCAATTGCCATGCCGAGTATATAGGGTCGGGCACCGCGAAACGAAAGCAAAATAGGGGGCGCGAGGCCCCCTGCGCCGTGCTTACTGGCTGTCGAAACCGAAGGTGCTGATCGCGGCGGCGTGGATCGGCTTGCCCTTGTAGCTGGCGGGGCTGAACCGGGCGCGCTTCACGAGTGCGGCGCAGGCGGCGACATCCAGCTGCTTGATGCCGCTGCTGCGGTAGATCATGCAGTTGGTCGCGGCGCCCCGCTCGTCGATCTCGTAGATCAGCGTGACGTCGCCGCTGCTGTTGGCCGGCAAGGCATCGACCGGATACTCGGCGGAGGGGAACCAGTCGTCCGGCGTGCCCTTGGCCACTGCCGGAGTGACGGTGGCGGGAACGCCCTTGATGGCGAGCGCGGCGCAGGCGGCCCTGGCCTTGGCGCCGTCCATCTTCGGATCGAGCGGCAGGCAGCTCTCGATCCGGTTCTTGCGGTCGGTGGTGACGGCGAAGGTGTCGCCATCGTGCTGCATCGCCGGATAGGCGCGCATCGCCCTGTCGCCGGGGGCGTTGCCGGGGGTTGCCGGCGCGAGCATCAATGCGGTGCCGAGAATGAGCAATGCGGGCATGATATCCTCCCTCCCGTTGGTGCGCGGATGTTGCGGAGAAACGGGCCCGGCGTCCAGCCTATTCGGCGGCGATCGCGCCGTCGGCGACTCGGTAGCGCGTCGCGCCGCCGGGTACCGCCTCGAACAACGCCGGCTCGGTGCCGGTCATCCATACCTGGCCGCGCCCCGCGAGCCGATCGAACAACGCGGCGCGGCGGCCGGGGTCGAGGTGCGCGGCGACTTCGTCGAGCAGCAGGATCGGCGTGCGGCCGGCGCGGTCGGCGACCAGCTCGGCATGCGCGAGGACGAGGCCGAGCAGCAACGCCTTCTGCTCGCCGGTGGAGCATAGATGCGCGGGCTGGCCCTTCCCCAGATGCGTGACCAGCAGGTCGGCGCGGTGCGGGCCGCTAAGCGTGCGCCCCGCGGCGGCATCGCGGCGGCGCCCGGCGGCGAGCTCGCGCAGCAATGTCTCCCCATCACCCTGCCAGCCTTCGAGCGCCAGTCCGGCGCGCGCGAACGGGCCTTCCGGCTGCGCTGCCAGCCGTTCGGCCAGCGCGGAGACAGTGTCGCGACGGGCGGCGTCGATCGCCGCGCCATGCTCGGCCATCCGCGCCTCGAGCGCGCTCAGCCAGTCGGGATCGGGGGCGCCATCTTCCGACAGCAGCCGGTTGCGCTCGCGCATCGCCGCTTCGTAGCGCGTCGAATGATGCGCATGGCCGGGTACCAGCGCCAGCGTGAGCCGGTCGAGGAACCGCCGCCGCTCGCTCGCGCCTTCGACGAACAGCCGGTCCATCGCCGGCGTGAGCCACAGCACGCTCACCCATTCGGCGAGGATGGTCGCGGCAGAGCCCGCGCCGTTGATCCGCACCAGCCGGCGCTCGGGCGCACCGGCCTGCGTGCCCGTGCCGATGTCCGTCTCGCCCAGTCGCGCCGCGACGCCGAACCCGCCGCTGCCGCCCTGCCGTGCCATCTCGGCGAGCGGCGCGCGCCTGAGGCCCCGGCCAGGTGCCAGCAGCGACAGCGCTTCCAGCACATTGGTCTTGCCCGCGCCATTCTCGCCGCTCAGCACCACGAAGCCGCTGCCGGGCGTGAGCACGGCGTCTTCGTGGTTGCGGAAGTCGGTGAGTACGAGGCGGGACACGGCCATTTCCCGCCGATAGCCGCTATTGCCGCCGCGCGCGACATCGCGGATGATCGCGCGCGTTCAAAAGGGGAAAGACACGATGTTCCGCTCCAAGCTGTTGCTGGCCACGATCCTGGCGCTCGCGCCCATGCCGGCACTGGCCGATGTCACTGCGCGCTATTCGGCGGGCGGCAAGGGGGAGCTGGTCGTCGAAGTCGACGCGGGCGGCAATTCGCGCATCGACATGGGCGGCAAGTTCGCGATCCTGCACCGCGACGGCACCGACTATATCGTGCTCCAGGAGAAGGACGGCCCCAAGGTCTTCGAGCTCCAGGCGATGGTCGACCTGATCAAGGGCTTCATCCCCAAGGAAGCCGATCCCAAGGCCAAGGAGTTCCAGTTCGGCATCGCGCCGGGCGCTGCGGTGGCGATCGCCGGCCAGCAGGGCGCGGCCTGGAAGCTGCTGATGGTCAAGGGCGACGACGAGTCGAAGAAGAAGCATATCGAGATCGTCGTCAGCGCCGATCCGCGGCTCTCGCCGGTCGGCGCGGTGTTCCGCCGCGCCATCGGCACGGTGGCCGATTTCTTCGGCGCGCTCTTCCCCGAGGAGACCGGCTTTTCGGCGCGGCTGACCGAGCTGTTCGGCAAGGGCACGCCGCTGCGCATCACGCCCGTCGAGGAAGGTGCCGCCAAGCCCGAGGGCGCATTGATCGAGTTCAAGTCGCTCGACACCGCCGAGATCGACGCGAAACATTTCGAGCTGCCCGCGCCGGTCACCTCGGCCGACGAGATCTTCGGCGCGATGGATGGGCTGATGAAGCCGGGCGGCGGCAAGATCGAGAACCTGCCCTAAATCGTGGGGGCGGGGCAGGCCGGGGCTTAGATTCCCTGCAGCCCCGCCGCGGCCAGGCTTGCCTGCGCGATCCGGTACTTGGCCGGATCGCCGATGCGCAGCCGGCGGCGGACCTGGTCGAGCGGCTCGTTGAGCAACGTCTCGTAATCCTCGCCGTGCAGCCAGCCGGCCTGCTTGCCATGGGCGTAGCCTTCGATCACCGCGCGGAAGAAATCGAGCTTGCCGGTGATGCGGATGCTCTTCAGCGCCGCACCCAGCCCGATGAACCCCCAGCCGAGCCCGCCGGTCTGCGCGAAGGAGAAGGCGACCAGGCAGGCTTCGCCGAGATGCTCGTCGGCCTGATAGCCGGTGATCACGTGCCACAGGTCATGGATGTCGCGCTCGCGCCGGCCCATCCAGGCATAGGGGTGCTCGACATCGGCATTCTGGAATGCGCCCTCGGCCATGCTGACCTGGACGAGCCCGTCGGCCGAGAAGCCGGTCGAATCGAGGAAGTTGCGATAGGCGGCACCGACGGTGCCTTCGGCGAAGCTGTCGATCCAGGCGCGGTCGGTCAGCCGCTGCGCCAGCTCGACATGCTGATAGGCGATGCGCCCGCCCTCGGGCATGGTCAGCAGCTTGCGATAGCTCTTGCCGGTCGCGTCGCCATTGAGCGCGCGCATGATGCGGAACACCTGCTCGGTGTCGTTGCCATTGGCGAGCAGCCGCCCGAGCGCGCGGAACGCGGTGCCCCATTCCCGCTTCATCGGGACGCCGGGGTTGAAGGTCTGCGGCGCGGGTTGCGTGGCCATGGAAGCGAATCCCTTACTGACAATAGTGTCAATATAGGAGCCGGGTCAGGAAATCAACTCCTGTAAGCGCACAGGGCTGTCGCCCGTTACGTTGTCATCCCCGCGAAGGCGGGGATCCAGGGTAATGGCGTGTGAATCTGCGCATTGAGCGCACGCTTGCCGGACACGACAAGGCATGCCGCGCGCAGCTCTGGTCTTGGCTCTGGATCGCCGCCTTCGCGGGGATGACGACGAAGGTGCGATGCCCGCCTACACCCGCATCGGCATCAGCACGTACAGCGCCGGCGACTTGTCGTTCTCGCGGATCAGCGTCGGCGCCGCGGCGTCGGCCAGATGGACTTCCACCGAATCGCCTTCGATCTGGTTGAGGATGTCCATCAGGTAGCGGCTGTTGAAGCCGATCTCGAAGGGCAGGGCGGCATAGTCGCCGGGAACCTCTTCGGCGGCCGCGCCATTCTCGGGGCTGGTCACCGACAGGATGATCTTGTCGCGCTCCAGCGCCATCTTCACCGCGCGGGTCTTCTCGGTCGCGATGGTCGAGACGCGGTCGACGCCTTCCATGAAGCTCTTCGGATCGAGCTTCAGCAGCTTGTCGTTCGCGGTCGGGATGACGCGGGTATAGTCCGGGAAGGTGCCGTCGATCAGCTTCGAGGTCAGGATCGCCTGGCCCAGGTCGAAGCGGATCTTGGAGTTGGACAGCGACACGCCGATCGAACCGTCGACTTCGTCGAGCAGCTTGCGCAGCTCCTGCACGCATTTGCGCGGGATGATCACACCCGGCATCGCGTCGGCGCCGTCCGGACGGGCCACGGTCACGCGGGCAAGCCGGTGGCCGTCGGTCGCGGCGGCGCGCAGCACCGGGATCGTGTCCTCGGTCACGTGCAGATAGATGCCGTTGAGGTAATAGCGCGTCTCTTCGGTCGAGATCGCGAAGCGCGTCTTGTCGATGATCTGCTTGAGCGTCTCGGCTGGCAGCTCGAACACGGTCGGCAGCTCGCCCTCGGCGATCATCGGGAAATCGTCGCGCGGCAGCGTCGACAGGGTGAAGCGCGCGCGCCCGGCATTGACCGTGATCCGGCCCTCGGCGGCCGAAAGCTCGACCTGCGAGCCTTCCGGCAGCTTGCGGACGATGTCGAACAAGGTGTGCGCCGGCACGGTGACCGAGCCGGGCTGGTCGACTGCGGCCGCAATCGTCTCGTCGATCTGCAGGTCGAGGTCGGTCGCCATCAGCCGCATCGTGCCGCCGGCCTGCGCCTCGATCAGCACGTTCGACAGGATGGGGATCGTGTTGCGCCGCTCGACCACGGACTGGACGTGGCTGAGGCCCCTCAAAAGAGTTGCGCGTTCGATCGTCGCCTTCATCAAGAACCCCCGGGGCTAATTGCCCGAATCTAACCCGGTACCGGGACTAATCCGGTCAATACCCTTAACGGCAAAAAGGGCCGGAGCAAGCGCCCCGACCCTCTTCATGCACACCAAAATGATGCGGTGCGGCCGGTTCAGAACCGGAAGCCGAAGCCCGCCACGATCTGATGGCGATCGGTGTCGACGTTGAACTGGTTCGTCGTCGCGCCATTGGCATATTCGAAATTCGCGTCCTTGTAGTTGGAATAGCGATATTCGAGCTTGGCGTAGGTGTTGCTGCCGATCGACTTCTCCACGCCGGCGCCGACGCGCCAGCCGTCGAGATTATAGCGGTCCTCGAGCCGGCTCGTGCCGTCCGAAGCGAGCAGGTTGAGCTGCGCGTTGGTATAGCCGGCCTTGGCGTAGATCTTGGTGGTGGGGCTGGCGAGGAAGCCGACCCGGCCGCCGACATACAGGTCGCGGCCCGTCTTCACCTGGCCATAGCCGAAGTCGTTGGGATCGGGCGTGTCGTAGCGAACCTTGCCGGTCGCCTTGCTGACTTCGCCCTCGACGCCGATAAAGGCCTTGTCGCCCAGCGGAACGTCATAGCCGATCTCGGCGCCGTACAGGAAACCTTCGGTGCTCTGGTCGTCACCGCGCAGATCCGAATCCTCGGTGCTGCCGGGGCGGAGGATGTCGAGACCGCCGATCACGCCGACATGGAAGCCGCCAGCGTTCGTATCCGAATCCTGGGCGAAGGCGGGGGCTGCGAGTGCCGAAGAGGCGACGAGGGCAGCGACGAAAACAAGCTTACGCATAACAACTCCTTGGGTACTGGCTCGCGAACAAGCGAACGGACGGCTCAACCGGGCTGGGGAGTCGGAAGTTTCATGAACCTCAGATAAACGACTGTTTGCGTTGCCTTTTTGCCACAGCTTCCGCTACGGAAATGGCGATCGTCGCGCGCGGTGCACGGGTCGTCCGTTTGCAGGCACGCTCCCAATTCCGTCATGCTGAACGCGTTTCAGCATCCAAGGTGCGGCAGGCGAAGGCCTCGCATCTCTTTTCCATGGCTCGCCGAGAATTGGATCCTGAAACAAGTTGAGGATGACGATGGGGCGGGGTGGTTATCCCTCGCCAATTTCGCCATTGCCTTTCCCCGCCTGTCCAGGCTTCAACAGCCCCGTGACAAACCACCGCAAAGGCCGCGACTTCATCGCCCGCCACGGCGAGACCGTGTTCAACATCGCCCGGCGCATGCAGGGCGACCATCCCCACACCCCGCTCACTCGCGCCGGCTTCGCCCAGGCGGACCAGATGGGCGCGGCGCTGCGCGAGATCCTGGGGCCCAAGCCCAGGCTGACCATGTGGTCGTCCAGCGCCGGCCGCGCGCTGCAGACGCTGGCGATCATCGCCGAGCATCTCGAGCTCGACTGGCACCAGGCCCGTCACGACGACCGGCTGGTCGAGATCGGCATGGGCGAGTGGAGCGGGCGCTATTATGCCGACCTGATGGCCGAGGCGCCCGGTTTCCTCGATATCGAGGCTGGGCTCTACACGCGCCCGCCGCCGGGCGGCGAATGGTATGACGGGATCGCGGTGCGCGTCTCGTCCTGGCTCGCCGATACCGATGACGATCCCGGCGACCGGCTGGTGATCATGCACGGCATGTCGAGCCGGATCCTGCGCGGCGTGATGACCGGTCAGCCGGCCAGCCCCAAATTCGGCGCACCCGTGTCGCCCGATCTACCACAGGGATCGGTGGTCAGGATCGAGCAGGGTGTCGAGACGGTGGTGCACCTCGGCACCGGGCGCGGGGCGGCGCCGGCATGAGCGCGCTGGCGCTCCTCCTGCTGGCGCAGGCGCGCGTGCCGCTCGGCGTCTATGACAGCTGGGGCGCGTTCCGCGATCCTTCGCCCAGGCGCTGCTTCGCCATCGCGCAGCCGGTGGAGAAATATCGCGAGGCCCGGCCCTTTGCCAGCATCGCGACCTGGCCGCGCGACAATGTGCGCAACCAGCTCCATATCCGGCTGAGCCGCGCACGCGCGCCCAATGCGCGGGTGACGCTGTCGATCGGCGAGCGCCGCTTCGAATTGCAGGCCGGCGATGCCGATGCCTGGGCGCCCGATGCGCGCACCGACGCCGCCATCGTCGCGGCGATGCGTTCGGGGCGCAGCATGAGCGTGGAAACGATGGCCGCGAATGGCGTGCCCTTTGCGGACAGCTACGCCCTCAAGGGCGCCGCCACCGCGATCGACGCGGCCGCGCTGGGATGTGCGAAGGGGTAGGGGCCGCGCCACCTGCCCCCAATTATGACGTAAGAAAAAAGCCCTCCCCACTTTCGTAGGGAGGGCCCATCGTGATTTCTACCGACGGATTACGGCTGCTTGGCAGCCGGCGCCGCGCCGCTGGCGGCCACCTTGGCGGCGGCTGCGGTCTGGATGCGCTTGTTCAGCACGGTGTCTGTCGCCATTGCCTGGCCAATCGCGTTGAAGCGCGCCGGATCGACGCCGGCGTTGGTTGCCGCTGCCGCCATCTTGGCAGGCTTGTCCGCTTCGGGGACCGTGGCGTCCTTCTTGATGTTCTCGATCTCGAGCGCGACGGTGACGAACTGCGCGACTTCGGCGTCGGTCACCGTGGCATTGGTTGCCGGTGCGGCGGCTGGGGCCGGGGCCGGGGCCGTCTGGGCCGCGGTCTGCGCCATGGCGCCCGGCGCGATTGCCAGCGTGGCGCTGGCGAGAAGGGTAGCGATAAGCTTCATTACTGCACTCCAAAAACACTCTAACGCATCCTGTTGAACGCGAAGGGCGTGGCAGGGATGCAACAGGACAAGCCAATCGCGGTGCGTCGTGGCTCCCATGGGATTAGCCGAGATAGGCCTTCAGGCCCGAAACCAGCGCGTCGAACACGGTGCGGACGCGCGCCAGCCCGCGCAGGTCCTCATGGCAGACCACCCAGGTTTCGAGGTCGAACCGGAAGTCTGGCAGCAGCCGGATCAGCCCGTCGCGCGCGCCGATCGGCACCTGGCAGATGCCGATACCCAGCCCGGCGCGGATCGCGGCGAGCTGGGCATGGTCGCTGTCGCTGCGGAAGCTCAGGTCGCCGATGTTCACGGGGAACCCTGCTGCCTGCACTGCGCGCAGGGTCGGCGAATCATGCTCGGGGCCGATGATGCGATGCCCGGCAAGGTCGGCATAGCGCTCGGGAAACGGCCGCCCGGCGAGGTAATCCGGGTGCGCGTGCGCGCCGAGCGGCACCACGCCGATCCGCTGCGCGACCAAAGCCTCCTGGCGCGGCGGCACCATCCGAACGGCCACATCGGCCTCGCGGCGCAGCACGTCCTCGTTGCGGTTGCTGGGGCTGAGCTCGATCGCCAGGCGCGGATGCTGGCGCGCCAGCGCGGCGAGGATCGGCGGCAGCGCCTCCACGGCGATCACTTCGCTGGCCGTGACGCGCACCGTGCCGGCGATTTCGTCGGGTTCGGCCGAGGCAGTGCGAATGAAGGCGTCCGAAGCGTGCGCCATGGCGCGGGCATGCTCGTGCAGCGCCGCGCCCCTCTCCGTGGCGGTGAGCCCACTGGGCGAGCGGGTGAACAGCGGCGTGCCCAGCGCGGCCTCCAGTGCAACGATCCGCGACCGAACGGTCGGTTGCGCAACGTTCAGACGCCGAGCCGCTCCGGAAAGACTCCCGGTCTCGAGCACCGCCAGGAAGGCGCGCTGCTGCTCCCAATCCACGAGGTTCATCAAATATGTGTAGGCCACCTAGCAAGGTTAGGCAATTTCCTTCTATCTGCAAGTCGTCCACCGGTGTGAACTTAGCCACTAAGGGAGACCGGAATGAACAGGACGGCATTGGTGCTCGGCGCCACGGGCGGGATAGGCGGCGAGACGGCGCGGGCATTGCTCGCCAGGGGCTGGAAGGTGCGCGGCCTGGTGCGGGAAATCCGCCCCGGCCTCGATCCCGAGATCGCCTGGTTCGAAGGCGACGCCATGGTCCGCGCCGACGTGATGGCCGCGGCGGAAGGCGTCTCGGCGGTGGTCCATGCGGTAAACCCGCCGGGCTATCGCGAATGGGACAAGCGCGTCCTGCCGATGCTGGACAACAGCATCGCGGCCGCCTTGGCCAACGATGCACGCCTCGCCTTGCCCGGCACCATCTATAACTACGACCCGGCCCAGACCCCGGTCGCCCACCCCGAGTCGGCCCAGCAGCCGGCCACGCGGAAAGGCAATATTCGCAAGGCGATGGAGGCGCGACTCGCGGAGTCGGGCGTCCGCGCCGTGATCCTGCGCGCAGGCGACTATTATGGGCCAAGGCCCGGCAATAGCTGGCTCTCCCAGGGCATGATCGCCGCTGGCAAGCCAGTGACCAAGGTCACCAACCCGGGCCGCAAGGGCGCCGGCCATGCCTGGGCCTATCTCCCCGATGTCGGCGAGACCTTCGCCCGCCTGCTCGACCGAGAGGAAGGGCTCCCCCGCTTCGCCCGCTTCCATTTCGCCGGCCATTGGGACCCCGACGGCAGCACCTTCCCGGCGGCGATCGCGCAGGCGGCGGGGGCCAAGGTGAAGCACGCCCGGCTGCCCTGGGTCCTCCTCCCGCTGATCGCTCCCTTCAACCCGACGATCCGCGAGCTGATCGAGATGCGCCCCTTCTGGAGCCACCCGCTGCGGCTCGACAATCGGGAACTGGTCGCCTTTCTGGGCGAGGAGCCGCACACGCCTTTGGTCGAATCGCTGCGCATCAGCCTCAAAGCGCTGGGGTCACTGGAATAATCGCGCCAGATGGACTATGTGCGCGGCCATGCAGACAGCTTCGGCCGCGACCCCGCCCGTCCACGGGCACATCGAACCTATGCCCATCCCCGGGCACATCGATCCCGTGCCCGTGCCCCGCCCCGCGGTGGTGCGCGAGGACGGCCGTGCCGACCTGATCGGCCTCACCCGCGACCAGATGCGCGCGGTGCTCGCCGATGCCGGGCTCGAGCCCAAGCAGGCCAAGCTGCGCGCCAAGCAGATCTGGCACTGGATCTACAATCGCGGCGCCACCGATTTCTCGGCGATGACCGACATCGCCAAGGCGCAGCACCCCTGGCTCACCGAACGCTTCGTGATCGGCCGCCCGGAAGTGGTCGAGGCGCAGGTCTCGACCGACGGCACGCGCAAATGGCTGCTCCGTTCGGACGACGGCCAGGATTACGAGATGGTCTTCATCCCGGATGCCGACCGCGGCACGCTCTGCGTCTCGTCGCAGGTCGGCTGCACGCTCAACTGCCGCTTCTGCCACACCGGCACGATGCGGCTGGTGCGCAACCTGACGGCCGGCGAGATCGTCAGCCAGGTGATGCTCGCGCGCGATTCGCTCGGCGAATGGCCGAGCCAGCCCGAGGGCCGCATGCTCACCAACATCGTGATGATGGGCATGGGCGAGCCGCTCTACAATTTCGACAATGTCCGCGACGGCCTGGCCATCGTGATGGATGGGGAAGGCCTCGCGCTTTCCAAGCGCCGCATCACCCTGTCGACCAGCGGCGTGGTGCCGATGATGGCGCGTGCAGGCGAGGAGATCGGCGTGAACCTGGCGGTGTCGCTCCACGCGATCACCAAGGAAGTCCGCGACGAGATCGTGCCGATCAACAAGAAGTACGGGATCGAGGAGCTGCTCCAGGCCTGTGCCGATTATCCGGGCGCCAACAATGCCCGGCGCATCACGTTCGAGTACGTCATGCTGAAGGACAAGAACGACAGCGACGCCGATGCACGCGAGCTCGTCCGCCTGCTCAAGAAGTACGACCTGCCCGCCAAGGTGAACCTGATTCCGTTCAACCCCTGGCCCGGCGCGCCCTATGAATGCTCGACGCCGGAGCGGATCCGCTCCTTCTCGAACATCATCTTCGCGGCGGGCATCTCGGCGCCGGTGCGCACGCCGCGCGGACGCGACATCGACGCCGCCTGCGGCCAGCTCAAGACCGCCGCCGAGAAGAAGAGCCGCGCGCAGATGGACCGCGAGGCCGAGGAGAAGATGGCGGCGCTGGGCTAAGGCTCGCTTTTTTCGCGTACCTGCTGCATCTGGGCCCCGGCCTCCCCGGGGAACATCTTGCCGTTCGATCTTGCTTCCATGCTGTTTCCCGCCGCCGCCGGTGTGCTCGGCGGCGCGATGAACGCGCTGGCGGGCGGGGGCACCTTTGCGACCCTGCCCGCGCTGATCGCGCTCGGCCTGCCTTCGAACATCGCCAACGCCACCTCGAACGTCGCCTTGCTGCCGGGCGCGGGGGCGAGCGCCTGGGAATATCGCGACGAGCTGGCGCCGGTGGGCGGCATGTCGGTGCGGGTGCTGGCCGGGATCACCTTCGCCGGCGGGCTGGTCGGCAGCACTTTGCTGGTGCTCACGCCGACGCGCGCGTTCGACCTGATCATCCCCTGGCTGCTGCTCTTCGCTTTCGTCGTGATGGCGTTCGGCCGGCACGCCTCGGACTGGCTGCACGCGCGCGTCACCATCGGGCCGCGCACCCTGATCACCGCGCAGAGCCTGCTCGGCATCTATGGCGGCTATTTCGGGGGCGGCGTGGGGCTGATCACCACCGCGGTCTATGGATTGCTGGCAGCCGCGGACCCGCGCTCGCTCTTCTCGATCCGCACCCTGATGCTCGCGGTGGCGAACTTCGCGGCGGCATTCGTCTTCATCGGCATCGGCATGGTGCGCTGGACGGCCTGCCTGCCGATGCTCGCCGGTGGAATCCTGGGCGGATGGCTGGGCGCGCGGATCGGCAAGAAGCTCTCGCATCGGCTGGTGCGGCTGTGGACGCTGCTGGTGACCGGCGGGACGACCATCGTCTTCTTCGTGCGCGCCTACGGATGATCGGCTAAGGACGGGCCATGCAGGTCTATCGCCACCGGCTGATCACGCGCATCTGGCATTGGGTCAATGCTCTGGCCGTGATCGTGATGATTCCGAGCGGCCTGATGATCTTCAACGCGCACCCCCGGCTCTATTGGGGGCAATATGGCGCGAATTTCGACCATGCCTGGCTGGAGCTGCCGCGCTGGCCCGGCTGGCTTACGCTGCCTTCGACCTACGACCTGGCCGGCGCGCGGCGCTGGCATCTGTTCTTCGCGCTGGTGCTTGCCTTTTCGCTGCTGATCTACCTGCTGTGGAGCCTGGCCAACCGGCATATCCAGCGCGACCTGCGCATCCGCCGCGCAGAACTGAGCGCGGCGCATATCGGCGAAGACTTGAAGGCGCATTGGGCGATGCGCTTCCATGATCCGAGGGACCCGCGCGCCTACAACCTCTTCCAGAAGGCGAGCTATGCCGGCGTGCTGTTCGTGCTGCTGCCGCTGCTGATCTTCACCGGCCTGGCGCTCGCGCCCGGCATGTGGCCGTGGCTGGTCGACATCTTCGGCGGGCGGCAGTCGGCGCGCTCGCTCCACTTCATCGCGATGGCACTGCTGACGCTGTTCTTCGTCGTGCACCTGACGCTGGTGATCCTGGCCGGGCCGGTAGGCGAGGTCCGCTCGATGATCACCGGCTGGTGGAAAGTGCCGGAGGACGAAGCATGATCACCCGGCGCGGCCTGATCGTCACTGGTGGCGCGGCGCTGCTCACCGGCTGCGACGCCTGGACCGACAGCCCGATATTGCTCGGCGCCGAGGATGCGCACCGTTTCCTCCAGCGCTCGGTCAACGGCCGCGCGGCGCTGGCGCACGAATTTCGGCCCGAGCAGCGCAGCCCGCGCTTCCGCTCCAATGGCACCGCCAATCCCGGCACGCCCGAATATAACGCGCTAGTCGCCAACAACTTCGCCGATTGGCGGCTGCAAGTGGGTGGGCTGGTGCAGCGCCCGCTGTCGCTCAGCCTCGCCCAGCTACGCTCGCTGCCGCAGCGCGCGCAGATCACCCGGCACGATTGCGTCGAGGGGTGGAGCGCGATCGGCAAATGGCAGGGGCCGCAGCTGGAGAAGGTCCTCCAGCTGGCGGGCCTGAAGGACGGCGCTCGCTATATCGTCTTCCACTGCGCTGACGTGTTCGGCCAGCGCAAGATCCCCTATTACGAATCGATCGACCTGATCGATGCCTTCCATCCCCAGACCATCCTGGCCTGGTCGATGAACGACCAGCCGCTCGGCGTCGGGCATGGCGCGCCGCTGCGCCTCAGGGTCGAGCGCCAGCTAGGCTACAAGCACGCGAAATACCTCATGCGGATCGAGGCTGTGGCGACCCTGGACGGGATCGGCCGGGGCAAGGGCGGCTTCTGGGAGGATATCGCCGGCTATGAATGGTATGCCGGAATCTGATTCTTCGCATATGCGGAAATATTGCGGAAAAACCGAGCGGCCCTAAGGTGTCGCTACGGGGGGCTGGCATCGGATGGTGACGGCGTAATGGCGTTGATTGATCGTTTTTTCGCACGTGCAGTGAAGCGCGGACAACTCACTGTTATCCACGAGGATGGCACGCAGCGGGTTTTCGGCGAACCCGATCCGGCGCTCAAGCCGGTTACGATCCGTTTCGGAGCAGGCGCAGCGCGGCGCATCCTGCGCGATCCCTCGCTCGGCGCGGCCGAGGCGTTCATGGACGGCGATGTCGATATCGAGCAAGGCGACATCCTCGACATGCTCACGCTTTTCGCGGCGAACAATCGCTGGGAAGACAACAGCTCGATGCTCTATCCGAGCCCCTTCAAGAAGCTGCTCGACGCGGTGAAGTTCCGGATCGGACGCATCAACATGCAGCACCGCTCCAAGCAGAACGTCGCCCATCACTACGACCTGTCGGGCACGCTCTACGACCTCTTCCTCGATACCGACCGGCAGTACAGCTGCGCTTATTTCAGCGCGCCCGGCATGAGCCTGGAACAGGCGCAGCTCGACAAGAAGGCGCATATCGTCGCCAAGCTTGCGCTCAAGCCGGGCATGAAGGTGCTCGATATCGGCTGTGGCTGGGGCGGCATGGCGCTCTACATCCATGAGAAGACCGGCGCCGAAGTGCTGGGCGTCACGCTGTCCGAAGAGCAGATCAAGGTTGCCCGCCAGCGCGCGCTCGATGCCGGCGTGGCCGACAAGGTGAAGTTCGAGCTGATCGACTATCGCAACGTCACCGGCCATTTCGACCGGATCGTCTCGGTCGGCATGTTCGAGCATGTCGGCACGCCGCATTACCGCACCTTCTTCCGCAAGGTCCGCGAGTTGCTGACGCCGGAAGGCGTGATGCTGCTCCACACGATCGGCAGGGCGGGCGCGCCGGGCGTCACCGACGCCTTCACGCTCAAGTACATCTTCCCCGGTGGCTATATCCCCGCGCTCTCCGAGATCGCCCAGGGCTATGAGGGGCTGCGCTATTTCATGACCGATGTGGAGGTGCTCCGCCTCCATTATGCCGAGACGCTGCAGCATTGGTACGAGCGGACCGTCGCGGCGCGCGACGCGATTGTCGGGCTCTATGACGAGCGCTTCTACCGCATGTGGTGCTTCTATCTCGCGGGCTGCGTGGTCAGCTTCCGCCACGGCGGGCTGGTCAACTACCAGCTGCAATTCTCCCGCTCGCGCGATGCGCTGCCGCTCACTCGCGATTACATGTTCGAGGAAGAGCGGGCGCTGCGCGAGCCGCACAAGGTCACGCTGCGCCAGGCCGGTCAGGCGGGGTAGGTAGCCTCCATCCGTTCGATCCTGGCGCGGACGAGCTCCTCGAGAACGCCCGCGTCCACATCGGCCAGCTTCTTCAGGTAGAGGCAGCCCTTGCCGCTCCGGTGCTTGCCGAGCCGGCCTAGCAGCGCGCTCTGGTCGCCATCGCCGTCGAGCACATAAAGGACCAGCTCGGCCTTGCGGGGCGAGAAACCGATCCGGCACATCTCGCCCGAATGGCCGCTCTCGTAGCGATAGGCATAACGCCCGAAGCCGATGATCGACGGGCCCCACATCCTGGCCGGCTCGCCGATGAGCCGCTCCATCATCGCGCGGAGTGCTTCGGCATCCGTCCGGCGCACCGGATCCGGCACCGCGGCGATGAAATCCGCGACCTGCACCTCGGTCGCCTTGGTCTTGATCTCGGCCATCTGCCCCTCCCGAGTCGATGGGGAGCAGCATGCCCCAGCGGCAAAACTTGCGGAAGCGGTCACGCACCCGTAAGGCCCACGCCGTTTCCCCGTACATCCTTTGGAGTCGCCCCATGTCGGACAAGATCAACCGCGTCGTCCTCGCCTATTCGGGCGGTCTGGACACGAGCGTGATCCTGAAATGGCTCCAGCAGGAATATCAGTGCGAGGTGGTGACCTTCACTGCCGATCTCGGCCAGGGCGAAGAGCTCGAGCCGGCGCGCAAGAAGGCCGAGATGGCCGGCGTGAAGCCCGAGCATATCTTCATCGAGGACGTGCGCGAGGAGTTCGTGAAGGACTTCGTCTTCCCGATGATGCGCGCGAATGCCTTGTACGAAGGCCTTTATCTGCTCGGGACATCCATTGCGCGCCCGCTGATCGCCAAGCGGCAGATCGAGATCGCCAAGCTGGTCAATGCCGATGCGGTGAGCCACGGCGCCACCGGCAAGGGCAATGACCAGGTCCGTTTCGAGCTCGGCTATTATGCGCTGAACCCCGACATCAAGGTCATCGCGCCGTGGCGCGAATGGGACCTGACCAGCCGCACCCGGCTGATCGAGTTCGCGGAAGCGCACCAGATCCCGGTCGCCAAGGACAAGCGCGGCGAATCGCCCTTCTCGACCGACGCGAACCTTCTCCACACCTCGTCCGAGGGCAAGGTGCTCGAGGATCCGTGGGAGGAAGTGCCCGATTACGTCTATTCGCGCACGGTGAACCCCGAGGACGCGCCTGACGTGCCCGAGGTCATCACCATCGATTTCGAGCGCGGCGACGGCGTCGCACTGAACGGCGAGGCGATGAGCCCGGCGACGCTGCTGACCGCGCTCAACGAGCTTGGCCGCAAGCACGGCATCGGCCGCCTTGACCTGGTCGAGAACCGCTTCGTCGGCATGAAGTCGCGCGGCATGTACGAGACGCCGGGCGGCACCATCTATCATCTCGCCCATCGCGGCATCGAGCAGATCACGCTCGATCGCGGCGCCGCGCACCTCAAGGACGAGCTGATGCCGCGCTATGCGGAGCTCATCTATAACGGCTTCTGGTTCGCCCCAGAGCGCGAGATGCTCCAGGCGGCGATCGATCATAGCCAGGAGAAGGTGACTGGCACCGTCCGCCTCAAGCTCTACAAGGGCAGCGTGAACGTCACCGGCCGCAAGTCGCCGTACAGCCTGTACAGCGAGAAGGTCGTGACCTTCGAGGACGATCAGGGCGCCTACGACCAGCGCGACGCGGCGGGCTTTATCAAGCTCAACGCGCTGCGCCTGCGCCTGCTGGGCCGCCGCGATCTCTAAGGGTTTATTCTTGCGCAAGCGGCACTCGGGTGAGTGCCGCTCGTTGCGCGGGCTATGAAACTCTCGATCCGCACCCATCTCGATTATTATTTCGAGCGGCCGACCGACGTGCTGCTCCAGCTCGAAGCGGCGGCGATCCCCGAGCAGGTGATCGAGGCGGCGCATATCCAGGTGGCGCCGTGCGAGCATTTCGCCCGCATCGCCGCGCAGGACGGGATCGGCGACCGCATCTGGGTGCGCGCCGAGGGACGGATGGCAGTCGACTATACGGCTACCGTCTCGGTGCAGCGCATCCTGAGCGATTGCCTGGCGCTCCCGCGCGTCGAGCCGCGCTTCCTGCCGGCCGAGACGGTCCAGTATCTGATGGCGTCGCGCTATTGCCCGTCCGAGGAGTTCCAGACCTTTGTCGAGGCCGAGTTTGGCGGGCTGGACGGCGGCGCGCGGGTGATGGCGATGCGCGACTGGATCGAGCAGAATTTCTCCTATGTCCCCGGCATCAGCAATTCGGAGACGACCGCGCTCGACACCTTCGTGCGCCGCCAGGGCATCTGCCGCGACTATGCGCATGTCCTGATCACGCTCGTGCGCGCGGCGGGAATCCCCGCCCGGATGGCGAGTGTATATGCGCTTGGCGTCGAGCCGCAGGACTTCCATGCAGTCGCCGAAGTGTTCCTGGGCGGCGAATGGCACCTCGTCGATGCGACCGGCATGGCGACCGAGGCCGGCATGGCGAAGATCGGAATCGGGCGCGACGCCGCCGATGTCTCGTTCCTCACCAGCTACGGCAACGCGCAGTTCCAGAAGCAGTCGGTGCTGGTGGAGCGGATATCCTGAAGCCGCGCCTAACGCGGGATTAACCAAACTGCCCTAGCCCCGAGCCATGGAAACGAGCCTGCCCTGGGATGCATGGCGCGACTGGCTGGTCGCGCTGCTGCTTGCCGTGGGATTGAGCCTGGTTTGGACGCTGCGCGGGTGGCACGATCTCGCGGCGTTGCGGCTTCCCGACACCGACGACATGGTGCGGCTCCAGCTGATCCGTGACTGGCTGGCGGGTCAGGGGTTCGCCGACCTCGCCCAACATCGGCTCGGGCCTCCGCCGGGGCTGGAGATGCATTGGTCGCGGCTGCCCGATCTGCTGCCCGCCGCACTGATCATGATCCTGGCGCCCTTGCTCGGAAACCATGGTGCAGAGCTCTGCGCGGTGATCGTGTCGCCGGCGCTCCTGTTCTTCTTCGCGCTGGCGCTGACCGGCTGCATCGCCCGCCGCCTCGGTGCGCCAGCGGTGACGGCGATCCTGCTGGCCGCGCTCGCTTACCCCGCAACCAGCCTGTTCCTGCCCGGGAGGATCGACCATCACGCGCTGCAGATGGCACTGATCCTGCTGCTGGTGCGCACGCTGCTCGGCACCGGCACCCTGGGTGCCGGGATCCTCGCCGCGCTGGCGATCACGGCATCGCTGGCGATCGGGCTGGAGACCCTGCCGCTGCTCGCTGTCGGCGGCGCAGCTCTGGTGCTGCTCTGGGTGATGGACGCACCCGGTAGCCGGGATCGGCTGTTCGGCTTCGGAACTGCCCTGCCGCTTGCGCTGGCCGGGGCGGGCGCCTTGCTGCGGACGAGCGGTTGGGATGTGCCTGCCTGTGACGGCTTCACCGCCCTTCTGTGGCGCGCGGCGCAGTGTGCATCGCTGGCACCGCTGGCGCTGGCGCTGTTCGGACTTGCCGGAACGGCGACATTGCACGCGCGGGCAATTGCGGCCTGCATCGCCGGTGCCGCGGCGCTGGCGGCGGTACTGCTGCTCGCGCCGCAATGCCTCCATCCCTATGGCGCGGTCGATCCGCTGCTCGCCCGGCTCTGGCTGGGCAAGGTGGGCGAGGCGCAGACCTTGCTTGGCACCTCGCCTTCCAACGCGATTGCCTATGCCGGCCTGGCGCTGGTCGGGCTGGCCGCCACGCTGGCTGTCGCCTGGAGGCGGCGTGAGGCTGGCTGGTGGGTGCTGACGGCGCTGATGCTGACGGCGCTCGCGGTCACCTGCTTCCAGTTGCGCGGGGCCTATGCCGCGGTACTGCTCGCGGTGCCCGGGCTGGCGGTGATGATCGGCGCTGCGCGACTGCACGGCAGTCTCGTGCTCGCTGTTGCCTGGATCGCGTCTACCGGCATCCTCTATCCGATCGCCGCCACCGCGATCTTCCCGCCAAGGCCCGAGCCAGGCGCGAACTGCACCGCGCCGGATAGCCTCGCGCGTCTCGCCGCACTGCCGCGGGGCCGCCTGCTCGCGCCATTCGACATCGGCGCCTATGCGCTCGCCGCCACGCCGCACGCGGTGCTGGCGGCACCCTATCATCGTAACAATCGGGGGAATCGTGCCATGGTTGACTTCTTCCTGGGGCAGCCCGCGCAATCGGAGGCGATCGCGAGGGCATGGGGGATCGATTATGTCGCCTTTTGCGACGGCGATCTCGATCGCTTCGCCAAGGCGGCGCGCGCGCCGGACAGCCTGGCCGAGCAACTGCGCGCCGGCGCGGTGCCCGAGTGGCTGGTGCCGGTGAACACTGGAAGCGACGCCCCGCGCATCTATCGGCTGGCATCGCACCATTGATGGAACAGGCGGCGGCGCTTCGCTGGTGGGAGACGCGCTGGTTCGCGCTTGCCGCGATCCTGGCATCGTGCGTGCCGTTACTGTGGCCGGCCCTGCCGCCGCTGATCGACCTGCCCGCGCATATCGGGCGCTATCACATCGCCGCCACGATCCGGGACTCCATCGATCTTCAGCGCCACTGGACCTATCACTGGGCGCTGATCGGCAATCTGGGCGTCGATGGGATAGTCTATGCGCTGACGCCGCTGATGGGTGTCGAGGCCGCGGCCAAATGGACGATCGTGGCGATCCCGCTGCTCACCACCGCCGCGCTGGCGTGGCTCTCGCGCGAGAGCGGCGGGCGGATGTCGCCGGCGACGCTCGCGGCCTTCCCGCTCGCCTATGGCTATGCCTTCATCTTCGGTTTCGTGAACTTCGCGCTGGCGAGCGCCCTCGCCATTGCAGCGCTCGCGCTGTGGATCCGCCTGGGCCGTCAGCGCAGGCTCAGCCTCCGCGCGGCGCTGTTCGTGCCGATCTCCTTCGTGCTGTGGCTCGCGCACAGCTTCGGCTGGGGCATGTTCGGCCTGTTCGCCTTCGCCGCCGAGCTTGCCCGGCTGCGCGCCGACGGCAAGACCTGGCGGGCCGCGCTTCTGGGCGCTGTGCTCGCCTGCGTGCCGCTGGGTGGCCCGGCGCTGCTCACCGTGGCGACGCAATATAGCTCGGTCGTCTATTACCAGTGGCGGGCCAAGCCGGGCTGGGTCGCGTCGCTGTTGCGCGACCGGTGGAAATGGTTCGATGTCGCCAACGTGCTCGCGCTCGCGCTGCTGCTGTACACGGCGGTCCGCCGTCCGGGCTGGCGCTTCGACTCGCCCACCGGCGCCGCCGCGCTGATCGGAGTGCTGGCGTTCCTGGTCTTTCCCTTCACCGTCGCCGCGGGCGCCTATGCCGATATGCGCCTGCTGGGGCCGGCGGTGGCCATCGCGCTGGTTTCTATCCGTCCCCCTGCCCAGTGGGAGCGCGCCGTTGCGATCGGCGCGACGCTGTTCTTCGTCATACGCACCGTGGCGGGGACGATCAGCATGTTGATCGCCGCCGAGCCCCAGCAACAGGCGCTGGAGGCAGTGCCGCATTTGCCGCGCGGGGCAGCGGTGCTTGTGCTCGCGCAGGAGAATTGCGCGACCGACTGGGTGAGCCGCCGCCTCGGGCACATCTCCGGCATGGCGGTCGCACGCCGCGACGTGTTCGAGAGTGCGCAATGGACGCTGCCGGGCCAGCAGCTGCTGCGCCACCGGCATGAGGGCGCGGAGCCCTATGCCTCCGACCCCTCACAGCTCGTCTATCCGCTTGGCTGCGCCTATCGGCCGACCGATCCGGAGACCGCGATCCGCGACTTCGATCGCGGCACCTTCACCCATGTCTGGGTGATCGGATTCAAGCCGCAGCCGGCGCTTGCGCGTGACGTGACGCTCGAATGGAGCAACGGCATGTCCTCGATATATCGCGTTGCGCATAATGGCGGCTTGTCTGGGAGCGCAGGGCAGCGGTAATAGCGGTCGGATGCAGGGGAATCCGGAGCTTCATTGGTGGCAGACACGACGGTTCGTGGCCCTCTGCGCCTTCATCGCCATCATTCCGCTGCTCTGGCCGACGATTCCGCCGCTGGTCGACCTGCCCGGGCATATGGGGCGCTACCGCGTCCAGTTCACCTATGACCAATATCCGTTCCTGCGCGAGTGGTACGACTTCCGCTGGAGCCTGATGGGCAATCTGGGCGTCGACCTGCTCGTCCTCCCGCTCCACTATGTCTTCGGGCTCGAGCTGGCAGTGAAGCTGGTGGTGATCGCGATCCCAGCGATGACGGTGGCGGGGATGCTGTGGATCGCGCGCGAGGTGCACGGCCGCATCCCGGCGACCGCGCTGATCGCGCTGCCGCTCGCCTATGCCTTCCCCTTCCATTTTGGCTTCGTCAATTTCGCGCTGTCGATGGCGTTCGCGCTGCTCGCATTCGGCTGGTGGCTGCGGCTGGCGCGGCTGGGCAAGTTCGCCTTCCGGACGATGGTGTTCGTGCCGATCTCGGTACTGATCTGGATCTGCCACACCTATGGCTGGGGGCTGCTTGGCATCCTCGCCTTCTCGGCCGAGCTGATCCGTCAGCACGATCTGCGCCGCAATCCGCATGTGCCGTGGAAGCAGGACATCTGGGGTGGCTGGGTGCTGCCCTGGTTCTATGCCGGCCTGCAGTGCATCGTGCTCGCGCCTCCCGCCGTGATGATGGTGCTGTGGCGTTCGGGCGATCATGTCTCGGGCCAGACGTTCGACATGTTCAACTGGCGCGCGAAGATGCTGTGGATCACCCAGGTCTTCCGCGACCGCTGGCAGCTGTTCGACCTGGCTTCGGTGGGCGTGCTGTTCCTGCTGCTGTTCAAGGCGGTGCGCGATCCGAACATCCAATATTCGCGCAACCTGGCGCTGTCGGGCATCTTCCTGACGCTGGTGTACATCTTCCTGCCGCGCGTCGTGTTCGGCTCGGCCTATGCCGACATGCGGCTGGTGCCGTTCCTGCTGGCGGTGGGCATCCTCGCGATCCGGCCCAAGCCGGGCCTGTCGATCCGCGGCGCCGCGACGATGGCGGCGCTCGGCATGGCATTCTTCTGCGTGCGCATCGCTGCGACCACTTGGAGCTTCGCGCTCTACAGCGGCACCTATGATCGCGAGCTGAAGGCGCTCGATCATCTGCCCCAGGGCGCGCGGCTGATCACGTTCGTCGGCGAGACCTGCCGCTATGAATGGAAGCAGACGCGGCTCCAGCACGTCCCGGCGCTCGCCCTGGAGCGCAAGCTTGCCTATACAAACGATCAATGGTCGATGGCCGGCGGCCAGCTGCTCACGGTGCGCTATGCCGCCGCGCAGCGCTTCGCGCACGATCCGTCGCAGATGGTCACCGACGTGCAGTGCCCGCGCGAATATTGGCGCCCGATCGCCTGGGCGCTGGCGCGCTTCCCGCGCGATGCGTTCGACTATGTCTGGATGATCGAGCCGCCGGCCTATAACCCGCGCTTCGAGCAGGGCCTCATCCCGCTATGGCGCGACGGTGCAAGCGCGCTGTTCAAGATCGACCATAGCGTCCCCGCGCCGGTGATCGAGCCGGGCGAGTTGCCGGTGCCGCGCTGGGAACGCGACATCATCCTGCGCGAGGGGCATCAGGGGGGCAGCAGCCTCCCCGATCCCGAGGCCAGCCCGGTGCCCGAGCCAATCGAATCGCCGGTGCCGACGCCCACGCCGTCCCCGTCGCCCAGCCCGACGCACAAGGCGGCGAAGGCGAAGCACAAGAAGGCCCGCCACTAACCGCCGCGGCGGAAGGGCGTCAGCTCGCCAAGATATTCCTGTTCCTGCGCGATCGCTTCGCGCTCGCTTGCCAGATAGTCGGCAACGGCGCGGCGGAAGCCCGGATCGGGAAGGTAATGCGCCGACCAGGTGGTGACCGGCGCATAACCGCGCGCCAGCTTGTGCTCGCCCTGCGCGCCAGCTTCGACGCGGCTCAGCCCGCGCGCGATCGCGGCGTCGATCGCCTGATAGTAGCAGAGCTCGAAATGGAGGAAGGGCACTTCCTCGATCGCGCCCCAATAGCGGCCGTACAGGGCATCGGCGCCGATCAGGTTGAGCGCACCGGCAATGGGCGTGTCGCCGCGATAGGCCAGGATCAGCAGCACCTGGTCCGCCATCTCCTGCCCGAGCAGCGAGAAGAATTCGCGGGTGAGATAAGGCCGGCCCCACTTCCGGCTGCCGGTGTCCTGGTAAAAGGCCCAGAACGCATCCCAATGCGCCTCGCTGATCTCGGTGCCGCTCAGATGGCGGATGGTCAGCCCATCTGCCAGCGCGCCGCTGCGCTCCTTGCGGATCGCCTTGCGCTTGCGGCTGGCGAGCGCGCCCAGGAATTCCTCGAAGTCGCCATAGCCTTTATTCGCCCAGTGGAACTGGGTGCCCGCCCGGACCAGCCAGCCGGCCTGCTCGAACAGCGGCAACTGGGCATCGTCGAGGAAGGTGACGTGCGCCGAGGAAAGCTGGTTCTGATCGGTCACCGCCTCGATCCCGGCGATCAGCCCGGGCGCCATCGCGCCGTCGCGCAGCAGCAGGCGGGGGCCCGGCACCGGGGTGAAGGGCACGGCGACTTGGAGCTTGGGATAATATTGTCCGCCGGCGCGCTCCCAGGCATCCGCCCAAGCGTGATCGAAGACATATTCGCCCTGGCTGTGGCTCTTGGCATAGGCAGGCGCAATCGCGGCGGGACGGCCTTGCGCATCGTCGATCACGATCGGCAGCGATTGCCAGCCGGCGCGCGCGCTCACCGACCCGGATCGCTCGAGGATCGACAGGAAGGTGTGGCTGACGAACGGATTGCGCCCGTCGGTGCACGCGTCCCAATCCCCCGGCAGGATCGAGGCGACGCCGTTGGCGATGCGGGCGGTCACGGAGGAGGAAGGCACGGGCTCCAGATAAGGAGCGCCCCCCGCAAAGGGCAATGGCCTGTGCTTGCAATGTAGGATTTCGGCTGTTTTGCTCCCTGTGCCGGGTCGGCCGCTCTTTGATTTGTTGGAAAGATAGGATCACGCTTGCGCAAGGATATTGCGAGATGCGCGGCGTTCGCGGGAATTGTGTCAACTTAAGCGCTGCGAAAACTGGCTCTTGGCGTGCACTTCGTGCCCATCGGCGAGTCGGCGGTGCGGCCGATGTTGGATGTCAGTCGAGCTTCGCGTCACCGCGGGTGATGCGAATGTCGCGCCGCGGCACCGGCAGCTTGATGCCATTCTCCTGGAACAGCACCCAGAGCCGGTTGAGCACATCGCTCTTCACATTGCCCACGCCGCTTTCGGGATCGTTGATCCAGCACAATATCTCATGCTCGACACCACTCTCGCCAAAGGCAGTGAGGCGCACATTGGTCGGCGGGTTGTTGAGCGCGCGCGGGCTCTCCTTCGCGGCACGCAGCATCAGCGCCTGGGCGAGCTTCAAGTCGCAATCATAGGCAATGGTCACCGGGATGCGGACGCGGACGTTGCGATCGGTATAGGACCAGTTCTCCACTTCCTGCGTCATCAGATTCTCGTTCGGAATCAGATGCTCCTTGCCGTCGCGGGTGACCACGCTGACCGCGCGCACGCCGATCCGGTTCACCCAGCCGAAGCTGTCCCCCACCACGATCACGTCGCCCGGCTTGATCGAGCGGTCCATCAGCAGGATGATCCCGGCGATCAGGTTGCCGATCGTCTTTTGCAGGCCGAAGCCGATCGCCAGGCCGAACGCGCCCGAAAAGACCGTGAAGACGGTCAGGTCGATCTTGAGCGCATCGATGCCGATGAAGAAGGCAGCGATCACCGCGACGATGGTCGCCAGCTTCTGGACGAGCAGCTTCTGGGTGGGGTCGAAACCGCGAACGCTCTTGATCCACTGCGAAACCAGGCGATCGACCAGGCGGACGCCGGCGATGAGCAGCAGCACGGTCAGGCTGATCTGGACCAGCGAGAAGAGTGTCAGCCGCCGCCGACCGATATCGATGCCGACCCGCTCCAGGATTTCCCGGGTCGCGTCGAAGCCGCCGATCGCATGCGTGAAGATCGCGGCGAAGGCGAGCGCGCCGGCGGCCCAGGCGATGCCGCGCGGCAGGCCGAGCCCGCGCAGGATCGCCACGGCTGCCCGTGATGCCGCGGCGCCGGTGGCGAAGCCCAGGATCAGCGCCGAAAGCGGATGCCAGGGCCAGGCGTTGAGGATGATTCCGAGCAGCAGCGTGGCGCTGCCATGCCGAGTGACGTCGCAGACGCGGCCGCTGAACACCGGGCCGTGCTCGCCCTCGTGCGTCCACAGCCCGGCAATGCGAGGGCCAAGCTTGCGCCCGGCGAGCCAGCCCAGCGCCAGTGCCGCGAGGGCGAGCGCAACGGCGATGCCAGCCTCGGTGAGCTCGGGCGGCGCGGGAAGGTTGTGCCCCGCCAGCCAGTCACCGAAGCGCTGCATCATCCGCGCGCATCCCGGAATGCGGCGAGGCCGCGTTCGAGATCGGCGACCAGGTCGTCTGCATCCTCGAGGCCGATCTGCAGGCGAATGGCGGGGCCTTCGGCTTCCCATCTGGTCGCGGTGCGATAGCGCTCGGGGTCGACCGGGATCGCCAGGCTCTCGAAGCCGCCCCAGCTATAGCCGATGCCGAAATGCTCGAGCGTGTCGATCAGCGCCGCGCGGGCCGCTTCATCGCCGCCGTTCAGGACGAAGCTGAACAGGCCCGAGGCGCCCTTGAAGTCGCGGTGGAAGATCTCGTGCCCCGGGCAATCGGGAAGCGCCGGGTGCAGCACGCGCGCCACTTCGGGGCGGGTCTTGAGCCATTCGGCGATCTTGAGCGCGGCGTGGCCATGCTGCTCGAGCCGGATCGCCATGGTCCTGAGGCCACGTGCGCCGAGCCAGGCATCGTCCGGGCTCGCGGTCTGGCCGAGCTGGTAGGTGGCGGCGCGCAGTGCCTGGTATTTGCCCTGCGCAGCGGTGACGGAACCCAGCATCACATCCGAATGGCCGACGACATATTTGGTCGCGGCCAGGATGGTGTAGTCGATCCCCAGTTCGATCGCCGGGAAGAGCAGGGGGGTAGCCCAGGTATTGTCGAGCAGGGTGGTGATGCCGCGATCCTTGGCGACCGCGACGATCGCCGGCACGTCCTGCACTTCGAAGGTCAGGCTGCCCGGGCTCTCCAGGAAGATCGCCTTGGTATTCGGTTGGCACAGCGCCGCGATGCCCGCGCCGATCAGCGGGTCGTAATAGCTGGTCTCGATCCCCATCCGCTTGAGCATGCCGTTGGCAAGGTTACGGGTGGGGTCATAGGCGCTGTCGGGAATCAGCAGATGATCGCCGGGCGACAGGATCGCGAGCAGCGTAGTGGCGATGGCGGCGACACCCGACGGGTAGAGCAGGGTCGCCTCGGCGCCCGGCTCCAACTCGGTCAGCGCCTCGGCGAGCGACCACTGCGTCGGCGTGCCGCGGCGGCCGTAGAACAGACGATGATGCGTGTCCTTCGCCCCGCTCGCGCGCAGATCGGCGACATCCTCGTACAGGATCGTCGAGGCGCGCCACACCGGCGGGTTTACGATGCCCTGCGTCCATTCCTTGCGCCGTCCGGCGGTGACGACCTTGGTCTTGTCCTGCTTCTCGCTCATGCGGGACCCAATGCCTTGGCCGTCTCCGGGCGGCTACCCCATTCGGTCCAGCTGCCGTCATAAAGCGCAGCCTCGTTGTCGAGCAGATGCGCGCCGAACGCCAGGATCGCGGCGGTGATGCCGGAGCCGCAGGTGGTGACCAGTGGCTGGGCGAGATCGATACCACTGTCTTCGAATACGCTGCGGATATGCTCGGGTTGCTTCCAGGTGCCGTCGGCGTTGAAGAAGCGCGGATAGGGGACGCTACGCGAGCCCGGGATATGGCCGGCGGCGACTTCGGCGCGGGGATCGGGTTCCTCGCCGGTGAAGCGCGCGGCCGAGCGGGCATCGGCGACCTGCCCGGTCTCGGCCTTCATCTGGTCGAGCGTGCGCATCTCGGTCTTGGGCGCGCGCGGTTCGAAACTGCCGGGTTCGGCCCGGTGCGGGCCGCTCTCGGTCGGGCGCCCTTCGGCTTTCCACTTGGCCATGCCGCCATCGAGCAGCGCGACATCGACGCCCGCCAGCCGGAGCACCCACCAGGCGCGGCAAGACGTGTGGTGCGGGCCATTGTCGTAAAGGACGATCGGCGTCTCGGTGTCCGCACCCAGCGCGCGCAGCCGTTCGGCGATCTTGGCGACCGGCGGCACGGTGGAAGGCAGCGGGCTTGTCTCGTCGATCAGGCTGTCGAGGTCGAGGAAGCGCGCGCCGGCGATATGCTCCGCCTCGAACTCGGCACGTGGGTTGCGTGGCGGCGATCCGGGGATCGTCGAGGTGTAGGTCGCGTCCAGCACCAGCACATGCCCGGCGCCGGCCAGCCACTCGGTCGTAACAAGGCCATCCATGGCTCTGTGTCCTAGGAGGATGGAAACGCGCGCGCAAATGCCTACATGGCGCGCATGGACGCCAAGCATCTCGGAAAAACCTCGACCCTTCCCGCCACGCCGGAAGAGGCCGAGCTGGATTATGTGCCCAATCCCCGCAAGGGCACGCACTATCTCATTCGCTTCGCGGCACCCGAGTTCACCTCGCTCTGCCCGATCACGGGCCAGCCGGATTTCGCGCATCTGGTGATCGACTATGTACCCGGCGATACGATCGTCGAATCCAAGTCGCTCAAGCTGTTCCTGGGATCGTTCCGCAACCACGGCGCCTTCCATGAGGATTGCACCGTCGGCATCGGCCAGCGTCTGTTCGACGAAATGCAGCCGCTTTGGCTCCGAATCGGGGGCTATTGGTATCCGCGCGGTGGAATCCCGATCGACGTGTTCTGGCAATCTAGTGCACCGCCGGAAGGTGTCTGGGTACCCGATCAGGGCGTTTCCGGCTATCGTGGACGCGGCTGAACGCCAGATTTACAACGGTTCGTCCGAAGCGTATCATGCTGCATCGCACCATGATGAAACCTTATTGAAATCAGTGAGTTTGGAGAGGCGAGACGAGTCATCCCACGCAAAATAGTTTTTGCGGCAGCGAAAGGAAAGATCGGCGCAATGAAAGCCCCGAACGTCCATCACATAGCGCTGATCGGTAACTTCATGCCGCGCAAGTGCGGCCTCGCTACCTACACCACCGATACCTACACGGCCCTCAAGCAGCGCTTTCCCGATCTTCGGGTCGATGTCTTTGCGATGGACGACCATGTCGGCCGCTATGACTATCCCGACGCGGTGACCCGCGCGATCCCGGAGCAGGATCGCGCCGCCTATCTCGATACTGCCCGGCAGATCGAAGCTTCGGGCGCGCAGGCGCTGTGGATCCAGCACGAATACGGCATCTATGGCGGCCCGGCGGGCGAGTATCTGATCGCGATGCTCGACCGGATCTCGATTCCGGTTATCGCAACGCTGCACACGGTGCTCGAAAACCCCAATCCCGACGAGCGCCGCGTGATGGAAGCGTTGCTGCGCCGCGCGTCGCGCGTGATCGTCATGGCCGAGAAGGGTCGCGAGATCCTCAAGCGCGTCCACGGCGCGGACGACAAGAAGATCGCGATGATCCCGCACGGAGTGCCCGATCGTCCTTTTGCCGATCCGGAGGACTTCAAGGCGCGCTTCGGCTGGCAGGGCCGCGAAGTGATCCTCACCTTCGGCTTGCTCGCACCGAGCAAGGGCATCGAGACGGTGATCGAGGCGATGCCGGCGATCGCCGCCGCGCGGCCCGACTCCCTCTATGTGATCCTGGGCGCGACGCACCCCAATCTGGTCGCGCATGAGGGCGAGGCCTATCGTGATCGCCTGAAGGCGCAGACTGCGGCGCTGGGCGTGGCGGAGAACGTCACGTTCATCGACGGGTTCGTCGAGCAGGACGAATTGCTCGATTATCTCCAGGCGGCGGACGTCTATGCGACGCCCTATCCCAACCCCGCGCAGATCACTTCGGGTACGCTTTCCTATGCCGTCGCCGTGGGCAAGCCGGTGGTCTCGACTCCCTATGTCCATGCGACCGAGATACTGGCGGACGATCACGGCGTGCTCGTCGGTTTCAACGATAGCGCGGCCTTTGCCCGCGAGATCAGTCGCCTGCTCGGTGACAAGGCTGCGCGCACGGCATTGGCCGAGCGCGCCTATGCCCGTGGCCGTACGATGCTCTGGCCCCGCCTCGCCGAAACGGCGATGGACGCGCTGGTCGGCATTGTCGCGTCAAAGCCGCGCCGCTTCGCCCGCCCGGCCAAGGAGTTTTCGCCGCTAAAGCCCGATATCGCCGCCGTCGAGCGGATGAGCGACGCGACCGGCATGCTCCAGCATTCGATCTTTTCGGTACCCGATCGCCGCCACGGCTATTGCATCGACGACAATGCCCGCGCGCTGATCCTGATGAGCAGGATCGAGGAGATCGACGAGACGCTGCGCGACAAATGGACGAGCGTCTATGCCGCCTTCGTCCAATATGCGTGGAACCAGGACGTGCGCCGCTTCCGCAACTTCATGAACTTCGACCGGACCTGGTGCGAGGATGTCGGATCCGAGGATTCGAACGGCCGCGCGCTCTGGTCGCTGGGTGTGACGGCGCGCGATGCCCGCGCGCAGAAGCATCGCGACTGGGCCTCCGCCCTGTTCGATTCGACCGCTTCGATCGCACTCGAGCTGGGCAGCCCGCGCGCCCGCGCCTTTGCGATGCTCGGCGCCGCCGCGATGCTCGATGCGCATCCGGGCCATCCGCTCAGCCGCGAGATACTCACCCGGTTCGGCGAGGAGCTGATCGATCTGCTCGACGCCAATCGCCGGCCGGAGTGGAGCTGGTTCGAGATCGTGCTGGCCTATGATAATGCCCGCTTGCCCGAAGCGCTTTTGCGCGCAGGCGTGGCGCTCGGCCGCAGCGAGTTCATCAGTGTCGGTCTCGAGACGCTGGAGTGGATCGTCGCGCAACAGACTTCGCCCGAGGGCCGCTTCCGGGCGGTGGGGTCCGAGAGCTTCGGCCGCCCGTATGCGCCGCCGATGCAGTTCGACCAGCAGCCGCTCGAGGCGCAGGCGACGGTCGAGGCCTGTGTCGCTGCGCATGAGGCGACGGGCGATCAGCGCTGGGTGGACGAAGCGACGCGCGCCTATCGCTGGTATCTCGGCGCCAATGACCTCGAACTGCCACTTGCCAGCGCGCAGGATGGCGGCTGTTTCGACGGGCTGATGCCGCACGGCCTCAACCGCAACCAGGGTGCTGAGTCCATTTTGGCGCTTCAATTGGCCAATTGCGCGATTTCGGCTCTTTCAAAAGTGACCGGAAACGTGGCAACACCCATTCGAGCCGCAGTGGCGTAACGACTTTCGCGCCGGCGCGGGGACAATGGCTGGGAGCCGAATGCTCGAACTGTTCAATCATGCGCTGCGCCTGCGGGCGGATCCCTCTCGCGTCGTGGTGCGGCCATTCCATATCGCATGGGCGTCCAACGGTTCGGGGCCAAGCCGCAGCGAGCGGCTGGTGACCGAAGTGCTGGCAATGTCGCCGGGCGAGGCGCGCAGCCAGCTGGAGATCGTCCTCAAGGACTTCGAGGCGCGTCACTGGCAGACGCGCCGCGTGTTCATGACGCGCTATGACGAGATCGAGGGGATGCTCGGGCTCAACGGCAGCGAGATCGGCGATGAGAAGCGCCAGCTGATCGGCGCCTATTTCTGCCACGAGTACAGCTACGCCGCCGCCGCGTTGATGAACCCCAGCGCCGTGCCGCACTACGACCAGACCGGCATGCCGCCAGGGTCCTTGCGCATCCTGATGAGCCTGCGTGCGGTGGGCGAGGGGCACATCTCCTCGGTCGCCTTCCGCGAAGGCATCATCACCGACGGCAACGACCTGACGCTGGCGCCCGAGCCGCCCTTCGCCACCGCCGCGGATGCCCGCGAAGAGGACGAGGAGCATATCCCCGAGGGACCGGTCACGGTCTATCGCCACCGCGATTCGACGCTTTCGGGCACAGTGATCTTCCCGATCACCAAGGCCCAGTCGAACGGCCTCGAAGACCTGCGCATCACCCATTTCCGGCACGAGGACGGGCAGGAAGAATGGATCGGCACCTACACCGCGTATAACGGCTCGGTGATCCAGTCCGAGCTGCTGCGTACCCGCGACTGGCGCACCTTCGACTTGGTGCCGATGTCGGGCAGTGCGAGCCGCAACAAGGGCATGGCGCTGTTCCCGCGCACTGTGAACGGCAAGTACATGATGCTCGGCCGGCAGGACGGCGAGAACATCTTCCTCCATTCCTCCGACGACATCACCAGCTGGGAAGGCGGCGAGCTGCTGATCAAGCCGCAATATCCCTGGGAGCTCGTCCAGATGGGCAATTGCGGCCCGCCGATCGAGCTCGAGGAAGGCTGGCTGATCCTTACCCACGGCGTCGGCGCGATGCGCAAATATTCGATCGGCGCCGCGTTGCTCGACAAGAACGATCCGTCCAAGGTGCTGGCCCGCTCGAGCGAGCCGCTGCTCGCCGCGGCGGATCAGGACCGCGAGGGCTATGTGCCCAACGTCGTCTACACTTGCGGCGCGATCAAGCATGGCGACACGCTGTTCATCCCTTACGGCGTGGCGGACAGCTCGGTCGCCTTTGCCTTTGTGCCGATTAGTACGATCCTCGAACAGATGAAGTGAGCGGCGGCGGGGATCGCCCCGCCGCCTTCATGGATCACCGGTAAGTGGCGATATCGTCCGCAGGCGTCTCCGGCCCTGCGCCGGCGGGCGTGCCGCGAACCAGCGTGCGGGTGAGCGCGTACGAGACTGCGATCAGCCCGAAGAACAGCAGCGGCGCAATCCACATCGCGATGCTCTCGAAGTTCTCGCCCATCACCGCCAGCGGCGCGTCGTTGGGCGGGATCGGCGCATTGCGGTTGGCCCAGGCTAGGATGCCGGCGAACGCCACGCCGAACAGGCTTTCGCCGACGATCAGGCCCGTGGCGGCAAGCACGCCCATCCGCTCGGCGAACTCCGGGTTCGCCTGGCGCTTGGCCCAGCGATCGTAGAAATAGCCGATTCCCGCGCCGACCGGGATCAGCAGGGTCAGGCCCATCGGCAGATAGATGCCCATGCCGACGGCGAGCGGCGGCAGGCGCATCTTGCCCGATTTGCCCAGTACTTCATCGATGACGATCACGCCGACGCCGATGAGCGCGCCGATACCGATCAGATTCCAGTCGATGTCGCCGCCGAGAACGCCCTTGGCGATCGACGAGATCAAAGCGGCCTGGGGCGCCGAGAGCGCATTGGGGCCTGCACCGGGCATGCCGACAAAGCCCAAGGTGTTCTTGAGCAGATCGAGCACCAGTGGGATCGCCAGGCTGCCGAACACCACGCCCAGGATCAGCGCCAGCTGCTGCTTCCACGGCGTCGCGCCGACCAATTGCCCGGTCTTGAGGTCCTGGAGATTGTCGTTGGAGATCGTCGCGATCGAAAAGATGATCGCCGTGGTGAACAGCGCATAGGCGATCAGCGCATTGGTGCGTGCCGGATCGGCCTCATGCCCGAACACCGCGACCAGCAGCAGCGAAGCGCCGAGCACCGCGAGGATGCCGACGCCCGAAACCGGCGAGTTGGACGCGCCGATCAGACCGGCCATGTAGCCGCAGATCGCCGCGATCAGCACGCCGACGACGAGGATATAGCCGATCGAGCCGCCGATCACCGCGAGCGGATAATCATGCACCGGCCCGCCGGCCGAGAAGCTCCACAGCAGCCAGCCGATCGGCACCAGCGTGGCGAGGGTGATGAGGGCGACCACGCCGATCGGCATGTCGCGTTCGGTGATGTCCATCGCTTCGCCGGCCTGGCGAGCGCGCGAGGCTGCGAGCGCCGAGCGCAGGCCCGCGATGATCGGGCCGATGATCTTGAGCAGCGACCAGATCGCCGCGACGCCGATCGTGCCGGCACCGATGAAGCGCACCTGGCCGCGGAACGTGCCGCCGACCAGCGCATCGACGCCGGCGCTGATGTCCCCGCCCGAGGCGAAATACGGCACCAGCACGGTCCAGGAGATCAGCATGCCGAAGAACATCGCCGCACCGACCGAGATACCGACGAGATGCCCGACGCCGATCAGGAGCATCGACCAGCTGGTCGACCAGCCGGTGGCAGTGCTGCCCACCGCGTAGTTCTTGCCTGCCTCTTCTGCGACGAACTTCATCTTGGCGAGCAGGGCGAAGGCGCCGGAGAAGATCGTGCCGACGATCAGCGTGCGCAGTCCGGCGCTATTCTCCTTGTCGCCGGCCCCGGAATTGGAGCCGACCTTGAGCACTTCGGCGGCGGCGACGCCTTCGGGATAGGGCAGGTCGGTACCGGTCACCAGCGCACGGCGCAGCGGCACCGAGAACATCACCCCGAGCACGCCACCGGTGATGCACACCGCGACCGTGGTCCAGTAAGGGAAACCCGACCACCAGCCGACCATGATCAGGCCGGGCAGCACGAACACGATCGCAGCGAGAGTGCCCGCGGCGGACGCGATCGTCTGGACGATGTTGTTCTCCAGGATCGTGCCGCTCTTGAACGCCTTCAGGATCGCCATCGAGACGACCGCGGCGGGGATCGAGGTGGCGAAGGTCAGGCCGACCTTGAGCCCGGCATAGACGTTCGCCGCGGTGAACAGGATGGTGATCAGCGCGCCGAGTACGATGCCGCGCAGCGTGAGCTCGGCCATCGGGCGAGTCGATTCGCGAGACGATTCTGGGGTCATCGGCTCAGATCTCCACCCGGAAATTCACAAAAGTCACGACACCTACGCGCGTGCGCGTGCTCGCGCGCGAGGAGCCGTTCGTGGCGGCGCGCTTGGTAAGGAATGCGTTGGTCATCGCTTGAGCCTGACATTCCGAGCCCGTGTAGGACAGCATTTTTTGCACACCGGTTGCTTTCGATAACCATATGGTTATGATCTGACCTATGGAGCCGCTTGCCCCCGCCGCCGCCGATGCGCTGTTCCGCGCGCTGGGGGACCCCACCCGCCGCGCGCTGTTCGAACGACTGGCGCGGTCGGAGCTGACCGTGCGGGCACTCACCGACGGCGCGGGGATTTCGCAGCCGGCGGTCTCCAAGCACCTCGCGGTACTGCGTGGCGCCGGGCTGGTGTTCGACCGGCCACAGGGCCGCGAGACGCATTACCGCGCTAACCCCAAGGGGCTCGCGCCCTTGCTCGACTGGATGCGGCTGCACGAGACCCTATGGGCCGGCAGCTTCGACCGGCTCGAAGACCTGCTCAAGAGGATGGACCAATGACCGAGACGCGGACCTTGGTGATGGAGCGCGAATTTCCGCATGCTCCGGACAAATTGTGGCGCGCGATCACCCAGCCGCATCTGATCGCGGAGTGGCTGATGCCCAATGACTTCATGGCGGAGCCCGGTCATCGCTTTACGCTGCAGAGCCAGGCGTATCCCGGCTGGGATGGACAGATCGATTGCGAAGTGCGCGAGATCGAGCCTGGGCGGCAGCTTTCGTACAGCTGGGACACCGGCGGCGGGGAGCAGGCGATGCCGCGCTTCGAGTCCGTCGTGACGCTGACGATCGAGGCGGTGGCGGGCGGCACCCGACTCAGGATGGAGCAGACCGGGTTCACCAACGACAACAATTATGGCGGCGCGCGCTTTGGCTGGGGCAAGTTCCTCGATCGGCTGGAGGGGGTTGCGGAGGGGATGGAGTGATATTCTTCCCCGCCATCTCCACCTCCCCGTCATCCCGCGAAGGCGGGGATCCAGAGCCAAGCAGGACTGGCAGGGCAGAGTAACCCTGAATCCCGCCTTCGCGGGGATGACGAATAGGGAGTTAGGACGGCAAATAGGGGGCAGGGACGGCGAACGGGGAGTTGAGGCGGGCGAACGTCCTGCTACGCTCCACCGCATGGACACTGCAATTGAACGGGCGCAGCGCGCTGCCCGGCTGGCGCTTGTCGGCGCACTTCTCCTCATCGGCCTTTGGGTCGCGCATGGCTTCGTGCCCGCCCTGCTCTGGGCGGTGGTGCTGACCATCGCAGTCGATCCGCTGCATCTGAAGCTGCGCGCCTGGCTGCATGGCACGCACCGGATCGTGATCCCGCTGATCATCACGGCGCTCGCCGCGCTGGTCGTGCTGGTGCCGCTCGGCTTCGGCGTTACCCAGGCGTTGCGCGAGGCGCAGGATATCAGCAGCTGGATCGGCATGGCCCAGGCACAGGGCGTGCCGGTGCCGGACTGGGTGGCGAACCTGCCCTTCGGCAGCGAGGCAGTGCGCAGCTGGTGGGACACGCATCTCGCCCGGCCCGAGGATGCGGCCGAGCAGCTCCGTTTGCTGAGTGGAGGGGAATGGCTGACGCACTCCCGCGCCATCGGCGCCAATCTCGCGCACCGCGCGGTGGTGTTCAGCTTCACCTTGCTGACCCTGTTCTTCGTGCTGCGCGACCGCGATGCGTTACTGGCGCAGGGGCGCCGCGCGGTGCTCAAGCTGTTCGGGCCGACCGGCGAGCGCGTCGGGACCCAGGCGATCCGTTCGGTGCGCGGCACGATCGACGGGCTGGTGCTGGTCGGGCTCGCGGTCGGCGCGCTGATGGCGATTGTCTATCTGGTTGCGGGCGTGCCGCATCCGCTGCTGCTCGGCGCGGCGACGGCGATCGCGGCGATGATTCCGTTCGGCGCGCCGGTGATCTTCGCATTGGCCGCGGTGCTGCTGCTGCTGCAGGGCTCGGTGGTCGGCGCGGTCGTTGTTGTCGCGATTGGCGCGACGATCATTTTCGTCGCCGACCATTTCATCCGCCCGGCGATGATCGGTGGGGCGACGCAGCTGCCGTTCCTGTGGGTGCTGATCGGGATTTTGGGCGGCGTCGAGACGCTCGGCCTGCTCGGGCTGTTCATCGGGCCGGCGGTGATGGCGGTGCTGGTGATGCTGTGGCGGGAGTTTCTGGCGGTGTCGGTGGTGGTCGGTCAGGAGTGAACTAAGCCCCTCCCCCTTGGGGAGGGGCCTTTACGTATCACCGTCCCTTGAACAACCCGCCCAGCACGCCGCGGACCAGCCCGCCGACGATCCCCGCGCCTGCCCCGCGCGAGCTGCCGAAGATTGCCTTGGACACTTCGTTCGCCACCGCGCGGCCGGCCGCCGACGAGGCGGAGCGGGTGGCGCCGGTGATGGCGCGGTTCCAGGGGTTGTTGGCCGCCTCGCGCTCGGATGCGCGCTGGGCCTGGGCGTCGAGCCGGGCCTGGCGATCGGCATCGCGCTGTTCGGCGAGGCGCTGGCGCTCGGCTTCCTTGGCCAGGCGGGCGTCTTCCTTGGCCTGGGCGGCGGCGGCCTTGTCGGCCTCGGTCTTGGCCTGGGCTTCGGCTGCGGCGGCGGAGGCTTCGGCCGATTTGGCGGCGAGCAGCTCCTCGGCAGATTCGCGGTCGACAAGCGTGTCGTACTTGTCGCCGATCGCGTCGGTCTGGATCAGGATCTTGCGTTCCTCCGGCGTGACCGGGCCGACGCGGGTGGCAGGCGGGCGGATCAGCGTGCGCTGCACCGGGCTGGGCGCGCCATCCTCCTGGAGCAGCGAGACCAGTGCCTCGCCGACCTTGAGCTCGGTGATCACGGTGGCGACATTGACGTTCGGGTTGGCGCGGAAGGTAGTGGCGGCGGCCTTCACCGCGGCCTGGTCGCGCGGGGTGAAGGCGCGTAGCGCGTGCTGGACGCGGTTGCCGAGCTGGCCGGCGATCGTGTCAGGCACGTCGATCGGGTTCTGGGTGATGAAATAGACGCCGACACCCTTGGAGCGGATCAGGCGAACGACCTGCTCGATCTTTTCCAGAAGGGCCTTGGGCGCATCGTCGAACAGCAAGTGCGCCTCGTCGAAGAAGAAGGCGAGCTTGGGCTTGTCCGGGTCGCCTACCTCGGGGAGGGATTCGAACAGCGCGGAGAGCAGCCAGAGCAGGAAGGTGGCGTAGAGCTTGGGCGACGCCATCAGCTTGTCGGCGGCGAGGATGTTGACGACGCCGCGGCCCTTGTCGTCGGTACCGAGCAGATCCCCGATCGACAGCGCCGGCTCGCCGAAGAAATGGTCGCCGCCCTGGCTGCGCAGCTGGAGCAAGGCGCGCTGGATCGCGCCGACCGACTGCTTCGAGACATTGCCATAGGTCGAAGTCAGCTCGTCCGCGCGCTCGGCGCAGTGCGCGAGCATCGACTGGAGATCGTCGAGGTCGAGGATCAGCAGCCCGTCCTTGTCGGCGACGGTGAAGGCAATCGTCAGCACGCCCGCCTGGACTTCGTTGAGGTCCATCAGCCGCGACAGGAGCAGCGGGCCCATCTCCGAAACGGTGGTGCGGATCGGATGGCCCTGCGCGCCGTACAGGTCCCAGAACTGCACCGGCGAATCGGCATAGGCCCAGCCCGCCATGCCGATCTCGGCCGCACGCGCGGCGAAGATCTCATGCGTCTTGGCGGTCGGCGAGCCGGCCATGGCGAGGCCGGACAGGTCGCCCTTCACATCGGCGACGAAGCAGGGGACGCCGGCGTTGGACAGGCCCTCGATGATGCCCTGGATCGTGACGGTCTTGCCGGTGCCGGTGGCGCCGGCGATCAGCCCGTGGCGATTGGCGCGCCGGAGGACCAGCGCCTGCGGATCGGCACCGCCGGGGCCCGCGCCAATGAAGATGCCCGTCTCTCCTGCCATTCCAGCGACTCCTTGTTGGAGGACTGGAGTAGAGGAGAAACGGGCATTCGTCAGCCCGATGGGGCTTGGTTTTAGTTGATCTGCACCGAGACGAACTGGCCGATCTGGCGGCGCTGGACCCAGAGCAGGACGTTGGACTTGCCCGCGGCCTTGGCCGCTGCGACTTGCTTGGCGACGTCCGCCGCGCTAGCGACGGGCACGCGGTTGACCGAGGTGATCACGTCCCCGCGCAGCACGCCCTTGCCGGCCGCGTCGCTCGCCGGGCTGGTCTGGACCACGACCACACCGGTGGTGTTCGGGTTGACGCCGACGCTCTGCGCGATTTGCGGGGTCAGCGGGGTCACCTGGATACCAAGCGAGGCCGCGGCCATCGTATCGGCATCGGCGCCCGGCGCAGGCGAATTCTCGTCGTTCGGATCGAACTGGGCGAGCTGCTCCTCGGGCGGGCGGGTGCCGACGGTGATCGTCACCGTCTGGCGCTTGCCGTCGCGGTAGAGATCGAGCGGGATGCGGGTGCCCGGCTTCACATTCGCCACCAGATAGGACAGCGTCTGATCGGGGGTGACGTCCTTGCCGTCGACCGCGACGATCACGTCGCCCTGCTTGAGGCCGGCCTTCTCCGCCGGCTGGCCCGGCTCGATGCGCGCGACGACGGTGCCGCGCCCCTTGGGCACGCCCAGGCCGTCGGCGATGTCGTCGGTCAGGTTCTGCATGCCGATGCCAAGATAGCCGCGGGTGATCTTGGCGCCCTTCATCAGCGTGTCGATCACCGGCTTGGCTTCTTCCGCGGGAATCGCAAAGCCGATGCCGACATTGCCGCCGGTGGGCGACAGGATCTGCGAGTTGATGCCGATCACGTTGCCGTTGAGGTCGAACATCGGGCCGCCCGAATTGCCGCGGTTGATCGAGGCGTCGGTCTGGATGAAGCGGTCATAGGCGCCGCCCTGGCCGGTGACGCGGTGCACCGCCGAGATGATGCCGGCGGTCACCGAGCCGCCCAGGCCGAACGGGTTGCCGATCGCGACGACCCAGTCGCCGACGCGCGACGCGCCCGAATCACCGAAGCGGACGAAGGGCAGGTTGGCGCCTTCGATCTTGAGCACGGCAAGGTCGGACTGCGCGTCGTTGCCGATCAGCTTGGCCTTGAACTCGCGCTTGTCGGGCAGGGTGACGGTGATCGATTCGACCGTCGCGCCCTTGGCGCCCGCCGAGATGACGTGGTTGTTGGTCACGACATAGCCATCGGCGGAGATAATGAAGCCCGAACCGAGCGATTCGGCCTGGCGGGTGACCGGCTGGTTGCCTCCGCCGAACGCCTCGAACGGCGTGCCGGCAAAGGGATTGGCGTTCATCGTCACGCGCTGGGTGGTCGAGATGTTGACCACCGCCGGCTGCAGCTTGGCGACCATGTCGGCGAAGCTCATCGGCGCCCCGGCCTTGGGCGCGGCCGCCTGGATGGCACCCGGCTCGTTCTGCGCGGTCTGGGCGCCGGCGGGCTGATGGATGGTCAGCGTCGCGGCGGCGCCGCTCAGCAGAAGGGCGGTGGTGAGAGCGTAAGCATAACGCACGTGTGTCGGTCCTCTCAGACGAAGGAAAAGCGTTCGAACGGGGTTGTTGCGCCGAAATGCTGAACGGCGATTGAATATGAACGGATCGAAAGGCTCATCGTTGCCCCATGAATTCCTTCAGGTAGCTATTCTGCGGGGAGAGGATGATCGACGTCTCGCCCTTGTCCGGCGACGTGTTGGTGAAGGTCGTCCGGTACGAACGCATCGCCCGCCAGAAATCGTAGAAGTCGGCGTCCTTGTTGAACGCCTGGGCATAGATCTGCGCCGCCTGGGCATCGGCGTTGGCGCGGATGATCTGCGCGTCCTTCATGCCCTGGGCCTCGATCGTCTTGGCTTCCTGGAAGCGCGCGGTCTTCATCCGCTCGAACGCGCTGTCGAGCGGCGAGCCGCTGGGCAGCTCGGTCTGCTTGATCCGTACGTCGACGATGGAGACGCCATATTGCGCGGCGAGCGTCTGGAGCGAGCCCTGGATGTTGTCCATCACCTCCGCCCGCTCGGGGCTGAGCAGGATCGCCGAGGGGCGCTTGCCGAGCTCGTCGCGCAGCGCCGAGCGGAACAGCGGCTGGAGCTGCTCGCGCACCCGCTCCTCGGTGCCGATGGTGACGACCATCTTGAGAGGATCGGTGATGCGGAAGCGCGCATAGGCGTCGATCTGCAGGCGGAGCTGGTCGGTCGAGAGCACCGGCTCGTTGGGCAGATCGACCGACAGCACGCGCTTGTCGACCCAGACGATCCGGTCGAAGAACGGCAGGCGGAAGATCGGGCCCGCCTGGGTACGGCCGAACGCCTCGCCGGAGCGCCAGGCATTGACCACCCGCTTGGGCTGCTCGAGCCGCAGGATCACTGCCTGCTTGGTCTCGGGCACGATGGCGACGGTGCTCATCATCACGATGAGCAGGACGATCACGGCAACGGCGATGCCGATCGGGCTGCGCAGCCAGGTCATTTCTGGTCTCCCTGCTGGGCCTTGCCGGCATCGGGGCGGAGCCCGGGCAGCGGCAGATAGGGGGTGACGCCGGGCGCCTCGACAATGGTCTTGTTGGTGCGTGCGAGCACCTGCTCCATCGTCTCGTAATAGAGGCGGCGGCGGGTGACCACGGGTGCGGTCTTGTACTGTTCGTAGATCTTGTCGAACTCGGCGGCCTCGCCCTGCGCCGAGGCGATCACCTGCTGGGCATAGCCATTGGCGTTGTTGCGCGCGCCCTGGGCGCCCTGCTGCGCCGCCTGGACCGCCTTGAAGGCGTCGTCCACCTGTTCGGGTGCGGCGGCCTTGGTCAGCGCGACGCTCTGGACGCGGATGCCCGAATGATATTCGTCGAGGATCTTCTGCATCGCGGCCTGCACATCGGCCGAGATGCGGCCCTGGCCCTCGCCGATCGCTTCGTTGAGCGTGGTCGTCGCGATCACTGCGCGCATCGCGCTCTCGGCGGTGTCCTTCACCGTCGCCTGGGGATCCTTGATCTGGAAGGAATAGTCCGCCGCATCGACGATGTACCAGTTCACCGAATAGGCGAGATCGACGATGTTCTGATCGCCGGTGAGCATCAGGTTCGGGCCGTTCTCGGGGAATTTCTCAGTGTGCACCGAGCCGACATCGACGACTTCGACGAGCTGGAAGGGCGCCGGCAGGGTGAACTGCACGCCGGTGCCGAGCGTGCCCGTGTAGCGGCCGAGCGTGGTGACCACGCCGCGTTCGCGCGCGCCGATCGTGTGGAAGCTGGTGAAGACCACCCAGACGAGCAGCAGGCCGACGACCACGAGCGACCAGAGCCGCGTGCCCCCCGGCGGAATCGGCAGGCCACCGCCGCCCATGCGGCGGAACAGGTCCTCGAACGGACCGCCGCCACCGCCGGAGCGGGGGCGCCGTCCCTCGGGCGGGAAGGACCAGGGATTGCGCGGGCCGCTGCCCTTGCCGTCGCCGCCCTTGCCATCGCCGGAGCCGCCGCCGTTGTCACCGCCGCCGCTACCGCTGCCAGAGCCCCAGGGGCTCTTCGGAGCCTCATTATGCCAGTTACCGGCCTTGCTCAGCCAGCTCATCAGGTTTGCCATCCAGCCTTTATAAGGAGACCTACGCGGATTTACAGTGGCGCGCGGCGATTGTGCGCTTATCTGGCACGCGATGACCGATAGTGAAGCCCTGAGCGCCGCGCTGGCCCCGATTGCCGCTGGCCGTGCCACTGCCCGTATCGAAGGCGCGCGCGCCAGTATCGTCCTCGACGTGACCGGCCTTTCCGAGGGCGCCCGCGAGGAGCTGGAAGCCGATATCCGCGCTACCGCCGGTGGCTTGCCGGGCGTCGAGGAAGTACGTGTGCTGATGACCAGCGAGCGGCGCACCCGCCGGCTGATCGCCGTGGCGAGCGGCAAGGGCGGGGTGGGCAAGTCCACCATAGCGGCGAACCTGGCGATCGCGCTGCACAAGGCCGGGCGCAAGGTCGGACTGGTCGACGCCGATATCTATGGCCCTTCGCAGCCGCGGCTGCTGGGCGTGGAAGGCCTTCGGCCCCAGGCACGCGAAAAGACGCTGCTGCCGGTGCGCACGAAGTTCGGCGTGCCGATGCTCTCGATGGGCGGGCTGGTCGCCGAGGGGCAGGCGATCGCCTGGCGCGGGCCGATGGCGGGCGGCGCGCTCGGTCAGCTGGTCGATGCCGATTGGGGCGAGGCGGAACTTCTGGTGCTCGACCTGCCGCCGGGTACGGGCGATGTGCAGCTGACCATGATCCAGAAGCACAAGCCGGCCGGCGCGGTGATCGTTTCGACCCCGCAGGACCTGGCACTGATCGACGCGACCCGCGCGATCGACTTGTTCAACAAGGCCGGCATTCCGGTGATCGGCCTGATCGAGAACATGTCGGGCTATGCCTGCCCGCATTGCGGCGAGATCTCCGATCCCTTCGGCAGCGGCGGCGCCGAGGCAGCGGCGGCAAAGCTGGGCATCTCCTTCCTTGGCCGCGTGCCGCTGGAAATGGCGATTCGCGTGGCGTCCGATGCGGGCGAGCCGCCTGCGGCCGGGAACGGGCTCGCGGCTGAGCTGTTTGCTGGCTTGGCCAGGCAAGTCGACGACTGGCTCAAACAGGCGAAGTAGGAGGATGCGATGCCGCTGACCCGCGACGAGGACATCAAGGCGCTGCTGGAAAGCGTGCGCACCATCGCCTTGGTCGGCGCATCGGACCGGCCCGACCGGCCGAGCTACGGGGTGATGGCGTTCCTCCAGCGGCATGGATACCGCGTGATCCCGGTCAACCCGCAGATCACCGGCGAGCATGTCCACGGCGAGTTCGTGTTCCGCGAGCTCAGCCAGATCGGCGAGCCGATCGACCTGGTCGACATATTCCGCCGCCCGATGGCCGCGGGCGAGGCAGTGGACGAAGCCATCGCGGCGGGCGCCAAGGCAGTGTGGCTGCAATTGGGCGTGATCAACGAGGAAGCCGCCGCCCGGGCCGAGGCGGCGGGGCTCGAGGTGGTGATGGACCGCTGCCCGGCGATCGAGATCCCCCGGCTGGGCCTGGCTAAAGTCGCCTGAGCGCCTCGAGCAGCTGCGCCACGTCGCGCATGTCCTGGTAGAGCCCGAAGCCGATCCGCAGCACATCGCCGCGGACGTCGACGATCACGTCCTCCGCCTCGAGCTCGGCCTTCCAGACTTGCGCGCTTGGGCTGCGCAGTGCGAGGAAGCGTGCGGGGCTGCCCGGATTGAGCAGTTCGGCCGCGATCGGCAGCTCGGCGAGGACATGCGCCTTCAGCGCCGCGGCGTGCGCGGCGATGTCCGCGGTGGCCAGGCCCTCCTGGCGCAGCATGTCGCGGACCGCGACGAAGCGGTAGATGCCCGATGGATCGAAGGTCGCCCCCAGGAAGCGGCGCGCGTCGGGGGCATAGCCGATCTGGCCCGGCGGCAGCGCGAGGTCCTCGAACTCGGCGTACCAGCCGGTGATCTCCGGGCGCGGCCCGAAGCCCGGCGGCGCGTGGAGGAAGGCGCAGCCTTCGCCGGCCATCGCATATTTATAGCCGCCGGCGAGGTAGAAGACCTTGTCCGCCACCGCCGACAGGTCGGTCTCCATCGCCATGAAGCCGTGATAGCCGTCGACCACCACCCAAGGACCTTCAGGCTTTGCGAGCGCGGCGAGCTCGGCGATCCCGTCAAAGACATGACCGGTGCCGAACTGGACCTGGCTGACGAAGATCAGATCATGTTCGCCGGACCTGGCCCGCTCGACGACCAGTTCGAGCGGCACGCGCTCGACCGTGGCGCTGCCCGCTTCCTCCCAGCGCATCGACTGGCGGCGGAAGCTGTGGAACTCGCCGGTGCTCGCCAGGATGCGCAGCGGCCTGGGCAGCCCCGAGGCGATGCGGAGCAGCAGCGCGTGCGTGTTGGGGGCGAAGACGATCGTGTCGGGATCGGGGAGCTTCAGCTCGTGCGCGACCTGCGCCTGTGCGGCCGGCCAGATCTCGCCCATCACCCGCTCCCATTTGCGGTCGGCGAGCCGCACCCCGTCCTGCCAGGCGGCGAGCTGGCCGAGATACGAGGCATCCGGCCAGAGATGGTGCGAGTGCGCCGCGAAGTGCAGCCGCTCGGGCGCCGCGGCCAGCGCGCGCTGGAATAGGTGCTTGTAGCTGGTCACAGCTGCGTCCTGAGCGTCCACAGCTCGGGGAAGGCGCGCTTCGCGAGCGTCGATTCGAGATAGGACACCCCGGGGGTGCCGCCGGTGCCGGGCTTCATCCCGATCACGCGGCTGACGGTGATGACGTGCTTGTGCCGCCAGGTGGCGAGCGCATCGTCGATATCGACCAGCTTCTCGGCAAGCTGGTAGAGCTCCCACCAGCGGGTCGGGTCGCGATAGACTTCGGCCCAGGCATCCTCGACGGCCTTGCTGGGCACATAGGGCTGGGACCAGTCACGCTCGAGCGCCTCGGCCGGCACCGCGAAGCCGGCGCGAGCGAGCGCGGCATTGGCTTCGTCCCACAGGCTCGGCAGCGCGGCGACTTCGGTGGTCAGCGGCCCGGGCACCCCGCCGCCGCGAAGGCCCAGCATCGTCTCGACCGCGCGGAACTGGTCCGACTGGAAGCCCGAGCTGGTGCCGAGCACTTCGCGGAAGCGCGTGTAGTCGCTCGGCGTCATCGTCGCGAGCACGTCCCAGCTCAGGGTCATCACCGCCTGGATGCGGCTCACCCGGGCGAGCGACTTGTACGCCTCCACCGGCTTGTCGTCGCGGACCAGATCGAGCGCCGCCCGCAGCTCGGCGACCATCTGCTTGAGCCAGAGCTCCTTGGTCTGGTGGATGATGATGAACAGCAGCTCGTCATCCCGGTCCGACAGCGGGTGCTGGGCAGCGAGCAGCTGGTCGAGCGCGAGATAGCGGCCATAGGTCATGCTTTCGGTCATGACCCCGTCCCTACGCCATCTCGTCGCCCGGATGAAAGCCGTAACGGCTGAGACTATCTGCGCGGTTCAGTCGCGCAGCAGTTCGTTGATCCCGGTCTTGCTCCGGGTCTGCGCGTCCACCGTCTTGACGATCACCGCGCAATAGAGCCCGGGCTTGCCCGCTTCGCCCGGCACCGTGCCGGGCACGACCACCGAATAGGGCGGGACATGTCCGCGGTGCACTTCGCCGGTGGCGCGGTCGATGATCTTGGTCGATGCGCCGAGATAGACGCCCATCGACAGCACCGCGCCTTCGCCGACGCGCACGCCCTCTGCCACCTCGGCGCGTGCACCGATGAACGCGCCGTCCCCGATGATCACGGGATCGGCCTGGAGCGGCTCGAGCACGCCGCCGATGCCGACGCCGCCAGAGAGGTGGACGTTCTTGCCGATCTGGGCGCAGCTGCCGACGGTGGCCCAGCCATCGACCATCGTGCCTTCCCCGACATAGGCGCCGATATTGACGAAGCTCGGCATCAGCACCGCGCCCTTGGCAATGTGCGCGCCGTGGCGGACGATGCTGCCGGGCACGGCGCGGAAGCCGGCCTGGCGGAACGCGTCCTCCCCCCAATTGGCGAACTTCGAGGGCACCTTGTCGAACCAGTTGGCGCCGCCCGGGCCTTGGATCACGACATTGTCGTTGAGGCGGAAGGAGAGCAGCACTGCCTTCTTCAGCCACTGGTTGATCTGCCAGCCGCCCTCGATGGGTTCGGCAACCCGGGCTTCGCCGCGATCGAGCAGGTCGAGCGCCTCGGCCACTGCCTCGCGCACCGCGCCTTCGGTGCCGAAGCCCAGGTTCGCGCGGTCTTCCCAGGCGGCGTCGATGGTCGTCTGCAGGTCGGTCATGCGGAAGTCTCCAGGATTTCGTGGAGCCAGGCTCCGAGGTCGGTGACGGTATAGTCGATATAGCTGCGGTCTTCGCCGGGCCCCTGTTCGGAGCCATTGTCGATCCACACCGTGGTCATGCCGATCGCCTTGGCCGGCGCGAGGTTACGCGCCATGTCCTCGACGAACAGGCTTTCCCGGGGATCGAGGCCGTACGCATCGCACAGGCCCTGATAGGCGAGCGGATCGGGCTTGGGGCGATACTGCGTGGCGTGGACGTCGTGGATCGCTTCGAAGGTCTCGCCCAGTCCAAGCTTGTCGAGCACCTTCGACGCATAGGGCGCATCGCCATTGGTGAAGACCAGCTTGCGGCCGGGCAGCAGTGCGAGCGCCTGGACCAAAGCTTCGTTCACTTCGAGCACGTTCATGTCGACGTCATGTACATCGGCCAGATAATGATGCGGGTCGGTGCCATGCTCGGCCATCAGGCCCGAGAGGGTCGTGCCGTGTGCGTGGAAATAGCCCTTCTGAACGCGGTGCGCGTCCTCGGGGCTGAGGTTCAGCAGCTTCTGGACATATTGGCCGATCCGCGCATCGATCATCGCGAACAGGTTCGCGCTCACCGGGTAGAGCGTGTTGTCCAGATCGAAGATCCAGTTGCGGATGTGCGACAGGGCGGGGTTCATGAGCGGGCGTCTAGGCAGTGGCGCAGGGGCTATCAAGCAACTGTTTCTTGTCCTTCTCGTCATCCCGGCGAAAGCCGGGACCCAGGGCCAGGCAGGACCGACTGGGCAGAGTAACCCTTGGCCCCGGCTTTCGCCGCGGTGACGGATATGCGCTGGGCGACGGATGATTGCTTCGGCGCGCACGACCAAAACTTTATGGCACAGCGGCGAACGGCTCCCCATCTGCTCTGCATGACCGCTTACTCGCTGCTCGACCTCGTGCCCGTCATCCAGGGTGGAAATGTCTCCCAGGCCCTCGCCAACGCCGCCGATCTTGCTGCCCATGCCGAGCAGCTCGGCTTCACTCGCTATTGGGTGGCCGAGCATCACGGCATGGAGGGCATCGCCAGCGCCGCCACCGCGGTGGTGATCGCGCATGTCGGCGCGGCGACCTCGACGATCCGCGTCGGTGCGGGCGGGATCATGCTGCCCAATCATTCGCCGCTGCAGGTGGCCGAGCAGTTCGGCACGCTCGATGCACTGTTCCCCGGCCGCGTCGACCTCGGCCTGGGCCGCGCGCCGGGATCGGACCAGCGCGTCTCGGTCGCGATCCGTCGGGGCCTCGACAGCGACGGCAACGAATTCCCGCGCGACGTGCAGGAGCTGCAGAGCTATTTCGCCGATGACGGGCGCACCGGCATCCGCGCGACGCCCGGCGCCGGCGCGAATGTGGACATCTGGATCCTCGGATCGAGCCTGTTCGGCGCGCAGCTCGCGGCGATGCTCGGGCTGCCCTATGCCTTTGCTTCGCACTTCGCGCCGGGGCTGCTCGACGAGGCGATCGACATGTATCGGCGCAACTTCCGGCCGTCCGACGTTCTGCAGAAGCCGCATCTGATGCTCGGCTTCAACGTGTTCGGCGCCGATACCGACGAGGAAGCGGAATATCTCGCCAGCTCGCAGCAACAGGCCTTCGTCGCGATCCGCACCACCGGCCGGGGCATCCAGCTGCCGCCGCCGGTGCGCGGCTATCGCGAGAGTCTCGGCGGGCACGGCAATGCCATGCTCGACCAGGTGCTCTCGGCCAGCGCGATCGGCGGGCCGGACAGGATCCGCGAGCAGCTCGCCGCCTTCATCGCGCGCACCGGTGCCGACGAGCTGATGCTCACCAGCGCGATGTTCGATCCGGAAGCACGGAAGAAGAGCCTGACCATCGCGGCGGAGGCGATGCGCTCCCTGTAAGGTATCGCGGCGCCGGTCCCCCCGGAACGGCGCCGCGCGGCATCAGGTCGGGATCACGCGTTGGTGTTGATCACCAGGCCCGTCGCCGAGCTGCCATTGCTGGTCGTGCCGGCATTGCTGCCATAGGTGCTGCTGTTCGAAGCCGCGGCGCTGCGCAGCTTCTCGAGGAACGCCGTCATCGCCTCGAGCTGGCGCGCGGCGGCGTCGCTGATCTGCGTGGCGCTGTCGGTGCTTGTGGTCGAATCGTCGTCCGAATCATCCTCGTCGCTCGACGGCGGCGGACCCGGGGGCGGGCCGCCGGCGCCCTGTGGGCCACCCATGCCCTGGGGGCCGCCCTGCTTGTCGCCGTCCGGACCTTGGGCGAAGAAGCTCTTGAGCTCGGTCGCCTGATCGTCGGTGAGCGCGCCGCTCTCGACCTGCTTGTCGATCAGCCCGTCGATCTTGCCCTTCATGTCGCCCGGCTTGCCGCCGCTGGTGCCGCCCGAGGACAGGCTTGAGTCGATCGAATCGAGCGCGCTGCTCAGTGCGTCCTGGTCGTCGCTGCTGATCGCGCCCGTCGAAGCGGCTGCCGATATCCGGGCATCCATCTGCGCGCGCGGATCGAACCGCGGCACATTGGAGGAAATGGAAGTCATGTCGGTTCCCTTTGCGTCTACAATCCCCAGCAGGAGTTTAGCATGAATTAGCTAACATATTGTAAACGAAGGATAATAACCTTGTTTCCGGTATTTGGGCGGCGCTGGCCCCAGAACCAGCGCCGCCACGCGACCCGACGGATAAAAGAGGGCAATCCGCGAGCTTCCGAACGTTTTGCGTCCGGTTCATCGCCTCAGAATTTCAATTTGTTGCAGGTCTAATCAGTTCGCCGCGGGCAAGCGGAGGCGGACGAGCAGGCCGCCAAGGTCCTCGCTCTCTTCCAGGCTGACGGTGCCGTCATAGATCTCGGCGACGTCGCGCACGATGGCGAGGCCGAGGCCGGTGCCGGGCTTGCCGCTGTCCAACCGCACGCCGCGATCGAAGATGCGGATGCGGTCGGCCTCGGGGATGCCGCGGCCATCGTCCTCGACCAGGATCTCGACGAACCCTGCCTGGACGCCGGCAGTAATGAACACGCTGCCGCCGCCATATTTTGCGGCATTCTCGACCAGGTTGCCGAGCAAATCGTCCAGGTCCTGCCGCTCGATATGCGCGACCAGGTCCTTCTGGCCGTCGATGTCGATGCGGACATTGGGATAGAGCCGGGCGACGGCGCGCTCGACCGCTTCGATCGAGGGCCATACCGCCGCGCGGCTGTGCGCCGAACCACGGCGGCCGACGGCGCGGGCCCGGGCGAGGTGGTGATCGATCTGGCGGCGCATCGTGCGCGCCTCGCGGATCACGGCCGAGGCGAGGTCGTCCTGGCCGGCGGCGGCGGCGTTCATGATCACGCTCAAGGGGGTCTTGAGCGCATGCGCCAGATTGCCGGCGTGGCGGCGCGCTTCCTCGGCCTGGCGGTCGTTATGCTCGACCAGCGCGTTCAGCTCCTCGACCAGCGGGGCGACTTCTGCGGGCATCTTGCCTTCGACGCGGGTCGATTCGCCGGCACGAAGGCGCGCGATCTCGGAGCGGACCTTGCGGAGCGGCAACAGCCCGTACCAGGTCTGCAGCGCCACCATGATGATCAGCCCGAGGCCGAGCAGCACGAAGCTGCGCACCAGGGTCCGCCGCAGCGTCGCGATCTGCCCGTCCAGCGTCTCGCGGCTCTGCGCTACCTGGAAGCGCCAGCGCACCGCCGAGCCTGGCAGCGTCGCATCGCGCTCGGCGATGCGGAGCAGCTGGCCGGGGATCTGGCGGCTGTCATAGACATGGACATTGGTATCGTTGTGCTGCTGATCGACCTTGAGCCGCTGGTCCCAGAGCGAGCGCGAGGGGAAGGGCTCGAAGCCCTTGCCGCTGATCTGCCAATAGGCACCCGAATTATATTCGAGGAAGCGCTGGTCGGCGAGTTCGCGGTTGAGGATGACCTCGCCGGTGGGGCCGAGCTCGGCCGAGAAGATCATCGCCTTGATCAGGTAATCGAGCTGCTCGTCGAAATTCTTGGTGACGGTGGAGACGAGCACGCGGTCGAGCGCGACGCCTCCGCCGACGAGCAGCAGCATGATCCAGGCGGTGGCGACCAGCAGCATGCGCCGGCTGACCGATCCGGTGGAGCGGGTATAGTGGCGCGGCTGCGGCTCGCCGGGTGCGCCTTCATCGGTGGCTGGCAGCTCGACCGCTTGCGGCTTGCCGCCGAACAGGCGCTGGCGCAGCCCGCCTAAGGTCTGGGCGAGCGTTGCCATCGAATCAGGCGTCGGCCGGTTCCTCGAGGCTGTAGCCCAGGCCCCGAATGGTGGTGATCACGTCCGGACCCAGCTTCTTGCGGATGCGCGTGACGAACACTTCGATCGTGTTCGAATCGCGGTCGAAATCCTGATCGTAGATATGCTCGATCAGCTCGGTGCGGCTGACCACCTTGCCCTTGTGGTGGAGCAGGTAGGACAGGAGCTTATACTCCTGCGCGGTCAGCTTCACCGGCTCGCCGGCCTTGGTGACCTTGCCCGAGCGGGTGTCGAGGCGGATGTCACCCGCGATCAGCTCGGCCGAGGCATTGCCCGAGGCGCGGCGGATCAGCGCGCGCAGGCGGGCGATCAGCTCCTCGGTCTGGAACGGCTTGGCGACATAGTCGTCGGCGCCGGCATCGAGGCCCGCCACCTTGTCCGACCAGCTGTCGCGCGCGGTGAGCACGAGGACGGGCGTGGTCTTGCCTTCCTTGCGCCAGCGATCGAGCACGGTCAGCCCGTCGATCTCGGGCAGGCCGAGGTCGAGGATGATCGCGTCATATTGCTCGTTGGAGCCGAGATAGAGCCCCTCCTCGCCATCGGTGGCGAGGTCCACGGCATAGCCCGCGCCTTCCAGCGCGTTGCGGAGCTGCTGCCCCAGGTTCGGCTCATCCTCGACGATCAGAAGTCGCATGTCTTTCCCCTCGCCGGGCCCTAACTGCCCGTTTTGCGGACGATCGCGCCGGTACGGCCATCGACGTCCACCCAGATCACCGATCCATTGCGCAGGAACTTCAGCGTGTAAACTTCCGTCGCAGGATCATAGTCGAAACCAAGATATTGCGCCCCCGGCACGCGGGGAACGACCCGGCGCTCGATCTCGCGCACCGAGAGCGGCGGCGGGGCCTGGCGCTTAGGCGCGCGCGCGTCCGAATCCTGATGCCGATCCGGCTGTGCAGCCGCGCTGCCGGCAGGCGCGAACGCCGCCAGACAGGCGCATAGGATGGGCATCACCAACATCTTCATGGCATCTGGCATAGGGTCCGCGCATTGAATAGCCCCTGAACGGGGCCTTCAGCCGGCTGTAACTTGCCGGGCGCCGGATCGGTCCCTAGGTGGCGCGCATGGCTGCACCCGTTCTCGCATATGAAAATCTCGGTCTCGTCCAGGGCCATGGCTGGCTGTTCCGCGGGCTCGACCTGTATATCGGCGAGCGCGACCGCCTGGCGCTGATCGGGCGCAACGGCGCGGGCAAGACCACTTTGCTCCGGCTGATCGCCGGTCAGATCGACAGCGACGAGGGGCGCCGGATCATCGTGCCGGGCACGCGCGTGGTGCTGCTCGAGCAGGAGCCGCGGATGATCGGCTGCGATACGCTGCTCGACTATGTCCTTTCCGGGGACGACGCGCCGGCCGCCCATGAGGCCGAGGCGATCGCCGACCAGCTCGGCATCGACTTGAGCCGAGAGGCGAAGACCGCGAGCGGCGGCGAGCGCCGCCGTGCCGCGATCGCCCGCGCGCTGGCGCAGAACCCCGACGTGCTGCTGCTCGACGAGCCGACCAACCATCTCGATCTCGCCGCGATCGAATGGCTGGAGGACTGGCTGAGCCGCTTCACCGGCGCGTTCATCGTGATCAGCCATGATCGCACCTTCCTCACGCGGCTGACCCGGCAGACCTTGTGGCTCGACCGCGGGGCGATCCGCCGGGCGGAAGTTGGGTTCGGCGGGTTCGAGGCGTGGACCGAGCAGGTCTATGCCGAGGAGGAGCGCAACGCGCAGCGGCTCGATGCCAAGCTCAAGCTCGAGGAGCATTGGCTCCAGCGCGGCGTTACGGGGCGCCGCCGGCGCAACCAGGGACGGCTCGAGAAGCTCAAGGAGATGCGCGCCGTCCGCGCGGCAATGATGGGGCCGCAGGGCGCGGCCAACCTCGTCACCGCCGCCGACAACAGCAACACCAAGATCGTGATCGACGCCAAGCACGTCACCAAGAAGTTCGGTGACCGCACGATCATCAAGGACCTGACCTTCCGGGTGACGCGCGGGGACCGGATCGGCATCGTCGGCGCGAACGGGGCGGGCAAGTCGACGCTCCTGAAGCTGCTGACCGGCGAGATCCAGCCCGACGAGGGCAGCGTCAGGCTCGCCAAGACGCTGGATGGCGTGATCATCGACCAGCAGCGCAGCCTGATGGATCCCGCCAAGACGGTGCGCGACGTGCTGGCGGATGGCGGCGACTGGATCGAGGTGCTGGGCGTGAAGAAGCACGTCCATGGCTATCTCAAGGAATTCCTGTTCGATCCGAGCATCGCCGAAGCGAAGATCGGCACGCTTTCGGGCGGCGAGCGCTCGCGACTGCTGCTGGCGCGCGAGTTCGCCCGGCATTCGAACCTGCTGGTGCTCGACGAGCCGACCAACGATCTCGACCTCGAGACGCTCGACCTGCTCCAGGAAGTGATCGCCGATTATGAAGGCACGGTGCTGATCGTCAGCCATGACCGCGATTTCCTCGATCGCACGGTGACGGTGACTTTGGGACTCGACGGTTCGGGCATGGTGGATGTGGTGGTCGGTGGCTATGCCGATTGGGAAGCCAAGCGCCGGCCCAGGGTCGAGCCGAAGAAGGTGGCGGCAAAGGCGGCCGCAGTGGTCGAGGCGCCCAGGAAGGTCACCAAGCTCACCTACAAGGACCAGCGCGACTACGACCTGCTGCCCAAGCGGATCGAGGAGATCGAGGCGCAGATCGCCAGGGACGAGGCCGCGCTGGCCGACCCGGACCTGTATGTGAAGGACCCGAAGAAGTTCGCGGCCTTGAGCGACGGTGTCGAAAAGCTGCGCGGCGAGAAGGACGCGGCAGAAATGCGCTGGCTGGAGCTCGCGGAGATGGTCGAGGCTCTGGGCTAAGCCTCTAGCACCACCGTCACCTGGGTCCCGTCGGAGCCGGTCTCGGTTCTCGCCTTGCCGCGCGCCTGACGGACGAATCCCTCGATCAGCCGCTGGCCGAGCCCGCCATCCTTGCCGCGCGCCTTGGGCGTTTCGGGCAGGCCGACGCCGTCATCGCGCACCACCAGCTTCCACCCCGGCGTCGCCGCTTCGAAGCGCACTTCGATCCGCCCGGTCTCACGGCCGGCAAAGGCGTGCTTGGCGGCGTTGGTGACAAGCTCATTGACGATCAGGCCGATCGAGACGGCGCGGTCGCGCGGGATTGCGCCATGGTCGCACACGCAATCGAGCGTGATCGCACCGCGCAGGAACAGCGCCTCGGCCAGCGCCGTGCACAGCTCATCGAGATAGAGCGCCATATCGACTTCGCCCGCCGACGCAGCCGCGCCGCGATAGAGGTGGCGGTGCGCCCGGGCGATGCTCTCGACCCGTGCCAGCGCCGAGGACAGGGCTTCGGTGGTCTCGGCGTCCCTGGCCCGGCGGCGCTGCATGTCGAGCAGCGCCGCGACCAGCATGAAGTTGTTCTTCACCCGGTGGTCGAACTCCTCGAGGAACAGGTCGCGCTCGGCGATCTCGCGGTCACGCTCCTGCGTCGCCCGGCGCGCGGCGCGGCGGAACAGCTCGGCGACGACCAGCACCGCGGCATAGTTGAGGGTGGCGAGCACCAGCCGCGCGGTATCGTCATCGGATTTGAGCAGGAAACTGTGCTGGACGGGCAGCACGAAATACCAGCTGTAGAGCAGGGTCAGCACGCCGGTGAGCAGCCCGGCCTGCCAACGCCCGAACAGCGTCGCGATCAGGATGGCGGGAAAGCCGAGCGAGAAGGGGCCGGCGGCGGGCCAGATGCCGTCGATCACCGCGCGCAGGCCGATGCCGAGCCCGGTCACCAACAGCCCGAAGCTCAGCTGCACGATCCATTGGCCACGCCCGCCTGGCGCCAGCCGATCGGCAAGATCGGTTTCCCCTATTCGCCCCATGAAGGGAGCAGGCAATGGCGCTCGTCGAGAGTCAAGCATCCGTATCGGTCTTTTTGATCTGGTTTAAGCCATTTACAGGTTTCGGCCCGATCTTCCCGCCAGATCAACCACATATTGCCAGGCGACGCGCCCCGAACGGCTGCCGCGCCGGGTCGCCCAGCCGATCGCATCGACCGGATCGAAGCTCAGCCCATGCGCCTCGGCATAGCCGCGGACGATGTCGACATAAGTGTCCTGGTCGACGACGTGGAAGCCGAGACTCAGCCCGAAGCGATCGGCCAGCGCCAGGCCGTCATCGGCTGAATCGCGCGGATTGATCGCGCTCGCCTGCTCGGCGATGTCGCGGGTGACGAGGTGGCGGCGGTTCGAAGTGACGAGCAACCGGGCATTGCTGGGCCGCGCCTCCGCGCCGCCCTGGAGCAGCGAGCGCAGCGCCCGGGCGTCGCCGACGCCGTCGAAGCCGAGATCGTCGAGGAAGATCGCGAAAGGCCGGTCGGTGGTGGCGAGCAGGCCGAACAGTTCGGGCAGCGTGTCGAGCTGGGTGGTGACCGCCTCGACCAGGGCGAGGCACCCGCCCTGGGCCTGGACCGCGGCGACCGCGCTCTTCACCAGGGCCGACTTGCCGGTACCGCGCGCGCCCCACAGCAGCACGTCCTGCGCGGCATGGCCTTCAGAGAAGCGCGTGAGGTTCGAAACCAGCGCCTCGCGCTGGCTGTCCACGCCGCGCAGGATTTCGAGCGGCAGCGGATCGAACGCGCGCGCCGGTGCCAGGCCGTGCCCGCGCCAGACATAGGCGGGATGCGCCTCGAGATCGGCGGGCGGCGGCGGGGGCGGCGCGAGCCGGTCGAGGGCATCGGCGATGCGGGCGAGGAGCTGGTCGTTCATTCCTGGAAGCCGAACTCGCGGACGACATAGGCGTACACCTCGGGCAGCTTCTTGCGGACAGTGTCGCGTGTGAAGGGAGGGCGCGCGGCGCGGCCGTGGATCACGACGCTCGCGGTCATCGCCAGGAATTCCGACGGGTTCTTGTACAAATAGGCAGTGGCGGGGAAGTCGCCGCTTGCCTTGGCCGCTTCGTAGAGGCGGGCCAGCTCGGGGTTCTGCGTGCGGCCGGCGATGCGATCGAACATCCAGCGATGGATCAGCTCGTGGAGCAGCACCGGGTTGTCCGCGGGGTGGACGCGGCGGGCGAGGAAGGTGCGCATGCCGGCGCGCGAGATATCCTCGGGATCCTCGTTGATCAGGATGCGCTGGGCACGGAAGAATGCCATCACCTCGGGTGAGACCCTCACTGCCTCGACCAGGTCGATCTGCTGCGCGATCGACTTGGCGATCTCCGCGCTCGGTGCGACGCCCTGCCAGTCGATCACATGGCCGCGATAGCTGGTCTCGACCGGCGCCTGCGCGGCGGCGCCCAGCGCGATGCATGCAATCGCGGCAAGTGGTGGCATCAACAGGCTGCGCATGGCTCCCCTTCGGCTCTCTGGACTACGGACGCGCTAGGAGCGGTTCGTTGCGGGCGGATTGCGGTCTATAGCGTGGCCCTTGCTCTGGCTCACCCCATCTTCGCTATCAGCCGCTGCGTGTCGGGCTTGGCTGACCGCCCGTATTGCAATGTAGGATTTCGCCTGCTCCATACTGGTGGATGCAGGCCGTCTTCCTTGCCGCTGTCGATCGCATCCGTTGTGAGCGCGCGCACGGGAAGAGGAAACCGGGCCCCCGTAGCGTAAACTTCGTAAACTTCCACGGGCGCGCCCCGCCCGACTCAGCCGTTCGCCAGCGCCAGCGCCTCGGCCCGATTCGGGAAGCCCGGGTCGGCGAGCGCGGCCTGGGCCTGGAGCTTCGCCTCCGCCTTGCGGCCGAGCGCGGCATAGACCTGCGCCAGGTGCCAGCGCAGCCCTGGGTGCCTGGGCGCCAGGGTCACCGCCTTTTGGAGCAGCTCCAGCGCGCCTTCCTTGTCGCCGCCCTTGAACAGCGCCCAGCCATAGGCGTCGGCCACCGCCGGGTTGGCGGGGGCAAGGCCATAGGCGGCCTCGCCGAAATCGACCGCAGTGCCGGTCTCGCCCGCACCCGTGTAGGCGGCGGCCAGTTCGGCGTTGAGCGCGGCATCGCCGTCGCCGATGCGGGCGCGGATGTCCTCGAGCGAATCGATCGCGGCGTCGTAATCGCCTGCCGCCAGCTGCCAGTGCGCAGAGAGGCGCAACGCGGCGATGTCGGCCGGGTTCTGCGACAGGAACAGCGCGAGTGCGTTGGCGGCATCCTCGCGACGGCCGGCGCGGTCCAGTGCCTCGACCAGGCGGAGCATCACCGGCTCGTCGAAGCGCAGGTCGGCGGCTTTCTGGTACGGCGCGACGGCGTCGCCGGGACGGTTGAGCAGCATCAGCAGGTCGCCGAGCACGAGCTGCGCGCCTGGCGCGCCGGGGTTCCTGGCGGCGATGTCCTGCGCGCGGGCGAGCGCCGCGCCCTTGTCACCGCTGGTGATCAGCGCGCGAATCAGCGGCACGGTCGCGTCGGGGTCCCCCGGCTTCAGGGCGGCGTCGGCGGCGAGGGTGGCGGTGCTGTCGTCGGCGCTGAACGCCGTCGACTCGCCGATCGCCGGGAAGGCGGCGCGGTCGAGATAGCGGGAAGCCGAGGCGCGGTCGCCGATCCGCTCGAAGCCGCGGGCGACCAGGGTGAGCGCATAGCTGTCGGCATCGGCGCGGGCGACGACGGGGCGCAGCGTGTCGATGGCGTTGCGGGCGCGATCGGTACGCAGCAGCGCCACCGCGAGCAGCTTGCGCGCAGTGATGTTCATCGGCTGCATGCCGACCAGGTCGGTCAGCTTCTCGATCGCCTGCTCGTAATCGCCCTTTTCGAGGTCGAGCGTGCCGCCGAGCAACATCATACCGGGGAGGTCGTTGATCGCGCCGCCGGTCTTGTCGAGGATTGCGCGGGCGAGGTCGAAACTGCCGGCGCGCGCAGCGATCACCGCCTGGAGATAAAGTGCCTGCGGGCTGCCCGGGCGCGCACCCTGCGCACGGCGGGTGGCGGCGAGCGCATCGACGGTGCGGCCGGCATCGCCGAGGGTGGCGGCATATTCGATCAGCGCGTCATGGCGGGCGGGGTCACGCTTCAGCGCCTGCTCGAACCAGGGCAGGGCGGCGACCAGGCCATATTGGCTGCGCACGATCTCGCCGCGCAGGATCAGTGCATCGACACTGCCGGGCGCGAGCTTGACCGCGCGGTCCGATGCTTCGGCGGCACCGAGCAGGTCGCCGGCGGTGAAGCGGAAGCGGCCGATATCGGTCCACACGCCCGCGTCATTGGGGGCGAGGCGCAGAGCCTCGGCGAGCGCGGCCTGGGCGCCGGCGAAGTCGCTCTGCGCGGTGAGCGCGCGGGCGCGGATGCGCAGGCCATAGACATGCTGCTTGGCCGGGGCCTTGTCGGCTTCGGCGGGAGCCTTGTCGGTCTTGCCCTGGAGCACCCAGGCCTCGGCGCGCCATTGCGGCACTGCCTTGGGATCATAGCCGGCATCGACCGCGCGCTGGATCTCGCCTTCGGCCGCGACGCCCTCGTGCAACGCGAGCAGCGCGCGGGCGAGGACGATATGGGCGTCCTCATTGTCGGGATCGCCGCGTACCGCTTCGGCGGCAAGGTCGCGCGCACCGGTGGCGTTGTCGGCCTTGAGCAGTTCCTCGGCGCGCGCAGTGGCCTCCGCCGCGTCGCCTTGGCTCATTTTGCCGGGCGCCATCGTGAACCAGCCGATCAGCACGATGCACAGCACGGCGAGCGCGCCGCCGATCACCAGCAAGCCGCGCAGGCCGAAGCCCGAGGATTTGGCGCGCGCGCGGTTACGGCTGGAGGTCATAGGCCTTCATCAGGTCATAGAGGGTGGGGCGGCTGATGCCGAGCAGGCGGGCGGTGCCCGAGATATTGCCTTCGGCGCGGGCGAGCGCGTGGCGAATCGCCTTGCGATCGGCTAGCTCGCGCGCCGCCTTCAGGTTGATCGGCTCGATCTCGGCCTGGGTCTCGAGGTCGAGGTCGGCGGCGCTGACGTGCTTGCCATCCGCCATGATCGCCGCGCGCTTCACGCGGTTCTCGAGCTCGCGGACATTGCCCGGCCAGCCCCAGGCGTCGATCGCGGCGAGCGCATCGGGCGCGAAGCTGCGCGCGCCGGTGTTCATCTGCGCAGCGTATTTCTGGAGGAAATGGCGGGCGAGCAGCCCGGCGTCGCCCGGCCGCTCGGCCAGGCTCGGGATGCGCACGACGATCTCGGCCAGGCGGTAATAGAGATCCTCGCGGAAGCGGCTCTCGGCGACCATCGCGTCGATGTCCTGATGGGTCGCGCAGACAATGCGCGTATCGACGGGAATCGCCTGTCGGCCGCCGACGCGCTCGATCACGCGCTCCTGCAGGAAGCGCAGTAGCTTGACCTGGAGGGGGAGGGGCACGTCGCCGATTTCGTCGAGGAAGAGCGTGCCGCCATGGGCGAGCTCGATCTTGCCCTCGGTGGTCTTCACGGCACCGGTGAAGGCGCCCTTCTCATGGCCGAAGAGTTCCGATTCGAGCAGCGTCTCGGGGATCGCGGCGCAATTGATCGCGACGAACCGCCCCTTGCGCCCGCTCTTGTCGTGCAGGCCGCGGGCGAGCAGCTCCTTGCCGGTACCGCTCGCGCCCAAGAGCATCACCGAGACATCGGCGCTGGCGACGCGCTCGATCGTGCGGGTGACCTTGAGCATCTCGGGCGCGCCGGTGAGCATGCCGCCCAGCACCGCGCCGGCCTCGACCCGCTCGGCCAGGCGGCGATTCTCCGCTTCCAGCGCGTGGACGTGGAAGGCACGGGCGACGATCAGGCCGAGCGCGTCGATGTCGATCGGCTTCTGATAGAAGTCCCAGGCACCGAGCGCGATCGCGCGCAGCATCGATTCATGCGCGCCGTGGCCCGAGGCGACGATCACCTTGGTATCCGGGCGCAGCGACAGGATCGTCTCGAGCGTCGCGAAGCCTTCGGTGGTGCCGTCGGGGTCCGGCGGCAGGCCGAGATCGAGCGTGACCACCGGCGGCTCTTCGGCGCGCAGGATCGTGATCGCTTCTTCGCGGGTGGACGCCGTGAAGATCTCATAGCCGTCATAGGCCCAGCGCAATTGCCGTTGCAGTCCGGCATCGTCCTCGACGATGAGGAGTTTCGGCAGCAGCTTGGGAAGCGGTGCGGCGGCGCTCATGCGGCCCTCCCCCAATTGTCGTTTCGGGTGCCGAGATCGGCGGGATGCGCGGCCTTGAGGATCACGCGGAAGCGCGTGCCCTTGCCTTCGCGCGAAGTGACTTCGATGCGGCCTTCCATGGCATGCGCGAGCTGGCGCGCCTCGAATGCGCCGATGCCGAAGCCGCCGTCCTTCGAGGAGACGAACGGCTTGAACAATTTGTCGCGGATGAAGGCGGGCGACATGCCGGTGCCCTGGTCGATCACGTCCACTGCCACGCGCTCCCCATCCGCCGAGACCGACAGCGTGACGGGCTCGTGCGCCGGGCTGGCCTCGATCGCGTTCTGGACGAGATGGCCGAGCAGCTGCTCCAGGCTGGCCGGATCGGCATGGGCGATGGCGCTGCGCACGCCCGAGGTCAGCACCGGATGGTGCGCCTTGCGTTGCCCCGCGACACGTTCGACCAGCGTGACGATCTCGATCGCGTGCGGCGCCTCGGTACGGCCGCGATGGTTCTGCGAGAGACGGGCGAGCAGCGCGTTCATCCGCTCGGCGCTGTTGTGCAGCGTCGCGACCATGTCGGCGCGGAACTCGGGATTGTCGGCATGGCGCTCGGCATTGCGGGCGGTGAGGGTCAGCTGGCTCACAAGGTTCTTGATGTCGTGGAGGATGAAGGCGAAGCGGCGGTTGAACTCGTCGAAGCGCTGCGCTTCGGCCAGCGCATCCTGCGCGCGGGCTTCGGCGAGATACGATGCGGCCTGGCGCCCGGCCACCTTGAGCAGGTCGAAATCCTCCCAGTCGAGCGCGCGGTCGAGCGCAGGGCGGGCGAGCAGGATCGCGCCGGCAAGCTCGGCATGATGCGGCAGCGGCACGAGCACCCAGGCGGTCTGCAGGTCGAGCATCCATTGCGGCACGGCGGGCGCGTCGACATGGTTGTCGTTGCGGCGCACGGCGTCGAGCTCCACGATGCGGCCGGTATCGTGGAGGTGATGGGCAAGCGCCTCGTCACTGGCGAGCGGCAGCGTCGCGCGGTCCCAGTTCCAGCTCGCGCCGACGCCCAGGCCACTCGCATCGGGCACGAGCAGCACGCCTGCGGGACTCTCGGTCAGGTCGGCGACGGCCTTGACGATACGCTCGTCGAGCCCGGCACCGCCTTGGGGAGTGCCGAGCGTCTCGGTGAAGCGCATCCATTCGGTGCGATAATCATAGCGGTGGCGAAAGAGATGCTTGGCCAGCTTCACCTTGAGCCAGGCGCGCAGCCAGCTGTTTGCCACCAAAGTGAGGATCGCGGCGGTGGAGCCGAGCACGAAGGCGGTCTGCAGCACACGGGCATTGGCGCCACCCACGGTGGCGATCGCGGAAGTAGCGAGTGCGAGCAGTGCGAAATAAGCGCCGATCGCGACGAGCGAAAGCGACTGATAGGTGACCGCGCGCGAGACCTCGATCTTCCAGTCGCCCTTGCGCTGGAGCGCGGCGCCGATCGCCAGCGCGACGGCGACATAGGCGAGCCCGCGCAGCACCAGCGGCTCGATTCGCCACTGCGCGGCGAGATAGGCGAAGGTGTAGAGCGCGAACTCGGCGCACCAGATGCCGGCGAGCGCGATCATCAGGGTGCGCAGCGGCCCGCCCGCGGCAGGGCTGAGTGCCGACCACATCGCCTGGACGAGCACCAGGGCAGCAACCGCCACCAGCATGCGCAGCAGGACTGCCGCGTTGGCGATCTGCGCGGCGATCTCGGCCGGATTGGTATAGGAAATCAGGGTGAGGGCGAGCGCGGCGATCTGGACCAGCACCACCACACCATAGACCGTACCCAGCGCGATCGGCGGGCGGGTCTGGGCGTCGCGGCGGTGGAGCATCAGCATGAAACCGAGCCAGGCGAGATTACGCAGGCTCTCGGCGAACCAGGTGGCGATGTCGGTCGATCCGATACCGGCGATGGCGAGCGCCCAGAGCGCGGTCGCTGCCAGTGCAAAGGCGAGCGGGCGGCGTGGCAACCCGGTCACGCCCGTCCGCCACGCCCAGAGCGCGAGCGCGCCGAACAGCAGCGCCGCGAGCGCGTGCAACCAGAGCAGCAGCGCCGCCATCAGCGCGCGCCTTCAGGGAACAACACGACGCGGATCGTCTGGAGCAGGATCAGCACGTCGAGGAAGGGGGAATAATTCTTCGCGTAATAGAGGTCGTATTCGAGCTTCTGGCGCGAATCCTCGATCGAGGCGCCATAAGGATAGTTGATCTGCGCCCAGCCGGTGATGCCCGGCTTCACCATGTGGCGCTCGGCATAATAAGGCAGCTTGGTCTCGAGATCGTCGACGAACTGGGGTCGCTCGGGGCGCGGGCCGACAAAGCTCATCTCGCCCTTCAGCACGCTCCAGCATTGCGGGAGTTCATCGATCCGGGTCTTGCGGATGAAACGGCCGACCCGCGTGATGCGCGGATCGTCCTTCTCGGCCCAGACGGCCTTGCCATTCACCTCGGCGTCCTGGCGCATCGAGCGCAGCTTGATCACGTCGAAGCCCATGCCGAACAGGCCGACGCGGCGCTGGCGATAGAAAGCGGGCCCTTTGCTCTCCAGCTTCACGGCGATTGCGAGGACCAGGATGACCGGCAGCGTCAGCGCGAGCAGGAGCAGGCTCGCCGAGATGTCGAACAGCCGCTTGAACATGCTCGAGAACATGCGGCCCGAAGAGAAGCCGTCGGAGAAGATCAGCCAGCTCGGATTGACGCTGTCCAGGTCGACACGGCCGGTCTCGCGTTCGAGGAAGGTCGAGATCTCGTTGACGTGCACGCCGGTGGTCTTGATGCGCAGCAGGTCCTTGAGCGGCAGTGCGTTGCGGCGCTCCTCGAGCGCAAGCACCACTTCGCTGGCGTTGAGCACCACGACATGGTCGGCCAGATTGTAGATCGCGTCGCGTGCGATCGCCTCCGGGATCACGCGGTTGGCTTCGCTCATCGCGACATAGCCGACGACGACGAAGCCGGCGCCCGGCGTCTTGGACAGGTCCTTCAGCCGCTTGGCGCGCGCGCCTGCGCCAAGCACGACGATGCGGCGCTTGAACGCCTGGTGGCCCAGCGCCTTGCCGAGCAGGATGCGCAGCGCGACCAGCGACAGGATCGAACAACCCATCGCGTAGAGCAGGTTCGAGCGCCAGAAGCCGATCTCGGGGATCAGGAAATAGAGTACGCTCAAGCCGATCACGCCGAGCGAGATGGCGACGATCAGCCGGGCGGTGGCATAGCGCAGCGACTGCAGCGCATCGGCGCCGTAGACGCCGACCGCCACCATCGCGACTTCGAGGAACAGCGCATAGCTGACGAGCTGCGGCCAGCGCGACTGCACCGGCGACAGGCCCATGCCGAGTTGATGCGCACGCAGCGTCCAGCCAAGCTCCCCCGACACTGCCAGCAGCAGGATGTCGAGAAAGCCGAGCAGCAGCACCGCGTTGGGCACATAATGCTTGAACAGGCGGATCATCGCCGTCCGCTGTACGGCGGAAGTGTAAACAAATCCGACATGTCGGCTGGTGTGTCGAAATCAAAAAATCTGTATGCCGTCACGAAACCGTGAGCGAAGCCAGTTGTTTGACGCGGTGGACAAACCACCGCATTGCAGCATTCCAGGAGGTCCGAACTTTATGCCGGATACGCAGCCGATCGTCCCTGTCATCCTTTCGGGAGGGTCTGGCACGCGCCTGTGGCCGATGTCGCGCGCCGAAAAGCCCAAGCAGATGCTGTCGTTGACCGCCGAGGAGACGATGCTCCAGCTCACGGCACAGCGCGCCTCGGGCGAGCGGTTCGACCGGGCGATCGTAGTGGCCAATGCGTCGCATGCCGACATGGTCGAGGCGCAGCTTGCCGCGGTCGAAAGCTCGGCGCAGGCGCTGCTGCTCGAGCCGGTGGGGCGCAACACCGCGCCGGCCATCGCGCTCGCCGCGATTGCCGCTGGCGGCGGGGCGCAGCCGCTGCTGGTGATGCCGTCGGATCACGTGATCGCCGATGTCGAGGCCTTTCATGCCGCGATCCTGACCGCGCTGCCGCTGGTCGAGCAGGGCTGGCTGATCACCTTCGGCATCACCCCCGATTCGCCAGAGACCGGCTATGGCTGGATCAAGGTGGGCGAGGCGCTGAGCGAAGGCGTGCACCGGGTCGAGCGTTTCATCGAGAAGCCGCCGCGCGAGGCCGCCGAGACGATGCTCGCCGCCGGCGGGCATAGCTGGAATGGTGGCATCTTCTTGTTCCGCGCCGATGCCTATCTCGGGGCGCTGGCCAGCTACGCGCCCGAGATCCTGCATGCAGCGCAGCAGGCCATGGAAAAGGGCCGGCGCGATGGCGCCCGGATCTGGCCGGATGCCGATAGTTTTGCCGCCAGCCCGTCGGACTCGATCGACTATGCCGTGATGGAGAAGGCGCCGCGCGTGGCAGTGGTGCCGGTGACGATGGGCTGGAGCGACGTGGGCAGCTGGGATGCGCTCCATGCGATCAGCCATGCCGATGCCGGCGGCAATGTCGTGCGCGGCGACGCGGTGGTGATCGAATCGACCAACTGCCTGGTACGCGCCGAGGCCGGCAAGCGGGTGGCGCTGGTCGGCGTCGAGGACCTGATCGTGGTCGCGTCCGGCGACGATATCCTGGTCCTGCCGCGCGGGCGCAGCCAGGAAGTGAAGAAGATCATCGAGGCGATGAAGAAGAGCTAGACGCGGGAAGGGCCGAGTGCGGCGAGCGCGGTCCGGACCGGCGTGGCGGCGGCGCGGAGTTCAGTGTCCGCTTCGTTCTGCTTCGTGTCGCGATCGGCGCGGAAGCTGTCCTCCGGGGCCTTGGCATTACGCAATGCGGCAGCCTCCATCGCGGCGCGTGCCGCCGCATCGGGCGCGATCCCGAAATGCGGCAAGATGCGGTTGAAGAAGGCTTCGGGCAGTTCGTCATAGTCGATCACCAGCCCGGCATCGGCATACGGGACGACTGCGGCGCAAATTCCCGCCAGCACCTTTGCGATGAACGCGGTTTCGGGCAGGCCGGCGTCTTTCGGGGAGAGGCCGAGCCAGGCGGGCGGGATGAGGCCCGGTACAGTGTGCATGCCGCGCATCCGCCGATGCGAGACCAGCACCTCCACGGGATCGCGGTGAAGGAAGATCCACGGCACATCGGGAAAGACGCGGCGTAGCAACGGCAGGGCGTGAGTGTGCCAGCTGTCGAGCTTGACGAAGAGCCGCTCGGCATCGCGGCCATAGGCATGGAGCAACGCGCGCAACGCTTTGGCCTGGCGCTCGGGATCGGTGAACTCGGCGCGGATCAGCGCGTCGAACGGCGGCGGCTCCGCGAGCACGACATGGCCCGGCGCGGCGCCTAGCATCTGCGCCACCAGCGTCGAGCCGCAGCGCGACATGTGGAAGACGAAGCCAGCCGGGGCAAATCCAGGGTCGCGCGGCGCTGCGATCAGCGTGTCGATCGATGTGCGCGGGCGCAGCAGCCGGTTCAGGGGACGGGCCCGCGCCTCGCGCATCGAATCCTCGAAGAAGGGGCGCTGGGGCGGGATGCCGGCAAAGTGCAGCCATTCGATATCGAGCGTCCCGTCCGGCACCCGGACGGGCAGCCAGCCGGGCGGCGGCACCTGGTCGACCCCGATAGGGTCGGCGGCATGCACCGCGTCACTGAGGATCGCGGTAGTGAGGGTGATTCCCTGCGTCTCGGCCCAGGCGCGGGCGCGATCGGTGAATAGCTCGAACTGGATCGGCTCCGCGAGATTCCGTGCCGCAGCCGGATCCGCGAGCAGGGCAGCGCGGAATGCGGCTAGGGCAGGGAGCGGCGTTGCATTCATGGGCAAGGCGGATAGGTTCATGCGAGGAAGGGAGCGGCGAAGCTAATATGGCGACTGTCCAGGCACAATCACCGTTGCCCGATCGGGTGCGCCTGCCGCTGCGCTTCGATCCCGCCGCGCTCGCCGCCGATCTCGCCGCGCTGGAAAGTGCCGACTGGACCGAGCATTTCGTGAAGCAGAATTACGAGGGCGACTGGAGCGTGCTCGCCCTGCGCGCCCAGGCCGGCGCCACCCATCCGATCCAGCTTATCTATTCGGCGCCGGGCGCCACCGAGTTCGTGGATACGCCGTGGCGGGCGCGGATGCCGGCGCTATCGGCGGTGATCGACGCATTCGCCTGCCCGGTACTGTCGGTGCGGCTGATGCGGCTCGCACCCGGATCGCTGATCAAGGAGCACCGTGACGATGATCTCGATGCGGCCGAAGGATCCGCGCGCGTGCATGTGCCGGTCGTCACCAACGACGGGATCGATTTCCGCCTCAACGGTACGCAAGTGAGGATGGCGCCGGGCGAGGCCTGGTATCTGCGCCTCGCCGACCCCCACAGCGTGGCGAACCGGGGCGAGGCTGCGCGGGTGCATCTAGTGCTCGACCTGGTAGCGAACGACTGGCTGCTGCGCCAGCTGGGCGGATGAGCGGGCGCGGGCGGCGCAAGCAGGTCGCGCACGAGGAGCCTGATCTCCACCCGCCGACGCGGCGAAGTCGGAAAGGCAACAAGCGCATTGAGGCGCGCTGGAACTAGAGGCATCAAGGCGAAGCGATATCTGCGATTCTCGACAGGTATCGCCGGGTTGCGTGCTCAACCGGGTCGGTCGGCTTTACTCGCCCGACCTGCATCTTCGGAGGTTCCAATGAAGAACGCACGTTTCGCAACGATCCTGGCCGTCGCAGCCTTGGCTGCAGTGCTTCCCGCCCAGGCGCAGATCAAGAAGGTCGCGACGCTCAAGCTGCAAATGATCGGCAATGGCTATGTCGCCTATCAGGTGGCAGGCAAGGACGTGCATTGCACCGGCAAGGGTGACAGCCCCTCGGTCGGCCAGTGCACGGCGACCTTTCCGTCCGGCAGCTCGGTGAAGCTCACCGCTTCATGGCCCAAGGGCGGATGGTTCGAGGGCTGGGGCGGGGCCGCGAAGTCCTGTGGCAAGCAGGCGACCTGCACCGTCAAGATGACCGGCGTCACCACCGTGATCGCCAGTTTCGGCCCGTTCAAGCCCTGATGAAGTGCCGGCCGGTCCCGCCCCGGGCGAGACCGGCCGCACCCTGCTCAGCCGATCAGCGCCTCGGCCTGGTCGAGCACATTCCTGAAGTCGGCGACCAGCGCCTGGTACGGGGCCGGACTCGCCATATCGAGGCCGGCGCGCTTCAGGATCTCGGTCGGATAGTCCGACCCGCCCGCCTTCAGCACCGACAGGTAATTGTCGCGCTCCTTCGCGCCGCCCTTGAGGATCGACTGGGCGAAGTAGGTCGCCGCCGCGATGCAGGTGGCGTACTGGTAGACGTAGAAGCTGTTGTAGAAGTGCGGGATATAGGCCCATTCGTTCGCATATTCGGGCTCGAGGATCATGCTGGGCCCGTGATAGGTGCGCAGCAGCTCGCCATAGACCTTGGTGAACTTGGCGCCTGACAGCCCCTCGCCCGCTTCCGCCATGTCGTGCGCCTTGAGCTCGAACTCGGCGAACATCGTCTGGCGGTAGAAGGTGCCGCGGTAATTCTCCATCTGCTGGCCGAGGTAGAAGAGCTTCTCCTCCTTGGTCTTCGCGTTCTTGAGCAGGTGGGCGACGAGCAGCTGCTCGTTGCAGGTCGAGGCGATCTCGGCGAGGAAGATCGGATAGTCAGCCTTGTCATAGACCTGGGTCGAATTGGCGAGCAGCGAGTGGAGCGCATGGCCCCATTCATGCGCATAGGTGCTCATCCCGTCATATTTGTCGCTCAGGTTCAGCAGCAGATAGGGATGCACGTCGAACGCGCCGGGGTTCATGTACGCGCCCGGGCGCTTGCCCTCGCGCGGCCAGGGATCCATCCACTTCGCCGCGGTCGCCTTGGCGATGCGCGCCTGATAGTCGGGGCCGAGTGGCTTCACGGCTTCCAGTGTCGTCGCGCGCATCTGGTCGAGCGTGTAGCTGCGGTCCATCGAGACGAGCGGCGGATAGATGTCATAATAGCCGAGGTCCGGCAGCTTGAGCATCTTGCGGCGCAGCTCGAAATAGCGGTGGAGCTGGGGCAGCCCCTTGTTCGCCTCGGCCACCAGCGTGCGGTACACCGCCTCGGGCACGTTGTTGCCCGACAGCGCACGGGCCAGCGAGGTCGGGTATTTCCGCGCCTTGGCGTAGAAGATGTCGCCGCGCACCTTGGCGCCATAGGTCGCGCCGAACGAGCTCTGGAACTTGCCATGCGCCGTCCAGAATGCGTTGAACACGGCCTTGCGGTCCTTGCGGTTGGGCGCATCGCGATTGAGCGAATAGCCCTGCGAATCGAGGCGGACCGCCTTGCCGGTCGACAGCGTGATCGTCGGCCAGGGAATGTCGGAGGATCGCAGCTGGCCCGAAATCTCGCCGGGGGCACCGAGCGGCGAGCTGGCACTGGCGAGGATCGACTCGCTCTCGGGGCTCAGCGTGTGCTCGGCCTGGCGCAGCGTATCGGCCAGTGCAAAATCGAAGCGGGTGCGCAGCGTCTCGTTGGCGGCGACGAAGGCATCGATCTTCGCCTTGCCCAGCGTCAGCAACTCGGGCGCGGCCCAGGAGCTCGCCTCGCCGAATGCCGTGTAGAGGTCGCGGGCCTGAGCGAGCTTCTCCTGGTTGGCGGAGATGCGGACATCCTCGTCGCCCTTGAGGCTGGCATAGGTGTAGATGCGGGCGATCGTGCGGCCGAGATCGGACTGGAGCAGCATCGCCTCGGCAAGCACCGCCGCGCTCTCGCCCAGCCGGCCCTTGTACTTGGCGACGCCGGGAATCGCGGCGAGGGCCTGCTTGCGGGCCGCATCCCAGGCGGCTTCGTTCGGATAGAGTTCGGTCAGATCCCACATCGGCGTGGTGGTCATCTTGGTCTCCTGGGCCCAGGCCGGCAATGCGGCGGCGAGCGAGGCGAATGCAGCCGCGGTCAGCGCTTCGCGGCGAGAGAGTTCGGTCATCAATATTCCCCGAGAACGCGCCTATAGGCCCAGCGCCGTTGTGGATGCGCCAGTCTGTCGCGGTTTCGGGACGGAGGGAAGCGGGATTGTCGCCCTATAGGGGCGTTTCGGACAGGATCAGCGCGCGCCCTTGGGCGTGACGATCCAGTCGCGCTTGGCGCGCCGCGTCATGTGCACTCCGCAATAGCGGCACTTGCTGATGTATTTGTCGGCCGAGCCGATCTGCTGAGCGTGCTTCTCCGAGCGCTCATGCTTGCCGCCAACACAACGCACCCGCCCACTGATCCAACCAAACACCCGATCGACCCCTTATCTGAATGTTGCGGAAGCTATTTCCGGATCATTTCCAACAGGTCAACGGCAACTCGCTTCGATTTGCCGCAAAAAGAGAGGGCCGGGATCGCTCCCGGCCCTTCTTTTGCTCGGAATGGGCCGGAACCACGCCGCCTGAATTAGTGAGGCCAATTCAGGCGGCGTCGGCTCAGAAGTCCATGCCGCCCATGCCACCCATGCCGCCGCCCATGGCGGGCATGGCAGGCTTGTCTTCCGGCAGCTCGCTCACCGCCGCTTCGGTGGTGATGAGCAGGCTGGCGACCGAGGCCGCATCCTGGAGCGCGGTGCGGACGACCTTGGTCGGGTCAATCACGCCGGCGGTGACCAGGTTCTCGTACACGTCGGTCGCGGCGTTGAAGCCGAGCGACGTATCCGAGCCCTCGAGCAGCTTGCCCGCGACGACGGCGCCGTCATGGCCGGCATTCTGCGCGATCTGCTTGAGCGGTGCGGTGATCGCCTTGCGGATGATGTCCACGCCGCGGGTCTGGTCGTCGTTGATGCCCTTCAGGCCCTCGAGCGCCTTGGTGGCATAGAGCAGCGCCGTGCCGCCGCCGGGGACGATGCCTTCTTCGACGGCTGCGCGGGTCGCGTGCAGCGCGTCGTCGACGCGGTCCTTGCGCTCCTTGACCTCGACCTCGGTGGCACCGCCGACCTTGATCACGGCCACGCCGCCGGCGAGCTTGGCGAGACGCTCCTGGAGCTTCTCACGGTCATAGTCGCTGGTGGTGACTTCGATCTGCTGGCGGATCGCCTCGGTGCGGCCCTTGATCGCATCGGCTTCACCGGCGCCATCGACGATGGTGGTGTTGTCCTTGTCGATCGTGACGCGCTTGGCGGTGCCGAGCATGCCCAGGGTAACGCTCTCGAGCTTGATGCCGAGATCTTCCGAGACGACTTCGCCCTTGGTGAGGATCGCGATGTCCTCGAGCATCGCCTTGCGGCGATCGCCGAAGCCCGGTGCCTTGACCGCTGCGACCTTCAGGCCGCCGCGCAGCTTGTTCACCACGAGCGTGGCCAGGGCCTCGCCCTCGATGTCCTCGGCGATGATCAGGAGCGGACGACCCGACTGGACGACGGCTTCCAGGATCGGGAGCATCGCCTGCAGGTTCGAAAGCTTCTTCTCGTGGATCAGGATGTACGGATCCGCGAGCTCGACGGCCATCTTCTCGGGGTTGGTGATGAAGTAGGGCGACAGATAGCCGCGGTCGAACTGCATGCCCTCGACGACGTCGAGCTCGAAATCGAGACCCTTCGCCTCTTCGACGGTGATCACGCCTTCCTTGCCGACCTTCTCCATCGCTTCCGCGATCTTCTCGCCGACTTCCTTGTCGCCGTTGGCCGAGATGATGCCGACCTGGGCGACTTCAGCCGAGCCCGAGACGGGCTTGGAGCGCGCCTTGATGTCCTCGACGACCTTGAGGACGGCGAGATCGATGCCGCGCTTCAGGTCCATCGGGTTCATGCCGGCGGCGACCGACTTCATGCCCTCGCGGACAATCGCCTGGGCCAGAACGGTGGCGGTGGTGGTGCCGTCGCCCGCGGTGTCGTTCGCCTTCGATGCGACTTCGCGGATCATCTGCGCGCCCATGTTCTCGAACTTGTCCTTGAGTTCGATTTCCTTGGCGACGGTGACGCCGTCCTTGGTGATGCGCGGGGCGCCGAAGCTCTTTTCGATGACCACGTTGCGGCCCTTCGGGCCCAGCGTGACCTTCACTGCATCGGCGAGGATGTCGACGCCGCGCAGGATGCGCTCACGCGCGTCGCGGCCGAATTTTACGTCCTTGGCTGCCATGTGACTGCCCTTTCAAAAGCTGAAAATGTTGAATCTCTTGACTCTCCCCGCGGGCACGCCCGCGGGAAGGGTCAGCCGACGATCCCGAGGATGTCGCTTTCCTTCATGATGATCAGGTCTTCACCGTTGACCTTGACCTCGGTGCCCGACCACTTGCCGAACAGGATCTTGTCGCCGGCCTTGACGTCGAGCGGGGTAACCTCGCCCTTGTCGTTCTTGGCGCCCGAGCCGACGGCGACGACTTCGCCTTCCTGCGGCTTTTCCTGGGCGGTGTCCGGAATGATGATGCCGCCGGCGGTCTTCGCCTCGGCTTCGACGCGGCGAACGAGCACGCGGTCGTGCAACGGACGGAAGGTCATGGAGTGATCCTCACTTAGGTTGATCTTTTGTTTGGCACTCCACGGAGTCGAGTGCCAGCCGGCGCGATATGCGGAGCCGAGTGGCTTGCGTCAACCTGTGCGCGGCGTGCCGTTGCAAATTTAGGAGGCGCCGTCTCTCCCGCAAGGTTCCTGGTAAAGATTACGTGCACCACGAATCCTGGAAACGGATTGAAACAATGTCTCGACCAACAGATTTATGACGTACCAACAAGTACCTAAGTATATTGCTGTACAGGAGACGTGGGATGATCACTAATCGTCGCCGGACGACCGGCATTGTGCTTGCATCAATCGGGATCTTTACTCTGGCTGCATGCGACAGCTCGGGAAGCTATCGGGTGGCATCGGTCGGGACTACGGCGGCCGCCGATGCCACCGACAAGGGATCGGGCGGTGCTGCCGGCGAGGGCGGCACCAGCAATGCTGGTGCCAATGGCAGCGGTTCGGGCGCCGGCGCAAGCGCGGGCAGCGGCAGCGGTGTCGGCAGCAACCTGCTGGTCGCCTCGGGCAATGCAGTGATGGGTGCGGCCAATGCCCAGACCGGGCTCACCGCGGGCCTCGGCGTTCCCGCAAACGGCGTGATCACCGGCACGGTCAACCGGGTGCTCGGCGCGACGGGGCAGACGCTGGTCTCGCTCGGCAATGGCAGTACGCTGCTGCTCGACGGCAAGGGCGGCAAGCTGGGCGACCTGGTCTCGATCGACCTGGGCCAGGGCAAGGTGGTCGGCGCGTCGGCCGGCAGCGCACCGCTGGTCGGCCTCAACGTGCTGGCGCGCAATCCCTCGACCGGCCGGCTCGCCACGGTGAGCGCCGCGACGGCCGGCAATCTGGCGAGCGTGACCGTGCCCAATGGGCAGGGCGGCCAGCTGCTCAACGTCGCCGTGCCCGGCAATCTCGGCAGCGCGACGGGCGGCACCGGCGGGCTGCTGACCGGCGTGACCGGGGCGACCAACGCCAATGCCAATGTCACTGGCGCGGTCAATTCGACGCTGGGCAATGTCAACGCCACGGTGAACGGCGTGGTCAATCCGCAGGGCGCGAGTGCTGGCGCCAACGCCAGCACCAATATCGTCGGCGGCACCGTCAACACGGTCGGTGGCGTGGTCAACGGCCTGGTCGGCGGCAAGCCGCGCTGACCCTGAGGAGCCGCGCGCCCGTCCGCGCGCGGCTCGTCTTTCCTGAACATGATCGGAGAGAGTCATGCTGATCGCGCTAGCCGCGTTCGCGGGGCAGGACGCGGGCGTCATCGTCGATCGCAACCGGATCGACCGCACCCCGGTGCCGCGCGAGACACCCGCCCGAGCCACGCCCAGGCGGGGCACCGCCAGCGTGGGTGCCATCGGCAGCGAAGTGCCGATCCAGGGCATCCGCTTCCAGGGTGCCGAGGCACCGGTCGCGGTGGCCGATGCGGCGCGGCGCTTCATCGGGCGGCCGGGCAACAAGGACACGCTGCTCGAGCTCGCCGGCATGCTGTCGCGCGCCTATCAGCGCACCGATGTCGCGCTCTACACGGTGGCGATCCCCGAGCAGGACACCAGCAATGGCACCGTGACGGTGCTGCTCACCGAAGGGCGGATCGCCAGCGCGGCGGTGAAGGACGCAAAGGGTGGGAACTCCCTGCTGCGCGCGCGGATGGCGCCGATGCTCGACGAGACGCCGCTCAGCCGCGGCACCTTCGAACGGCAAGTGACGCTGATGCGGGCGATACCGGGCCTGACCTTCACCACCGACTTCGCCGACCCTAATGCGAACGGCGCGCTGGTGCTGACCGTGACGCCCAAGCAGAAGCGCACGCGCTTCACTGCCGGCTTCACCAATCGCGGGGTAGCGCAGCTGGGGGACGGGCAGTTCGATGCCAAGGCGGAATTCTATGGGCTCGGGGTCGATGGCGACCAGCTCAGCCTGGCGGCATCGGCGGCGAGCGACTTCAAGCGCTATCGCTATCTGAGCGGCAGCTACGGCGTGTCGATCACCGCGAGCGGGCTGACGCTGACCACCAGCGGCGGCTATCTCGAGACGCGGCCCAAGGGCTATCCGGTGCTTGGTACGGCCAAGCTGGCCGGCACCTCGCTCAGCTATCCGCTGATCAAGGGCTTTCGCCGTAGCCTCGACCTGTCGCTGGGCGTGGACGGGCTCAACAGCGACAATGCCGCGTTCGGCGCGCTGATCGCGACCGAGCGGACGCGGGCCTTGCGCGGCGGGGCGAGCTTCTCCGACACGCGCGAGAAAAGGAGCGTGGCGTTCGGGCTGTCGGGATCGCAGGGGCTCGACATGTTGGGCGCGCGCACCGACCCGCTCTATGCCGATCCGCGTTTCCTGAAGTTCAACGGCTCGGCCTATCTTGCCCAGGCGATCGGCAAGCGCTTCGTGGCGCGGGTGCAGGCAGGCGGCCAGTGGAGCCGCGACCGGCTGCCGGCGGCGGAGCGCTTCGCGGTGGGCGGTGACAGCTATGGCCGGGCCTTCGATGTCGGCTTCCTCAGCGGCGATCGGGGGGCGGGGGCGACGGGCGAGTTCGCGGTGCGGCCGCTCAAGGGCAAGAAATTCGGCACCAGCGAGATCTATACGTTCGTCGACCGCGCCTGGATCGGCATCGAAGGGCGCGGCGGCGTGCCCGGGCGCAACGACTATGCGCTCGCCTCTGCCGGCTTCGGCACGCGGCTGCGCTGGGTCGACAAGGCCGAGATCGGGCTGGAGGCGGAGCGGGTGATCGACGACCCCTATCCCGGCTATGACGAGGACTGGCGTTTCTCGGTCGCCTGGCGGCTCTCCCTCTGAGAGACAGGAGCTGTCTTGCCTGGCTAGTACAGGCGTTTACTCCCGTGTGGCGATCCTCTAGCAGGAGCGCCGGATTCCTTCGCATGGGAGCGGCACGTGAAGCTTGTTAAAGGCGCCTGGAAGATCCTGGTGGGGATCAAGGACTTTCTGGTCCTGGTCTTCATGCTGCTGTTCTTCACGATGCTGTTTGCCGCACTCTCGGCCAAGCCCAACCCGGCGGCGATCCGCGACGGCGCGCTGGTGGTCGCACTCGACGGCACGCTGGTCGAGCAGCCCGAGGAAGTGGATCCCTTCTCGAAGTTCACCGGCGGCAGCGCAGTCAAGCAGCAGCGGCTGCGCGACGTGGTGCGCGCGCTCGATGCAGCGAAGACCGACGCCCATGTGAAGGCGGTGGTGCTCGACCTCGACCGCTTCATGGGCGGCTATCCCGCGGCGATCAGTGAAGTCGCGGCGGCCGTGGGCCGGGTGCGTGCGGGCGGCAAGCCGGTGCTCGCTTATGCCACGGCCTATACCGATGACAGCTATGCGCTGGCCGCCAATGCCAGCGAGATCTGGGTGAACCCGCTGGGCGGCGCGATGTTCGCCGGGCCGGGCGGGACCCGCCTCTATTACAAGGGCCTGCTCGACAAGCTGGGCGTGACTGCGCACATCTACCGCGTCGGCAAGTTCAAGTCGGCGGTCGAGCCGTATATGCGCAGCGACATGTCGCCCGAGGCCAAGGAAGCCGAGCTGGCGATCTACCAGCCGATCTGGGCGCAGTGGCAGGCGGAGATCGCCAAGGCACGGCCCAAGGCCAAGCTGGCCGATTATCTCGCCAAGCCGGCCGAGATCGTGACCGCCGCCAAGGGCGATATCGCCAAGTCCAACCTGGCGCTCGGCATCGTCGACAAGCTGGGCGACCGGCTGGCGTTCAGCAAGCGCGTCGCCGAGATCGCCGGCGCGCCGAGCGGCAAGCCCGTCGGCACGTTCAACCGGATCAAGCTGGACGATTTCGTCGCCGCCAACCCGCTGCCGACCGGCGGCGATGCGATCGGCGTGATTACGATCGCCGGCGAGATCGTCGATGGCAAGGCGGGTCCCGGCCATGCCGGCGGCGACAGCGTGAGCGCGCTATTGCTCAAGGGGCTGGCGAACAAGAACCTCAAGGCACTCGTGGTGCGCGTCGATTCGCCGGGCGGATCGGCGCTGGCGTCGGAGCAGATCCGCCAGGCGATCCTGCAGGCCAAGGCGCAGGGGCTGCCGGTGGTCGTCTCGATGGGCAGCCTGGCCGCGAGCGGCGGCTATTGGGTGTCGGCTGCCGGCGACACGATCTTCGCCGAGCCGAACACGATCACCGGATCGATCGGCATCTTCGGCGTGATCCCGACCTTCGAGAAGACGCTCGCCAAGATCGGCGTGGGCACCGATGGGGTGCAGACCACGCCGCTGAGCGGCCAGCCGGACATCTATGGCGGCACCAATGCGGAGACCGACCGGCTGCTCCAGTCGGCGATCGAGGCGGGCTATGGGCGCTTCATCTCGCTGGTCGCGGGCGCGCGCAAGCTGACGCCCGAGCGGGTCAACGAGATCGCCCAGGGCCGGGTGTGGATCGGCGGCACCGCGCACCAGCTCGGGCTGGTCGACCGGTTCGGCGGGATCGACGATGCGATCGCCGAGGCCGCGCGCCGCGCCAAGCTCGATCCGGCCAAGGTGCATGCGGTCTATCTCGAGAAGCAGCCTTCGAGCTGGGCCAAGCTGATCGAGAGCGTGCTCGGCGACAATGACGAGGATGGCGACAAGGCCGACGAGACGGCGGGCGCGGATATCTTCGCCCGGGTCGCGATCGAGCAGCGCGCGCTGTTCGCCCAGGCGCTGGGTGACGCGAAGCGGCTCACCAAGGGCGGATCGGTGCAGGCGCGCTGCCTGGAGTGCGGCGCGCTCGGGCCGGCGACGGGCAGTGTCGAGGACCGTACCCTGTTCGACGCCATCGCAGCGCGGTTCGGCCTGTGATCGGCATCCGCGCGGCAAGGCCGGAGGATGCCGGGGCGATCGCGGCGATCTATGCGCCGCATGTGCTGACCGGCACCGCCTCGTTCGAGATCGAGGCGCCCGACAAGGCCGAGATGCGCAAGCGCATGGCGTCGAGCGACGGGCTCTATCCCTGGCTGGTCGCGACGACGGGCGCAGCGGACGATGCCGATGCCGGCGTGATCGGCTATGCCTATGCCAGCAAGTTCCGCGACCGGCCAGCCTATCGCTATGTCTGCGAAACCTCGATCTACCTGACCGACACGTCGAGCGGGTCGGGCGTCGGGCGGCTGCTCTACGAGGCGCTGGTCGATACGCTGCGCGCGCAGGGCTTCGTCCATGCGATCGGCGCGATCGCGCTGCCGAATGACCGCTCGATCCGATTGCACGAGGCAGTGGGCTTCCGCCGCCAGGGCGTCTACCGCGAGGTCGGCTTCAAGCATGGCCAGTGGATCGATATCGGCTTCTGGCAGTGCGAACTGAACGAACCGCGCGTACCCCCTGTCGAACCACGGAAATTCGTCGATATGGGGATTGTCCGGGATTGAGGCGTTTGATCACGGGCGGCTAAGCGCGCCGCTCCCGTGGATGAGGGCCTGCCATGTCCAATTCGGTTTCGCACAGCATCGAGGTCGATCTCGAGCGGAAGCTCGTCAACCTGCGCATCGGCGGGCTCGTCTCCGCCGAGGATGCCGCCTGGATTGGCGAGGAACTGCGCGCCGCGATCCGCGCGCTGGGCGAGGACGTCGGCAAGCATGTGACGCTCTATGACGCCAGCGGCGTGCACGTCGTGCCGCAGGAAACCGTCGAGCTGATCAAGCACACGCTCGACAATCCCGCCGTCCGCCAGCTCTGGGCGCGCAAGATCGCGTTCGTGGTGCGCACCGCGCTTGCCAAGCTGCAGGTACAGCGGCTCCGGGAAGTTCGGGCGGACATCGGCGTGTTCGAGGACCGCGACGCCGCCATCGCCTGGCTGATGGAGCCCTAATCCAGCCGAGTGAATTCGCGGCGACCGTTCTCGGTGACCATCGCGAAGCCGGTGGTGGTGCGCACCAGGCGGACGCCTTCCATCTCCAGCCCGTCCGGTTCCACGGTCACTACGCCTTCCGATACCGGCCCCTGATCGTTGCGATAGGCGAAGCGGATCCGGGTGCCGTCCCAGCGATACTCGGTATCGCCCTGATAGAGCTTCTCGCCCCCGTCGATGACTTCGTGATGGTCCAGCACCCCGGCGGTGGTCCGCGTGAAGCAATGCGTGTCGACCGCCGCGGGCGCGAGCGTGGTGCGCCAGCAATGGCCGACCCAGAAATCGAGCGGCGCGAGGGGGTCCTGCGCGGCGAGGAGCAGAGCAAGCAGCATCAGCGGCGCCCCCGATAGGCGGGTAGGCCGAGCTTCCACACCATCGCCGCGGCACGCAGGCCGAAGCCGGCGCTGGCCGCCAGCAGGCCCGCGACGAAGGTCGGCAGCCCCAGCAGCGTGAGCGCGACCTGGAGCGAGGCGGTGAGCGCGGCGGCGGTCACATAGAGCTCGGGACGCATCAGGATCGACGGCTCGTTGGCCAGCACATCGCGGATGATTCCGCCGGCGCAGGCGGTGACGACGCCCATCACCGCGGCGGGCACCGGCGGGATGCCATAGCCGAGCGCCTTGGCCGCGCCGAACGCGGCATAGGCGGCGAGCCCGAAGGCATCGAGCCAAGCGAAGGTATTGTCGTTCCACCAGCGCTGCGGCGTGATCCAGATCATCACCGCGACACCTAGGATCAGCGATGCGACGCTCGCGTCATGCACCCAGAAGACCGGCGCGCCGATCAGCAGGTCGCGGATCGTGCCGCCGCCGACGCCGGTGACGAGCGCGAAGAAGGCCGCCGTGACGAAGGTCTGGGCGCGATGCGCGGCGGCTAGCGCGCCGGTGGCAGCGAACACGGCGATGCCGAGCATGTCGAGCCAGGGCAGGATCGGCCCGATCCGGGCGGCGGCGTCTACGGCTTCCATCTGCCTTGTTTCTCTCCAGCAACGGCTTGCTGTCAAACGCGCATCCGGGGCATGAGGGCGGCCATGCAGCGTACCGAGTCCCCGCTTGTCGTCATCGCCATCTGCCTCGCCGCGCTTGCCGGCTTCGTCGATGCGCTCGCCTTCACCAGCCTGGGCGGCTTCTTCGCCTCGTTCATGAGCGGCAACACAACGCGCCTGGCGGTGGGTATCGGCGGCGACCTGGCCGGCGATGCCGCGGTGGCGGGCGCGCTGGTGATGAGCTTCGTCAGCGGCGTGATCCTCGCCACGGTGGTGACGCGCTGGCGCCAGGCGCGCTTCCGCGAAAGCATCATGCTGGTGGTGACGGCCCTGCTCGTCACCGCCGCGACGCTGGCCAGCCTGGCGCCCGGCCCGATCGTGCTGATCTTCCTGGCGATGGCGATGGGCTGCGAGAATGGCATCCTCCACCGCGAAGGCGAAGTGAGCGTCGGCGTCACCTACATGACCGGATCGCTGGTCAAGATGGGGCAGCGGCTCGCCGAGGCGCTGATGGGCGACGGCGATCGCTGGGCCTGGACGCGCTATCTGTTGCTGTGGCTCGGCTTCGTCGCCGGCGCGGTGATGGGCGCGGCGAGCCATATCCGCTGGGGCTGGACGGCACTGTGGCTGGCGCCGATCGCCAGCGCGGTGCTGACGCTCGCGCTGGTGCGTATCCGGCCGAAGCTGAGCGGGCCCTGGGCGGTTAACTAGGTCCGGTCCCCTCCCTTGCGGGGAGGGGAGCAAGAAAACGCGGATATTCGGGTGAATGCCGACGCCTCTTACAGCTTCCTCACCGCCTTCTGGTCGCGGCCATTCTGGTGCATCACCGCGCCGGTGACCTTGCCGGCGGCATCGCGGGTGAAGTCGATCTGGGCATCGACCGTGCGGAAGAAGAAGCGGTCCTGGGCTTCCGGGAACAAGTCGAGCGGGGATTGGCGGGTGGCCTGGGCGATCAGCCGGTCGCTCTCGGCGCGGATGGTGAAACCGAAGGTCGGGCTGACCTCGTACGTGCCTTCATAGGATTTGAGCGTGGCGGGGGCGAGCTTCACGGCCTGGCGCTCGCTGGGCAGGGTGACGGTGCCACCACGCGCCAGCGTCAGCATCGCATGGCCCAGCTTGCTGGCGCTGCCGCCATTGATATTGGCGAGCACCACCACCGTGATCTTGCGATCGGGATCATAGCCGAGCCAGGTGTTGAACCCGTCGATGCCGCCGCTGTGCGAGATCGTGGTCACGCCGTCCTTGACCACCGCACCGACGCCGAGCGCGTAATTGTCTTTGTACGGCGTCCGCATCGCCACGAGCGATTCGGACTTGAGCAGCTTGCCGCCGAACAGCCCGGTCTCCCATTTCAGCAGGTCGTGGGTGGTCGAATAGAGTGCGCCGGCGCCCTGCGGGATCGACATGTCGATATAGTCGGCATTGACCGCCGCGCCGGGGGCGGGGCTGTAGCCAGAGGCGCGGTGCGGGATAATTTTCGCATGGCTGTCATAGCCGCTGTCGGCCATGCCGAGCGGCTTGAACAGGTTCTCCGTGACGAAGGCGGCATAGGACTGGCCGCTCGCCTTCTCGACGATCGCGGTGAGCAGGACATAGCCCGAGTTGGAATATTTGAACTGCTCGCCCGGCGTGAAATCGAGCGGCTTGTCGCTGAAGCGGGCGATCAGCTCGGGCAAGGTCGCGGGCAGCGTCTTGCGCTTCTCATAATCGTCCTGCGCGGTGAAGTTGGGCACGCCCGCGCTATGGGTTAGCAGGTGGAAGACAGTCACCTTGTCCCAGGCGGCGGGCGCATCCGGGAGATAGGTCTTCACCGGCGCATCGAGGCGGAGCTTGCCGCGTTCCTGGAGCAGCAGGATCGAGGCGGCGGTGAACTGCTTAGTCAGCGAACCGAGGCGGAATTTGGTCTCGCCGTCGTTCGGGATCTTCCATTCGAGATTGGCCGAGCCATAGCCCTTGTCGAACAGGATCCTGTCGTTCTGCGCGACGAGCACGGCGCCCATGAAGGCGCCGGTATCGGCTTCGGCGCTGGCGACCTTGTCCATGCGGGCCGCGTCCTGGGCGAAGGCAGGCGTAACGAAGGCGGTAGCGGCGAGCAGGCCGAGGATGATGTGGCGCATGGTTGATTCCCTTTGTGTGTTAGTTGACTAACACGCAAAGGGAAGGGGACGCAAGTATCGGGCGGGGAAGCGGCGCGGCAAAGCCGCGCCGTCGGTCGGCGCGAATAGCGCCGCCGGCCGGCCGAGCCTGGTTCGCGAGCGATTAGCTTGCGCTAATCGCGTCGCCGGCTCGGCTCAGACGTGGATCGGTTTGCCCAACACGGCCATCGCCGCTTCCTTGATCGCTTCCGAATGGGTCGGATGGGCGTGGCAGGTATAGGCGATGTCTTCCGAAGTCGCGCCGAACTCCATCGCCTGGGCGACCTGGGCGATCATCGTGCCGGCGACCGAAGTGATGATCCAGGTGCCGAGCACGCGATCGGTCTTGGCGTCGGCGATCACCTTCACCCAGCCGACCGTGTCGTCGATCGCCTTGGCGCGGCTGTTGCCAGCCATCGGGAACTTGCCGACCTTGATCTCGCCGCGCTCCCTGGCCTGCTCCTCGGTCAGGCCGACGCCGGCGATCTCGGGATGGGTGTAGACTACGCTCGGGATGACATCGTGGTTCACGATGCCGGTCAGGCCGGCGATGTTCTCGGCGACCGCAATGCCTTCATCCTCGGCCTTGTGCGCGAGCATCGGGCCCGGGATCACGTCGCCGATCGCCCAGACGCCGTCGACCTTGGTGCGGAAGCTATGGTCGGTCTCGATCTGGCCGCGCTGGTTCGTCGCCAAGCCGATCTTGTCGAGGCCGAGGCCCTCGGTGTTCGGGCGGCGGCCGATCGAGACCAGCACTGCATCGGCTTCGAGCGTTTCGGCAGCGCCACCGGCTGCCGGCTCGACCGTGACGGTCGCCTTGCCGCCATTGACGGTCACGCCGGTCACCTTGGTGGAGAGCTTGATCTCCATGCCCTGCTTCTTGAAGATCTTGGCGGCTTCCTTGCGGACTTCGCCGTCCATGCCCGGGAGAAGCTGGTCGAGGAACTCGACCACGGTGACCTTGGCGCCGAGGCGCTGCCAGACCGAGCCGAGCTCGAGGCCGATCACGCCGCCGCCGATCACGATCATGTGCTCGGGCACCTTCTCCAGCGCGATCGCGCCGGTCGAATCGACGACGACCTTCTGGTCGATCTCGACGCCCGGAAGCGGGGTGACCGACGAGCCGGTGGCGATGACGATATTCTTGGCGGTGACTGTGCGATCGCCGACCTGGACGGTGTGCGCGTCGATGAAGGTACCGAGGCCCTTCACCCATTCGACCTTGTTCTTCTTGAACAGGAAGGCGATGCCGCCGGTGAGGCCGGTGACGGCCTTGTCCTTGTCGGCCATCATCGTCGGCAGGTCGAGCTCGACCGAGCCGAGCTTGATGCCGTGCTTGGCGAGGACGCCGTTCTTGGCCTCGTCGAACTTCTCCGACGCGTTGAGCAGCGCCTTGGACGGGATGCAGCCCACGTTGAGGCAGGTGCCGCCCAGCGTCTCGCGGCTCTCGACGCAACCGGTGCGCAGGCCCAGCTGCGCCGCGCGGATCGCCGCGACATAGCCGCCGGGGCCCGAACCGATCACCAGGACGTCGAAATCATAGTCGGCCATGTTCTCTTCCTCGTACCCCGGCGAAAGCCCGGGCCCAGTTACGAGACGATAGGTGGTACGCGTCTCGCGTCGTTACAAACTACGCCGCAACTGGCCCCCGGCTTTCGCCGGGGAACAGTCGGGTGTTCAAATCAAAGGTCGATCAGCAGGCGGGTTGGATCCTCGATCGCGTTCTTGAGCGCAACGAGGAAGGTCACCGCCTCGCGGCCGTCGATCAGGCGGTGGTCGTAGCTGAGCGCGAGGTACATCATCGGGCGGACGACGACCTGGCCGTCGCGGACCACCGGGCGATCCTCGATGCGGTGCAGGCCGAGCACGGCCGACTGGGGCGGGTTGATGATCGGGGTCGACATCAGTGAACCGAACACGCCGCCGTTCGAGATGGTGAAGGTGCCGCCCTTCATCTCGTCCATCTTGAGCGTGCCGTCCTTGGCGCGCTTGCCGAAGTCGCCGATCGTCTTCTCGATGCCGGCGACGCTCAGCGTCTCCGCGTCGCGGATCACCGGGACGACCAGGCCCTGCGGGGCCGAGACGGCGACCGAGATGTCGCAATAATCGTGATAGACGATCTCATCGCCTTCGATCGAGCCGTTGACGCCCGGGATGTCCTTGAGCGCCATGCAGGCGGCCTTCACGAAGAAGCCCATGAAGCCCAGGCGGACGCCGTGCTTCTTCTCGAACAGGTCCTTGTACTTGGCGCGCGCCTCGATCACCGCGGTCATGTCCACGTCGTTGAACGTGGTGAGCATCGCGGCGGTGTTCTGCGCTTCCTTGAGGCGCTTGGCGACGGTCTGGCGCAGGCGAGTCATCTTGACGCGCTCTTCCTTGCGGCCGCTGGCCGACGGTGCCGGAGCGGCGGCGGCGGGCGCCGGGGTGGCGGCCGGTACGGGCTTGTTGCTCGCCGCGGTCATCACGTCGTCCTTGGTCAGGCGGCCGTCCTTGCCGGTGCCCTGAACCGAGGTGGGATCGACGCCGGTCTCGAGCACGGCGCGGCGCACCGACGGCGAGAGCGCGGCGGCTTCGCCGCCGGCGGCGGGTACCGGAGCGGCTGCAGGGGCAGGGGCGGGCGCCGCAGCAGGGGCCGGGCTCGGCGCGGCAGCAGCGCCACCGCCTTCGCTCACCACGGCGATCACTGCGCCAACTTCGACCGTGTCACCCACCTTGACGAGCTGGTCGCCCATCACGCCGGCAACCGGGCTGCCGACTTCGACCGAGACCTTGTCGGTCTCGAGGCTGGCGATCGGCTCGTCGAGCTGGACGGGGTCGCCGGGGTTCTTCAGCCATTCGCCGAGCGTGGCTTCGGTGATCGACTCGCCCAGTACCGGGACTTTAACGTCTGCCATTGTCTTTCCTCGTTCCCTGGGAGGGTGTCAGTTCTTGCGGGTCCGGCGAATTTCTTCGCGGACATTGTGACCGAGCGCGTCGGCGACGAGCGCCCCCTGCTCGGCCTGGTGGCGCTTCATCAGGCCGGTGGCGACCGCCGCGGCCGGCGCGCGGCCGGCATAGCGGGCGCGCTGGATCTTCGAGCCGGCTTCCTTGAGGCTCGCCTCGATGAACGGCTCGACAAATGTCCAGTAGCCGTTGTTCTTCGGCTCTTCCTGGGCCCAGACGATTTCCTCGACATTGGTCATGCGCGCGACGCGCGCAGCCAGTGCGTCGCCCGGGAAGGGATAGAGCTGTTCGATGCGGACGATCGCGGTGTTCTTGTCGCCCGCCGCGTCGCGCGCCTCGATCAGGTCATAGGCGACCTTGCCCGAGCAGAGCACGAGACGCTTCACGTCCTTGTCCGCCGGCGCCGACGGATCCGAGAGGATGCGCATGAAGTGGCTGTCGCCGAGGAAGTCCTCGGCCTTGCTCACTGCCATCTTGTGGCGGAGCAGCGACTTCGGCGTCATCTGCACTAGCGGCTTGCGGAAGTTGCGGTGCATCTGGCGGCGCAGCAGGTGGAAATAATTCGCCGGCGTCGTGATGTTGACGACCTGCATGTTGTCTTCCGCGCAGAGCTGGAGATAGCGCTCGGGGCGCGCCGAGCTGTGCTCGGGACCCTGGCCCTCATAGCCGTGCGGCAGCAGCATCACCAGGCCGTTGGCGCGCAGCCACTTGGCCTCGCCCGCCGCGATGAACTGGTCGATCATGATCTGCGCGCCATTGGCGAAGTCGCCGAATTGCGCTTCCCACAGCACCAGCGTCTTCGGATCGGCGAGCGCATAGCCGTACTCGAAACCGAGCACGCCATATTCGCTGAGCGGCGAATCCAGCACCTCGAACGTCCCGTGCGGGATCGTCGTGAGCGGGATGTAGCGATGCTCGTCGCGCTGATCGACCCAGACGGCGTGGCGCTGGCTGAACGTGCCGCGGCCCGAATCCTGGCCCGACAGGCGCACGCCATAGCCTTCCGACAGCAGCGCGCCGAAGGCCAGGGCCTCGCCGGTCGCCCAGTCGAAATTCTCGCCGCGGGTGAACATCGCACGCTTCGCATCGAGCACGCGGCCCAGCGTCTTGTGGATCTCCAGGTCGGCGGGGACTTCGGTCAGCGTGCGGCCGAGGCTGTCGAACAGCTTCTTCTCGATGCCGGTATCGACCGAACGGCGCGCATTCTCGGAGTCGGCCGGGGCCGACAGGCCCGACCAGCGGCCGCCGAACCAGTCGGCCTTGTTGGGGAGGTACGACTTGCCGGCCTCGAACTCGCCTTCGAGCAGCAGGTTGAACTGCTTGATGCGCTCGTCGACGAAGCCCTGGTCGATCGTGCCCTCGGCGATGAGGCGCTTCGAATAGACCTGGCTCACCGGCGGATGCTGGCGGATCGCCTTGTACATCAGCGGCTGGGTGAACGAGGGCTCGTCGCCCTCGTTGTGGCCGAAGCGGCGATAGCACCACATGTCGATCACGACGTCGCGCTTGAAGGTCTGGCGGAACTCGATCGCCATCTTGCAGGCGAAGGTCACCGCTTCGGGATCGTCGCCATTGACGTGGAAGATTGGCGCCTGGACGCCCTTGGCGACGTCCGACGGATAGGGCGAGGAGCGCGCGAATTGCGGGCTCGTCGTGAAGCCGATTTGGTTGTTGATAATGAAGTGCAGGCAGCCGCCGGTATTGTAGCCGCGGATGCCCGAGAAGCCGAGGCATTCCCAGACGATGCCCTGGCCGGCGAATGCCGCGTCGCCGTGGAGCAGCACGGGCAGCGAGCCGGTGTGCTTGTCCAGGTCGCCGGCGATCGTCTGGATCGCACGCGTCTTGCCGAGCACGACCGGGTCGGCAGCTTCGAGGTGCGAGGGGTTGGCGACCAGCGACATATGGACGCTGATCCCGTCGAACTCGCGATCGGTGCTGGTGCCGAGATGGTACTTCACGTCGCCCGAGCCGCCGACGTCATCGGGGTTGGACGAGCCGCCCGAGAATTCGTGGAAGATCGCGCGGTACGGCTTCGACATCACGTTGGTGAGCATGTTCAGCCGGCCGCGATGCGCCATGCCGTACACGATCTCGCGCACGCCGAGCTGGCCGCCATATTTGATGATGGCTTCCATCGCCGGGATCATCGCTTCGCCGCCGTCGAGGCCGAAGCGCTTGGTGCCTACATACTTCTTGCCGCAGAACTTCTCCCATTCCTCGGCCTCGATGACCTTGGAGAGGATCGCCTTCTTGCCATCGGCGGTGAACTGGATGGCCTTGTCCTTGCCCTCCATCCGGTCCTGAAGGAAGCGGCGCTCCTCGACGTCGGCGATGTGCATGTACTCAAGGCCGACATTGCCGCAATAATTGGCGCGCAGGATGTCGACGAGCTCGCGGATCGTCGCCTTTTCGAGGCCGAGCGCGCCGCCGAGATATACCGGGCGGTCGAGATCGGCGCCGGTGAAGCCGTGATATTCTGGCGTCATGTCCGCCGGCAGGTCCTGGCGGGCTAGGCCGAGCGGATCGAGCGTGGCGGCGAGGTGGCCGCGCACCCGGTAGGTGCGGATCAGCAGCATCGCGCGGATCGAATCGCCGGCGGCGCGGGCGATGTCGGCTTCCGACGCGGCCGGGCCGGCCGGCTTGGGCGCAGGCGCGGCGCCGCCCTTGGCGGGCTTGGGCGCCGGCTCCATCTGGGTCGGGTCGAGCCCGGCGGTGAGGGCATCCGTTTCGGCGAGCGGCCAGCGCGGGTTCGCCCAGCTGGGGCCCGAGGCGGTGTTCTCCAGCCCCTCGAACCAGGCGCGCCAGCCCGGCTCGATACCCGTCGGATCCGCCTTGTAGCGGCGGTACAAAGTCTCGACGAAGGCGGGGCTCACGCCGCCGGCGATGTCGTCGAAGTCCAGGCCCTCATAGCCCATGGTCAATTCCTCAATCGTCTCCCCGGCGAAAGCCGGGGTCTCAGGCCGCCAGCGCGCGGCCCGTGGCACGCAATCCCGGCCTGAGCCGGGATAACGCCCTAGTTGTTAACCCTTGAGCACTTCCACAAGGGTCGAGCCGAGCTCGGACGGGCTGGCCGCGACGCGGATGCCTGCCTCTTCCATCTTGGCGATCTTGCTCTCGGCATCGCCCTTGCCGCCCGACACGATCGCGCCGGCATGGCCCATGCGGCGGCCCGGAGGCGCCGTGCGGCCCGCGATGAAGCCGGCCATCGGCTTCTTGCGGCCACGCTTGGCCTCGTCGATCAGGAACTGCGCGGCTTCCTCTTCGGCCGAGCCGCCGATCTCGCCGATCATGATGATCGACTTGGTCGCCTCGTCGGCGAGGAACAACTCGAGCACGTCGATGAAGTTGGTGCCGTTGACGGGATCGCCACCGATGCCGACGGCCGTGGTCTGGCCGAGGCCCGCATTGGTGGTCTGGAACACCGCCTCATAGGTCAGCGTGCCCGAGCGCGAGACGACGCCCACCGAGCCCGGCGAGAAGATCGAGCCCGGCATGATGCCGATCTTGCACTGGTTCGGAGTCAGCACGCCGGGGCAGTTCGGGCCGATCAGGCGCGACTTGGAGCCCGACAGCGCGCGCTTCACCTTGACCATGTCGAGCACCGGAATGCCCTCGGTGATGCAGACGATCAGCGGGATCTCGGCATCGATCGCCTCAAGGATCGAGTCCGCGGCGAAGGGCGGCGGCACGTAGATCACGGAGGCGTCGGCGCCGGTCTTCGACTTGGCTTCGGCAACGGTGTCGAACACGGGCAGGCCGATATGCTCGGTGCCGCCCTTGCCGGGGGTCACGCCGCCGACCATCTGCGTCCCATAGGCGAGCGCCTGCTGGGTGTGGAAGGTGCCGGTCTCACCAGTCATCCCTTGCGTGATGACCTTGGTGTTCTTGTCGATGAGGATGCTCATGTGTTCACTGGGCTCCGGGGGATTTCGGATCGGGATTGGGCGCGAGAATGCGCAGCGCGACCCAGCCGCCATAAGTGGCTGCGGTCATCTGCGAACCTTCGCGGGCGGAAGTTGCGACCGACGCGCCGACCGCTGAGGCGGTGGGGCGGGCAGTCATCGGCACGCTTTCCTCGTTCGGCAGAACGAGCTTGCGGGCCAGGGGATAATCATCGTCGGACAAAGCGAGCCACAGCACGATGCAGCTGTCGGAGATCGTGCTCTTGCCGATTTCGGCGCCGGGCACGAGCAGGTAGAGCTGGCCGCCGCCGATCCGGTACATGGTGTTGAGCACGGTAGCGGGGTCGGGAGCCGGAAGCTTCTCGGCCTCCGCGCGCGAGCTGGTGGTCGCGGCGCCGAGCGCGCGGCGGGCGCTCTGGGGCAAGGTGGCGTAGGTCACCGCCTCTGCGGTCTTCTTGCTCAGCCGCACGGCACCGTTGACGCAGGCGGCCTGGAACAGCGGCACCGGCTCGGCCGGCGCGGTGGGCGTGGCTTCCTGCGCGGCGGCGGGAAGGGCGGCGCAAAGGCCGAGAAGGACTAACGCGATCCGCTTCATCTCATTCCCCCAGCCATTGTCGTTCGAGCAACCCTCGCGGCGCAGTTTCAGCCGCGGCCCCTTGTGGGGCCACGGCCGAACCCAGCAGCGCGAGCGCGCGCCGTGCCATCTCAGTTGAGCGAGCCGTCGATCGCCTTGCAGGCTACGAGCAGTTCCTTGACCGCATCGACCGAGACCGTGAGGTTGGCCTTGGCTTCGTCGGTCAGGTTGATCTCGATGATCTTCTCGACGCCGTCCTTGCCGATGATGATCGGCACGCCGACGTACAGGTCGTCGATGCCATACTGGCCGGTGAGGTGCGCCGCGGCCGGAAGGACGCGCTTCTTGTCGTAGATATAGCTCTCGGCCATCGCGATCGCCGAAGTGGCGGGGGCGTAGAAGGCCGAGCCGGTCTTGAGCAGGGCAACGATCTCGCCGCCGCCCGAACGGGTGCGCTGGACGATCGCGTCGATGCGCTCCTTGGTCGAGAAGCCCATCGCGATCAGATCGCTGACCGGGATGCCCGAGACGGTCGAATATTCGAGGACGGGGACCATGGTGTCGCCGTGGCCGCCGAGCACGAAGCTGTTCACGTCCTTGACCGAGACCTGGAACTCGTCGGCGAGGAAGTGGCTGAAGCGGGCCGAGTCGAGCACGCCGGCCATGCCCACCACCTTGGTGTGCGGCAGGCCGGAGAATTCGCGCAATGCCCAGACCATCGCGTCGAGCGGGTTGGTGATGCAGATCACGAACGCGTCGGGCGCGTTGGCGGCGATGCCCTCGCCGACGGCCTTCATGACCTTGAGGTTGATGCCGAGCAGGTCGTCGCGGCTCATGCCCGGCTTGCGGGCGATGCCGGCGGTGACGATGATCACATCGGCGCCTGCGATATCGGCATAGTCGTTGGTGCCAGTGATCTTGGCGTCGAAGCCTTCGACCGGGGCGCACTGGCTAAGGTCGAGCGCCTTGCCCTGGGGCACGCCTTCGACGACGTCGAACAGGACGATGTCGCCAAGGCCCTTGAGTGCTGCGAGGTGCGCGAGCGTACCGCCGATATTGCCGGCGCCAATCAGCGCGATCTTCTTGCGGGCCATGGAAACTCCCTATGGGTCTGGTTCAACCGCCGACACACAGACGCGCGTACCGGCGCGCCGGTGAAAGCGGTGGCGGCTTAGGCCCATAATAGGAGAGTCGCAACCCATGAAAAAGCGCGGGTTCCGATTATCTTTGCAACTAATTCGCAAGTGCAATAATGGGTTGGAAGGCACCCCTTGGGAGGGGCATCAACTGGCCAATGCGCCTGCCAGTTCCCTGCCCTTGCCGGTGAGCGCGTAGAGCGGCATCGGCGGATAGCGGTCCTCCAGCCTGCGCTGCACCAATGCCTCGTCGATCACTGCCTTTAGGCTAGTCGAGAGCGCGCGCGGGGTGACCGGGGCGAGCCGCGCCTGGATCTCGCCGAAGCGCGTCCAGTCGGGCCCCAGCCCTGCAACCAGCGGCAGTGACCAGCGCGGCAGGTCGCCGGTGGCGAGCTTGAGCCGTGTCCGCACCGTCTCGATCCGCTCGCACAATGTGCCGACAGGGCGGCCGGCTTCGCTCAGGAGGTATTCGGGGCGCAGCGGGTGGCCATGGCCAGGATTGGGCATGATCCAGCCGCAGTCCTTCAGATGCACGAGGCACCGCGTCAGGCTGTTGTGCGACAGGTCGAGCGCCCGCGCGATCACTGCGAAGCGCGATCCCTGCTCGCGGCTGAGCAGTGCCAGCACCGGGATCGCCCAGCGATTGGCCTCGAGCAGGCGGAGCAGTCGCGGCGGGGAAGGGGGCATTGACTCAAGCATCAAATCCATACCAACTATATAAATGGAACCATAGAGTCGGAGAATCGATATGGCAACACTTGCTGCACCCTCCCAGGCAACTGCACTCGGCTATGATGGCGGGCTGACCTGCGCGATCAACGTCACCGATCTGGATGCCGGCATCGCCTGGTATCGCGACGTGTTGGGCATGAACCTGCTCTACCGGCTGGACGAAATCGCCTGGTGCGAGTTCGATAGCCCGGTCGCCCGGGTGACGATCGGGCTGGCGCAGGTGGAGAGCGTGCCCCAGGGCGGTGGCGCCACGCTCACGTTCGGCGTGGTGGACCTGGATGCGGCCAAGGCAGCGCTCGATGCGGCGGGGGTGCGGCAGGACGGGCCGATGCAGGAGATCCCGGCGATGGTGCGGCTGCTCACCTTCTACGACCCGGACGGCAATGCGCTGATGCTCTACCAGGACCTTGCGCAAAAGGACTGAGGCGCACGCTGACCCGCTGTTAACCGCCATCGTGCGAGACGGGCGCGATGGCGGGGCGGGGCAAGCGAAATCTCGAGGCAATCGACCTACTGCGCCTGCTGAGCGCGCTGGCCGTGCTCGTCTATCATTATGGCAGCGCGTTCGGCCGGTTGCCCGATCCGCACGCTGACTGGCCGCGCACGCCGCTTCCCGACAGCATGATGGCCGCCACCTGGTGTGGCTGGATCGGGGTGGAACTGTTCTTCGTGATCTCGGGCTGCGTGATCGCCGGTTCGGCACGCGGCGCGAGCGCGGGGGTATTCGCGGCCAAGCGCGCCGCACGACTGTTCCCCGCCGCCTGGATCTGCGCGAGCCTGACGCTCGCGGCTTTGCTGCTCGCCCGTGCTTCGGGACCTTTGCTCGGCGAATGGCTGGGCTCGGTGGCACTATGGCCGACGGGACCCTGGATCGACGGCGTCTATTGGACGCTCGGCGTCGAGATCGCCTTTTACGCGCTGGTGACGGCGCTGCTCGCGTGGGGGAAGGTCGACAGCCTTGAGCCGCTGGGCCTTGGCCTTGCGGGTGTGAGCCTGGCCTATTGGCTGGTGGTTGGCTCGGGGTCGCTGCCGGCCGGCTGGTTGCAGCCGCGCATCGCCGATCTTCTGCTGCTCACCCATGGCGGCTTCTTTGCGCTGGGCATCTTCGTGCGCGCCGCGCTCGACGAAGGGATGACACGCAAGCGGGCGCTGGCGATGGCTCTGTGCCTGCTCGCCGCCGCGATCGAGATCACCGCCCATGCCGTGCGCAGCGCCCACGAACTAGGGATCGAGGCGAGCCCGCTTGCGCCGATGGCGATCTTCGCCGCGGGCGTAGTCGTCATGCTCGCCGCCAACCGATTGCAGCCGATGCTGGCGCGTTGGCTGCGGCCGGGCTGGGCGATGGCGGCGGGGCTGGCGACCTATCCGCTCTATCTGCTCCACCAGGCGGCCGGCACCGTGGCGATCGCGGCACTGATCGGCGCCGGCATGCCGGGCACGCTGGCCGCGCTGCTGGTCGGCGCGGCGATGCTGGCCCTTGCCTTCACGATAGCCGCGACGGCCGAGCCCTGGCTGCGCACGTGGCTGGTGCGCCGGGGCTCAGCGCTTCTCCGCTTCCGCCCGGCGCCTATATTCGTCGGAGAGCACGCCGAACGCTAGCTTGCGCTGGCCGGTCTCGGAGAGCAGGCCCTTGCGGTTCCAGCCCTGCTGATAGACGGGGTGCTGGCGGCGCGGGGAGCGGAAGTCCTTGAGGATCCACGGGCTCAGCCCGCGCAGATAGGGCACCTTCGCGGCCATCTCGAGCGTGCGGCGATAATATTCGGCCTGATATTCCTCGCTGAACTTGTGCGGGGCGGCGGTGCCGTCGTGATAACCGTAGAGCGCATCGGCGCCGAATTCGGAGAAGATCAGCGGCTTGGTGACCGGGCTCTTCCATTCGAAGCTCGGCACTTCGGCAAGCGGGTCGTCCGAATACCAGCCATTATAGGTGTTGATCGCCATCACATCGAGATCGCTCACCAGCGGATCGTCGATCCGCATCACCTTGCCGGCCCGCGCGCTGAGCAGGGCGGCGGTAACGAGTCGGCTACCGTCCAGCGTGCGGACATCGCTGATCAGGGCGCGCAGGAAAGTGTTGCGGGCGTCGCTGACAGGCGTCTCGTTGGCGACGCTCCACAGGATGATCGCGGCGCGGTTGCGGTCGCGGCGGATATTCTCGGTGACCATCCGCCGGGCCGTGGCGAGCGTGTCCGGATTGCTCCAGGCGACGCGCCAATAGACGGGCACTTCGCTCCACACGAGCAGGCCCATCTGGTCGGCCAGGCGCGTGGTGCCCTCGTCATGCGGATAATGGGCGAGCCGCACGAAATTGCCGTGCAGACCGTACTTGATCTCGCCGAAGAGGGCGGCCGCGGCGGCGGGGCTCATCGCGCGGACCGGAGCCTTGCCCAGCTCCTCCTCGTGCATCGAGATGCCGCGCAGGAAGATCGACTTGCCGTTGAGCAGGATCCTGTCGCCCTGCACTTCGATCGTGCGGAAGCCGATCCGGTCAGTGAAGCGGTCTTCGCCGGTGCTGATCTGGACGTCGTAGAGCGTCGGGCTTTCGGGCGACCAGCGCTTGAGGCTGCGCGGGGCGGCAAGGCTGGCGGTCCAGTTGCCCTCGCCATCGGTATGGCCGTCGAGCGTGGCGCCGAGCGCGGGGATGGCGAGGCGGATCGGTGCGTTGGCGGCTTGCGGGCCCAGGATATGGGTTGAGACGGCGATGCGGCCGTCCTTGCCCAGGCGCACGAAGGCATCGTCAACAAAGGTCTCGGGCACGGTGACCAGGCTGACCGAGCGAGTGATGCCGCCATAAGTCTCCCAATCGGTGACCGGCGGTGGCACGTCGCTGTCGGTGCGAGCGGAATCGACGCCGACGGTGATCTGGTTGCTGCCCGGGCGCAGCGTGTCGGTCACGTCGAAGGCGAAGGGAGTGAAGGCGCCGACATGCTTGCCGATCGGCTTGCCGTTGAGGAACACGCTGGCGGCATAGTCGGCGCTGCCGAAGCGCAGATAGACGCGCTTGCCGGGTCCGGCCGGGGTGTAGTCGAAGGTGCGCTGATACCAGACCAGCCCCTGATAATAGCGCATCTCGGGCGCATGGCCGATCCAGCTGCCGGGCAAATGGGTGACCGCCGAACGCTGCATGTCGAACTCGAACAGCGCGGTGGGGCGATTCGCCGCCTCGTCTTCCTGGATCTTGTCCTGGTAGCGCGCGGTGCTCTCGCTGGGCGGGCCGCCATGGAAGCCGGCGACGCCGTCGCGATAGGGATCGACCGACCAATGCCAGGCGCCGTCGAGGCTCTGGCTATCGCGCAGGTCTGCGGCGACAAGCGTTTGCGCCGTGACGGTAAGCGGTGTCAGCAAGGCCGCCAGCAACAGGCCGATCCCAAGACGCATACACTCTCCCTCTTTTGAGGGTAGCCTATCGTTCGCCGTGGCCCTCCGCCAGATACTCATCCGAGCGCATTTCCATGAGGCGCGAGACGGTGCGGTCGAACTCGAAGCGGCCGTCGCCGGCTTCGTAGAGGTGCTGCGGCTCCGCATCGGCGGCGGCGAGCAGCTTGACGTTATGCTCGTAGAGCGCGTCGATGAGGGTGACGAAGCGCGCCGCCTCGTTGCGGTTGTCCGGCCCCAGCTTGGGGATGCCGACCAGGATCACGGTGTGGAAGCGCCTGGCGATCGCCAGATAATCCGCGGCACCGCGCGCCTCGCCGCACAGCCGCTTGAACGAGAAGACCGCGACGCCCTTCAGGCACTTGGGCACATGCAGCTCGCGCCCGCCCTGCACGGGCAGTTCGCAAGTCGGCACGTGCGCGGCGTCTTCGACGGAAAAGTCGGTCAGGCGGAAGAAAGCGGCGGAGAGCTGCTTCGTCGCCTCGGGGCCGTTGGGCACGAGCCAGGTGTCCATCCGCCCCAGCCGGTCGAGCCGGTAGTCGGTCGGCCCGTTCAGGCTCAGCGTGTCCATCTGTTCTTCGATCAGCTCGATGAAGGGGATGAACAGCTGGCGGTTGAGCCCATCCTTGTAGAGATCGCGCGGGGCCCGGTTCGATGTGGCGACCATGGTCAGGCCGTGTCCCATCATCTCGGTGAACAGCCGTGAGAGGATCATCGCGTCGGCGGGGTTGTTGATCACCATCTCGTCGAAGGCGAGCAGGCGGATATCCTCGGCCATCGCATCGGCGACCGCGACGACGGGATCGCGCGTGTCCTTCTTGCGCTCCTCGTTCAGGCGCTCGTGCACTTCGAGCATGAACTCGTGGAAATGGACGCGGCGCTTCCGGCGGATGTTCACGGTCTCGTAGAACAGGTCCATCAGCATCGACTTGCCGCGGCCGACGCTGCCCCAGATATAGAGCCCGCGCGGCGGCTCCGGCATGCGGCCGAGCGCGCGCCACAGGATGCTGCCCTTTTTCGGCACTGCCTCTAGCTCGTTCGCAAGCTGATGGAGACGCTCGGCGGCGGCGGCCTGTTCGGGGTCGGGGCGCAGCTCGCCTGCGGCGACCAGGGCCTTGTAGCGGTCGAGGACGTTGGTCATGCCGCCCCGGTCTTCGCTGGAGCCGAACTCTTGCGGATGGTGCCGAGGAAGCTGGCGACGGTGACGTCGCCCTGGCGGACCACGCCGCGCAGGAACAGCATCCGGCCGGTCTCGCGCAGCAGCTCGACCTCCGCCTCGGTCTCGGTGCCGATCGCGCCGCCGGCGATGAACTGGATCGACATGTCGACGGTCGAGGCCGGTCCGGCGAGCACGCCCAGCCCGCGCGACGCGGCGAACAATGCCATGTCGATGAAGCCGGCCAGCGCGCCGCCATGGATATGGTCGCGCAGGTTCGAGTGCTCACGCGCGAAGCGGTGGCGCACCAGCGCGGTGCGATCCCCCGTGGCCTTCACCGAAAGCGCGCCGATGAAGCTGTTGAACCGGCCCTCGTCCAGGATCTGCCAGCGCTTCCAGCCTGGCCGATCCGGATCGTCCTCGTAGCGGAAATGCTCCGTGGCAGGCGCGCTCAAAGCGTGCGCTCGGCTTCCATCTTCTTGATCTCGGCGATCGCCTTGGCCGGGTTTAGGCCCTTGGGGCAGACGTTCGCGCAGTTCATGATCGTGTGGCAGCGATAGAGGCGGAACGGATCCTCGAGATTGTCGAGGCGCTCGCCGGTCATCTCGTCGCGCGAGTCGGCCAGCCAGCGATAGGCCTGGAGCAGGATCGCCGGGCCGAGGAACTTGTCGCTGTTCCACCAATAGCTCGGGCACGAGGTCGAGCAGCAGGCGCACAGGATGCACTCGTAGAGGCCATCGAGCTTCTCGCGGTCCTGCGGCGACTGGAGGCGTTCCTTGCCCGAAGGCGTGGTCGACACGGTCTGCAGCCACGGCTTGATCGAGCTATACTGTGCGTAGAAATGCGTGAAGTCGGGGACGAGGTCCTTGATCACGTCCATGTGCGGCAGCGGGGTGATGCGAATGTCGCCCTTGATGTCCTCAATCGCGGTGGTGCAGGCGAGGCCGTTGCGCCCGTCCATGTTCATCGAGCAGGAGCCGCAAATGCCCTCGCGGCACGAGCGGCGGAAGGTCAGCGAGCTGTCCTGCTCCGACTTGATCTTGATCAGCGCGTCGAGGACCATCGGGCCGCACTCGTCGAGGTCGATCTCGAAATTGTCGTAGCGCGGATTCTCGCCCGAATCCGGATCGTAGCGGTAGATCTTGAACTTCTTGACGTTCTTCGCGCCCGGGTCCGCCTTGTGCTCCTTGCCCTTGGAGGAGATGCGGCTGTTCTTGGGAAGGCGGAAGTCGGCCATCGAGGAGATCCTTATGCTTGGGCGCGCGATAGCCAATCGCGCCGCAGGGCTCAACCTCTCAGATGATATCCAGGACCAGTCCGAGCGAACGGGCCTCTTCCGCTTCGATATACCAGTTGGCCGGGGCGCGTTCCTGCACCTCCTCGAAGCGCACGCGCGAGCCGGCGACGATCGCGTGGAAGCCCTCTTCCTCGATCCGCACCGATTCCTCGATCTCGTGCAGCGCGGCCTTGAGCCCGGCGATGCAGGTGCGCAGCGGGCCGGTGACGTCGACGGTCTTGGTGAGGATGCGCTCATGGATCATCAGCCGGGTGCCGCGCGTCAGGAAGCGCTTGTCGGCGGGGAAGGCGGCCATGAAAGTGGCGCCGGCCGAATAGACCGCGACCTTGCCGAGGAACAGCGTCTCACGCCCCGAATACTCGCGCAGCAGGCGGATCTCGTCGCCCATCAGCCGCGCGACTTCGGGATCGCCGCCGAGCGTGCAGAGCGAGACGACGAGCGCACCCTGCTTGGGCGCTGCCAGCATCTGCCCGCGGAAGCTGGCATACATCGCCTGGTCGATCGTGCCGGACAGGCTCACATGCGGCTGGGCGAGCAGGGGATAGCGGGCAGCCTGGCTTCCCTCGGGCGGGAGCGGCGCGGGTTCGGGTTCAGAATTATCGATCACGGGCGCGGTAACTGCCTGCGCCACGTCGGGTTCCCGGACGGGCGGCAATGCAGGAGCCGCGGGCCGGGGTGCGAGCGCCCGGCGCCCGGCTTCGCGCCGCTCGACCCAGCGGCGTACGACGAACGCCAGGCCGAGGCTGATCAGCAGGCCGAGCCCGACCTGGAGCAGCCGGTTCCGGAACCCGCCAGGAAGCGCCCTCTGGATCGCCGCGGGAATCTGGTGTTCCAGATCGCCCGGGATCAATCGCTCCAGAAGGGTCTCCTGGTCCGCCATCTCATCCGCCGGCCTTGAGCGCGTCGGTCGCCGGGCGGCCGACGGGCGGCGTGTCGGTCTTGGGCATGCGCGTCTCGAGCGGCTCAAGCCAGGTCGCGACATGCGCGCCGATGGTCACTTGCGGGTTGCTCGGGATCAGCCGCGCCGCGCCCTCCCAGTCGTTGATCAGCATCCGCGCCTCATCCGATGCCTTTTCGAGCGGCTGGTTTTTGCGCAGTGCATGGTTGATCATCGCGTCCCCGAAGAAGGTCCAGTCATTCTCGGCCATGCAGCCGAAGCTCGTGCGGTCCGACGAAGCGGCAGTGAACAGCGCGGTGTCCGGGCTGGAGAGCGGGCCGATGAAGATGCCCGAATAGCAGGCCGAGAGGATCAGCACCCGGTTCTTGATGCCGAGCTCGTCGAGCAAGGCCTCGAGCCGCTTGGGATTGAGGATGCCATAGCCTTCGTCGCCGTCATGATAGGCGATGCCCACCTTGGCGCCGTGGCTCGTGGTGTAGAGGACGAGGACGTCCTGCTCCTTGTCCATCACCTCGGCGACGCGGGCGAGCGCCAGGGCGAGGCTGGTCAGGCTGCCATTGGGCAGCTCGCTCGGCAAGGTGCCGGCGCTGCCCGCCAGCACGATGGTGCGCCCGGCGGCATCGAAGCGGCGGGAGAGCACCTTGCCGGCCTCGCGCGCCTCGCGCCCGAACACCGGATCGCTGTCGAGCGCGATGGAGACGACATAGGCATCGACCAGTGCCTTGCGCTGCGGCTGGAGGGCGTTGAGCGCGACATTCAGCTTGCGGGTATCGGCGAGCAGTGTCTTGGCCGATCGCCCGCGCTGGAGCTCGGGGCCGGGATCGAGCCCCTCGGCGCCATCGGGACCCGAGACCATTCCCGGCCAGCCCGCCTTATGCTCGGGCGCCTTGTATTGCGCGGCGGCAGGCGTGGCGGCGAGCGCGGCAACCGCCGCGAGGATGGCGAACGCGATACGCATGGGCAGGCCCGAACCCCCGGAAATAGTTAACGCCCCACTCTCGCGGGTGCGGGCGCGCTGTCAAGCGGGAGCGCATGTTTCGTTCCGTTGCGGCATTGGCGCGGGCGCTCAGTGCCAGATTGCGGAGAGCGGATAGAGCAGGATCAGCCACACCAGGCATCCGATTACGGCCCGCCGGTCGCGCATCAGGATCGCGAGCAGCGAAACCGGGAAGAATGACCAGGTGAGCAGCAGCGCTCGGACAGTGAACAGGCCCTGCGTACCTCCCAGGGTGATGGCAGTGGCCATCAGCGCGACATTGCAGAGCATGACCGCGCCCAGCACCTTGCGGTAATGCTTGTCGAAATAGAGGTTCAGGTCGCCCCACTCCTCGAAATCATCGGGGAATATGAGCGAGGCTGCGACATAATAGACGCCGGTGACCACGAAGCCGCCGAACAGCACCGCCCAGCTCAGCGGCAACAGGTCGCGCAGCGCCCAACCATACATCCAGAAGGTGACGACGTCGCACGAGACGAAGATGCCAAGCAACGCGGTCGCCCAGCCGATCCGCACCTTGTGGCTGGCCTTCAGCGCGCGGGAAAGCCCGCCCAGACCCTCGGCCAGCGCCAGGCCGAGAAGCAGCCCGAACAGCGTGAAGATGAACTCGAACCCGCTCATGCTCGTCCCCTTTTGACGGCTGACAGCTAAGCGGATGCGCCGGAAAGGAAAAGGGCCCGCTCGCATCTGGCGAACGAGCCCCTTGCGAAGTCAGTCCCGAAGGATCAATACACCCGCTTCTTCGGCTTGATGTACTCGATCTCGTCGGTGAGCGTGTAGTCGTGCACCGGGCGATAGTCGATCGCAGTGGTGCCGCCCTTGCCGCCCCAGCCGTCGAAGGTGGCGACGGTGTGCTTCATCCAGTTCACGTCGTCGCGGTTCGGGAAGTCCTCGTGCATGTGTGCGCCGCGGCTTTCCTTGCGGTTGGCGGCGCATTCGATCGTCACGACGGCCTGGCCGATCAGATTGTCGAGCTCGAGCGTCTCGACCAGATCGGTGTTCCAGATCAGCGAGCGGTCCTGGATGCCGACATCCTGGAAGCCCTTATAGACTTCCTTCATGTGCTCGACGCCTTCCGCCAGCAGCGCGCTGTCGCGGAACACGGCGCAGTGGCGCTGCATCGTCTTCTGCATGTCGGCGCGGATCTGCGCGGTGGGCTTTTCGCCCTTGGCGTTGCGGAAATGGTCGAGGCGGGCGAGCGAGAAGTCCTCGGAGCCCTTGGGCAGCTCGTTGTGCTTGGTGCCCGGCTTGACCATCTCCTTGAGGCGGAGACCGGTGGCGCGCCCGAACACGACCAGGTCGATCAGCGAGTTGGAGCCCAGGCGGTTGGCGCCGTGGACCGACACGCAGGCCGCTTCGCCGACCGCGAACAGGCCGGGGACGACGGTGTCCGGATTGCCGTCCTTATCGTGGACGACCTCGCCGTGATAATTGGTCGGGATGCCACCCATATTGTAATGGACGGTCGGCACCACCGGCAGCGGCTGGCGGGTCAGATCGACGCCGGCGAAGATCTTGCCGGTCTCGGTGATGCCGGGCAGCCGCTCGTGCAGCACCTTCGGGTCGATATGGTTGAGGTGAAGGAAGATGTGGTCCTTCTCCTTGCCAACGCCGCGGCCCTCGCGGATCTCCATCGCCATCGAGCGCGCGACGACGTCGCGGCTGGCAAGGTCCTTGGCCGAGGGGGCATAGCGCTCCATGAAGCGCTCGCCTTCGGAGTTGGTCAGGTAACCGCCCTCGCCGCGCGCACCCTCGGTGATGAGGACGCCGGCGCCGTAGATGCCGGTCGGGTGGAACTGGACGAACTCCATATCCTGCAGCGCGATGCCCGCGCGCAGTGCCATGCCGTTGCCGTCGCCGGTGCAGGTGTGGGCCGAGGTCGCCGACTGGTAGACGCGGCCGCCGCCGCCCGTGGCGAGCACGACGGCGTGGCTGCGGAAGCGGTGGATCGAACCATCCTCCATGCACAGCGCGATCACGCCGCGGCACTCGCCATTCTCCATGATCAGGTCGAGCGCGAAATATTCGACGTAGAAGTCCGCGTCATATTTCAGGCTCTGCTGGTAGAGCGCGTGGAGCATGGCGTGGCCGGTACGGTCCGCCGCGGCGCAGGTGCGCTGCACGGGAGGGCCTTCGCCCATATTCTGCATATGGCCGCCGAACGGGCGCTGGTAGATCGTGCCATTGTCGTTGCGGCTGAACGGTACGCCGGCATGCTCGAGCTCGTAGACCGCAGCCGGGGCTTCGCGGACCATATACTCGATCGCGTCCTGGTCGCCGAGCCAGTCCGAGCCCTTGACGGTGTCGAACATGTGCCACTGCCAGTGGTCGGGCGTGTTGTTGCCGAGCGAGGCGGCGATGCCGCCCTGCGCCGCCACGGTGTGGCTGCGCGTCGGGAACACCTTGGTGATGCAGGCGGTCTTCAGGCCGGCCTCGGCGCAGCCCATGGTGGCGCGCAGGCCCGAGCCGCCGGCGCCGACCACCACCGCGTCATAGGTGTGGTCGATGATCTTGTACGCGGACATTAGAGCGCGGCTCCTGCCGAGAAGGCGATCTTGAGGATCGAGAAGATGGCGAGCGTGCCTGCCGCCAGCGTGAAGAAGTTGAGCGCGATCATCAGCACGATGTGCGTCTCGTCATGCTGGTAATCCTCGATCACCACCTGCAGGCCGAGGCGGAAGTGATAGAAGGTGCTGATCACCAGCAGGATCAGCGGCACGGCGACCTGGGTCTGGCCGATCCACTGGCGGATCGTCTCGAAGTCATGCGCCGGCAGCAGCGCGATGCTGAGCACGAACCACAGCATGAGGATCAGATTGGAGCCGGCGGTCAGTCGCTGGTGCCACCAGTGATGCGCGCCTTCATGCGCGGAGCCGAGGCCGCGGACCTTGCCGATGCTGGTGCCGTTACCCATTGGTCTTCCCCCAGATGATGAAGGCCCAGAAGGCCGCGGTGAGGACGATCGCGGCGACATAGGTCAGCAGCGCGGTCGTCTTGTTGGCCTTGAGCTCGAAATTGGCGCCCTGGTCGAGGAAGAAGTGGCGTATGCCCGAGCTCATATGCTGGAAGAAGGACAAGGTCAGGCCGATTCCGAACACATAGCCCGCGATGTTGAGCGCGCCGGATTTCAGCGTGAACAGATCGATGAACGCCGCATAGGTCGCCGGGCCGGCGGACAGCGCGACTAGCCACCAGACGAACAGGATCGTCCCAACGGTCGCCATACCGCTGCCAGTGACGCGGTGGGTGATCGAGACCGCCATGGAGGGGCCCCACTTCCAGATGCTCAGGTGCGGCGACATGGGTCGCGCTGAGTTGCGCACATTGGCCAAGATTATGTCCTTCCTCGGTCGGTGCCGCTTCCTTAGTCCGGACACCGCGGGATGCAAGGTCACACGCACAAACGCCGCCTTTGACTAACCCCGTCTTAACCAGTTCCCCCGCATATCCGGCAACCGAGCGGCCCTATCGTCCCGTGGCCGCCACAGGGGACTTTGTTACGTGACCAACGCCGTTTCGCCTCAGGATCTGCCGGACGTGGGCACCGTGGCCGCTCGAATCGACGTGCGCGCGCGCCTTCGCATCTTCGATTTCGAAGGCACGCTCGTCGCCTCGGGCCGCGCTGCCTGGGAAGCGCTGGAGCCCGAGATCCGCGCGGTTTCGGAGGCCTATTGGCAGCAATGGCTGCGCTGCTTCGCCGATGAGCGCAACTGGGCGCCGGATGACACCCAGAAGATGATCGACGTCGGCGTCGTCTTCCTGAAGAATCGTTTCCTCGACACCGATGGCCGTGCCTGGATCGAATCGATCGAGCGTTCGGTCGCCGCGGCCTATGCCGCCAGCGTGCCACCGATGGCGCTGCTTTCGATGATCAGCGCCAGCGACCGGGCCGCGCTCGAGATCCTGATCCGCCGCGTCGGCACCGAAGACGCGCGACTCGCCGGCCTGATCGACACGCTGATGCGTCTCTCGGCGCTTGAGGGCGATATCACGGTCGAAATCTACAACATGTACCGCGAATATAGCGCCCAAGCGGCGCGCGACAGGCTTGCCGAGGATTTCCGCGACTCGATCGGCGGCACGGTCCAGCGCGCATCGCGCGAAGGCAAGCAGCTCCGCATCCAGGCGAGCCACACCTCCGCCTCGGCGCGCGGCATGCTCGGCAAGGCAAGCGAAGTCGCGGCCGCGGCTGAGCAATCTGCGGTGGCGATGCGCGAAGCCGCGCAGACCGCCGCGGGCCTGATCCGCGCGATCGAGGACGCCCGTACCGAAGTCGAAGCGGCGGCCGGCATCGCCACGCGCGCTTCCAGCCAGGCCAGAGAAGCGGTGGGGATGAGCGAAGCGCTCAGCGACCATGCCAAGTCGATCGAATCGATTCTCGGCTTGATCCGCGACATTGCCGGCCAGACCAACCTCCTCGCCCTCAACGCCACTATCGAGGCAGCGCGCGCAGGCGATGCCGGCCGCGGTTTCGCGGTGGTCGCGCAGGAAGTGAAGAGCCTGGCCAACCAGACCGCCCGCGCCACCGACGACATTGCCGCCAAGATCGCGGCGATCCAGTCGGCGACCAAGGGCACGGTGGAGACCAATGCCTCGATCCGCTCGACGGTGACCGAGGTGCAGGAAAGCGCCAACCGCATCCGTACCGCGATGGAGGTGCAGGCGCAGACGGTGACTGCGATCACCGCGGCGGTGGACGAGACGGCGCTCGCCGCCGATTCGATGTCCGCCACGATCGGCGCGATCCGCGAGGATACCGAAGCGGTGGCGAGCGAGATCGATCGGGTCGGCCAGGGCTTTGCCGCCCTCGAAAGCCAGCTGGGAAGTCTTAAGGGCAGCGCGAGCGATTTCATCGCCAAAGTCGCGGCCTAGGGGGAGAGCATGATGGTTAGCAGGCGCGAACCGGGCCGCTGGAGTGGCGGCACGCGGACGGTGGAAGACCATCGCCGCGAATATGACTGGGACGGCGCAGTGGAAGCGGGTTGCCGCGATATCGTCGCGCTGATCGGCCATCGCCAGCGCGAGATCGCCGAAGGCTTCTGGCGCCACTTCAAGGCGATGCCGGCAAGCGCCCCCATGCGCGCGATCCTCGACGATCCCAAGGCCTATGAGGCGCAGGTCGCCCACGGCGCGGTTTACGGCGCGCTCAAGTTCGAAAAGCCGTTCAGCGAGGAATGGGTCGAGATGGTTTGCGCCTATGCCGCGCAGACCTATGGCGCGGGCATTCCGCTGCCAGCCGTCGTGGCCGCCTTCTCCTTCGCCCATAGCGAGACGATGCGCGCGCTGCGCGAGGCACTGCCGAACGACGGCGACAAGCTCGGCCGGCTGTGCGACGTCGTCCAGCGCATGGCGATGGCCGAGGCCGATCTGATGGCCGGCCATCTCGGCGCGCGCGACGCGGCCTATGCCGACGAGGCGCGCCGCGACCGTTCCGCACAATTCAAGGCGAGCATCGCCGAATCGATCGAAGGCGCCACCGGCCTCGCCAACCGCATCCGGGTGCAGGCGCAGGGCGCTTCGGGCTCGGCGCGCGGTATGCTCGGCAAGGCCAGCGAAGTCGCCGCGGCGGCCGAGCAGTCGGCGGTGGCGATGCGCGAGGCGGCGCAGACCGCGGCGGGCCTGATCCGTGCGATCGAGGACGCGCGCACCGAAGTCGAGGCAGCGGCGAGCATCGCCACGCGCGCTTCTTCGCAGGCGAGCGAAGCCGTCGGCATGAGCGAGGCGCTGAGCGACCACGCCAAGTCGATCGAATCGATCCTCGGCCTGATCCGCGACATTGCCGGCCAGACCAATTTGCTCGCGCTCAATGCGACGATCGAGGCGGCACGCGCCGGCGATGCCGGCCGCGGCTTCGCCGTGGTCGCACAGGAAGTGAAGAGCCTCGCCAGCCAGACCGCGCGCGCGACCGACGACATCGCATCGAAGATCGCGGCGATCCAGTCGGCGACCAAGGGCACGGTGGAAACCAATGCCTCGATCCGCTCGACGGTGACCGAGGTGCAGGAAAGTGCCAACCGCATCCGCAGCGCGATGGAAATCCAGGCGCAGACGGTGACGGCGATCACTGCGGCTGTCGACGAGACGGCGCTCGCCGCCGATTCGATGTCCGCCACGATCGGCGCGATCCGCGAAGACACCAAGTCGGTGACGCACGAGATCGACACGCTCCAGAAGGACGTGGCCGAAGTCGATGATCGCCTCCACAAGCTGCGCGCTGCGGCGGACAGCTTCTCGTCCTCGGTGGCGGCCTAGAGCTTCGTTGTCCCCGCGCAGGCGGGGATCCAGGGGCAAGCAGGACAGCACTTGCTACTCTGGGTCCCCGCCTTCGCGGGGATGACGGGGACCTTGGGGATGACGGGGAAGGGGGGACGCGCTAGGCAGGCGCGATGGCCACCCACATCCTCCTCACCGGTGCGAGCCGCGGCATCGGCGCCGCGATCGCCGAAAGCTTCAGACAAGATGATGTCCGCCTGATCGGGCAGGGCACGAAGAGCGGCATCCCCGCCGACTTCGCCGATCCGCAAGCCCCCAGGGCGTTGTGGAACAAGGCGCTCGACGCGCTGGATGGCCGCATCGACGTGGTCATCAACAATGCCGGCGTGTTCGAGAGCAACCCGCTCGACATCGATCATGACGACTGGGTGGCGAACTGGGAGCGGACGATGCGGGTGAACCTCACCGCCGCCGCCGAGCTCTGCCGCCTCGCCATCTGCCACTGGCAGGCCGAGGGGCGTCCTGGCCGTATCGTCAACATGGCGAGCCGCGCCGCCTATCGCGGCGACTCGCCCGCGCACTGGCATTACGCTGCGTCAAAGGCTGGCATGGTCGGCATGACCAAGAGCATCGCGCGCGGCTATGCGCGCCAGGGCATCCTTGCCTTCGCGATCTGTCCGGGCTTCACGATGACCGGCATGGCCGATGACTATCTCGCCAGCCGCGGCGGCGAGAAATTGCTCGCCGACATCCCGCTCGGCCGGGTGGCGGATACCGACGAAATCGCGGTGCTCGCCCGCTTCTGCGCGCTTTCCGCCCCGCCCTCGATGACCGGCGCGGTGCTTGACATCAACGGAGCCAGCTATGTCCGATAGCGCCGCGCCCGAAGCGCCCAAGGCCGGGCGTGGTCCCTTTGGCGGCCAGTTCGGCGCACTGGTGATCGGTGCGCTGGCGATGGTCGGGCTGATCGTCGGGCTGATCGTCGCCGTGATGGTGGTGGCGATGATCTATGATGGCCGCCGCAGGGAAACACCCGCGCAGGTGCAGGCCAAGGCGGCGAACGAAGTGTTTGCGGTTTCGGAAGTCGTCGCGCTGCGCGGCACCAACCTCAACGAGATCGTGATCGCCACCGAAAGCTCGATCGGGCGCGGCGGAGATCCCTATTCGAGCGGCGGGAGCCGGACCGATGAGCGCAATGTGATCCTGCTCGACAAGGCGAGCGGCGAGAGCCGCAAGCTGCTGCCCGACAATGGCCGCCAGATCATCGAGCGCACCTATCTCTCCGCAACGGCCGGCGATGACGTGACGGCCAAGACGGATGTCGCCGAAGTGATCCCGGGAGCGGAAGTCGCAAGGACACCCGAGCCGCCCTTTGCCTATTATCTGCTCCGCGTCCGTGCCGGTCTGACCAAGGAGGATGTGCTGGTCGGCGATCTCGCCAGCGGACGCCAGGCTTTCCTGCTCAAGGGACTGGACGGCGTCGACAAGATCTGGATGCAGAGCCCCACCCGCGTCGCGTTGCTGATGCGCCAGGGCCGCAAGTTGAATTACCGCGCTATCGAGATCCCCCAGTTGAAGGTGGTCGCGGCGCGCCCCGTGGAGATTGATTGATGTCGAGCTGGAAGCTCACCTTGCCCTGCACCCGCGCCGAAGCGGAGGCGATCGATGCCGATGACGGCAGCGTGTTCGAGATCGAGCCCACGCCGGTGTTGTTGACCAGCGAGCAGATCCCCGACGACCCCCTTGCCTGGCAGCTCGAAGCCTATTTCGAATCCAAGCCGAACAGCGCCGCGCTCGCCGCGGTGCAGGCGCTGGCGCCGAGCTCGAAGGGCGTGAAGGCCGTCGCCGAGAAGATCCGCGACGCCGATTGGGTGACGCTGAGCCAGGCGGGGATCGAGCCGGTAAATGCCGGGCGCTTCTATGTCCACACCCATAGCAACAAGGGCAAGGTGCCCGCGGGTGCCAGGGCGTTCCGGATCGATGCGGGCCTTGCCTTCGGCACCGGCACGCACGAGACGACGTCGGGCTGCCTGCTGGCGCTCGACCGGCTGAAGCAGGAGGGCAAGCGCTTCGAGAACGTGCTGGATGTCGGCACCGGCACCGGGCTGCTCGCCTTTGCCGCGCTGCATCTCTGGCCGCGCGCCTATGCGACGGCTTCGGACATCGATGCGCGCGCGGTGGACGTGACCGGGGACAATGCAGAACTCAACGGCATCAAGCTGGGCGGCGGGCAGGGCATGCTGGCTTTGGCCGCTGCGGCCGGCGTCGAGCATCCGCTACTGATCGGCCGCGCGCCCTATGACCTGGTTACCGCCAATATCCTGGCCGGCCCGCTGGTCGAGCTGGCGCCGAGCCTGGGCGTGGTGCTGGCCGAGGGTGGCACGCTGATCCTCGCGGGGCTCCTGAAGGGGCAGGCCGAGGCGGTGGCGCAGGCCTATCGCCGGCAGGGGCTCCGTTTGGTCGAGCGCACCGACCGCGGCGACTGGCCGACGCTGACGCTCACCAAGCGCGTGCGCTACGGCACCGAGCGGGTGACGCGGCTGAGCCGCGGGCGGGGCGAGGCGCCGGGATTCGGGAGCTGGTGAACCCAGGTAGACCGTCATGCTGAAACTTGTTCCAGCATCCAACTTTCCACCGACGATGTCGCCTGAGGCGCGTTGGACCCTGAAACACGTTCAGGGTGACAACGGGATTTGAGGCAAAGTCCTAGCGCTTGCTCAGCGCATATTCCTGCGTACCGCGCGTCACCACCGCATCCCCCGGCAATATCTCCGCGATCGGGATATCCGGCTTGCCGATGATCTCGTCATAGAGCGGCGCGAAATCGGTTTCGACCGTCTGGCGCAGCAATTCCTCGAAGCTGGGGATGACGAAGTAGTTCTGCTGGAAATCGTCGATGCGATAGTCCGTCTGCATCACCCGCTTCATGTCGAAGCCGATGCGGTTGGGGCTGTCGCTCTCCAGCGCGAACACGCTCTCGGCGAAGGAGGAGACGATGCCCGCGCCATAGATGCGCAGATCGTCGTCCTCGCGGATCAGCCCGAACTCCACCGTGTACCAGTAGAGCCGGCCAAGCTGCTTGAGCGCCCCCAGTTCGAGCGCGCGGTTGCCGCCGCGGCCATAGGCGGCGAGGTAATCGGCGAACACCGGATCGGCGAGCATCGGCACATGGCCGAACACGTCGTGGAAGACGTCCGGCTCCTGGATATAGTCGAGCTGGTCGGGCCGGCGGATGAAATTGCCCGCGACGAAGCGGCGATTGGCCATGTGATCGAAGAACACATCGTCGGGCACCAGTCCCGGCACCGCGACCACCTGCCAGCCGGTCAGCCTCATCAGCCGCTCGGAAAGCTCCTCGAAGTTGGGAATGCCCGAGTCGGACAGGCGCAGTGCGTCGAGGCCCTTGAGATAGGCCTTGCTCGCGCGGCCCGGCAGCAGCTTCGCCTGGCGGGCGTAGAGCTTGTCCCAGGTAGCGTGTTCCTCGGCCGTATAGGCCTGCCAGTCCTGCGGTATCGTCCAGTCCGCCGAAGCGCCCTCCGGTGGACGATCGAGCACATGCGTGTCTTGAGCCATGAATATGGCATAGCATGCGATGGTGCGGGTGCGAAATGGGGAGCGGCTTTGCGGATAGTGGGACGGTTTATCGGGTCGCTGGTGCTGGTGGTGATTCTCTACCTTGCCGCCGCGGGCCTGGGCGCGGGACTCGGCACCAATAGCGGGCGCGAGCCGCCGGCCCGGGGCGTGCGCATCTATGTCGCCGACAATGGCGTGCACACCGACCTGATCCTGCCGGCCAGGGCATTTCGCGACTTTGCGCGGCCCGAGCATCTGCGCGATCCGCGCACCGCCGCCGAGCCCTATCTCGCATTTGGCTGGGGCGACCGCGACTTCTACCTCCATACCGCGCAGTGGAGCGACATGAGCCCGTGGCGCGCCGCCAGGGCGCTGGTCGGCGCCGGACCGACCGTGCTGCACGTCGCCCATGTCCCCGAGCCCAAGGCGGGCGGCACGGTGCGCACGCTGTTGCTGCGGCCGGAGGAATATCGCCGGCTGGTCGCCTATGTCCGCCGCACGGTCGCCGCCGGGCCGGTGGTGCGCGGCTATGGTCCGCGCGACGCCTTCTACTCCGCCAAGGGCGGGTACAGCGCGATCCGCACCTGCAACGAATGGACAGGCCGGGGCCTGCGCGAGGCGGGCGTGCCGATGGGCGTCTGGACGCCGCTCACTTGGGGTGTGATGCTGTGGCTATGATCCCGAAGACCGCCGCCGATCCGCCGCCCAAGCGCACCTTGGCGCTCGAGCCGTTGCGCGCCGCGATCACCGTCGCCGAGCTCACCCGCTTCCGCATCGCCGGATTGCCGCGCGGCGACGGCCGGCCGGTGCTGGTCTCGCCGGGACTGTGCAACACCGATCGCTCCAACTTCGTGCTGCGCACCATGCTCGAGCGGCTCGGCTATCGGGCCTATCCCTGGACGCTCGGCCGCAACTTCGGCGTGCGTACCGTCGGCCCCGAATGCGAGAGGCTGATCGTACGGGTCGAGGAGATTCGTCGAGAAACCGAGGAGAAGGTCACGCTGGTCGGCGTGTCCCTGGGCGGGGTGATGAGCCGCATCGTCGCGCACCGCAGGCCCGACCTGGTCCGCGCGGTGCTGACGATCAGCGCGCCCTTTGCCGGCCTGCCCAGCGCGACCAATGTCTGGCGTCCGTTCCAGCTATTCACCGGCGAGAAGATCACCGATCCGGCAGTGGTGCGGCGGCTGGAGGAGGCGGTGCGCCCGCTGCCCATGCCTTCGGCGGCGATCTGGAGCCGCAGCGACGGCTTCGTCAACGGCCTGATCTGCCGCGAGGCCGAGGGCGCGGCATGCCGCGCGGTCGAGGTGCGCAGCGGCCATTTGTTCGTCCAGATGAAGCCCCAGACATTGCGCGCCGTGGCGGAAATCCTGGGAAGCTGGGCCTAGCAGGGCGTGCCCGTATCGGCCTCGAACAAGGTCAGGTCGCGCTCGCCGATGCCCAGTTCCGGCCAGGCGGCGCGCCACGCCTTGATGTGCGCGGCGGCCCAATGCGCCTCCAGGCTCGCCCTGTCCGCCCAATGCTCGATGACGTGGATCAGCCCGGGGTCGAGCACGTCCTCGCCATAGCTGTAATGGAGGCATCCCGCCTCGAGCCGGCTCGCCTGGACCATCGCCGCCATTGCCGGGCGGGCAGAGTCGAGGGCCGCCGGCGCCAGGCGGAAGGTGCCGGTGATGATCAGCATCAGCGGTGTTCGGGGCGCAGGCTGTTGCCGGCGCGGTCCCCGCGCAACGACGTGAGATAGGCCAGCGGGTTGAGCCACGAGCCTTCGCCCGAATAGCTGTGGGTGATGATCTCGGCGCGGCCGCCCAGGCTCTCGACCGGCACCGGCCCGCCGAGCCCGCCCTCGGCCAGCGAGAAACGGCTGTCGGCCGACTGGTCGCGATTGTCGCCCATCAGGAAGACTTGTCCCTCCGGAACACGAACCGATGCGAAGGTGTCACGGGGCGAGATATAGCCGCCGGGCAGATACGTGTCGCCCAGGTCGAGGACGAAGTAGCTCGCGCCGTTCGGCAGCGTTTCCCTGAAACGCGGAAGTTGGCAGTAGAGCCGGCCATCGGGCCCAGGCTTGCGGAAGGGAAGCAGCATGGGCTCGTCGCAGGGGACATTGGCGTCCACCGGGATCATCGCCGCGCCTGCCGCCACGCGCGGCACCGGCCTGCCGTTGAGGATCACCACGCCGTGGCTGACCGCCACCGTGTCGCCCGGCAGGCCGATTACCCGCTTGATCAGGTCCGACCCGTCCCCGCGCCGCGCCACCGTGACGATGTCGCCGCGTGCGGGCAGCTTGCCCAGCAGGCGGCCCGGAACGACGGTGCTGCCATGAACGGAGAGCGAAGCGTACGACCAGCCATAAGGATATTTGGAAACGACCAGCCGATCGCCCTTCAGGAGCGCCGGCATCATCGAGCTGGACGGGATGTAGAAGGGCTTGGCCGCCACCGTCTGAAAGGCGAAGACGCCGCCGACGAGCAGGCCCCAGCCGAGCAGCGAGCGCACCCAGCTGGTCTTTTCCGGCACCGTGGGAAGATCCTCGGCCGCCGACATGCGCTCAGGCAGTTTCGCGGTCGAGCAGTTCGTGGACGTCGAGGCCGAGCAGCGCGATATGCTCCTTCACGCGCGGCCAATAGCCCTTGAGGAAGCGGTCGCGCTCGGCGATGCGCAGCTTCTCGACCGCGCCCGGCAGCACGAACATGCCGACGCCGCGACGGACCTCGACATAGCCATCGTCCTGGAAGCTCTGATAGGCCTTGGCGACCGTCAGCGGATTGGCGCCATGCTCGGCGGCCAGCGCGCGCACCGACGGAAGCTGATCCCCTGCCCGGTATTGCCCGCGCAGGATCGCCGCAGCGATGCTGGCGCGCAGCTTGAGGTAGACCGGGCTGTCCTCGTGCTCTAGCGCTGTCATGGTGCTATAATACACCAATTAGCCTTGGGGTCCATACCCCGGATTCCATTCCTGTGCGATTTCGGACAGTGCCGGGCGGGGGCGTTCCTCCAGCGGGAAGGCGGGGGTGCCGATGAACACGAAGCCCGCGATCTTCTGCGACGCGTCGCCGAACAGGTCGCGCACCTTTTCCGAATAGGATGCCCAGCCGCTGATCCAGCCGCCGGTGAAGCCCATCGCATGCGCCGCGTGCAGCAAATTCATGCACACCGCGCCTGCCGAAAGCTCCTGCTCCCACACCGGGATCTTGTGCGGCACCACCGGAGCGGACAGCACCACCACAAGGGCGGGCGCCTGGGTGGCGAACTGTGCCGCGGCTTCCTCGTCGCGCGGCGTGCAATCGGGCTTCTCGCTGCGCAATATCTCGACCAGCTTGAGCGCCAGCGCCGGCCGCGCCTCCTCGGGCACCACCACGAAGCGCCAAGGGAAGAGCTTGCCGTGATCGGGTGTGCGCGCGGCGATCTCGATCATCTCGGTGAGCTGTTCGGGGCTGGGACCGGGGGCGACCATGTCGCGCGGCTTGCCCGAGCGGCGGGTGTGGAGATGGGCGAGCAGGCTGGAGGTGTCGTTCAGGGTCATGGGACGCATCTAAGAGCGGGGAGGCGCTGCGCCAACCTCGGCGTCGATTGAATACGCTCCCGGCCCGATTGAATTGCGCGCGGACACCCCAATTGTCACCCTGAACTCGTTTCAGGGTCCAAGGTTGGGCTGGGCGACAGCTTCGCCAATCGAGTGGTATCGCCTGCCGCACGTTGGATGCTGAAACAAGTTCAGCATGACGGAGGGAGTGGGACGGTATGCTGCGCAAAATCGCGCATGCTTTACAGCCGCTTCATTCGCTATAGTTTGGCCGCCCATGCGCCGGGCCCGAGCCCGGATACCGAATATTCAAAGGGCAATAACCGCATGGTCGACACTCCAACCGCCGATAGTCCGGCAGAGCCGGACATCACCCATATCAATCCCGCCGCGGAGAAGACGTGGTTCGGGCATCCCCGCCAGCTGGCGCGCATGTTCACCACCGAGATGTGGGAGCGCTTCGGCTATTACGGCATGCGCGCGCTGCTCACGCTGTACCTCACCCAGCATTTCATGTTCGGCGACCGCGAGGCGACGGGCATCTATGGCGGGTTCACTGCACTCGTCTACCTGACCCCGCTCGTCGGCGGCTATCTGGCGGACCAGTATCTGGGATCCAAGCGCGCGGTGAAGTTCGGCGCGATCATCATGTCGCTCGGCTACGCCATCCTCTGCTTCGGCGGACCGACCGCGACGCCGCACGCGACGATCGACGGCCAGCGCTACGAAGTGTCGATCGACAAGAACGCAGAGGGCAAGGAAGTCCGCTACGTCGTGGACGGCACCAGGAAGCTCGAGATCAAGGGCAATGACGACGGAAGCGTCGACCTGCTCAATGCCGGCACGTCCGAGCGCAAGATCGCCAAGGGCAAGTTCGAGTCCGGTGCGGACCGCAGCGCGCTCTATGTGATGGTGATGCTGATCGCGCTGTCCATGGTCTCGGTCGGCAACGGCTTCTTCAAGCCGAACATCTCCACCATGGTCGGCGAGCTCTACGAACAGGGCGACCGGCGCCGCGACAGCGGCTTCACCATCTTCTACATGGGCATCAACACCGGATCGCTCTTCTCGCAGATCCTCTGCCCCTGGCTGGCGGTAGCCTATGGCTGGAGCTGGGGCTTCGGTCTCGCCGCGATCGGCATGATGATCTCCTGGGCGCTGATCCAGTTCAACGGCGGCAAGCTCGACGGCTATGGCGAGCCGCCGGCCAAGCCCGGCGTCCAGCGCCAGCAATGGATCATCTATGCACTGGCGCTCTGCGTCGTGCCGCTCTTCTACCTGCTCTACGTCAACCTGATGCACTCGGCAGCACCGGCCGAGGGCTCGGGCTTCATCGGCTATGTCGCCTCGCTGCCGCTGATGGGCAAGCTGCTGTTCGGCTCGTTCCTGCTCGGCGTGCCGGCGATCCTGATCTGGTCGTTCATCGCCGGCAGCAAGACCGAGTTCCAGATGATGCTGGCGGCGATGGTGCTCATCGTCTTCAACGTCGTGTTCTGGACGCTGTTCGAGCAGGCGGGCTCCTCGCTCACCCTGTTCGCCGACCGCAACACCAATCTCTCGGTGTTCGGCTGGTTCACGATCACCGCGGGACAGACCCAGTTCTTCAACGCCGCCTTCATCGTGCTGCTTGCGCCGTTCATGTCGCTGATGTGGACTGCGCTGGCCAAGCGCGGGCTGGAGCCGTCGATCCCGGTGAAGTTCGGCATCGCGCTGATCGGCGTGGCGGTGGGCTTCCTGCTGCTCGTCTGGGGTGCGCAATTCGCCGATTCGAACTTCCAGGTGGGCCTGTGGTGGCTGGCCGGGCTGTACCTGATCCACTCGTTCGCCGAGCTCTGCATCTCGCCGGTCGGCCTTTCGATGATCACCAAGCTGTCGATCGCGCGCGTCGTCGGGCTGATGATGGGCGTGTGGTTCCTGTCGATCTCGGTGGCGCAATATTTCGCCGGCATCATCGCGCAGTTCGCCAGCATCGACACGGTCGGCGGCCAGGTGGTCAATTACAAGGTGAGCCTGGATGCCTATGTCGGTGTGTTCACCACCATCTCGATCGCGGCGATCATCCTCGGCGTGCTCCTGCTGCTGCTGAGCTGGCCGCTGAAATACTGGATGCACGGCGTGAAGTAAGCGCCGCGCCCAGCGCACAAACGAAAAGGGGGAGCGTCGCCGCTCCCCCTTTTTGCGTCAGCCGAGGCCGCCCGATCAGGCGGCGCTTTCTGATATCGCCGATCAGGCGGCGCCTTTTGATATCGCCGATCAGGCGGCGCCTTTTGATATCGCCGATCAGGCGGCGCCTTTTGATATCGCCGATCAGGCGGCGAGGCGCAGCTCGACCTGCTCGTTGGCGGCGGCGCGCTGTGCCTGGGTGGCGACTTCGGCGGCAACCGGCAGCGTGACGTCGCGGCGGGCCGCGAGAATGAGCGAGATAAGCGAGAACATCGTGAAACCCTTATGTTTGCTGCAATGCAACATAGAGGGAAATGGGTCAGGGTTGCGATTTCTGCAACTGCAATGATCTGGAAGACGAGTTGCAGGAAGTGCAATCGTGTTCGGGCAGGCTGCGATCAGGCCGCTGTCTGGGCGTCCCATCCCAGCATCGCGATCCGTGCCGCCTCTTCGAGCTCGGCACGGTGGGCGCCATCGCGGGCGAGGATCGACATGCCGCTCTGCACGGTCTGCGCGAAGCGGGCGAGCGCATGGACATCGGTCGCAGACGGCAGCTCGCCCTCGGCAATTGCCCGCGCCAGGCGTGCCTCGAGCCGCTCCAGCGTGACGCCGCGCGCCGATCGCATGCGCGCGCCCAGGTCCGATGCACCGTCGCACCCGGCCGAGGACAAGGTCACCATGCAGCCGAGCGGATTGTCGGCAAGCGACCCGGTCAGCGCCGCCGCCGAATCGCGCAGATAGGCGAACACCGCCTCGCGCGCCGTCGGGGCGGCGCGGAACCCGTCCCAGACCAGCGCGTCGTAATTGTCGCCATAATGGCGCAGCGCCTCGAGATAGAGGCCTTCCTTCGATGCGAAGGCGGCATAGAGGCTGGGCGCGCCGATGCCCATCGCATCGGTCAGGTCGGCGATCGAGGTCGCTTCATAGCCCTTTTGCCAGAACAGCCGGGTCGCCTGCGAAAGCGCGGCTTCGCGATCGAACGCACGGGGCCGTCCGCGGCCGCGCGGTCCCGCCGGTTCCTCGGCTTTCGGAGCTTGCTCAGAATTTTGCATCGATCGCTATATAATTCCCTTGACGTCCTACGGCAACGCCCCCAGCTAATTGTGTATCGATCACTACATAAAAGGCATGAACGATGTTGGAACTGGCTGGAAAGCGCGCATTGGTAACCGGCGCGGCACGCGGCATCGGCGCGGGGATCGCGCTGGCGCTGGCGGACAAGGGCGCGGATGTCGCGATCACCTATGAACGCTCGGCCGACCGCGCCGCCGAGCTGGTCAAGACGATCGAGGCCAAGGGCCGGCGCGCGCTGGCGATCCAGGCCGACAGCGCCGATCCGGAGGCGGTGAAGCGTTCGGTGGAGGAAGCCGTGACCGGGCTGGGCGGGCTCGACATCCTGGTCAACAATGCCGGCATCGCCCGCTATAGCGGCGTCGAGGAACTCAACCTTGCCGACATCGACGCGCTGCTCAACGTCAATGTGCGCGCCGCGGTGATCGCCTCGGGTGCCGCGATCCCGCATCTGCCCCAGGGTGGCCGCGTCATCACGATCGGCTCGTGCCTTGCCGAGCGCGTGCCCTTTGCCGGATCGACGCTCTATTCGATGACCAAGTCGGCGCTGCTCGCCTTCAACCGCGGCCTGGCCCGCGACCTGGGTACGCGGGCGATCACCGCGAACCTTGTGCAGCCCGGACCGATCGACACCGACATGAACCCGGCGAATGGCGAGTTCGCCGACGTGCTCAGAGGCCTTACCGCGCTTGGCCATTATGGCACGGTCGAAGATATCGGCGCGGCGGTGGCATTCCTCGCCAGCCCGGCGGCGCGGTTCGTCACCGGGTCGGTGCTCACCGTCGATGGCGGTATCAACGCCTGAGGCACACGCCTGAATGCAAAACGGCCCGGCATCGCTGCCGGGCCGCTTCGTTCGGGTGAGGCTGAGGCCTTACCAGATGTGCACGCGCTGCTCGGGCGCGAGATAGAGCGCGTCGCCGGGCTGGATGTTGAACGCCTTGTACCAGGCATCGACATTGCGGACGATGCCGTTGACGCGGAACTTGGCCGGCGAGTGCGGGTCGGTCAGCGCATATTGGCGGGCGGCGTCCTCGCGCACCTTGGTCTGCCAGGCCTGGGCATAGGCGAGGAAGAAGCGCTGGTCGCCGGTCAGGCCGCCGATCACCGGGGCCTTGCCATGCTCGGCCTGGTACTTCTGGAACGCGCCATAGGCCGCCTCCACGCCGCCGAGATCGCCGATATTCTCGCCGAGCGTCAGCGCGCCCTGCACCTTGGTGCCGGGGACCGCCTCATAGCCGTCATACTGGGTCGAGAGTGCTTTGGTGCGCTCGCCGAACGCCTTCTTGGCGCTGTCGGTCCACCAGTTCTCGAACTTGCCGGTCGGACCGAACATGCTGCCCTGATCGTCGAACCCATGGCCCATCTCATGGCCGATGATCGCGCCGATCGCGCCATAGTTCACCGCCGGATCGGCATTGGGATCGAAGAAGGGCGGCTGCAGGATCGCGGCCGGGAAGGTGATCTGGTTGGCGAGCGGGTTGTAGTACGCGTTCACCGTCTGCGGGGTCATGTCCCACAAGGTGCGGTCGACCGGCTTGGGGAAGCGCTGGAGTTGCAGCTTCTGCTCGAACTCGCCCGAGCGCATCGCATTGCCGAGCAGGTCGCCGCGGACGACCTTGAACGACGAATAGTCGATATACTTGTCGGGGTGGCCGATGCGCGGCTCGAAGGCGGCGAGCTTGGCGAGCGCGGCCTTCTTGGTCGCGTCGTCCATCCAGGTCGAGGCGGTGATGCGCTCCTGGTAGGAGCTGCGCAGATTTTCGATCAGCTCGGCCATCTGCTTCTCGGATGCCGGCGGATAATATTTGGAGACGTAGATCGCGCCGACGGCCTCGCCGAGCGCGCCATTGACCATCTGCACGCCGCGCTTCCAGCGCTCGCGCTGGACCTTCACGCCCGAAAGCGTCTGCGAATAGAAGCCGAAGCGGGTGTCGTCGAAGGCCTTGGGCAGATAGGTCGCGTGATCGCTGACGAAGCGATAGGCGAGATAGTCCTTCCAGCCCTGGAGCGGAGTGGCGACCATCAGCTTGCCGAGCGCGGTGACGGCAGTGTTCTGCGTCATCAGCACCTTGGGCGAGCTTTCGAGGCCGGCGGTCTTGAGCATCAACGCCCAGTTGAACTCGGGCGCCTTGGCCTCGAGCCCGGCGAGCGTCTGCGGATCGTTGAGCTTGGCGATGTCGCGGCTCTCGGCCGGCGACCACTGGACCTTGGCCATCGCGGTCTCGAGCGCGACGATCGCATCGGCCTTGGCGGCGGCGTTCGGGATGCCGGCCAACTCCTGGATCTTCTGGACATAGGCGCGATAGGCGGTGCGGAACGCGTCGTACTTGGCGCCTTCGAGCAGGTAATAGTCGCGCGGCATGCCCAGGCCGCCCTGGCCGGTGACGGCGGTGTAGCGGGTCGGGTCGGCGAGGTCGGGGATGACGCCCAGCTCGACCGGCGAGGCATAGCCGACGCTGGCGAACAGCACCTGCAGCGCGTCGAGGTCGTTCACGCCGGCGATCTTGGCGAGATAGGGCTTGAGCGGCGCGGTGCCGCGCGCTTCGATGCCGGCCTCGTCCATCCAGCTGGCGTAGAAGTCGCCGACCTGCTGGCCGCTGGCGCCGTACGCCTTGGGGTTCTTCGCCATGTCGTCGAGGATCGCGCGGACATTGGCCTCGGCCTCGACCGAGAGCTGGGTGCCGAAGCCGGCCGAGGTGCGGTCGGCGGCGATCTCGACGCGGTCGTTCCAGCTGCCATTGGCGTACATCCAGAAGTCGTCGCCCGGCTTCACGCTGGTCTTCTGCGCGCTGAGGTCGACGCCGAAGCTGCCATATTTCGGCGCCGGCTTGGCGGTCTGCGCAACGGCGGGCGAAACCGCGACCAGCGCCACGCCGGCGGCGAGACGCATCCAAGTGCTCATTTTCATCTGGGTTCCTCGAAAGACTGTATTAGCCGGGTGTAACGCCGGGTAGTAACGCCCGCAACGGGATTCCGCGTTACAATTCGTGTCCGTAGGCGGCGGTGATCTCGGCGCCGAAGGTGGCGAAGATCACTTCGAGTTCGGGATCTTCGGCGAGCGCGGCGCGGGCTTCCGCCACGGCAATCCGCGTCGCTGCCGCGATCGGATAGCCATAGACGCCGCAGCTGATCGCCGGGAAGGCGAGGCTGCGCAGGCGATTGGCGCGGGCGATCTCGAAGCAGCGGCGATAGCAGCGGGCGAGCAGTTCGGGCTCGCCATGGCGGCCGCCCTGCCAGACCGGACCGACGGTGTGGATCACATGGGCCGCGGGCAGGCGGTAGCCGCGGGTGATCTTGGCATCACCGGTCGCGCAGCCGCCGAGCGTCCGGCACTCGGCGAGCAGCTCGGGCCCGGCAGCACGGTGGATCGCGCCGTCCACGCCGCCGCCGCCGAGCAGCGAATTGTTCGCGGCATTGACGATCGCATCCACGGCAAGGGTGGTGATGTCTCCCTCGATCACGCGGATGCGATCGTGGGTCATCCCACGCGGTTCCTGACGAGATCGTCGACCACCGAGGGATCGGCGAGCGTCGAGGTGTCGCCCAGCGAGGATACATCGCCCTCGGCGATCTTGCGCAGGATGCGGCGCATGATCTTGCCCGAGCGGGTCTTGGGCAGGCCGGGGGCGAACTGCAGCGCGTCGGGCGTGGCGATCGGGCCGATCTCGGTGCGGACCCAGTTGCGCAGCTCGGTGCGCAGCGCCTCGTCGGCCACGCAGTTCGCGTTGAGGGTGACATAGGCATAGATGCCCTGGCCCTTGATGTCGTGCGGCATGCCGACGACCGCGGCCTCGGCCACCTTGGGGTGGAGCACCAGCGCGCTCTCGACCTCGGCGGTGCCCATGCGATGGCCCGAGACGTTGATCACGTCGTCGACCCGGCCGGTGATCCAGTAATAGCCGTCCTCGTCGCGCCTACAGCCGTCGCCGGTGAAATACTTGCCGCGATAGGTGCTGAAATAGGTCTGGAAGAAGCGCTCGTGATCGCCCCAGACGGTGCGCATCTGCCCGGGCCAGCTGCGTGCGATGACCAGATTGCCCTCGGTCGCGCCGTGGAGGACCTTGCCCTCGGTATCGACGATCTGCGGATCGACTCCGGGGAAGGGCTTGGTCGCCGAGCCGGGCTTGAGGGCGACGGCGCCTGGCAGCGGGGTGATCATGTGGCCGCCGGTCTCGGTCTGCCACCAGGTATCGACGATCGGGCAGCGGCCCTCGCCGACGATGTCGTAATACCAGCGCCACGCCTCGGGATTGATCGGCTCGCCGACCGTGCCGAGCAGCTTGAGCGACTTGCGCGAGGTCTTGGCGACATAGTCGTCGCCCTCCCGCATCAGCGCGCGGAGCGCCGTGGGGGCGGTATAGAGGATCTCGACCTGATGGCGGTCGACCACCTGCCAGATGCGGCTGGCGTCGGGCCAGTTGGGCACGCCTTCGAACATCAAGGTGGTGCCGCCATTGGCGAGCGGGCCATAGACGATATAGCTGTGCCCGGTGACCCAGCCGATATCCGCCGCGCACCAATAGACCTGGCCGGGGCGGTAATCGAAGACCAGCTCGTGCGTCAGGCTCGCCCAGAGCAGATAGCCGCCCGAGGAGTGGAGCACGCCCTTGGGCTTGCCGGTGGAGCCCGAGGTATAGAGGATGAACAGCGGATCCTCGGCGCCCATCGCCTCGGCCGGGCATTCGGCGGGAACCTCGGCTGCGGCCTCGTGATACCAGAGGTCGCGGCCCTCCTGCATCGGCACATCGCCGCCGGTGGCCTGCACCACGATCACCTTTTCGAGGCAGCGGACATGGGCTGCGGCCGCATCGACATTGGTCTTGAGAGGGACCTTCTTGCCGCCGCGCCGGCCTTCGTCGGCGGTGATCACCACGCTGGAGTCGCAATCGGTGATGCGGCCGGCCAGCGCCTCGGGCGAGAAGCCGCCGAACACCACCGAATGCACCGCGCCGATCCGCGCGCAGGCGAGCAAGGCGAACGCCGCTTCGGGGATCATCGGCATGTAGATGGTGACGCGGTCGCCCTTTCGGACGCCGGCGACCTTCAGCACATTGGCGAAGCGGCAGACCTCGGCATGGAGCTGGCGATAGGTGAAGCGCTTCGGTTCTTCGCTCGGCTCGTCCGGCTCCCAGAGGATGGCGACGGCATCGCCGCGCTTGGCGAGGTGGCGATCGATGCAGTTGGCTGCGACGTTGAGCTTGCCGTCGGCGAACCAGTTGATCCGGAAATCGCTTTCGTCGAACGACCAGTCGCCGGCGATCTCCGGGCGCTTGATCCAGTCGAGGCGGCGGGCCTGCTCCAGCCAAAAGGTGCCGGGATCGGCGATGCTGCGGCCATAGAGCTTCTCATAGCCCTCAGCATCCACCCTGGCACTGCGTGCCCAGTTTTCCGGCACGGGGTAGACGCTGACACTATCGCTCATCGCTTCGGGCTCCTCGCTAAGTTGGCGCCTCTCTGCCGAAGCGCGGCGCGCTCGCCAAGCGACAAATCCGTTCCGGCAGCGCTCCGATCCGCACTCCCGCGTGCCCGGAGACATATTGCGACAATAAATTGCTGGAACTGAACGGCTGCACGAAACATCTAGAGGGCCATGGCCAAAAGTCCGCTAACCCTGAGCCTGGTGCTCCTGCTCCCGCTCGCCGCCTGTTCGGTAGGCCCGGACTATCATCCGCGCGCCGCCGCAGAACTCGGCGTGCCCGATGCCTGGTCGGTCAACGCCGGACAGAAGGCGCAGGAAGACCTTAGCCAGTGGTGGACCAGGTTCGACGATCCGATGCTCGCCAGCCTGGTACAGCGTGCGCAGTCGGCGAACCTCGATATCGGGCAGGCGGTGGTGCGGCTGCGCCAGGCGCGCGAGTCGCTAGTCCAGCAGCGTGCCGACCTGTTCCCCAGCCTCAGCGCCTCGGGCGGGGTGTCGCACAGCGAACCGTTGCGCGGCGGCACCAGCACGACGACGCTACCGGATGGCACGGTGACCAGCTTCTCGCAGGGCGGCAGCACCAGCTTCTCGCTCGGCGCCGATGCCAGCTACCAGGTCGATCTGTTCGGTGGGGTGCGCCGCGGCGTCGAGGGCGCACGGGCGAGCTATGAGGCGAGCGGGTTCGATTATGCCGGGGTCTTGATCTCGGTCGAGGCGGAGACGGCGCGCAACTATGTGCTGGCCCGCGTCGCGCAGGCGCAGATCGCCAATGCACGCGACAGCCTGGGCATCTCGACCGACAATCTCCAGATCGCCGGCTGGCGTGTGCAAGCCGGGCTGGTCTCCTCGCTCGACCAGGAGCAGGCGCGGGCGAACAATGCCCAGATCGCCGCGGCCATCCCCACGCTGGAGGCGAACTATAACAGCTATGTCTCGCGTCTCGCGGTGCTGACCGGCCAGGCGCCGGGCGCGCTCAAGGTCGAGATGGAAGCAGTCAAGCCGATCCCCAAGGGGCCGGCCGAGGTCGCCGCGGGCATTCCCGCCGATGCGCTGCGCCAGCGACCGGACGTGCGCGCGGCCGAGCGCAACCTCGCGGCCGCCACCGCCAATATCGGCGTCGCCACCGCGCAGCTCTATCCGGCGCTGTCGATCGGCGGCAGCATCGATTCGGGCAGCTCCGCGCTCACCTCGATCCTCGACACGATCACCGGCCGGCTGTTCGCCAATATCGCCCAGACGATCTTCGACGGCGGCCGCCGCGCCAGCCAGGTCCGCTCGGCCCAAGCGGCGGCGGACGGCGCCTTCCTCGCCTATAAATCGACGGTGCTGACCAGCCTCGAGGATATCGAGAATGCCGTGGTCGCGCTGCGGACGGCACAGGCGCGCGAGAAGCAGTTCGTGATCGCGTTCGAGGCTTCGAGCAACCAGGCCTTGCTCGCGCGCATGCAATATCGCTCGGGCCTCACCGATTTCACGACGCTCAACCAGGCCGAAGCCTCGCTCATCACTGCGCGCAACGGGCTGGTCTCGTCGCGTTCGGACGAGGCGACCGCGCTGATCCAGCTCTACCAGGCGCTGGGCGGCGGCTGGGACGCGAGCACGACCCCCACCGCTCCCACGACAGGCAGCTCCGCCAATGGCAACTGATCCCAACCAGAATCTCGACGCCTTCCTGGGCACTCCCCCGCGGCCGTGGTGGCGGCGCTGGCTCAAATGGGGGCTGATCGGGCTGGGCGTGGTGCTGGTGTTCCTGTTGCTGTGGAGCCTGTTCGGCAAGAGCGCCGAGACGCGCTACGCGACCGACGAAGCGCAGCGCGGCAACCTGACCGTCACAGTCTCCGCCACCGGCAAGCTCGCCCCCACCAACCAGGTGCAGGTCGGCTCCGAACTTTCGGGTCTGGTCGAGAAGGTGATGGTGGACGTGAACGACCGGGTGGTGAAGGGCCAGCCGCTCGCGATACTCGACACCTCGCGCCTCGATGACGCGATCACGCAGAGCAAGGCGACGCTCAACGCAGCGGCCGCCACGGTCGCGCAGAACCAGGCGACTTTGGCCCAGGCCCAGGCGAACCTGGCGCGGCTGGAGGAAGTCAGCCGGCTTTCGGGCGGCAAGGTGCCTGCCAAGGTCGAGATGGAAACGGCCCGCGCCGATGTGCAGCGTGCGGTCGCCGGCGTCCGCTCGGCACAGGCGAATGTCGTGTCGCAGCGCGCCGCGCTCTCCTCGAACGAGACGCAGCGCTACAAGGCAGTGATCCGCGCGCCGGTGAACGGCGTGGTGCTCGTCCGCCAGATCGACGAGGGCCAGACGGTCGCCGCATCGTTCAACACGCCGACGCTGTTCGTGATCGCCGAGGATCTGAGCGCGATGGAGCTGCAGGTCGCAATCGACGAGGCCGATGTCGGATCGGTCAAGCAGGGCCAGCTCGCCAGCTTCACTGTCGATGCCTTTCCCGGCAAGACCTTCCCGGCGACGATCACGCGTGTCGATCTCGGTTCGAACCTGACGGCTTCGACCTCGTCGAGCAGCACGACCACGACCAGCACCAGCGCGCAGGTCGTCTCCTATGCCGCGACGCTGAGCGTGTCCAATGGCGACCTCCAGCTGCGCCCGGGCATGACCGCGACGGCGGAGATCATCACCAAGTCCAAGCCGAACGTGCTGCTGGTGCCCAACGCTGCGCTGCGCTTCACGCCCGCGACGCCGAACGCCAGCCCAAGCGCGAGCAGCACCGGCGGGATCGCCGGCGCGCTGGTGCCGCGCGGCGGCCGGCGCGGCGCGCGCGGCCAGGGCGGTGCCGACAAGCAGGCGAAGGGCGCGCAGTCCGGCAAGCAGCAGGTCTATATCCTCGATGCCGAAGGCAAGCCGCAGCCGGTGGATGTCACCACGGGCGACACCGACGGGACGGTCACCGAAGTCACCGGCGGCAATCTCAAGCCGGGCGACAAGGTGATCACCGGCCAGCTCGCCGGCAACAGCACCGGCAAGAGCCGCAGCGGCGGCCAGCGCCGTTCGGGTGGTGCGGGCGGCAGCTCCGGAGGCCAGCGTGGCGGCCAGTGATGCGGGCGCGCCGCTGATCCAGCTCCGCCGGGTCGTGAAGACCTATGGCGAAGGCGCCACTGCCTTCCAGGCATTGAAGGGCGTCGACCTGGAGATCCAGGCGGGCGACTTCGTCGCGGTGATGGGCCCTTCGGGATCGGGCAAGTCGACGACGATGAACATCCTGGGCTGCCTCGACGTGCCGACATCGGGCGAGTTCCTGTTCAAGGGCGTGCATGTCGAGACGCTGGAGCGCGACCAGCGCGCGCTGCTGCGGCGCAAGTATCTCGGCTTCGTCTTCCAGGGCTTCAACCTGCTTGCGCGCACCTCCGCGCTCGAGAATGTCGAGTTGCCTTTGCTCTATCGCGGCGATCCCAAGAAGGAACGGCGCGAGATGGCGATGGCGGCGCTCGACAAGGTCGGGCTCAAGCAGTGGTGGGATCACACGCCTGGCGAGCTTTCGGGCGGCCAGCAGCAGCGCGTCGCGATCGCACGTGCGATCGTCACCAACCCCGATGTGCTGCTCGCCGACGAGCCGACCGGCAATCTCGACAGCGAGCGCTCGGTGGAGATCATGCAGCTGCTCACCGACCTCAACAAGACCAGCAACATCACTGTGCTGATGGTCACGCACGAGCCCGACATGGCGGCGTTCGCGCGCACGATCATCCATTTCAAGGACGGGCTGGTCGAGCGGATCGAGGATCATCACCACCAGGGCGAGGTCGTGAGCCAATAATGTTCGGCACCACCTTCATCCTCGCGATCCGGTCGATCCTGCGCCACAAGCTGCGCTCGATCCTGACCGCGCTGGGCATCATCATCGGCGTCGCCGCGGTGGTCACCATGGTGACGCTGGGCAAGGCGACGACTGCGGCGGTGCAGCAGCAGATCTCGGCGCTGGGCACCAACATCCTGCAGATCCGCCCCGGCCAGGGCTTCGGCCGCGGCGGCGGCGGGCCGCGCCCTCCCGACTTCAAGGAAGAGGATGTCACGGCGATCCGCCAGCAGATCACCGGCGTCAGCGCGGTCGCGCCCCAGGCGCAGAGCACCGCGACGGTGATCTACAATGGCGCCAACTGGTCGACGACGATCAACGGCACCACCAACGACTTCTTCAAGGTCCAGCCCTGGCCCCTCGTCGAGGGGCGCTATTGGAATTCCATCGAGGAGCAGGCCGGCAAGGCGGTGTGCGTGATCGGCAATACGATCCGCACCAACCTGTTCCGCGGCGGCTCGGCCGTGGGCGACCGGATCCGGGTCAACGGCGTCTCGTGCGATGTGATCGGCATCCTCTCGACGCGCGGCCAAGCCGGGTTCGGCGGCGACCAGGACGATGTGATCATCATGCCGATCAAGCAGGTCCAGCGCCGCTTCACGGGCACCCGCGACATCCGGCTGATGCTGGTCGGCACCGATCCCGACTATGACAGCGCGCAGATCCAGTCCTCGATCACCGACCTGCTGCGCCAGCGCCGCAGCATCACCGGCGGCAAGGACGATGACTTCAACATCTTCGACACGGCGCAGATCAGCGCGACGCTGACCGGCACGACGACCCTGCTCACCCAGATCGTCGCGGCGGTGGCCGGGATCAGCCTGATCGTCGGCGGCATCGGCATCATGAACATCATGCTCGTCTCGGTCACCGAGCGGACGCGCGAGATCGGCATCCGCCTGGCCATCGGCGCGGTGGCGAGCGAAGTGCTGATGCAGTTTCTGGTCGAGGCTGTGGTGCTGTCGATGCTGGGCGGCGTGATCGGGCTGCTGCTCGCGCAGATGGCGGTGGCGCTGATGTCGTGGCTGGGCTCGCTACCGTTCCTGTTCGACGTGCAGATCAACGTGATCGCCTTTGCGATCTCCGCGATCATCGGCGTGGTGTTCGGCTATTTCCCGGCGCGGCGCGCAGCGAGCCTCAATCCGATCGACGCGCTTCGTCACGAGTGACGAGCGCGGGCGGGCGTTCCGGAAGTCCATCCGTGCGCAGGCCGTAGAGTTCGCGCAGGTCGCGCAGGTCGTCCTGCGTATCGACATCGACCAGCTCGGCGGGCGGAGCGATGACATGGTGGCCGCGCTTGATCAGGTCGCGCGCGCCCTGGTCGCCTTCGAGCCTGAGCAGTTCCGCGAACATGTCCTTGCCGAACAGCGCAGGCGGCATCGGCCGCACGCCGTCCGAGGAGGCGACGATCGTGGCAGCGCCGTCGGCTGCGTCGAACATGCGATAGATGTGGGCGGCGGTGAGGCGCGGCATGTCGGCAAGGGCCACGAGCACGGCGTCGGCGCCGAGTGCCTGCGCCCGCGACACGCCGTGGCAGAGCGAACGCGCCTGGCCGAGCGAAGGATCGGGGTTCTCGACCACGTCATACCCCAGCGCCCCGAAATCGAGCTCGGTATCGGAGACCACCGCGATCCGTGCGGCGAAGGGGATGTGCGAAAGCGCCGTCACGACATGATAGGCGAGCGGCTTGTCGAGGAAGGACTCGGCCAGCTTGTCGCCGTCGTTGAAGCGGTGCGAGCGGCCTGCGGCGAGCAGGATCAGGGCAGTCTGGTCAGGCTTGAGCATGAAAGTTCTTCACCATGGCTGCGGCGATGGAAAGGGCGATCTCGGCAGGTCCGATCGCGCCGATGGCGAGTCCGGCAGGGCCTTCGATGCGGGCGAGGTCGGCGGACGTGAATCCCATCGCGGCAAGCCGCTCCAGCCTTGCCGCGTGGCTCTTGCGCGAGCCGAGCGCGGCGACATAGCCGGTGGGAAAGCGCAGCGCGGCAGCGAGTCCGGCATCATCGATCTTGGGGTCGTGACTGAGCGTCACCACGGCCGTGGCGGGATCGGGTCGCAGGGCGGTCACGGCCTCGTCGGGCCATCGGTCGTCGCGCATCACGTTGGGAAAACGCTCAGGCGTCAAAAATCTCCCGCGCGGATCGATGACATGGGTCTGGATGCCAAGCTCGCGCGCCAGCCCCGCCAAGGCTTGGCCGATCTGGGCCGCGCCGACGATCAGCAGCCGGCGCGGCGGATCATAGCGGTTGAGGAATTCTCCCGGACCGGCGACGGAACGGCCCGTGGCGAGATCGGTGCCGATGTCGAACGCTTCGCCTGTGGCCCGTGCGGCGTCGATCGCGTCGAACAGGACGGGCGCGAAGCCGCTCTCCGAGACGGGCTGGACGAGCACCGAAATCTCGCCGCCACAGGGCAGGCCGACTTCCCAGGCAGCGGGGTCGGCGACGCCATAGGTCTTCACGATCGCGGGCGCCCCGGCGATCACTTCGGCGGCGGCTTGCAGGATATCGGTCTCGACGCAGCCGCCCGAGACCGAGCCTTCGAAGCGGCCATCCTCGTGCACCAGCATATGGCTGCCGCGCGGCCGCGGTGCCGAGCCCCAAGTCGAGACGACGGTAGCCAGCGCCAGCCGTTCGCCCTTCCAGGCGCGGGCCGCCGCGAGCACGCTGTCATTATCCGCCATATCGCCTCGTAACCGTCATATCCTGGGCCTAACGCCGTATCGAAAGGAGCGTTTCGTGACGAGAACGATATTGTTGGCGCTGATGCTGGTGGCCCCGGGAATGGCGATGGGGCAGGATCACGGCATGCACGGGGAAAAGATCATCGTCATCGCGCATCGCGGCGCTTCTGGGGAGCGGCCCGAGCACACGTTGCTCTCCTACAGTCGCGCGATCGAGCAGGGCGCCGATTTCATCGAGCCCGACCTGGTGCCGACCAAGGACGGCGTGCTCGTCGCCCGACACGAGAACAACATCACCGAGACCACCGACGTCGCGAACCATTCCGAGTTCGCCGCCCGCAAGGCGACCAAGACGATCGACGGCGAGACGATGACGGGCTGGTTCACCGAGGACTTCACCCTTGTCGAGCTGAAGACGCTGCGCGCCAAGGAGCGGCTGCCCAAGCTGCGCCCGGACAACACCAAGTTCGACGGCCAGGCCGAGATCCCGACGCTCGACGAAGTGATCGCGCTGGCGAAGCGGGCGTCGAAGCAGACCGGCCGCACGATCGGCATCTATCCCGAGACCAAGCATCCGACCTACTTCGCTTCGATCGGCCTGCCCGTGGAGCAGCGGCTGGTCGACAAGCTCAAGGCGGCGGGCTGGGACCGGGCCGATGCGCCGGTGTTCATCCAGTCGTTCGAAGTGGACAACCTCAGGAAGCTGAAGACCATGACCAAGGTCCGCCTGATCCAGCTGATGGCGGGCGCGGGCGCCCCGGCGGACGGTGCGCAGCCGAGCTACAAGGCGATGATCACGCCCGAGGGGCTGAAGGCGGTCGCCGCCTATGCATATGGGATCGGCCCGGAGCTGACGATGATCCAGCCTGCCACGGGTCCGGCGACCACGCTGATCGCCGATGCGCATGCCGCCGGACTGAAGCTGCACCCCTGGACGTTTCGCGCGGAGAACTTCTTCCTCCTGCCCAGCTACCGCTCCGGCGCAAATCCGGCCGAGCATGGTCGCATCAAAGACGAGATCCTGTATTTCATCGGGCTTGGCGTGGACGGTTTCTTCACCGATTTCCCCTATATTGGTGTCGAAGCGCGGGATGCGGCTGCGGGGCAGCATGCACACGCCGGGGGATAGGCTTTTATGCGCAAGTTTCTGGTTCCGATCGTAGCCGCGCTGCCGCTGCTCAGCGGCGGCTGCATCGCCAAGACGATGGTCGATGTCGTCACGCTGCCGGTGAAGGCGGGCGCGCAGGCGGCCGACTGGGCGACGACCAGCCAGGACGAGTCCGACCGGAATTACGGCCGCAAGATGCGCGAGAAGGAAGCGCGCGAGGGCAAGGAGCTGCGCAAGCTCTGCAAGAAGAACCCCGAGGACAGCCGCTGCGGCGGCGCACAGGACGGCTTCCGCGCCGATCCGGGCGGCAATCGCCACGACTGATCCGCCTGGGCGGGTGTTCGGGTTTCCTGTAGACTTGCTTCAGGTTAAACCAATTCGGCGCCAATAGCCTGCAAGATATTGCCCTGAAGCGCGTATGTTGTGCGACATCCAACGGCAGGGGGATGTCATGGCTATACTAAACGCGCGCCTGAAAAATCCGGCGCTCTTGCTGATTCCCGCAGCGGCTTTGCTTGGCGCTATCGTCGCCTGTACCGAAAAGGCGCCCGCACCGTCCACTGCGAGCGGCGGTGCGCCCAGCGTCTGCGTCAATCCCGCGCCGATCCCGGCGAATTTCGATTATCCGCAGCCGCCCGGCACGATCGAGAAATGGGTGGCCGCGGGCGACCAGGCGCGGGCGCGCACGCATGGCTGGTATCTGTGGGCGGCGCTCAACACGGGCAACGAGCCGGTGTGGCGCAGCTGGTGCACCTCCACCCAGGCCTTTGCCGGCAACACCCCGAGCCCGAGCCCGTCGCCCAGCGCGACGGTGGTGGCCGAGGATGGCACCCAGCTGCTCGGCGGCACGCTCGCCGGCCCGCCGACGCTGCCGATGCGCCAGCGCAAGTTCCTCAATGGCACCGATCCGATCAACTTCCCCTATCCGCCTGAATATGCGCTGCCCGCCGAGGTGCTGAAGCGCTACGGCAAGACGCAGTGCGTCCAGCCGCCGAGCTCCGGATCGTCGCTGCAGACATTGGCGGATGGGCCGACCTTCGAGAACAATGGCGACATCATGGTTGCGGGCGTGACCTACAACCAGGCCGCCTATGACTGGATTCGCAGCAAGGGGCTCTACCAGACCAGCACGCTGCAGGGGCTGCTGCCCAAGGGTGCGGCCCAGGCCGAGATGCCGGCGATGCCGGCCCAGTCGATCGTGCTCAAGCCGATGATGTGGCCGGTGCCCAAGGGCGGCTTTGTCGCGCTGCCGGTGTGGGACGACCAGCAAAGCGATCGCGGCCAATATGCGGGATATGAGAACATCAACATGTGGCCGCGCGCGGTGGCGCTGACCACCACGCCGCAGGCGCAGGTGGTGCCGGCATCGGTGAGCTTCCTCCACGGCGTCAAATATCACGCGCTGCCGCTGGGGCCGAACGTCTACCAGAAGCCGCAGGTGGTCGGGACCGACCAGTTCTACCATTACGAGCCCAAGCTCGCGACGATGGACGCGTGCGACCGCGCGATCCTCGATGCCTCGGCCTATTGGGCCTATGGCCGCATGTTCCAGCCGGGCGACCAGCTGGTGATGATCGCGATGCACATGATCACCAAGGAGCAGGGCGCCTGGACCTTCCAGTCGGTCTGGTGGCACGACAAGCCCGACCAGGGCCCCTATGCCGCCAACCGGCCCAACATTCCGGCGAGCCAGGCGCCCGGACCGTGGCGCCATTATCTGATGACCTCGACCTATGGCTTTTCGGCGGTGCCCAAGGGGACGACCTGGCCGGTCGCCTACAACCCCTATATCGAGCTGGCGGCGGATCACCCGATCCGCACCAACTGCATGAACTGCCACCACCGCGCCGCGGCGCCCAACGGCAATTCGAGCTATCTCGCCAAGCCGGGGCCGGGGCCGCTCGACATCTTCCAGCAGAACGACCGCATCTTCAACGGCCTGCTCAAGACCGACTCGATGTGGGCGATCAGCGACCGCGTGCCGGTGCCCAAGCGCACCCCGGCGCCGTCGCCGACGACGGTGGGTCCCGTGGGCAAATGAGTTAAAGGGGGAAGGCTCTACGCGGCGAAGCCTTCGGCATCGATCGCGTAGAGCATTTCCGCTTTCGCCATGGCCGCGGGCATGAGGCCCAGCGCCTCGGGCACGATCTGCTGGACATAGAAGCGGGCGGCGGCCTGCTTCATCTTGAGGAAGGCGGGGTCGCCCTCGCTGCGCGCTGCGGCGCGACCGGAAGCTTCCATCAGCCAGCCGCAGACTGCGGTGGAGAACATGGTCAGGAACGGATAGCTCGCCGCCAGCCGGTCATCCATCTCGCTGGCGAGCAGATAGCGCGCGACTTCCTCGCATGCGTCGATCAGGTTGACCAGGCCGGTGTCCTCGGCATCGCCGCGCATATCGGCGATGAGGCCGAACAGCGTGCCACCATTGTCCATCGAGAGCTTGCGGCCCACCAGGTCGGCGGCCTGGATGCCGTTGGTGCCCTCGTAGATCGGAGTGATGCGGGCGTCGCGGAAATGCTGGGCCGCGCCGGTCTCCTCGATATAGCCCATGCCGCCATGGACCTGGACGCCGAGCGACGCGACTTCGTTGCCGAGATCGGTGCCATGCGCCTTGGCGAGCGGAGTGAGCAGCTCGACGCGCTTGTCAGCCGCGGCATCGCCGGCGCGGGCGCGGTCGAGCTGGCCGAAGGCGTAATAGACCAGCGCGCGCGCCGCCTGGGTCTGCGCCTTCATGCGCAGCAGCATGCGGCGGACGTCGGGATGCTCGATAATCGCGACCTGTTCGCCGCCGCGATAGCCCTGGACGCGCTCGCGGGCATAGGCGACGGCGCGCTGGGTGGCGCGCTCGGCGACCTGCACGCCCTGCAGGCCCACGTTCAGCCGGGCGTTGTTCATCATCGTGAACATCGCGCGGATGCCGCCCAGCTCGGGGCCGACCAGCGTGCCGATGCAGTCGTCATTGTCGCCAAACGAGAGCACGCAGGTGGGCGACGCATGCAGCCCCATCTTGTGCTCGATCGAGACGGTGCGGACGTCGTTGAAGTCGCCCGGCGTGCCATCTTCGTTCAGGCGGTACTTGGGTACCAGGAACAGCGAGATGCCCTTGGTGCCGGCCGGGGCGCCCGGGGTGCGGGCGAGGACGAGGTGGACGATGTTCTCGGCCATGTCGTGGTCGCCGAAGCTGATGAAGATCTTGGTGCCCTTGACCTTGAAGGTGCCGTCACCGACCGGCGTGGCGGTGGAGCGAAGCGCGCCGACATCGCTGCCCGCCTGCGGCTCGGTGAGGTTCATCGTACCCGTCCAGGCGCCGGTCGAGAGGTGGGGCAGATACGACGCCTGCTGCTCCGGGGTGCCGTGGTGCATCAGCGCCTCGACAGCGCCGACGGTCAGGATCGGGGCGAGCGCAAAGCCCATGTTGGCGGTGCCCAAGGTCTCCAGCACCGCGATCGACAGGCTGACCGGCAAGCCCTGGCCGCCATGCTCGACCGGCGAGCCGATCGTGCCCCAGCCGCCCTCGACATAGGCCTGGTAGGCCTCGGCGAACCCGGCGGGCATCTTCACGCCGTCGGGGGTCCATTTCGGGCCGCTGGTGTCGCCCTCGCGCTCGAGCGGTGCCCATTCGCCGGCGGCGAAAGCGCCTGCGCCCTCCAGTACCGCATCGGTCATTTCGGCGGCCTCGGCGCTTATCTCTTCCAGGCGGACGATGGTCTCGAGAACGAAGCGCTGGTCGGCGGTGGCGGGGGTGAACATGTGGCCTCTCTTGTGGTCTGCTTGCCGGCGCTATAGCGCCGCGGAGGTGAGCCCGACAAATCCGCGCATCTTACCCTACGGCATTGCGGCGATCGCCGAGGCTGTCGCGCTGATTCGCGCCGGCGAATGCGTCGCGGTGCCCACCGAAACGGTCTACGGGCTCGCCGCCGACGCCACCGAGTCGCGGGCAGTGGCGGGGATCTATGCCGCCAAGGGCCGGCCGAGCTTCAACCCGTTGATTGTCCATGTGCCTAACCTCACCGCCGCCGAGCGAATTGCAGTGTTCGATGCGTCCGCTCGCGATCTGGCCGAACGCTTCTGGCCGGGGCCGCTGACGCTGGTGCTGCCGGTGCGCGCCGATGCGGGGATTGCCTCGCTGGTCACCGCGGGTCTCGACACGATTGCGATCCGGGTGCCGGCGCATCGCGCGATGCAGGCTTTGCTCGAGGCTTCGGGCAAGCCGCTCGCCGCGCCTTCGGCCAATGCCAGCGGGGGGATCAGCCCGACGCGGGCCGAGCATGTGGCGAAGAGTCTCGCCGGGCGCATCCCGCTGGTGATCGACGATGGCGCGACGCCGGCGGGGCTGGAGTCGACGATCGTGATGGGTTCGACGGTCCTGCGGCCTGGGCCCTTGAGCCAAGAAGAGCTTTTCCCCGGCGAAGGCCGGGGCCCGCGCTTTGATTCCGAGGCTGGGCCCCGGCCTTCGTCGGGGAAAGAAGAGGTGGTGGCGCCGGGCCAGCTCGACAGCCATTATGCGCCGAGCAAGCCGCTGCGGCTGAACGCCACCAAGGCCAATGACGGTGAATATCTGATCGGCTTCGGCGCCGTCGCCGGCAGCGAGAGCCTGTCGGCCAGCGGCGACTTTACCGAAGCCGCCGCCAATTTGTTCGATGCGCTGCACCGCGCCGATGCGAGCGACGCGCGCGCCATCGCCGTCGCGCCGATCCCCGAGGCCGGCATCGGCGTGGCGATCAACGACCGGCTGCGCCGCGCGGCATTCTAGACTTGGCAGCCCGCGGATTCGGGCGCGCCACGGGCCGCGGAAGTTTACGAAGTTTACGCTACGGTGCCCCGGTTTCGCCTCCTCATGCGTCGGCCCGCGGCGTGCACGCGGAGAGCGGGAGGGAAAGCCGGTCTGCATCCGCCAGTATGGAGCAAGCGAAATCCTACATTGCAAGCGTCATCAGAAGCGCCGCCCCTCCGCACGGCCCGAATCGAGCGCTGCGGAGAGGCGGATTGCGGTCAGGCAGTCGCACCTTCCTTGCTGCGCGCGGCGAAGCTCTTGCGGAGCTTGCGCAGCTTGGGTGGGATCACCGACAGGCAATAGGGGTTACGCTGGCCGTCGCCCTGCCAATATTCCTGGTGATAGTCCTCGGCGGACCACCATTCGCCGAGCGGCTCGATCGCGGTGACGATCGGCGCGGGCCAGTCGGGACGGGCGCGGTCTAACGCATCCAGCGCCTCGCGCTCCTGCTCGGCAGAATGCGGGAAGATCGCCGAGCGATACTGGGTGCCGATGTCGTTGCCCTGGCGGTTGAGCTGGGTCGGGTCGTGCGTCGCCAGGAATATGTCGAGGATCTCGCCGTACGAGATCTGGTCGGTGTCGAAGCTCACCCGGATCGCCTCGGCGTGCCCCGTGTCGCCCGAACAGACTTCCTTGTAGGTCGGGTTTTCCTTGGTCCCCCCGATATAGCCGCTCTCGACCGACTGCACGCCGATCACGTCGTTGAACACGGCCTCGGTGCACCAGAAGCAGCCGCCGGCCAGTGTTGCGGTTTCAATGCTCATCGTGAACTCCTTGCTATCGACGCCTAGATAGGATTGAGGACGCCCAAGAGCAAAGACGGGGTTTGAGATGCGCGAAGGCACGGTGCTGGTGACGGGCGGGGCAGGCTATATCGGCAGCCATGCCGTGCTGGCGCTGCTCGATGCCGGGTGGAAGGTCGTGGTGGTCGATAATCTCGTCACCGGCTTCGACTGGGCAGTCGACGAACGCGCGGCGCTGGTCGTGGCGAGCATCGAGGACGACAAGGCCGTACGCGCGGCGATCCGCGCGCACGACGTCATCGCGATCATGCACTTCGCCGGATCGGTGGTGGTGCCGGAGAGCGTGACCGACCCGCTCAAATATTACCGGAACAACACTGCCGCGAGCCGCGCGCTGATCGAAAGCGCCGTCGCCGAGGGAGTGAAGCACTTCATCTTCTCGTCCACCGCCGCGACCTATGGCATTCCCGAGGTCGTGCCGGTGCGCGAGGACAGCCCCAAGCTGCCGATTAACCCGTACGGCATGTCCAAGCTGATGACCGAGATCATGCTCAAGGACGTCGCCGCCGCGCACCCGATCAACTATGCGGCGCTGCGCTATTTCAACGTCGCCGGCGCCGATCCGCAGGGACGCAGCGGCCAGTCGACTGCGGGCGCGACGCACCTGATCAAGGTCGCGGTGGAAGCGGCAACCGGCAAGCGCGCCTCGGTCGGCGTGTTCGGCACCGATTTCGCCACGCCCGACGGCACCGGCGTGCGCGACTATATCCATGTCAGCGACCTGGCCGCCGCGCATGTCGATGCGCTCGATCTGCTGATCGCCAGGCCTGGCGAGAGCCATACGCTCAACGCCGGCTATGGCCGCGGCTTCTCGGTCCTGCAGGTGCTCGATGCCGTGGATCGGGTCACCAACGTCACGATCGAGCGCAAGCTGGAGGGCCGGCGTGCGGGGGATCCGGATGCGCTGGTCGCGGACAATGGCGCGATCCTGGCGGCGCTGCCCTGGCGGCCGATGCACGACGACCTGGAAGGCATCGTCAAGGATGCGCTGGCCTGGGAACGCAAGCTCGCCGAGCGCCGGGGCTGATCTGACAGCCACGCGGTGCGACGCTTCCGTCACCCTGAACTTGTTTCAGGGTCCAACTTTCCGCGAAGGATATCGCGGGCGGCGCGTTGGATGCTGAAACAAGTTCAGCATGACAAAGGAGAAGTCGGGATCACTGCTCCCGGCGTCCGACTGAGCAGCTGAAGCTCGATCCGCCACCACAGCATTGCCCAGACGCCGCCGAACGCCCAGCCGGCGACGACGTCGCTCGGCCAGTGGACGCCGAGATAGACGCGGCTGACGCCCACCGAGACGGTGAGGATCAGCGCGACGATCACGGCGAAGATACGCACCCGCCGGCCCGGCAGCACTGGGAAGAGCAAGGTGGCGAGGGTCAGGTAGACGATTGCGCTCAGCGCGGCATGGCCGCTGGGGAAGCTGTGCGAGCTCTCTTCCATCAGCCGCCCGACCAGATCGGGGCGCGAGCGGCCGATCACTGCCTTGATCGTCTCGACAGTGAGCGAGCCGAGCGAAGTGGCGCCGATGACGAGCAGGGCCGTCCGCGTCCGCCCCGCGAGCTTTAGGAAGATGGCGCTCACCAGCACGATGAAGGTCAGTACGGTCATGCTGCCGAGCGCGGTCACGTCGCGCACGGCCGAGGGGAGCCAGGCGGGCCCGATCGGATGGCCGTCGGTTCGCATCGCCAGCATGATCGCGCGGTCCACGTTCGCGCCGTCGCCTTCGACCAACTCGTGGCCGAACCAGATCAGCGCGAGCAGGAACAGCGCGAAGCCTGCACCGATCAGGATCGGCCAGGGCACGCGGCGGGAGCTGGGCGGGGCTTCGGGGGCGGGGGACTGCATGGGCATCGGATCGCCCAACGATGGGTGGGATGCAATGATCCTTCCCGAGTTTCCCCAATCGTCATCCCGGCTTTGCGCCGGGATGACGGGGGTGTGAAAGGGTCAGATCTGGATGCGCGCGGTCACGCGGATGTCGCGGCCGGGGAGGGGCGCGTAATCCTTGAGCACGCTCGCTGCGCGGCGGGCCTCGACGTCGAAGATGTTGTTCGCCGAGAGCATCAGGCTGGTGTTCGAGCCGGCGCCCCAGGGCTTCCACGAGACCGAGGCGTTGACGAAGGTGAAGCCGTCGGTCGGCGTCTCGAAGGCCGAGATGCGGGTCTGGTCGAAGACATGCTCGACTTCGCCGTGGAGCGTGAAGGAGTCCGACGTCGCTTCGAGTCCGCCATTGATGCGCAGCGGCGGGATGCGCGGGGCCGGGCCGGTGCCGACGATCTCGGCATGGACATAATCGGCCAGCGCAGTGGCGTTCACGGTGAAGTTCTTCACTTCGGCGATGCGTAGCGAGCCTTCGGCTTCGAAGCCGTAATAGCGGGCGCTGGCCTGGTTGTACTGGAATACCGGCAGGTCGTCCTGCGTCGCGCCGGTCGGCGTGTCGTAGATATAGCCGGTGAACCAGTTGTAATAGGCCGCGGTCGAAAAGGCGAAGCCATCGCCATTGCCCTTGAAGGTCGCTTCCACGCCCCAGCTCTTCTCGGTGCCGAAATTCGGGTTGCCGATCTCATAGGCCTGGGTGCCGGCATGCGGGCCGTTGGCGAACAGTTCCTCCGGGGTCGGTGCACGCTCGGCGCGCGAGACGTTGACGCCGAAGCGCATGCCGTCGGCGATCGCGTAGCTGGCGCCGAGCGAGGCGGAGAAGCTGTCGAAAATGCGGTTGTACGCCGGGTTGCCGATATCGGCATCGGCCTGGGCGCTCACTTCGTTATGCTCGAAACGCGCGGACGCCTCGGCCTTGAACGGGCCCGCGTCGAAGGACTGGAGAGTGAACAGGCCGAACTGCTGCGCCTCGTTCTTGGGCAGGAATTTCTCGTCGCCGATTACATGCATGTCACGGATCGAGAACTGACCGCCAACCAGGCCTTCCCAGCCGCCGTGGACCGACTGGACCAGTTCGAGCCGGCCCTCATAGCCCTGGCTGAAGAAGGTGGTGCCGACCGCGCCGGTATCCTCGATCTCCGAGTGCTTGTAGTCGGCTGCGGCCCAGCGGGTGCGGATCTGGCGGAAGACGCCACCGCCGGTATCGACTTCGCCGCGGATATCGACCCGGGTCTGCTGTGCGTGGAGGCGCACCTGCTCGGCCTCGACCGCGGGATCGAGCGAATAGCGGATCGGCACGCCGTAGAAGGTGTCGAAATGGCTTACCGAGAAGCCGAGATTGTTGGTGCCGTCGACGATCGCGGCGCCGCCGGCGACGTCCCAGGTCTTGGCGGCGGTGTTCGGCACCTTGCCCTTCAGGTCGGCCAGGTCCTGGATGTCGGGATCGGCGCTGGCCGCCGCCTGGGCGCGCAGTTCGCGGCTGAGGACATAGCCGCCGGTGCGCTGGTCACCGGTCTGCGAGAAGCTGCCATCGGCGTGGAGCACGATCTTGCTCGCCACCGGCACATCGGCCGAGCCCGAGACCGAGCGCTCGTTGGCGGCGCTGCCATAAGTGGCGATGCCGTCGAAATGGATCGCTTCTTCGGGCATGTGGCGCGGGATGCGGCTGTCGATCACATTGACCACGCCGCCGATCGCCGACGGGCCGAAGATCAGCGCAGTCGGCCCGCGCAGCACTTCGATGCGGTCGGCAGTGAGCGGGTTGATGATCGGCGCGTGATCTGCCGAGGTGTTCGACACGTCGATGCTGCCGATGCCGTCCGTAAGCAACGGCGCGCGGGCGCCGATGAAGCCGCGCAGCACCGGGCGCGAGGCGTTGGGGCCGAACGAGCTGGCCGACACGCCCGGCTGCTGGGCCAGCGTCTCGCCGATCGTCGGGCGCAGGTCGTTGGTCAGCTCGTCCTTGGCGAGCACCGAGGTGCCGCCGAGTACATCGGCGGTGTTGCGCGCGCGGGTGCCGGTGACGACGATCTGCGCGCCGGGCTGGTCATGGTCCTGATCGCTTGCAGTGGAGGCTGGGGTTTCCGCGCTCGCGGTCGCCGGAGCGTCGTTGGTGCTGCCCGGCGTTTCATTCGCATAGGCGGGCAGGGCGAGCAGGGCGGCGGAGGCGAGCAGCAGGGGACGCAACATCAACGAATCTTCCTGAACCATGGAACTTGCTGCGCTGCGGTACTGGCGATGATATAAAGTATCAAGCCCTTTCGTCGCGCGCTCTAACCGATTTGTCGCCGGTGCATTTCGGGCACCTCGACCGCTAGCGTGGCTTCGTCTCCGGATTGTTGCACTTGGCGAAACATTGCGATGCCGTTGGCACGGCTAATCGTGCGCACTCGTCGCGCCTAAATGCGCTGCTTGCACCTCTTAGGGAAATTACGATGGCGTACCTCGATACCAGTGCCGGATTGCTCCAGGGCCTGGCCAACAGTGTGCCCGCCGAAACGGTGTTGAGCCCGCTCGAACTGCGCACGCTCCAGCTCTCCCAGGCCGATGGCCGCGCCTCGCTGCGTGCACCACGCCGGATCGAGCGGCTGGGCGCAATGCTGTTCGGTTCGCGTCGGGTCGCTGGCCTCGCCAATCCGCGACTCGAGGCGCTTCGCCGCTTCGCCATCCTGTACCGGCTCCACGGCACTGCCATGGATGCGGGGGAGATCGCGCGGGCCGAGGCTGCGGGGCTCTCCGTCGCTTTGCTTGAGATCGCCCGCCGAGTCGTGGATGGCTACCCGCGCCACCAGTGGGCATGGTGACCGGAGACGGTAAAATGGTATAGAACCATTAGGTCAATTCTGGTCCGGGGAATTGGTATTTAAATTGGCTTGCACGCCCTGATCCCGACTGGTAGGCCACTCACATCGGCCAGTAGAGCCGGTTGGGAGGATCCTTTGCGACCTTGGGCGCTGTCGATGGTGATGGTTGCGATATCTGCCTGTCCGGCAGCGGCGCGCGACACCCTCGTCCACAATCAGCAGGAATATATCGCGGCAGCAAAGGTGCTGGCGCCGGGCGACCGGATCGTGCTCGCCAATGGCGAATGGCGCGATTTCGCGGTGCGCTTTGCGGGCGTAGGCAGCGAGGCCAAGCCAATCACGCTTACCGCGGAGACGCCGGGCAAGGTGATCCTCAGCGGCAGTTCGAGCCTGCGCATGGCGGGCAGCTGGCTCGTCGTGTCCAACCTGGTCTTCAAGGACGGCCACGGCACCGGCGAGGATCTGATCGCCTTTCGCGACGGCACCAAGCGCTGGGCGGAGAATTCGCGGCTGACCGGCGTGGTGGTCGACAGCTATGGCGCGCCGACCGAGGCGAAGACCGATCACTGGGTATCGCTCTACGGCCGCAACAACCGGGTCGATCATTCGCAGTTCATCGGCAAGGCGCATGGCGGCGCGATGCTCGTCGTGGTCCGCGCGGCCACTCTGCCGCTCGATAACCACCACCGCATCGACCATAATTACTTCGGCCCGCGGCCTCCCTTGGGAGAAAATGGCGGCGAGACGATACGGATCGGCACCAGCCAGGAATCGCAAAGCGACTCCTTCACCGTGGTAGAGGACAATTTCTTCGAGCGTTGCAACGGCGAGGCCGAGATCGTCTCGATCAAGTCGGGCGCCAACATCCTGCGCCGCAATACCGTGGTCGAGAGCCAGGGCGCGTTCGTGATGCGGCATGGGCACGGCAACCGGATCGAGGACAATGTCTTCTTCGGCAACGGCGTGAAGCGCACCGGCGGCATCCGCGTGATCAACCGCCGCCAGGTGGTGCGGAACAACTATCTCGAGGGGCTGGCCGGCGACGGTTCGTACAGCGCGATCTCGCTGATGAACGGCGTGCGCAATTCGCCGATCAACCGCTACGAGCAGGTCCAGGATGCGCTGATCGAGCGCAACAGCGTGATCGATGTGGCAAAGGTCACGCTCGGCAACGGCGCGAACGCGGAGCTCTCGCTCGCGCCGGTCTCGACCCGCTTCGTCGGCAATCTTTTCGTCAATTCCAAGCGCGGCGATCCGTTCGTGGCGCTGTCGGACACCGCCGGGATCGCTTTCATCGGCAATGTCATGTCCGTGCCCGGGCCCGCTGCCCTGCCCATCGCGATGGACCGCCGGACGGCGACGCTCAAGCGCGCCGCCAATGGCCTGCTCTATCCGACCGATCCGGCGCTCGCCAAGCTCGGCGCGGCCCGCACCTTGAAGCCCATCACGCGCGAGGAGACCGGTGTCTCCTGGTACGCCAAGCCTGCGGCCTCGCCGCTTCCGGGAAGCAATTGATGACTCGTTTCGCGATCCTCCTCGCCGGTACCTTCCTGCTCGCCACGCCCGCGCTGGCGCAGACTGCGCCGGGCAACCAGCCCACGCTGTTCCGCGCGTCCGAAATGGCGGCGACCGCCAAGGACGCCACGGCCTATCCGCTGTTCAGCGCCGAACTGAAGCGCGTCCGCCGCGAAGTCGACAAGGCGATCAAGGCGGGCGTCGTCGTGCCGGTGCCCAAGGATCCGGGCGGCGGCTACACGCACGAGCAGCACAAGCGGAACTACACCGCCATCTACGGCGCGGGGCTCCTCTTCCGCATCACCGGTGAGCAGCGCTATGCCGATTTCGCCAAGGCGGAGCTGCTGGAGTATGCTAGGCTCTACCCCACGCTCGGCAATCATCCGGCAGCGAGCGACCAGCGTCCGGGCCGGCTGTTCTGGCAGAGTCTCAACGACGCGGTCTGGGCGGTCTATGCGGTGCAGGGCTATGACGCGATCCGGGACTCGCTGAGCGCCGCCGATCGCGCGACGATCGACGACAAGGTCTTCCGCCCGATGGCGAGTTTCCTCTCGACCGGCCAGGCCGAGGAGTTCGACCAGATCCACAACCATGCGACCTGGGCCTGCGCCGCGGTGGGCATGATCGGCTACACGCTGCGCGACAAGGACTTCGTCGAGGTGGCGCTCAAGGGCCTGAAGCGCGACGGCAAGTTCGGCTTCCTGGCGCAGATCGACCAGCTCTTCTCGCCCGACGGTTATTATGTCGAAGGGCCCTATTATCAGCGCTATGCGATGCTGCCCTTCGTGCTGTTCGCGCGCTTCATCGAGGCGAACCAGCCCGAGCAGAAGATCTTCCAGCATCATGACGGCGTGCTGTTGAAGGCGATCCGCACCTCGATCCAGACGACGTACGATGGCTTCTTCTTCCCGTTCAACGACGCGATGCCGGACAAGAGCCTGAAGACCGACGAGCTCTACCAGTCGGTGGCGATCGGCTATCAGGTGACCAAGGATCCGGCGCTGCTGTCGATCGCGCAGTGGCAGGGCCGCACGACGCTGACGCCGGACGGCCTGGCAGTGGCGCGCGATCTGGCGGCCGGTAAGGCCAAGCCCTTCCCCTATGCCTCGCAGTTCCTGAGCGACGGACCCAAGGGCGAGCTGGGCGGGCTGGCGATCATGCGCTCGGGGCCGGGCGATACCGACCAGGTGCTGGTCGCCAAGAACAGCGCGATGGGCATGGGCCATGGCCATTTCGACAAGCTGAACTGGATTCTCTACGACAACGGCCACGCCATCGTGACCGATTACGGCGCCGCGCGCTTCCTCAACGTCGAGAGCAAGGACGGCGGGCGCTACCTCAAGGAAAACGAGACCTGGGCGAAGCAGACCGTCGCCCACAACACGCTGGTGGTGAACGAGACCAGCAATTTCGGCGGCAAGTGGAAGGTAGGCGACAGCCTGGCCCCCAAGCAGCTGTTCTGGGCGAGCACGCCGCAGGCGACGGTGAGCACCGCCGAGATGGTCGGCGCCTATCCGGGCGTCCGCTATCGCCGCACGCTGATCCAGCTGCCGATGGACGGCATCGAGAGCCCGATGATCGTCGACCTGCTCGACGTGACCGGCGACAAGCCCGCCACCTATGACCTGCCGCTGCACTATGCCGGCCAGATCACCGCGATCGGCTTCCCGCTCCAGTCGAACGCCGCCGAACGGCCGGTGCTCGGCAAGGCGAACGGCTATCAGCACATCTGGGTCGATGCGACCGGCACGCCGACCGCGGCGAACGGCGCGGTCACCTGGATCAACGACAACCGCTTCTACACCTACCGCATGATCGCACCGGCCGGCGCCAGCGTGATCCTGGGCGAGAGCGGCGCGAACGATCCCAAGTTCAACCTGCGCCGCGAGCCGCTGCTGATCGAGCGGGTGACCGGGGCGGCCAATGCCCAGTTCGTCAATTTGCTCGAGCCGCACGGCAATTACGATGCGGGCGAAGAGAAAACGACCGCGAGCAACAGCCGGGTGAAGGACTTCACCCATGTCCGCACCGGCGATGCCGATGTGATCACGATCGTGCTGGCCGACGGCCGCCGCGTCACGCTCGCCATCGCCTTCTCGGCCGATGCGGCGGCGGCACACAGCGCGACGGTCGACGGCAAGAAGCTCGACTGGAAGGGCCATTTCGCCCGGTTCGACGCGGCCAAGGGAAACTGAGCCGATGACCAAGGTCAAAGGGCTCCGCTGGTTCGTCATCGGCCTGATCGGGCTGGTAACGGTGATCAACTATATCGACCGCAACGCGCTCGCCGTGATGTGGCCGGCGGTGTCGAAGGACATCGGCGCCGACAAGTCGGACTATGCGCTGATCGTCACGGTGTTCATGGTCGCCTATGCGCTCGGCCAGTCGCTGTTCGGCAAGCTGCTCGACCGGATCGGCACGCGGGTCGGCTTCTCTATCGCGATTGCAATCTGGTCGGTCTCGATCGGCATGCACGCGCTGGTCCGCTCGTTGGGCAGCTTGCTGTTCTTCCGCGCCACGCTGGGCGTTTCGGAGGCGGGTAACTGGCCGGGTGCGGTCAAGGCCAATGCGCTGTGGTTCCCGCCGCAGGAGCGTGCGTTCGCGCAGGGCATCTTCAACGCCGGTGCCGCGATCGGCGCGATCATCGCGGCGCCCGCGGTGGCTGCGCTCTATGGCGGGTTCGGCTGGCGGGCGACCTTCGTGCTGGTCGGCGTGCTCGGGCTGCTCTGGCTCGTGCCCTGGCTGCTGATCTACCGTGCCGATCCCGATCGCCACCCCTGGTTGAGCGACGAAGAGCGGGCGCACATCGCCGCGCGTCCGGCAACTGCCGACGCCCCGGAGAGCGAGGCGCCTGCGCCGGGCATGCTCGAGCTGCTGCGCTACCGCCAGAGCTGGGCGATCCTGATCGCGCGCTTCTTCATCGATCCGGTGTGGTGGCTGTTCGTTTCCTGGCTGCCGATCTACCTGGCCGAGACCTTCGGCTTCGACGTGAAGCAGATCGGCATGTTCGGCTGGGTGCCCTTCGTCGGCGCGATGCTCGGCAGCCTGGGCGGCGGCTGGTTCTCCGGCCTGCTCATCGCCCGCGGCTGGACTGCGCTGGCGGCGCGCAAGCTCGCCATCGCGATCGGCTGCGTGATCATGCTGCCGGCTTTGCTACTCACCGCGAGCGCCTCGACCCCGCTGACCGCGGTGCTGCTGATCGCAGTGATCCTGTTCGGCTTCCAGGTGGCGATCAACAACATCCAGACCATGCCGGGCGACTATTTCGCCGGCGGCGCGGTCGGCAGCCTTGCCGGCATCAGCGGCACCGCCGCGGTGGCCGGCACGCTGATCACCACCTGGCTCGTCCCGGTGATGACCACGCATGGCTATGCGCCGATCTTCGCACTCGCCGCGGCGATCGTGCCGCTCGCGCTCCTCGCCATCCTCATCCTCGGCCGCGGAATTCCGCGCGTCGAAACCACTCCTCTCCAGACCAAGTAGGGCAAAGCATGAAATTGAAGGACAAAGTCGCCATCGTAACCGGCGGCGGGCGTGACATCGGCAAGTCGGTTTCGCTGCAGCTCGCAGCGGAGGGCGCCAAGGTCGCCGTCAACTATCGCAGCGACGCCGAGGCCGCGCAGGCCACGGTCGCCGAGATCGAAGCCGCCGGCGGCACTGCGATCCTGGTGCAGGCCGATGTGACCAAGCCGGCCGACGTGGCCAAGCTGGTCGAGGAGACCACCAAGGCTTTCGGCCAGCGCGTCGACGTGCTGGTCAACGTCGCCGGCGGCATAGTTGCCCGCAAGACGCTGGCCGACATGGACGAGGCGTTCTTCGACCATGTCATGGAGCTCAACCTCAAGTCGGCCTTCCTGGTCACCAAGGCAGTGCTGCCGCATCTCGGCGAAGGCAGCACGATCGTGAACCTGTCGTCGCTGGCCGGCCGCGACGGCGGTGGCCCGGGCGCGTCGATCTATGCGACTGCCAAGGGCGCGCTGATGACCTTCACCCGCAGCCTGGCCAAGGAGCTGGGTCCGCAGGGCATCCGCGTCAACGCGCTGTGCCCGGGCCTGATCGGCACCAGCTTCCACGACACCTTCTCGAAGCCCGAGGGGCGCAAGGCGGTGGCCGGCAACACGCCGCTGCGCCGCGAAGGCCATCCGGACGAAGTGGCCTCGGCCGTCGTCTTCCTGGCTTCGAACGACTCGGCGTTCCTGACGGGCGTCAATCTGGACATCAACGGCGGTCTCGCCTTCTCCTGATCCAAGGGACGAAGGCCGCAACTGGGAGGGATTACCATGCTGAAAACAGCGATCACGCTTGCCGCACTGGCGGCACTGCCGGGGGCGGCCTTCGCCCAGACTTCGGAGGCGCAGCCTTCGCTCGACAAGCGCGAGAAGCGCGTCGATGCGCCGCCGATCTCCGCCTACAAGATCATCCTCGTGGGTGACTCGACCATGGCGCCCGGCAGCGGCTGGGCGTCGGTGTTCTGCGCCTATCACGTCAAGTCGAGCGTCGCCTGCCTGAACCTGGGCCGCGGCGGCCGCTCGACCCGCAGCTACCAGGCCGAGGGTTCGTGGAAGATCGCGCTCAGCGAAGCGGCGGCCCAGGGCTATGCCAAGAAGTATGTCCTCATCCAGTTCGGCCATAACGACCAGTCGACCAAGGCCGAGCGCTGGACCGACCTGAACACCGACTTCCAGTCGAACCTCAAGCAGATGGTGCTCGACGTGCGTGCCGCCGGCGCCGTGCCGGTGCTGGTCACCCCGCTCTCGCGCCGCGAGTTCCGGGGCGGCAAGCTCAACAACACGCTGGCGGCCTGGGCCGATGCGGTCCGCAAGGTCGCGACCGAGAACAAGGTGCCGGTGGTCGAGCTGAACCGTGACAGCGCCAAGGCGGTCGAGCAGCTCGGCGCGGTCGAGGCGACCAAGCTCGCCATGGCCGAGCCGCTGCCGGAGGAGATTACCGCGGCCAAGGCAGGCACCACGCTGCGTCCGCGCCCGGCGCCGGAATCGCCGCCGTCCTCGACCCTGCCCAAGACCGGTCCGCGCGGCCGAACGATCGAGAAGTTCGATTACACCCATGTCGGCGAAGCCGGTGCCAAGGTCTTCGCGAAGATCGTCGCCTATGACCTGGCCGTCGCCGTTCCCGAACTGAGCAGCCAGCTGCTTCCCTAAAGAGCTCCATCCCTGGAGGCGCGATCGCTCGGTCGCGCCTCCTCTTTTTGTCCCTCTACCGCTTGCGGGAGAGGGAGGGAGCCGCGAAGCGGCGGAAGGGTGAGGGTGTCTTCGAGAGACACGTACCTGCCGCCAGCACTGACCCTAACCCGGCTCGGCTTTGCCTCGCCACCATCATCAGGCAAACAGCGCCCCGCGCTGTTTAGGCCATGCCGGGGGCATGACCGACCTGATGATCCCGCAAGCGGTAGAGGGTTTTGATTCTATGCATCTTACCCCCGACATCCTCGCCTTCCTCGTCACCATGGCGCTGCTCGCCGGCACGATCGACGCGATGGCGGGCGGCGGCGGGCTGATCTCGCTGCCTGCGCTTCTGGCGGCAGGCATTCCGCCGGTCTCGGCGATCGCCACCAACAAGCTCGCCAGCGCCTGTGGCACCGGGTCTGCGCTGTTCACCTATGCCCGCGCTGGCCATGTCGATTTCCGGCGCTTCCTGGTGCCCGCGATCGGCGCATTCGCCGGATCGGCGGCAGGGGCGGTGACGTTGCAGCATATCAACCCGAGCTTCCTCGCCGCCTTCGTTCCGGTGTTGCTGATCCTGATCGGCCTCTATTTCCTGCTCGCTCCCAAGATGCGCGCGGAGGACCGGCAGGCCCGGCTCGGCACCGCGGGGCTGACGCTGATCACGGCGGCGATCGGCTTTTACGACGGCTTCTTCGGGCCGGGCACCGGATCGTTCCTGACCACCGCGCTGGTGGCGCTGGCCGGGCTCGGGCTGGTGCGGGCGATCGGCAACACCAAGTTCCTCAACCTTTCCACCAACCTGGCCGGGCTTCTCGCGATGATCGCCGGGGGCAAGCTGCTCTGGGGCCTGGGCATCGCGATGGCGGTGGCGAACATGGCGGGCAACCAGATCGGCGCGCGGATGGCGATCAGCTTCGGCGGCAAAGGCGTGCGGCCGCTGCTGGTGGTGATGTCCGCCGCGCTGACGGTGAAGCTGCTCGCCGATCCGGCGAACCCGATATGGACGCTCTTCTAGGCTTCCAACATCGGCGTGCGGGGCGAATCGCCAATGTTCACCAAGTTCACGCCAAGAGCGGGTTTTTGCGGCGCTTAAATTGACACAGTTCCAGCGAATGCAGCGCGTCTCGCAACATCGTTGCGCGAGCGTGATCCTATTTTCCTACAGATCAAAGAGCGGCCGGATCGCGGCCCGGCCCGATCAGGCAACCAGACGAAATCCTACATTGCAAGGCTGACGGAAGCTCAGCGCTTCACATCCGCGCCTTCGCCGGAGAAGCCCTCGACATCGCCGCGCGCGAACAGCGCCATGTCGCCCGGCACGCTGTGCTTGAGGCAGGCGAGCGCCAGCCCCAGTTCGGCGGCGCGGGGGACAGGGGCGCCTTCGATCAGCCCGTACAGTACGCCGGCGGCAAAGGCGTCGCCGCCGCCGATCCGGTCGATGATGCCGGGCATCGTGACTTCGCGCGTCTGGAAGCCGATCTCAGGCGTGTCGATCCGGGCGGCGAGGCGGTGGCAGTCGCTGGTCTCGACATGGCGGGCGGTGGAGGCGATCCACTTCAGGTTCGGGAAGGCCGAGAAGCCGGCCAGCGCCGCCTCGCGCCGCCGCGCCTCGCCGTCGCCCGAAAAGGGATGGTCGAGCAGCAGCGCCATGTCGCGGTGATTGGCGAAGAACAGATCGGCCTGGCGGACCAGCTCGGTAAGGATCGCGCGGGGGTTGCTGTCCCAGCTCTCCCAGAGCGCCGGCCGGTAGTTGCCGTCGAACGAGATGCACAGGCCGAGCGCACGGGCCGCCGCCATCGCGCTGTGGGTGGCCAGCGCGAGGTCGGGGCCGAGTGCGGGCGTGATGCCCGAGACGTGCAGCCAGTCGGCGCCTGCGAACGCCGCCTGCCAGTCGAACCCGGTCCAGTCATGCGTGGCAAAGGCACTGCCGGCGCGGTCGTACAGGATCTCCGAGGCGCGCAGCGATCCGCCAGGGGTGAGGAAATAGAGGCCCTGCCGGCCGGCCGCGCGAAAGCTGTGCTGCAGGCCGACACCCGCCGCACTGAGCGCGCGCCAGGCGCCTTCGCCCAGGCCGCCTTGGGGAATCGCCGAAACCATCGCGGTGCGGTGCCCGAGCGATGCCAGCGCCGCCACGACATTGGCTTCCGCCCCGCCGATGTGCAGATCGAGGCTGCGCGCCTGGGGAAGCTGGATGCGGTCTTGGGTCGCGAGGCGAGTGAGCACTTCGCCGAAGCCGATGATCCGTGCTGGTCCGCTGCCTGCCGGTTCGGTTGCCATCCAATCCTCCTATCCCGTTTTGAGGTGCCGCACTAAGCGGATTGGAGAATTGGTATCAAGATATCATTGACACTCTCCTGACCTGTGGTTCATAGAATTGGTATAAAAATACGAATCTGGGAGGATTTGAATGGCTGTGGTCTCCGTCCGTACGCGTGCGCGCTCGGTTCTTCTGACGAGCGTGTCGATCGCCGCAGCGCTGGCGGTCACGCCGGCCTGGGCGCAGGACACCACGCCGGCTCCGGCGGAGCAGGCCGCACCGGAGACGCCTGAACAGGCGCAGGAAGGCGCGATCATCGTCACCGGTATCCGCGAGACGATCCAGACCTCCATCCAGTCCAAGCGCGACGCCGACGCGATCGTCGACGCGGTCTCGTCCAAGGAAATCGGCGAGTTGCCCGGCCAGTCGGTCGGCGAAGTGATCGCGACGATCACCGGCGCCACGATCGACCGCGCCAATTACGGCCCGACCGAAGTCTCGATCCGCGGCCTCGGCTCGGGGTTGAGCCTGACCACGCTCAACGGCCGCGAGGCGACCAACGGCTCGGGCGACCGCGCCGTCAATTTCGGCCAGTTCCCGTCCGAGCTGTTCAATTCGATCAAGATCTACAAGACGCAGCAGGCCAACCTGATCGAGGGCGGCGTCGCCGGCTCGGTCATGCTCGAGACGCGCAAGCCGCTCGATTACAAGCGCCGCCAGATCCAGGCCGAGATCAAGGGCAACTACAATCCCTATCAGGACCGGATCAGCGGCTCGAGCCCGTATGGCTACCGCGCGACGGTCAGCTATATCGACCAGTTCAATGTCGGCGAGCTGGGCAAGCTGGGCATCTCGATCGGCTATCAGCGCAATGACGTGAGCGATCCGGTCGAGCGCTTCTACACCAGCTCGACCTGGTTCACTTGCAACGCGGCGGTGGTCTCGACCACCAACTGCACCGAGGTGACGCGGCCGCAGGGCAACTCGGGCACGCCCTATTACCACGCGTCCAACTCGTATCTTTATCGCCAGATGATCACGTCGGACCTGCGCAACGCCGTGTTCGGGGCGATCCAGTGGCAGCCGAGTCCGACGATCGACGTCAATCTCGACCTGCAATATTCGCGGCGCCAGTATAGCGAGGAGCGCCACGACTTCGGCACTGCCGAGGGCCGCTACAACCTCCACAATGTCGTGATCGGCGACAACCACCAGCTGCTGTCGGCCGATGGCTCGGCGACGATGCAGTCGCAGTCGGCGCTGTTCCAGCGCGACGAGAAATATCTGGGCCTGGGCGGCAATGTCGAATGGAAGCCGGCCGATCGCCTGACCGTGACCGCGGACTTCGGCTATTCGCACACGACGCGCCTGGACATCACCCGCGTGTCGCGCCTGCGCACCGATCCGCTCGACATCTATGGCAACCGGACGGCGATCAACAACCAGCGCATCCCCTATCATGTCGACCTCACGCAGAGCTTCCTGCCGGTCTTCACTTATGATTCGCGCTTCAGCCCGACCGATTACACTGCGTTCAGCGACGACGCGCAGCTGACCCGCTCGCAGGACGGGCGTGACGACGAGATCTATTCGGGGCGGCTCGACGCCAGCTATGCGCTGGACGGCTTCATCCAGCGGATCGAAGTCGGCGGCCGCTGGGCGCAGCGCAAGTTCTTCGGCTACAGCAACGACAAGATCATCACCCAGGACAGCCTGGCGGTGGACCGGGCGGTGAACCTGGCGTGCCGCACGCCCTTCGCCCAGCGCAACTTCCTGGCCGACGGGCCGAGCCCGAGCATCGGCAGCTTTGCCACGTTCGACGTGCTCTGCCAGTTCCGCAACTATCTCGGCACCGAGGATCCGGGCAACACCGGCGACCTGCGCTCGGTCGACAATTCGGACGTCACCGAGCAGACCTGGGCCGGCTATGTGATGGCCAGCTATTCGGGCGAGCTCGCCGGGCTGCACGTGCGCGGCAATTTCGGCCTGCGCGGTGTCCATACCCAGGTGACGGCGAACGGCCTGCGCTCCGGCCTGGACGTGATCAACAACACCGACGGCACGATCTCGCTGCGCGCGAACGGCACCTTCACCGGCACCGAAATCACCTCGGGCTCGATGCGCTGGCTGCCCAGCTTCAACGCGATCTTCGACCTCAGCCCCAAGATGCGCGTCCGCACCGGCATCTATCGCGCGATGTCGCGTCCCGCGCCGAGCGCATTGGGCGCCGGCCGCACGATCACGCTCGAAGTGGGCACCGGCACCGGCTTCAATTCGGTGACCGAGGCGATCGACTCGATCATCGCGACCGGCAGCCCGCGGCTGAAGCCGACCATGTCGTGGAATGCCGACGCGGCGTTCGAATATTACGCCAACAAGGACACGCTGTTCGCGGCGACGCTCTATTACAAGCAGTTCACTGGCGGGAAGATCCCGATCACCACCGACGAGAACTTCACGATCGGCGGCCAGGACGTTGCCGTGCCCGTCACCCAGACCACGAACAGCAACGACAAGTCCGATCTCTACGGCGTCGAGATCACTGCCTCGAACCAGTTCACCTGGCTGCCCAAGCCGCTCGACGGGTTCGGCGTGAAGCTGAGCTACAATTATGCCTGGTCGAACTACAAGACGCAGGACATCAAATATGGCGACATCATCGACAGCGCGACCGGCGACTTGATCCCCGGGCTGATCCCGGCGGCGGGGCTGAGCGGCTATTCGAAGCACGTCTTCTCGGCCCAGGCCTTCTACGAGCTCGGCCCGATCTCGCTCCAGGGCATCTATCGCTACCGCTCGCGCTATTATCAGGCGTTCACCAGCGACAATACCCAGCTGCGCTACGTCGAGGGCAACAACACCTTCGATGCGAACATAAGCTACAAGATCAACAAGCAGGCCGATATTCGCTTCCAGGCGCTCAACCTCTTCAACGAGCCGCGCGTCGAGTACATGCCGGTCGTCGGCAGCACCCGGAATGTCGAATATTATGGCCCGCAATATTTCCTGAGCTTCCGCCTTCGCCTGCGCTAATCTGGGCGAATGCGATGGTGCGGACCAATTGCCTATTCCAAATGGGCGCAGTCTAAGGCATTGCATTCGCTTCCGACCAAGAACTGAGGGCTTTATGGCTGAACGCCGTCTTTTCCAGGATATCGCCGAGCGGATTGCCGCGATGGTCGCGGAGGGTGTTTTCCCTCCCGGATCGCGGCTGCCCGGCGAGCGGGAGATGGCGGAGCGGCTGGGCGTGAGCCGAGTCACGATCCGCGAAGCCGAGATCGCGCTGCAGGCGCAGGGGTTGGTGCGGATCAAGACCGGTTCGGGCGTCTATGTCTGCGATCGCGGTGAGCAGGCTGCCGGCGCGCTGCCGGTGGTGAGTGCGTTCGAGTTGACCGAGGCGCGCTCGCTTTTCGAGTCCGAGGCGGCCGCGCTCGCCGCGCCGACGATCAGCGACGAGCAGATCGAAGTACTGGAGGCGCTGGTCGCCGCCATGTCCGAAGCCGAGGAGGGCAGCGCCGCCGCCACCGACGCGGACCGGGCATTCCACCTGACCATCGCCTCTGCCTCGGGCAACCAGGCGATCATGTTCGTGATCAATACCCTCTGGCGGATGCGCACCGAGATCCCCGAGATCTGCGCGCTCCACGCCTCGGTCTGCCACAAGGACGACGACACCCGCCATGACGAGCATGCCGCGGTGCTCGAGGCGCTGAAGCAGCGCGATTCGGTCGCGGCGCGCACGGCGATGCGGAAGCATTTCAGCCGGCTGCTCGAGGCGATGCTGAAGGCGAACGAAGAGCAGGAAATCCTGGAGCTCCGCCGCAAGTCCGAGGCCAGCCGCAACCGCTTCCTGATCAGCGCTCAGCTGAGCTGATCCGCCCGCGCCGCTGCGGCGCGCTCCATCCCTGAAACTTGCGAAGGGTCGCGCGAGGCGTGGCGTGGTTCGGCGCGTCCTCGTCCGGTGCGCGTGCGGAGCGACGCGTCCGGCGATTTGGCGCGAACCATCGGCTTACAAATCTGGCTAAGATTGGACCAGACCAGTATCTTATTACTGGACTAACCATTCTATTGACTCCGGACCGGAGATCGGGCCTTATCACCACAATTCCGCAGCCGGTCCGTCTGGACCGGGAAAAGCCGGAATATGCAGAGAGGTGTGCCATGGGAGTGCAAGCGAAGATGCCGACGCCGGCCTAGCGCCGATCACCGCCGCCTAAGGAGCGGCGAGGGCGAGTGCCGCGGCGCGCGCTCACGAAATCACAAGCAGCCAGAGCACTGGCGAGACCAATGCGGCCGAACGCGCCGCTTCTGGGGAGGAAGACTCATGACCTTTTCGATCCGCGCCCGCAGCGTGCGCACCCGCCTGCTGATTTCCGCCTGCTTCGCGGCGCTGCCCACGGTGGCGCATGCACAGAACACCACGGTTGGTGCGGGAACGACGAGGACCAGCAACATCAATCTGGACGCCGACGACACGCTGACCGTGGCGGCGGGCGGCACGATCCAGGTCGCGGGCAACCGCGCGGTGACGATCAACGGCGCCAGCACCGGCACCGGCATCGTGATCACCAATAACGGCACGATCGAAGGTGTACCCACCAGCACGACCAATGGCCGCGCGATCAGCGGCACCGGCGGTGCGGCGAACCCGCCAACGGTTCCCGTCGCTCCGGTCTGGGAACGCACGATCACGATCAACAACAACGGCCTCATCCGCGGCGCGAACGACGCGATCCAGATCACCGCGACCGCGGCCGACACCGGCATGATTACGATCAACAATTCGGGCACGATCATCAGCACGGGTGCGACCAACACTGCCGGGATCGGCCAAGTCGCCCAGGGCGTCGAAGTAACGATCCCCGGCGCCACGCTCAATCTTACCAATGCCGTGGGCGGATCGATAACCGGCAATGAAGGGGTGCTCAGTTCGGCACCGTCGACTATCGTCAATGCCGGTACGATCACGGGTACCGGCACCGTGGTGCAGACGGGCGTGAGCAGCACCACCGGAGAACCAATCTACAACGCCAGCCAAGGCGAAGGCGTTCGCGCCAACGGAAACCTGACCCTTACCAACGAGGCTACCGGCGTCATTAGTGGCGTCTATGGCGTCATCGGTGCCGGCAACACCACGATTATCAACCGTGGCACAATCAGCGGTGGCGAGGGTGGCCTGACGACCTCGACGCTGACACGCGAGGCGATCCGCATCAACCTCACCGCGAGCAGCACGACCAACAGTGTCACGCTTGCCGCCGGCAGCGTCACCACGGCCGGCACCGGCCCTAACGCCAGCGGCGTCGCAGTAACCTTCGGTGGCTCGGCATCGAACGTCGCGCCCAACACCGTCAACACGCTCACCATCGAGACCGGCTCGATTATCAACGGAACGATCGCGGCTGCCTCCAGCACCAATGCCACCGACATCTTGAACTTGACCGGTACCGGTGCACAAGTGCTGGTTAACACCTCCGGCATCGATACGCTCAACGTGCTGGGTGGCACCTGGGGGATCATCAACACGCAGACGCTGCGTAACGGCGCGACGATCGCTGCCGGCGCGACGCTGCGCTTCGACGATCTCGACGCCACCAATGGCGGCGCGGTGGCGGGCGCGATCGTCAACAATGGCACGCTGGCCTATAACCGCACGCGCAACCTGCAGATGAGCGGCGCGATCAGCGGCACCGGCGGGCTGCAACTGCTCAATATCGGCAACCTGACGCTGACCACGGCCAACAGCTATTCCGGCGACACAGTGATCAGCGGTACCGGCATGCTGCGCACGGGCCTGCTCGATAACAGCTTCTCGGCCAATTCGGCCGTGACGATTGGCAGCGGCGGCACGCTCGACCTGAACGGTGTCGATGCCGGCGGCAGCAGCACCCAGATCGGCTACAACCAGGTCATCGGCAATCTGTCCGGTGACGGTGCTGTGACCACCGGCAGTATCGCAGGCGCGACACTGACCACCGGCGGACTTGGCGGCGACACGGTCTTCTCGGGCGTGGTCAGCCAGCTTGGCGGGCTCAGCAAGGTGGGTAGCGGCACGCTGACGCTGTCGGGCAACAACAGCGCGACCGGCCTGCTCGCGATCAATGGCGGCGGCGTGGCGCTGTCCGGGCGCTGGTCGGGCAATGTGACGATGGCGGCGGGCACCAGCCTGGGCGGCGCAGGCCGGATCAACGGCGTGCTCGATGCCTCGGGCGCGACGCTGGCCCCGGGCAATAACGGCGTCGGCACGCTGACCACTGGCGGGCTGATCCTCTCGGGCACCTCGGTGCTCAACTATGAGCTTGCTGCCCCCGGCACGGGGGACCGCATCCAGGTGAATGGCGGCCTGACGCTCGATGGCACGCTGAACGTCGCCGATGTCGGTGGCTTTGGCGAGGGCGTCTACCGGCTGATCAACTACACCGGTGCGCTCACCGACAATGGCCTGCTGATCGGCGGTGTGCCCGCCGGCGCCAATGGCAGCCTGATGACGATCCAGACCTCGGTCGCGACCCAGGTGAACCTGGTCTATGGCACGCCCGCGGCGACCACGATCCAGTTCTGGGATGGCACCGACAATTCGGGCGACGGCATCGTGCAGGGCGGCAGCGGCAGCTGGACCAACAGCTTCCCCAACTGGACCGATACGACGGCCACCAACAATAGCGGCTGGGCCGGCGCGTTCGGCGTGTTCCAGGGAGCGGCCGGCGTGGTCACGGTGGACGACGCGATCCTGTTCTCGGGCGCGCAGTTCATCACGGACGGCTATGAGATCGCCGCCGGCAGCGGCACGCTGACCACCAACACCGCGCTGACCAACCTCCGCGTCGACCCGGGCCTGACCGCAACGATCAGTGCGGCGATCACGGGCAGTGGCGGGCTGCTCAAGAACGACGCCGGCACGCTGACCCTCTCGGGCGCAAACAGCTATGCCGGCGCGACCAATATCCAGGGCGGCACCGTGGTGGCGCTGAATGGCGGCGCGCTGCCGGCGACGAGCAACGTCTCGGTCGCATCGGGCGCAACGCTGGATATTCGCGCGGATCAGGTGATCGGCGGGCTCAACGGCGCGGGCAACGTGCTGCTCGGCGCCAACCTGACCACCGGCGGGCTCAATGCCAATGACAGCTTCACCGGTTCGGCAAGCGGCAATGGCGGGCTGACCAAGACCGGCACCGGCACGCTGATCCTCGGCGGCACCAACCGCTATCTTGGCGGTACCCAGGTCAATGCCGGCACGCTGCAGCTTAATGGCAGTGTCGCGGGCGCCGTGAACGTCGCCGGCGGCGCGACGCTCAGCGGCTCGGGCAGCGCAGCGGGCGTGGTGACGATCGCGGACGGCGCGCACCTTGCCGCTGGCGGGGCCGGGGCGGGGACCTTCACCGCGGGCGGGCTCGTCCTGTCCTCGGGCTCGGTGCTCGACATGGGGCTGGGCGCGCCGAACGTGGCGGGCGTCAGCGACCGGATCCAGGTCAATGGCAACCTTACGCTGGACGGCACGCTCAACGTGACCGACCTCGGCGGCTTCGGCGTCGGCGTCTATCGCCTGATCGACTATACCGGCACGCTCACCGACAATGGCCTGACCATCGGCACGCTGCCGGCCGGCTCGAACGCGCCGCACATCAATTTGCAGACCGCGGTCGGCCAGCAGGTCAATTTGGTCTATGACAATATCGTCCCCGAGATTCAGTTCTGGGACGGCGCCGGCACCACCGCGAACGGCGCGGTCGGCGGCGGTTCGGGCAGCTGGACCAGCAACGCCACCAACTGGACCAACGCGAACGGCACCGCGAACGACAGCTGGGGCGGGCGCTTCGCCGTGTTCCAGGGTGCGGCCGGCACCGTTGCCGTCAACGGCGCGATCAGCGTGACCGGCGTGCAGTTCATGACCAGCGGCTATGTGATCGCCGCGGGCACCGGGAGCCTGAGCCTGGCCGATGCGCAGACCAATATCCGCGTCGATCCGATCGTCTCCGCGACGATCGCCGCGAGCATCGGCGGCACCGGTGGGATCAACAAGCTCGACAGCGGCACGCTGATCCTGGGCGGCGCCAACAGCTATGCGGGCGCCACCACCGTGGCGGGCGGCATCCTGCGTGCGGGCGTCGGCGGCGCGCTGCCGACCGGCACCAATATGACGATCGCGGCGGGCGCGACGCTCGATCTCGCGGCATCGCAGACTGTTGCCAGCCTGGCCGGAACGGGCAGCGTGACGCTGTCGGGCGGCAGCCTCACCACCGGCGGCGGCAACACCGACACGCGCTATGCCGGCGTGATCAGCGGCAGCGGCGGGCTGACCAAGGCGGGCACCGGCGTGTTCACCCTGGCGGGCACCAACAGCTACACCGGCGTGACTACGGTCTCGGCCGGCACGCTGCGGCTCGACGGCGGCACGATCGCCGGCAGCAGTGCGCTGAGCGTGGCTGCGGGCGCGACCTTCGACGTCAACGGAAACACCGCTTCGGTGGGCACGCTGAGCGGCGCGGGTCGCATCCTGCTCGGCGCCGGCACGCTGACCGCGGGCGGTACCGCCAACAGCAGCTTCACCGGCGTGATCAGCGGCTCGGGCGGCTTCGCCAAGACCGGCACCGGCACGCTGACGCTGGGCGCCGCCAACACCTATACCGGCGGCACTACCGTGACCGGCGGCACACTGACCGCGGGCGCCACCAATGCCTTCGGCACCGGCACGCTCACCGTCACTTCGCCGGGCGCGGTCAATCTCGCCAACTTCGCGACGACCGTGGGGGGCTTGGCCGGCGACGGCAACATCGCGCTGGGCAGCGCGATCCTGACCGTGAACAGCACGGGTTCCAGCGCCTATTCTGGTGTACTCTCGGGCACCGGCCGCCTGATCAAGTCGGGCACCGGCACGCTGACGCTGAACGGCGCCAACACCTATACCGGCTCGACCACGATCAACGACGGCCTGCTGGTGGTGAACGGATCGCTGGCGGGAACGCTGACGATCGGCGCGACCGGACGCCTGGGCGGCTCGGGCAAGACCGGGTCGCTGAGCGTGTCCGGCATCGTCGCCCCGGGCAATTCGATCGGCACGCTCAACGTGACCGGCAGCCTGACCTTCGCGGCGGGTTCGACCTATCAGGTCGAAGTATCGCCGACGGGGCTCTCGGACCAGATCATCGCGACCGGCGCGGTGACGATCAACGGCGGCACCGTATCGGTGCTCACCGGCGGCGCGACCAACTTCCTGCCGCTGACCAGCTACACGATCCTCACCGGATCGACGGTGACCGGGACCTTCGGCGGCGTCGTCACCGATCTCGCGTTCCTGACGCCGAGCCTGGTCTACAATGCCAGCACCGTGCAGCTGCGGCTGCTGCGCAACGATGTGAGCTTCACATCGGTCGGGCAGACGCCGAACCAGGTCGCGGTGGCCGCCGCGGTCGGGGCGAAGAGCTCGGGTGCGGTGTTCGATGCGGCGATCGGCCTGAACGCCGCCGATGCACGCGACGCCTTCGACCAGCTTTCGGGCGAAGTGCTGGTGGCGGGCGCGGTGGTTGCCGGGCGCGACGCGCACGATGCGGGCCGCGAGCTGATCGCGCGCATCGACGGACCGCGCGGGCAGAAGAAGAGTGCCTGGATCTCGGGCGATATCGGCAAGCTCAATGCGGGCGCCAGCGATGGCTATGCCAAGATCGAGTCGGATCGCACCGTGATTGCGGGCGGGCTCGAGATGACCGGCGACACGCTGCGCTGGGGTGTCTCCTATCGCTATGCCAAGAACGATATCGGCCTGGCGGCGCGAGGCAGTACCGCCGACCTGACGAGCAACGGTGTCTTTGCCTATTTCGGCTTCACCAGCGACGGGGTCCGCATTGCCGGCGGCGTGGGCTATTCGGCCTTCACGCTGAACACCGATCGCCAGGTAGCGTTCGGTGGGCTCACCAACCAGCTCCATTCGGGCGGCGACGGCCAGAGCTGGGTGAGCTTTGCCGAGGCGGCCTATCTGATGCCGCTGAGCGAGGGCGTGCGCGTCGGCCCCTATGTCGGTGGCAGCGTGAGCGCGGCGGTGCTCGACAAGACCCAGGAATGGGGTGGCGCCGCGGCGCTGAAGGCGGGGCGGATGCGCACGACCACCACGCTGGCCAGCTACGGCGTGCGCGGCACTGCGGCGCTGGGCGGGGTAAGCCTCTCGGGTGATGTGGGTGCGCGCTCCTATCTGGGCGATGCCGAGGCGCTGCGGGCGTTCAGCTTCGTCGATACCGGCAATGGCTTCGTGGCGAGCGCGGGCCAGTTCGGCAGTACGACGTTCACGGGGCGCCTCGATGCCTCGACCAATGTCGGCCGTTTCGTGCTGGGCGTCGGCGTGCGCGGCGAGACCGGTAGCGGCGGCTCGAGCTACAGCGGCCGGGCTAGCGTTGGTTTCCGTTTCTGATCAAGATGATAGACCTAAGGAGAGACGAATCATGAAGACGTTGAAGATTGCCGTCACGATGGCCGCCCTGCTGATCTCGGGCCAGGCGCTCGCCCAGAAGGCCGGCCAGACCCGCGCCGAGGCGCAGGCGGCATCGGCCAAGAAGTTCAAGAATCTCGACGCGGACGGCAATGGCAAGGCCAGCCCGGCCGAGCTGCTGGCGTTCATGACCAAGGCGGCGGAGAAGCGCGGAGAGACGATGGACCAGGCCAAGGTCGATCGCCGCCTCAAGCGCCTCGACACCGACGGCGACGGCAATGTCAGCGCCGCCGAGCTGGCCGCCGAGGACCTGGCCAAGTTCGACAAGAACGATGCCAACAAGAATGGCGTGATCGACGCGGACGAAGCCGCGCAATGATGGGCGGGCGCCTTGCCCGCTGGTTATAGCTGGGCAAGGCGCGGTTCCTTGACCGCATAGCCGCGACCACCCCATGCTGCCGCGAACAGGCGGACCCAGGGGAGAGAAGATGGTCGCGACGAGACGCCTAAGGGCATTGGCAGCCGCTGGCGCGCTGCTGCTTTCCTTTCCCGTCGCATCGGCGGTTGCGCCTGCTTCCCATTCCATTGCCCCGGCGAAGGCGCAGCTCTCGCCGGCGTTCGCGGAAGTCGAGACCTGGGTGGGCAAGGCCTTTCCCGGCGCGGTGCTCGCAGTGGGGCAGCATGGCAAATTGCTGGCGGTGAAGGCGTTCGGGCGGATCGATTCCACGCCCGGCGCGCCGGCGATGCCTAGGAACGCGATCTTCGACCTGGCCTCGCTCACCAAGGTGGTGGCGACGACCAGTGCCGCCGAGATCCTCTACGACCGCGGCCAGCTCGATCTCGATGCGCCGGTGGCGCGCTATCTGCCCGAATTCGCGGGGACGCCGGGGCATGATGCGATCACCATTCGCCACCTGCTCAGCCACAGCTCGGGCTTCAAGCCGGTGGCCGGGCTGCTCTGGGGGAAGGCGAGTGACCGCGCCGGTATCCTGCGCCAGCTCTACACCATGCCGGTCGGCAACCCACCGGGCACCGTCTATGTCTATCAGGACTTCAACCTGATCCTGGTCGGCGAGATCGTCTCGCGGATCACCGGCCAGCCGCTCGACCAGTTCCTGGCCAAGGAACTGTTCGGCCCGCTGGGGATGAAGGACACCGGGTTCAATCCGCCCAAGAGCCGGTTGTCGCGGATCGCGCCGACCGAGCAGGACAATAGCTTCCGCCACATGCTGGTGCGCGGGGTGGTGCATGACGAAAACGCGTATGTAATGGGCGGGGTCGCCGGGCATGCCGGACTGTTCTCGACTGCGACGGACCTGTCCCGGATCGCGCAGCTCTATCTTGATCATGGCCGGTACCGCGGCAGGCAGCTGATCAAGGCGGACACGATCAAGCTGTTCATGCAGCCCCAGGGCCTGCCGGCGGGGAGCAGCCGCGCGCTGGGCTGGGACATGCCATCGGCGAAGGGCTTTGCCGGCCCGCTCGCCTCGCCTCATGCGATCCTCCATACCGGCTTCACCGGCACCTCGATCTATATCGATACGGACCGCGACGCCTTCATCATCCTACTGACCAACCGGGTGAACCCGACCCGCGACAATGCGGAGATCTTCAAGGCGCGGCCGGCGATTCACGGCGCGGTGCTCGCCGCGCTGGATGCCGCGAAGTGAAGCGGCTCCTGCTCCTGCTCCTCGCGCTGCTGGTGGCGATGCCGGCTGCCGCACAGGTGCGCACCGGGATCGACGTGCTGCAGGACACGCACTTCGCGCCGCTGCGCGCGATCGCTGCGCGGCATGGCGGCAAGCTGCGCCTTGCCGTGCTCGCCAATCCGATCAGCGTCGACGGACAGGGGCGGCGGACGATCGACGTGCTGCGCCTGGACGGGCAGGCGGCGGTACCGGGGCTCAGCGTGATCAAGCTGTTTAGCGGCGAGCACGGCATCAACGCCGCGACCGACGACATGAACATCGACGACAAGCTCGACACCAGGAGCGGGCTGGAGATCGTCAGCCTTTATGGCCGCACCGATGCCGAGAAGCGGCCGAGCGCGGCGCAGCTTGCCGGGCTGGATGCCGTGGTGATCGACCTGCAGGATGCCGGCGTGCGCTACTGGACCTTCCAGACGCTCGCCAAATATTTCCTCCAGGCCTGCGCGGCGAACGGCGTGGAGGTGATCGTGCTCGACCGGCCGAACCCGCTGGGCGGGCTGGCGGTGCAGGGTCCGGTCTCGACGCCGGGGCGCGAGGACTACACCAACGCGCATTCGGAGCCGATGCGCCCGGGCATGACGATGGGCGAGCTCGCGACTTTGTTCAACGCCGAGGACCGGATCGGCGCGAAGCTGACCGTGATCCGGATGACCGGGTGGAAGCGCGGCGACTGGTATGACGACACGGGCCTCTTGTGGATCAACCCCTCGCCCAACCTCCGGAGCATCACCCAGGCGACTGCCTATGCCGGGACCGCGCTCCTCGAAGGTACCAATGTCAACATCAAGGGGCCGGGCGAGGCGCCGTTCCTTCGCTTCGGCGCGCCCTGGATCAAGGGCACGCAGCTGGCCGCCTATCTGAACGCCCGGGCGATCCGGGGGGTGAGCTTCCTGGCGGTCACCTATGTGCCGGCGAATGACAAGCTTTATCCCTTTGCCGGGCAGCGCGTCGAAGGTGTCGAAGTCATCATCCATGATCGCAACAAGCTCGATGCGCCAGCGCTAGGCGTTGAAACGGTGGCGGCCTTGTGGAAGCTCTACGGGACGGCCTTCCAGATCGAGAAGGTAGACCGGCTGCTGCGCAACCGCGCGGTGCTCGACCAGATCAAGGCGGACACCGATCCGCGCAAGATCGCCGCCGGCTGGCAGGCGGAGCTGAACCGCTTCAAGGCGCGGCGCGCGCGCACCCTGCTGTACTGAGGATAACCATGCACCTGCCCTTCAGCCTTGCCGACTGGATCGTCATCCTCCTCTATCTGGCGCTGCTGATCCTGGGCGGCTGGTGGTTCACGCCCAAGCATACCGGCACCGCCAAGGAGTACTTCCTGGCGGGCGGCAACGTCCCGGCCTGGCTTGCGGCGATCTCGGTGCTGTCCGCCACCCAGTCGGCCGCGACCTTCCTGGGGGCGCCGGACTTCGGCTACCACGGCGACTTCACCTATCTCGGCACCAATCTGGGCGGGCTGCTCGGCGCGATCTTCGTAGCGCATGTGCTGATCCCGCGCTTCTACGCGGCGCGGGTGACGACCGTGTACGAGCTGCTCGGCCAGCGCTTCGGCACGCTGGCGACGCGCTGGGCGGGGGGCATGTTCCTGTTCGGGCGGGTGCTCGCCGGCGGCGCGCGCATCTACCTGGCGGCGATCGCCATCGCGATGGTGATGACGGGGACGGTGAGTGCGCAGGGCATCTTCATCGCCGCTGCGGTTCTCGTCGCAGCGGCCTTCCTGTCGACCTTTGTCGGCGGGCTGAAATCGGTGCTGTGGATCGATCTCGTCCAGTTCGTGATCTTCGTAGGATCGGCGATCGCGGTGCTGGTCTATCTGCGCATGGGCATCCCGGCGAGCAATGCGGAGATCCTGCAGGGGTTGGCGCATGCGCCGAACGGGGCGGACAAGCTGCGGCTGTTCGACCTGACGAGCGACCTCTCCAAGCCCTTCTCGCTGCTCGCGATCGTGACCGGTATCGCGCTGCTCTATATCGCGTCCTCGGGATTGGACCAGGATACCACCCAGCGCTTGCTCGCCTGCAAGGATGCGCGGACCGGCGCGCGCAGCCTCTACTGGTCGGTGATCGGCACGGTGCCGGTGGTGGCGCTGTTCATCACCATCGGGCTGCTGCTCCATGTCTTCTACGACCGGCCCGAACTGATGGGCGGCGCCACCGCGGGCGCGAGCCTGGTGTTCGGCGGCGAGAAGATCAGCGTCTTCATGCACTATATCCTGACCCAGCTACCCCCAGGCCTGCGCGGGCTGGTCACCGCCGGGATCATCGCTGCAGCCGTGGCGACGACCAATTCGGCGCTCAACGCGATGTCGTCGGTGCTGATCCAGGACTTCTACCGCCCCTGGCGCGAGCGGCGTGGTACGGTGGAGGAACATCATTATGTCCAGGCGGGCCGCGCCGGCATGGGCGTGATCGGCGTGGCGATGCTCGTGGTCGCAGTGCTGTCCTTCTACTGGCAGCATTATGCCAAGCTCGGGCTGCTCGAATTCGCGCTGTCGGTGATGGTGTTCGCCTATGCCGGGCTGATCGGGGTGTACCTGACCGCGATCTTCACCCCGCGCGGGACGACCGGATCGGTGATCGCCTCGCTGATCGCAGGCTTCGTGACCGTGCTGCTGCTCCAGCCAGCGATCGCCGGCTGGATCGGGCTGCCGGCGCCGCTCGATCATCTGGCGTTCCCGTTCCAGCTCTGCATCGGCACGGTGATCGCATTCGTCGTCGCCGCGGCACCGGCGGGACGGGGCCGCGCCCTGGCCTGACTTCAGAGGCGGTCGAGCAGCTCGCGTACCCGCAGCGCCAGCGTCTTCAGCGTGAAGGGCTTGGCGAGCAGGTCGATGCCCGGATCGAGCCGCCCGTCGCGCATGATCGCGTCGCGCGTATAACCGGAGGTGTAGAGGATCCGCAGGTCCGGCTGGATCCCGCGCGCGGCCACGGCAAGCTCGCTGCCCGACATGCGCGGCATCACCACATCGGTGACGAGCAGGCACACCGGCGTTTCCTGCCGGCCGAGCAGCTGAAGTGCGGCGGCGCCGTCATGCGCCTCGATCACCCGGTAGCCGAGTTCGCGCAGGCTGCTCACCGTGTAGGCGCGGACATCGTCGTCATCCTCGACGACGAGCAGGGTCTCGTCGCTGGTGCCACTCGGGGTACCGGCATCGTGGCTGTCCTGCTCGGCCTGCGCCGCGCCGATGCTGCGGGCGAGCAGCAAGGTGACGGTGGTGCCGCTGTCGGGGGCCGAGGTGATGGCCACTTCGCCGCCAGATTGCTTGGCGAAGCCATAGACCATCGACAGGCCGAGCCCGGTCCCCTTGCCGACTTCCTTGGTGGTGAAGAACGGATCGAACACCTTGGCGAGCGTCTCGTCGTCCATGCCGACACCCGTGTCGGCTACGCTGATCGCGACGTAATGGCCCGGGGCAAGCTCGGCGGGTCCTTCCGCGACCGTGCGGTTGCGCGCCTGGATGGTCAGCGTGCCGCCGCGCGGCATCGCATCGCGAGCATTGACCGCCAGGTTGAGGATCGCATTCTCGAGCTGGTGCGGATCGGCTTCGATCGTCCAGGTATCAGCGGGGGCGTCGATTGCGATGGCGATGGATTCGGAAATGGTGCGGGTGAGCAGGTCCGACATACCCGAAAGCAGCCGGGGCACGTCTATCGAACGCGGTTCGAGCGGCTGGCGGCGCGAAAAGGCAAGCAGCCGGTGCGTGAGCGCGGCGGCGCGCTCGGCGCCCTTCATGGCATTGGCCAGCGAGCGCTCGATCCGCGGGTCGACGGCAGTGTCGATACGGCGCATCGCATTGTCGATGCTGCCGATGATGATCGTCAGGAGATTGTTGAAGTCGTGCGCGATGCCGCCGGTGAGCTGGCCCACCGCCTCCATCTTCTGCGCCTGGCGCAGCGCCTCCTCGGCATGGTGGCGCTCGTCGATCGCCTTGTTGACGCGCTGCTCGAGCGTTTCGTTGAGCCCGCGCAGCTCGGCTTCCAGCTGCTTGGCGCGCGTCACGTCATAGATCACGCCGAGCAGGCGGAAGCCGGTGCCTTCGCTGTCGCGCAGGATCTCGCCGCGGCGTGCGATCCAGCGCTTCTCGCGCTCCTCGCCGAACTGGATGCAGAATTCGCCGTCCAAGCTGTCGGGAATGCCCGGCGCGTCGCCCTCCGGGATGATCGGCGGCTCGCCTTCGCGCAGCACGGCGTTGATCGTGCGCACCGGCAGGCGGTCTGTCGGATGCAGGCCGAGCAGCCGGCAGAACTCGCCCGAGACGGAGACGGTGGAGAAGCCGTCCTGATATTCGAACGATCCGATGCCGCCGGCGCTCTGGGCGATGCGCAGCCGCTCCTCGGTGCGCTTGCGCTCGGTGACGTCGACGAGCAGCCCGGTGAAGCGGACGGGCTCGTCCTCGTCATCGCGGTGACTCTGTCCGCGGCCATGCATCCACAAGACCGCGCCGGTCGGCGAGATGACGCGGAATTCCTTGGAAAACAGCTCGGCCCCGGCGAGCATGCCGGCAACGGCGATGCGGATGCGCGTCCGATCATCCGGATGAATAGCCTGGTAAAAGATGGAGGTCGGCAGCGGCTGGCCGACCACTGCTTCGTCCAGGCTGTAAAGCTCGGCGAAGCGGCTATCGATCGTCAGCCGGTCACCCAGGATATCCCAATCCCAGGCACCGCTCGCGCCGGCGGCCGCGAGGATGGCCCGCAGCTGTTCGGCGCTGAGCGAAGGCGAGTCGTCAGCCATCCTCACCGACGATGCGCGCGATGAATTCGTCGAGCAGTTCCTTGAGTGTCGCGAGCGAGGGAATGTCCATCAGCATCGCGATATAGCCGCGGATGTCGCGCTGGCGCACCGCGAAGTCGATATAGAGGAACAGCACCAGGCCCTCGGTCTCGGCATTCTCATCGACTTCGAACAGCATCGCGCCGTTGCCGCGCAGCACTTCGGGAATGGTCATGGTCAGCGAGCGCTTGAGCATGTTCGCCATGGTGGCGAGGCAGCCATTGAGGATGACGTTGCCGGTTTCGGCCAACGCCTCATGCTCGAGCTCCAGCACTTCCTCTGCGGTAAGTTCGCCGCCGGTGACCGCGCGGACGAGCTCGAGGCTGTTGCTCTCCGGGAAGATCAGCAGCGCGCGGCCCGAGAAGGGCCCGCTGAAATCCTGGCGTACCGCCACCAGATCGGCCACTTCGCGCTCGCTGATCAGGCGCGCGGCGCGGCGCTGACTGACCACTTCGATCGACGGGACCGAGAGCAGCACCTGATCGCCGATCATCTTGCGCAGCGACGCCGCCGCGCGGCTCACGCCGATATTTACGATCTCGGTAAGGGCGTCGCGTTCCAGTTCAGTGAGTTCGATGGCCTCCTGGGTCACCCCTGGTTCGCCCGCAGCTTGAGTGCGGTGCCGGAAATGAAGCCGGCAATGCCCTCGCTGGTGACGGGCTTGGGGATGAAGGCGGCGCCGATCTCGCGCGCGCGCGCGATGATCTCGTCCTGGATGTTGGCGGTGATGATGGCGATCGGCATGTCGGGCCTCTGAGCGCGTATCTCCGCCGCGAGTTCCAGCCCGTCCATCTCGGTCATGTTGAAATCGACCAGCGCCACATCGGGATTGGCCGCTGCCATGATCTCGAGCGCCTGCGCGCCGCTGCTCGCCTCGACCTTTTGCCATTCGGGCTGCAGTTCCGCCAAAGCCTTGCCGGCGACGATTCGTGCCAGTTTGCTGTCATCGACGATCAAAACGGTGACCGGCATTCAAAAACTCCGAAGATCAGGGGGTTATCTTATAAGGAGGAAGCGGCATCACCGGTATCTTTTTGTTTCGCATTCAACTCGATCAGTTTTCCGAGTGCGAAGTCGCGGAGGAATGCGTCATCGGTATGTCCGGCGAGCGGGCGGCCCGTGGCGTGCAGCAGCTGGACGACGGCCAGGTGCGCACGGGTCAGGCCGGTCACGTCCACGATATGGCCGGGATGTTCGAGCAGCGCGGCGAGCAGCGGCTCGGCATCCTCGACCGTTGCTGCGCCGGACAAGAGGATGCGGCCATTCTCGATCGAAACACTCATGCGACCAGCTCCGGCAGGTCGAGGACCAGCAGCACGCCGCCATCGGCGAGCATCGTCGTGCCGCCGATCGCCGGCGCGGCCGCGAGCAGCCCGGCGGGGGCGCGGACCGCAGCCTCGAAGCGCTCGCCGAACGCCTGGACGCGCAGCGCAGTGCGGCTGCCGCCGACATCGGTGACGACCAGCCGCGCGTGCTCGCCGGTCGTCGCGTCAAGGCCGAGCAGCGCCGCGAGATCGAGCACCGGCACGGTGGCGTCGCGCAGGACGCAGGCATGGCCATGGCCGACCGGCTGGATCGCGGCGGCATCGACCCGCACGGTCTCTACCACCTGATCGAAGCGGATGCCGAGCCGTTCGCCGCCGGCCGAGACGACGAGCAGCGGCACGGTGATCGCATTGGCGGGCAGGCGCAGATGCACGCGGGTGCCCGCGCCGATTTCGCTGTCGATCCCGATCGTGCCCTGCAGCCGCTCGACCGCGGTCAGCACGGCATCCATGCCGACGCCGCGGCCCGAAATGCCGGTCACCTGCGCGGCAGTGGAGAAGCCGGGCAGGAAGATCAGCCGCAACGCTTCGGCATCGTTCAGCGCTTCGGCGGCGTCGGCCTCGATCATCCCCTTGGCGAGGGCCGCCTTACGGATCGCGGCGGGGTCCATGCCGCGGCCATCATCGGTGAGCAGGATCGCGACGCTATCGCCCTCGATCCGCACCGACAGGGCGATCTTGCCCTCGGCCGGCTTGCCCGACGCCGCGCGGGCCTCGGCCGGTTCGATGCCGTGATCGACGGCGTTGCGGACGAGATGGAGCAGGGGCTCGAACAGCGCATCGGCGATCTGCTTGTCGACTTCGGTGGCTTCGCCGGTGAGCGTGAAGCGGATCGGCTTGTCGAGGCTGGCGGCGGCTTCGCGGGCGAGGCGGGGCAGGCGGCGGAGCACCGGTTCCAGCGGCACCAGCCGTACCTGCGCCACCGCGCGGGTCACGTCGCCGGCAACGCGCTCGATCGCGTCCTGCACGGCACGCAGCTCGGCGGCGAGCGCGGGATCGAGCGTGCGCAGCCGATCGGCGAGCGGCGCCAGCGCGCGTACCGCGACGCCAAGGTCGCCGCTGCGGCTCGCCAGCCGATCGAGCTTGGCGGCATCGACGCGCAAGGTGGTCGCGGCTTCGGCGTGGTGGGATGTCGCCAGTACCTCGGACGGTGCCGCGGCTACCAGGCGAACGATCTCGACCTGATCGGGGACGAGGCGGAAGGCGGCGCGCACCGCATCGGGCTCGGCGGCGCTCAGGCCCTCCAGCACCGAGAGGCAGCGGAACGGCTCATATTCGTCCAGCGCGGGCCAGTTGCCCCCCGCTGGCAGCACGGTGAGCGCGAGCAGGTCGGGAACCTGGGCGGCCAGTGCGAGGGGATCGTCGCCTCGGAAAAAACATTCCGGATCGGGCGCGTAGCGGAAGGCCGTGGCGGCGCCCGCGTCGAAATCGGGCCGCGCGCGCAGGGCCTGCAGCCAATCGGGTTCGGCGCCGCTTTCCGGCGTCGCGCTGTCGGCGCCTGGCGCGCGGTGCCCGGAGGTGAGCAGGTCGAGCAGACGCTTCGCCTCGCCCGGGGCGGCGGCGTCGAGCGCGCCGTGATGCTCCATCGCGTCGATCCAGCGATCGGTCTGGTCGATCACGGCGACCAGCGTGTCCAGCAGCACCCCGTCCAGCGCCCGATCCCCGCGGCGCAGCGCCTCGAGCCGGGTCTCGGCGGCGTGGAGCAGTGTCTCGGCGGGTGCCATGTCGAACAGCGCGACCGAACCCTTGAGCGTGTGGACGGAGCGGAACAGGCTGTCGCGCGCGGCACCGTCGCCCGGCGCGCGGCCCAGGGCGATCAGATCGCCATGCGCCTGGGCCACCAAGTCGCGGCCTTCGATCAGGAACTGTTCGAGAAGCTCGTCCATCAGTTGCGACGATAGACGATTGCCTGGGGCAAGCGAACCAGTTCGAAGCGCTCGTCGATGCGGGCCATGGATTCGCTGTGGCCAAGGCAGAGATAGCCGCCGGGGTGCAGCGCTTCGTGGAGGTTCTCGGCGGCGCGGGTGCGGGACTCCTCGTCGAAATAGATCAGCAGGTTGCGGCACAGGATCACGTCGAACCGGCCCTGCGACAGCACCGATCCGCGGTCGTTGAGGTTCGCCTGGGTGAACAGCACGGACTCGCGCAGATCGTCGACGATCTTGCGGCGGTGATTGTGCTCGCGCTCGAAATAGGCGGCGACCAGCTTCTCGGGCAGCCGTGCCAGCGCGCGCGCCGCATAACGCCCCTCGCGCGCCGCATCGAGGGCGTGCGTGTCGATGTCCGAACCGACGATCTCGACATTATAGGCATCGACCAGCGGCCAGTTTTCAAGCAGCCAGATCGCGATCGAATAGGCCTCCTCGCCGGTGGAGCAGGGCATCGCCCAGATCCGGACCAGGTCGCCGGGACGCTTGGTGGCGATGATCGCGGGGAGGATCTCCTGCGACAGCGCCGCGAGCTGGTGGTCTTCGCGGAAGAAATAGGTCTCGTTGATGGTCACCGCGTTGACGAGCTGCTGGCGCTCGTGCGGGTCGCGGTCGAGCAGCAGCAGGTAACGCGCGACGTCGCTGGTGGCGGTGCGGCGCATCCGCTCGGCGACGCGGCGTTCCAGATAATAGCGCTTCTTCTCGCCGAAGATCATGCCGGTGGCGCGGTAGACGATCGCGGCGATCCGCTCGAGCGATTGCCCGGTGAGTACCTGCTCGGTCATCGGTCCGGTGCTCATGTCCGTGCCCAGTCGACCAGCTGCGCGGCGATGGCATCCAGCGGCAAGACGAGATCGGCACCCTCCAGCGCGACCAATGCGCCGGGCATGCCCCAGACGACCGCGCTTGCCTCGTCCTGGGCGATGACATGGCCGCCGTCCTTGCGCAGTGCGGTCATTGCCCTGGCGCCGTCATTGCCCATGCCGGTCATCAGCACGCCGACCAGCGCGCCAGCGTCGAAGATGCGGCGGGCGCTTTCCACCATACGGTCGGCGCTGGGGTGCCAGAGCAGGTCCTTCTGCATCGGCGCGGCAAGGACATGTGCTTGGCCGGCGCGGCGCGAGAAGACCAGATCGGCGTCGCCGCGCCCGATATAGGCTTTGCCAGGCATCAGCGGCGTGGCGCTGCTTGCCTCGACCACTTCGAGTGCGCAGTGGCGGTTGAGCCGGCGGGCGAGCGGGCCGGTGAAGCTGGCCGGCATGTGCTGCGCGATGACGATGGGCCAGGGGAAATTGGCGGGCAGCGGTTCGAGCAGGGCTTCGAGCGCGGGCGGGCCGCCGGTCGAGACGCCGACGAGCACGGCCTGGATGCCGGAAAGCGGGGCAGATTTCTCCCCCGTCCGGAAGGTCGACGGAGCGGCTTTCGGCTTTCGCGATCTGGTGCCGGTCGGCGGCACCGGCTTGAGCCCGGGCCTGGCGGCACGCCGCACCCGCTCGGCGAGGCGGGCGCTGCGCGGGATGCGGGCGCTGGCGGCGCTGCGGACCTTAGCGACAAGATCGGGGACGATGTCGTCGATCTCCAGCGAGATCGGTCCGCGCGGTTTGGCGATGAAATCGATCGCGCCCAGGGCCAGCGCCTCCAGCGTCTCCTCCGCGCCGGCCTCGGTGAGCGAGGAGACCATGACGACGGGGCAGGGGCGCTCGATCATGATCCGGTCGAGACAGGCGAGGCCGTCCATGCCGGGCATATGGATGTCGAGCGTCACGACGTCGGGGGCAAAGCCCTCCAGTTTCGCCAATGCCTCATCGGCGTTGCGCGCGGTCTCGATGATGAAGTCGCCGGCCTCTTGGAAGATCTCCAGCAGCAGCCGCCGCATCAGCGCGGAATCGTCGACGATGAGCAGGCGCGTCATTGCGCGGTGCGGACGAAGCGTGCGGCGAGATCGCGTTCGGCGGCGGAGAACAGGGCTTCGGGTTCGAGCAGGAGCAGCGCTTCGCCGGCAAGCTGCAGCGCCTCGCCATAGATTCCGGCGGCGAGCATTTCGGGAAGCGGGGCCGGGGCCAGGTCGGCGCGATCGGCATGGAAGGGCGCGCCGAGCGCATCGACCAGGAAGCCCAGCCGGGCCCCCGCCGCCTTGACCACGAGCATCCGCTGCCGGCGCCCTTCGGCGGGGCGGCCGGTCAGCCGCATCACCTGGTCCACCATGGCGAGCGGCTCCCCGCCGATCGAAGCCACGCCGACCAGCCAGGCTGGTGCGCCGGGCAGGGAAGCACAGCGCGCGGGCCGAGCGAGCACGCGCTCGACGGAAGCGAGCGGAAGGCCGAGCCGATGTCCGCCGAGATGGACCGGGAGGATCTGGAGCTGGTCGCGTCGGACCGCGGCCTGCACGCGCTCGGTCCTGTCGCCGGCGAGCAACAGCCTTGTCTGTTCCTCGCTCAGCAGCTGGTCCGCCGCCAGCACCGAGACCAGCCGGCCGCCGGCGGGCCGGCAGATCGCGGTGATCCGCGCCTCACCCTCGCTGCGTGCCAGCGTGGACGGCACGGGATCGATACGCGCAGTGGCGATGTGCAGCAGCCCCTCGACGCGATCGACCAGCAGGCCGAGCCTGTGCTTGCCGATCCGGACGACGACGATCCGCTGGCGCGCGTCCGTCGCACCCTCGGGCATGGCGAGCAAGGCGGCGAGCGAGAACAGCCCCAGGGTCGCATCGCGGTGCGCGATCGTGCCGATCACCGCGCGATCCGCGCCGGGCAGGCGCGCGATGTCGCCAGGCACGCGCAGCACTTCCTCGGCCTGTTCGAGCGGCAGCGCGAAGCCCTGGTCGCCGATGGCGAAATGCAGCAGGGCGACATGCTCGTCCGTCGCGACAGGTTCGCGGCGCTGGCGCAGCCCGGCGCCTTGCCGGGCGGCCTTTGCGCGGATGGGCAGGGCGGCGTCGAGCAGCGCGTCGAGTGCAAAGGCTTCGGTCCCGTCGCCGCCGGTGAGTCGCTCGACTCGATCGACGGCGAGCGCGGCGCGGTGGCTGCCGCCGAGCACGAGCAGCTGTTGCGGTTCGCTCGCGTCGGTGGAAAGCACCGCCAGCGTCTCGCCGCGCACGATGCCGAGGCCGAGCAGCTGGGGCGGCGCGAGCGGCACGCGGGTGAGGCGCGGGATTCGGGCGATCTCCCGCACCGCGGATGTCGGCAGCGCATAGCGCTTCGATCCGGCGCGGAAGACCAGCCGGGCGCCGCCGCCCGTTTCGGGTCGCGCGGCCGTCACGCCGCGGGGGCGAGCGAGGCGGCGAGCGACGCGATGTCCTCGATCGCGGCGGCGAGGAGCTCGGTGCCCTGCGCCTGTTGCGAAGCGGCCGCGCCGGCCTGGCGCGTGGCATCGGCGGCAAGCTCGGCGGCTTCGGCGATCTGCTCGGTACCGCTCCTCACTTCGCGGGCGGCGCGCTGGATCGCGTCGGCGCCGTCCAGGATCACGCGATTGTCGTCGCGGGTCAGGCCAAGCTCGGTCGCCATCTCCGCGAACCGCTCCAGCATCGCCTGGTTGCGCCCGGCCTCGGTTTCGCCAGCCGCGGCGAGCTGGTTGAGATCGCGCCGCACCGCGCCGATCTGGTCCTGGATCGCGCGGACGACATCCTTGCCGTCCTCGGCATTGGCGGCGAGCGTGCGCGCCAGCTTGCGGATGTCGGCGGTCACCGTCGCGAAGCCCTGCCCGGCCTCGCCGGCACGCGTCGCTTCCACGGCACCGCTGACGCCCAGCATGTTGGTCTGCAGCGCGGCGAGCGCCATCGCATCGGCGATCTTCTCGGCCTGGCGGGTGCGGTCGGCGAGTTGCGTGAGCAGGTCGAGCACGCCGCGCGTCTCTTCCACCGCGTTGCCCATGCCGGCGACGAGGCGAGACAGCCCTTCGCTACCTTCGCCGACGGTGGCGACGATCGTGTCGAGCCGCTCCATCGCCTCGCCCGCGCGCCGACGGGCAAGGTCGGCGCTCGCCTCGATCTGGGCCATGGCCGTGCCCGCCTCGATCGTCGCGGCGCTCTGGATCTGGGCGCCGCGGGCGATCTGCTCGATCGCGATCTGGATCTCGGCGGAGGCACCGGAAAGCTCTTGTACCGTTGCCGACAATTCCTCCGCCGCCGCGGCGACCTGCTCGGCGGCGCTCCTGTCCGCAGTGCTGGCGGCAAGCGTGTTGCTGAGTTCGGCGAGCATCTCGGCGGTTTGCTGGCTCTGCTCCAGCGAGACGGACTGCTGCTCGATCGCTTGCTGTGCCTGGGCCGCGGCGGAGGATTGCTCCTCGGCAGCACTGGCCACCTGCTCGGCGCCGCGCTCGGCTTCGGTTGCTGCGCCTTCGGCCTGGATCGCCGCGGCCGCGATATCCTCGGCGCCTTGCAGCACGACGCCCAGCGCACGGCTGGCATCGCCCAGCGACGCGCCGATCGTGGTGCCATTGCGCGCCTGCTCGGTTGCCGTCTCGCTCGCCGCGCGGACGCGTCCGGCGATCGTCTGCGCCTCGCGCACGATCGCATCGGAAAGCGTACGGATTTCGTGCGCGCTCGCTTCGGACGCTTCGGCAAGCTCGCGCACTTCGTCGGCGACGATCGCGAAGCCCTTGCCGGTCTCGCCTGCCCGGGCGGCCTCTATCGAGGCGTTGAGCGCGAGCATGCCGGTCTCCTCGGCCAGCTCGCCCACCGTGGCACCGACTACACCGATCCGAGCGGCCGCGGCCTCGAGCTGGTCGATCACCGAGACCGTGGCGAGCTGGCGGCGCGCATTGAGCTCGATCGCCGAGACCGATGCGTCGATCTGCACCTGTGTCTCGAGGAACGAGATGCGCAGCCGCTCGGTCTGGCGGCGCGAGGCGGCGGCGCGCAGATTGGCTTCGCGGAAATTGGTGCGCAGATGGCCGATCAGGCCGAGCGACTCCTGCGCGGCACCGGCGGCTTCCTCGGCGCCGCTCGCCATCTGCTCGACGCTGCTCTGCAGCTCGGCGGCGGCGGACGAAGCCTCGCCGAGGCCGCTCGCCAATTCCTGCGTCGCCTGGTCGAGCCGCTCGATCGCCGTGGTGGGGCGGCGTCGGCGAGTGGCCGGCATACTGCGCTTGGGCTTGGCAGATGGGGGCGCCGGTTCGGTAGATTCGGCGGCCGCCGCCTTGTTGCTGGTGCGCTTGGAAAACGCAGCCTTTTTCACCAGGGCCATGAATGTCTCACTCGTCTCGCGTGCGGCTAAGCCCCTGCCATAGGCGAGCTATCTCCATGGCGCCATAGCATGGGTCAGCTGTGCGGATCGTGATCGGGATCGGCGGCATGCGCGGCGCCGCCCAGCCCAATCCCGGCGCCGAGCCCCATGCCGGTGCCCATGCCGCCACCGCCGCCTTTCTCGCCGCCGCCAGACTTGTCGCGATCGCCCTTGCCTCCACCCGAGCCGGAGGGGCGCGTGGGGCCCTGGGGCGGGATGACCAGATCGCGCGGGATGGGATCGAGATCGAGCGCCTTGCGAATGAAGACGCGTAGCGAGACGACGAGCTCGTGCAGATGCACCGGCCGGCCGGCGACCAGTTCGCCCACCGCCTGCGTCGCGAGGCGGACCTGCGGTTCGGTGCCAAGCAGGATGATGTCGGACAGCGCGGCCTCGACCGCGTCGCGGATGCGGCGGGGGCGTTCGGACAGGGCCAGCGGCTCCGCTTCTTCTCCGCGGATATCGCGCAGATGGCGGGGATCGACGGCCAGGTCGCCGGTGAAGGAGCCGCCAATGATGCGATAGGCCGCGATCAGCGTGCGCAGCCGCTCGTTGATCTGCCGGTTCATTCGCTCGCGGCGGCGCTGGACGGTGAGCATCATCGCGAGACGGATGCCGACGCCGACCAGGGTGACGAGGACCAGCCCGACCAGGGTGGCGGTGATGCTCTGCCAGGAGCTGATGTCGATGCCGCGCATGGAGTTGCCAACTCCGGAGAGGCGCAATCGGTTCAGGCGGCGAGCGCTTCGCCGATCAGGCGGAAGAATGCGCGGCTGCCGGCCTGGCGCTCGACGTCCCATTCGGGATGCCATTGCACTGCCAGCACCTGGGCGCCGTTGGGGCGGGCGGAGAAGCCCTCGACCAGGCCGTCGTCGGGCGACAGCGCCTCCACGCTCAGGCCGATGCCGAGACGGTCGATGCCCTGGCGATGGACCGAATTGACTGCGAGCCGGCGCTCGCCCGTCGCGGCGGCGAGGATGCCGGCTTCGTCCAGCGTTACGTCATGGCCATGGGCGAACAGGCATTCGAAAGGCCGGCCATCGTCCTCGAGATGATGCCCGTCGAGATCGCCGCGCAGCGTGCCTCCGAACAGCACGTTCAATTCCTGCAGGCCGCGGCAGATGCCGAACACCGGCCTGCCGGCTTCGATCATCGCATCGGCAAGCGCGAGCGCCACTTCGTCGCGCTGCTCGTCGAGCGGAGTCTGATCCCAGCCGCCGTCGCTATAGCGATGCGCGGCGACGTTCGAGCGCGATCCGGTGAGCAGCAGCCCGTCCAGCCGGCCGGCGAGCGAACGGGCGTCGAAACTGTCGGTGAGCGCGGGCACCAGCAGCACGGTGGCATCCGAAAGCTTGGCGAGCGGCGCGATGAAGCGGCTGGCCACGACCTGGACCGGCCGCTCCGCGACTTCGTTGCAGCAGAGCACCCCGATCAGCGGCTTCATGCGCCATGCTCCGCCAGCCGTGCGCCGATATGGTGCGCCTGGGTCTCCTCGAGGAGGACCGCGCCGGGCTGCACCACGACCGAGTGCGGCGGGACATCGTCGAGCAGCCAGACATTGCCGCCGATCGTGCTGCCGTGCCCGATAGTGACGCGGCCGAGGATCGTTGCCCCGGCGTATATGATCACATCGTCTTCCAGGATCGGATGCCGGGCGAAGCGCGCGCGCGGGCCCGCGGGCGCCAGGCCCAGCGGGCTGCGGCCGCCCAGCGTGACATGCTGGTAGAGGCGGACGTTGCGCCCGATGATCGACGTCTCGCCGATCACCACGCCGGTGCCATGGTCGATGAAGAAGCTCGGGCCGATCTTGGCGCCCGGATGGATGTCGATCCCGGTGCGCGCATTGGCGAGCTCGGAGACGATACGCGCGACAATCACCGCGCCCAGTTCGTGCAGTTCATGCGCGATGCGGTGGTAGCGAATCGCCAGCGCGCCGGGATAGCTGACCAGGATCTCATCGACGCTGCGCGCTGCCGGATCGCCGATAAATGCCGCTTCGACATCGGCGTCGATCGCCGCGCGGATCTCGGGCAGCGTCGCGGCGAACAGACGGACGATCGCCTGGCCCTGGTCGGGATCGAAGGGTTGATCGGCTTCGCGCTGCCAATAGTCGAGTTCGGCTTCAATCTCCTGACCGAGCAGCGCAAAGGCCTGGCCGAGCCGCTCCGCCACGAAATCATCCTCGCGCGCCAGCCCGCCGCGAAAGCCGCCGAGCCGGGCGGGGAACAATGCTGCCGATAGATGCTCGATCGCCTCGGCCAGTGCGGCCGGCGAGGGGAAGCGGGTCACCGCGTGTCGCCCGGCCTGGCGTTCCCGCCAGGCCGAGCGCGCGGCATTGAGCGCGGAGACCGTTAGGGTGATCTCCGCCGTGAACGGCGACGAGAGCGGATCTGCCGTCACGATTGGCTCAATGCACGATATCGGGCTGCGCCACGGTGCGCAGGTACGGCGTGTGCTCGGTCCAGCCTGCCGGGAACAGCGCGCGGGCTTCCTCCGGCCCCACGGCGGGGACGATGATCACATCGCCGCCCTGCTTCCAGTCGGCCGGCGTGGCGACCTTGTGGTTCTCGGTCAGTTGCAGGCTGTCGATCGTGCGCAGGATCTCGTCGAAATTGCGCCCGGTCGATGCCGGATAGGTGAGGGTGAGGCGCACGCGCTTCTGCGGATCGATCACGAACACGGTGCGCACCGTCACCGTGTCCGATGCGTTGGGGTGGATAAGGCCGAGCAGTTCCGAGATGCGCCGGTCGACATCGGCGAGCAGCGGGAAATTGAGCGAGGCCCCCTGAGTGCGGGCGATGTCGTTCGCCCAGTCTAGGTGGCGGTCCACCGGATCGACCGACAGGCCGATCACCTTGACGCCGCGCTTGTCGAACTCCGGCTTGAGGCGGGCGACGGCACCCAGCTCGGTGGTGCAGACCGGAGTGAAGTCGCGCGGATGCGAGAAGAGCACGACCCAGTCCTTGCCGGCCCAGTCATAGAAGTTGAGCGTGCCGAACGTCGATTCCTGGGTGAAGTCGGGAATGGTGTCGAAGAGCTTGAGCGACATGGGATCACCTTGCGCATGGGGTTTCAGGCCGGTGGCGGCGCTTTTGCGAGGCCGCCTGATGCACGACAGAATATCCCACTAATCTAGTAGGTGAATAAACAAATGCTTCTGCCCGGCAATGCTGAAACTAGGCCCCGCACGTTCCGGCGGCGGAACTAGCGGGCCCCGCCTGGAGTTGTGCGCAAGCGACAATCGATTCCGGGAGAAAGCCATGTCCAAGTCCATCATCGAACGCGGGCTGGAGCTGGCGAATAGCGGTGCCTATCGCCGTGTCGAAGAGATCGAGCGCGAAGTCTCGTTCGAAGGCTATACCAATGCCGCGCAGCACTTCGCTGCGCCGACCTTCCGCAAGCAGCTGCGCGGGTTGATGCAGTCGGCGCGCGTGGCGCGGGCGGGCTGACGCAGCCGGGCCTGCCAGGCCTGAGAGTCGTTCGCAGCAGGAACTCCCTCCATCGCGGCGCTTTGAATCGTCCAAGTGAACAGGGAGAATTTCCGTGGCCGATCAAGAATATACCGATGCCATCGCATTGCTGAAGGCCGACCACCGCGAGGTGGAGAAGCTGTTCGAGAAATATGAGGCCGCGAGCAGTGCGACGGCGAAGAAGAAACTCTCGCACCAGATCTGTGTGGAGTTCAAGATCCACACGTTGCTGGAGGAAGAGATCTTCTATCCGGCCTTCCGCGGCAAGATCGAGGACGACACGCTCGACGAAGCCTATGTCGAGCATGACGGCGCCAAGGTGCTGATCAACGACATCGAGGCGGGCAGCCCCGAGGACGATTTCTACGACGCCAAGGTGCATGTGCTATCGGAAGAGATCACCCACCACGTGCACGAGGAGGAGATGCCGTCCGAGGGCATGTTCGCCCAGTGCCGCAAGGTGAAGGATGTCGATCTGGTGGCGATGCGTGACGCGATGCTCGCCCGCAAGGAAGAGCTGATGGCGCAGGAAAAGGCAAGCGGCCTGCCGCCGGCCGAGCCGCGTGTTGTGAACCTGCAGCCGGCCTAAGCCGGCACCAGTGCGAGCGGTAGTCCGTCAAGGGCTACCGCCTCGACGCCGATGCAGCGCGCCATCTTCTCGGCGAGGATGATGCCAAGCCGGCCGCCGGGGTCATCCAGTTCGAGCCACAGATTCATCATGCCTGCCGCGACGCGGACCTCCATGTCCGGCGCGGGCAGGTCATGCTGCGCGGCCAGGCCGATCAGGCGGCAGAGCAGGGCCGCGCTCGACTCGCCTACAATGTCGAATCGCATGGCAGACTCAGGCGGCTTCGCGGACCGAGGGCACCGGCGCAGCGGTGATCCGCGCGCGGGCGAGCACATCGGCGACGCGGTGCGGTGCCAGTCCTTCGCGCGCGGCATAAGCGAGCACGGCGCCCAGCCGCAGGCCGGTCGCATGGACGCGGGTCGCCACCTCGTCGGTGGTCCAGCCGAGATATTCGCCGGCGACACTGATGATCCCGCCGGCATTCACGACATAATCGGGTGCATAGAGGATGCCGCGATCGGCGAGCCGGTCGCCGTCCTCTGGCGTGGCGAGGACATTGTTGGCGGCGCCGCAGACCACGCGCGCCCGCAGGCGGGTGACCGCATCTCCGTCCAGCACCCCGCCCAGCGCGCAGGGGGCGAAGATCGCGCAACGGGCGTCGAGGATCGAGTCCCGGCCCATGATCTCGGCATCGTAACGGCAGGCGATCTCGGCGGCGATGCCGGGGCGCGGCTCGGCGACGATGAGCCGCGCCCCGGCCGCATGCAGCATCCCGCACAGGGCCGATCCGACATTGCCCAGGCCCTGCACGGCGACGCGCACACCCTTGAGTTCGCTGCCGAGCTGGCGCCGCGCCGCTTCCTCCATCGCCAGGAAAACGCCGCGCGCGGTCCAGGGCGAGGGATCGCCGCCGGTGCGGCCGTCGCGCGGAGGAAGACCGGCGACATGGCGGGTCTCGCCGCGTACCGCTTCCATGTCCGCGACGCCGGTACCGACATCCTCGGCGGTGACATAATCTCCCTCGAGGCGCGCCACTGCCCGGCCGAACGCGGCGAACAGCTTGCGCCGGTCGAAATTGCCCTGGGGCAAGTCGAGCACGGCCTTGCCACCGCCCAGCGGAAGATCGGCCATCGCGTTCTTGTAGGTCATGCCCTCGGCGAGCCGCATCGCGTCGCCTACCAGGGCCGCGTGGTCGCGATAGTGCCAGAGCCGGCATCCGCCCGCAGCCGGCCCGCGCCGGGTCGAATGGAGGACGATGACACCGCTCAACCCGGTCTCGTCGTCGCGCAGCATTTGCACGCTCTCGGGCGGCGTGGCGGAAACATGTGCGGCATCGACCATGAAAGGGCTCCTGAAATCCTGAGGTGACTCTTCCATGGTTTTGCAGGATAAAATGGTCTTCTTTGCGGAGTGCTGCAGCATATCGGCAAGATATAACCCGATTTCGTTGCATTGGAGAACAGATTTGCCCATGGATATCGATCCGTTCGAACGCAAGATCCTCCAGGTGCTCCAGGAGGATGCCTCGATGCCCACCGCCAAGCTGGGCGAGATGGTGGGGCTGTCGAGCTCGCCCTGCTGGCGTCGCGTCGACCGGCTGGAGAAGGACGGGATCATCACGAAACGCGTCGCGCTGGTCGATCGGCAGAAGATCGGGCTGAACGCGCATATCTTCGCGCAGGTGAAGCTCAACGCGCATGGCCGCGCCAATCTCGACGAGTTCGCCGCGGCGATCCGCTCGTTTCCGGAAGTGCTGGAGGCCTATGTGCTGATGGGCGTGTTCGACTTCATGCTGCGCATCGTCGCCGCCGATATCGACGCCTATGAGCGCTTCTTCTTCACCAAGCTTTCCAAGCTGCCCGGCATCCAGGAAATCAACTCGACGGTAGCGCTGAGCCAGGTCAAGGCGACGACGGCACTGCCAATTCCTTAGGCCTCTCTTCGTCATCCCGGCGAAAGCCGGGACCCAGAGCCACGAGCGATCAAGTCGGAGAAACCCTGGACCCCGGCTTTCGCCGGGGTGACGACATAGGGTTATCTCGTCGCCGCCTTCTCCGCCTCACCCAGGATGCGCAGGATGTTGCCGCTCCACATCTTGGCGAGGTCCGCGTCCGAATAGCCCGCCGCGCGCAGCCGCTCGGTGACCTTGGGCAGCGCCGAGATGTCTTCGATCCCCGGCAAGCCGCCGCCGCCGTCCCAGTCGGCGCCGAAGCAGACATGATCGACGCCGGCGACTTTGATCACGTGCTGGACCATCTCCATGTAGCGCTCGAAATCGACACCCCACATCGGCTGGGTCTTGTCGAGCGCGCGCCACTTGCGGGTCAGCTCGGCCTGATCGGCGGGCGAGAGGTCGGCGATATGCTCATACTGGGTGAACAAGGCCGCGCGTTCCGGCCCCATGTTCATGTTCGAGAGGAAGATCGTGCTGACGCAGATCGCCCCGCCCTTCGCCGCGAGCTTCTTGATGCGTCCGTCATCGAGGTTGCGCGGATGATCGAATGCCCAGCGACCGCTGGAGTGCGAGAGTAGGAGCGGCGTCCTCGACAGCTCCAGCATCTGGTCGAAGCTGTCGTCCGACGAATGGCTGGCGTCGATCACCATGCCCAGCCGGTTCATCTCCGCCACCCATTTGCGCCCGAGGGGAGAGAGGCCGTTCCATTTCGGCTTGTCGCCCGAAGAGTCGGCGAACTGGTTGTTGGCGCCGTGCACCGGGCCCGCCAGCCGCACGCCGCGATCGTGGAATTCCTTCAGGAGCGAGACGTCCTCGCCCAGTTCGTAGCTGTTCTCCATGCTCTTGAAACCAACCAGCTTGCCCTCGCGGTTCAGCCGGAGCGCGTCCTCGGGGGTAACGGCCCGGCCGATCTTGTCGGGGAATTTGGCGAGCGTGGAATCGATCAGGTCGGAGCGGCCGCGCGCGTAGGCGAGCGCATCGGCATAGCCCTTGGGCGTGAGCGGACCCTGCTCGGTGTAGATTGCGAAGAAGCCGCCATCGAGCGCGCCGCCCTCCATCCGCTCCATGTCTACCTGGACTAGGTCGGTCGCCGGATCATGGTGACCGGCGAAGCTCCAGCCTGGCCGAGCAAAATGGATCGGGGTGTCGAGATGCGTGTCGAGCACGAGGAAGTCGGCATGCGACTTGGGCGCAGGCGCCGAAGCCTGGGGCACGGTCGCGCAGCCGGAGAGCAAGAGGGCAAGGAACGCGAGACGCTTGGTCATTTCTTGTCTTCCACCGGACGCAGATCGAGATCGCGATAGTCATAGCTGAAATCGGCGATTGGGCTTTCCGCCTTCATCGATACCCGCGCCACCTTGCCATCCGCGTCGAGCGCGAAGGTGACATAGGCCGGCTCGATCGCCTTGTCGTCGAAGCGCGTGAAGAAGGTGTCATACTGCCAGTGGACGAGCTTGCCGGCCATGCGCGGCGTGGTCCTGAAGTCGATGCGCAGGCCGTCGGTCGCCTGGGTCACCGCAACATCGCCGTACCAAGCATCGCGATAGGTGCCGGCATAGCGTTCGAGCGGTAGGGAAGGCCCGACCTTGGCCGGTGCCGCCTTCGCCGCGGACAGTGCCGCCTTGCCGCCCGCCATCCGGTTGGTCATGAATTCGCCGAAGCGCTTGGGCCAATCCTGGTCGGGCAAGCCGAGATAATGGTCGACCAGCATGTGCGCGACGCCGCGCAGCAGCGCGACTTCCTCGGAGTTCACCACCACCGCGATGCCGACATCCTGGTCGGGCAGCAGGATGATGTGGGTGATCGATCCGAACACGCCGCCGCCATGCGAGATGATCCGCGCGCCCTTGTAATCCTCGACTTCCCAGCCGAGCGCATAGGTGCTGAACTTGGGGCTGAGCGGCGCGAGGCTGCCGGGATAGGGGGTGAGCGGCTGGACGGTGACGCCCTTCCACATCTCCGCCGCCTGGGCCGGGCTGAACAGCTGGCCGCCACCCGGCAGCGCGCCATGCCCGAGCTGGATCTTGAGCCATTGCGCGAGATCATTGGCACTGAGCGCGAGGCCGCCCGCGGGCATCGCGGCGCGGCCCAGCTCCTCGCGTTCGTCGAGCACGCTATTCGGCCCGTCCCCGCGCAGCACGCCGTTCACCCGGGCATGCGGGAAGGCGCGGTCGGCGGTCGCCCAGCGCGCTTCATAGGTGGCAGTCGCGGTGTTCATGCCGCCGCGCTTCAGAACCTCGCTCGTCATGAAGTCTTCCCAGCTCTTGCCGCTGACTTCCTCGATCAGCTGGCCGGCGACCATGTAGAGGATGTTGTCGTATGCGTAGCTGGAGCGGAAGCTGGTGGCGGGCTTGATGAAGGCGAGCCGCTTGACCGTTTCCTTGCGCGACAGGCTGCCGCGGGGGACGAAGAGCAGGTCGCCGGCGCCCAGGCCCAGCCCCGAATGATGGACGAGCAGATCGCGCACCGTCATCTCGCGCGTCACCCAGGGATCGTACATGCGGAAATACGGCATGTGGTCGATCACCTTGTCGTCCCAGCCGAGCTTTCCCTGGTCGACCAGGATGGCGAGCGCGGTGGCGGTGAACGCCTTTCCGGTCGATCCGGTCTGGAAGATCGTGTCTGCATCGACCCTGGCCGGGTCGCCGAGCTTGCGATAGCCCCAGCCCTTGGCGAGCGTGGTCTTGCCATGCTCGACGATCGCGACGGCAATGCCGGGCGCGCCGGTCGCCTTGCGCAGCGCTTCGATCTTGACGTCGAGCCCCAAGGGCGGATCGGCCAGCGCGGACGTGGCGAGCGCCAATAAGGGCAGCGCGAGCAAAAGACGCAGCTTCATGCGGGAATCTCCTGGGGAGGGGTGGGTCGGCGAAGCAAGCGGAACAGCCCGATCGTCATCAGCGGCAGCACGAACACGGCGAGGAACAGGTAGGCGAGAAGCCGGTAGCCGCTGGCGATCAGCCCGATCAGCCCGACCCGGTCGGCGACGAACATGCAGACGAGCAGCAGTCCGCCAGCGATCGCGGCGCGGGCCTGGGCCCCAAGCTCCAGGCCGCGCCGCCGTCGCACCACCCCCGCCACGCGCTCATTGATCGCATGCACCGCGCCGGCGCCGCTCTCGAGCAAGGCCGCGAAGATCATCATCTGGAATGCCCAATGGAACACCGGCACATTCAGCTGGCGCAGCAGGAAGTCCGACGGCAGCGTCTCGGCGCGGATACCGGGATAAAAGGCGATCATGCAGGTGAAGAACAGGATCGCCGGTGCCATCGCCAGCGAGCCTGCGACCAGGCCGGCGATCACGGCGTCGCGCTTGCTGGTCAGATGCCGCAGCACCGGCAGGATCACCACCGCGCCGATGATGTTGTAGCTGGCATAGGTGAGACCGCCGCTCGCCCAGCCATCCCAGGGCGCCGGAGTCGCGAACCCGTCGGCGATGCGGTCGCCGAAACGCCACAGGCTCAGTGCCAGGAACAGTGCGTAGACGGCGTAGAGCAGGAAGGAGACATATTTGAACACCCCCTCCACCGCCTTGTTGCCCAGCGACACGGTGGCGAGGATCGCCAGCGCCAGCGCCAGTGTTCCGACCAGGCTAGGCCAGCCGAACATCGCCGCGCCGATCGCGCCGGCGCTCGCCCCGAACACGGCGAGGATCAGGACGACGAAGACGATGTAGGCGCCTTCGAACGCGATCCAGGCGGGGCCGAGCAGATCGGCGAAGAAGGCGCGATAGTCGAGCGCGCCGATCAGCCGCGCATAGGCGAAAGCAGTGGCGGCGACGATGCTCCAGATCAGCATCGCCAAGATCATGCCGGCCAGCCCGCCCCAGGGGCCGGCGGGCAGGAAATACTCCGCCAGCTCGCGCCCGGTCGCATAGCCGCCGCCGATGATGACGGCCTTCATCGCGAAGCCCGGCAACAGGAAGCGCTGGAACCAGCTCGATCCTGCCGCCGGCGCGGTCATGCCAGGCAGCTTTCGACCAGCGCATCGAAGGCAGGACCGCCGCGCACCGGATCGGCGACGGGCAGGCCGAGCCTTTCGCTTTCGCGCCGCATGACCTCCAACGCCTCGGCTTCCCCCAAAGCCGAGGTGTTGAAGCTCACCCCGCCGCAGCGGATATTCGGGTTGGTCCGCTTGCCGAGCGCAGTGGTGAGGGCGATGATCTCCTCGATGCTCGCCACCTTGTAGCCGGCGGTGCCGAGCATTTCGGTGCGGCCGGGCTCGTGGCAGACGACGAACACGTCCGGCTGGCTGCCATGGAGCAGGCCGAGCGACACGGCCGCATAGGCCGGGTGCGCGAGCGATCCCTGGCCTTCGACGACGTCCCAATGCCCGGACGCGGCATCGGGCGAGAGGATCTCTGCGGCGCCCGCCTCGAAATCGGAGACCACCGCGTCCATCGGCATGCCGCCGCCGGCGATCATGATCCCGGTCTGGCCGGTGGCGCGGAAGCTCGTGTCCAGCCCGCGCGCCTCGAAGGCGCGGGCCAGCGCGAGCGCGGTGTATTTCTTGCCGAGCGCGCAATCGGTGCCGACGGTCAGCAGCCTTTTGCCGCTGCGCTTGCGCCCGCTGGCGACGGGAATGTCGATCGGCGGCACGCGGATGTCGATCAGCCGCCGCCCAAGCAACGCCGCCGTCTCCGCCAGTTCTGGAATCTCGGCCAGCCGGACGTGCATGCCCGAGACGATGTCGAGCCCCGCTTCCAGCGCCTCGACCAACGACTTGCGCCACGATGCCGGGATGACGCCGCCGGGATTGGCGACTCCGATCACCAGCCCGCGCGCGCCCTTCGCCGCCGCTTCGGCGGGCGTAAGCTGCGGCAGGCCGGTGGTGACGGTGGCGCCGCATGCGAACTCGCCCACGCACTTGTCCCCGGCCCAGTCGCGCAGCCCGAACGCCGTCTTGGCATAGCCCGGTTCGGTCGTGTCGCCGAGGAAGAGGAGGTAGGGCTGCGGCAGCACCAGGGCGGTGCTGCGCGCGCCGAAGGGGGCGTTCATTCCCGGGCCTCCGATCAGAATGCGAGGTCGAGCGCGAGGCCCAGCGTGCGCGGCTGGACCGGCACGGTGGAGAGATAGCCCGGATTGACCGTGGCCACGCTGGTGGTGATCCGCCCCTCGCTATCGGTCAGGTTGCGGGCATAGGCGCGCACCGTCCATTTCTCGGCGATCGTGACCGAGGCGTTGAGGTCGAAGGTCGCATAGCCATCGACCGGTACCGACAGCGGATCGCTCGCCACTGCCGAGATCCGGTCGCCCACGATACGGATTGCGCCGCCGACATGCGCGGAAGTACTGCTTCCGAGCGCGAAACTATACTCCGCGGTCATCGCCGCGGCGAGCTTGGGCACGTTGGGCAGCTGCGCGCCATCGGCGCAGTTCGGTGTGGTCTGGGTGCACTTGGCATCGGTATAGGCGAAGTTGGCGCCGACATCGAACCCGGCGACCGGCTGGATCAGCAGCTGCGCCTCGACGCCCTGGCTGCGCGCGGTGCCGGCATTGACCAGGCCGTTGATGCCGTTGGAGAAGGCCTGGGCCACCTGAAGGTCGTTCCAGTCGAGCAGGAAGGCCGCGGCGTTGAACGTCACCTTGCGATCGAGGAAGCGCGCCTTGATGCCGGCCTCATAGCTGGTCACCGTCTCCGAATGCACCGTCGCCGGGAAGCCGGGCAGGGCGATGTTCGGGCCGCCCGGGCGATAGCCGCTGGCGGCGCGGACATAGAGCATCGTATCGCGGTCGAGGTTGAGCTGCGGGCTCACGCTCCAGGTTAAATTCTCTTCGGACGAGCTGCCGTCGCCGCCGCTGTTCAGGCCGGCCAGCGGGATCTGCGTCAGCTGGGTGAAGGTCTGGTCGTTGCGCGCCCAGCGCACCCCGCCGGTGATATGAAACACGTCGCCGAACTTGTAGGTCGCGTTCCCGAAACCGGCATATTCCTTGTAGGTGTTGGGCAGCGCGACCACCGCGAAGGGATCGAAGCCGGCGAGCGGCGCACCATTGGCGTCGAGCGCGCGGACCAGCTGGTCATGGGTGTTGTCTTCGTTGGTGTAGAAGAAGCCCAGCTGCCACTCGAACCGGTTGCTCGAGCCCGAGGTGAGGCGGACCTCCTCGGTCCATTTCTTCTGGTGGAGCGTCGCCGGATAGGGCGCGAACCCGCCCCAGATCACGCCATAGACGCGCGAGGCATCGGTGGTCTCTAGGATCTTCAGCTCGCTATGCGACGTGGTCGAACTCAGCTCGGCAAAGCCCAGGTCATAAGCGATCGAGCCCGAGAAGAACTTGAAATCGCTGTGGAAGGGCTCGGAAAGCTGCTGGTTGGTGCTGAGCCACGAGGCACCGGGCGCCAGCGGTGCCGGGCTGCCCTGGGTTTCGTAGAGGATACCGAAATCGTCCGATTCCGTCCGCTGCCACAGGCCGCTGAGCTTCACCGTGAGCTTGCTGTCGGGCTTCCAAAGCACTGCGACGCGGGCGCCCTGCTGGACGGCGTTGTTGACGTCCTTCTCGCCGGTCAGGACATTGTCGATGAAGCCGGGCGAGTTGCGGCGGGAATAGCTGCCGCTGATCGCCAGCTTGTCAGTGACGATCGGCAGGTTGACCAGCGCGTTCGCGGCCCAGCCCATGTCGCTGCCATGCGCGATCGTGAAGACCTCGCCGCCGGCGCGGGCCGAGAATTTGGTCAGGTCGGGCTGCACCGTGACGTACTTCAGCAGGCCGCCGATCGAGCTCGCGCCGTACAGCGTGCCCTGGGGCCCGCGCAGCACTTCGAGCTGGTCGATGTCATAGGGCAGCAGGTCGAGCGAAAAAGTCTGGGCGCGGTTGTAGATGCCGCTGGAGCCGATCGGCGCATCGTCTAGATAGATGCCGACGGTGGCGCTCGGCCCGATCGGGGCGACGCCGCGCAGCGACAGGGTCGAGCGACCCGGCGAGCCGGCATTGTCGACCTGGAAGCCGGGGACATAGGCGGCATAGTCGGCGAGCTGCGAGGCGCCGCTCTGCTGCATCTGCTCGCCGCCGACCACGCTGATCGAGATCGGCACGTCCTGCAGCCGCTCCTCGCGCTTCTGCGCAGTGACGACGATCTCGTCGTCGCCTGCGACCGCGGATTGCGCGGCGGCAGGCGCCGTATCCTGCGCGAACGCGGCGCAGGGCAGCAGCAGCGCCCCCGCGGCGACGGTAATCAGCAGATTGGCCCGATCGGTCTTGCGCGTCATCGTTCGTCTCCCCCTCGGAGTTCGATGTCACTCGCCCTGCCAGATGGCGGGCAAGAAAGCGGCTGCAAGTGCAGCTTATGCCTGATCAGGATGCTATTATCCTGATCAGAGAAGAGTCAATCCAATTTGCAATTAGTTTGCGAGTGATGCCGAAAGGGCACGGTGGCCCCAGACGGCTTCCGGGCAGTCGATGCTGCCATCGCGATAGACGATGCCGGGCGCGCGATCGGCGGCGAGGAACGTGGGACCGTCGAGATCGACCACGTCGCAGAGCTGGCCGAGCAGCCACGCCGGTGCCATCGCCCAGCTCGAGCCGACCATGTTGCCGACCATCACGTCGAGTCCGAGCGCGCGCGCGCGCTCGGCAATGGCGATCGCCTCGGTAAGCCCGCCGCATTTGTCGAGCTTGATGTTGACGGTGTCGAAGCGGCCGACCAGCGCATCGACATCGTCGAGCTTCAGCACGCTCTCGTCGGCCGCGATCGGGATCGGCGACTTGAACCCATCGAGATCGGCCTCGCGCCCGCGTGCCAGCGGCTGTTCGAGCAACGCGATGCCGCAATCGACCAGTGCGGAGACCAGCGGATCGAGCTCGTCGGCCTTGAACCCCTGATTGGCATCGACGCCGATCCAGCATTCCGGCCGCGCCGTCCGCACCGCGCGTACCCGGGCGATATCGAGATCGAGATCGCCAGTGAGCTTGAGCTTGAGCGCGCGGGCATCGGCATAGGCGAGGGCGCCTTCGGCCATCACGCCGGGATCGTCGGCGCCCAGCGTGAAGGTGGTGAGCAGCGGTTTTGGCTCGGGCAGCCCGGCGAGCTTCCACACCGGAACGCCTTCGCGCTTGGCGTCCAGTTCCCACAGCGCGCAGTCCGCGGCGTTGCGCGCGCCGCCCGCCGGCAGCGCCGCCTGCAATTCGGCGCGGCGCATGCCGTTCGCCAGGTCGCTCCGCACCGTCTCCAGCGCGGCGACCATCGTCGCTTCATTGTCGCCCAGATAATAGACGCCGCTCGCCTCGCCGCGCCCGGTGTGGAGGCCGTCACTCAGCGTGACGACCACCACCGGAGACTCGGTGAAGACATGGCCGGAGATGCGGAACGGCTTGGCAAAGGGCAGCCGTTCCACGGCGATGTCGAGCGAGCGGCGCATCACCATGTCCTCAGAACTCGGTCCCGAACGAGACCAGGTTGAAGGCCAGCGCCACCCAGAGGATGAAGAACACGCCGAGGACCAGGAGCAGGCTCCATATCCGGGCGAACCAGCTGCGCTTGGTGCTCCATGCGAGCCATGCGTTCCAGACCGACAGCCCGAACATCCCGAAGAATGCCAGCGTGCCGACGAACTGGACGAGCAGGATCAGCCAGTCGGTCGAGCCATGGCTCTCGAAATCCTCGAGCCCGGTGATCACCACCCCCCAGAGGACCAGCACCGCCAGCACCAGCCAGGCGAAGCCGCGCAGCACCCGGTAGGTGCGTCGCGATTCGCCGGTCAGGGCAAGCTGCGCGCCGTAGCGGCGGCGGGCGAACCAGCCGACCGGCCAGGAGAGGGCGGTGAGCAACACCACACCCACGCCGAACAGCAGCGCCGGGATCAGCCAGGCCGAGTCGAGCGAGGTCGGCGTGCGGTACCAGATCATGAAGGGCGAGACTTCGCCGAAGCTCCAGCGTGCGACCTTGCCGTCGATCACCTGGGCGGCGAGCCGCTCATGGCCATAGGCATCCTGCCAGACGAAGGGCTCGACTTCGATCAGCTTGCGCGGCGCGCCGCCTGGGCTGGTCAGCGCGGGAATGACCGGGCGGCCATCGGCGTCGAGGCCCACCTTGGTGTCGCCGAGCAGGTTGATGATCTTGGCGAAGTTCGAGTCGATGCGGCGGCTGTTGGTCCAGCTGCCGACGAGCAGCTTGGCATGCTCCTTGGCGGTGGGTAGCTCCTTGGGCGGGGCATTGTTCGCCGCCGGCAGGTAGCGATCGGCGAAATCGTCGAACAGCGAGCCGCGCAGGACGCGAGTCACCCCGTCCTTGCCGCTGCTGTTCATCGAGATGTAGAGGCCGATCTTCTCTTCCGGGAAGATCCACAGGTCGCTGTGGAAATAGACCGTGTCGCCGCCATGCGCGATCGCGCGGTGGCCGTTGATGCGCTGCTCGTAGAAGCCGAGCGCCATTTCGTTGATCGCCGGGATCGCGCTGGGCTGGGCGGTGTGCATCAGCTTGGCGGTCTCGGGCTTGAGCAGCGGGCCGCCATCGGCAAGGTGCGCGATCATGAACTTGGCCATGTCGCCGCCGCTTATCGCGGAGGCGCCCGCCGGCGCCATGCCGATCAGCTCATAGCCCTTGGCCGGGCCCGAGCCGAGCTCATAGCCCTGCGAGGCGAAGGGCTTGAGCCGATCGGGCAAAGGCTGGCGGAAGCTGGCGTACTGCATGCCGAGCCGAGCGAAGATGTTCTTCTCGATATAATCGTCGAACGGCACGCCAGAGACGCGCTCGACGATATAGCCGGCCAGCGCGGTGGCGTAGTTGGAATAGGCTGGGGTGCTGCCCGGCGCATAGATACGCTCGGGGATGCGGTGCTTGAGCACGTCGCCCAGGCTCGGCACCGGCTTGTTGAAGGTCAGCAGGCCCTTGATGATCTCTTCGAAGCCCGCCGTGTGCGTCATGATGTTGCGCAGCGTGATCGGCTTGCCCTGATAGGGTGGAATCTTGAAGTCGAGATACTGGTTCACATCGGCGTCGAGGTTGAGCTTGCCGGCCTCGACCAGCTGCATCACCGCGGTCCAGGTATAGAGTTTCGAGGTCGAGCCGGGACGGAACAAGGTGGTCGCCGGATCGACTGGCTTGCGCTTGGCGACGTCCGAATAGCCGAAGCCGCGCTGCGTCACGACCTGGCCGTCCTTGACGATTACCACCACCGCACCGGCGACGTCGCCGCGCGCCAGGGCATAGGGCATGAAGCCGTCGAGCCAGGCGTCCGCATCGGCCTTGGTCAGGTTGGCCGCGACCGCCGGCTGAGTCGCCGGCGCGCTGGGCGCGTTGGTCTGGGCTACCGGCGTGAGCGGTGCGGGGGCCTGGGTGAAGGCCGGCACCGATATCGCGATGCCCAGCAATCCTGCCGCAAGCACCCCTAGCGAATTTTTCCACATAAGCGCGTCCCTCCTCTTCCCCCGCCTGGACTCCGGCATGTCCGATTGCGCCGGTATGAGTCTGCGGCTAGGCTACGAAATGTAAATTGATACGCCTGATTGGGACATGATGATCCTATTCGGAAAAATGTCAAACCGAGGTGCACCATGGCTACGCGGCTGAAGCCCGAGCATCCGACGCTGGGAACGCTGCTCAAGGCGCTACGCGCCCGGAACGGCTGGACGCTCAAGGAGATGAGCCTGAAGAGCGGCATCCCGGTATCGACCCTGTCCAAGGTCGAGCACGACCGGCTGACGCTGACCTATGACAAGTTGTTGCAGCTCAGCCAGCGACTCAACATCCGCATGTCCGAGCTGTTCGCAGAGAATGATTCGGCGCCCGAGGCCCAAGTCACTGCCCGGCGCAGCATCGGCGATCTCGATCGCGCGGTGCGGGTGAACACGGCGAACTACGACTATTACTATCTGTGCACCGAGCTGCGCCGGAAGCGGATGATCCCGGTGATCACCAAGGTGCGCGCCAAGACCGCCGAGGAGTTCGGCGATCTCGTCCACCATTCGGGCGAGGAATATATCTACGTCGTGAGCGGGCGCATCGTCGTGCACACCGAATTCTACGATCCGGTGACGCTGGAGGCCGGCGAATCGATCTACATCGATTCGAACATGGGCCATGGCTATGTGACCGGCGACGGCTGTGACGAGGCGGTGATCCTCGGCGTCTGCTCCAGCGCCGAAGACGGGTTGATGGATTCGCTGCTCAACCTGCACGGCTGAGGCCGGCTCCGCGGCGCGGCTGGCGGTGGCGGGGGCCGAGACCCCCGCCAAAGCCGTTTAGAACCCGATCTTGACCCGGACGGATGCTTTTCCTTCGCGGGTATTTTCGCCGGCGGCGCCTTCGAGGGCGATGCCGAGGCGGACGTTCTTGCTGGCGCGGGCATCGATGCCGACGCCGAGGGTGCCGAGCACCGGTGCGGTGCGGGCGCCGGCGATGGTGAAGGCGCCGGTGCCGACGGGCGCGCCGGAGAAGCGCATGTTGCCCAGCGTGTCGAGGTCGCCGGCATTGTAGCGCACGCCTGCGCTCACCCATGGCATCGCGGTGCCCGAGCCGGTCTTCACGCTTGCGCCGAGACGGATCTCGCCGGTCGCGGTGAACAGGTCGCGGCTGGCCGCGGCGACCTGGAGGCCGAGGCCGCCGGCGGCGTTCTCGGTGAA
>NZ_JBXAQL010000002.1:0-773411 GCF_058807215.1 Sphingomonas sp. GW821-FHT12D09 | reverse complement strand
GAACACGAATACCAAATGCCAATCGTCGTCGAGCCCGAGCGCCCGAGAAGAGAACGCGCCGGTCCTTTCCTTCTGCCGATCCCCGGGTGCCCAGGCACGCCGGGCTATCGGCGCATCCCCACCAGCGCCTCCACCAGCGGCACATCCGCCGGCGGCATCGGCATCCCGCGCATCTCCGCCGGGGTCACCCAGCGCAGCTCGGTCGCGTGGTGGGCGACGGGCTCGCCCTGCCAGTCGCGCAGGCCGTAGAGCAGCAGGAGCAGGTGGCGGCCTTCCAGGGGTTCGCTGGCAAAGGCGATGGGGCTCAGGTCTTTTACGCTAAGGGTTATTCCCAGTTCCTCGTGGAGCTCGCGCGCCAAGGCGGCTTCGGGGCGCTCGCCGGGCTCGATCTTGCCTCCCGGGAACTCCCACAGCCCTGCCATCGGCTTGCCCGGCGGGCGCTGCTGGAGGAGCACGCGACCCTCCCCATCTTGCATCGCCACCGCAACGACCAGCAACATATCTGCAACGCGCATCGACACTTCGTTAAGCCTCTTTGGCTAATTTCCGGGCATCCTTGGAGAAGAAGTGCCGTCAATGCGAGCCCTGGTCCACCTTATCCGCACCGCGATCCTCGACAGCCGTGCGGCTACCGCGATCGAATATGGCCTGATCGTCGCCCTCATCGTGATCGCGATGATCGCCAGCCTGCAGGGCGTCGCCGGCACGACTATCGGCATGTGGGGCAATGTGAACAACAAGGTCGCCGCCGCTTCGCAATAGTTTGGTTACGGCATCGTAACGCTTGGTCTTAGGCGTTTTTTTACTTCCGGTTCGTAGTTTGAGCTTGCCGAATCGGAGTCACCTCCGGGCCGGCCGGGTGAATGAAGCTACATTTGAACACTGGAGACCGGTTATGATGAAGATCCGCAACTTCCTTAAGAATTCCAAGGGTGCCACCGCAATCGAGTACGGCCTGATCGCCGCTCTGATCGCCGTTGCCGCGATTGCCGCGATGCAGGGCCTGGGCAACACCCTGAAGTCGACCTTCACCAACGTTTCGTCGAGCATGAAGGTCGGCTAAGCCGAACCTTCCGACAAACGGAAGCGAATTGGGGCGGCGGGACTTCGGTCTCGCCGCCCTTTTTCATTTCCGGTCGGCGCGGGCGCACGCCCCTCAGGACTTTTCCTGAACCCCGGAAAACCAGCCGCTTCAGCCGGCGTACATGCCGACTCCGCTATAAGGAGAGGATGAAGCAGCTATCCTCCAAAAAGGCCGTGACGCCGATCGAGCTGGTGCTGGTCGCGTTCCTTGCGATCTGCGCGATCCTTGCCGTCGTCCAGGGCCTGGGCATGCTGGGCGCGAGCCTGGCCGCCAGCGAGCACAGCGCGCCGGTCCGCTAGGCGAATCGCGTCAGATCCGGCCCATCGCCAGGAACTTGGCGCGGCGGGCCTGGCGCAGGCCCTCGGGCGACATGCCGTCGAGCCTCGCCAGCGATTCCTCGATCGCGTCGCCCAGCGCATGCACCGCGGCGCCGGCATCGCGGTGCGCGCCACCCAGCGGCTCCCCGACGATCCGGTCGATCACCTTCAGTTCCTTCAGATGCTGCGCGGTGACCTTCATCGCCTCCGCGGCGTCGGCCGCCTTGTCCGAGGTGCGCCACAGGATCGAGGCGCAGCCTTCGGGCGAGATCACCGAATAGACCGCATGCTCCATCATCAGCACGGTGTTGCCCGCCGCGAGCGCGACTGCGCCGCCCGAGCCACCTTCGCCGAGGATCGAGGCGATCAGCGGCACGCCCAGGTTGAGGCAGGCCTCGGTCGAGCGCGCGATGGCTTCGGCCTGGCCGCGCTCCTCGGCCTGCACGCCCGGGAACGCGCCCGAGGTGTCGACCAGGGTGATCACCGGTAGGTTGAACTTGTTGGCGAGCGCCATCAGGCGGATCGCCTTGCGATAGCCCTCGGGCTTTCCCATGCCGAAATTGTGCTTGAGCCGGCTGGCGGTATCGTCGCCCTTCTCATGGCCGATCACCATGACGCGGCGCCCGCGGAAGCGGCCCAGGCCGCCCTGGATCGCATTGTCGTCGGCAAAGGCGCGGTCGCCGCCCAGCGGCATGAACTCTTCGATCAGCCCGGCGACATAATGCTTGAAGTGCGGGCGCTCCGGATGGCGGGCGACCTGGGTCTTCTGCCAGGGCGTGAGCTTGGCATAGGTGTCCTTGAGGAGCTTCTCGGCCTTGGCCTGGAGCGGGCCGATCTCGGCATCGATGTTCACCTCGCCGCCCGCGGCGGTCTGGCGCAGTTCGTCGATGCGGGTCTGAAGCTCGGCGATCGGCTTCTCGAAGTCGAGGAAAGTGGTCATCGGTGCGGGGGCTAACCTTGCCGTGTCTTCACGTCAACGAGTGCTTCCCCCAAAGGATGCCGCTGGTTGACCAGTTCGACCAGCCGGCGGCTGTCGACATGCGTGTAGATCTCGGTCGTCGCGATGTCTGCATGCCCCAGCATCGCCTGCAACGCGCGCAGGTCCGCACCGCCATCGAGCAGGTGCGTGGCGAAGGCGTGGCGCAGGACGTGCGGGCTGACGCGATCGGGCGGGATACCCGCCTCCCCGGCCAGCGCGCGGACGAGCTGGTAGAGCCGGACGCGCGAGAGATGGCCCTTGCCCGAAGGGAAGAGGAAGGGCCGGCCGGGCGCGACATGTTCGCGCCATTCGGCCACCGCGGCACGGGCGCGGTCCGAGATCGGCACCAGCCGCTCGCGCCCGCCCTTGCCCTTGAGGATCAGATACGGCCGGTCGGGTGACACGGCGTTGCGCGGGAGCGAGACCAGTTCGGTGGCGCGCAGGCCCGAGCCGTAGAGCAGCTCGATCAGCGCCTGGAGGCGAAGGTCATTCGGATCGGCAGGGACACGCGCGATGCGATCGGCGATCGCCGCGAACATCCGGTCGACATCCTCGATGCTGAGGATCTTGGGGAGCCCGCGCGAAGTGCCGGGACGCGGGAGCGCGGCGGAAGGATCGTCGGCGCGCAGGCCTTCGTCAGCGAGGAAGGCGTAGAAGCGGCGCAGCGACGCCGATTTGCGGGCGACGCTGGCACGGGAGAGCGGCTGCCATTCGGCAGCCAGCTTCTCGAGCTCGGGCCGCCCTGCCCCGCCCAGCCTGCCGCCAAGGAGCTGGGAGGCGAGGCGCAGGTCGGTGCCATAGGCGGCGATGGTATTGGCAGCGGCACCCGCCTCCGCCCGCATCATCTCGAGGAAGCGCTCGATCAGTGCGCGATCGTCGCCGGGGGCGGTCAAGCCGACCGCGTGACCGCTTCCACGGCGATCATCCGCGCATAGCTGGTCATCCCCGCCGCGCGCATCGCCGCTACGATGTGGAACAGCGCTTCGGGCGTGACATTGTCCCAGACGCGCGACTGCATGCCGACCGCGGCGAGCAAGGCGACCATCGCCGAATCGCCGCGCTTGCCGGCAGCGTCGATCGCGCGGGTCCAGTCGTTCTGCGCGCCGATCGGGACATTGAGCGCAGCCGCACCGCGCTGGGCATCGCTGGTCTCGAACCGGCCAAGGCCCGCGAGCCCGGCAAAGGCGAGCTGCGCGCGGCGCTGGCCCGCGGCATCCTTGAACGCGTCGAAATCGCCATATGCGACCGGGCCGGCGGCACCGGGATCGCCGAGCGCGAGCAGGCCCCAGCCGATGGAGCCGCGCGGCACCACGGCGCGCCATTCCATCGCCTTGGTCTCGTAGCCGGCCGAGAGCATCGAGGCGATCAGCTTCTCGGGTTCCTCGACCTTGGCGTCCGCGGGGATCCAGGACGCGGCGCGCGCAGTGAGGATCAGCCGGGCATATTGGGTGCGCGGCGTGGTTGCCTCGGTCCAGAGGGTACGGATCGCCTTTAGGCGATCGCCGACATCGCCGTCGACATAGGCGGTACGCAGGTCGCGGGCGACGGCGCCTTCGGTACTGCCGGAATCGTCGCTGTCGGCGATCTCGCTGTAGAGATCGACCAGACCGGCATTGGAGAAGACGCCGGCGGTGGCGGCGAGCTCGGCCGAAGCGGCGCGCTGCCGCGGCGAGAGCTGCGGGGCGAGCGCCTGCCAATAGCGGACCTGCGGGCCGGCGGTGCCGTAGAGCGAGAGCGGGACTTCCTGCCCGGTCGCAGTCGCCAGGCCCCAGCGCCAGGCAGTCAGGCGGGTGATGCCGGCCCATTCGAGCGTGACTGCGCGGCGGCCCTGCGCGCCGGTGCCGAGCACCTTCTCCGCGAGCAGATTGTCGATGTCGCTGGCCGGCGTGCCGCCGCGTGCCTGGTCGAGCAGTTGGCCGGCCTCATTGGGCTTGCCGGCCAACCCTGCGCACATAGCCCGGGCGAGCGCCCAGCCGCGCTGGTGGATATATTGATTGCCGCGATCGGCGATCCCGCAAAGGCCGCCCGGATCGGCAGTGGCGAGCGAGACCTGCATCGCCACCTGGAGCATGCGGGTGGTATAGTCTTCGCCGTCCACGTCGTTGATCACCGCGCGGGCAGCATTGGCCTCGCCCATGCGCAGTAGCAGCCAGGCGCGCTCGGCGGCGAAATCGGCACCGTTGATATGGGCGGGCGTGTCGAGCGGCGACATCAGCGCACGACGGAGCGCAATCGAGACCCAGCGCGAGGCGACCGGCGCGTTCGTGCGCTGCATCAGCGCTGCTAGGACGCGGCCATCGGTCTTGCCGAAGCTCTTTGCAGGGAACGGAGTGTTGCCCGCGGCGAGCACGCCGACCTTGCCCAGCGAATGCCGGGCGAATTCCGGCAGTTCGTAGCGCGAGAGATCGACCGGGCCGGTGGGCAGCGCCTCGGCCTCGGTGGTGTTGGAGAGAGCGGCAGTGTCGTTGCCGAGCGACGGCGCTACGGTAGGCGCGGCACCGGGCGTGGTCGATGCGGGCGCGGTGGCGCTCGGCGCAGGCGCGGGGCGCGGGGCCGGTGTCGGCGCGGGCTCGTCGAAGCCCGGCGGTAGCAGCGATTCGGGCTTGTCCTGCTGGCCAAGCGCGGGCACCGCCGCGCCAGCCAGCAACAGCCCCGCAAGGGCGAGGTGGCGGCCCTTAATTGGCGAGGTTGTCAAGCGGGACCACCTTCTCCATGCGCACCGGCTCCTTCTTCGTCTCGCGGCCGGCAAGGAAGAAAAGGCCGCCGATCAGGACGACAAGGATGACGATCAACGCAACGATCAAGCGGGACATGAAATTGGGTCCGGAAATTGTGAATTCTCGGGCCTTTTGCCCGAGACCCGCCCTCGCTGTATAGCCCTTCCGAACATGTTACACACGCAGGCAGTGAATACCGGGTGGACGGGCAAGCCGATCGTACTGATCGGCCTGATGGGTGCGGGCAAGACCACGGTCGGCCGGCGCCTGGCGCAGCGCATGCGGCTGTCTTTCGTCGATGCCGACCACGAGATCGAGGCCGCCGCCGGGATGACCGTGGCCGACATCTTCGAGCGCTTCGGCGAGGCGCATTTCCGCGATGGCGAGCGGCGGGTGATCGCGCGGCTGGTCGATGGCGCGCCCAAGATCATCGCCACCGGCGGCGGTGCGTTCATGCATGAAGGCACGCGCGAACTGATCCTGGCGAACGCGATCGCGGTGTGGCTGGATGCCGAGCCGGCAGTGCTCGCCGACCGGGTGCGGCGGCGCGATACGCGGCCGCTGCTGCGCGGGCGCGATCCGGAGGAAGTGCTCGTCGAGCTCGCCGCGGTGCGCAATCCCTATTACGCGCTTGCGCCGATCCGGGTGCCCAGCATAGCAGCGCCGCACGACATCACCGTCGATGCGATCCTGAAGGCGCTCAATCTGTGACTAATGTTCCCGTCGCGCTTGGCGACCGCAGCTATGATGTCCGCATCGAAGCCGGGCTGCTCGCCCGCGCCGGCGAAGCGCTCGCATTGTTCGACAAGAACCGGCGCTGGGTGATCGTCACCGACGAGAACGTCCTTCAGCACCTCGCCACGCTGCAGGCGAGCCTGGGGCCAAGCGAGGCGATCGTCCTCAAGCCCGGCGAGGGCACCAAGAGCTGGGCCCAGCTCGAGGCTTTGCTCGACAAGCTGCTGGCGCTCGGGGTCGAGCGCAGCGACCATGTCATTGCGCTGGGCGGCGGCGTGATCGGCGACCTGGTCGGCTTCGCGACCTCGGTGTTGAAGCGCGGCTGCAACTTCGTCCAGATCCCCACCACCCTGCTCGCCCAGGTGGACAGCTCGGTGGGCGGCAAGACCGCGATCAACACGCGCGCGGGCAAGAATTTGGTCGGCGCCTTCCACCAGCCCAGCCTCGTGCTGATCGACCCTCAGGTGCTCGACACCCTGCCCGCCCGTGACCTCCGCGCCGGCTATGCCGAGGTGGTGAAATACGGGCTGATCGACGATTTCGCGTTTTTCGAATGGTGCGAGGCCAATGCCGGCGCACTGATGGCCGGCGATCCGGCGGCGCGCGAAACTGCGATTTCCCATTCGGTGGGCGCCAAGGCGCGGATCGTCGCGGCAGACGAGCGCGAAACCACCGGCACCCGCGCCCTGCTCAATCTCGGCCACACCTTCGGCCATGCGCTGGAGGCCGAGGCGGGCTTCTCGAACAAGCTGCTCCACGGCGAAGGCGTAGCTGCGGGCATGGCGCTGGCCTTCGGCTTCTCGGCCGCCAAGGGCATCTGCCCCGGCCAGGATGCCGAGCGCGTCTCGGCACATCTCGCCGCGGTCGGCCTGCCCAATGGGCTGAAGGCCGCCGGGATCGACGCCAGCGGCGCGCGGCTGGTCGAGCATATGCTGCACGACAAGAAGATGAGCGCCGGCACCCTGCCCTTCCTGCTCGCCCGCGGGATCGGCCAGACCTATCTCGACAAGACTGTCGACCTTGGCGAGGTCGCGGCGTTCCTCGACGCGCAGCCGCGCTAGATCTCTCCCGTCAGCGTCAAGGTCAGCGTGCGCGGGGAGTTGGCAGTAAGCAGTCCCGAATTGCTCGGATTCCAGACGAACTTGTCGGTGAGGTTGGTGAGCCGCGCCCGTAGCGTGACCGGATAGCCCTCCAGCGCAAAGGCCTGGCGCAGGCCCAGGTTCACCGTCGCAAAGCCAGGCAGCTCGACGCGGTTTTCGCGATCGGCATAGCGGCTGCCGCGGACATTCACCCCGCCGTCCAGGGTCAGCCCTTTCAGACCCGGCACGCGCCAGGTCAGATTGGCGAGCGCGGTGACTTCGGGTCGGCCGATCGGGCGCGGCCCGATCACGCCACGCTCCACCAGCTCGCCCTCGATCGCCGCATCCAGATAGGTCGCGCCGAGCACCGCGCTCAGCCGGGGGGTAAGCGGGCCGGCAAGCGAAAGCTCGACGCCGCGGTGGCGCACCGTGCCGACGAAGTCGAAGGCGCCGTTGGCATCGATGCCGGGGGTGGGCTTGGACAAGTCGAACAGTCCGGAGATCAGCGTCGGGCCGCCGGCGAACGCATATTTCACCCCCAGCTCGGCCTGGCGTGAGATCGCAGCGGGAAGCACCGCGCCGCGATTGCCGGCATTGGCCGGCGCGACGCCGGCTTCCTCGAGTCCGCGGGCATAGCTGGCGAAGCCGATCAGGCGCGAGGTGATCCCGACCGACAGTGCGCCTCCATAGAGCCAAGGCCTGGTGCTCTGCTCGGTCACCCTGCCATCGACCGCGCGGACGCGCTTGGCATAGTCGACCCGTTGCGCATCGAGCCGCAGCTCGGCCAGCGCGCCGATCGAAAGGCGGTAGCCGAGTCCGCCGGTCCATTGCCCGACATCGTCGCGCATCCGCGCCGCGGCGCGTGCGATCGGAGGACCGGCGATCGCCGGCGGGTGGTCCACATCGGCATAGGTACCGAGGGAATAGGCCACGCCCGGATCGCTGATCGCGGTCGAATCGCGCCGCCGCGCCATGGCGAGGATGCGGTGGGTGAGCCGGCCGGTGGTGAAGCTCTTGGCGGCAGTGACTTCGCTCGACACCGCCCAGCGGTTTTCGGGGCCGAACAGCAACCCGCTCTGCACGGCCTCGTTGCCGTTGCCGGTGAAGCGCAGCAGGTTGAAGGCGCTGTGGTGATAGGGCAGCGTATTGCGGAAGATCGAGGCGCCGAAGCGCCAGCCGTTGCCCGCATCGACATCCGCCATCGCGCCGAGCAGGTCGGATTCGTTGCTGTTGCCCATCCAGTCCTGGGTGCGCTCGGTCCAGCGCCTCACGTCACGCGGCGCCCCGGCGGGATTGGCGAAGAAGGTGTCGCCTTCGCGTGGGAACCAGTTGTGGCTCCACAGGCCGGTCAGTTGCACGCCCGGCGCCGGCGACCAGCGCGGGATCAGGCCGACAGCGGTAAAATCGCCGGTGGTCCCGTCGACATAGTCTTGGGCCGGGTTGAGTTGGACGCCACCGGCAACCGAGAAGTTGCCCGTACCGGCGGCCGCCCGCACGATCGCCACCGGACCCGAGCCGCCCCACCAGCCAGTCTCCAGCGAGGCTCGCGCGCCGCTGGTCCCCGCTGGGAGCTGATATTGCACCACCCCCGAAGGCGCGGCGAAATCGGTGCGCAGGCCATTGGCGCCGACGCGGATCGCCGTGCCACCGGTCACCGGCAGCAGCATGCCGGCGACCCGGACATAATAATGGTCCTCGATCCGGTAATTGCCCGCCGCCTGGAGATCGAAGCCGCGGACCTCGCTTTCCGAATAGAGCCCCACCTCCTCATTGCCGATGCGCCGGCCGAACGCATCGTCGGCGGCGCGCACGACATCGGCGCCATTGGCCGGCGGCGGTGCGGCGGTCTGCGCCTGCGCGGCGGGCGCGGCGAGCAGCGAGAGGCAGAAGATCGAACCACGCATGACTATCCCTTTCCAAAGCCCCCGGTGCTGCGGATGCCGGGCATCGCGGGGCCAAAGGGAGCGGCGTGGGACGAACGGCGTACCGGCGTGACGAACGGCGGTTCGCGCGCGCGCGTTCGCGGGCTAGTCTGCGTGCATGCAAACGATGGTGCGCGAGTCGATCTGGAACCTGCGGGTGCCGCTGAGCGCGGCGATCGCGCTAGCGCTCTTCGCCTTTCTGCTCGGCTATGGGATGGGCGGGCTGGAAAGTGCGGGCGGCTATGCCGCCAAGCATGTCGACGAGGCGCGGCTGGCGCGGCTGCTCGTCTGGGGCGCGCTGCTCACTATTGGCTGGGCGAGCCGCAAGCCGCTGCAGGAGCTGCTCGGGCGCCCGGGCAACCCGCCGCTGCTGCTCGGCGCGCTGGGCTTCGTGCCGGTGCTGGTCGCCGAGCTCGCCGCGTCGCGCTTCACCATCGCCTTCTCACCCTATGAGTTTTGCGGGGCTGGCGGCCCGTCCCTGCCGCCGCTGGTCGATCTGCCGCGCTCGGCGATCCTCGGCACCACCGCCTTTCTCTCGCTGATGGCCTGGGGTCGGCATCTGGCGGATCGTCGCGACGGGGTGGAGGAAGAGTCGGCACCTGCCATGTGGCGCATCGCTGCCAGCGAATGGCTGGACCTTCCCGAAGCCCCGTTGCTGCGCCTGCGGGCGAGCGAAGTGTCGCACATCCGCTCGGCGGGCAATTACAGCGAGATCGTCGTGCTTGGCCGCGTCCATCTCGTCCGCGCCACGCTGTCGCAGCTGGCCGCGCGCTTCGCCGGGCACGGCTTCGTGCAGGTGCATCGCCAGGTGGTGGTGAACCGCGGCCATGTCCGCCAGATCTATCGCGAGGCGAGCGGGCGCCCGGCGGTCCAGCTCCAGTGCGGCGCGCTGCTGCCGCTTGGCCGGCGCTATCGTTCGGCGCTTGCCGCGTTCGGCTGATCCCCTACAGATTTACCCGTATCGATCAGGGAGCCGATTGCTGCTGCGCCGCGTTGTCAAACCCGAGGCTGCAGTTCCGCATGCGCAACGAGACCAAGAATGGCCGCGGTGACCCAACCGACCTTATTTGAAACGCTGGGCGAGCTTGGCCGCCTGACCGCCGCGATCGGCACGGATTCGCCGCTCGGGCCGGTCTCGACCTGGTCGAACGCGCTTGCCGCCGCCGTGGGGATGCTGCTGCCGTCGCGCGCCGAGATCGTGATGTTCTGGGGCCCGGACTTCTGCGCGCTCTACAACCAGGCCTATGCGCCGACGATCGGCGACAAGCACCCTCAGGCGCTCGGCCAGCCGGCGCGGCTGTGGTGGGGCGAGCTGTGGGACGATCTGGGACCTTTGCTCCAGGGCGTGCGCGATACCGGCGAGACCTATTGGGCGAAAGACCGCCCCTTCTATATCGAGCGCGACCAGGGGCGCGGCGGCGAGACGGTCTATTTCGACATCAGCTATTCGCCGGTTTTCGACGATGACGGGACGGTGGGCGGCGTGCTTTGCATCGTCAGCGAGACCACCGCACGCGTGGTCGCCGAGCAGGAGGCGATCGCCGAGCGCAACCGGCTGTGGACGCTGGCGCGCGACCCCTTCCTGATCGCCGATACCAAGGGCGTATGGCGTAATGTCAGCCCCGCCTGGACCGAGATCCTGGGCTGGAGCGAGGAAGAGCTGGTCGGCCGCACCTCCGAATGGATGGAGCATCCCAACGATCGTGTGCGGACGCGCGAGGAGATCGAGGACCTGGCGCATGGTGAGGCGACGTTGCGCTTCGAGAACCGCTTCCGCGGCAAGGACGGCGCCTATCGCTGGTTCAGCTGGACGGCGGTGCCCAAGGGCGAGCTGCTCTATTGCGTCGCACGCGACATCACCGCGGAGCGCGAACAGGCGGATGCGCTGGAAGCCGCCGAAGAGGCGCTGCGCCAGTCGCAGAAGATGGAGACGGTGGGCCAGCTGACCGGCGGCGTCGCGCACGATTTCAACAATCTGCTCCAGATCGTCACCGGCAATCTCGATATCCTCCAGCGCAACCTGCCGGCCGACGAGCCGAGGCTTGCACGCGCGGCAGGAGCGGCGATGAACGGGGCCCAGCGCGCCGCGGTACTCACCCAGCGCCTGCTGGCCTTCTCGCGCCGCCAGCCGCTGGCGCCCGAGAGGATCGACGCCAACCGGTTGATTGCCGGCATGTCCGACCTGCTGCACCGCAGTCTCGGTGAGACGGTCGAGCTGGAGGTCGTACAGGGCGGACGCATCTGGCCGGTCGAGGTGGATGCCAATCAGCTCGAGAACGCGCTACTCAACCTGGCGATCAATGCGCGCGACGCGATGCCGCGCGGTGGCAAGCTGACCATCGAGACCGCCAACACGCATCTCGACAGCCATTATACGGCCCGCGATGCCGAAGTGGCGCCTGGCCAATATGTGCTGCTCAGCATCTCGGATACCGGCACCGGCATGAGTGCCGAAACCCTCGCCCATGTCTTCGAGCCGTTCTTCACTACCAAGGAAGTCGGTCGCGGCACGGGCCTGGGCCTGTCGATGGTCTATGGCTTCATCAAGCAGTCCGGCGGGCATGTCCGCATCTATTCCGAAGTCGGGCACGGCACGACGGTGAAGCTCTACCTGCCGCGCTTCTTCGGCGATGCAAGCGACGTACCGGCGCCCGCCCAAAGCGAGCCGCTGCCGCAAGGCAGCCAGGACGAGACGATCCTGGTGTGCGAGGACGACGAGCATGTCCGCGCCTATACCGTCGATGCGTTGCGCGAGCTCGGCTACCGAGTGATCGAGGCAGGGCACGGCCCCGCCGCGCTCGCCGCGATCGACGCCGAGCCAGGCCGGATCGACCTGCTGTTCACCGATGTCGTGCTGCCGCGCGGGATGACCGGCGAAGTGCTCGCCGCCGAAGCGCTGCAAAGGCGGCCGGGGCTGCGGGTGCTGTTCACCACTGGCTATGCCCGCAATGCGATCGTCCACCACGGACGGCTCGATCCGGGCGTCCAGCTGCTACCCAAGCCCTTCACCTATACCGACCTGGCGGCGAAGGTGCGCGACATGCTGGATGGGTGATGCGGGGTTCCGTCCTCCGGTTGTCCGGCGTCGTCGCCGATCAGTTGCCGTTCATCGCCGATCCGCTTAGCACGCAGCCATGCGTATCTTTGCTCCCATGGCCGCCGCGATGCTGATCGCCGCGCCTGCCGCCGCCCAGACCGGCACGACGGCCCCGATCCTCACCACGCCCGAGGCGAAGGACGTGTGGACCCATGCCGAGCCCCAGGTGGCGCGCGTCACGCATGTCGATCTGGACCTCGACGTGGATTTCGCCGGCAAGACGCTGTCGGGTGTCGCGACGCTCGATGTGCTGGCGGCCAAAAGCGCGACGAAGATCGTACTTGATGTGGACGATCTCGATATCCTCTCGGTGACCTGCCCCAAGGGCAAGCCGCTGCCCTTCACGATCGGTCCGCGCGAAACCGAACTCGGGCTCGGCTCGGCGCTGACCGTGCAGCTCGAGGGCAACAAGCAGATCCTTGTGCGCTACAAGACCAGGCCCGGCGCCAGCGCGCTGCAATGGCTCGCGCCCGAGCTGACTGCGGGCAAGGCCAAGCCCTATCTGTTCAGCCAGGGCCAGCCGATCAACAATCGTAGCTGGATCCCGAGCCAGGACAGCCCCGGCATCCGCCAGACCTGGTCCGCGACGCTCACCGTGCCCGAGGGCTTCGTCGCGGTGATGAGCGCCGAGCGGCTGGACGGCGAAAAGGGCCAGCTTACCACCACCGGCAAGCGCGCCTTCCGCTTCCGCATGGACAAGCCCGTCCCGCCCTACCTGATCGCGATGGCGGTCGGCGATCTCGCCTTCAAGGCGACGGGCCCGCGCTCGGGCGTATGGGCCGAGCCGAGCCAGCTCGATGCCGCAGCCTATGAAGTCGGCGACGTCGAGAAGATGATCGACGCGGCGCAGAACCTGTACGGTCCCTATCGCTGGGGCCGCTACGACATGCTCGTGCTGCCGCCGAGCTTCCCCTATGGCGGCATGGAGAACCCCACCCTCACCTTCCTGACCCCGACGATCATCACCGGCGATCGTTCGAACACGGATGTCGTCGCGCATGAGCTGGCGCATAGCTGGTCGGGTAACCTGGTGACCAATGCGACCTGGTCGGACTCCTGGCTCAACGAGGGTTTCACGACCTATTTCGAGAGCCGGATCATGGAGGCGGTGTACGGCAAGGAGCGCGCCGCGATGTATACCGATCTCGACTGGGCCGGGATGCAGCGCGACATCAAGGATGCCGGCGGCCCCGATGCGGCGACCACCCGCCTCCACGGTGATCCCGGCGCGACCTTCGGCCAGCTCGACTATTTCAAGGGATCGGCCTTCCTGCGCACGATCGAGGCGGCAGTGGGCCGCGCGAAGTGGGACGTCTATCTGCGCGGCTATTTCGACCGCCACGCCTTCCAGCCCCAGACCACCGCCGGCTTCCTGGCGGACCTGCGCGCCAACCTGATCAAGGGCGGCAAGGCGCTCGAGGCCAAGCTGGAGCTCGATCGCTGGGCCTATATGGCCGGGCTGCCGGACAATGCGGTTCGGGTGAAGTCGCAGACGCTCGCCGCCGTCGATGCCAAGCTCGCGGCGTTCAATGCCGGCGGCCCGGCGAGCGCCGTGCAGCCCACCGGCTGGGCGACGCAGCAATGGCTGCGCTTCCTCAATGGCCTGCCTCGCCAGCAGGCCCCGGCGCGGCTCAAGGAGCTGGACGAGACGCTCGGCCTGTCGGCGTCGAACAACGCCTATGTCCGCTCCGCCTGGGCAGAACTGGCGATCGCCAACCGCTATGAGCCGGCGCTTCCCTCGATCGAGGAATTCGTCAAGCGCGTCGGTCGGGGCCTGCTGATCTATCCGATCTACAAGGACCTGATGGCCCAGGGCGACTGGGGTAAGCCGATCGCGGTTCGGTTCTACGAAGGCGCCAAGGCGGGGTATCACCCGAACGCGGCAGCTGGCGTGGCGAAGATCGTCGGGGCGGAGTAACCTTACTTCTCCTCCCTTTCAGGGCGGGGAGCAATCAGTCGAACGCGAACACCGCCGTCGGCTTGAACACGCCGTTGTCCGTCTCGGCGAACGCGTACTCCGCGAGCACCCGCAGCCGTTCCAGCGGCAACGGCGCGCGGCGGGGGTCGCCGACCAGCACTTCGATTCCCGCCGCCCGGCAGCGCGCCAGGAACGGCATGGCGCGCGCGGCCGGTTCGGGATCGTAGAAGGTATCGCCGGCCAGGATCAGATCCACCTCGGGCACCGGCCCACCGGTCAGGTCGCCCTGCACTAGATCCAGCTTTACGCCGTTCGCCGCCGCGTTGAGCCCGGCCGCAACCACCGCATAGGGATCGATATCGGTGGCCAGCACGGATGCCGCGCCCGCCTTGGCCGCAGCAATCGCCACCAGACCAGATCCGGTCCCGAGATCAAGCACCCGCCGCCCGGCCACCGTCTCCGGCCGATCCAGTACGAAGCGCGCCAGCGCCAATCCGCCGAGCCAATAATAGGCCCAATAGGGCGAGCTGAACTCCTCGTCCTCCTCCGCCAGTCGGCCGAGTCCGCTGGTGGCTACCGCCTTGTGCAGCACGATCTCCGGAATCCCGGGCACAGGCAGAACCGGCAACCGGGTGCGGATAAAATCGGTGACGTTCAGCCTGGCCGCCGCCACGCGCCGATAGCCAGGCAGACCCAGCCGGCGATCAGCGCCACGCCGCCCAGCGGGGTCACTGCGCCCAGCCAGTGCGGCGCCCCGAACGCCATCAGGTAAAGCGTGCCGGCGAACAGCGCGCCGCCACAGACGAACAGCCAGGGCGAAACCCGCTCGCCCATCCGGACCGCGACCAGCGCCGCGACGGCGTGGATCAGCTGGTAGTGCCCGCCGGTCCTGAGCCACTCGGCCGCCTGACCGCTCGCGCCATGTGCCGCGAACGCGCCCGCCGCCACGGCCAGCGCGCCCGAAAGCGCTGCGAGCACTGCCACGATCCTCAAAGCCCGATCTCCTTCAGAAACTGCGGCCCGCTCGCCACCACCATCGCAATCGCCACGAAGAGCGCAGCGAAGCTCATCACCAGCACTGCGCCGGCCAGCATATCCTTGGCGACCTTCACCGAAGGATGGATGCCCGGGTGGAGCAGGTCGATCACCGCTTCCATCGCCGAATTGACCAGTTCGAGTGCCAGTACGATAGCGCAACACACCGCGACCAGCCCCCACCAGACCGGCGCGGGCCGCAGTACGAGCAGCGCAACGATCGCCGCCCCTGCGAGCCGCGTCTGGCTGCGAAAGCTCGCCTCGCGCGCCCAACCCGTGCGGATGCCGGCGAGCGCGAAGCCCATCCGCTCGCGGAAGGGCCGCCCCTTCACCCCGAGGACTCGAGGTCGATCTCGATCGCCGCGGCCCGGCTGGCATGGGTGATCATTCCGTCGATCCCCGCACGCAAATCGCCGGTTTCGCGCTGCACATCGAGCCGGGCATTGTCGCGCTTGCGATATTCCGCCTCGGTCTTGTCGATCTCCATCTGGTCGACGCCGACGGCCTGCATCGCCTGGCGCGCCATCATCACGGCGCTCTCCAGCACTTCGCGGACGGCGCCGCCGATGGGGGCGCCCTTCATCTTGATCAGGCTGCGCCGGTCGAAGGCGCGCACGAAGATCGTTGCCTTGGGGAAGCCGTGATGGACGGCCTCGAGGAATTCGGCGTCGATCTTGTCGCCGTCATTGCAGAACATGATCAGCTCGGCCTCCGCCGCGCCGGCCTGGCGCAGCATGTCGACGCGCAGGCCATCGCCATAATAGACCTTCATGCCGAAATCGCCGGCGGTCTGGATCATCTCGACATCGATATCGATGGTGGTCACCGGAATATCCTGCGCGAGCAGCATCTGCGCCACCGTCTGGCCGAAGCGGCCATAGCCGACCACGACGGCGTTGGAGCCTTCGTGGCGCGGCAGGTCGAGGTCCTTCGCGCTCGGCGCCGGCTCGGTGCGGATGCGTTTGGTCGCCATCATCAGGAACGGCGTGGTGGCCATGGAAAGCGTGACGATCGCACCGAAGATGCTCGCCGCCTGCCCCTCGATCAGCAGTGCCGACTGGGCTTGGGCGAACAGCACGAAGCCGAACTCGCCGCCCTGGCTGAGCAGCACGCCAAGCGCGAAGGCCTGGCGCCGCGGCATGCCGAACAACATGCCGAGCAGCATGATGATCGCAGCCTTGGCGGCGATCAGCGCAAGCGCCATGCCGACCACGAAGAAGGGCCGCTCGGCGATGGCGTGCAGGTTGAGCGTCATTCCCACCGCCAGGAAGAACAGGCCGAGCAGGATCGAGCGGAACGGCTCGACATCGGCTTCCAGCTCGTGGCGATAGGGCGAGTCCGCCAGCATCACGCCGGCGATGAAGGCGCCCAGCGCCGCCGAAAGCCCGATCATCTCCATGATCGCGGCGGCGGCGATCACGGTGAACAGCCCGGCAAAGATGAACATCTCGCGCTCGCCGAGATTGCCGATCAGGCGGAACAGCGGGCGCAGCAGATAGCGGCCGGCGAGGATCAGGCCGATGATCGCCGCCACGGTATAGATGCCGAGCAGCCAGCCGGGCGTGCCGCTCGCCGCATGCGGGTTGCGTGAGAGCGCGGCGACGATGGTGATCAGCGGGACGATCGACAGGTCCTGGAACAGCAGGATGGCGAAGGCGCGCTCGCCCAGCGGGGTGCGCAGCCGGCCCGCCGATTGGAGCATCGGCAGCACCTGCGCGGTGGAGGACAGCGCCAGCGGCAAGCCGAGCGCAAGCGCCGCACCGACCGAGCTGCCGGTCGCGAACCACACCATGCCGGCGATCACCAGCCCGCAGATCGAAACCTGGAGCAGGCCGAGCCCGAAAATGTCCTTGCGCATCCGCCACAGCCGCGACGGGCTGAGCTCGAGGCCGACGAGGAACAGCAGCAGCGCGATGCCGAGTTCGGCGATGCCCATCTTGCTCTCGGCATCGCCGACAAGTCCCAGCACCTGCGGCCCGACCACGGCGCCAGCGACAAGATAGCCAAGCGTGGCGCCCAGGCCGAAGCGGCGGAAGATCAGGACGAAGACAAGCGCAAAGCCGAGCAGCGGCACATATTCGCCGAGCAGCGACGCGTCGTTGGCGTGTTCCATCAACTACGCGCCCTGCTTGCGGCATCGGCGACGGCCTCGAAGGCGAGCCGGATCGCGGCGTGGCGGCCGCGATGTTCGAGCGCGGGCGTGAACAGGTCGAGCCCCGGCCATTCGGGCGGCGTTGCCTGTTCGCCGGCGAGCCAGGCGGTCAGGCCGTCGCGCGCGGCTTCCAGCTCCTCGATCGAACGGCCGACGGCATGCGCTTCCATAAGCGCCGCCGAAGCCTGGCCGAGTGCGCAGGCGCGCACCACCAGGCCCAGCGCCTCGACCCGGCCTTCGTCGTCAAGCTTCACATCGACAGTGACGCGGCTCCCGCAGACCGGGGAGCGTTTCTCGGAAGAGGCCATCGCCCCTTGCAGCCTCGCCTCGAACGGCACGGAAGCCGCGAGACGCAGGATTTCGGTGTTGTACAGCGGCGCGTTCATTCCACTCCCGACTTAGGGGAGCGAGGCGCAATGCGCGACCCCCTATCGGGTAGAATTCGCCTCGGTTTCGTTCGCGCTGGCATTGCCATGCTCGCCACCGAACACCGGCTCGCCCTTGCGGCGGCGGTCGACGAAATCGGCGATGCTCGCGCTGGTGGCGTTGAGCAACGGATAGGTGGTCGACTTTGTCATCCATTGCGGTCGGTTGGCCGGGCCGCCGCCCACCGTGTCGAACAGCAGCACGAGCAGCAGGAAGGCGATGCTGACCAGGATCAGGCCCTTGAGCGCGCCGAAGCCAAGGCCCAACGCGCGGTCGATCGGACCGAGGAAACTCTCGCGGGTGCGCGAGCCGATCGAGCGGGCCAGCAGCCGGCCGCCGAAATAGGTGACGCCGGTCAGGATCACGAAGGAGAGCACCGCCCCGCCCTGCGCCGTGCCGACCATCCCCGCCAGCGCGGAGGCGAGCGGCGTGTGGAACAGCTTCAACGCCAGCACGATCAGCAGCCAGGCGACCAGCGCCAGCACTTCGGTGACGAAGCCGCGCATGAAACCTAGTACGGCGGCGCCGCCGATCACGAGCAGCACGATGATATCGAGCCCGGTCAAAGTCATTGGAACACGTCCCTCCCGGGGACTCCTATATGCGAAGGTGCCGGGCGGACGGAAGTGGCAAGTCTCCCTCTCCCGCTTTTGCGGGAGAGGGTCGGGGTGAGGGTATGAACGGGAGGCGAGCGACGCATTTGCGGCCAACACGCACCCTCGCCCTGGCTCGCGTGGCTCGCCGTCCCTCACCCGTAAAGCGGTGGGGGGAGTTTACCCCTGCCGCGTGATCCGCAGCGCCCAGCGGTCATAGCCCAGCGTCTCGACTCGCTTCATCACTTCCTGCACCAGCGCCGTGGACGGCACCGCGTCGCGCGCCAGCACCCACAAATACCGCCCGCTCGGGTCGCCGACGATCGACCATCGATAGTCGTCATCATGGTCGAGCACCCAGTAGTCGCCGGTGTAGAGCGGGCCGAAGAACGAGACCTTGAGCTTGGCGCTGGTCGCCTCGTCCACCACGATCGCCTTGCCTTCGGAGACGCTGCGCTCGCCGTTCAGCGTGCCGCTGTTGGTGATGCCGACCTTGCCGTCGGGCAGCAGCGCATATTCGGCGGTGACGGCGTCCAGCCCCTTCTCGAAGCGGTTCTCGTGGCGCGCCAGCTCGTACCATTTACCGAGATAGCGGGCGAGATCGACCGGCTTGGCAGGCTCGGGCACCTTCTTGTTGATCACCGGCGGGCGCGTGGCGCGCGAATAGAGGACGGCACCGCCAATGGCGGCTGCGGCGACGCCGGCGGCGATCTTGAGGGCAGTCGATTGTTTCATGTTCGTCACTTTGCTGCGTAAGTCGTGGAAATGGTAGCCCCTGCGCGCTCCAACTCATCTTCCCAGCAGATGATCCACGAACTGGCCGAGCGACTTGAATCCGGCGAGTTGCAGCCCTCCCTTGTCGTTCACCTGGGTCATCGGTGCCATCGCCCGGCCGAAGCCGAGTTTGGCCGCCTCGCGGCAGCGCAGTGCGCCATGCGCCACCGGTCGGACCTCACCCGAGAGCGCGACTTCGCCGAACACCACGGCGTCCGCCGGAATCGGTCGTTCGGACAGTGCCGAGACGAGCGCGGCCGCCACGGCGAGATCCGCCGCGGGATCCTGCACCCGGTAGCCGCCGGCGATGTTGAGATAGACTTCGCAGGTCGAGAAGCTCAGCCCGCAGCGCGCCTCCAGCACGGCAAGGATCATCGATAGCCGCGCCGAATCCCAGCCGACCACCGCGCGCCGCGGGGTGGCGCCGCTCGCCAGCCGCACGGTCAGCGCCTGCACTTCGACCAGCACCGGCCGCGTGCCTTCCAGCGCGGGGAACACCACGGTGCCGGTGACGCTCTCGTCACGCGAAGTGAGGAACAGCGACGACGGGTTGGAGACTTCGTTCAGCCCTTCGGTCTCCATCGAGAAGACCCCGATCTCGTCGGTGCCGCCGAAGCGGTTCTTCACCGCGCGCAGGATGCGATACTGGTGGCTGCGCTCGCCTTCGAAGCTGAGCACCGTGTCGACCATATGCTCAAGCACGCGCGGCCCGGCGATGCTGCCGTCCTTGGTGACGTGCCCGACAAGCACCACCGCGGTGCCGCGTTCCTTGGCGAAGCGGATCAGCTCGCCCGATGCGGCGCGGACCTGGCTGACCGTGCCTGGCGCACCTTCGATCAGGTCAGAATGCATCGTCTGGATCGAATCGATGATCAGCAGCGCGGGTGGTTCCCCCTCGCCCATCGTCGTCAGGATATCGCGGACCGATGTCGCCGCGGCGAACATCACCGGCGCCCCGCCCAGGCCGAGCCGCCGCGCGCGCAACCTTACCTGATCGCCCGCTTCTTCCCCCGAGACATAGACTACCTTCAGCCCGCGCTGCGCGATCTTGGCGGCCGCCTGGAGCAGCAGCGTGGACTTGCCGATGCCGGGATCGCCGCCGATCAACGTCGCCGACCCCTCAACGAAGCCACCGCCCAGTGCGCGATCGAGCTCGGCGATGCCGGTCGAGGTCCGCTCGGGCAGTTCGATATCGGTGTTCAGCCCCGAGAGCAGGATCGCCCGCCCGCCCGACTGGAGGTTATGCCGCGACTGGAATGGCGTCACGTTGGCGCCGGGGTCTTCGACGAGCTGGTTCCACTCGCTGCAATCGCCGCACTGCCCCGCCCATTGCGAGGTGACCGAGCCGCAGGCCTGGCAGACATAACGCTTCTTTGGTTTCGCCATGCGCCGAGACGTAGCGCGAGAACAGGAAGGGAACAAGAGGCTAGTCGGCGCGCAACTCGCTGCCCAGCTTCAACAGCCTGGTACCGTCCTCCTGCACGATCAGATAGGCCGGGTTCTCGGTCGACCCGTTGCGGACCACTCTGGTGCCCTTGAACGTCCGCTGCACGCGGCGCTCGAAGCGCTCCTGGACCTTGCCGTGCGCCGTGTCGTCCGCCCAGCTCCAGTGGACCTTCTGGCCTTTTCGAAAGCTATTCTCCATGTCCGGGACAATTCGCCACATGCCCACAAGGTTGCCCCATGCGCCCGCGAGCGGTATCGCGCCCGACATGAAGCCCACCGACCTCCGCGTCGCGCTGTTCAGCGGCAACTATAACTATGTCCGCGATGGCGCGAACCAGGCGCTAAACCTGCTTGTCGGGTTCCTGCTCGAACAGGGCGCACAGGTCCGCGTCTATTCGCCGACCACCGATACCCCAGCCTTCCCGCCCACGGGCGACCTGGTCAGCGTGCCCGCCCTCCCAGTCCCGGGCGGACGCGACGAATACAAGTTCGCGCTCGGCCTGCCCAAGCAGGTGCGCGACGATCTGAAGGCGTTCGCGCCGAACATCGTCCATGTCTCGGCGCCCGAGTTCCTCGGCCATGCCGCGGTGCGCTGGGCGCGGCGCAACCACATCGCCTCGGTCGCCTCGCTCCACACTCGCTTCGAGACCTACCCGCGCTATTACGGCGTCGGCTTCCTCGAAAAGCCGCTGATCAAGCTGCTGACGCGTTTCTACAACCGCTTCGACGCGGTCGTGACCACCGGCCCGATGCTCACCGACATGCTGCGCGGCTGGGGCGTGAAGGTGCCGATGAACATCTGGTCGCGCGGCGTGAACCATGCGCGGTTCAACCCCGGCAAGCGCAGCAACGAATGGCGCCGCAGCCTGGGCATCCAAGACGATGAAGTCGCAGTGAGCTTCCTCGGCCGGCTGGTGCTCGAAAAAGGCCTCGACATCTTCGCCGAGGTGATCGCCGACCTGAAGAGCCGCGGCGTGAAGCACCGGGTGCTGGTGATCGGCAAGGGCCCGGCGCAGGAATGGTTCGCCGAGCGCGTGCCCGAAGCGGTGTTCGCCGGGTTCCAGGCGGGCGACGATCTAGGCCGCGCGGTCGCCTCGATGGATATCTTCTTCAACCCCTCGGTAACCGAGAGCTTTGGCAACGTCACGCTGGAGGCTATGGCCGCCGGCGTCGCCGTGGTCGCCGCGCGGGCAACCGGCCCGGTCGGGCTGGTCCAGGAAGGCGTGAACGGCCTGTTGGTCGAGCCCGGCAAGGGCGCCGCCGGCCGCTATGCCGACGCGATCCAGTTCTATTGCCAGGATGACGACGCCCGGAAGGCCGCCGGCGAGGCCGGCCACCGCATCGCCGCTGCCTATGACTGGAACTCGATCAACCAGAAGGTGCTGGACACCTATCTGGAAGCGCTAGAGCGGCGCGAAAGCTGAGTCCTTCTCCCTGAGGGGAGAGGGAGGCCTCACTTCCAGTCGTATTTCAACCCTTCCTCGCGGAAGGCGAACCGGTCGAGGTGCCGCTCCACTGCGCCCTTCAGCCCATCGAGTTGCTCGGCCGAGCTGGCGTCGATGCGGATATCGAGCCCGGTTTCGGCGACGTTGAAGGTCACCACCGCGTCGCCCGGGTGATTGGCGCCGCGCGCATCCCTGGGGAAGATCACCGTGCCGTTCTCCGGCGTGAACTCGACCTGGAGATTATGCTCCCAATGCTTGCACAGCTGCTGGAGGTAGCGGCTGGCATGTTCGGTTGGCGCCAGCGTCTCGGCCGAAAGCGTGGTCATGGTCATGTGTTTCGTCTCCATCGGCCGCGGCACGATTCCGAGCCGCCGCCGCAATAGTTCTAGCCTGGGCAAAGGCTCAGAGCCGCTCGATCTTCCGCGCGGCTTCGTCGAGGATCTCGGCGACGTCGTGCAAAGTCTCGGGATCAACGCCGTCGGCGCTCAGACGCTCCTGCAGCACGGCGCGAAGATTGCCCATCGCGCGGCGGATCGGGCCACCGCTGGTGCGCTCGCGCTCCTGGCCAAGCATCTGGAGCCGTTCGAACAGCGCGGCCACTTCCTCGGTCCGCTCGGCGAGATGTGCCGTGCCGGCGTCGGTGATCGCGAACTGCTTCTTGGCGCCTTCGCTCTTGCTCTCCTCGATCAGGCCCATGTCGTCGAGCATGGTCAAGGTCGGATAGACCACGCCCGGGCTCGGGGCATAGGCGCCGCCCGAACGCTCCTCGATCTCGCGGATCAGGTCATAGCCGTGACGCGGCTGCTCCTCGATCAGCTTGAGCAGGACAAGGCGAAGCTCGGTGCCGTCGAACACCCGGCGGCGACCGCCACGCTCTCCACGCTCCCCGCCGAAGCCGCCATGGCCGCGTCCGAAGGCCATGAAGAAGTCGGCGCCTCCGCCGAAGCCGCCGCGGCGGCCGAAATGCATGCCACGCTGGCCGCAATGATGATGTCGCATAAATACTCCTTGTACGACTCTTGATGCGCACAAGATATATCTTAGACTGTTTTTTACAAGTCCCTTATCGCGCCATCAACATCCCCCGCACCTGCGATCGGAAGATCGGTAACCGCGTACCGAGACGAAGGCCGGCATGGCGGGCGGCGCGGGCGAGCGGGCGCTCGTCGGTGTAGAGCTTCACCAGCGCGTTGGTGCCGAGATAGAGCGGGCGGGCGGTGGCGCGGTGTCGCATCTCATAGGCACGGATCACCGCATCACTGCCGGGATCGCGCCCGCGCCGCGCCGCCTCGCCCAGCTGCGCCGCGAGCAACGCCTGCCCGCTCAACCCCAGGTTGAAGCCGTGCGCGGTCACCGGATGCATGCCGACTGCGGCATCGCCGATCAGCGCCGCACGGTGCGCACCGAAGTGCTTCGCCCAAGTCGTCGCCAGAGGGTAAACATGGCGCAAGCCGGCGATCTCCATCGGCCCGTGCAGGTTCGCCGAACGCCGCGTCAGCTCGACCGCCAGCGCGGTGTCGCAAAGGCCGGCCAGTCGGGTGATCTCGTCGTCGGGCAGCGTCAGCACCACCGAGGACAGGCCGCCATTAAGCGGCAGCAGCGCGATCGTCTGGTCGTGGCCGAACCATTCGGTGGCGACCTGATCGTGCGGCTTGGGGTGTGCGACGCGGCATACCAGCATCGAACGGCCGAGCCGGTTGACCTCGGCGGCGATGCCCAGCGCATCGCGCAGTGGCGAGAAGCGCGAATCCGCCGCGACGAGCAGCCGCCCGCGCACCGTCTCGCCGGTCGACAGCTTCGCCTCGGCAAAGCGCCGCTCGGTCCGCGCCGAGACCAGGCTCGACCCGCAGGCGAGACGCAGTCCAGGTTGCTCGGCCACCGTCTCGAACAATGCGCGGCGGATCAGGTGATTAGGCACCAGCCAGCCGAGCGCCTCGCCCGCCGGCCTGGCGTCGAAATCCAGCGCGAAAGCCGAACGCCCGTTGCGCACCTGTGCAGCCCGGAGCAGTGAGACGCGGGTCTCGGCGATCCGTTGCCACGCCCCCAGCCGCTCGAGAATGGCGCGCGAGCCATGGGTCAGCGCGATCTCCCGCCCGTCATAGGCGGGGTCGGCCAGCGCGGGATAGGGCTGGCGCTCGACCAGGAGCGTCTCCAGCCCCATGTCGTTCAGCGACCGCGCAAAGGCCAGGCCCGCCGGGCCGCCGCCTGCGATGATGACGTCATAGTCCATCGTCCGTTTCCTTTGCCGGCAGTGTGCACCCTCAGGCGGCACCGCCAATTGCGTTTGGTCAAAGCTTGGGATGCAGAATTCGTCCGCTGCGCCTATCTTCGGGAAATGGCCGATCTCTTTGCTGCCCAGGAACAGCCCAACCCCGCCGATGCGACGCCGCTGAATGGTCCGCTCGCCGACCGCCTGCGCCCGCAACAGCTCGCCGATGTCGTCGGACAGGAGCATCTTACCGGTCCGGAAGGCGCGATCGGGCGGATGGTCGCGGCGGGCAAGCTCAGCTCGATCATCCTCTGGGGCCCGCCCGGCACCGGCAAGACCACGATCGCGCGGCTACTCGCCGACGCGGTGGGCCTGCGCTTCGTTGCAATCAGCGCGGTGTTCTCGGGCGTGGCGGACCTCAAGAAGGTGTTCGCCGAGGCGAAGGAATATGCCCGGCTCGGCCGCAAGACGCTGCTCTTCGTGGACGAGATCCACCGCTTCAACCGCGCGCAGCAGGACGGCTTCCTGCCCTATGTCGAGAACGGCACGGTCACCCTGGTCGGCGCTACCACCGAAAATCCCAGCTTCGAGCTCAACGCCGCCGTGCTCAGCCGGGCGCAGGTGCTGATCCTTCACCGGCTCGGCGCCACTGCGCTGACGCGACTGCTCGATCGCGCCGAAGCTGCCGAAGGGACTCCACTCCCCCTCACCTCCGATGCACGCGATGCGCTGGTGGCGAGCGCGGACGGCGATGGCCGCTTCCTGCTCAACCAGGCCGAGACGTTGTTCTCGGTCCATTTCGAGCAACCGCTCGACCCCGCCGCGCTCGGCGATTTCCTCCAGCGCCGCGTCGCAGTCTACGACAAGGATCGCGAGGGGCATTACAACCTGATCTCGGCGCTCCATAAGTCGGTGCGCGGATCGGATCCGGACGCCGCGCTCTATTATCTCGCGCGCATGCTCACCGCCGGCGAGGAGCCGCTCTACCTCCTGCGCCGGCTGGTGCGCATGGCAGTGGAGGACATCGGCCTGGCCGATCCCCAGGCGCTGGTCCAGTGTCTCGCGGCCAAGGACACCTATGAGTTCCTCGGCAGCCCCGAGGGCGAACTGGCGATCGCGCAGGCCTGTCTCTACCTCGCCACCGCGCCCAAATCGAACGCGGCCTACACCGCGCAGAAGGCGGCGTGGCGCAGCGCGAAGGAAACCGGCTCGCTGATGCCGCCGCAGAACATCCTCAACGCGCCGACCAAGCTGATGAAGGACATCGGCTATGGTAAGGGCTACACCTACGATCATGATGCCGAAGGCGGCTTCTCGGGCGACAATTACTGGCCCGACGAGATGGCACCTCAGAATTTCTACACCCCCACCGAGCGCGGCCACGAAAAGCGCATCGCCGAGCGAATCGCGTGGTGGAACGAGATGCGGGAGAAACGGCGCGATGGGTGAGCCCGGTCGCTTTTCGCGGCGCCCTCGTCTCCTCTCCCGTCATCCCCGCGAAGGAGGGGATCCAGAGCCAAGAGCCACAGCGCCCGTTACGCTGGACCCCCGCCTTCGCGGGGATGACGAAGGAAGGGTAGGTCCGTGAAAGATTGGGAAGACGTCACCACCTTCGCCTGCACTCTGCCGGAGGTCGTGATGGAAAGCTGGTGGGGCACGCCCTGCCCCAAGATCAACGGCAAGGGCCTGATGTCGCCCGGCCGGGAAAAGGGCAGCTTCGGGCTGATGGTCGCCAACGCGGAGAAGGAAATCCTTTTCGAGACCGATCCGGACACCTTCTGGCAGACCGACCACTACGCCAATTATCCGATGTTGCTGGTCCGCTACGGCACCGACAGCCGCGAGCGGATCGAGCTCTATATCCAGCGCGCCTGGTGGGACCGCGCCAAGAAACCCCAGCGCATCGCCGCGGGGATGGCGGAGCGACCGTGAACCCCCTCCGTCATGCTGAACTTGTTTCAGCATCCAAGGCGCCGCAAAGGATGTCACCCGTGGAAAGTTGGGCCCTGAAACAAGTTCAGGGTGACGGACTCTTCTAACGCGATGCCCGCCTTCACCGATTTCATCGCGATCGACTGGTCGGGCCAGGCGGTCGAGCGTCCCAAGGGCCTCGCCGTCGCCCGCGCTTCGACCGGAACGGCCGCACCCGTGCTGGTCGAGCGCAATTGGTCGCGCCAGGATATCGCCGACTGGCTCGCCGAACTCGCCGACAATGGCACACGCGCGCTGATCGGGCTCGACCTGTCCCCTGCCCTCCCGCTTGTCGATGAAAGCGCCTATTTTCCCGGCTGGCAGCTGTCCCCGCCCGACGGGCCTGCGCTCTGGAAACTGGTCGATGAACTAAGCGCCGATGACCCGCACCTCGCAGCCACCAGCTTCGTCAACCACCCTCAAGCCCGCCGCCATTTCCGCCAGATGGGCGATTGCGGCGACCTTTTCCCGCCCGGACGCGGGCGCTTCCGGATATGCGAGCATGGCCAAGAGGCGATGCGCCTGTCGCCCTACAGCTGCTTCAACCTGGTCGGCGCCAGCCAGGTCGGCAAGTCTAGCCTCACCGGCATGCGGGTGCTGCATCGCCTGCGCGGCAAGGTGCCGCTCTGGCCGTTCGATCCGCCGCCCGAGCGCGGGCCGATACTGGTCGAGATCTACACCGCCCTCGCCGCACGCACCGCCGGCATGCGCAAGGGGATATCGAAGATCCGCGACGCCGCGACGCTGGACGAAATGCTCGCCGCGCTAGGCTCGAAGGCGCACGCGCCGCTCGCGCGCTATGACGACCATGCCACCGATGCGGTGCTCAGCGCCGCCTGGCTGCGCGCGGTGGCGGACGATCCCGGGCTATGGAGCCCAGCGGCACTCACACCGGAGCTGGCCCGCACCGAAGGCTGGACGTTCGGCGTGCGCTAGGCGGCACTCGTCGCAGGCGCATCCGCCTTCGTCGCGCGACGGCCGTCAGCGGAAGCCGAGACATGCAGAGCGCGGAAAACCACAGAAAGTATCCGCGTGCACAGTATTCTTCTCCTTTTCTCCGCCCTCACCCTCGCTTCCCAGGCGGCATCCGCTCCGGTATCCGAAAGCATTACGGTGCAGGACGGCATGGCGGTGATTTCGTCGGACGGGGTTACCGTCGCCAAGACTGCCTATATCCCCAAGCCCAGCCAGACCTATGTCGCGGAGAAGAGCTTCTTCACGCTCGAGGAGCGCATCTTCTTCCTGCGACGCATCTATCCGCGCGAAGCCTGGGTCGACGGCAATGTCGTGCGCTTGCGGATGACCGCGAAGCAATTCCGCGCCCGCTCACAGAACCCGCCGGCCTATTAAGCCGCCGTCTGCGCCGCGATCTCACGCAGCGCCTGCTCGAACGCCTCGGGCGGCTGGCCGCCGGAGATCAGCCACTTGTCCTCGATCACGATCGCCGGGACGGAGTTGATCCCCCGGCCCTGCCAGAGCTGTTCGGCAGCGCGCACGTCTTCGGCATAGCGGCCCGAGGCGAGCACCTCGCGCGCCGCCGCGCCGTCCAGTCCTGCCTTCTCGGCAGCGGCGACCAGCACGTCGTGGTTCGACGGGTCCTGCTGGTCGGTGAAATACGCCTTGAACAGCGCATGTTTGAGCACTGCCTGCCTCCCTTCCAACTCGGCCCAGTGGAGCAGCCGGTGGGCGTCGAAGGTGTTGTAGATACGGCTGTCGGCGGAGCTGTTCATCGCGAAACCCAATGCGGCGGCGCGGTCTCGGATCATTTGGCGGTTCGCCGCCGACTGTTCGGGCGTCGAGCCATATTTCCGCGCGATGTGCTCGCCGATATTCTCGCCCCCCGGCGCCATGCCCGGATTGAGCTCGAAGGGCTGGAAATGGATCCGCGCATCGACCAGGTCGCCGGTCCGCGCAAGCGCTTCCTCCAGCCCGCGCAGGCCGATGATGCACCAGGGGCAAGAAACATCGGACACGAAATCGATCTTCAGCGGACGCGGCATGTGCTTCCTTTCAGGCGGTCGACGCGCAGATGGGGTGCGTGCACCCCAATGCCAACGCCCATGCCAGCGACAGCACCGCGTAATGCGACGACGAAGTACCGATAGCGTAGCGGCACCAGTACGCAGGAGCGCTCTTCATTCCCTTTTCATGATAAGTGGTCAGATTGGCCAGAATAGCGTATAGTGGGCTAGACCAGTTCTTGGAGTGGCAATGGCCGAGCGCGTGATCCAGGGCTTTTTCGTTGGCGGACGGATGCATCCGATGCCGGGCCTTGTGGCTGCCGGTCCGGTGCAGCGCGCCGAGGCGCCCTCCCGCGCATCCGGGCCGCCGCGCGCAGCGTTCGCGCCGCGCGCGCAACCGGCCCAGCGGCACGGCGGCAACGGCAATTTCGAAATCGATCCGGTCCAGCTCGGGCTGGCGCGTGGGGGCGGCAAGCCGCTGCCGCAGTCGGTGCTCGCCAAGATGGAAGCCGCATTCGATGCGGATTTCTCGGCGGTGCGCGTCCATGTCGGGCCGCAGGCGGCGCGGATCGGCGCGATCGCGTTCACCACAGGCAATGATCTCTATTTCGCGCCGGGCCGCTATCAGCCGGACTCGGTGCAGGGCCAACAGCTGATCGGTCACGAGCTCGCCCACGTCATCCAGCAGCGCCAGGGCCGCGTTCGTACGCCGGGCAGCGGTGTGGCGGTAGTCCAGGATCACGCGCTCGAGGCCGAGGCCGATCGGCTCGGCATGCGCGCGGCGATGCACCGCGCGGCACCGGTCCAGGCAAAGCTTGCCCCTGCCGGCGGGGGGCGTCCCGCAGCCAGCCCGGTACAACGTCACGCGGCGCCGGGCGAAGCCGGGTTTCGTATCTCGGCGCCCGTTCCCGCCGGGCAAGGTCGCTTCCGCATTTCGGCCTCGGCCGGTGCCTCCGATATCGGCTCGGTGATGGTCCATACCGGCGGATCGATCGCGCACATTACCGACCTGGCGGTGGACCCCTCGCATCGTGACCAGGGGGTGGGCAAGATGCTGCTCGCCTCGGCAGCACGTACCGGACTTGCCCATGGCAGCCCGCGCGTCTCGCTCCATTCCGGCGACACCGGCAGCGGCCGGCTGACGCGCTGGTACCGCGAGGTCGGCTTCACCGAGCAAGGGCCACGCCATAGAGGCCAGCCGCGACTCGAGGCGGCGGCGATCCGTGTTGCGGGCGCCACGGCGCAGCGTAGCGTGGCGATGCCGGCGCGACCGGGGCCAAAGGCGCGCTGACCCGACGAGCTGATCCGGCTGGCGCACCTATGAGAAATCAAGTTCAACTTGAACAAAATATTACGAAATACTGCAGACCGTTGATAGCGGCCTGAAATACCCCACGAGTTAGCTTGTCGTTTGGGATCAAAAATCTAGTATCGCGCAAATCGGCGAGGAGCCCGGTCTTGGCGACACGAGTCATCCAGGGATTTTTCATCGGCGGACGCGCCCAGCCGTCACCGGGAATCGTGCGCGCCGTCGCACTCCAGCGCAAAACGCAGGCCCCGGCACACACCCTGGCAGGCCCGCCGGCGCCCGCTCATGCCGGCCGCGGCGCAGCGCTTCAGCGTTTCGGCGGCGCCGAAAGCTTCGAGATCGACACCACCCGGCTCGGGCTCGCGCGGAGCGGCGGCCGCCCCCTGCCCACCCCGCTTCTCGCCAAGATGGAATCCGCGTTGGGCGCGGACTTTTCCGCGGTGCGCGTCCATGTCGGGCCCCAGGCGCCGCGAATCGGTGCCGTCGCCTTCACCACTGGAAACGACATCTATTTCGCGCCGGGCCGCTACCAACCGGACTCGATGCAGGGCCAGCAGTTGATTGGCCACGAACTCGCGCACGTCGTCCAGCAGCGCCAAGGACGGGTCCGCACGCCTGTTTCGGGCGTGGCAATCGTGCAAGATCGCGCGCTGGAGGCCGAGGCGGATCGGATGGGCATGCGCGCCGCGATGCAGCGGATGGCGGGGCCCGCAAGGCCAGTCCAGCGCAGGGCGGCGCCAGTCCCGCAGTCCCGCTTCCCGACATCTATCCAGCGCGTCTCGTCCTTCGCATCGACCAAGACCTATGACGGCCAGATCTACGGCATCTGGAAGAACCCCCAATACCCCAAGGGCAAGATCAAAAAGACCGACATGGACATGAAGAAGGTCCTGTATATCGGAAAAACGGTCGACAAGCAGGATGTCGGCGCCCGCTTCATCTCCCATGCCAGCGGCGACAAGGACCAGCCCTGGTTCGTCTGCAGCACCTGCTCTTATGACTCCGACGACGATGAGGAATGGCCGTTCGTCGTTCGCGAGCTCTATGCCATCAAGGAATTGACGAAGTTCGACATCGCCGTCGCCGAGCAATATTATATCGACGAGCATAGCCCGCCGCACAACAAGATCGATGCGATATCGCGCAAGAAATACATGATGTTCAAGGACGATCCGGACGTCTTCACCACCAAGAGCGAATATCCGAAGAGCTACAAGCCGGGTAAGTGAAGAATCGATGCCTGGCAGAGGGGCGGGGGCGCTTCGGTAAAGGTGACGGCCCCGTCATTGCTTCAAATCCGTTCATGCTGTGCTTTCGTCGCAGCTGCCGATCCGATATCCTCGCAAGTAAGGGAGCGGTCAGACAGATGTCCGGCAAGGTGATCCAGGGTTTCTTCATCGGCGGCCGGATTCCGGCTGCCGTCACCGGTCATCCGCGGCTCGTGGCGCAACCCAAGCCGATGGCGGGCGCGATACAGAACCGGCCCATGCCCGGCCCACCACCCGCAGCCTTTGGCGGCGCCGCAAGGCCGGCGCAGGCACGCACCGCGCCAGGCCAGCCACCGGTCGCACGCGAAGCCGGCGTACCGCCGATCCAGTGCCATGGTGACAGCAACAGCTTTCCGGTCGACCCGGTGCAGATCGGCTTGGCCCGCGGTGGCGGCACCCCGCTGCCCGCGCCACTCCTCGCCAAGATGGAAGCGGCATTCGGCGCGGACTTCTCGACGGTGCGCGTACATGTCGGCCCGCAGGCGGCGCGCGTCGGCGCGATCGCCTTCACCACGGGCAATGATCTCTATTTCGCACCCGGCCGCTATCAGCCGGACTCGATGCAGGGCCAGCAGCTGATCGGCCACGAACTCGCCCATGTCATCCAGCAACGCCAGGGCCGGGTACGCGCGCCGGGCTCCGGCGTCGCGGTCGTCGCGGATCGCGCGCTTGAAGCGGAGGCCGACCGGCTGGGCACGCGCGCGGCGATGCATCCCGGACCGTCGGCACGACGGCATTTTCAGCCCGGCGCGCTGCAGCGGACGGCCAGTCCGCCGGGAACGGCCGTCCAGCGTATGCAGGAACCGTCTTTCCCGATCACCAAGGAAGCCCGCAAGCTCATTACCCAGCATCGGACGACCACGCACCAGAAGCAGCTGCGCGGAAAGTCCAAGGCATCCGGCCGCTCCACCCACCGCGACCACAGTCACATCACGAAGCCCAAGTTCCACAAATACGTCCACGCGGGAGGCAAGGACAGCAAAGGCCATGAACACAGCGCCGGCGTCGTCTCGTTCCTGAAGTTCAACGGCAAATATCTGTCGATGGGTGAGAACGAGAAGGCCGGGCCAGGGATGAAGTTCGAGCATATCGGCCACGAAAATTTTCGCGGCACCAAGGACAATTTCCACGCCGAGGACTGGAGCATCCAGAGCTTCAAGCATCAGTTCAACACCAGCGGCCATGACGAAATGGAGGACTGGCTCGAGGAGATCGGATGCGAGTCGACGGGCAACACCGGCCAGGGCGGCCGGCACGTGATCAGCGTCATCATCAACTATTCGTCGTGCATGGGCTGCGTCACCACCATCCGCGAATTCCACACCTATCTCGCGGACCATCTCGGGGCGGGCGCGTTCCTGTTGCGGGTCAAGTTCCTGCGGCCCTACGACTTCCCGGTCACGGTCACCCGTTCGAGTGCGCGCGTCGTACTGAACTTCATCTCAGGCATCGGGGCGCTGCGCGAAAAGGGCATCTTTGTCCGCATGCAATCCGAATCCTCCGTGCGCCGATTGCTGGGCGGTGCGATCGACAAGGGCATCCTCAGCACGATCGCGGTCAATCACCGCGGCGTGGCGAAGGCATTGAGCACGGAACAATATGACTATCTGACCCAGACCTGGACGCAGTTGCGGGCCAACCGAAAGGGCATTTCGGCGCTCGGCAAGAAGAAGGCGACGGCGAAGGCGGTCGGCAAGGCCAGTTTGATAGGGATAAACAAGATCGGCAAACCGGCGACGACGGTTTGCAACAAGCCGAAGCGCGTCGGCGGTGGGCGGTGCAAGCGCCGGATAAGACTGGGCGGGCGCTGCCCCGTTCACGGATAGGACAGGATGCACGGCAAGATCATCCAAGGTTTCTTTCTCGGCGGCGCCGCACGGCCGCTGCCCAGTGCACGGATCGCTGCGCCCGTGCAGGCCAAACCAAGCCAAATCGCCAACGCGCCGACACTGGCAGGCCCGCCGCGGCCAGCCTTTGCGGGCAGCGCAGTTGCACAGCGCTTCGGGGGCGCAGGCAGCTTCGCGGTCGATCCGGTGCAGCTTGGCCTGGCGCGCGGCGGCGGATCGCCCTTGCCGGACGCTTTGCTAGCCAAGATGGAGACGGCGTTCGATGCGGACTTTTCGGGCGTGCGCATCCATGTAGGGCCGCAGGCGGCGCGGATCGGCGCGATCGCCTTCACCACGGGCAACGACCTTTATTTCGCGCCGGGCCGTTATCAGCCGGATTCGGTGCAGGGCCAGCAACTGATCGGACACGAACTGGCCCATGTCATCCAGCAACGCCAAGGCCGCGTGCGCACGCCGGGATCGGGCGTGTCGGTGGTGCAGGACCATGCGCTCGAGGCTGAGGCCGATCGACTGGGGATGCGCGCGGCGATGCACCGTGGGCCCGTGCAGGCAAAGCTGGCGTCGGGAAGTGTGAAGTCGCCCACGCGCCATGTGGCCGCGCCGATCCAGCGAAAGCCCGATTTCGTGATCCCGGCGCATTTCACCGGTGAGCAATATATCACCAAAGCCGCACTGCTCGTAAATCCGAGGGCCACGGTGACCGTCTACGCCGCTCCCGATGCGATCGAAGACCAGTATCGCAAAGACGCCGAGCTGATCGGCGTGACCTTCTTCCAAATCTACAATCGCCGGCACCGCACCAATTTCCTCAGGGACGAGGATGCCAAGGCGCACCTGGTCGACGCGCAGCAGGCCCAGCTGGCACGGACCGTAGCCTATATGCGCTCAGGTCTGGAAAGAGCGGATGAACGCGTTCGGGTGAGCGACCATCCCCTCGACACGATGACCAGCGGTTCCACCCAAGCGGTACGAGATGCCTATAAGAGGAACCCGCAAGAGGCATCCAAACAGATTCTCGACAATATCGAGAGCAGCGTTCCACGCGATGTGCAGATCGAGATCCTGCGCTATTTCTTCCGCAAGGGTTTCCGGCTCGGGGGCAAATATGTGCTCTTCTGGGGCCGCCGATCGGGCGAGGCGGTGGGAGCAGGTGCCTATCTGGACACCAACGAGCAGATGATTGCCCAGATGATGATCACGATCCGGCTAAAGGACCCGAGCCGGCGGTTCGTGCTCATCGGCGACGAGATCAACATTCCCAGGACGATGGACGGCATGGCGGTGCCGCCCATCGACCTGAGCCTCGTCGCCTATTGGCGCAACGGCCTGCCCGGCAATGGCGACGTCAACGCCCAGCTATATTTCCTGAACCTGCTGGCCATGGCTACCGACACCGTAGCGATCGGCACCAACAGCGGAATCCTGGAGATTCCGCACCTGCTCGGCATGGCGACGGTCTATCTGGAGAACACGCACCTCCACAAACGCAAAGGGCTGCGCTGGCAACTGCTTGCCCATAAATATGAGTTCGAGCAGAGCGACGGGGATATTAGGTCGCTTATCCGCAGGCGTGACGGCGCCAAGGCCAATAAGCAGAAGGCGCTCGACGACGAGCTCCGAAGTTCCGGGCTGCAGCGTGTCAGCGTCGGAAACCGGCTCCGGCCCCGCCTAGTTCGTTTCTCGACGACCGGCGCGACGGAACTCTGGGTGACTCGCAAGCAGGTGCTCGGCGAGATCAAGGCCTGGATCCTCCGCGCGAGCAGCGGCGGCCAGAGTGCTGCCAAGGAAGCCCCGCCCGAACATGACGCACTGCTCCAGCTAATCGTCCATTGCGACGCTACTGACGATGAAGAGGTCGGGCCCCGGGGCAACCGCGTCTCCTATGACCTGTTGCATCAGGTCAAGCGCCAATGGGCCGCGATCAACGCCAGCAAGGCCGAATGCCTCTCTATGCCCGATCTCAGGCTGACGGCCGTCACGGCGATCGACAGACTCATTCGCCGGCACGCTCTCACGGCGCAGGAGGTCGATCGGTTCTGGGAAACGTTCAACTACACCTACGTAAATGAAAACATGCGCCAGGCACCCGATTTCCGGGCGGGCATGCGCGCCTGGCTGCGCGATTCCGAGCAAGTCTGGAACACGATCAAGAACAAAGGGACGCTCGGCACCCGCGTGGACCTGATCAGGGCAGAGATGGCGCGTGAGGAGGCCGAGGAACGCGCGCGTAGGGAAGCTGCCCAACGCGCGCGGCTCGAACAGACGCTGCGGGGCACGCGCGACTGGCTCGCCCAGACGCAGGGCCAATGGCTGGCGGCAAAGAGGCGTTACCGATCCTAGTTCAGCTTCACCATCCCGCCCTTAAGCTCGAGCATTCCGCCGCCATCGAACTTGCCCGACGCGCTTCCCGTCAATTCGACCGATAGTCCCTTGAGCGTCAGCGCGGTGCCCGCTTCGATCGCGACGCTGGCACCGCTTTTGAGCGACATGTCGGCACCGGACTCGATCTTCACCGATCCGCTCGCCTTGATCGTGACGTTGCCGGTGACGTTGATCGTCAGGTTGCCCTTCACCGTGTCATCGCCATTGCCGTCCACGGTGCGGGTCAAGTTGCCCTTCACCGTCTCCTCGGCATTGCCCTGGATCGTGACCGTCGAATTGCCCTTCACACCGTGGGTGGCGTTGCCGGTCGAGACATCCGTCGTCCAGTTGCCCTTGGACACGGTGAAGCTGTCATTGCCCTCCTGCACCGTCACCGTCCGGTCCTGCTTGACCATCTCGGTGCTGCTGTTGAGCACGGTGACGTTGAGGTCCTTCTGTGCCTGGACGAAGATCTCCTCCTCGCCTGCCTTGTCCTCGAAGCGCAGTTCATTGAACCCCTCGGCGCTCGGCGTCGACTGGCTCTTGAGCGTGGTGCGGCTCTGATTGTCCGGCAGCGCATAGGGCACCGGATTGTCGCCATTATAAACGCAACCGGTGACCAAGGGCCGGTCGGGATCGCCCTCGAGGAAGCTCACCACCACTTCCTGCCCGATGCGCGGCAGGGTGAAGGCACCCCAGCTCTTGCCCGACCAGCTTTGCGACACGCGCACCCAGCAGGAGCTGTCGGCGTCGCTCTTGCCCTCGCGGTCCCAGTGGAACTGGACCTTGATCCGCCCATATTCGTCGGTCCAGATCTCCTTGCCGTCGGGTCCGACCACCTTTGCAGTCTGCGCGCCGGCGATGCGTGGGCGCGGGGTGATCCGCGCCGGGCGAAACGGCACGGTAGCGGGAAAGGCGGCGAAACGGTTGGAATAGCTGCGCCGCTCGGCCTGGTGGTGCACCGAAAACAGCGCGTATTTGGCGTTAAGCGCGTCCGCCGGATGGCCGGTCAGGGTAAAGGTCGTCCCGCTCGCGAGATGGCGCAGCGGCGAGCTGCCACGGATCATCGTCGCCAGCGCCGCCAGCTCCTCGCCGCGCCGCTTCGATACCGCGTCACCATCCGCCTTGAGTTGGAAATCGCCCGGATACTCGTAGACGATGCCGGTCCCGACCGTGCCGAGCAGCATCGTCTCCGGCGTGGTAAAATTATAGTCCACCGCCTTGTAGCCCGCCGGCACCACCGCCTGTTCGTGCACCACATCGTCGATGCGCGCATCGGTAAGCCAGGCATTGCCCGCTTCCAGCGCCAGCCAGGGCACCGTCGCGGCATTGGGACAGGCCGGGAACTTGGCCGGATCGTCGACCAGCACCATGGTGTGCGTGCCGGCCTTGTGCTCGAAATAATAGGCGATGCCAGCCTGTTCGAGCAGCCGGCTGACGAAATCGAAATCGGACTCGCCATACTGCACGCAATATTCGATCTTGTCGTAGCTGAGCACGAGATCGCTGCGCATCGTCGCGGTGCCGTAATCGGCGAACACCTTGGCCAGGATGTCCTTCACCGCGAGGTTCTGGAAGATGCGATGGTTGCGCGACAAAGTGAGCAGCCAAAGCCATGCCCGCATCTCGATCACGCATTGCGAGCTGCCCTGCGATACCCGCGCGGCGATGCCATTGAAGACCCGCGCGATGCCGTCGCCGCCCTTGAGCGTCACGTCGATCGGCTTGCCGAGCAATTGCGACGGATCCACATAGGTGGCGCCCATTCCGGCGACGAGCGTGAATTTGAAGGGCGCCGAAATCTGCTCGACGCCCTCGAAGCTGCCCAGCGACAGCACGCCTGCGCCGAGCGGCGTGGCAAGCTCGAGCGACCAGGACGTATCACTCATCGGGAGATGTCGATCCGCAGCCGTTGATCGGGCCCGACCGAGAGATGCGCGGCGCGCGCCGGCGCGGCCTCGGCCAGCCGGTCGAGCAGGCGGATCGAGAGCTCGGGCAGGAGCTGGTGCGCGATGATCGCATCGACGCTGCGTGCGCCGCCGTCGGTCAGGTCGGCGGCATGCGCGATTGCCTTCACCACCTGATCATCATAGGTCAGTTCGCCGTGCCGTGCCGCGGTGAAGCGTTCGCCGACCCGCGCCAGCTTCAACCGCACGATCGCCTCGATCTCCGCCGCGGCGAGCGGGCGATAGGGCACCGGCACCAGCCGCGCGAGGAAGGCGGGGGCGAAATGCCTGACCAGCTCGGCCTGCAGCCCTTCGGCCGGGCCGCCCGCGGCGAGCAGCTCGGTGCCGATATTCGACGTGAGCAGGATCAGCGTGTGGGTGAAATCCACCGCCACGCCCTCGCTGTCCTCGAGCATGCCGCGGTCGAACACCTGGTAGAAGATCTCGAGCACGTCGGGATGCGCCTTCTCGACCTCGTCGAGCAGCACCACCGAATAGGGCTGGCGCCGCACCGCTTCGGTAAGCACCCCGCCCTTGCCATAGCCGACATAGCCCGGCGGCGCGCCCTTGAGCCCGGAGACCGAATGCGCGGCCTGATATTCTGACATGTTGACCGTGATCAGTGCACGCTGCCCGCCGAACAGCAGGTCGGCAAGCGCCAGCGCGGTCTCGGTCTTGCCGACGCCGCTCGGGCCGCACAGCAGGAACACGCCGGTCGGCTTGGTCGGATCGCCGAGCCCGGCCTGGAAGGTCTGGACGCGCCGCACGATCGTATCGAGCGCAGTATCCTGGCCGATGATGCGCTCCGATAGCTGTGCCTTGAGGTCGCGCGCCGTGCTGCTCGCGCTGCCCAGGATCGCGTCGAGCGGCACACCTGTCCAGGCCGACACGACATCGGCAACCGCGCGGCGATCGACCGCGACGGGCACGAGCGGCGCATCCTGCTGGATCTCGGCGAGCTCCAGGCGAAGACCCTGCAGCTCGGGATCGTCCGCATCGGCCTGTTTTTCGAGCTTGCTCAGCCGATCGAAGGTATAGCGTTCCTGCTCCCAGCGGCTGGCGATCGCGTCGCGCGTATCCTGTACCTCGTCGCGTTCGGCCTCGAGCTGGTCGAGCCGGTCATCGGGAGCGGCGCCGAGCCGGTCGAGCTCGGCGGTGAGATCGGCCAAGCGCGCCTCGGCGGCATCGAGTGCCGGCGGGCGGCAGGATTGTGCGATCGCCACCCGCGCGCAGGCAGTATCGAGCACATTGATCGCCTTGTCGGGCAGCTTGCGCTCCGCGACGTAGCGCTGCGACAGATGTGCCGCCGCGGCGAGTGCGTCCTCGGCAATGCGTACCCCGTGGAACCGCTCCAGCCGCCCGCTCAGCTGGCGCAGGATCGTGATCGTGGTCGCCGCATCGGGCTGCTCGATCTTGACCGGATGGAAGCGCCGCGCCAGCGCCGCATCCTTCTCGAAATAGCGCTTATACTCGGCCCAGGTCGTCGCCGCGATCGTACGCAGTCCACCGCGTGCTAGCGCCGGCTTCAGCAGATTGGCCGCATCCCCCTGTCCGGCCGCGCCGCCCGCGCCGATCAGCATATGCGCCTCATCGATGAACAGCATAGTGCGATCGGGGGCGCCATTCACTTCGGCGATCACCCCGCGCAGCCGCCGCTCATACTCGCCTTTCACGCTCGCGCCGGCCTGGAGCAGCCCCAGGTCGAGCGAGCGCACCGCCACGCCGATCAGCGCCTCGGGCACCTGGCCGGCGGCAATCCGCTGCGCCAGCCCTTCGACCACCGCGGTCTTGCCCACCCCCGCATCGCCGGTGAGGATCGGGTTGTTCTGCCGGCGCCGCATCAGGATTTCGATGACCTGGTCGATCTCTGCATCGCGGCCGACCACGGGATCGAGCCCGCCTTCACGCGCCAGCGTGGTGAGATCGATCGTATAGGCATCGAGCGCCGAGCCCCCTGACTCCGGAATGATTCCGCCCGCGACCAGCAAACCGCCCGCACCCTCGCGTCCCGTCGCGACGATCTCCGCCAGCTCCTCACCCAGCCGATCGCGCGGCACCGCGGCGAAGCCCGGCACCGCGTCGAGCAACCGTGCGCGCAGGCCCGCATCTTCGATCGCGGCGCGCAACAGGCAGGCGGAGCTGATCGTCCCGAGCCCAAGATCGATCGAGGCGACGCCCCACCCCTTCTCGACCGCGGCGGCCAACTGGTCCGATACGCCGGGGTTGCCACTGTTGCCGATGGGGTAGCGGCGTGTCGCAGCGCGCATTGCGTCGGCCAGCGCGCGCCGGTCGAGGTTGTAGCGGTCCAGCGCTCGGGCAAGATCGGAATCGGCTTGCTCCGCCAGTTCGCCGAACAGATGCTCGATCTCGACCGCGAAATTTCCGGCCGCGAGGCAGCGCCCGGCTGCGCGCTCCAGCGCGTCGCTGCACGTCCGGCTCAACTTGCCGATCAAGGGCTTCAGCGCGATCATCTCTTGGTCAGCCTGAGAGGTACCGCGACCTGGGGTCGGAGCACAATCACCGAGGTGCCGTGGGTTTCAGGTTTCGGCGCGCGACCAAGCCATGCATTCAATCCAAGCCGCATCCGCCGGCCATTGCCGATCCGCGAGGGATGAACGCTCGCCTTGTTCACGCGCAGGCGCACTTCGACACCGACTGTGTCGGAAAGCAGGAAGCGGAGCAGCCGCGCCAGCCGCAGATGCGCGCCGTCTCCGGGCAGGAAAGTGCTGGCGTGCCCGGCCGGCATCGGCCCCAGGGTGAGCGTGATATTCGCCGACTGGTCCCACACTCGCCCGCCGAGCATCGCGCTGCGCCCAAGCCGCTGATGCCGTCCGCCCAGGCCCAATGTGGTGCACTGGCTGGCCGGCACCTCCATCCAGTCGCCGCGGAACGGCGTCACGCAGGCAGGCACGCCGAACTGCGACGAGACCGCCCGCTCGATCGCATGCGCGCTGAGCGGCGCCTGGTTGAGCAGGCCGGCGAGCGGCAGCAGCGACGCGGTGAGCCGTGGATCACGTTCGACCAGGCTTGGGGTCGCAAGGCCTAGCAGCGCGTGCAGCCGCCCGGCATGCAGCGACTTCTGCGGATACTGCGCCTGCAGCGCCGGGCGATACAGCTTGCCGAGATCGAGCGAGGCGGTGACCAGCCGGTGGTTGAACAGGTCGAGAAAGTCGCGCGCGGCGACTTGGCCGCGGCGCGCCGCAGCGCTTACATATTCGGTATAGGGCGTCGGCAGCGGCCCGGTGGCGCCGCCCAAGCCGATATAGTTCACCGTCACTTCGGGCGGCTGGTTCGAGTTCCCCGGGCGCACCAAATCGAGATCGCTGAGCGGAAAGGCCAGGCTCAGGTTGCTGCGATAGCGGATCGGCTTGAGCTTCGCCTTCACGCGCCACGCCTCGAGCACCCGCACCGCCTGATGCGTGTCGAAGCGATAGGGCTCGGCAACGAGCAGGTTGATCAGAGAATTGGCTGGTCCCCGGCGCGGGCTGGCCATCGTTTCCAATCCTCATTGTGATGCGCTCGCCGGACCGCGAGCTCGGTGAAGCTGTTGACCCCGGCGTAGAGCGCGAAGAAGCGATCGAGCACCGATCCCAGCAACAGCGCGCTGTTGCCGACGAACTGCTCTTCGTTGAAGCTCACCACGATCTCGGTGCCCCGCACGAAACCACGCCAGTGCGAGCCTCCGAGCCGGCGGATGATCGGGCGCGTGACTAGCGCGTGGATACCCTCGATCTGCCGGCGCTTGCGCGCATCGACATCGGCGCCACTGTAGAGCAGCAGGACCTGCTTGAGCGTATCGAGCCGCGACGGCCCTTCGAGCGACCATTTGTTGAGCGTCAGCTGCGACACCAGCCGCCACAGATTCTCACCACCGAGCGGCGGATAGGCCGGCGGGGTCGGCTTGGCGAGGCAGCGTATGTCGTCCTTGGGCAGATCGAGCTCGACCCCCAGGCGCGTGGCGAGCGTGATGTGGCGCGGCAGCTCGCGGTTGGTGCACAGCGTCTGCGCGAACAGCACATCCTCGGCCGCAACCGTCGGGTTCATCTGCGGATCGACGAACGACAGCATCATCTCGGTGCCGGACAGCGCGGGGTTCGAGACCGGCGCGCGCCGCGCCATCCAGCGCAACTGCCCTTCTCCCTCGATATCGGGTTCGGGGCTGAAGAAGGGCGAGACCACTTCGCTCTTGCGCGTACCCGTGGCACCTGCCGAGCGAGTGACGCGCAGCACGCTGTGCACTTCGGTCACATCGGCGGCGCGCAGATCGGGTTCGAGCAGATATTCGGTGCTGAAATGGTCGAGCCGTAGCGGCTCGCTGGTCTGCGGGAAAAGATTGACCATCGGCACGCAGTTGAGCCGCATCGATCGCCGGTCGAGCTCCAGAGGCTCCTCGGGATCGATGTCGAGGAAGAAGAGCAGGTCGATCTCCTGCGCATCGCCGAGCATGCCGGCCTCGAGGCCCGTCAATTCGAGGAACAGGAACTTGTCGGGGAAATTGAAATATTCCTGGAGAAGCCGATATCCGTGATGCGCGGTATCGGGATAGGGCAGCATCGCGTCTTCGGGCTCCAGCCCGGCCTGGCGCAATCCAAGCTGCGGCTGACGCGGCACCTTCGCCGCCGAATCGCTGCCCCGCGGCGCGATGCGAATCTCGATGCGGTGATTGGTAAGCAGTTCGTAGAGCCGATACCGCGCATTGCGGTCGCCATCGAGGAAGAAGCGCAGGGATCCCGGCGCGAGATCGGCGAATTTACGCTCGCCCAGGCATTTGAGCGTGACGCGCAGGCAGGAATGCACATCGCTGCGATTGTCGAGCAGCGTCAGCTCGCTCGCCGGGCGCAGCGACACCGCCGACACTTCGATCGGCCACAGCTGCAGCATGGAGGTGGTTGTGAAGCGACACTCGGCGCCGCCCGCGATGCCAGCGTACAGACCCGTCTGACGCGGCACCTTCACGCCTTCGATCGCGCGCTGCTGCTTGGGCGAGACCGTGAAATGGGCCACCGCCATCGAAGGCACCGGTGCCACCAGTTGCGGGTACAGCGCCTCGAGCAAGGCCGTCGGCACTTCGGGGAACTGCGCGTCATATTGCCGCTGCAGCTTTGCGGTGAGGAAGGCGAAGGACTCGATCAGCCGCGCGATCTGCGGATCGTCGGTCTCCGCGCTGGCGAAATCGAGCCCGCCGGCAAGATCGGGGTGACTGCGCGCGAACTCGGTGCCGGCGAGGCGGAGATGGTTGAGTTCGTTCAGATAATAAGTGACGAACCCGGGATCAGTGGCCATCGCGCGGTCCATCGAACTGCATCGGAAAATCGAAGGTGACGGGCACGGTGACACTTCCCAGGATGAGGTCGCCGGCGATCTCGACGACGAGCACGTCGCTGCGATCGGCGCGGGGGCTGAGCTGGACCCGCGGATTGCCGAGCCGCGGCTCATAGATCGCGATCGTCTCGGCGATGTGCTGCGCCAGCCGCGCGGTGCGGCTGGCATCATCGACCCGGTAGACGGTTAGATCGGGCAGGCCATAGTCTATCGTAGTGCGCGAGCCACTGCGTGTGCGCGCATCCATCTCGGCATAGCTGATCGGCACGCGCGTGTTGAGCAGCCAGCCAAGCTGCTCGGCAATCGACGCTTCGAGCTGCTTGCGGTCATAGACTTCGCGCCAGCCCATCCGCGCGGCGCGCAGGCGATAATCCCCTGCCCGCCCGCGCGGGATCAGCCGGTCGAACAGCAATACCGGCGCACCGCGCTTTTGGCGGATAACCGGCATGCTGCGATCACGCGACCGTCTGCTTGATCAGATCATGCGACACCGGCTGGACCCCGCCCGCCGCACCCGTATCTGGCTTCTGCGACTTGTAGGTGTAGGTCACCTTGCCATAGGCCAGCGAGATATTCTCGGTCGGCAGATCGCCCGGGCCGCCGCCGATGCTGACATTACTGATGATGATATCCTCCATGTCGATCTGGAGGTAGAGGATCGCCTGATTATCGCCGTCCGAGCGATAGCAGGTGAGCGTTGCCTTGCCGATCTGCTTGCCGTTCCAGCAATATTTCAGCAGGTCGTCGGTCGCGGTGTCGAGATACTTCGAGAAAGTGAAATCCGAGTGATTCGCCTGCTCGACGGTGCCGCCACCCGCGCTGCTGCGCGTGACCTTGGTCGGCTGGTTGAAGCTGTGGCTCCACGACAGGACCTGGATTTCCTCGGCATGCGCCGAGTCGGTGGATTCACCCTTGATGTCCGGTTCGGAGAATTTGAGGAAGACATTGACGGCCATCGAAAGAGCCCCTTTTCAAGCGATTTGGCTGCTGCTGTGTCTGCGCGCGGGCGCGCGTCAGGCAGCGGCGGGCGGCGGCAGCTCGGCGACGAGGCGCAGCGATGCGGAGAGCCCTTCCAGCTGGAAATGCGGCCGCAGGAACACCGTCGCGCTATAGGCGCCCGGCTGGCCCGGCACGTCGACCACGTCGATCCGTGCTTCGCGCAGCGGGTATTTTGCCTTCAGCTCCTGGCCCGCATCGTCCTTGTCGAGGACATAGTCGCTGATCCAGGTGGTGAGGTACGACTGCACATTCTCCTTGGTCATGAACGTGCCGATGCGATTGCGCATCATGACCTTGATGTAATGGGCGAAGCGCGAGGTGTTGAGGATATAGGGCAGCCGCGCCGAGAGCTCGGCGTTCGAATTGGCGAAGCTGGTGTTGAACTTCTTCGGCTTGTTGACCGTCTGCGAGCCGAAGAACGCCGCGTAATTGGTGTCCTTGCAATAGACCAGCGAGATGAAGCCCTGGTCGCTCAGTTCCTTCTCGCGACGGTCGGTGATCGCCACCTGGGTGGGGATGATCACGGCACGGTCGCCATTGACGGTCTTGAACTTGTGCAGCGGCAGATCCTCGACCTTGCCGCCACCCTCGACACCGCGGATCGCAGCGGTCCAGCTATATTTGGCAAAGGCATCGGTGATGCGCTGCGCGAAGATATAGGAGGGGTTGCCCCAGAGGTAATTGTCGGAAAGCGGATCGAGCCGAAGCACCTTCTCGTCGATCGGCTTGCCGTTGGCGTCGTTGGCAACGCCCCCATGCTCGACGTCGAAATCGGTATTGTCCGGCAGCAGCCGAAATCCCACCCGCTCGCGGTAGGACAGCCCTTCGACCGGGTTCTCCACCGGGTCATAGGGCAGGCGCATCAGCACCTTGGGCAGTGTCAGCGTGACGTAGCGGCTGTCCTCGCTGTCGCGGAACGCCGTCCATTCGGCCATCTCGACCGACTCGAATATCTTCGACAGGTCGCGCGGCTTGGCGAGCTCGTCGAACTCCTTGAGGTCGAACAGGATCGGATCCGCCGCCGAAATCAGCGGAGCATGCGCCGCCGCCGCGACCGAAGCCAGCTTCTTGAGGAACGTCATCGAAGGCGTCGAGCGGTCGAAATAGAAATCGCCGACCAGGCAGCCATAAGGCTTGCCGCCCAGCGTGCCATATTCCTCTTCATAGACCTTCTTGAAGAGTGCGCTCTGGTCGAAATCGACGGCCTTCTCGAGATCCGCCTGGAGCTCCTTGCGGCTCACATCGAGCACACGCAGCTTGAGCCGGGTCGAGGTCTCGGTCTTGTCGACAAGATAGAAAAGCCCGCGCCAGCTGGCCTCGAGTTTCTGGAAATCCTTGTCGTGCAGAACGCTGTCGAGCTTTTCGGTGATGTCGCGATCGAGTTGGTCGATCCGATCCTGAATCACCTGGTAGAGGTCGATCTTCTGCTTGTCCTGCGTGGTCTTCTCCACGGTTTCGGTAAAGACCTTGACCATGTTGAGGTTGCGGATCTTGCTTTCCTTCGACTCATCGCTTGCGATGGCCGGCAGACGCGCCGTTACGAACACAGCGTTCAGATCCAACTCTTTGGTCGCCGTCTCAGTCGTATCGGCTTCAGGCTTGTCAGCAGGCATGATCGCCCTTTCTCATCTCGCAGTGCATCTGCCGCATCGCATGCGGCGGTGGACGTCGATCAATTCCGTCCGGCCGCAGCCGGCGCGGCACCCTTACTTCTCGGGCGTCGGGGCTCGCAGATCGGCGAGCTGCTTGGCCGCGTCGTCGCCGATCTTCTGGATGCTGTTGCTCACCACCGCTTCCCGCAGCTGGGTGTGCAGCTCGTCGTTGCTGTCGATCTTGGTCAGGATGTCCCGCAGCGCCGAGCGCTGGTCGTAGAGGTCCTTGATCGGCTGGATCCGCTTGACCAGCGAACCCGGACCGAAGTCTTCGAGCGACTTGAAGTGGAGGAGCTCCGCGCCATCCGGATTGCCTTGCTCGTCGAGTGCGCCGGCTATCTTCAGCGACGGTGCGATCTTGGCCATCACCTCGCCGAAATTGTCGCGGTCGATCTCGACGAAGCTGCGCGACTTGTCCTTGAGCGGCTTCGGATGGTCGCCAAGGCCGGTCGCCGACAGGTCGGCCATGATGCCGACCACGAAGGGAATCTCGACCTTCTCGATCGCGCCGCCCGTTTCCACGTCATAGGTGATCTGCACCCGCGGCGGGCGATTGCGGTCAATCTTGTGTTGAGTACTATCCGCCATACGCCCCTCCCAAAGTGCCCACGCAAGACAATTGTCTTCTCGGAGAATCAGGGACCTGCCCCTGTCCCACTAAGGGACGAGTAAACATGAGTTTTTGGGATTTACAACTAGATTCTAAAATAGAACCGAAACGGTTGTAGAGATTTATTCTTCGCGCATCGCCAGCCCGATCGCGGAGAGCAGAATAGACATGCCGCTGCCATTGGCATTCAGCTCTGATTCCAATTGATTCAAAGGCATGTCACCCCACTCCACCAAGTAATCCAGGACGTAGGGAACGGGGCTGTGCGGCTCGACGACTCGAAGGAGATCGGCGATCGCGGCAAGCTGGCGATAGGCGGCTTCGCGCGAAGCCGGCGGTGCGGGAATTGCCAGCGCCGACGCCGGCACCACGCGTGCCGCGACCGGCGAGGGAGCAGCCACCGATTCGGGCAGCGCCAGCGGCACCGGTGCCCCCCTCCCCGCCAGCGTTTCGGTGGCGAAGGCTCCGATTTCCATGACGACGCCGCGGATGCGGCCCAGCCCGGGGGCGTCGCGGCCGCACTTCGCGTCGAGCACCGTGTCGAGCGCATCGAGCGCTTCACGCGCGTCGGCCATCGCCGCGGCGATCTCGACCAGGACCTCGGTGGCGGTCCGGTCCCGGCAACCATCGAACCGCTCGCGCGTCACGGATCCACCCGCCTCGGCACGCTGTGCCGCAGCGGTATCCTTCAACCGTACGGTCTCGAGCTGCTCGGCATTGACGTGATCGGCCCAGCTGAAGCGGGTGTCCGGCACCAGGGCGTGAATCACAACCGGCAGCTGGCGCAGGACCAGCGGCAGCCGCTGGTTCAGCCACTCTATCGCCCCGATATGCACATCGGCATCGCCGTCGATGTTGGGGTGGAGCGCATCCCAATAACGCTCGCAGAGGCCCGCGATCAGATGCAACGTCGGTGCGAGAGCAGCGAAGCCATGGCGATGCACCCATGCCTCGCCGAGCCAGCCGGCGACACGCAGGTCCTTCGACTTTTCGCGCAACAGATCGCTGCACAGGCGCTCGACCAGCGCCCAATCGGCCTGCTTGACCTCGCGCACCCACACGCCGCGCGGCGTGCGCGCATCCTCTTCGCGGCGCGCCTCGAGGATGCTGCGATATTCCTTCTCATAGCGCATGTCCCGTCCGGTCGGCGCGTCGCCGGGAATCGGCTCGAGCAGCTCGGCGACGCGCTCCGCCAGATCCGCGTTCATCGCTGCGCGCCCGCGACCAGCGACGGCACGCTTTCCGGGAACGGCGGCAGGACTACCGGCACTTGGCGGTCCGGCTTGTCGGGCGTGTGCACCGTCCGCGACAAGGTGAGGCGCAGGAAGATACGTGCGCGGTCCCGTATCGGATCGCCGCCCGAGGCGCGCGCGCGGTTCTCGCACAGCGGCACTTCGAACGCGATGGCGACGCCCGGCGCGGTCTCGCCGATGCGCGGCGATGGGCCCTGCGCGCGCAGCAGGCGGAGCAGCGCCCAATTACCGGCGACATCCTGCTCGAAGAAATTGCCTCCCGGCAGCGGCAGGCATTTTCCGTCTGCGGTAAGCGGCAGCGTCGGCGCATTCGCCGCCCAGCGCAGCCGCATCGCGACCGGCTCCCCATTGTGCCAGAGGAAATTGGCCGCTCCGTCGTCCCGGGCAAGCGATTCCGGCGTGCCGATGGTCGCGCCGAGCACCTGCGACTGGCCGACGGCGATCGGCAGGTTCGGGAAGAAGTCGACGCCGACATTGTAGGTGAGCGTGGCATCGCCCGCATCGAGCATCGGCGCGAGCGCCTTTTCGACGTCGATCAGCTGGTCGAGCACGATCGCAGCCCTGCGCCCAGGCTCGCCAAGATGCGTCGCCGATTCAAGCGCGGTCTTCAGCTCCGGCAGCAGCGGACCATATTGCGCGAAGAATTCCTGGACGTTCGCCGGATCGGCCGCGGGCGAGGATGTGTAGCTGGAGAAGGGGAAGCGCCCGGCCAGCGTAGCGTTGAAGAGCTGGCGCAGGCCGTTATACTTCTCCTCGATCGTCGCGGTCGCCACGCGCCGGCAATGCGCGATCATCTTGACCTTGATCGCCGCCTGCTGCTGCGCGAAATAATCGCCCTGCCGGATGCGCCCCCCAAGCGTCTGCGCGCATTTGCGCCAGTCGAGCTTGTCGAGATCGACCGTGATGTACTGTTCGAGCCGGCTCAGCGAATTGCTGGGACTGTTGCCGTCATAGGCGTCCAGCGTCTGCAGGATCGCCTGCCAGCGATTGGCGCGCGCGAGATTGGCCGCGCTGGCCGCCGGGGTTTCGCGCAGATAGGTCACGAGCGGCGCCACTCGCCCCCGCGCCAGCGCGATCACGCGCCCGCGGCGCTGGGGCAGCGTCGCCTTGAGATCGTCGATCGTGTCGACGCCGTAAGCCGCCGCTGCCGGCGAGCCGGTGCCATCCCATGCCCTGAGGCTGATATCGTCGACCGCATAGGGGCCCCCGCCATTGTCGAGCTCGCGATCCGCATCGGCAAGCAGCAGCCCGGCCTGTGCGGCGACGCGCTGGTCCAGCCGGGCGGCGACATCACCCGAGCCGATGCCGCGCAGCGTCTCGCGGATGTTGATCAGCAGCGGGAGCGCCTGGCCGAAATTGGCCGCCCCTGCATCCACGCCGTTCTGCGCTCCGCCGACCACGGCCGACAAGGGCTGCGCGGCCTGGGAGACCAGACGCTCGGCATATTGGCCGAAGCGTTGCGCGGAGAGGTCGATCGCGATCTTGTGCAGCGTCCCCGGCATCTGGCCGCTGCTCTCGGCCAGGAAATCGGTATAGTTTTTCAGCGCGCCCTGCACCGCCTGCAGACGCGCTATGTCCCAGCCGGCGCGTGCGCCGGTATAGCCGATGCCCGGCTCGCCCTCGGGCACCATGAAAGGCTGGGCGAACAGCGCGCGCAGGAAGTTGCGCGTATCGATCGTCGGCTGGGAAAGCTTGGGCAGGGCCACCGGCGGGTTGACCGGGGCGGTGGCGACCGAGGGCGGCACCGGCTTGGCCAGCAGCGCCAGCGCCTCCGGGCTGGCATCGCGATCGAGCAGCAGCGAGCCGAACAGCTGCGCCGAACGCAAGTCCTGGGCCTGTCGCTCGGCGAGCGACAGCGCCTGGCCGGGCAGGTCGGTCAACTGCGCCGTGTGTACGGTCTCCAGCCCCTCCAGCGCGGCCATGTTCGGGAGCGGCAGATCGCTGCCGCTGGCATAGATCCAGGCGTAACGGCGCGGCTCGGCCAGCGCGGCGGCCATGATGTCGATATGCTCGACCAGCTTGCGCAGCCCCTCCTCGGAGATTCCGGTCTGGGACTTGTCATCGACCCAGTTCGATATCTTGTGCCAGGAGTCGGAGACCGGATTGCCGAGATAGTAGATGCGGGCCGCGGTCTTGTAGCGCTTGTACACGATGCGCCGGAGCGTGTCCTGGACGATCCTGGTGTTGAGGCACGGCACCGAAGCCTCGGTTATGCCCTGCGAATAGACGCGGTAGTTGCGGGTGAACTGCGGCGGCAGCTGCTCGCCGAGCGAATATTGCACGACTTCGGAGAAGCCGCGCAGCACGCCCACGCTTTCCGGCGTCTTGCCGCTCATGTCGCTGGCGAGCTGGAAATGGCGATCATAGGTGGCGATGTTGCGCAGCGTGGCACCCCAATAGCCTTCGAAATCGCCGCCGAAGCTCGCGATATCGCTGCGATCGTCAGCGACATCGCCGCCATTCTCCTCGGCATTGCGCAAATCGGCGCCGACATAGTGCCATTTTTCGTCGGGACGCCAATTCTCGATCGGCTTGTCGCCCGCGAGCAGCGCGGTGATGCCCGCCGGGGTCGCCATGCTGTCGCCGATCGCGTTGAACACCACGTCGTGGAAGCTCTTCTTGATCGCATCCTCGACCATCTGGTTGGCGCCGGTCAAATAGGACGTCGGCGCCAGCCAGGTCTCGATGCGGTGCAGGTCGAGCTCGGACATGCGCTGAAGCAGCTGCACCGAGTTTTTGCGGCTTTCCTGGAATTCCTTTTCGGTCTTGTCGCCGCCGACGCGCGCCTTGCGCTCGGAACAGCCTCCCGACCCATCGCGCGTCTCGGTGCGGTTCTGATCTGCCGCGACTTCGATCGCTGCAATGTTGCGGAGCAGCGTATCGAGCGGCGGCACGCTATGCCCGGCATAATAGCGGATCAGCCCGATCCCGACCGCGAAACCCAGGCAGGCGGCGAGCAGCGCATATTGGGTGCGGCGGATCATGCGGTGGCGCCGCGTGCGCTCGCCATAGGCCGGCTGGGCAAGGCCGGATTCGGGGAATATCTTTTCGAGGAACAGCAGCTGCGCGAGACGTTCTGGAAGGCGCGGTCGCGTCGCCTCCGCGCTTGGCGGTGGAGCCCCCCCTGCAGCATCCCCGACGGGATTGGGCGCCGGCGGCTCGGTATCTCCAGTGAGGAAGATGCCGCGCAGCATGAAGGATTCGTGGTAGACGCTGTTCTCCAGCATCTGGCCAAGCAGCGTCCGCAGCGCCGGCCGCTTCTCGGCGAGCCGGGCGGGCAGCAGCAGCACGTCTTCGGAAAGCTGGTCGTTGGCGGCTGGGCCCAGCGCCGGGTCGGTAGGCGCGCCTTCGATCCCCATCAGCACGTGCAGTTGCTCGATCGACAGCGCGCCGCACATCGCGTCGAATGCATCGTCCACCCAGCTCGACTGGAATACCGAATCCAGCGTCCTGGGCGCCGCCCATCCGACCACCGGGTTGAGCGCCTGCGCCAGCACCGCGCGGGCGATCGCGGGGAATCCCGGCAGCTGCTCGGCCTCGGTAACCAGCACATAGACCGGCAGGCGCCAGCCCGTGCGCTGCTGCACGGTCAGGATGAGATTGTAGAGCTGGCGCCCGCGTGCATTGAGCGCGGCCTCCTCCGCTTCGGCAAGGAAGGTCCAGGGCACGACGATGACGAGCGAATCGACCGGCCGGTCGGGCCGGATAACCTCGACCTCGCGCAGCAGGTCCACCAGACGCCGCTCGGCCTGGGGCTGGGCGACCAGCCCGTCCTCGAAGCCGATCACCACGCCGCCGGTGCGGAAGCTCATCGTGCCGGCGCGGGCAACGTCCTGGTCGTCGAGCCAGCCCATGGCATATTCGGCCTCGATCGGCGGCGGCGGCAGCAGCGGCGCGAGCGTGTCGCCGCCAGCGCCGATCACCAGCGACCAGGGCATGTCGGTCGGCCCCCTGCCCCCGGCGACGAGCACGCGCAGCTCGCGCATCGCGATCGCCAGCGCGGTGCGCAACGTCGCCGGCGGCGCGATGTCGCCGGGCTTACGGACCGGCTCTTCGGCTTCGGCGGGCGGCGCCCCGGGGAGCACGCTGATCTTGGTGGCCTTGGTCAGGCTGCTGCGGACCACGAGGATGACCCCTACGATCAGGAGGATCACCAGGATGCCGATGATTGCCGCGAGCCACGCGCTGTTCATGGCCGCGGCGACCGTGCTGGGAGGGGCGTATCGTCCTTCACGATCGCCTCTGCGCGGTGATAGACGCGCTCGGCCTGCAACCACCAGACGAGATGGCTCACCGGCAGATAGGCCAGCAGCACGGCGGCCAACCCGATGATCCACGGCCACAGTCGGGGCAGCGGGCGCTGGCTCTCGCCGGTAAGCGTGATCCCGCTCACATCGGGCAGGTTATAGGGCGAAGGATCGTCCGCGACATAGGGCTGGCGGCAGACCAGCTCGTACAGCGCCTGTTGCCGCCGCCAGACCTCGCCATGGTCGGAGCGGCCCTCGAACCGGCCGCGAAAGCCGGAGAGCAAAGCGAGCAGGATCACCATCGCGGTGCGCGGATCTGCGCGGTCGCGGCGGATCAGCTCGTCGAGCGCCTCGAATACCCGGTCGCCGGCGAGCCGGCTGCCGAATAGCCGGAATTCAAGCGGTTCGTCGATCCACGCCGCCTGCCCCGCCCAGCGCGGGCATTGGACCAGCAACACCTCGTCGGCGACCGCGGCCATGACATAGCCCGGATCGACCATGCCCAGCGTCTCGGCGGCATCGGGATGATAGCCGAATCCGGCGATCGCCCGCGCCAGTTGCCCGCGGACCGTATCGGGGGTCGGTTGCCGCCCGAGCCCCGCGGCTACCGCATCGCCTTCAGCCGCCTGGGCCGGCGCGGCATTGATCGCATCGCGGATCGCGGCCAGCTGCGCATAGAAGCTGCGGAATTGCTCCGCCGCCAACTCCTCCTGCTGGCCCAGCGCGAACGGCTTCATGGCGCGCCATGCACATCGTCCGCCTCGATATTACGCGGCACGTAGAGCAGCATGTCGGTCGGGCCCTCGGCTGCGTTGTTCTCGATGACGAGCAGCCCGTCTTCGATACTGATGTCCGCGGACACTTCGATGCTGAACAGGCTGGTGAGCGGCGAAGGTGAGAGATCGAGCGTGTCGTCACGTTCGATCGCCTTGCGCGGGGCACCGGCGACGCGGCGGCGGCGCAGGTCAGGCATCTGGTCGCCCGAGGCGATCGCGGCCTTGGCGACCCAGCCGCCGACCGTGCTGGCGGCCGCGCCGCGCCCGCGCACCGCGCCGATGGTGAAGCGGCTGCCCAGATCCTCGGGGCGGAAGCGCAGCTCGAACCGGCTCTCGCTCGCGCGCTCGAACGGCACGGTGCGGAAGCGCTGGTTGAGCGTATCGAGCATGCGGATGATATGCGTCTTCAATGCCTCGAACCCGGGCAGCGTGTCGGCATGGCAATAGGGAGGCAGATCGGGCAGGTTGAGTTCGCCGCTGATCAGCGCGAGATCGCCCACCACGTCGCACAGGGCGAGGTAGAGCGTGAAGGGATGCGCGGTTCCGTCGCGCAGCAGCGCCTCGAGCCGTGGCACCGACCGCGCCACCGCCTGCAGCTTCTCGGAATTGTTCTGGAGCGTCTGGAAGCGGCGCATCACGATGCGCAGGTGCATCTCGATCGCCTGGAGGCCGCCGCCGGCATCCTGCTGCATCATCCCCGGATCGGTACGCATCCGCTCGGAAAGGAACCGCGCCTTGGCCCGCAGCTCCTGCGTCACGTCGCGTGCGCATTGCTGGAGGTAGCGCGACGCGCCGATGTCGAGCCGGGGCGGCTCATAGGAATCGGGGCCGATCGTCGATTCCGGATCCTGGAAGACACGCACCAGCGGCAGGCTGGCATATTTGGCGCCGGGCGGATCGAGCGCGTCGTCGGTGACCACAAGATCGAACGCCGGGCGCAGCCAGGGCCGCTCGCGCATCGCCTCGCTCGCCGCATCCTCATCCCCGGGCAAGTCGTCGGGCTCCAGCCGGGTGCCGGGCACCGAACGATAGCGCAGCAGCACGCCCGGCTCCGGTTCGTCCATCGCCGCCGTCCGCCGGCTCCAGATGGGGACGACAAGGAACACCGTCTTGGGCTTGCGCCCTTCGAACCGGTCCTTGAGGAGGATGCGCAGCGGAAGGTCATTGCCCTTCCCCGCGTCATGGATGACGACCATGCCGTCCGGCATCACGGCCTCGAGCTCGAGCACTTCGAGCACGCCGTCCTCCAGCCGGAAGCGCAGCCGGCGCACGCCCCAGGCATGCGGAATGGCCGCCTGGGCGAGATAGCCGCTAAGCGCTTCCTGCCGGCGGCTCGCCTCCTGGAAATGCGCGGGCATGAGCAGCATGCCCTCATACCAGTGGATCATGTCCGGAATCGCGGCGGGATCAATCGGCATCGCTGGTCAGCCCTTTTCCGGAATCCATTTGAAGTCCTTCTTCCCCAGCATAAGCGTGCCTCGTTTCTCCTTGCCCAGGCGCTGGCGGAACTCGCCGTCGCCGCGATAACTAACGAAGATGAAGCTGCCGATCAGATTGCATGGCGCATGCGCGGCAGTGGCTTCGAGATATTGCCCGGGCTGCACCTGCCACTGGGTGAAACGATAGCCCTTGGGGAAATCCCGCTCGAGCTGCTCGTGGTTCTTGAAATAGTCCTGCGCCTTCATCTTCGAGATCGACTGGTACACCTCCTTCTCGGTGATGAAGACCAGGTCGATCGTCATCGCGTGGTGGTCATTGCTGGCCTCGGTCGAGTTGAAGGCGAGCGTGCCGAGGCCGGAAGACTTGAAGCACAGGATCTTGGGAGTCTTGCACCCGGTCAGAGGAAGGGAGGCAAGCAGCAGCAATGACAGGGCGGCAACGCCCCGTCCCAGCCGACTCACGACGGCATGCCGCTGCGTCCTGCCCGTCCCCATACTTGCCCAAACCCCCGGGGGAAGCCCGATTTGGAACAACTTAGCTCTAAAGTCGGGGTTGGCAACGTATAAGATCGCGGATTTTCAGTTGACAGCAATGACATTAAGAAAAAGCACCGAAATGGTTTTAGTCATGCCTGGACGGTTGTCTGGCCCGGCGCAGTAAACTGAATCACCCCCGCATAGGCGCACGTCAATTTGCAGGTGTCATTGAGCGCGAGCACATTGCCGATCGTCGCCGTGGGCACACCCGGCGCCCAGGGCCCCGCCGGCACGGGCGTGCACGGCATCGGCGTAAGCGCGCCGAGCGCGGCGGCGGTGGCGGCTGCCACTGCGGGGTTTGCCAGGCTGTTGCACATGCCGAAGGGCGGGATGTTCAGCATCGGAATATTGTCGGCAATCGTCGCCGCCGGCATGTTGCCCGCAATCACGCAATTGGTCGGAAGGATATTGAGGCTGCTCGGCGCCACGCCGAAGCTGCACGTCATCATCGCGCCCGTGGTCATCAGCATCGGCATGTCGCGGCTCCGGAGCTCGCTGCAGAACGCCCATAGCTACGCCCAGCCGCAGCGTATCCGCAAGCACCGCGCGCGAAGAGGGTTCGGCACCATTTGTCGCTGCCCGAGCACGCCTCGGCCACACATACGCGATTGTACGGAATGCGGCCGCCACACCGACCCCTTACATCGGAAACGGATGGTTCCGGAGGGGATATGACCGACCGCAAGTATTTCGCCCAGCGCGCCGACGAGGAGCGTGACGCCGCACTGAAGGCGAAGGGCATGCCCAGCTTTCGCGCGCACATGGGGATGGCGCAGGAATATGAACGCCGCGCCCGCGGTTTCGACCCCCGGCACGCCGACAAGGTCGTGCTCGACTGAGGCCGCGACGCGCGGTGTCGCCGGGCAGCGATTTGGCTCCGGCGTCTCTTGACCGGGCCAGCCGATCCTAGCAGAGGCTCACACGGCCGCGGGTTCCGCGACTGTCTGGTGCGTGCCGGGTTAGCTCAGCTGGTAGAGCAGCGGTTTTGTAAACCGAAGGTCGCGGGTTCGATTCCTGCACTCGGCACCATTCACCCCATCAGACGATAGCCCACCCCAGGCTCGTTGCGGATCGCCGAGGGGACAGCCGGATCGTCCTCGATCTTGCGGCGCACCCCGCGCGCCGCCACGCGCAGATATTCGACGTCATGCTCGTGCCCCGGCCCCCAGACGGTGCGCAGCAGCTGGCTGTGCGTCACCACGCGGCCGGGATGCTTGGCCAGCTCGGCGAGGAACCCGAACTCCTTGGGCGTCAGGTGCACTTCTTCCCCAGCCTTGCGCACCAGCCGCGCGGTCAGGTCGATCTCGATCGCGCCGATCTTCACCACCGGTGCCTCGGCCTCGGCTGAGAGGCGGTGGCGCAATGCAGTGCGGATGCGGGCGAGCACCTCCTCGGTATCGAAAGGCTTGGTGACATAATCATCGGCACCCAGATCTAGCGCCGTCACCTTCTGATCGGTCGCATCGCGCGCCGACACCACCAGCACCGAGGCCCCCGCCGCCTTGAGCAGCGGGACCAGCTCCAGCCCGTCGCGATCGGGCAGCCCCAGGTCGAGCAGCACCGCCTCCGGCTTGTCGATCTGCATCGCGTTCATGGCGTCGCGGGCGTTGCCCGCCTCGACCACCCGGTAGCCCGCTCGCGCCAGCCCTGCACCGAGCAGTCTGCGGATCGCCGGCTCGTCGTCCACAACGAGGATCTTCGCCTGCTGGCTCATTCGCCCGCGCTACCTTTACGCAACAATGCCTCCGGAAAGCGTATCGTGAAGACCGCCCCGGCCGGGTCGCTGCGGTTCGCGGCCGACACGCTGAGCCCCATCGCCTCGGCAAAGCCCTTCACGATGGCGAGCCCCAGCCCGGTGCCGCCCTTGCGGTCCGAACCCTCGATCCGCGCAAACGTCTCGAATATCCGCGTCTCGTCCCCTGGCGGCAGCCCAGGCCCTTCGTCCATCACGCTCAGGGTCATGCTGCCTGGCTGGCGGCGCGCCTCGATCGTGATCGGCGAGCCCGGGTCGCCATATTTTCCGGCATTCTCGATCAGGTTAATCAGGCAGTGGTGGAAGAGCTGTGGGTCGAGCGAAGCAAAGGGCAGCTCCGGCGGCACGTCGAGCCGCACAGGATGATCTTCCAGCACGCGGCGCAGGTCATGCACTGCGGCAGCGACCGCCTCGGCCAGGTCGACCGGCTCGATCGACTGGTGCAGCGCCCCCGCCTCGATCCGCACCATGTCGAGCAGATTGGCGACGAAGCGGTTGAGCCGCCCGGCTTCGGCGCGGGCAGCGGCAAGCTGGTGCGCCTGCTCCTCCCCCACCGGCTGCATCTCGCCGAGCATGCCCAGGATAGTGGTGAGTGGCGTGCGCAGGTCATGGCTCACTGAGGAGAGCAAAGCCGCGCGCAGCCGGTCGCGTTCCTTCAACTGCGTCACCGTCGCCATCTCGCTCTCCAGCGCGATCCGCTCGAAGGCGAGCGCGGCCTGGTCGAGCAGGCTGAGCAGCAAGGGCAGCTGGTCGGAGCGCAGCGGGTTGCCCGCATCGCTGCGCGCTACGCCGAACACGCCGAGCGCGCGCCCGCCGGCGGCCAGCGGATGGAACAGCCATTCCGATGCGGTGAGCGTATCCGATCCGCGGCCCGCCGGGCTATTGTGGTCGAACGCCCATTGCGCCGCCGCCTGCTCGATCATCTCGAGCCGGTCCTCGGGCGGGAACGCCGAGCTCAGCGCCAGTTGGCCGCGCTCGGGCAGCAGGAGGACGGTGCTGACATCGAGCAGCCGCGCCACTTCCGCGCACAAGGTCTGGCCCAGTTCCTCCTGCGTGCTCATGCTGGTCAGCAGCCGCGCGAAGCCGGCAAGCGTGCTGTTCTGCGCAGCACTGCGCTGGGCCAGCCCCGCCTGCGCCCGCACACGCGCGGCGAGCTGGCTGGAGACCACCGCGACGCCCATCAGCACCAGCACGGTGATGATGTTCTGTGGGTCCTGGATCGTGAAGGTGTGGGTCGGCGGGATGAAGAAGAAGTTGTAGGCTAGCGACGAGATCAGCCCGGTCACCACGCCCGCGCGCACGCCGTAGCGCGTCGCCGCGAACATCACCGGCAGCAGGTAGAGCAGCCCGATATTGGTGATGCTGCCGAACGAGAACAGGCTCGCCCCCAGCAAGGTCACAGCCGCAACCAGCGCCAGCGAGATGGCATAGACGCCCGGCGAACCCCATTCCCCGCGCGGCCGCCGTACCGGCCCGCTCGGCGCCGGCGCTTCGAGCATCGGCAGCACATGCACGGCGATCCCGGGCGTCTCGCGCACCAGCCGATCGACCACCGATCCGTGGCGCAGCTCGAACCAGCGCGAGCGCGCCGACTTGCCGACGATCAGCTGCGTCGCGCGCGCCTCGGCTGTAAAGCGCTTGAGCCCGTCGAGCACCGATTCCCCCGGCACGCTGGCCACCTGCGCGCCCAGCTGGCTGGCGAGGTGCAGCGTCGCGGCGACCTGGGCATTCTCGGCGTCGCCGAAGCGGGCCGTGCGCGGCGTCTCGATATGGACTGCGGTCCACGGCGCGCGCAGGCCATCGGCGATGCGCTTGGCGGCACGGACCAGTTCGGCCGAGCCGGGCAGCTCGCTCACCGCCACCACCAGCCGCTCGCCCACGCCCCAGGTGCCGGCCAGCGCATGGGTGCGCAGATAGTCGAGCATCTGCGTGTCGACTGCCTGTGCCGCGCGGCGCAGCGCCAGTTCGCGCAGCGCGGTCAGGTTCGACTTGGAGAAGAAATGCCCGAGCGCACGCGTCGCTTCCTCGGGGACGTAGACCTTGCCCTCGCGCAGCCGCGCGATGAGCTCGTCGGGCGGCAGATCGACGATCTCGATATCGGCGAGCTCGAGCACGCGGTCCGGCACCGTCTCGCGCACCCGCACCTTGGTGAAACTCGCGACGACGTCGTTCAGGCTCTCGATATGCTGGATGTTGATCGTCGAATAGACGTCGATCCCCGCGGCCAGCAGTTCCTCGATATCCTGATAGCGCTTGTCGTGCCGGCTGCCGGGCGCGTTCGTATGGGCAAGCTCGTCGACCAGCACGAGCTGCGGCGCGCGGGCCAGGATCGCGTCCAGGTCCATCTCGGCGATGGTGCGGCCATGATATTCCACCGGGCGGCGCGGCACGATCTCCAGCCCCTGGACCAGCGCCTCGGTCTCGGCGCGGCCGTGCGTCTCGACCACGCCGATGACGATATCCACGCCCGCCTTGCGGTGCGCCGCCGCCTCGGTGAGCATCTCATAGGTCTTGCCCACCCCCGGCGCGGCGCCAAGGAACACCTTCAGACGGCCGATGCCCTCCTGCGCGGCGGCGCGCAGAAGGGCATCGGGATCGGGTCTCTGGTCCGCGTCGCTCACCGCGCGGCTTGTGCGCCTTGGCGGGCCTGCTTGTCGAGGTCGCGATTGAGCGCGAGCACATTGATGCGTGGCTCGCCGAGAAAGCCGAGCAATGGCTTCTCGACATGCGCCTGCACGATCGCCCGCACCTTGTCTGCGCTCAGCCCGCGCGCCTTGGCCACTCGGTCCACCTGGTAAAGAGCCGCCTCGGGGCTGATGTGAGGGTCGAGCCCCGAGGCGGAGGTGGTCACCAGATCGGCGGGAACCGAGTTTGCTGGTGGTGTGCGGGTGGCGGCGATGTCCTTGGTCACGCGATCGGACAGCGCCTGCGATGCCGGGCCGAGATTCGAGCCGGCCGAAGCGCTGGCGTCATAGCCATTGGCGCCGGCGACGGAGGGGCGGCCGTGGAAATAGCCCGGGCTGGCAAAGCCCTGGCCGAGCAGGTCGGAGCCACGGACCTGGCCGTCCTCGACGATCAGGCTGCCATTCGCCTGGTTCGGGAAGGCAAGCTGGCCGACGCCGGTGAGCGCCGCCGGATAGGCTATGCCCAGCAGCAGGGCGAACAGGACCGTCAGAACAATCGCCGGACGGAGCGCGGTGGTGAAGTCTTTCAACATCTGTCTATTCCTCAGGCGAGGTGAAGGCCGGACACGACCAGGTCGATCAGCTTGATCCCGACGAACGGCGCCAGCACCCCGCCCAGCCCATAAATCGCCAAGTTGCGGGCGAGCAGCGGCCCCGCGCCGATCGGGCGGTATTTCACACCCTTCAGCGCCAGCGGCACCAGGCAGGGGATGATCAGCGCGTTGAAGATGATCGCCGAGAGGATCGCGCTTTGCGGGCTTGCCAGCTGCATCACGTTGAGTACGCCGAGCGACGGGTAGAGCACGATGAACATCGCCGGGATGATCGCGAAATACTTGGCGATGTCGTTGGCCACCGAGAAGGTGGTCAGCGCGCCGCGCGTCATCAGCAGCTGCTTGCCCAGGCCGACGATCTCGATGAGCTTGGTCGGATCGCTGTCCAGGTCGACCATGTTGCCCGCCTCGCGCGCAGCCTGGGTGCCGGTATTCATCGCGACGCCGACGTCGGACTGGGCGAGCGCCGGCGCGTCGTTGGTGCCATCACCGCACATCGCGACCAGCTTGCCGCCCTGCTGCTCCTTGCGGATCAGCGCGAGCTTGTCCTCGGGCGTCGCCTCGGCGAGGAAATCGTCCACCCCGGCCTCGGCGGCGATCGCGGCGGCGGTAAGCGGGTTGTCGCCGGTGATCATCACCGTGCGGATGCCCATCCGGCGCAGCTCGCCGAACCGCTCGCGCACGCCGGCCTTCACCACGTCCTTCAATGCGATCACGCCGAGCAACCGGCCATCCTTGGCCACCGCCAGCGGAGTCTGTCCCTGGCGCGCAATCTCGTCGGCGATACGGCGCATGTCGGCGCCCACCGGCGTGTCGCCCACGCCTGGATGCGCGCGCACGATCGCATCGACCGCGCCCTTCTGGATCAAATTCTCACCCATGCGCACACCTGAGATGCGGGTCTGCGCAGTGAACGGGATGATCTCGGCGCCTTCGGGCAGCGCCTTGGTCGCAACCGCATACTTGCCTTGCGCCAGCGTCACCACCGAGCGGCCCTCGGGTGTCTCATCGGCCAGGCTGGCGAGCAGCGCGGCGCGCGCCAGCTCGTCCGTGCGCACTCCGCCCAGCGGACGGAAGTCGCTCGCCGCGCGGTCGCCGATCGTGATTGTGCCGGTCTTGTCGAGCAGCAGCACGTCGATGTCGCCCGCCGCCTCGACCGCGCGTCCCGACTTGGCGAGCACGTTGAAGCGCACCAGCCGGTCCATCCCCGCGATGCCGATCGCCGAGAGCAGCGCGGCAATGGTCGTCGGGATCAGCGTGATCAGCAGCGCCGCCAGGATCGCCACCGGCACCGCGCCACCGGCATAGGCCGCAAAGGCCGGAATGGTCGACACTGCGATCAGGAAGATGATCGTCAGCCCGACGAGCAGGATCGTCAGCGCGATCTCGTTCGGCGTCTTCTGGCGCTCGGCGCCTTCGACCAGCGCGATCATCCGGTCGAGGAACCCCTGGCCCGGCTCCTGCGTCACCCGCACCTTGATGCGGTCCGAGATCACCCGCGTACCCGCGGTCACCGCCGAGCGGTCGCCGCCCGCCTCGCGGATCACCGGCGCGCTTTCGCCGGTGATCGCACTTTCATTGACCGAGGCGACACCTTCGATGACTTCGCCGTCGGCCGGGATCAGGTCGCCGGTCGCGACCAGGACCACGTCGCCCTTGCGAAGCTGCGAGGCCGCCACCGTTTTCCCGTCGGGAAGCTTGGCGGTGAGCTCGGACTTGGTCGCCCGCAGCGAGGCGGCCTGGGCCCGCCCCCTGCCCTCGGCGAGCGCCTCGGCAAAGGTGCCGAACAGCACCGTGAGCCAGAGCCAGGCGATCAGCTGGACCTGGAAGCCGATCGACAGGCCGGTACCGCCGATGAACAGCAGGACCGTCAGCAGCAGCGCCACCACTGCGGTGGTGAACAGCACGGGGTTCTTCACCAGCTGGCTGGGGCTCAGCTTCTTGAACGCATCGCCGATGGCCGGGCCGATCAGGGCGGGCGTGAACATGGTTGTGGTCGTCATTTGATTGGACCTCAGAAGAGCTGGCCGTGGATCATCGCGAGATGATCGGCGATGGGACCGAGCGCGAGGCTGGGGAGGAAGGTGAGTCCGCCCAGCACCAGGATGATGCCGACGAGCAGGCCGATCCACAGCAGCCCGGTGGTCGGGAACGAGCCCGCGCTTTCGGGGTGGTGCCGCTTGGCGGCCAGGCTGCCGGCGATGGCGAGCACGGGCACGATGATGAAGAAGCGTCCCACCCACATCGCGACCCCGAGCAGCCCGTTGTAGAAGGGCGTGCCCGCGGTGAGGCCCGCGAAGGCCGAGCCGTTATTGGCCGTGGCGGAGGTGAAGGCGTAGAGGATCTCGGTGAAGCCGTGCGGCCCCTTGTTGAGCGGCCCCGCAAGGCCCGCCGGCAACACTGCGGCGAGCGCCGTGCCCCCCAGGATCATCAGCGGCAGCACTGCGATCGCCAACACCGCGAGCTTCACTTCGCGGCTCTCGATCTTCTTGCCGACATATTCGGGGGTGCGCCCCACCATCAGCCCGGCGACGAACACCGCGAGGATGGCGAACAGCAGGAAGCCGTAGATGCCTGCCCCGACGCCGCCGACCACGACTTCGCCCAGTTCCATGTTGAACAGAGGGACCAGTCCGCCGATCGCAGTGAAGCTGTCATGCATCGCATTGACCGCGCCGCACGAGGCCGCGGTGGTCACGGTGGCGAAGAGCGCGCTGGCGGCCACGCCGAAGCGGACTTCCTTGCCTTCGATGTTTGCGCCGGCCACCCCCAGATGATGCAGCACCGGGTTGCCCGCGGCTTCCTGCCAATAGGTCACGCCCGCGCCGATCAGGAACAGCGTGAGCATCGCCGCGAGGATCGCCCAGCCCTGGCGCGTGTTCCCCACGGCCTTGCCGAAGGTGTAGGTCAGGCCGACGCCGAGGACGAAGATCGAGAGCATCTGGATGAAGTTGGTCAGCGCGCTCGGATTCTCGAACGGATGCGCCGAATTGGCGTTGAAGAAGCCCCCGCCATTGGTGCCGAGCATCTTGATCGCTTCCTGCGAAGCGACCGGGCCCAGCGCGATCGACTGCTTGGCGCCCTCCAGCGTGGTCGCATCGACCAGCGCCGTGAAGGTCTGCGGCACCCCGCTTGCGATCAGATAGAGCGCGTAGACGACACAGATCGGCAGCAGGACATAGAGCGTCACCCGCGTCATGTCGGCCCAGAAATTGCCGATGCCCGAAGCCTGTTTCCGCGCGAACCCGCGGAACAGCGCGAAGGCGATGGCGATGCCTGTCGCCGCCGACAGGAAGTTATGGATCGTCAGTCCCAGCATCTGGCTGAGGTTGGAGAGCGCCGCCTCGCCCGAATACCATTGCCAGTTGGTATTGGTGGTGAAGCTGATCGCCGTGTTCATCGCGCCATCCGGCGAAAGGCCGGCGAGCCCGCGCGGGTTCATCGGCAGCACGTCCTGGAAGCGCAGCACCAGATAGGTGAACAGCAAAGTGGCGAGCTGGAAGGCCAGCATGTGCAGCGCATAGCGGCGCCAGCCCTGCTCGGCGTTCGGATCGACGCCGGCAAGCTTGTAGAAGCCGCGCTCGACTGGGCCGAGCACGGCATGGAGCGGCGTGCGCCGCCCCTCGTAAATGGCGAACAGCCACGTCCCCACCGGCTTGGCCAGCGCGACGAGGATCAGGACGAAAGCAAGGATCAGCATCCAGCCTTGGACGGTCATGGCGTTATCCGATCAGAAGCGCTCGGGCCGGACGAGCACGGCCACGAGGTAAAGGAGCAGGCCGAGCGCAGTGAGCCCGGCGAGGATGAGAGGCAGCGGCATGGATGGTCTCCTCAGGCCTGGTCGCACAGGCGGACACAGGCGAGCGTGAGCAGGAACAGTCCCGCGAGCACCCCCAGCCAGATCAGGTCGTTCATGATGGTCTTCTCCTGGTGGCGTCGTCGAAGCGGGCGTGCCGCGCTGGCACCTCGCAAAGCCGGAACAGGCTCGGGCCTTCGGCGAGCAGCGCCCAGCCGAGCGCCCAGGCGGCGACGGAAAACATGGCCTCGCCGAATTCGGCGGGGGCGACGGGATGGGGGGAAGGCCGGTTGACCGAGAGGCTCAGCGCCCACAGCGCGAGCGCGCATGCGCCCAGCAGCAGCACGCCGCCGAGCCGGAAGCCGAGCTCAATTCTCCAGCCGCATCCGCCCGTCTCCAGGCGGCGCAGGAACACCCGCATCGGGGAAACTCCTTCACATCGTCACGACGGCGATGTGGGGCGGGTGCGCGTTAAGGTTCCACGGGGAAGATCGGGCCGGGCATAAAGAAGGCGTAAAGCCGCACGGAACCCGGACACAAAACGGCCGGCGCACGGAGGCGTGACGCCGGCCAGTCCAAGGAAACGCATATTGGGGTTCAGGAAGGGAGCGGTGCCGCGTGGCACCGCCCCATCCCTCCCCCGAAAGGATCAGAAGTTCATGCGCAGGCCGGCGGTGATGATACGGCCGGTGCTGGCATAGGTCTGGCTCACCGGGTTCGCCGCATACATGGTGCGGTACTGCGGCGAGTTGGTCATGTTGCGGCCCTCGAGCGAGAGCTTGGCGAACTTGGTGAGGGCATAGGACATCGCGAAGTCGATGTTCAGCTGCTCCTCGTTATAGCCGAAGTCCGCGAACACCGGCGAGTTGCACGGGCCGCCCGCCACGGTGGTGGTGCCCACCGAACAGGTGCCACTCGCCAGCGGGAAGCGGTTCACGTAGCGCGCACGCCACGATCCCGAGACACGCGCCGAGAACTTGCTGTCCTCGTAATAGAGCGTCGCATTGAACGCGTCCGGCGAGGTGTTGAGGAACGGCCCCTCGGCATAGGTGTTCACCGCCGTGCCCGACGTCGTCGTGGTGGTGTTGAGCACCGTGCCCGTCAGATAGCTCAGGCTTGAATCGATGTGGGTGTAGTTCGCGATCACGCCGAAATGCTTCAGGAAGCCGGGCAGGAAGAAGAAGTCGCTCTGCAGATTGACTTCGACGCCCTTGATGTTGCCGCCTGGCGCATCCTGGAACTGGCGGATCGCCCAGGTGCCGCCGGCCACGGTGTAGGCGTTCAGTGCAGCGTTGGTGATCAGGCCCAGCACCTGCTGATAGACTGCCGGCTCGAACGCCGCCGAAAGCGGTGCCTCGAGCGCGACCTGCTGCGGGAAGCTGTCGATGTTCTTCTTGAACAGGTTCACCGCGATCAGGCCGTTATGCGCGAAATACTTCTCGACGCTCAGGTCGAGGTTGGTCGCGCGGAACGGGTTCAAATACGGGTTGCCCACGGTCAGCGACGGCGCCGCGCCGCTGGTGGCGAGGCTGGAGCTGAACGCAGTGGTGCCCGGCGTCAGGCTGGCCAGCTGCGGACGCGACATCACCTTCGAAGCGGCGAAGCGGACGAGCAGGTTGTCGGCAACCTCCCAGTTCGCGTTCATCGAGGGCAGCCAGTCCCAATATTCGTTCTTGGCGGTCACCGCGAGGCCGGCGACGCCATCGGCACCGCCGACATTGCCCGAACCGAACACGCGGGTGTTGGCCACGCGCAGGCCGGCATTGCCGCGGAACGGGCGGCCGAGCAGGTTCATGTTGTAATCGACCTGGAAATAGCCCGACACGTCCTGCTCGGTCACGCCACCCTTCTGGCGGCCATCGACCGAGGCACGGAAGTCACCCCATTTGTTCACGCAATTGCAGTTGATGCCGAACTGGTTGATGAACTTCTGGGTATCCGGCGCATAGTAGCTGGTCGGCGTTCCCGCAGAGACGTTCAGGCCCTGGCCGAAGCTGATGGTCCGGCCGAGATCGGTGATGTTCAGGTGCGATTCCGCCAGAGTCGGGTTGATCGCCTCGATCGACTGGGTGCGACGGCCCTGGTCGCCGACATAGGCGAATTCCTTCGCGGTGCCGCCGAACTTGATCGACATCTCGGGCAGCGCGTCGAAGGTGAAGTTGACGCGTGCCACCTTGAACTCATTGTCCACGGTGTTGGTGAAATAGCGGATCGTCGACAGGCCCTTCACCAGCGTCCAGCTGCTGGGGTTCGCCACGTCGAAGCCGGGGCTGAACACCGGCATCTTGCCGCCACCGCGATCGTCGAAGACATAATTATCCTGGTCGATCGCGTTGAATTCGGTGAGCGTGCCATAGGAACGGAACTCGGACTTGGACCAGCCGCCCGTGGCATCGGCATAGAAGTTCGGCGCGAACTCCTGGTGCACGTTCAGCGTCACCTGCTTGAAGTCGGTCCGGCCGAACTGCGTGTCGGAGAAGCTGCGCCAGTCGACATCGTCGAGCACCATGTAATCGGCCTGGCCGGCGCTGTTGACGTGCGCGGCGCGAATCTTGGTGTTCGTGCGGCCCAGCAGTTCATTGTAATAGCCGGTCTGGTTCGCCGTGGCGACATAGCCGGGCGAGGCCGGATTGTTGTAATAGTCATACGGATTGAGGTTGTTCGGGTTGAGGCTGTTGAAATAGCCGGCGATCGGGGTCTGGCCCACGCCGTTGCCCGCCTGTTCGCCATTGCAGTCGATCGTCGCGCTGGGCACGCAATTGGCATAGAGCGCGACGCGGTCGGCATAGCCATTGGCGGTGCCGATGGCGCGCAGTCCGGCGGTACCCACGCCGAGGACGCGGGCATTGGTGCCGTTGCGGTTCAGGCCGATCGGCGTGATGCCGGTGCTGTCGCTGTTCTGGTCATAGCGCGAGAAAACGCCGTCGAGCACGATCTCGGTGCCGGCGCTCGGCTTCCACTGCATGGTCGCGGTGGCGCCGATCCGCTCGTAATCCAGGAACTGGCGGCCGATCGAGGGCAGGCCGGGAATGATCGTGGTCGGCGTGATCGCCGCATAGGCTGCCGGATCCGAGCCGAAGGTCGCGCCGGTGCCCTGGTTGCTCGGGCGGGCAAAGCCGAAGACATTCGGCGTAACGCCGAGAATCTGGGAGTTGCGATAGGCATATTCGAACACGCCGATGTTGCGGCGGTAGGAGTCGATCTGCTGCTCCTGCTTCTGGTAGGCGCCCGAGACCAGGATACCGAAATTATCGGTCACATGCACCGAAGCCAGGCCGGTGAAGCGCGGGTTCCAGCTCTTGCCGTTCTCGCGATATTCGGCCTCGGCGCCCACCGCGAAGCGGTTCTTCTTATAGGAAAGCGGGCGGCCGGTGGTCAGGTCGATGATCGCGCCCAGCGAGCCTTCGTCATTCTCCGCCGCGGTCGACTTGGTCACCTTGATTCCGCCGAACAATTCCGAGGCGAAGGTGTTGAAGTCGAAGCCGCGCGAGCGGTTCGCGCCGGCGTCGGACTGGTTGCCGCCCGCGATGTTCTGCGCATCGGCGCCGTTCAGGCGCACCGACTGGAAGTCGCCGCCCAGGCCGCGCACGGTGATCGTGCGGCCCTCGCCATTGTCGCGGTCGATCGACACGCCCGGCAGGCGCTGGATCGATTCCGCCAGATTGGCGTCCGGGAAGTCGGCAATGTCCTCGGCGGTGATCGCGTCGACGATCTGGTTCGAGTTCTTCTTGATGTTGACCGAGTTGGCCAACGAAGCACGGAAACCGGTGACAACGATCGATTCACCCTCGGCCGGCGGCGTCTCCTGCGGTGCTTCCTGCGCGGTGGCCGTAGCAGGAGCATTCGCATCGGCGGTCTGCGCCCAGGCCGGCGCGGCCATCAGCAGCGCGATGCCGAGCGCGCCCAGCGCCGTGGTGCCGCGCAGCGCCGAACGGCGCACAGCCAGAGTATCAGCGGTAGAAAGCATCGATTCCTCCCCAAAGTCTTTTCATCGACAAGCACTGGTCGATGCGCCCATTGGAGCCCGGAATCAGGGTGCGACACAGCAACGCGGAGAACGACCTGAGCCGCTCCGCAAGATCCAGCCATGTCGCGACTTGCCCCCTCCCACGCCCCACATGCGAATCTTCATGTTCGTTTGGGCGCAAGCGTCTCAGTCACGCTTGTTCACCCTCTAAATCACGCGGGAACGCATTTATGTCAACCGGTGTCATTAACGGCCGTGTCACAAAAGGACGATTGCGGCATTTCGGCAACATCGGGGCAATATGGCCGTGCATCGCCTCCTGGCGGGCGCCCTACGCGTCGCGCGGCGGGGCGACGGAGGCGCGGTGGATCAGCGTGGAGGGGAAGAGCGAAGGCTCCTCCACTGCATTGCCGTCATCCCCGAAATAGTCCGCCAGCAGCTTGAGCGCGGCCGAGCGCGCCATCGAGATGATCGGCCAGTGCACCGTCGTCATCGGCGGCCAGATGTGCGAGGCGATGGCGGTATCGTCGAAGCCGATGATCGACAGGTCCTCGGGCACGCTCATGCCCCGGCGACGCGCTGCGTGGAGCGTGGCGGCGGCCATCTCGTCGTTCGAGCAGAAGATCGCGGTGGGCCTGGGCGACAGGTCGAGCAACCGGTCGGCCGCGGCGAGTCCGGTCTCGAACGTGTAGTTGCCGTCTGCGATCAGGCTGCGCGGCAGCTTGATCCCCGCCTCTTCCAGCGCGTTCTCAAAGCCTTTCCGCCGCTCGCGCGCCGAGCGGAAGCCGTGCGGCCCGGCGATCAGCCCGATGCGGCGATGTCCGAGCGAAATCAGGTGGTTGACGGCCTCGGTCACCACTTCGCTATCGTTCGAGGCGACCATGTGCTCGTTGGAATCCAGCGTCGCGGAACCCATGCGGACATAGCGGATGCCCAGCTCGCGGCAGAGTTCCGCGACCATCTCGTTCTCCGAGACCGGCGGCAGGAACATCACCCCGTAGAGCCGCTGGCGCTCGAGGAAGTTGCGGATGTCCTCGAGCATCGTCGAGCTGCCGCGGTCGATCGGGCGGACGATCAGCTCGAACTCGGTGTCGCGCATCGCCTCGAGCATGCCGGCCTGGACGTTCATCACCATCTGGGCGTTGGGATTGTCGTGGATCAGGCCGATCAGGAAGTTGCGGCGCAGCGCCAGCGCGCGCGCCTGGACATTGGGCACATAGCCCAGCTCGGCGATCACCTTCTCCACCTTGGCGCGGGTGTCGCCGTTGAGCAGCGGCGATCGGTTGATCACGCGGCTGACGGTTTTCTTCGACACGCCGGCAATGCGGGCGACGTCGTTGATCGTGGGCTTTCCGGTTCTCTCCATGCGGCGAAGGTAGCTTGTCCCAAAGGACAACGCCAGATGTCCCAAGGAGCCATCCCGCTCAGCCAATCACCGGAACCGGTCCCAGCAGTTAGGTAACCGGTATCATTGGAGAACGGACGCCTGCCCTGCGCGTTGTGCCGCGATGGCGCAACCGCTGCACACCCCTGATGGCCGCTACATCATCGTCGAGGAAACGCTCTGGCGCGCCAGTAATCCGGCGTTACCCGAGGAACAACGCCAGGCGCTGGTCGATGCGCTGATGACGGCCCGGCGTGGCGTGCATGCGGCGCGTGGCGACCCCGTCGCGCTGCGAAAGGCACGCGATGCGGTGCAGGCGGCCAAGGTCGGGCTAGGCGAACGCGGCCCGCCCTGGTGGAGCGACGGCGCCCCCGACTATAATCGCCGGCGCATCGTCAACACGCCCTATGCCAATTGGTGGCGCGCGCGCACCGAGGCGTGAAGCTCAGCTTCCCGGCTGGATGTACGGCACCCTGCCCCACAGCTCGCGTTCCCATTTGCGCGGATCGTTCACCACCCGGCTGTCCGCATCGAACACCATCGTCGCGCGGTTCGGCAGCGTATAGGGCGCCCAGGCCAGCCCGGGGGCCGCCGGCCGTCCGGTACGCGCCAGCGAGGCGAAGGCGCCCATCACCTGCCGGCTCAGCTTCTGCGCCGCCGGGCCGGTGCCGGTGAAGCTCCCCGGTGCGTCGAGCGTGCCGAAGGCAAGCGCGATGTCCATCGTGTGCGGCGCGCCGCGCTCGGGCTTGGTCGGCGACTGGAAATCGACCTGATAGACCCAGGTGGATTTCGCCCCGGCAGCCGCCCGTGCATCCGCTTCCAGCCACTGCCCCGGCCAGCTTCGCCCGGCGGTGGTCGCGCGGTAGAAGAGCTGCTCGGGCGTATCGCTGGGGAAATGCGCGCGATACTGGCCGACCACCCATTCGGGCAGCAGGTCCATGCGCAATTCCGGCGCCATGCGCGCGGCGACATTGTCCCAGGTCAGCCCCTTCACCTTCGCCGAAGCCGGGTCGATGAAGGCGCGTGTCTCGTCATGGGTATTGCCCAGGATCATCGGGATCGCGAGCGACTGCGGGTTGGCATCGGGCCAGAACGGGTGCCGGGTCAGCCACTTCATGTCGAGCACCGGCCCGAAATAGACGCCACCGCCCAGGATCGGGTCGGTCGCGTCCAGCGCATCGACCAGCTTCTCCACCGGCATGTCCAGCAGCGGCTGGAGATTGTCCTCCTTCACGCCCAGCTTAGCCAGATAGGCCTGAGTCCGCTTCGTGGCGTTGAGCGGCCCCGATGCGGTCACCTGCTGCCCGCTCATCGTCGCGGCTGAATGGAACAGGCCCTTCGCGGCCGGCATGCCCATCAGCGTCGCGATCTTGGCGCCGCCGCCCGACTGGCCGAACACGAAGACCCGCTTCGGATCGCCGCCGAACGCCGCGATATTGTCCCGCACCCATTGCAGCGCGAGGATCAGGTCGAGCTGTCCCAGATTGCCGCTGTCGGCAAAGCGCGGATCGAGCCGGGCGAGATAGAGATAGCCGAGCGCGTTCAGCCGGTGGTTGACCGTCACCACCACCACATCCTCGGCAGCCGCCAGCTTCGCGCCATCGTTGAGCGGCACGGTGACGCTGCCATTCGAATATGCGCCGCCATGGATGTAGAGCATTACCGGCTTCGTCGCCCGCGGGGTGGCGTCTTCCGGCGCCCAGATGTTGAGGAACAGGCAATCCTCGGACGCGGGCTGGTCGCCCTTCCCTTGCGGGCAGATCGGCCCGAACTTGTCCGCGCGGAAGCCGGTCACCCGCGGCGCGGGTCTTGGCGCACGGAAGCGCTCGGCCACGCCGTAGCGGATGCCCTTGAAAGACCAGACCTTCTGCGCCTCGTCGAAAGCGCCGGGACTGAACTCCCCTGCCGGGCATCGCACCAGCATTCCGCGCATGCTCTGCGCGAAGCCTGGTCGTGGCAGCATCGTCAACGCTGCCCCACCCGCCAGAACCGCACGCCTCGATACGCCACTCATTGGCTCGCCCCCGTCATGATATGTCCCGCCGCTTCCTCGATCCGGTGCAGCGCCTCGCGGGTCAGCACTGCCTGGCGTCCCGCTTCCTCGGCTTCGCTGGCCAGTCCGCCGATCCGGTCGCTGATCGTCGCGATCAGCACCGCGATCTCGCGCGAGGAGACCGCAGTCTCGTCGATCGAGGCGAGGATGCCAGATACGGTCGCCATCTGCTTTTCCATCTCGCCCGACACAGCCCGCACCCGCGCCAGCAGCTCGGTGACGATCGCGAGGATCGCGCGGTTGGTCCCGGCCATCGCCTCGCTCGCGGCCTGTGCCTCACGGATCGTCTGGGTGACGCCGCCGGTCGCCGCCGCGGCCTGGTCGGCCAGGCTGCGCACTTCCTGCGCGACGATCGCGAAGCCGCGCCCGCTCTCGCCCGCCCGCGCCGCTTCGATGCTGGCGTTCAGCGCGAGCAGCTTGGTCTGGTAGGCGATGTTGGAGATCAGCGTGACCACGCCCTCGATCCGCGCGGTGTTGGCAGAGAGGCTCTCGGCGCTCTCCGCACCCTTGTTGGCGATCGCATCGGCATTGCCGGCCACTTCCGCGGCGGCCTGGGCGTCTTCGCGCGCCCGTTCATAGGCGGAGATCAGCCCGGCGGCGTTGCGCGCGGACTCGCCCATCGCCACCGCCGCCTGGTCCGCCGCCGAGGCGACCTCAGCGGCGGGTTTCCGCAGGCCGAGCAGGTCCGCGGCGGTATGCTCGGTGAACTGGGCGATCTCGCGGCTCGCCATCACCGTGCTGGCGATCGACACGTTGAGTTCGGCGCGGACTTCGCTCAGCTCCTGCCGACGGATCGCCTGGGCACGCAGCCGCGCGATCTGGCGCAGGCGGCTGGCGATGACTTCGAACTCGATCACCGCGAGCCGCTGGGTGGCGCGGGTCAGCCGCTCGAGCTGGGCGGGATCCTGCGAAAGCTCGAAGAACAGCGCATGGATGTGCATCTGCGCGACCAGCATCGAGGCGGCGACGGTGGAGAATTCCATCCCATCCTCGGCGATGCGATCGGCTTCCGTCACGATCCGGTCGATCCAGAGCTGATCTATCGGGTGCGAGAGCTTCAGCCGGGCATAGTCCACTCGGCTCTCGACCAGCGCATCGGGCACCGCATGCCCGGCGCGCCGCTCCAGCAGCTCGCGTGCCACGCCCCCGATATGCGGTTCGATGAACCGCCACGCCTCGGCCAGTTCGGCCTCCAGTGCGCTGTCTATCGCGTAGGCCTGGCGCAGCTGCGCGACATCGCGCCCGTCCAGTCCCGGCTCGGCTTCAATTGCGAAGGTCTCTCCCATCGGACATCCCCACCCTGTCCGGGGCGACATTTCGCCTCCGGTTCGTCATCGACGGACGTCGAGCCCGCCTTCGTCGAATGCTGCCAGATCGGCGCGCGTGAACAGGCTCGCATCCCCTGGTAGCGAATGTTTTAACGCGGTCAGCGCCAGGCCGGCATGGGCCGCGGCCTTCGCGTCGCCCTTGCTCTCGATCAGACCATGGAGCACGCCCGCGGCGAAGGCATCGCCCGCCCCGATACGATCCACGATGCCGGCGATAAGAACTTCGTCGGTCTGGTAGCCGCCGGCACGCGTATCGACCCGCGCCGAGATGCGGTGGCTGTCGGCATCCTCGACGTGGCGCGCGGTGTTGGCGATCGTCTGGAGCTTCGGGAACGCCGCGAACGCCGCCTCCGCCGCCTCGCGCCGGCGATCGGCGCCGTCGCCCGAGAATTCGCGCCCCAACAGCAGTGAGATGTCGCGGTGGTTGCCGAACAGCAGGTCGGCATGGCCGATCAGCTGGGTCAGCACGGCCTTGGGATCGCTGTCCCAGCTTTCCCACAGCTTCGCGCGGTAATTGCCGTCGAACGAGACCGGGATGCCGCGCGCGCCCGCCGCCTCGGCCGCCGTGATGGCAGCAGCGGCAGTGTTGTGGCCGAGTGCAGGCGTGATGCCCGACAGATGCAGCCGCGTGGCGCCTTCGAGCAGCGCGTCCCAGTCCCAGCTATCGGCCGGACGCTGGGCGAATACCGACCAGGCCCGGTCATAGACGACTTCGGAGGCGCGCAGCCCCGCGCCGGGCGTCAGGAAATACAGGCCGAGCCGGCCAGCCTCGGAAACCACCGTCGAGGTATCGACGCCGCGCCGGCGCAGCTCGCCGATCACCGCGCCGCCCAGCGGATTGTCCGACACCGCGGAGATCATGCGGACCTTGTGGCCCAGGCATGCCAGGCCGGTGGCGACATTCGCCTCGGCCCCGCCGACATTCACTTCGAGCTTCGGCGTCTGCAGCAGCAGTTCGCGCCCCGGGGGCGAGAGCCGCAGCATCAGCTCACCGAAAAAGGCGATGGTCATTCCTCCCCTCCCGCTTGCGGGAGGGGTCGGGGGAGGGATCGACGTGGGTTGGAGCGTGACGGCCCCTCCCCTAGCCCCTCCCGCAAGCGGAAGGGGGACAGAAGAAGTGCGGTCATCGTGCCAGCCACCCGCCATCGACTGCGAGGATATGGCCCTGGACATAGTCCGAAGCCGAGGAGGCGAGGAACACCGCCGCGCCACCCATGTCCGCCGGATCGCCCCAGCGGCCCGCCGGGATGCGCTCCATGATCGAGCGGTTGCGGTTCTCGTCGGCCTGCAGTGCCGCCGTGTTGTTGGTGGCGATGTAACCGGGCGCGATCGCGTTGACGTTGATGCCCTTGGCCGCCCATTCGTTCGCGAGCAGCTTGGTGAGCCCGCCAATGCCCGACTTGGAGGCGGTGTAGCTCGGCACGCGGATGCCGCCCTGGAAGGTCAGCATCGAGGCGATGTTGATGATCTTGCCACGGCCCTGCTTCACCATGTGGCGGCCGGCGGCCTGGCAGAGGAAGAACACCGACTTGAGGTTGGTGTCGACCACCGCGTCCCAATCCTCTTCGGTGAAGTCGAGGCTGTCGTTGCGGCGGATGATGCCGGCATTGTTGACCAGGATGTCGAGCCTACCCAACTTATCCACAGCTTCGTCCACAACTCTGTCCACAGGCTCGATGGTCGCGAGATCGGCGGAAATGATCTCGGCCTTGCGGCCCAGTGCACGGACCTTCTCGACCGTCTCCTGCGCCGGCGTTCGGCCCACGGCGGCGATGTCCGCACCGGCGGCGGCGAGTGCCAGCGCGATGCCCTGGCCGATGCCGGTATTGGCGCCGGTCACCACGGCAACCTTGCCGGAAAGATCGAAGGGATTGGTCATTCTAAACTCCCGCCCCTCGCCACTTGCGCTCCCCTTCCGCTTGCGGGAGGGGTCGGGGGAGGGCCTGAAATAACGAGAGGGCGTCGCATGGCGGCCACGCCCTCCCCCAGCCCCTCCCGCGAGCGGGAGGGGAGTTGAAGCTTACACCAGCTGGCAGATGTCCAGCACGTTCATGTCGGTATAGTCCTGGTTCTCGCCGGCCATCGCCCAGATGAACGCGTACGCCTTCGTGCCTGAGCCCATATGGACCGACCAGGGCGGGCTGATCACCGCTTCCTCGTTCTGCACCACGATGTGCCGCAGCGCATCTTCCTGGCCCATATAGTGGAAGACGCGGTCCTTCTCGAGATCGTCGAGCTCGAAATAGAGATAGATCTCGCTGCGGCGCTCATGAATGTGCGGAGGCATGGTGTTCCACACCGAGCCCGGCTTGAGCACGGTCAGACCCATCACCAGCTGCGCGCTGTCGCACACGCCGGGGATGACGAGCTGGAAGATCGAGCGCTCGTTCGACTCTTCCAGCGTGCCGCGATCGAGCCGGTTGGCGTCGGCGATGCCGAGCTTGCGGGTCTGGAAGCCCTTATGTGCCGGGCACGAGACCAGATAGAAGCGCGCGCCGTCGCCCGAGAACTGCACGTCCTTGGCGCCCATCGTCACGTACAGGCAGTCCTTGTTGCCCAGCGTGAAGCGCTCGCCGTCCACGGTCACGGTGCCTTCGACGCCGCTGATGTTCACCACCGCCAGCTCGCGGCGCTCGAGGAACGGGTGACCCGCCGCCGAAGCCGGCTCGACCTGGTCGGGCAGCTTCACCGAACCGGTGTCGACCGCGACGCCGCCGATCACCATGCGGTCGGCATGGGTGTAGTTGAGCACGCACTCGCCGGCACGGAACAGGTCCGTGATCAGATAGCGGTCGCGCAGTTCCTCGTTCGAGACGCACTCCATCATGTCAGGGTGCGTGGCGTAATAGGTACGATCGAACATTGGCTGCTCCGTTGGTTTCAGGCTGCGGCGGCGACGGGCGCCGGCGCGGGTTGGTCGAGCTTGTACGCCTTGCGCACCAGCCCGTTGGTAAGTTCGTGGGCGAGTTCCGCCGCCTCCCAGTCGAGCAGCCGCCCCTCGGCGACCAGCTTCGCCAGGAAGCCGCAATCGATCCGCCGGGCGACATCGTGCCGCGCCGGGATCGAGAGGAAGGCACGGGTGTCGTCGTTGAAGCCGACCGTGTTGTAGAAGCCGGCGGTCTCGGTCACCTGCTCGCGGAAGCGGCGCATGCCCTCGGGCGAGTCATGGAACCACCAGCTGGGGCCGAGCTTCAGGCACGGATAATGACCGGCCAGCGGAGCCAGCTCGCGGGCATAGACCGTCTCGTCGAGCGTGAAGAGGATGATTGACAGCTCGGTGCTCGTGCCGAACCGGTCGAGCAACGGCTTCAGCGCGTGGACATAGTCGGTGCGCATCGGGATGTCCGCGCCCTTGTCGCGGCCATGGCTCTCGAACAGCCCGCCATTGTGGTTGCGGAAAGATCCCGGGTGGATCTGCATGACCATCCCGTCCTCGACGCTCATCGCCGCCATCTCGGTCAGCATCTGCGCGCGGAACAGCTCGGCGTCGTCCGGGGTCCAGCTGTCGGAGAGGATCGTGCGGAACAGCCGCTCGGCCTCGTCCTTGCCTAGATTCGCAGTCGCCGCGGTCGGATGGCCGTGATCGGTCGCGGTAGCCCCGGCCGCGCGGAAATCGGCGCGGCGCTTGCGGTGGGCGGCGAGATAGCCGTCCCACGAATAGACGTCCTCGCCGGTCTTCTCGGCGAAGATCTTCATCGCACCGGCAAACTGCTCATGCTCGACATCGATCACGGCATCGGGGCGATAGGTGGTGACCACTCGCCCGTTCCAGCCGCTATTGTGGATCGCATGGTGCGGCGAGAGGTCGTCCTGCGGCCCCTCGGTGGTGGCGAGGAAGCCGATGTTGAACCGGTCGAACAGCGCCCGCGGCTTGAACGCGTCGGTCGCGAGCTTGGCGTTGATCGTGTCGTAATAATGATCGGCGGTTGAGGCATCGAGCGCCACGTCGAAGCCGAACACCTCGCCGAACACATGCCCCAGCCACATCGCCGAAGGCGTACCGCGGAACAGGTACCTATGCTCCGCGAACGTGCGCCACGCCGCACGCGGGTCGGTCGCCGGCATGCCTGCCTTGCTCGGCACGCACAGCGCATCGAGCGACACGCCCTGCGAATAGAGCATGCGGTAGATATAATGGTCCGGCGACAGCAGCAGCTCGGTGGCGTTCGACCAATTGGCATTGGTCGAGAACCAGGTCGGGTCGGTATGCCCGTGCGGGCTGATGATCGGCAGCCCGGCCACTTCGGCATAGAGCGCGCGGGCAATACCCCGGGTGCGCTCCTCTGCGGGAAGCAGCCGGTCCGGATCGAGCTTCAACGGGCGTGACATCGGGTCCTCTTACGCCTTTTTGCGCGTCATGGCGTTGACGATGATCGCCAGGATCGTGATCGCCGCGCAGACGCCCAGGATCGCATGATAGGTGTTCGGCACGAAGCACGGGCTCGCCGGGCCCATCCACACCGGCACGCAGCCTGCCACCGTCGCCTTGCCCGAGGCGAGGAAGAACACCACGCCCACCAGGCCCGCCACTGCCGCGGCGATCACCGCCCAGGGCGTCGAGGCCTGGAACCGCTCCACCCGCTCCAGCCGCGGCGAGAGCAGGTGCACCGCGAGCACCGCCAGGAAATAGGCGGCACCTGCCGAGATGAACATCGGCGCATAGCTGCCGACCCGGTCGAGGATGTCGCCCGAATATTTGGAGAAAAGCGCACCACCGATCGCACCCACCGTGCCGCCGATGCCGATCACCGCACCCACGGCGAAGCGCGGGAAGGTGTCCGAAGGCAAGGTGTAGAGATTGGCCGAGAAGCCTTGGTGCGCCGCCGCCGCGATGCCGATCAGCGCGACGCTGACCCAGAGGTTGTCGACCGACGTGGCGAACACCACCGGCAGCACGAAGAAGGCGCAGATCAGCATGGTCAGCTTGCGCGCCTTGTTGACGCTCATGCCCGACTTCATGAACCGGCCCGACAGCCAGCCGCCGAAGATGCTGCCCACGTCGGAGATCAGGTAGATCGCGCCCAGCGCCAGCGCCGCGGTGGGCGTCGACCAGGTCTTGAGATCGAGGCCATATTGCGCGCCCAGGAAGCCCGGCAGCCAGAACAAGTAGAACCACCAGATCGGGTCGATGAAGAACTTGCCCAGCGCGAACGCCCAGGTCTCGCGCGTGGCGAGCAGCCGCAGCCACAGGCCCGGGGTCTTCACATCGGGATCGGCCGGGTCCTGGGTGATGTACGCCAGCTCGGGCTCGCCTACCTTGGGATGCGCGGCGGGATCGTCGCGGTAGAAGGACAGCCAGGCGATCAGCCACAGCACGCCGAAGATGCCGGTGGCGATGAACACAGTCCGCCAGCTCATGTGCAGATGGGAGATCATCACATAGACGATCAGCGGGGTGAGGATCGCGCCCACATTCGAGCCTGCGTTGAACAGGCCGATCGCATAGGCGCGTTCCTTTTGCGGGAACCACTGCGCGACCGACTTCACGCCGGCAGGGAAGTTGCCCGATTCGCCGATGCCCAGGCTGAACCGGGCCAGCGCGAACTGGGTGACGCTATAGGCACCGCCATGCGCGACATGGGCGATCGTCCAGATCACCACCGCGACGGCATAGCCCAGCCGGGCACCGATCGCGTCGACCACCTTGCCGAAGCCGAGATAGCCGATCGCATAGGCGATCTGGAACCACACGACGATGTCGGCATAGGTCCGCTCGTCCATGTGGAGGGCAGGATCTTCCATCATGATCGGCTTGAGCAGCCCGATCATCTGACGGTCGATATAGTTGATCGCCGTCGCCGCGAAGAGCAACCCCACGATCACCCAGCGATAGCGGCCGATGCGCGAAGCCGCGCCGGCGACCACCGCCTCCCCAGAACTCGCCATCACTCTCTCCCTATTATTTTTTCCCGCGGCCGCCGAATCAGGCGTCGTGAATGCCGACGATACGGCACTTCACGCTGTAGTCATTCGCGAACCGCGCCTCCACCAGCTCGCCGACGCGGACGGGATGGACGCCGGTGACCGCGCCGGTGGAGATCCACTGGCCCGGCGCGAGCGGCAGCTGCCGATTGGCCGCAAGCTCGAACAGGAAGCGCACCGCACCGAACGGACCATCGAGCATCGTGCTCGCCGTCGCCTCGCCGGCCACTTCGCCTTCGATGGTAAGCGCCACCGGCCATTCGATAAAGTCGGTGTCGCGCGGGATCGCCGCGCCGATCACCAGGCCGTTGTTGTTGCCGAAGTCCGAAACGGTGACTGCCGGGCCGTGCGCGTTGATCCCCGGGAAGGGCGAGCTCGCCACTTCGATGCCGACATGGATGGCATCGACATATTCGGCGACTTCCGCGTTGGTCCAGGCACGGTCGAAATCCTCGGGCAGATTGCCCAGGCGCAACAGATATTCCGCCTCGCCCGCGGCAAAGCCCTGCTCGAACACCGGCATCTCGGGCACGTCACCCTCGGCGGCGGTCACCACCGAATCGGCGAAGATCGGGCCGGCGAGCCGGTTGGTGCCGAAGGTCGCGTCGAGCGGCGCGGGGATCTTCCCCACCTTCCACCCGGCGACTCGGTCGCCGAACAGTTCGATCGCACGCTCCTGGATGACATATGCTTCGTCGAGCGTGCCGGGCAGTTCGCCCGGATAGTCGATCAGGGCATTGCCGGTGTGGCGGGCCGAAACAAATGCTTGGGCGATGGCCTCGGCCGGTTCCCGTCCTTCAATCAACGCAAATTCCCCATGTTGCAGGTCGCGGATGAGCACTCGCCATGTGCGGTGCGCACAAACGCAGCCGCGTCCGACATCGCCGCCCCGCCCCGCTTCGCCCCGCTCACAAACCGCTCGCCTCCCGCGGTATCTGAGCTCTGGAGAATACAGGCCGGAACCGGTGCCGGACCATGTCGAGTAACTTGCGCGCGATCTCCTCTCCGAATGGCCACGGCCCGGCTTTGTGCGGGTCCGCTCGTATCTTACCAATGCTACCGGTGTCAGGCTGGCGCGTCAACGCACCTCAGGCGAGATGATCGACCAGCGCGCCGTTCACCCGCACATTTTCCAGCCTGAGCCCCTCGGTGTGCCTGACGATGCTGGACTGGGTGACGCCTTCGAAGCTGCAATCCCGGAAGGTGATCCCGGTCACCGGCGCGCCCGGCAGGCCTTGGCTGTCGAGCACGCGCACGGCGTTCTTCACCCGCAGCCCCTCGACCACGACGTTGCGCAGGCGCGGCACAAACGGTCCGTTGGCGCCTTCCTCATAGTTGAAGTCGCAGGTCACCGCGGCCCGGCCGACCTGCCCGACATCCAGGTTCCGATAATGGAAATTCTCGAGCAACCCGCCGCGCAGTGCGTTGTTCTTGAAGCGGATCGCGTACCAGAGGTCGGGCGAGTCCATCACGCAGTCCTCGGCGAAGATCCAGCGCGCCCCGCCCGAGATCTGCGAACCGACGACCACGCCGCCATGTCCCGCCTTCATCCGGCAGTTGCGGATCAGGATGTTCTGCGACGGTGCCGCCAGCCGCCGGCCATCGGCATTGCGTCCCGAATTGACCGCGATGCAATCGTCACCGGTGTCGAAGGTGCAATGCTCGATCAGCGCACCGTCCACCGATTCCGGGTCGCAGCCGTCATTGTTCGGCCCATGCCCCAATATGTCGAGCCCGCGCACGGTCAGGTTGCGGCACAGCACCGGATGGACCTGCCAGAACGGCGCGCCGCGCAGGCGCACGCCCTCGATCAGCACATTCTCGCATTCATAGGGTTGGACGAAAGCCGGGCGCAGATAGTCGCCGTCCCCGAACACCCGCTTCTCGACCGGCATATTATCCTCGGCCATCTGGAACAGCCGCGCCCGCGCCTTGCGCTGGTCGGGCATGCCCTCGCGCCAGCCATGGTCGGCCGTGCCGCCCCAGGGGCCCTTCCACGCCCACCAATGCTGCGCGCTGCCCTGCCCGTCGAGCGTGCCTTCGCCGGTCAGCGCGATGTTCTTCTGCCGCCGCGCATAGACGAGCGGCGAATAGTTCATCAGCTCCATCCCCTCCCAGCGCGTGAAGACGATCGGGTAGTGCGCGGGATCGGTGCTGAAGAGCAGAGTCGCCTCGCGGGTGATGTGCAGATTGACGCCCGACTTGAGATGCACCGCGCCGGTCAGGAAGCGCCCGGCCGGCACCACCACCCTGCCCCCGCCCGCTGCCGCGCAGGCCGCAATCGCCGCCGCGATCGCCTGGGTGCTCAGCGTCGTCCCATCGCCCTTCGCGCCGAACTGCGTGATGTCGAAGTCGCGCGCCGGAAACACCGGCGCCTTCACGCTCCGCGCGATCTCCGCCGCGCGCGCCCAGGGATCGGCCTCGGCGGCAAGCGCGAGTCGCGGCGCCAGCCCCAGGGCGGCACCCGCGCCGGCATGGCGCAACAGGTCGCGGCGCGAAGCCATCGGCAATCCCTCCTCATTCCGATTTGACACCGGTTGCCACGAAGCTGTCGCGTCATCGCACCCCAGTCAAGCCGACATGCCTCGGAAACGAGAAAGTTATTGTCACCGGTGTCACTCGTCGCCATGCTTGACAGCGGAGACGGCAGAGACCGTCCTGACCGTTAGAGAGGCACGCCATGATCCGCACGTCCACCAGCATCGCCCTGGCCTGGGCACTCGCGCTCGCCGCGAGCCCAGCCGCCGCGCAAGACAAGGACGATGGCCTGCTCTTCCGCGCCTCGGGCGACAGGAATGCCACCGCCGAAACGGCGCACGGCGATGCCGTCCCCAATTTCCAGACCAAGGTGAATATCGTGCCGAACGGCGCGATCGGCGGCGCCTTTCGCTGGGCCGATGACGGCTATCTCGCCTGGAACGCGCCGGGCAATATCGAGGCGCAGCGCGGCACTCTCTCCTTCTTCTGGCGCGCCCGCGATCCCGTCGGCGAAGCGCCCTTCGTCATCTTCCGCGCCGGTTTCGCCGATCACACCAGCTGGGACATGGCGTTCCTGCGCATCGACTGGAACGGCCACGGCTTCGACGCCTTCGTGACCGACGCCAACCTGTCGCGCGTCCGCGTCTCTTTCAAGCTGCCCGAAAACCCCGCCCCCGATGCCTGGCACCACATCGCCTTCGCCTGGGACGAGAGCGTCGGCGTCCGCCTGTTCGTCGATGGCAAGCAAGTCGCGGCGAAGGACCAGAAGGCCGATCTCGACGCCGCGCTCGACCAGTTCGGCCTGGCCGGCCGGATCATGGCCCCGCACCAGGTGCAGAGCCGCTATAATTTCATGCGAGGCAGCGATCTCGACGAGATCCGCGTCTATGACCGCATGCTCGATCCCGCCGGCGTGGCCGCGCTCGCCGCCAATGCCGAGCCAGCTGCCCGGCCCGCGCCGGCGGACAAGCGCGCTGCCTGGCTCCACCGCTTCGGCTGGGATACCGCCTCGCCGCCCGTGCTGGACGACAAGGTCACCAGCGTCCGCAAGGTCGAGTTCGCCGATGCGAAGGACCTGAAGGAATGGATGTGGAAGGGCGTGGACGGCATCGCCGAGACCACCTGGCCCGGCGTCTACAACCGCTCGAAACTCCCCGGCCGCGACGATTATTTCGAGCTGCCCGACTGGAACGTCTATGTCGAGGGCGGCAAGACCTACACGCTGACCGTCCCCAAGGACGAGAAGTTCAACCGCGTCGAGATCCGCGGCGCGGCCTATGGCGCGCTCGATTACGGCGCCGATGGCACCGGCTTCCGCAACCTGGCCAAGCGCCCCAAGGGCATCGTCCGCAGCGTCACTGCGCTCGGCGAAGCCCAGGGCGGCATTCTCCGTTTCACCAACACGATGCAGGAGCAGCCGATCCAGGAAATCTGGGCCTATGATGTCGGCAGTGCCAGGGAGCCCGAAGGCAGCTTCAAGCTCAACTACACGGTAGACGCCAAGGTCTCGGCCGATCTCGCCGCGCTCGAAGGCCTGAACCGCTACATCCGCACGCGCTATCCCGCCGACGAGCGCAACACCGTGCTCGCGCTTCCCCCCGGTGCCGGCTCGGCCGCCGCAGGTGCGGGCAGCGCCGCCTCGACCGGCGCCGCCGCGCATATCGAAGGCGCGATGCCGATTGTCCATGTCCTGATCCCCTCGGGCTTCGGCGACGCCTTTGCCGGCCGCGCGCTCGCCCGTGCCTGGAACTATGGCTGGGAGAACAGCCGCGACGGCCTGGACGGCATCGCGCTCGACATTCCCGCGCTCAAGGCGACGCCCGGCAAGGACGGGCTGATCCCGCTCAACATCAAGGTGAAGGACCCGATCTGGCCGGGCCGCGACATGATCGACTTGTCGGTCTCGGTCCGCCCCGGCGAGGCGCGCACGCTCTGGCTCGACCTGCGCGACCGTATCCTGACCAATGACAGCCTCTATCTGAGCGTCGCCGCCGCCGCGCCGGACTTCGGCCCGGCATCGCTCGACGGCATGAACATCCGCCTGATCTTCAAGGACCGCGCCGCCGCCCTGCCCGAGCACGTCGCCGACCGGTTCAACCAGGTGAAGGACAATTGGGGCTTCCTGGTCGAGGAGCACACCGCCTCCAAGCGCGCCGGGCTGTATCGCCGCGTGTTCGCCGATGTCAGCGACCTGCTCCGCGTCGATCCCGATCATGTCGAGGGCCGCCGCTATTGGGCGGACATCAGCTATGGTGTGCAGAACCTGCCCGAGTTCAAGCAACCCGAGGCGCCCGCCGGCGTGCCGCTCTGGGCCTTCCGCCAGCTCGAGGACCTCAGGATCACGCGCCAGTTCGTCAACTGGTGGATCGACAATCGCCAGGTCCCCTACGGCGATTTCGGCGGCGGCATTTCGGACGATACCGACTTGACCCAGCAATGGCCGGGGCTGGCGCTGATGGGCGTCGATCCGGACAAGATCAACGCGTCGCTGCGCGCGCTGTCGGATGCGGTCTACACCAACGGCATGATGATGAACGGCCTGGGCCACCTCACAACCGACGAGCTCCACGCCTATGAGGAGGGCATGAACTCGGACGCCGAGCGGCTTTATCTCAACTGGGGCGAGCCGCGTGCGGTCGAGCGGCTGATGGCGACGACCAGGGCGCTCAAGTCGATCATCCTCCCCAACGCCGCCGGCCATATGCACTTCGCCAGCAACTGGTACGGCGCGCAGAAGGTGTACCGCGAAGGGCCGTTCGAGTGGCAGAAACCCTATAGCTGGGTCGTGCTCCACGCCCCCGTGCTGATCGGCGTCTATAACGGCAACCCCGATGCCAGGGGCCTGATCACCGGCACCGTCGATGGGCTGCTGGCGCATGGCAAGCAGGACGCCAAGGGCAACTGGTCCTGGCCCAACGAGATCAACTGGCGCAGCGACGCAGAGCGCGCCGGCGACGGCGGCGGCGCCGCCACCCCGCTCCAGGCTGCCTGGGCGTCCTACCGCTTCACCGGCGACGCCAAGTATCTCAACCCGATCCTCGCCCGCGCCGCCAAGAGCGGCCCCGCCTCGGTCGCGGACATCAACGAGAACGTCATCGCCCTGCTCGGCACGGGCAAGGACTGGTCCAAGGCGCTCACCGAAAAGGCCAGGAAGGGCGGTGCCTTCGAGCAATGGGCCGCCTGGGACGCAACCGGCGACGTGAAGTACCTGGAGTCGCTCCACGCCGCCGCGATCGAGGACAAGTCGCAGCGCCAGTATATGTACACGGAAGGGCATTGGTGGTCCGACCGGGTCGACCAGCCCAACGAGATCCTCCAGCGCGAGCGCCTGGGCGGCATCGCGCTGCGCCGTAACCAGACCTGGCCGGGCAATGCGGTGAGCTGGCGTTTCGACGATCCCGAAGGCGCGCTCAAGACCGCGATCCTCGTGCCCGGCGCCACGCCCGATCACTTCAAGGTGATCGCCTACAACACCGGCGACACGCCGCAATCGGCCGAGATGACGACTTGGAACGTCGCATCTGGCGAATGGGAGATGGTGACGAACGGCAGCACCGTCCCGCTCAATCTCGAGCGCAGCGCCGCCACCCGCCTCACCTTCGCCCCCCACGCCACCACCGAGATCGAGTTCACCCTCAAGACGCGGCGCGAGGACGTTTCCACGCGCCCCGATCTCGGCATCGGCAGCGACGATGTCGCAGTGAAGGGCGGCAAGCTCTCCGTGACGGTGCACAGCCTCGGCGCCGTCGCCACCACCGGCGGCACGCTGACGGTCGAGGATTCCTCGGGCAAGGCACTGACCACCGCGGCGATCCCCGCGCTCGCCGCCCCGCTCGACCTCACGCCCAAGGCTGCGACGGTGCGGCTAACCCTGCCCAAGGGCGCCGCCCGCATCCGCGTCGCGCTGCCGAACAACGCGGCGGAAGTCACCCAGCGCAACAATGTGGTGACGCTCACCCGCTGAACCGGAGGACCGCGATGCACCGCCGCCAGTTCCTCGCCGCCGCCAGTGTCGCCGCGCTCCCCCGCGTCGCGCTGGCCGCGGCCAATCGCGACGCCGATCTGCGCGCCGCGCTCGACGGGCTTTCGAAGATCGAGGCACCGTCGGCAAAGCTCGCCAGCCTGGCCGGCTTCGACCTACACTCCCTGTCCCCCTCACCGCGCATCGACCTGGAGACGGTCCGCGCCGGGCTGGCAGTAGATATCAAGCTCGCCGCCGGCTTCCCCATCGGCCGTCCCGGCCGCTCGCCCTATGCCATCGCGCCCAATGCCGGCGCCTGGCGCGAAAAGAACCCCATAGCGAGCCGCATCGAAGCAGAAACCGAGCAGCTCCGCATCGACGCCCGCCGCGGCGCGATCCTCCCCGCCCCGCTGCTCGAAAAGACCCGCGCCGGCATACTCGAAGCCGCCGGCAAGTCATCCGGCCCCGCCGCCGCGGGACTGCGCACCCAGGCCGCCCTGCTCGCCGAACTCGCCCCCCGGGCTCCGAAGGAGCCCGGCACCAGCCGCTTCCCCGGCGGCGAGCGCTATTTCGCCCTGCTGATCGAGCGCCACTACGGCGCGGCGATTTCCCCCGCCGAAGCGCATCGGAAAATGCTTGCCGCGTTCGAAAGGATCACCGCCCGCGCCGACACCGTCCTCAAGCGGCTTGGCTACACCAGGGGCAGCGTCGGCGCCCGGATCAGCGCGGCGTTCAAGGACCCCCGCTTCCTCTACAGCGACGACGATGCCGGCCGGGCCCGCGCCGTCGCCGACATGAACGCCACGCTCGCCGGCGTTCGTCCAAAGCTGCCCGCGCTGTTCGGCCCGCTCCCGCCCGAATGCCTGAACGTCGCCGCGGTGCCGATGACGCGCCAGGAGGAAGCCGAGGGCAAGCAGGGCTACCGCACGATCCCCACGCCGACCACGCCCGGCGCCTATTATCCCGACCTCCAGCGCATCCGCGACCGCCCGTCCTGGACGCTTCCCGCGGTCGTCCATCACGAGTTGCTCCCCGGGCACATGATCCAGCTGCCGATCGAGGCCGCAGCCAATCCGCATCCGCTGCGACTCGACTATGCCCCCGCCTTCGCGGAGGGCTGGGCGATCTACACCGAGCAGCTGATGGCCGCGCATGGCGCCTTTGCCGGAAATGATCGCGCGCTTCTCGGACATTTGCACTGGCTGCTGTTCCGGATCTGCCGCGGACTGGTTGACACCGGTGTCCATATCGGACAAGAAACCCTTGCACAGACGAGCGCCAAGCTCGCGAAACAGCAGGGAGAGCCAGCCTATTTCGCCCCTTGGGCGCAGGATATCGAGCGAATTTGCCTGGAGCCCGCCATGCGTGCCGCAGAGGCGCTCACCTGGCTGGGGATGGCCCGTATCGGCGCCACCGCACAGCGTAGCGGCCCGGAATCGCTCAGGAAATTCCATCGCAGGCTATTGGCCAACGGGCGCAAGCGCTTCGCGATGATCGCATAACTGCCGGAAGACATCGGCAGCGAATTGCACAGAGAGCCGGCATCAGCCGGCCGAAAAGCCAGGCGAGCCGCACAAGCGGCCGGCCTGGAAACACTGACCATGGGAGAACAAGGATGCGTAAAGGGACTTTGAGCCGCAACATGTGGTTTGCCGGTGCTTCGTTGGCGGTGATGGCGGGCGCGAGCATCGCGACCCCGGCACTGGCGCAGGATACGGCGCAGACGCCGCCCGCCGCCGACGCCAGCACGCCTGAGCAGACCAGCGAAGGCGCGATCGTGGTTACCGGTTTCCGCCAGTCGCTTGACAAGGCGCTCAACGTGAAGAAGGAGTCGGTCTCCTCGGTCGACGCGATCGTCGCCGAGGATATCGCCAAGTTCCCCGATCAGAACCTCGCCGAATCGCTCCAGCGCATCCCGGGCATCTCGATCCAGCGTGACGCCGGCGAAGGCCGTGCGATCACCGTGCGCGGCCTCGGCGCGCAGTTCACCCGCGTCCGCGTCAACGGCCTCGAGACCGTCGCCACCTCGACCGACGGCGCCTCTGCCAACCGCGACCGCGCCTTCGACTTCAACGTCTTCGCCTCCGAGCTGTTCAGCTCGCTGGTCGTCCACAAGACGGCCGAGGCCTCGCTCGACGAAGGCTCGCTCGGCGCCGTGGTCGATCTCAACACCGGCAATCCGCTCAGCGGCAAATACGGCTTCACCTTCGTCGGCTCGGCCCAGGCGAGCTATAACGACCTCTCCAAGAACTGGGGCCCGCGCTTCGCCGGCCTGCTATCCTGGAAGTCGCCGGACGGCACCTTCGGCGTCGCCGTCTCGGGCGCCTATTCGAAGACCGACAATGTCGAGCTCGGCAACAACTCGGTCCGCTGGGCCCAGGCCACGTTCGACCAGGTGAGCGGCACCAATTGCTGGACCACGGCGAACTCGGGCGGCACCTATATCCCCAGCGCCGTCTGCTCGCAGGCCGCGCTCGCCTTCCACCCGCGTATCCCGCGCTACGGCATCGTCCGTCACGATCGCGAGCGCCTGGGCCTCACCGGCAGCGTCCAATGGGCGCCGAGCGACGCGACCAAGATCTCGATCGACGGCCTCTATTCGCGGTTCAAGGAAACCCGCGAGGAGAAGTGGCTGGAAGTGCTGCTCCGCTCGAACGAGCGCTCGATCAACGTCGCCAACCCGGTCTATGACGGCAATGGCAACATGATCTCGGCGACGCTCAACGACGCTTGGGTCCGCACCGAGCATTACCTGCGCAAGTCGGATACCGAGTTCTACCAGATCGGCGGCAGCTGGGATCAGGAGCTGGGCGACAGCTTCCGCTTCACGCTGATGGGCGGCCTGTCCAAGTCGAACGCCGACATCCCCGTCGAGACCACGCTCATCCTCGATGACCGCGACGCGCAGGGCTACAAGTACGACTATACCAACATGCAGAGCCCGGTGCTGAGCTTCGGCACCAGCGTGACCGATCCGGCGAACTTCCAGCTCGCCGAGATCCGCGATCGCCCGTCGAACGTCACCAACAAGTTCAAGACCGCGCAGCTGCGCACCGAATGGGACGTTGCCGAGGGCTTCCAGATCAAGGCCGGCGGCGTCTATCGCCGTTTCGACTATGACGTGGTCGCCTATCAGCGCGATACCGCGGTTTGCGGCAATGGCGGCACCGACCTGGTGCTCAAGACGATCACCTGCTCGACCACCGCGACCTTCGGCCCGACCGCGGTCTATGGCTACCAGGCCACGCCGGCGCTGACCGAGCTGGTCAATCTCGGCAATGCCGGCCAGCCGGCGGGCACCACCACCAGCTGGGTGGTCGCCAATATTGACGCGGCCGCCGCCTATACCGGCCTGTACAGCCGCCCGCTCCTGCTCGACGTCGGCAACAACCGCAGCGTCACGGAAGAAGTGAAGGGCGGCTATCTCCAGTTCGATGCCAAGGGCGAGCTGCTCGGCCTGCGCTACGCACTCAACGCCGGCATGCGCTATGCCAAGACCAACCAGAGTTCGACCGGCATCAACGGCACGCTGCCGGTGACTGTGAAGCGCGATTACGAGGATTGGCTGCCCTCGATCAACGTCGCGCTGTTCCCGACGGAGAACATCATCCTGCGCGGCGCCATCTCCGACGTGATGACGCGTCCGACCCTGGGCAGCCTGACGCCGGGCGGCTCGGCCGACGGCTTCAACTACCGGGTGAGCTTCGGCAACCCGAACCTCGATCCGTTCCGCGCCACGGCCTATGACCTTGCCGCCGAATGGTATTTCGCGCCGCAGTCGATCTTCTCGGTCGCGCTGTTCAAGAAGGACATTCAAAGCTTCCCGGTCAGCGCCACGCTGACGGGGCAGACCTTCACATCGACTGGCCTTCCCGCCTCGGTGCTCGCCGCATCGTCGCCGGCCTTCCTCAACCCCGCCCAGCAGGCCCAGCCGATCTGGACGGTGGTGACCACGGTCAACGGCACCGGCGCCTCGCTAAAGGGCGTCGAGATCGCGATCCAGGCGCCGTTCCGCTTCCTGCCGGGCTTCCTCAAGAATTTCGGCGGCATCGCGAACGCGACCTTCATCGATTCGACCGCGAACTACAGCCAGTCGGCGCCGGCCACCGCGGTCAACGCCAATGGCTCGCTGACGCTGCCGAACCGGGTCTTCTCGTCGACGCTGTACGGCGTGTCGAAAAAGGCCTTCAACGCGACGCTCTACTATGAGGACAGCCGCTTCAGCGCCCGCGCCTCGGTCGCCTATCGCGGTCCCTATGTCGATGCGGGTTCGGGCACGGGCAACGTGTTCGAAGGCTATAATTCGATCACCACCGTCGATGCCTCGGTCCGCTACAAGCTCACCGACTGGATCGAGCTCTCGGTCGAGGGCACCAACCTCACCGACGCGTATCGCGATCGCTACACCGACACCGCGGCGAACCGGAACTACGAGTATAATCATTTCGGCCGCACCTTCCTGGTCGGCGCGCGCATGAAGCTCTGATCCGGCGATCCTTCACGACCTCCGTCCTGCAGGCGCGGTACCCTCGGGTGCCGCGCCGCTTTTTTATGCGCCGGGATCCAGCGCTGCATCGCGCGGGCGTGGGCTCGGCCGGCTGAGGATGAAGGCGGCACACGCGCCCATCCCCAGCGCCACGACCAGGTCGACCCACAAGGAAGGCCGCGCCCCCCACCAGAAGATCGCATAGCCGATCGCGATGCCGCCACAGGCGAACGCCTTGGCCCGCGCCGGGATCGCCCCTTCCTCGCGCCAGGCGACCAGCGTCGGTCCAAAGCGCTTGTGGGTGAGCAGCCAGGTCTCCAGCCGCGGCGAGGATCGCGCGAAGCAGCCGGCGGCGAGGATCAGGAAGATCGTCGTCGGCATCAGCGGCAGCAGCGCGCCGATCACGCCCAGCGCTACGAAGAACAGCCCGAGCGCGATCCATAGCGGCCGCGTCAGCCGGTTGCCCGGCCTGCCCTCAGGCTCATCCATGCGGCGATTGCTTCATTCGACGGGCCTCGAGCTGCGAATGATTAGCAATATGCGAGCGGCAGCGCGGGCGCAATCACCGGGCACTGCCTGGTACGGACCACATGGTACGGCCCAATGGTACGGGTGGTCGGACTCGAACCGACATGTTGTTGCCAACGGCGGATTTTGAATCCGCTGCGTCTACCATTCCGCCACACCCGCATGCCGTTCCGGCACGGGGCCGACATCGACGAAGGCATCCCTATAAGTAGGGCTTTGCGAGATTTCCAGCGGGTTTGATGGCCATGCCGGCGCTGCCGGTCAGGCAATGTCAGAGGTGGGGTGGTTAGCTGCCATTGCTAGGCAATGCGGGCACGGCGCCGAGGCGATCAAATCAGCGCCCCGCCGGCTGCCCGACGCCGAGCACGCTGGTTGCGGTGAATGCCGGGGCCAGAATGGCGATGTCGTAGCCCAGTGCGAGTTCACGCCATTCCTGCGGTGCGGACGCAAGGCCTTCGCTCCTGAGCGCTCGTAGATCCACCAGCATCCACGATCCCGCCGCGGCGCCGGCCGGCCGCGCAAGCGTGACATCCTCGCGCCAGTCCGGGTCTTCGTCCTTCATGTCGAACGTGCGCACGGCGGCGGGCCGCCCGACGCCGGCATAGCTGGCCTCCGAGCCCTTGGCCCCCAGCACCACGATGTGCAGAGCGGAGACGCCTTCGCCGTCGGCACGCTCGGCTACATAAGCGCCAAGGTCGCGCTGGTTGAGCGGATTGATCGACTTGTAGGCATGATTGGCGCCGAACTTCATCAGGAGCCTCGCGCCGGGATGTGCGGCGAGCTGGGCGGCGAGCGTCCGCTTCATCAGCCGCGCGCGGCGTCCGTTGGGATCGCCTTTGCGCGCCTGCGACGCTTGATAGATGGCGCGGGTTTCCGTCAGCAGGCCGAACAGATAGCGGACGCGCTTCCCGCCATCCTGGGTGACCGCGGCGGCGGCCCGATCAAGATCGTGCTGGTTGGCCGAGAGCAGGAAGAGGTCGTAGGGCGAGCCCGATGCGAGCGCAGCGGCAGTCGCTTTCCGATCCTGCTCCGCCAGACCGGCCAGGGCGACCTGGGCGAGCGGACCTGGCCTGGATGCCAGCATTTCCTGAAGCAGATGGCCGCTGGATCCGAGGAACTCCTGGTCCAGTCCCCAGACCTGGAACTTCGGTCCGGCGGCAGCAGCGCAATCGCCTGCCATCCGGACTTCATCCCGTCCGTTGAAGAAGGCGATGCCGTTCGGATGCGCGCGCAGGAATTTGTCGATCCGGGCTTCGCGATCTTCCGATCGCATGGCGACATCGACAATACGGGCCGCTTCCGGACCGATCTCGACGACCATGGCGGTCAGGCCGGTGGGCGCCATCATGCGGCAGATCTGGGTCGTGAACGCCGGAATCTCGCGCGTCATGTGGCTTTCGCCGATCAGGACATAGCGGCTGGCGGTGACGGCCTCGGACAGGATGCGCGCGCCTGCCCCCGAGAAGCCGTCTGGATTGACGTCCAGAGGCGCGATCACTTGGGCGAGGCGGGAAGGGAAAGGCGTCGCCTCCTGGGCAGATGCGCCGGTCGCAAAGGCGCCGACGCCGGCCAGAACAGCGGCCGACAGGCCCCGATGAATTTTCCGCAAGCGCCCCTCCGAATACGATCAGATGGAGGGCCGTCTAGCGAGGCCGGAAGGGGATAGCCAATGAACTCGTGTCTATGTCCAGACGGTATTTGTCGATTGGGCGCCGGCGGTCGTTCGAGCGATTTCGCTTGGTTACGGCAGCTATCTGGAATTCCGTTCCCCTAACTCCGCGGCGCCTGCCGCCGATAGCTCAGCGCCTCGGCGACATGGATCCGCCCCACCCCTTCCGCGCCCGCCAGGTCCGCGATCGTCCGCGCCACGCGCAGCACCCGGGTATAGCCTCGCGCCGACAGCCGCATCGTCTCCGCCGCCTGGGCGAGCAGCTTGCGCCCCGATTCGTCCGGGGTGGAATGGTCGGTGAGCAAGGTCCCGTCCGCCTCGGCATTGGTCCGCGCCGGCACGCCCTGGTAGCGCGCCGCCTGCACCGCCCGCGCCGCCGCCACCCGCGCGGCGACCTCCGCCGATCCCTCCGCCGGACGGTCGAGGACCAGGTCCGCCGCCATCACCGGCTGCACGTCGACATGCAGGTCGATCCGGTCGAGCAGCGGCCCCGAGACCTTGGCCTGGTAATCCGCCGCGCATCTCGGCGCCCGCGCACAGGCAAGTGCCGGGTCGCCGAGATGCCCGCAGCGGCACGGGTTCATCGCCGCGACCAGCTGGACGCGCGCCGGGAAGGTCACATGCGCATTGGCCCGCGCTACGCTCACCACGCCTGCCTCGATCGGCTGGCGCAGCGAATCGAGCACCGCGCGCTGGAATTCGGGCAACTCGTCGAGGAACAGCACGCCGAGATGCGCCAGGCTCACTTCGCCCGGCTTCACCCTGAGCCCGCCTCCGGTAAGCGCCGCCATCGAGGCCGAGTGGTGCGGCGAGCGGAACGGCCGCGCCCGGGTAAGCCGCCCGCCATTCAAGGTCCCCGCCACCGAAGCGACCATCGACACTTCCAAAGCCTCCGCGGCATCAAGCGGCGGCAAGATGCCGGGCAGGCAGGAGGCGAGCAGCGACTTGCCCGCCCCGGGCGGCCCGCACATCAACACGTACAGGACGTGGAGACCCGCAATTATCGCCCACCTGTAGGTGAGGAAGCTCCTCACCGTTGCTGAGGATTCCCCATGTACGCTTCGAACCTGCAACCTCTGATAGACCAGCCGCGCCACCCTTCCGTACCCGGCAAAGTCTACAGCTACACGCGCTTCTCGACGCCTGAGCAGGCCAAAGGAGATAGCTATCGCCGACAATCGGACGCGGCGGAGCGTTGGGCCGCTGCCCGAGGCCTCACCATAGACGACCAACTTTCCATGGCTGATGAGGGCGTATCTGCGTATCGGGGATCGAACGCCACTGAAGGCGCCTTGGGGACCTTCCTACAACTCTGCCAGCGTGGCCTAATCGAGCCCGGCTCCTTCCTTGTCGTCGAGAGTCTCGACCGGATTAGCCGCATGGAGCCGCTCTACGCTCAACAGGTATTCTCCAACATCGTGATGAGCGGGGTGACCATCGTCACTTTAAGCGACGGACAGGAATACTCGATCGAGAGCTTGCGACGAAACTCGATGGGCCTGATGCTGGCCCTGATGGTCTCCTCCCGCGCCTATGAGGAGAGTGCGACGAAGGGACGGCGGGTCGCTGCTGCATGGGCGGAAAAGCGCCGCAAGGTATCCGCTGGAGAGACTCAGCGCCTGACGAAGCGCGGCCCGTCTTGGCTGAAACCCGAGGGTGACGGATGGCGCGAGGACCCGGAGAAGGCGGAGACAGTGCGGCGCATCTTCCGCTTGACCCTTCAGGGCATGGGCGAACACAGCATCGCGAAGCTGTTCGTCACGGAAGGGCTTCCGGTATTAGGGCGGGGAAAGCACTGGCACCGCTCGACGATCAGCAAGGTCCTGCGCAATCCGGCTGTCATCGGGACGTTGACCCCAGGGCATACGGAGTACGTAAAGGGTCGCCGAACACGGCAGCTTGAACAGCCTGTGCACAATGCCTTCCCTGCAGTTGTCTCAGAGGCGGACTGGCTGGCAGTACGCACCTTGAAAGGCGGCGCGGTCGCGGCAGTTCGTGGGCGCCATGCTGCAAACGGCGTCGCCCACCTTCTCGCAGGCCTAGCGAGGTGCCCCAGCTGCGCCTCGAGCATGCTGCGCGTAAATAAGGGGTCTCCCAAGAAAGCTGGGCGGCCAAAGCTGGTCTGCAGTAAAGCAAAGGTGGGAGCGGGCTGTTCCTATGTGTCCGTTCCTGTCGATGCGACAGAGGCGGCGCTTCTCGGCAACTGGGGCTTGCTCTTGGCCGACGTTCCAGCTGGCGACGGCGACATCAGCTTGGACCGCGAACACGCTTCCGCACTTGCCAATATCGCAGGTATCGAAGACCTGATTGTCGATCTTGCTGAGGCGCTGGCTATCGCACCCTCCGCTGCTGGAGCCGCCCGGCTTGCGCGGCTGGAGAGCGAGGCACGCCAAATGCGTTCAGAGCTGGACGAGTTGGATGAGCGCCGGTGTATGGCGGATAAAGGGTTGATCCGCTCCCGTTTGAGCGACTGCGCCAGCTTGTTTGAAACTGCCAAGGAGTCCGGAGAAAAAATCGACACCGCTGCCACCAACGCGGCGTTGAAGGTCTTGTTCTCTGCGGTAACCATCGACCACCTTCAGGGGACCCTTCGCTTTCAATGGCGCCAAGGGGGTGAGACCTCCATCCGCTATGCTTGGGTTGATGTAGCTTAGGTTCCGGAGGCGGGCCTTGGAGTGCTGAAGCGGAGGGCGGTGCGGCAACGTACACCCTCCGCCCTTATCCGCCGACTAGGCTCATTTCTGAGGGCCTAAGCGGCCCATCGAATTATCACCCATCCTCGGGGTGGGGCATATTTAAGGGTGGGTAAGAAGGGCGCCGCCGCACTCTTGGCAATGTAGCGAACCCCTTGAGTTAAGCGTTCGCGATCAGCCAGTCTGCGCGTATCGCACCGCCAATATCGCCATCATGGCCTATGATCATGCCCAGCAAGGCACCTTCAATGTGCAACGGTCCCCCAGAGTGCCCCTTTGGAACAGGCGGGAAGAAGCGCACCATGACCTCATCCATTCCAGTTATTGTGACTTCTTGCACGTTGGCTGGAAAGTCGGGCCAAGGGTCCGCGTGTGGGTAACCCGTGGCTTGCACAACCATCCCGATTTTTGGGGAGATCACATCGCCGGGAGCGAACGCAGAATACGCGAACTGCGTCCGAGCCGCGGACTGTAGCGGCATTAGAAGATAGTCTGCCATTCCCGTTTGATCGGAAAAGAAAGCGAATCTGGGTGCCCGCGCGCCGGTACTTTCGTCGAACAGGCCGATGGGAATTGTGCTGTCTTCTTTAGCATAGATGCAGGCGTCGCTCGGCCATTCCGCCCACCGAGTGTGGGGGTGAATGCCCAAAGGTACGTGAGCCGCTGTTACGACAGTAAGGCCCCGCCCTTCGATCAGGAGCGCGGACCCCCGACCGGACTTTGGCGCATCTTTAGAACCGTACAACGGCATCGCGTAAGGGTGTGACATTCAATCGGCCTCCTCGACCTTTAAACGCTCTTGCAGGGCCTGGAACGCTCCATGCTGGAAGTGAAGCCGGAGCTAAGAGATGATACCCCTTAAACGGGGCGGCCTCCTTGCGCTCCCCGCCGTGGGCTCCCCTCGGAAATAACACCCACCCTTGGAGAGAGAAACCGCAGCGGCTGTCTCTCCTGTCATCCAAGCCCCCAACATGCCTCCCGTCGCGTCCCGAACTCGCGGCGGTCGCAGGCATGCGGCGCTCTTGGTCGGCGGCAGCTCGGACCAAGAGCGCCGCACCAGTTCTCCGCGAAATCCCTCCGGTCCCCGGAGCGACCGCCGCTGTCTCGACAGCACCTTGGGCACTGCCGCCCTCAACCAACGAAAGACCTCTATGACTGACACTACTGCTCCTGCCTCGAACGCCCTCTCGACAGATACCGAAGGCAGCAACTTCGAGCTGAAATCGTTCGAAATCGCGCCCGAAGATCGCGACATGGCAGCGCAGATCGCGTCGTTCGACGTCGTGGATGACGTCGCAAGTCCCATCACGATGTCAGGTCACCTGAATGTTCCCGAACGGCTGACGGCGAACGCTCTCCCTGAGCATCTGCGGATGCCAATCGAGCAGCAACTGGCCCAGTTACCCGTTGGCGCTCGGCGCGAGCAGCGGGAGCATGAGCTGACCGTAGCAGCCCTGCGACAGAACTCTCATGACCTCCGCATCCGGCTTGGCGGCGGAGAGGGCACCAACCGATACCAAGCGGAAAAACTGAATCTCGAACGGGATTGCGTCAAGCTGGAGCGGGAGGCGGCCGAAGTGATGAACTCCCTGAACGAGGTAGTTCGCTTGGACGTAGTTGGCGTTGATCCCCACACTGGCGAGCAGAAGACGAAAACGGTCTACCGCGCCGAAGGCGAGACCCGCCGTCAGCTCACGCTGCGGCATGCCGAGATCATGCGCCACATCGATGCCCTGGAGGGTATTGAAGGTCAGCGCCGCTTGCAGAAGGCGATGTTTGAGGCGGTCGAGAGCGAGAAAGCAATCGCTACCCAGCTAGATCGGTTCGCGAAGGCGAAAGTCAAAGCTGCCGAGTTGCTTGAGCAGGAGGAGATTGACCAGCTCGCTCGGGGGCTCGCTGCCAACCGCCGTAACCACCTCGGATAGTGAGTCTCTACTCCCGCACTCGCGGTTGGTTAAGCCGTTCACGCCCCCGGGCCGATGTACGGACTGACCCACACGATCCCTCCTCGCCTCGGTTCCTAGAGCGCCAGCGTCAGCATGCGACCGATCTAGGTGGTGGGCTGGTCCGCATCGATCACGGCGAGCCGCCGCTCCGACTACCCTGCGAGGCGCCCGCAGTAGCTCTCAAAGACTCCGTGGACACCCAACCGCCACCTCCGCCAGCCCCCCTGCCGTCCGAACCGGACCCACCTCGTCCAGCTCGCGCCCGTGAGTGGCGTGAAGGGTTCGGACTCAATCGCGATGGGCTGTGACCCTTCCAGAATAGGAATACCAAGTCATGTGTGACCCCGTCACCGCAGCGATTGTCGTCGGCGTGACGGCGGTCGCCTCCCAGGGCGCCGCCATCGTCGGCCAAGTGAAATCTGCCAATGCGCAGACTAAGGCAATCAACGACCAGCGCGCAGTGGTCCGAGAGGAAACCCGACAGGAAGCTACCGGCGACCTCTTCGACCAGATGCGTGCCGCACGCCGCGAGCAGGCCCAGATTAGGACCGCAGCCGGGGAGGCAGGTCTCGGGCTCAACTCAGGCTCGATTGAGAGCCTGTTGCTGGACAGCGCGATGCAGTCCGAGCTGCAAGGCAACCGGACGATAGCGAATATGGAGAGTAAACACCGCGCTGATGAGGCCGAAGCGAACTCCATGCTGTCGCGCGTCCAAAAGCCCACGGCTCTAGGGGCTGGCATCCAGCTGGCGGCGGCTGGGGCATCTGCTTGGACAGGCGTACGCGCCGCCAAGATCGAGACTGATCGAGCTAAGGCCAAGTAGCTCCGACGAAACTTCACAAGCAACGCGCCCGCCCTCCGTCTCCCGGTCCTGACCGGCGGACCTTTGGCGGGTCCTCTTTACGAGAACGCCTCAATGCGAACCCGAAAGGTGCCCCCGGTCCCCGTGCCGGTTGGTCGCAAATACTGCTTCAAGTGCAACGTCTGCCGCCCCCTCTCCTCCTTCGCCAAAGATGCGAAGCAGTGGGACCGCAAGAAGCTCGACTGTCGCTACTGCGACAATGCAGCGCGGCGGGTTCGATACGACTTCCAGACCCACCACCAGTTCGCCTGAGGTCCCCTCGGCGCAGCTAACTAACTCCCGCTCCGCTGAGGCCAATTCGCCCAGCTGCGCCAACCCAGGACATCTATGAACACCAATCCTAGGGCCTCCCTGAGACCCGCCATCGACGCGAAGTGCAAAGAGTGCGTCTACGACCCCCTCGCTCGCGGAACGTGGCGCGAACAAGTCGCCGATTGCGGCGGAGTCACCTGCCCGCTGTATGAGGTCCGTGCTGTCCCAAAGGACTGCGTGTCCTCCGGCGTCATCGATCGTATTCGAGTGGCAGAGATCAGCACCAAGATTGCCCGCGCGGGTCTAGTCACCGCCTAATCGGCAACCAAGGCCCCAGCAGTAACTCTTGGGGCTCGCGAGCGAGAACCCATTGCCACGAAAACCCATCCCCGCCCCGGTCTCCGCCGGGGAGAAGTGGTGCCATATCTGCAGCCAGTCGAAACCTCTGCAGTCTTTTTACAAGGACCGAAGAGCCGAGGATGGACGGAGGCATTGCTGCCGCCGCTGCTCCCGCCGACAAAGCTCCATCGCGCGAGCCTCGGCGGACCTGCGGGCCGGTCTTTGGTGACCTTAGGTGCCAGAACTCGCCTCTCACAACTCAACGAGGAAGCTCATGAATAACTATCCATTTGCCGCCGTCGCTCGCTCCATTGACGACCCCAGGTTGCTTCATCGGTTCGCTCAGGTTGCCCACAAGGCGGTCATGGGGAACCCTGAGGCTATCTTGCGTCGGCTGACGACGTCCGCGCGCCTCCAGGGCCGTTAGTTTTGCTGCGAAATTCCGAAGCGGGATAACGCAGAGCGCAAGTTGGCGGCTCCCCCATAGGGGGAGTCCGCCGCGCCTCCGCCTCGGTGGTTACCGACGTTCGCGAACGGTCTAGGCCGTGCCTCGCGTGCCGATGGCTCAATGCCGGTGGCAATCGGGCGGCACCAATTAGTTCCGTTGACCCGATTGTCCGCCTAATGGATGTTTATTTTCAGTGACTTAGCTGTATTCCTCCGCCAGGGGAGTGCGAGAGCGAGGGAGCTGACATTGCAACGAGACGCTGAAGCGATGCGCAGAGGTGCGCAGCTACCTTCTCAAATGGGTATACCCTCTCGGCGAAGCGGCGGACAGGCCCCGTCTTTCCACGACGCTTTCTCAATAGGGTTGACTTAGGAATTTTGATAAGTATTCTCGCTGGTGTCTTTAACCCAAAGGAGAATATGACAATGGAGATTGGAACCTTGGCTCGCGCTGCTCACGACCGCATTGACGTTCTGCTGCTCGGGCGGGCAGCTGCAGCCCGACATCGGGTTGCCCGTCTGCTCGATCCGGCAGCTGACGCCAGTACGAAGGCGCGAACTCTCGGCAGCACGGAGCCCGCTTCCAACGTCGCCAGAGACGCCCAAGAGGGCCCTGTCGGCCCCGGTAAGGCGACGCAGGCGAAACTGGTGGCGTGGCTTGGCCTCGCCGCTGACAGCGCCAATTCCGCAGCCTAAGCGATCCACCGAGGGGGAGAGATCATGCTAGTAGGGTATGCCCGTGTTAGTTCGGCGGGCCAGAGCCTCGAAGTTCAGCTGGAGCAGCTGCAAGAGGCTGGATGTGAGAAGATATTTGCGGAGAAGAAGAGCGGGCGGAAGGCTGACAATCGGCCCGAGCTGCAGACGGCTCTCGACTTTGCGCGTGAGGGGGACGTGTTGGTGGTGACGCGCCTCGACCGTTTGGCTCGGTCGGTGATCGACCTACACAAGATTGTCGGAGACCTGAACGCGAAGGGGGTCGGCTTCCGCTGCCTCCAGCAAGGGACGCTCGACACCACCAAAGCGGAGGGGCGGCTGCTCCTGACATTCCTCGCGGGCTTCGCGGAGTTCGAAGCGGACATCCGCAGGGACCGTCAACTAGAGGGGATCGCGAAGGCCCGCGCCGAGCATCCCGAGCGGTACCAAGGGCGCCCCCCGAAGATCGACAAGGATGCCATCAGGGCCCTTCAGGATGACGGGCTAAAGCCGCCACAGATCGCCGAGAAGCTGGGGATCGGCCTCGCCAGCGTGTACCGGGCCCTGCCACCCCGAAAGGGCCCTCAGGAGCCTGCAACGGAGTCCTAAGGCCCAGAGGCCGGGAGACCGGGCGCAGGGATTGATGAGTTTGCGCTCGGGCCTCCGATGCCCTGCTTTTTTCTTTGTCCGTTCAGATCACCGCCTTACAGCTGCTCTCGGGCCCTTAAGGCTCGGGCAGGTTCGCTCAGATGGCTGTCTGGCAGTTCGTTTTCGACCTCATCCCGTCTTCAGCCGCTACGATAAATGGCGCGGTTGCGGCGCGCATGAGCCGCGATCAACTCGATGCAATCGAACTGCGCCTATCTGGCCCGATCACAGCGGCGATTCTGCGGCGTATCGGCTTGCTCCTCCCTGAGAAGCAGTCTTGGGCTCCTGACCTCCGTATCTGGGGAGATGAGAAGACCGACGACGTGCAAGTCTGGTTCTCAGGGGCGGCGATTGAGAGTGTGCAATTTCGCCTAAACGTACGCGATCTTTCCTTGGCGCTTGTGAGTGGCGTTTGCGCGCTCGCTCGGGATTTCGACTGCGTCTTGGCGGATAGGAGCGGGGCCATAATTCGTCCCTACAGCGAGGCAGTAGTTCGAACGATCACACATTCCGGCGCTGCGCGGTTTGTGAGCGACCCGGAACGCTACTTGCGCGAGGCGGCGCAGCGCGATCCGGAGCCATATTAGCGTCCTTGCGTCTCCTTTGAGGCTTCCCGGCTCGGCCCCTTCGCGTTACCTCTTGGGCGCTGCGGGCGACTTTGGCTACCCTCGCTGAAGCGGGGGTGAGGGGCACGGCTAAACGTCCCCTGGGGCCCGCAGCACCTCTGGGCTCCTTCTGCGCCACTCTCTAGGCCACGCGAGCTATAGGAGAGGCACCCATCGCGACATTTCGTCGCCAGGGTCGCCACTCAGCATCATTCGAGCGGATTCGATCGAGCCGAAGTAGTCGACGGGATCGACTGAGAACCGCAGCATCGACGCGTGACTGATCTTGGCCACTTTTAGCGCCGCCTGAACGTGGTCCAGTTGTCGGTGGCATTTAGCCCGGAGTGAATCCAACGCGACCGGCAATTGGCGTTTCAGCGCAGCGAGCATATCGAAACTGAATCCAATGCTCGTAGAGGCGCTTGCTATGCCCCAGGTGCCCTTCGATGCCTCTTGGCGAACAAGTAGTCAGCGTGCCAGAGATCGCCCGCTATGGTTGCGCCCGCTTCGACGTGACCGATGGCTCCGTTTCTGATGCGAATGAGCGTCTTGTGGTCGTCACGCTGCTGGGGGGTGAGCTTCTTCAGGTCTAGCTGAATGGAGCCCCTCTCTGTTCTCGAGCCGCCGGTTGATGTCGCCCGAGCATAGAGAAGTATCCCTAGGGTCAGGAGCGCGCTCTTTACCTGCGTTAAACCGCCAGCTCCCATTGCGCCTGGAGGAAGTTGATCGAGGACTTCAACTGCTTCTAGCGCCTGCCTTAAGTCAGCGACACAAGACTGAGCCCGCCACGCTGCCCGAAGGGCCTCCAACAGGTCCCGCTTCCCTCCTCGAGATTCCAAGTCGCGGGCCATTGCCAGAAGATCGACAGTCACTGGTAGGGACACTCGCCCGTCCTCTCTTCGCGGTGCGGGCGCGGGCCGGTCATGACGAATTTGCCCCCGTTTCGCTCCCGCTTTTTACGCCAACTAGGCGAGATCCGCACTTGGCAAATCGAACGCCAAAACTGTCATGGTAAGCTGCCGCGCCGTGTCATCAGGCCTTCGCATTGTGTAGCGAAACTCGCTAGCGCCCCGCTTCGCGCTTGCCGACACAAAAGCGGAATGAGCCCGCACGGTCTGGTCGATCTGATCGAGAACCGCGGTGAAGTTCTTATTACGGTTGAACACAATCAAAGCGGCTTTGGTATCGCGCCAACTAAGATAGCCTAGAAGCTGATCTATGGCGGCAGACAGCGCCTTAGCGCCCGACCATATTTTCAGTTCCGCTATGAAGATGTTCCGTCCCTTATGGGTGATGAGAATATCGGTCTTGCCCCCGTAATTGAACGCTTCTCCTCGGGCTTCCCCCTCAAACTTGGCGTTCAGCGGCACCAAGAACTGAAATCGCAAGGTCTCTTCGTCCATCGTGGCGAAAGCGTGGGGGCTCCGCTCCATCACCTCCGACATCTGCTGGAGTGTATCCAAAATCTCACGGTACGCTTCTTCACTCAGCACAGGCTCGGGCGTGACGCCCTTCGCCGCTACCGGCAGAACAGGCGCGATCCTCTTAGGGCTGACAGGCGCGCTATAGGTGGCGGCGGCATCCGAGCGTCCCTTCAGCGTGAATTTCAGGCCCGCAGCGGCAGCGCTGGCTTTTTCAGCCCGTGCCCTCCTCTGACCCACGTGCGAGTCTACGACCGCCGGAATACTCCTGTTCCATTCATCAACGGTAGGCTTCAAGTATCCCAGCCATTGGTCCAAGTCCTTCAGAAATCGCTCAAAATCTTGATTGAGCTTGTCGGCGTTCGGTTCACGCAGTGTCACAGAAGTTGAGACTATCCGTGGAGTTACCTTCCCCTGAGGCGGCGCGGAACTCCACGTGTTCCCTCGGCACCAAAAGAGAGTTTCGTCACCCGTGTAGGGCACTTCGAGGGTGTACTCTTCAGCATCGACCGAGACCCCTTCCCCGCGCCCGCCGTAGCCCCAGTCTTCTCCGTACCGGCCCACACTCATTTTTGTCCGCCGTTGGTCGACCGTCGGCTCACCAAGATGGGGAAGCTCGATGCAGTATTTCTCAACTGCGTACTTCTCCAAATCAGATGCTGTGGTGTTCAAAAGCTGCTGATCGGACATCCTGTCCAGCTCATCAATCAACCGTTTGCGCTGATTGCCGATTACCGCTGACAAATCGTACTTGAAGAAGAGAGTGTCGGCCACGGGGCCTCCCGAATTGCTGCTTTGCTAACAGTTGATGGGTCAAAGCGTAGCGCACGAACATAAACAGAACAAGCAGGGCTTGTGTCGGACTTGGGCCGGGTCAATACGCCCCAATTATCCGAACGACCTTCCTGCACTGCGCTCGAAGTTGGGTCGGGTCTGGCCCGGATGTGCCGCGATGATGTTCGGGTCGAGAGAACTCGTTGATTTCGCGTAGCGCGACACGCTCGGGGTATAAGGGGTCGTCGGGACTAGCATCGATTTCGTCAATCATTGCCCCCAGCAAAGTGCGAGGCGCGAACCTGCCTGGAAAGCGAAGGTCTAGGTATTCTTCAACGAACACTCGAACGTCGGCAGCCAACTGCGTTGCGGTGCAACCAGCTAAGTGCTGTCCCGTGCCTGCGTACCCCCGGATACACTCAGCGCGCCGGGCGTAGTTACTGCGCAATTCGACTTCAGAGGACCAAGCGCACACTTTCCCGCGCCAATCTGCCTCCATGCCGATCTGATGCTCGCTGCACTCCAGCGGCGCAGCGTCCTTCTGTATCAGGTGCAAGAACCGCGCGTCGTGGGACAGAACGACAGCCTGCTTGGCTAGAGATGCCAGCTCTCTGATGCGCGCAGACGTCTCGAACTGTCGTCCAGCGTCCTGGCTGTTAAATGGGTCATCGAACACCAGGATCAGGTCTGCGAGGTCAGTTCGCTGTTTCACCTGTGTGATGAAGAGCGCGAGCGCCAAGCTCATCTTGTCGCCGGAACTCAAGACCGTGCGAAAGCTGGGCTTCGTCCCGTCTCCCGATTCCCCGACCGAGAGCGCGTGGCCGTTGATGTCGATGCAGTATTGGACGTTGGCACCGCCAACATAATTGGCCTTCGCTTGGCAAAATCGGAAGTTTGCCCCAAAGGCCTCAAGGAGTGCGTTGATGCCGCTCTCATAAGCCGCAGCCGTGGATTCGGTGTGCTGACGAAGCGCAGCCTGCTTTGCGGTACGCTCGGCTGCAATTTGGGTGCGCCTCGCCTGCTGCACTGACCACTCGGCACAGAGGCCCTGAAGGTCCCCACCCGTTTCTCGGAGCTTAATCGCCTGAAACTTAGTAAGGGTGGCTCGGGAACGCTCGACGTCGATGGGCGGTGGACCGGCGTTTTCCTGCTTCAGCGCCGCAATGGCTCCGCTGGCCTCCGCTACAGCCTCATTGTAATTGTCGAGCATCTCAACCAGCCTGCGCCAACCAAGGGCTCGCTCCACGGGCACCTCGACTACCGCTCCAGGATTAGCTGCCTTCACCTTCAAGGCTGCCGTCATCCATGACAGCCCATCTAGGGCCGCCCGCCAATCCTCCTCGGTGAAACTCGGCAGTGATCTGATTTCAACTACGTGGGCCCAAAATTCGAAGTTCGCTTCGTTCTGGGCCAAGACCGACGTCAGCGCCGTCTGCCCCTCGGACGCGGCAGCCACAAGTTTGTCTGCAAGGTCTAGGCGAGCCGCGAGAGCTTTGTATTCGTCTCCGAAGAGAAGCCTAATGGACTCCACGGACGGTGACGAACCGAGGTCTTGATCGCAAAACGGACAATCGGCGCCGTGAGCATGATCGACGCCGTAGCTCAACCACCGGCGCCCGTTGTCGCCCAGTTCATGCTTCTCGAGATGCTCTGATACGGCCTCGCTCGCTTCGTTGAGACGACCGCCTAACCCTTCCCCGAGCAGGCCGAGGTAGGCACCCGGATCAGTGCCCACGGATAACTCTAATAGCGCCGGTCTCCGGACTATCTCACTCAGTCTTTCCGCCTGCTTCACGATACGGGCGGCGGCGGCAATCTTGTCGTCCAAGGCCTCAGGGACCGCCGCTGCAACGAACCCCGCCACATCCTCCACCGCCGGGACGACCCTGCGAATTGAACGTTCCACTTCCTGAATGGCGGTGTTTACTCGCCTATTCTCGTGCTCAAGCTCGGCAAGTTGCACAGCCAAAGAGACGCCGGTCGCGCCGATGATCACCTGCAAAAGCTGGCGCTTGTTATCCCGCGTGACTTCCTCGCCAACATGGATGTTAGCCTTCACGTAGTCCTGATCGAATAGCAGGATCGGCGGAGGTGTTCGATTCCAGGCACCGTTGTTAAACGCGACCGTTCCCTCGGGATCAAACTGCAAGGTGGCCGACGGCGTCCCCGGCGGGCCAAGGTGCTGCCGCTCCGCGACTAGCCGGGAATCCTGGCTCGCAGCGGATCGCAGCACGGCGCAAATCGTACTCTTTCCGAAGCCGTTTCGTGCGAAGATCAACGCGAGGCGCTTGAACGCCTCTGCGCGATGTTGAAGCACCTGAAACCGCCCAATATTGGCGAGCCTATCAACCTTCGTGAGCATCTTTCCCCCGCCTCAGACTATCTCTGTCCCGAGGTAACTCAAGCACTTCTGCGGCCAGAATGGCCCACATTGGGGCTGGCGAGAAAAGAGACGTCTGCGGCGGCGAAGAGCGGGTTTTGAAGACCTGCACATCAACAGGTACGGGCGCTCCAACATCTCACTCGCTACGCCCGTTCTTCCGCATTAGTCCGCATTAGGAAGATTCGAACGGATCAGCAGCCATGCTGCGATGGTGCTAACACGATTCCGCCATCGTCGCCGCCGCGCGCAGAAAACGCCATTTGGCGCGCAGGTGGGCGCGCTGGCCTTGTTCACCGGGCTCGTAGTTTATACTGCCGCGCCGAGCCTTCAGACCTGGTTGACGGGATCGACCGAGATGAGTGACCGCATCCGCACTACCGAGCAATCGCGATACTTTCGCAACTGCAATGCGGCTCGTGCCGCTGGCGTCGCGCCGATCAATGCGGGATCGCCGGGCTATCGAAGCGAACTAGACGGCGACGGCGATGGCGTCGCCTGCGAGCCGATCCGCTTCTAGTTTCTGGCTCCCTGACGACGGCAGGGGAACACCTTGAGCAGCGGGGCTCTCACGAGGAAAACAGGGTGCCAGTCCCAATTCTCGGGATGATCATTGATGAAGCGCCGGACAATGGTGATGGTCTGTAACGTCGCGGCATCTGACTGAGGGCGACAGGTTTTCCCCTCAAGCTGCAACGTGTCGGCTACGCCTAGAATGTAGCTCACGCACATATCGGTTTGGAGGCCTTGGCTCTTGGCGCACTGAGCGGCGAACATCCCGCCAGTCAGTGTCGATAGGCTGACAATCTCCTGCGATTGCGTCTGTGCCGCCAGCGCCAAAAGCAACCCCAGCATATCGCTTTACCTCCAAACCCAAAGCCGAAGCTATCAGTGACGGATCAGGCTGACGAGCGTCATGATGGGCTTCGCGCTCTCGGGGAACATCGCAAGCATACCAAAGGCCGCCGCAGTCATCAGCGCCCATTTCACGGTGGGCACGAGCTTGACCGCGAACGCAAGCCACGGATGGCCAGCCCTCAAGAACGCTTTGATCTGATCGGTTTCGCCGTTCGGCTGTCGTCGCAACACGGATTCCTCCACGCAGAAAAATTCAAAATCATGCGTGGTAGGAAAGGTGTGATCCCTTCGGGTGTGGGAGCACGAATCGGGGGGTGGGTCAACCCTTGCTACCTGTGGACAAAGCTCAACGGCCGCAAAGTGACTTCACCTCAACAACTTACCTCCGGATTGTTCGTCGAATTAGTCTGAGACCATCTCGTTCGTCGTCGATCTGGGCCAAGCGACCACCGTCTTGCTGGGTCTTGTTCAGGAAACTGGTCGGTGTCACCTTCCGAGGGCGAGACGCAGATGTTCCCTTTCACCTATTCCATCTGACCCGTCGTCATTATCACAAGCTCACAGAATGGGCGGAGGGGATATGACAGACGAAGCACCCGTGCGGTTTCTACTTTACATCGACATCCTCGGATTTTCGGAGATGACGCGGCGCGATCCTCGCAAGGTCGCGCGGACCTATGCCATCCTCAATAAGCTGAATGCGCACAAGGATGAGGCATTCCGCACCATCGTGTTTTCCGACACGGTGCTCGTCTACAACCCGAGGGAGGCGAGAACGGACGAGGAGAGGAACTGGTTCGTCTGGTATCTCACCGAGTTCGCAGAAGACCTCTATTCCAAGCTGGTCGGGCAGGACATCTGGTTTCGAGCCGTCCTCGTGGCGGGCGATTTCCACCACTATCAGCTTGAGAACGTCGAGTGCTTTTATGGGATGGCGCTGATCACCGCCTATCTGGCGGAGAAGCGCCTACCGATGATGGGTCTCGCGCTGCACTCGTCGTGCCTGCCTTACAACCGCTACTTCCGGTTTGAACCGTTCAACGACGAATACTCCTTCGTATATCTGAGCAGACCTCTGGAATATCTCCACCTAGCGACCGGCGACCACTACCCCTTCTCATCGTCAATCGTGTCGGACAGTTCCCCGCTCCTTCCCGAAGGCGTCCGCTACCTGTCGGATGTCCACAAGCTGATGAGAACGCACCCTGATCCTTCGGTTCGAGCCAAGGCGCTAACGACCTGGGATTTCCACGCACGCCGGTATCCCGGAATGGTGGCGGCGCTCACTGCGAACAATTTCAGCTTAGACGCTCTGGCACCTCCCGGAACATGGGAAGAGGAAAGCCGAGCACTCGAAGAGGGAATCAAATTCTATAAGCGGGCAGGCGCTGGCACCGATATGTCCAAGGCCATCAGCAATCGCGGAAAGCGGTCTAGTTCTCGATGATTGCGACGAGCGTCCCGGTCCTCCAAGAACGCTTCTCACGACGCTGCGGGCATTGCTGACACCGCCGACCGGGACCGTTCTTTTACTCCTTCACCAGTAGCGGGACAAATCTTGTTCCTACCGATGTGGCTGAAACGAGTTATCCTGCTACGATCTCGGCGGGAGGCAAAAACACGGCAATGGCATGCGAGTTACTGGACGCAGCGAAGGAGCTTGTCCTCGACGCAAATGAGATGGCGACAATCGAACTCATGCTCCAAATGGGACAGGGTTACGTTCTCGATTTCAATGATAGGGCTTTCAACGATTTCGTCCGAAGGCACTGGGCCATCGACGTAACCGCACCTCTCTACACCGAACTCGGAACCTCGAAGGCTAATCGATTGCGTGGTCTTTTGACTGCGTTCAACGATGGTGCCCGCGCCGAGGTGCTTCAGAAGTTTCTCGAATATCGTAATCACCCATCTCGCATAGAAAGCTTCGAGCCGGTCAGCGATGGCGTAAAGAAGGCATATCTCGACATCATTCGGCGCTTAGAGGGCGCACCGCCGCTGGTCGACCCAGCAGGCTGGACCGGAAGGCCGTCGATTCAGTCCCGCGTTGCAGCCGTCAAAGTCATTGCTCCGCTCGTGCGCGAGGAACTTGCGGCCTTAATCGCGCAGATCGAGAACGAGCGTCTCAACGATCCCGAAACGGCGGAAGCGCTCGAAAGCCTCCGAAAACTGCATCGCGCTGTCGGCGAGCTAATCGCCGCAATTGAACAGCAAAAACCTCTCGTGGGGATTTTTGCCGCCATCGACCGTCACAGGGGCAAACTCGTTGATGCCGGAAAGCGGGGGGCAAAAATCTTCGCCATCGCTCCCGCTATGACGGTGGGGGTAGCGAGCATGCTCGCCATGCTAACCGGCACCACCATGGATTCGACGATGGTGAGCGCAGTTTACGCGGCTCTCATTGGCGCGGAGGCTCTCAGCGGGATGGGCAAAGGCGAACGCGGTGGCCGAGAGTAGGGGCAGGGCACAGGTTCGCACGTTCACTCTCACCACGGCGAGCGCTGCGACCGTCGCATTCGACGCCTCCGGATTCTTCCCGCCGTCGATTTTTCGCTTGCTATATGTTCGAAATTCGTCGTCGTGGGGTCGTTCGACACGGCCCGTGGCGAGAGCCGCGAGCGCGTCCGCCTCTCGCCGAGATGGGGTCTTGAAGATCCGCACATCAAGAGGTTATGCCCGCCGGCCGCCGCGATCTCGAGCGCGCGCCGCGCCGTCTCCTGCCCCTTGACCTGGGCGAGGTCGGGGCCGCCCACCGGCGCGTCGACTTCGCCCTGCGCCGGTGCCGGGAGCAGCTGGTTGCCCTTGAAGTGATTGAGCAGCGCGATCAGGTCGGGCGCGGCGACGACTTCCACCTGCCCCGCCCAGGCCGCCTCCGGGCCCTGCGCGGCGGGGCAGACCAGCCCCTTGCCCATCTCGGCGGCGTGGAGCGCGGCAAGCAGCACGCCCGGGCTCGGCGCGATCCGCCCGTCCAACCCCAGTTCGCCGACCACGACATAGCCGGCCAGCGTCTCGGCATCGACCACGCCCATTGCGCCGAGCAGCGCCAGCGCGACCGCGAGGTCGAAATGCGATCCCTCCTTGGGCAGGTCGGCGGGCGACAAGTTGAGGATGATGTGCTTGGGCGGCAGCGCCAGGCCGATCGCCGCCATCGCGGCACGCACCCGCTCGCGGCTCTCCGCCACGGCCTTGTCGGGCAGGCCCACGAGGACGAACTTGGGCAGCCCGGCGACGAGGTTGCACTGCACCTCTACCGCGCGCGCCTCCAGCCCCAGATAGGCAACCGTCGAAACGCTCGCGACCAAGCCCCGCCTCCCCCTCAGCGCGAGGCAGGATAGCGGGATTTATCCGAAGCGGCGGGGAAGTGCCGCCGTTATGGATCAAAGGCCGGTCAGGGCGCGGTCGGCTTGAACTCCGTCTTGACGGCGCTCAGCAGCGGGCTCGTCCCGTTCGGCAGGTAATCGTAATTGATCGCCCACAGGATCGTGCCGCCTAGCCCCGCCTCGCGCACCCAGGCCGCCTTCGCCGCGATCGAGGCCTCGTCCTCATAGGAGAGGAAGCCCGCCTTGTTGCGGCCCGATCCCGCGGGCGTGTAGCCGCCGCCGGCATAGCTGCGGTAGCCGACCTTGGCGATATCGTCCCACTGATAGGCGCCGTTGGTCAGATATCCCATGCGGACCAGCTCGGAATAGCGCAGCGCCACGTCGTCGACTTCGAAGATGCGGTTGGCCTCGGTATCTTGGCGCGGGCCGGTGACGCCGGGGCCGAAATAGATGCCGTAGAAGCCGATGCCGATGCCCAGCTTGCTGCGCGGCACGCCGGTCTTCACATAGGCATCGACGCTGGAGGCCAGGTCGCGCGGCGTCTTGCCGGTCGCGCCGAAGATCGGGCTGCTGAACCAGGAGAGCCAGCCATTGCCGCTCCACGTCGTGCCGATTCCATAGCTCATCATGTTGTACTGATCGACGGCGTTGGCGAGGTCGGCCTGCCATTGCGGCACCTTGCCGCCGGGCTCGAGATCGTTGATCGACACGGTATAGCCGGGCAGCGTGAGCAGCGCCGCCTTGCCCGCCGCCTGGTAGCGCGGGCGCTTGGCGAACTCGGTGCGCAGGTCGGCGATCAGCGCGAACAGCCGGCGCTTGGCTTCGTCGCCGCTCACCTTGGGCGTGATCGTGTCGCTGCCCTCGAACTTGTCCTCCCAGTCGAGGTCGAGCCCGTCATAGTCGTGCGCGACCATGTAATCGACGATGTTCCTGACGAAGGCCGGGCGGACCGCGTCGGTGGTCGAGCGCAGGAAGCCGTCGCCGTCCGCCGCCCCGCCCAGCATCAGCAGCGCCTTGCGATTCGCGTCGTGCGTGCGCTTGACCAGATAGTCCTCGACGCTGCGCACCCCGTCGGGCGACAGCTTCGCCTCGTGCGCGGTGCCGGCACCTTGCATCACCGCGCCGGGAGTGCCGTTGAGCGTGCCGCCGCCCGGCGCCACCCGGCCGAACACGAAATGGGTGAGCGCGGCCATGTCGACCTTCTCGGGCGGGTACATGATGTCCCAGAAATAGCCGAGATAATAGCCGGTGACCCAGGGCTTGGCGGCGGTGGCCGCAGTGACCGTCACGGTGGCGCTGGCGGTCCTGGTCGGATCCGCAAGGCTCTTGGCGACCACATGATAGGTCCCGGCGGTCGCCGGCGCGACATAGAGTCCGGCGATCGATACCGTGCCGCCGGCCGCTTCCTGCACGCTCCAGCTGCAGCGCGTATCGATGTCGCCCGTCACCGCGCAGGCGAATTGCTGGCTGGCATTGGCCGTGAGCTGGGCCGTGGCGGGGGTGACGGCGATCGTCACTTGCGAGGTGGCGGTGGGCGTCGGCGTGGGCGACGGAGTCACGACACCTCCGCCTTCGCTGCCGCCACCGCCTCCGCTACAGGCGGCGAGGAACAGCATCGGGGCGAACAGAATGGCGGTGCGAGTCATGCCCCGCCCCTGCCCGCGCGGCCCGTTCCCGTGCGATACCGGCGCGACCGGGAACGCCTCTCCGGCGACGAAACAAGCCTAAGCCACGATGAACCATTGCGGCGTGTCTTGCGGCAACAACACACGCTCCCCATTTCCAAGCCATGGCAGGCGCACGCAGCCCGATTGTCCGCACCGCCCTGTTCGTCACGGGCGCGCTCCTCATCGCCGTCTCACCGCTGGTCGGGATCATCCCCGGCCCGGGCGGGATCTTCGTCTTCGCCGCCGGACTGGTGCTCGTCCTCCAGAACTCGCACTGGGCGCAGAAAGTCTTCGCGCGCACCAAGCGCCGCTGGCCGCGATTCGGTCATTACGCCGACAAGGCCCTGCGCCGCAGCAGCGCGCGCCGCCGCCGCCTGCGCGAACAGGAGGCGAAAATCGCCCGTGCCGAGGCCGAAGTCCTGGGTTTTGGGGACAGAGCACGTTGACTCGGCCGGAACGTCCCACTATGGGCACCCGACCAGCGGCCGCCCCTGTGGTGGCCCTTTTACGTTCTAGATACTTGAGGATGAGCGATGAAGCGGACCTTTCAGCCGAGCAACCTGGTGCGTGCGCGCCGGCACGGCTTCCGCAGCCGCATGGCGACCCCGGGCGGCCGCAACGTGATTCGCGCCCGCCGCGCCCGCGGCCGCAACAAGCTGTCGGCCTAATTCCGACCGCCGTTGCGCGGCTTACGCAGCGCAAGGACTATCTCGCAGCAAATGCAGGCAAGCGGGCTCCCATGCCCGGCTTCGTCCTGATCGTGCGTGCGCGAGACGATGCCGATCCGTTGATGCGGGTCGGCATTACCGTATCCAGGAAAGTCGGCAACGCGGTGATCCGCAACCGGATGAAGCGCCGGTTCCGCGCGCTCGTCCGCGAAGTGCTGCCCGAAGCCGGCCTCCCCGGCGCCGATCACGTGCTGATCGGCCGCAACAGCGGCATCGAGCGCCCCTATGACGATCTCAAGGCCGAGCTGGTCAAGGCGCTGGCGAAGGTGAAGCGGTGATCTGCCGTTCCCCCTTCGTCATGCTGAACTTGTTTCAGCATCCAACGCGCGGCACCGGAAACGCTCTCGCCTCTTGCCCTTCGTTCGCGGCGAGTTGGACCCTGAAACAAGTTCAGGGTGACGGATACGGAAGCCGCGCCGGATGATGGCCAGGCTCCTCATCCTGCTCGCCCGCGCCTGGCAGATCGGCCCGTCCGCCATCCTGCCGCCCAGCTGCCGCTACGCGCCCAGCTGTTCGGCCTATGCAATCGAGGCGCTTCGCCGCTATGGGGCTGTCAAAGGCAGCTGGCTCGCCATCCGGCGGATCGCCCGCTGCCACCCATGGGGCGGCCACGGCTACGACCCAGTGCCATAAGTTTTTCCGGGGAACGGTTGAGTGAAGGAAGACCAGAAGAATTTCGTGCTGTTCGCGGTGATCGCGGGGCTGTTGCTGTTCGCATGGCCCTACGCCACCCACTGGCTCTTCCCGCAGCAGCCCGCCGCCACCCAGACGGTCAACGGCAAGCCGGTCAAGGTGACCCCGGGCGCCACGCCCCCCACCGAGACCCCCGCCGCGGTGCGGGACAGCGCCGTGGTGCTGGCCGAGACGCCGCGCGTCGCGATCGACACGCCGTCGCTCAAGGGCTCGATCAACCTCAAGGGCGCCCGGCTCGACGACCTCGTGCTCGTCGAATACGCCCAGACGACTGCCAAGAAGTCGCCGCCGATCCGCCTGCTCAGCCCGAGCGGCACGCAGGGCGCCTATTTCGCCGAGTTCGGCTGGTCGGGCGCGGGCGTCCAGGCACCGGGCGCCAACACCGTCTGGCAGGCGACCGGCAGCAAGCTCACCCCCACCAGCCCGGTGACCCTCACCACCAGGACCACCACCGGCCAACTCTTCCGCATCGACCTTTCGGTCGACAAGGACTTCATGTTCACGATCCGCCAGACGGTCGCGAATGTCGGCCAGGCGCCGGTGCAGGTCACCCCCTATGGCCTGGTCTCGCGCTCGGAGCGCTCGAAGGACGTCGACCAGTGGGCCGCGCATGTCGGCCCGGTCGCAGTCGCCGACGGCGCCGCCAAGTACATCAACTGGGGCGATATCGAAGCCACCCCCACCCAGCTGGCCAGCACCGGCGGCTGGGTCGGCTATACCGATCATTACTGGCTGACCGCGCTCGTCCCCGATCAGCGCGTCCCCGTCTCGCTCCAGCAGCGCGGCACCGCCAAGCAGACCTACCAGGCCGATTACAGCCTGGCCCAGCCGCTCAGCATCGCGCCGGGCAAGCAGACCAGCTATTCCAGCCATTTCTTCGCCGGCGCGAAGGAAGTGAAGCTGCTCCAGGGCTATCAGGACAAGCTCGGCGTCGTGCAGTTCAGCCGCGCGATCGACTGGGGCTGGTTCGAGATCGTCGAGAAGCCGATCTTCTATTATCTCGACTGGCTGTTCCACCTCGTCGGCAATTTCGGCGTGGCGATCATCCTGCTGACGATCACCATCCGCGGCCTGCTCTTCCCGATCGCGCACAAGCAGTTCGAATCGATGGCTCGCATGCGCGTCGTGCAGCCGAAGATGAAGGCACTGCAGGAGCGTCACAAGGACGACAAGCAGCGCCAGCAGCAGGAGATCATGAAGCTCTACAAGGAAGAGAAGGTGAACCCGCTCGCGGGCTGCCTGCCGATCCTGCTTCAGATCCCGATCATGTTCGCGCTCTACAAGGTGCTGCTGCTCACGATCGAAATGCGCCACCAGCCCTTCGCGCTGTGGATCCACGATCTGTCGGCGCCCGATCCCGCGACGATCATCAACCTGTTCGGCTATCTCCACTTCACCCCGCCGGGCTTCCTGGCGATCGGCGTGGTGCCGGTGCTGCTCGGCGTCTCGATGTTCTTCCAGATGAAGTTCAACCCGGCGCCGATGGACGAGGTCCAGAAGCAGGTCTTCGCGATCATGCCGTGGATGCTGATGTTCATGATGGCGCCGTTCGCCGTCGGCCTGCAGCTCTACTGGATCACCTCGAACTGCATCACCATCCTGCAGCAGCAGTGGCTCTATTCGCGCCACCCGGTGCTAAAGCAGGCGATCAAGAAGGACGCCCCGGCAAAGTGAGCAGTTTCGACGACGATCAGATCGAGGCCGCGCGGAAGATCTTCGCCGGCCCGATCACGTTCCTGAAATCGGCGCCCAAGCTCGAGCACCTTCCCAATCCGGTGGTGCCCGAGGTTGCGTTCGCCGGCCGCTCGAACGTCGGCAAGTCGTCGCTGATCAACGCGCTGACCAACCGCAACGCGCTGGCGCGCACCTCGAACACACCGGGGCGCACGCAGGAGCTCAACTTCTTCGACGTCGGCGAGCCACTCAAGTTCCGCCTCGTCGACATGCCGGGCTATGGCTTCGCCAAGGCGCCGCGCGACATGCTGCGCCAGTGGCGCTACCTGGTGAACGACTTCCTGCGCGGGCGCGACGTGCTCAAGCGCGCGCTGGTGCTGATCGACAGCCGCCACGGCATCAAGGACGTCGACAACGATATCCTCGACATGCTCGACGCCGCGGCGGTGAGCTACCGCGTCGTCCTGACCAAGACCGACAAGATCAAGGCGACCGAGCTCGCCGACATCTATGCCCAGACCGAGGCCGCGGTCCGCAAGCGCCCCGCTGCGCACCCGGACATCATCGCGACTTCGTCCGAAAAGGGCATGGGCCTCCCCGAACTGCGCGCCGCCGTGCTCGAGGCGATCGGTTGAGCGCAGGCGGGGAACTGCTCTTCTCCTACGGCACGCTCCAGCTGGCGAGCGTGCAACTGAGCCAGTTCGGCCGGCTGCTCGAAGGCCAGGACGACGTCCTCCACGGCTACCAGCAGATCGAGATCACGATCCGCGACCCGGACGTGCTCGAAGCCAGCGGCATCGAGACGCACCTCGCACTGGTCCCCGACGCCGACGCCCCGCCCATACCCGGCAAGGTCTTCCGCCTGACAGACGCGGAACTGGCCGCGGCGGATGTCTACGAGAGCGAGAACTACGCGCGGGTGGCGGCGACGCTGGAGAGCGGCACCACCGCCTGGGTATACGTGAAGGGCTAAGCCTTAAATTCCTCCTCCAGCAAGCTGGGGGTGGAATTAAGAGCCACCTTTGACCTCTCCCCCCAACCGCGCCACACTCCCCCGCAATCGGAGGGGACCGCACGACATGACCGACGCGCCAAGCGCACCCGCCCGCCTCGCGGGCCTCGACCTGTTCCGCGGGCTCACCGTCGCCTGCATGGTCATCGTCAACACGCCGGGCAGCTGGGACCATGTCTGGTGGCCGCTCGATCATGCCGAGTGGCATGGCTTCACCCCCACCGACCTCGTCTTCCCCGCGTTCCTCTGCGCGATGGGCGTGGCGCTCGGCCTGTCCTTCCCGCGTGCGGTGGACGGCAAGGTCTGGAGCCGTATCGTCCGGCGCACGCTGCTGCTGGTCGCGATCGGCTGGGCCTGGCAGTTCCTCGCGCGCGGGCCCGTCGACTTCCGCGTCTTCGGCGTCCTCCCCCGCCTGGGCCTTTGCTACGGCCTCGCCGCCACGCTGGCGATCCTCACCGCCCGGCGCGCCGAGGACGGCAAGGCGCATCTCAGCGCCCCCGCGCTCGGCATAGCGTCCGCCGTCCTGCTGATCGGCTATTGGGCGCTGATGACCTTCGTCGCCGCCCCCGGCTACACGGCGGGCGACCTCAGCCCCGAGGGTAATCTCGCCGGCTGGATCGACCGGATCACCGTCACCACGCACCATATGTACCGCTACGGTACCGACGCCGCCGGCAACATCGTCTACGACCCCGAAGGGCTGCTCTCCACCCTGCCCTCGCTCGTCAACGTCCTGCTCGGCATGCTCGCAGCGATACTGTGGAAGCGCGCGCCCGCCCGCGCGACGATGCGCATCCTGCTCGCCGGCATCGCGCTTGCCGTGATCGGCTATGCCTTCTCCTTCGCCTTCCCGCTCAACAAGAAGCTGTGGACCAGCAGTTTCGCGCTATGGACCTCGGGCCTCTCGGGACTCGTCTTCACCGGCTGCATCGTCGCCTCGCGATCCGAAGCCGTACGCAAGGCGCTGTGGCCGCTCGACGTGCTGGGGATGAATGCGATCCTCGGCTACCTGCTCTCGCTGCTGCTCTCGCTCGCCGCGATGCGCAGCGGCTTCCAGGCCTGGGCGTGGCACGGCCTCGAAGCGCTGATGCCCGGCAACCTCCTGCTCGCCTCGTTCCTGTTCGCGCTCGGCGTGCTGGCGGTCGTCCTCACCCTGCTCATCCCGCTCCACCGCCGCGGCATCCACCTGCGGCTATGATAAACGCGCTGGTAACCATCCCCGCTTAAACACCTTCCAAATGGGGAAGGTGAACCGACAAGCCCTCAAAAGGGCGCTCTGGGGCAAATGGGCGGCGCTGCAGCCGCGCCTGATGCGCGCGCACAGCGTGGCGATCCAGCGCGGCTATCCGGTGTCCTTCGTCGCCAGCGTCTTCGTCAGCATCGTGCTGACGCTGATGATCCATTCGAACGGCTATTTCGCCTGGCACATCGCCGTGCTCGCGCTCCACCTCGCGATCAATACCGCGGTGCTGGTCCGCTGGCGCGACGGCAAGGCGCGCGACTGGTGGGTGGACGACAGCGCCGCCACGCTGCGTGCCACGGTGATCGAGGCCGCCGCGGTCTCGCTCGGCTGGTTCCTGCTCCTCACCACGCTGGGCCTGGGCGCCGCCGACAAGGAGCTGATCGTCACCACCACGGCGATCGCCGGTGTCGTCGCGATCGGCGCGCTGCGCTATGCACCCCTGCCCCCCGCCAGCCTGGCATGGCTCGGGGTCGGCGTGGTGATCTGCGCGCTCTATTCGATCTTCGCCAATATCCCCGCCGGCGTCTTCGTCTTCCTCGCCGTCTTCGTCGCCCTGCTCGCGCGCACCGTGATCGGCCAGGCCGAACTGGTCAGCGGCCAGTTCGCCCAAGGCGAGGCGCTTGCCCGCGCCGCCAGCGACCGCGAGCTGCTGCGCGCCACCAAGCAGCAGGAAGCGCTGCAACAGGCCGCCAGCACGGCCGAGGCCCGCCACCGCGCCCAGGTCGAGCATGACCGCGATCGCCGCGCCGAGATCACCCGCATCGCGGACCGGTTCGAACACCAGTTCGTCACGGCGATCAGTGAGCTCGCCGCCGCCGCCGAACAGACCCGCGTCTCGGCCGAAGGGCTGGTCGGCACCACCATCGCCACCCGCGACGAGATCCGCGGCGTCGCCGGCCGCGCCGTCCGCGCCGATACCGGCGCCGCCACCCTGTTCGAGGAATCGGCCAATCTCAGCCGCACGCTCACCATCGTCGAGGCGAGCATCGCCGCGCAGAGCGAGACCACCGCGCACCTCCACGACCTCTCCTTGTCCGCCGATGCCCGCTTCGCGACGCTCGCCCAGCACAGCGCCAGCGTCGGCAGCATCGCCGACATGATCGCCGAGATCGCCGCGCGCACCAATCTCCTCGCCTTGAACGCCAGTATCGAGGCTGCCCGCGCCGGCGATGCCGGCCGCGGCTTCGCCATCGTCGCGCAGGAAGTGAAGAGCCTCGCCAGCCAGACCGCGCTCGCCACCGGCGACATTCGTGCGCAATTGGACCGTATGGCCGGCGCGGTCGATGCCACCACCTCGATCGTCGGCGAGATGCGCGACAGCTTCGATCGGATCGGCGAAGTCGGCGGCGCGGTCGGCCACGCCATCGCCAACCAGGGCGACGTCATCCGCTCGATCCAGAGCTATGCCGGCACCGCCGCCGCGCTCACCGCCGATCTCCAGTCCGGCGCCGCCAGTGCCGAAGCCGCCACCGAGAGCGCCGCGCGCACCACCGCGGAGATGGACGCCGCGACCGACACTTTGGTCGACCAGGCCCGCCGCCTGATGCGCGAGATGCAGGAATTCCTGGGGTCGCTGCGCGCTGCCTGAGATTAGTATCCTGCGTTAAACCGCATTGTTTCCGGTATGTTGCAGCGGCGCCCGCCTATAATGCGCTATGCCTGCGCGTCGTCTCTCGACCTTGCGTCACCTGTTATACGGCAAGTGGGTCACCCTGCCCGCCGAGTTGACGCGCACCCAGATGATGGTCGTCGCCCAGGCCTTTCCCGTCACCTATGCGATGTCGATGATCGTCGGCGTGCTGGTCATGCTGATCATCCCGCACGACCGCAACGAGCTGTTCCACTGGTCGGCCTATGCGCTGCACGTCGGCATCTTCACTGCGATGCTGATCGGCTGGAAGCGCCACCGCGACAATGGCTGGGTGATCGCCAGCTCGCGCGCCGGGGTGCATGCCGCGATGCGCCGCGCCGCGTTCGCCGCCTTTGCCTGGACCAACTTCCTCGGCGCCGCCGGGCTCGGCGTCCATGGCGAGGGGCTTGCGGTCAACGCCGCGGTGATCACCGGCGTGATCGCGCTCGGCGCGCTGCGCTATGCCGCCTCGCCGCCCGCCAGCCTTTCGTTCCTGCTCACGGCGATCGGTACCGCGGCGGTCTATGCCGCGCTCTGGTCGATCCCGCTGACCACCTTGATGTTCCTCGGCGTGTTCGTGCTGATGCTCGGCCGGATCGTGCTCGAGCAGGGCACACTGGTCCATGACCAGTTCGAGTCCGGCCAGGCGCTCGCCCGCACCGCCGCCGAGCGCGACCTGCTCGCCGCCAAGGCTCAGCGCGAGGAGTGGCAGCGCCAGGCCGCCGAGGCCGAGACCCGCCGCGTGCGCATCGAGGAGAGCGAGCGCAACCGCCGCGTCCAGCTCGAGGAGATCGCCCGCGAGTTCGAGCGCGGCTTCGTCAAGGACATCACCGATCTCGCCATCGCCGCCGAGCAGACCCGCCATTCGGCCGCGGCGCTGATGCGCGGCACGCGGGAATCGCAGGACCAGGTCAGCGGCGTGGTCGGCCATGTCGAGCAGGCCGACATCGGCGCCGCCGCCTTGCTCGGCGAATCGGAGAATCTCGGCCGGTCGCGCGCGATGGTCGAGATGCGCATCGCCGATCAGGGCGCCACCACCGCCCGGCTCCACGCCCTGTCGCAGGCGACCGAGGAGCGTTTCGCCCGGCTGGTCGATTATGCCGGCACCGCGGGCTCGATCACCGACCTGATCTCCGAAGTCGCCGAGCGCACCAACTTGCTCGCGCTCAACGCCAGCATCGAGGCGGCGCGCGCCGGCGAGGCGGGGCGCGGCTTCGCGGTCGTCGCGCAGGAAGTGAAGAGCCTCGCCGCCCAGTCGCAGCATGCCGCGCGCGACGTGCGCCGCCGGCTCGAGGAGATCGCCGCCGCGATCAACGGCACCACCACGATCGTCGGCGACATGCGCGAAGGGTTCGACCGGATCGACGAGGTCGCCGCCGCGGTCGAGCAGGCGATGCGCCATCAGGGCAACGTCATCCGCTCGATCCAGGACTATGCCGGCACCGCGGCGACGCTCACCGCGACGCTCCAGGGCAATGCCGCGATCGCCGAGAATACGACCAGCGCCGCCGCCCTGGCGACCGGCGAGCTCGACACGGTCACCGCCGACCTGGTCGAGCGCGCCCAGGACCTGATGCAGGCGATGCGCAGCTTCATGACCAACCTCAAGGCGGCGTAAGGTCTCTTCCTGTCCCCTTGTGGGAGAGGGAGGGAGCAGCCGAAGGCTGCGGAAGGGTGAGGGGGAGTGAGTCTCAGTCCCCCTCATCCTTCCCACTCGCTATGCGAGCGGGCCCCTTCCTCCCCCACAAGGGGAGAAGGAGTTTAGCGCCGCCAGGCTAAGCCACCGCCACCCGCCCCTCGCCCTTCTCCGTCCGCGCCGCCAGGATCGCCACCGCCGCGACCAGCCCGAACGCCCCCGCCAGCAGGAATGCCGGCGTGTACGTCCCCGTCCAGGCCCGTACCGCGCCCGCGCCGAACGCCGCGGTCGCGGCACCCAGTTGGTGCCCCACCATCACCCAGCCGAACACGATCGGCGCATCGCGCTCGCCGAAATGGACATTGGCCAGCTTCACCGTTGGCGGCACCGTCGCGATCCAGTCGAGCCCATAGAAGATCGCGAACAGGAGCAGGCTCGACGCGCTGAAATCGAGGAACGGCAGCGCCAGCAGCGAAAGCCCGCGCAGGCCGTAATAGACGAACAGCAATTTGCGCGGATCATAGCGGTCGGTCATCCAGCCCGAAGCCGTCGTCCCGATCAGGTCGAACAGCCCCATCAGCGAAAGCAGCCCCGCCGCCTGCACCGGCCCGATGCCATGATCGCCGCAGAACGCGATCAGATGCGTGCCGACCAGCCCATTGGTGGTCAGCCCGCAGACGAAGAAGGTGCCGAACAGCAGCCAGAAGGTCATGCTCTTCGACGCGCGGAACAGCGCGGTGAACGCCAGCGCCGGGGTCGAGGCCTGCTTCATCGGCGGCGGCGGCGTGCTCGCCTCGGTCTCGCCGAAGCGCCGCACGCCGACATCGCGCGGATGCTCGGGTATGAACAGGAACACCAGCGGGATCACCGCAAGCGTCGCGATCGACACGGCCAGCGCCACCGGCCGCCACGCCCCGCCCTCCGAAAGCCAGGCGAGCAAGGGCAGGAACACCAGCGCGCCGGTCGCCGTGCTCGCGGTCAGCATCCCCATCACCAGGCCCTGCCGCGTCGCGAACCAGCGATTGACCACCGCCGCGCCCAGCACCGAGGCGACCGCGCCGCTGCCGACGCCCGAGAACACGCCCCAGCTCAGCACATAGTGCCACGGCTCGGACATCCACAGGCTGGCAAAGGTCGCCGCCGACATCAGCGCCAGCCCGGCGAGCATCGTCCGCTTGATCCCGAACGACAGCATCAGCGCCGCCGCGAACGGCCCGACCAGCCCGTAGAGCATGATTCCGATGGCGGCCGCTGCCGAGATCGTCGCGCGGTCCCAGCCGAAATGCTGCTCGAGCGGCAGCATCATCACGCCCGGCGCCGAGCGCAGCCCGGCCGAGACCAGCAGCGCGACAAAGGTGATCGCCGCGACGATCCCGGCATAGCCGCGCACGCCCACCGGCAGGCGAGACAGCACCGCGATCATGCCTGGCCCCCGGCGCTGCTCACCAGCTTGTGAAGCGCAAGGTCGAGCCCGCGCAGCAACTCCATGCCCATTCCCGTCTCCACCCGTGCCTGCACCGCTTCCCATTCGGGCACCGCCGCCGCCATCGCCGCGCGCCCCGCCGGGGTCAGCGCGGCCAGCTTGGTCCGCCCGCCGCCCGGCGCCACGGCCACCCAGCCCCGCGCCTCGAGCGGCGCCAGCGCGCGGTAGAGCGAGCTTCGGTCCATCTCCTGCGTCTCGGCCAGCCGGCTCAGCGCCAGCGGTTGCGCCCGCGAAATGCTGCGCAGAATCGAGAATTGCGCAGTGGTCATGCCATGCGGGGCAAGCGCCTCGTCATAGATTCGCGCCATCGCCCGGGTCGCCTTGCGCAGCATCGTGCAGCTGCAACCGGAGGAAAGTTGATAATCATGCATATGCATCATGTATATGCATGACATTGCCTCGGCAAGCCCGCTTACCGCCATGCCGGCACCGACATGCACGCTGTGGCCCACCTCAGGCTACACGGCTGACTCAAAAGGATATTTGCCGCTTTCCTACAGGCCGCATATCAGCATATGTTCTATTTATGTTCCTATATTTCCCTCTGTCATGCGTTGAAAGAATCCGTATGCGAGTCAACGGATTCAAGATTTCGCAGCGGTTGCCAGCCCCCCTGCCCCGCCGCTATCCCGGCTGGCATGAAGCTCTATATCGGCAACAAGGCCTATTCCTCCTGGTCGCTGCGCGGCTGGCTCGCCTGCAAGCAGGCCGGACTCCCCTTCGAGGAAGTCGTGGTGCCGCTCTACGACCAGGACTGGGAGAAGCGCCGCGAGGGCGACGAGTTCGCGCCATCCTCGGGCAAGGTGCCGATCCTGTGGGACGGCGATGCCGTGGTCTGGGACAGCCTGGCGATCGTCGAGTATCTCAACGACAAGACCGGCAACACCTTGTTCTGGCCAACCGATCCCGCCGCCCGCGCCATGGCGCGCTCGATGGCGGCCGAGATGCATTCCGGCTTCGCCAGTCTGCGCCGCAAGCACGGCATGAACATCCGCCAGGTCTATCCGCCCAAGGCGCCCGATGCCGATGTGATGCAGGAGATCGCCCGGATCATGGAGCTCTGGGCCCAGGCGCGTGCCCGCTATGGCGGCGAGGGCCAGTTCCTGTTCGGCGAGTTCGGCGCGGTGGACATCATGTTCGCCCCCGTGGTGACGCGCTTCGTCACCTATTCGCTGCCCGTGGCGCGCTTCGCTCCGGCCTATATGAACGCCGTGCTCCAGCACCCCTTCCTGCAGGACTGGATCGCCGGCGCGCAGGAAGAGGATTGGGTGATCCAGCAGTTCGAGATGGATCCCGCCTGAACTCTTGCGAAGCCGCGCAAATCTGCGCAGGTTTTGAAAAACATCACTTTCGCCGGTCGCACCCACCAACCCGGGAGTAAGTGTATGCTTGACGTAAAGAAGCTTCAGCAGCGGCTCGGCGTGACGGCTGATGGCGGCTTGGGACGCGACACCCTGGCCGCGCTGTTCGCCAAGGCAGGGGCGTCGGCTGCGATCGCCCCCGAGCTCGGGCTCGCGGCCAATGTCCATTTCCGCACCTATGGCCTGGTCGAGAACGGCCTGCGCCTCGCCCATTTCATGGCGCAGTGCGCGCATGAGAGCGGCGGCTTCCGCTATAACCGCGAGATCTGGGGGCCCACCGCGGCGCAGGCGAAGTACGAGATGAACACCAATCTCGGCAACGACCAGCCCGGCGACGGCCTGCGCTATCTCGGCCGCGGCCCCGGCCAGCTTACCGGCCGCGCCAATTACCGCCTTTATGGCCGCAAGCTCGGCATCGACTTCGAGAACAATCCCGAGCTGCTCGAGGCCTGGTCGCTCGGCCTGCTCGCCTTCTGCGCCTATTGGGACAATTGCGCGCTCAACGCATGGGCGGACCAGGACAAGCTGATGGCCGTCTCCAACGGCATCAACCGCGGCAGCCCCACCTCGAACAAGGAGCCCAATGGCTGGGCGGACCGCCAGGCGCGGTTCGCCAAGATGAAGGCGCTGATTCTTTAGGAGGGACCAACATTTGAAAGTGCGCGCGCCATTCAAAAATCCACCGTCACCCTGAACTTGTTTCAGGGTCCAACGCGCCCCAAGGGATCTCGCGCGTGGAAAGTTGGATGCTGAAACAAGTTCAGCATGACGAAGGAGTAGAGCGGGGCGCGTCTGGCGGTTTATTCCTGCTGGAACCCGCTCCCATCCTTCCTCCGGAACCCCTGCCCCGCCGGCAGGAACATGTCGATGTCGGGATAATGGCAGTCGCTCGACGAAGGCTTGCCCACCGCGATGTAGACGCACGGGGCGTCGCTGCGGTTCTGCAGGACATGCCCGTTACCGTCCCCCTTGGGAAAGGCGGCGACGTCGCCGGGCCGCATCATCGTCTCCCCATGATCGTCGACCAGCACCGCTTCGCCGGCGAGCATCACGACGAACTCGTCCTCGCCTTCATGCCAGTGCCGCTGAGCGGACCAGGCGCCGGGCTCCAGCGTGACATGGCTGAACCCGGTGTCGGTGATTCCGCTGGCGGGCGCCAGCCGGCGATACCAGCGGCCCTGCACCGGCCCGGCATATTCGGCCGGATAGCCGGTGGCGTTGGTCTGCGGGATGGTATCGAGATCGAGCTTGGGCATTCAATATGTTCCCGTCATGCCGGCGAAAGCCGGAATCTCTTTGCAACTGCTACTCGGTCGGGGAAAGAGGCCAGAGATCCCGGCTTTCGCCGGGATGACGGAGCGAAAATGGACGCCATCGAACTCACCAAGGCCCTGATCGCCGCCGAGAGCGTCACTCCGGCGCGCGGCAGCGTGTTCGACGTGCTGGAGGCGGCGCTCCTGCCGCTCGGCTTCAAGGTCGAGCGCTTCGTCGAGGGCGAGGCGCCCGACGGGCCGGTCGAGAATTTGCTCGCCGTGCGGGGAACGAGCGGGCGCCACTTCGCCTTTGCCGGTCATCTCGACGTCGTGCCGCCGGGCAGCGGCTGGACCAGCGGCGCGTTCGAGCCCCAGGTCCGCGGCGACCTGCTCTATGGCCGCGGCGCCGTCGACATGAAGGGTGCCATCGCCGCATTCGTCGAAGCCGCTTCCCGGGTTCAGGGCGGCGTGACGACGCTCATCATCACCGGCGACGAGGAAGGCCCCGCCACCTTCGGCACGCCCCGCCTCATCGAGCGGATGGCCGAGCGCGGCCTGCTGCCCGACCTGTGCCTGGTCGGCGAGCCGACGTCGCAGCATCGGCTCGGCGACATGATCAAGATCGGCCGCCGCGGCTCGACGGTGATCGACATCGTGGTGCCGGGCAAGCAGGGCCATGTCGCCTATCCGCATCTGGCGGACAACCCGGTCCCCCGCCTCGTCCGGGCCCTGGCCGAGATCGACGCCATCGTGCTGGATGAGGGCAATGCCTGGTTCCAGCCCTCGAACATCGAGATCATCGACCTGACGGTGGGCAATCCGGCGACCAACGTCATTCCCGGCGAGGCCAGGGCGCGGATCAGCATCCGCTTCAACGACCAGCAATATGGCCCCGACCTGATCGCCCGGATCGAGGAGATCGTGCAGCGCCACGCCCCGCTGGGGATCGTCAAGGGGCGCGTCTATGGCGAGGCCTTCCTTACCGAGCCCGGCGCGCTGTCTGCGCTGATCTCCGGCGCCATCGCGGACAAGCTCGGGGTGGTGACCGAGCTTTCCACCACCGGCGGCACCTCCGATGCGCGCTTCCTCTCCAAGCTCTGCCCGGTGGTCGAGTTCGGGTTGCTCAACGCAACGATGCACAAGCTCGACGAGGCCGTGTCCCTCGCCGATCTGGTTTCGCTGACGGATGTCTATGAGGAGATCTTGAGGCGGGTTTACGCTTAACCCGCGATCCGCTGCTGTGGCGCCACGCCGCGGGCCCATTCGAGGAAGGCTTCCTCTTCCATGGGCGTCGCCACGGCATAGCCCTGCAGGATGTCGCAGCCGATGACGCGCAGCACGGTGGCCTGGTCCTCGGCCTCGATCCCCTCGGCCACGGCTTCGCAGCCGAGACCATGGATCAGACCGATCACCGCCTGGGCGATGGCCCGGGTCTCGGCGCTGGTCGCGACATGCTCGATCAGGGCACGGTCGAGCTTGATGCGGTCGATGGGCAAGGTGCGCAGGCGGCCGATGTTGGAATAGCCGGTGCCGAAATCGTCGATGGCGATGGTGGCGCCGTCGGCACGCAGCAGGGCGATCGCCTCGAGCACTTCGCTCGAACAGTGCATCGCCAGCGTCTCGGTGATCTCGAGCTCGAGCAGATGCGCCGGGGCGTTGGCCGCCAGCATCGCCTCGCGAAGCATGCGGAAGAAGCTGACATGGTCGAGTTGGCGCGGACTGATGTTGACGGCGAGGCGCTGCTGGATGCCCAGCCGGCCCCAGCGCGAGATGGTCTCGGCGACGTTCTCGACGACCCATTCGCCGATCTCGACGATCAGGCCGGTCTCCTCGGCGCGCTGGATGAAGGTGCCGGGCATCTTGAGCCCGTCGGGGTGGCGCCAGCGCAGCAGCGCCTCGGCGGCGACGATGCGGCCGTCGGCGGCCGAGACCTGGGGCTGGTAGACGAGAGTGAACTGGTCCTTGTCCACCGCTTCCCTGAGGTCGCTTTCGAGGCGGGCCCGGTCGGCGATCTCGGCGGCGAGGATCTCGGTGAAATGCTCGGCGCGGCCCCGGCCCATCGCCTTGGCGTGGTACATGGCGGCGTCGGCGGCCCGCATCAGGTCGTGCAGCGTGGTGCCATGCTCGGGGCGCAGCGCAATGCCGATGGAGGCGCCGATCGACACTTCCTGGTCGGACAGGTCGAACGGCTCGGACAGGGCATAGAGGATGCCGCGGCCGATCCGCTCGGCGTCCCGCACGTTGCGCAGCGTCGGGAAGAACATGGTGAACTCGTCGCCGGCCAGCCGTCCGATCAGCGGCGGGCGCGCATCGGCTTCGGCGGCGAAGCGGTCCGCCACGGCGCGGAGACGGTTGGCGACCATGCCGAGCAGCGCGTCGCCGGTGGCGTGGCCCATCGTGTCGTTGACGTGCTTGAAGCGGTCGAGATCGATGAAAAAGAGCACCGCGATGTTGCCGGGCGGCAGCTCGGAGAGCATGCGCTCGGCGGCGCGGCGGAAATTGGTGCGGTTGGGCAGCGACGTGACCGGATCGAACATCGCCAGCCGCTGGACGCTCTCCAGATTGGCGTGGAGCTGGCTGAACAGCCCGTCCATGGCGCGTGCGAGCTGAGGCACCGATTCGCCGACCTGGGGCGGGATGCCGCTCTGCAGGTCGCCATTGGCGGCGCCCTGGAGGCGTTCGATGGCAGCGTCGAGCGATTCGGCGGTGGAGGCGATGGTGCGCTCGGCCGACGCCCAGCACATCGCACCGCAGACGATTGCGGCGATGAGCGCGCGTCCGGCGCTCTCGACGGTGATCATCTCAGGAGTCGATGCCGCAGCCAGCGCCAGGATGAACGCCACGGCTCCGGCGCACATCGCAAAGGCGATCGCGCGGCTCTTGAGCGAAAATCCTTCCACTGCGCTCGTTCTTCCCCCCGGAATCACTCGCGCGCCGGCAGGGCACCGGCGGCGATCCCGAATAGATCGCAGAGAGAAGTTAAGATTTTTCTCGGGGGCGCCGCAGCACGATGTAGAGCGCGCCCGCGCCGCCGTGGCGCGAATGCGCGCTCCTTACGGCAGCGATACGATCGGAATGGCGCGACGAGGCGAGCCAGTCACCCACAGCCGCGCGGATCGCGCCGCGGGCATGCGGGCGCTCCGATTCCGGCCGCGGCGGCTTGCCCGTGACGAGCAGCAGCACCCGGTCCCCCCGCGCCACGGCAGCCTCCAGCCCGAAATCGAGCCGGTCATAGGCGGCGGAAAGGCCGTACCCGTGCAGGTCGACGGTCGATTCCGGGGCGACGAGACCGCGCGACAGGCGGCGGTCCCAGGAAGCATCGAGCGTGTTGGCGGCGGGCTTGCGGGCCGGGGGCGGTACCGGCGCGACCGTCCGCGGCGGCGGCACGCGTCCTTTCACCTTGGCCGGCAGCGGGGCCGGCACGGGTGCCGGCGTCTCCGACTTTGCGAGCGCCTCGACGGACTTCACCGGTCGCGCCTTGATCGGCGTGACGCTGGAGATCACGCGTTTCCACAGCGCCGCTTCCTCTGGCGCGAGGCGCCTCACCGCTGGCGCGGCGGCGCCGCGTCGGCGATCGGCGCGCCGCCGAGCCGGCTCAGCGTACCGACCGGCAGCAGCAGCCAGGCGACGCCGCGTGCGTTCATCCCGCCCGCGATCGCGCGGGCATCGTCACCCGCTCCCCAGAAGGTATCGACTCGGTTCGGCCCCTTGATCGCCCCTCCGGTATCCTGCGCGATCCACAGGCCATTGGCCTCGGCGCGGTCCATCGAGAGGAACACCGGCGCGCCCAGCGGGATGAACTTGGGATCGACCGCAGCGCTGGCCTGGCCGGTCACCGGCAGGCCGAGCGAGCCGTTCGGCCCGGCGCCCTTCAGCTCCTGGAAGAACACATAGCTCTTGTTCTCCCACATGATCGCCCGCCTCTCTTCGGGATGGGTGCGCAGATATTCCATAATGCCCTGCATCGATGCCTTGCCGGGCTGGAGCAGGCCACGATCCCGCATCAGCGCGCCGATGCCGACATATTCGCGGCCATTCTGCCCCGCGAAACCGATCCGCATCAGCTCGCCATTGGGCCCCCGCAGCCGCCCCGAACCCTGGATCTGGAGGAAGAACAGCTCCACCTCGTCGGCTGCCCAGGCGATCTCCAGCCCGCGCCCGTTCAGCGCGCCCTGGTCGATGTCCTTGCGGTCGAAATAGGGGAGGAAGTTCTTGCCGGCGACGCGGCCGCGGATCTTCTTGCCCTTCAGCTCGGCCGAGAACTGGCCGAGATCGACTTCGATGATGTCGTCGGGCTTGGCGTAGACGGGCACTTCGTACCCCGGGCGCTTGTGGCGCGATCCGGCGATCTCCGGCTCGTAATAGCCAGTCGCCTGCGCCTTGCCGTCGGCGACTTGGACGGTCTCGAACCAGCGCGCGAAGAAAGCCCGCGCATCGCGCTCCGCCCAGCCGCGCGCAGCGTCGCAGGCAGGTTGCCAGTCGCTGCCCCTGGTGAGCCCGCTCGCATCGGTGCGACGCACCAGCGACGCACAGCTCAGCCGAAACGCAACCAGCGCGCGCGCCGCCCCCGCGTCGCTCAACGGCAGCGAATCGAACGCGGGACCGGGAAGCAGCCCCGCAGCAGATGCCGTGAGCGTGCCCGCAGGTGCGGCGGCCGCCGGCATGGCGGCGAGCGGTGTCGCCGGAATGGGCTGGCGTGCGGCGGGATTGGAATGCGGCTCGGCGACACTCGCAGGTTCGCGTGGCCCCGTCCTCGGTACTTCCCTCGGCGCTTCGCGCGGCGGCGCATAGCCCGGCTCCACGCCACGCGGCACCACACCGCCCGAACACGCGCCCAACAGCGCCGCGAGCGCGACTCCCCCCCAGATTCGCATGTTTGGCCCCTTTAGGCTTCGTCGGTCTCGACGAGCTTCCAATTGGGATCGTCGCTGCGGAGCTTCCGCGCGAAGGTCCAGATATCGTGCGTCTCGACAGCGTCGCTCATCGTGCCGCTGATGAGATTGCCGTCGCCATCGCGCGTCACTGCCGCGATATCCGCATCGAAGCGGACGGTGATGCGGGCGACCTTCCCTTCCACCACGGCCTCGGAAATCATCGCGTGCTCGATCGCGACCAGCCGGTTCTCCAGCACATGGCCGGCAGCCTTGCGGTCGGCGATCGCCTGGGCGAAGCCGGCGCGGACATCGTCCTCCACCAGCCAGCCGAGCGTTTCCTCATCGCCCTTCCAGAAGGCTTCGAGGATCATCTTGTACGCGCTCTTCGCGCCGTCGATGAACTGGGCGACGTCGAAGCTCGAATCCGCGGCAATCACGGCCTTGAGGCCCGTCTCGGCACCATTCTCGATCGCACGGGTCCCGGGGTCGCGCGCTTCGGCGACTTGGTCGATCGTGCGCGGCAGCGGCGGCACCGCCACGCGCTCCTCGCTGGGCTTGGGCAGCGCCTGTTCGTGGCCAGTGCGCTTGCCGAGCACGGCATAAAGTCGGAGAGCCAGGAAACCGGCCACCATGGCGAACAGGATTATCGTGTACACTACGCCTCCAAACGCTTCGCCGGTTAACATAGGCCTAAGCGGCCCGCGTTTCAAATCGCCACATTCTGGGGTAATTGAAACACAGCCGCCCGCCTGCTAGGCGCGCAGCCGACCCAACGCTTCAACAGCGCGAAACTTTCCGAAAAAGAGGTAGTTTGAAATGGCCGAGAACGACACGATCGCCGAATTCGGCGAGCCCGCAGCGAATGGCGAAGACACCGCGCCCGCCGTTGGCCTTCTGTCGCAATATGTGAAGGACTTCTCGTTCGAGAACCCCAACGCACCGGCAATCTACCAGAACCCGACCGCCCCGGCGATCGATGTCCAGTTCAACATCGGCTCGGGCAAGGTCGCCGACGATGTGTTCGAAGTCGTGCTCAAGATCGAAGTGCGCGCGCAGTCGGACAGCCAGACCGCGTTCATCGTCGACCTGTCCTATGCCGGCCTGTTCGGCATCCGCAACGTGCCCGAAGGCGAAGGCCTTGACGGCTTCCTGCTCGGCGAGGCCCCGCGCCTGCTCTTCCCGTTCGCCCGCCGCGTGCTGGCCGACGCGGTGCGCGACGGGGGCTTCCCGCCGCTGATGCTCGAGCCGATCGATTTCGGCGGCATCTATCTCCAGCAGCGTGCCGCGAACGAGTCGGGCCTGACCGGCGACATGGCGGGCGAAGCCTGATCCACTTCTAGGGGGGAACCAGGCGTGACCGCTCCCAATTCCTCCCCGAGCCTGTCTCGGGGAGGGGGACCATCGCAAAACGATGGTGCAGGGGCCTCCGCGGCACGCGGCGGTAAACCGCCGCGCCCTTCCACCATGATACTACGCATCGCGGTCCCCCTTTCCGAGCAAGCTGGGGGAGGAATTTCCTTATGAAGCTCGCCCGCAGCCTGGGGTCGGTCGGCGGGCTCACGCTCGCCAGCCGCATCCTCGCGCTGGTGCGCGATTCGCTGCAGGCGCGCTATGTCGGCGCGAACTTCGCGTCGGACGCCTTCCTCGTCGCCTTCCGCCTGCCCAACATGTTCCGCGCCTTCTTCGCGGAGGGCGCCTTCTCCTCGGCATTCATCCCGATGTTCAACCGCAAGCTCGCCGAGAGCGACGGCGAGCGCGGGCCCGCCTTCGATTTCGCCGAGCGCACCTTGTCGGTGCTCTTCGCCTTCCTCGCGGTGATGACGGTAGTAATGCTCGCCGCCGCCTGGCCGCTCACGGCGGCGCTCTCCGGCGGCTTCCACAAACAGGCGCCGACGCACGACCAGTTCGCCTTCGCGGTCGAGCTCAGCCGGATCACCATTCCCTATCTGATGCTGATCTGCCTCGCCTCGCTGCTGGGCGGCATCCTCAACTCGCTCGACAAATTCTGGGTCAACGCCGCCGCCCCGATCCTGCTCAACATCGCAATGGTGACGGCTTTGTTCGTCTTGCACGGTACGCCCGAGGAGACGGCACGCGCCCAGGCGATCTCGATCCCGATCGGCGGCGTGGTGCAATTGCTCTGGCTATGGTTCGCCTGCCGCGCCGCCGGCGTGTCGCTGCGGCCCCGCCTGCCCCGCCTCGATCCCGAAGTACGCCGGCTGATGAAGCTGATCCTGCCCGCCGCGCTCGGTGCCGGCGCGGTGCAGCTCAATCTCGTCATCTCCACTGCGCTCTCGGGCTATCTGCTCGGCGAAGGCTCGATCTCGTTCATCTATTATGCCGACCGGCTCAACCAGTTGCCGCTCGGCATGATCGGCATCGGCCTCGGCACCATCCTGCTTCCTACCATCTCGCGCCTTCTCACCGCCGGCCAGGACGAGGAGGCGATGGAGACGCAGAATCGCGGCATGGAGCTGGCGCTGTTCCTGACGATCCCGGCAATGGTGGCGCTGATCGTCGCCGCCGAACCCATCGTGCGCGGCCTGTTCCAGTACGGCCACTTCACCGCCGACGATACCGTCAAGTGCGCCTGGGCGCTGGCCGGCTTCTCGATCGGCCTGCCTTCCTATGTGCTGGTCAAGGTGCTCACCCCCGGCTTCTACGCCCGCCAGGACACCAGGACCCCGGTGCGCTTCGCCACCATTTCGGTCGCGGTGAACATCGCCGCCAATCTCGCGCTGATCCCGCTGATCGGCCATATCGGCCCGCCGCTCGCCACGGCGCTGTCGTCCACCGTGAATGTGTGGATGCTCTATGCCGAGCTTCGCAAGCGCGGGCATTTCGTCGCAGATGCGCAGCTCAAGCGCCGTATCCCCCGCCTGGCGCTGGCCGCGGTGCTGATGGGCGTTGCGATCTTCGGCTTCGACCGGCTGCTCGATCCCTGGCTCGATGGCCTGCTCTGGCAGCGCTACGCAGCGCTGGTCGTGCTCGTCGGCGCGGGCGTGGCGATCTACGCCGTCGCCTGCTTCCTCACCCGCGCGTTCCGTCTTTCGGACCTCAAGGCGCTGGTGCGGCGGCGCGCGGCCCGCTGACCCTTTTTGTCGTCACCCCGGCGAAAGCCGGGCCCCCAGGGTTTCTTCGCTGCTCGGCATCCTGCCCTGGGTCCCGGCTTTCGCCGGGATGACGAGGTTTTGTCTTTGTCGCTCCGCTACCATCGACTAGGAGCCTCCCGTCCCTGACATCGATGTGCGGCTGCGTCCCCGCCGTCTCGGACCCGCGGCCCGTCCAAAGGCCGAACGGTCAGCCCGGGCGTGGAGTAGTGAATCATGCGCGTCGTTTCCGGCATTCAGACCACCGGCAATCTGCACCTCGGCAACTATCTGGGGGCGATCAAGAACTGGGTGGCGATGCAGGATCAGGGGCAGTGCCTCTTCTTCCTCGCCGATCTCCACGCGCTGACGGGCAATATCAGCCCCCAGGAACTCGCCAATTCCACGATCGAGATGGCGGCGACGCTGCTCGCCTCGGGCATCGACGACCGCGCGATCCTGTTCAACCAGGCGCGCGTTCCCGCGCATGCCGAGCTGTGCTGGATCCTCAACGGCACCGCGCGCATGGGCTGGCTGAACCGCATGACCCAGTGGAAGGACAAGGCAGGCAAGAACCGCGAAGGCGCCAGTGTCGGCCTGTTCACCTATCCGGTGCTCCAGGCGGCCGACGTGCTCGTCTACAAGGCCACGCACGTGCCGGTGGGCGAGGACCAGAAGCAGCATCTCGAGCTCGCCCGCGACATCGCGGCCAAGTTCAACACCGACTACGAAGTCGAGCTGTTCCCTTTGCCCGAACCCTTCATCTCCAAGGCCGCACCGCGGATCATGTCGCTGCGCGACGGCAGCGCCAAGATGTCGAAGTCGGATCCGTCGGACCTGTCGCGCATCAACCTGTCGGATGATGACGACACGATCGCGCAGAAGTTCAAGAAGGCGAAGACCGATCCTGAGCCCCTGCCCGATTCGTTCGATGCGCTGGCGGAGCGCCCCGAGGCGAAGAACCTCGTGACGATCTTCGCCGCGCTGGCGGACCGCGATCCCCAGTCGGTGGTCGCGGAGTTCGCCGGCCAGGGCTTCGGCGCGTTCAAGCCAGCGCTGGCGGATCTCGCCATCTCGGTGCTGTCCCCGGTCCGCGAACGGCTGAACCAATTGCTGGGCGACCGCGCAGCGGTCGGCGCCCAGCTCGCCAAGGGCGCGGAGCGTGCCACGGAGCTTGCCGCACCGACGCTGCTCGCGGCGCAGAAAGCCGTCGGCCTGCAGGTCTGATTCCCGCCCCGGCGGAGGCGCAGGCCTTCGCCGGGGGAACCCTTACGCGGACCTCCGGGTTTCTGTGTCCGGAGAGTGCCTATGCGTAGCTTGATTCCCGCGTTGCTCCTCGGGAGCGCAGTTGCAGCTTGTAGTGGGGGCGGAGGAGGCTCTGGCGGCGGCGGTGGTGGCACCGTCGTCACGCCCACCCCGACGCCGGCGCCGGGATCGACGCCCACGCCCACCCCAACCACGACGCCCACACCGACTCCGGTCAGCAGCGAGCCCGCGAGCGGCACCGATTTCCTGACCGGCGCCGCGCTTCTCTACAGCGCCCAGCCCAACATCGCCGCTTGCCAGGCCGGCACGCTCAAGCCCGAAGTCGGTGCGCGGGTGCTGGCGACGCTCAACGATATCCGCGCGCACCACAATCTGCCCGCCGTCACCTATGCCGCGGCGGATGAGCCTGCCGTCCAGCAATCCGCGCTGATGATGGCTGCCAACGGCCAGCTCAGCCACACCCCGCCGACAAGCTGGCTCTGCTACACGTCCGCCGGCGCCACCGCGGCCGGGCAGAGCAACATCTATCTGGGCACGGGCGGCCTGCGCTATTCGCGGGATGCCGACATCATGGTCGGCTGGCTCACCGACACCAACAATCTGGTGGCGAACAATATCGGCCATCGTCGCTGGCTGCTCTATCCGTTCCTCTCGACCATCGCCTATGGCCGCGTCGCTGGCGTCTGGCAGACGAGCAACCGCGCCGACGGCGCCTCGATCAAGGTGATCAACAGCACCTCGAACACCGCCGGTCCGCTTCCCGATTATGTCGCCTATCCGTTCGAGGAGTATCCGGCCCGCTATTACGAGAATGGCGCACTGCTCTCGTTCGGCGTGATCGCCAACAAGACCTCGAACTTCGGCGCGAACAGCTCGGTGAACTTCTCGGCCGCGACGATCAGCGTGCGGGTGCGCGGCGGCGCGGCGCTCACCGTGTCGAACGTGTCGTACGACAATGACGGCTATGGCCTGCCCAACAATTTGCAATGGAGCGTGGCGGGGCTCACCACCAACACCCTCTACGACGTCACGATCAGCAACGTGAACGTCGGCGGCACCGTGCGGAACTACAGCTATTATTTCCGGATCGTGCCCTGAGCGACTGATTATGTCTAGACATATGGAAAAGGCCGGGATGCGCGCCCCGGCCTTTCCTTTGCCCCTTGCGGGACCAATCAGGGTGGAGGCGTGACCGATCTGCGTTGCCCCGCTCTCAGCTCCTCCACCCTGCCCTCCCGGGGGACGGGAGGGAATAGAGCCCTGAAGCTCCCCCTTAGCCTGACCCTAACCCTCGAGCGTGCGCATCAGCGTGCGCACCGCAGTGTCGATCTCGACGTCCTTGCCGCGCAGCTCCTCGATCCGCTTGACCGCGTGGATCACGGTCGAATGGTCGCGGTTGCCGAACTTGCGGCCGATCTCGGGCAGTGAACGCGTAGTCAGGCGCTTGGCCAGGTACATCGCGATCTGGCGCGGCCGGGCGATCGCCACGGCGCGGCGCTCGGAGATCAGGTCGATCTGCTTCACTTCGAAATGCGCCGAGACTGCGCGCTGGATCTCATCGATCGTGATCCGGCGCTGGGCCGAACGCAGCACTTCGCCGAGCACGTTGGTAGCGAAGTCGATCGTGATCGTCTCGCCGTTCAGCTGGGCATAGGCGACGAGGCGGTTAAGCGCGCCTTCGAGCTCGCGGACGTTCGTGGTGATCCGTGCGGCGAGCAGGTCCATCACTTCGTGCGGCATCGTCACCGCCGGCATGTCGAGCAGCTTGCGGCCCACGATCGCGCGGCGCAGCTCGAGCTCGGCCGGCTTTATGTCCGCCACCAGGCCCGATGCCAGGCGCCCGGCAAGGCGCGGTTCAAAGCCTTCCAGGGCCTGCGGAGCGCGATCGGCGGCGATTACCAGCTTCTTGCCCGACGACATGAACTCGTTGACGGTGTGGAAGAACTCCTGCTGCGTCGCGTCCTTGCCGCCGATGAACTGCAGATCGTCGATCATCAGCAGATCGACCGAGCGCAGCCGCGCCTTGAACGCGTGCGTGTCCTTGTTGCGCAGTGCCTGGACGAATTCGAACATGAAGCGCTCGGCGGTCACATAGATCGCAGTCGCTTCCGGATTGGCTTCCAGGAACGCATGGCCGATCGCGTGCATCAGGTGCGTCTTGCCCTGCCCCGTGCCGGCATGAAGGTAGAGCGGGCTGAAGCGCGGCGCACCGGGCTCAGCCATCGCCTTGGCGGCGTTGCAGGCGACGCGGTTGGTCGCGTCGATCACGAAACGCTCGAAGCTGAAGCGCACGTCGAACTGCGGGCGCTCGGCCGGCGTGCCCGTCGCTGCCGCCACCGGCGCGGTGTCGGCAACCGCAGCAGCTGCGCTCAGCACGCGCTTGGGTTCATCCGCCACCGTTTCGAGCAGGACGCTGCGCACCGCAGGGATCTGCCCGCGGAACTCGAGCAGCAGCCGCTCGGCATAGTGATTCTTCACCCACTGGGTCATGAACGCCGACGGCAGCCCAAGGCGCACGATCTCGGCATTGCTGCCCTCGATCAGGACCACTGGCTTCAGCCACTGGTCGAACAGGCGCTGGCCCGCAGAGCGGCGCAGATTTGCGCGCACGTGCGTCCAAGCCTTTGCAACCGCAGCTTCCATCCCATCCCGCTCCAAGGCCTGCACCTGAGTCACCGTGACGCACCCCTCCTTCGCGGGAAGCTTCTGCATCCCGCGCGACAATTTAATCCGACATGAAGCCCGCCCGCACCGGACATCCCCGGTCGTGGTGCAGTGGGCCGTACACCCGAGTGAATGAACCCCCCGGACACCCCGGCGAATCTCGCCTGGGAGCGTTGTTTTAGGGACGCGCTTTCGAGTCGAGCAAGGGGGCGGCATGTAAAGATTCTGAAATAGTTTTGTTGACTCGCCCTAACCCACGCAAATGCGTGCCCCGAGCCATTCAAGCCATTGGAACGGCTCGATTTTAACCCATGTTACTAAGCAAAGACATCGCGACTCGCGCGTTTCTCACGGTTCCAGAATGGTAACCACGATTCGTTCCACGGGCCCCTGCAGGACACGACAAAAACCCCGCGGAACTTGCGTCCCGCGGGGCTTTGTTACGGAAAAGTTACGGTTATGCCAGCGCTTCGACGCGCTTGTTCAGACGCGCGAACTTGCGCGAGGCGGTGTTCTTGTGGAGCACGCCCTTGGCAACACCACGCGCCATTTCCGGCTGCGCAGCGGCGAGCGCGGCAGCAGCCGCAGCCTTGTCGCCAGCCTCAAGGGCCGACTCGACCTTCTTCACGAAGGTGCGGAGACGGCTCACGCGGGTGCCGTTGATCTCCGCGCGGCGCGCATTGCGCCGGATACGCTTCTTCGCTTGCGGCGTATTCGCCATGCCGTGTCGTTCCTGCTCGTAAAATGTTTTGGGCGCGAGACCAGCGGTCCACGCCCGGAAAGACGGGCCCCTTAACCCTCGCAGCGATTCGGGTCAACCGCCTAAGGACATAAGGGTCACTTCTGGCATTTCGGGCACCAGAAGGTCGACCGCCCCGAATCGACGCGTCGCTCGACCAGCCCGCCACAGCCACAGGGCTCGCCCTCGCGCCCATATACCCGCCATTCCTTGGCGAAATAGCCAAGCTCGCCGTCCGGCTGGGCATAATCGCGAATCGTCGAACCCCCAGCGCGGATCGCGCTCTCCAGCACGTCGCGAATCGCCGTGACCAGTTTCTCCAGCCGCGCCTTCGAGATCGAGCCGCCTTCGCGGGCAGGCGCGATGCGGGCGATGTAGAGCGCCTCGCACACATAGATATTGCCCAGTCCCGCCACGACGCGCTGGTCGAGCAGCAGCGCCTTCACGGGCGCGACGCGGTCCTTGAACACGCGGGCGAGGTGCGCGGCATTGAAATCGGGACCCAGCGGCTCGGGCCCGAGCGCCGCGAACGCCGGCCACACGGCCAGGTCCGCGGTCGGCACCAGGTCGACCGACCCGAATCGCCGCGGATCGTTGAGCGCCAGCCGATGATGCTGCGTCTCCAGCACCATATGATCATGCTTGCCGATCTCCGCCGGATCGATCCGCCAGCGCCCGGACATGCCGAGATGGAAGACTAGCGTATCGCCCCGATTCGTCTCGATCAGCCCATATTTGGCCCGCCGCCCCATCCCCGTGACCACGGCCCCGGTAAGCCTCTGGCCCAGCCCATCGGGGAAGGGCCGGCGCAGGTCGGCGCGGTGGAGCGTGACGCGGGTGATCGTCTCGCCCTTGAGCACCGGCTCGAGGCCGCGAACGGTCGTCTCTACTTCGGGTAATTCAGGCATACACGCTCCCTAGCCCGCCAGCCCTTCCTTCGTCGAGAAACGCTCGCTACAGCCCCTCCCATGACCGACACCGTCTCCTTCGGCTACGAGGATGTGGCCCCCGAGGAAAAGACCCGCCGCGTCGGCGAGGTCTTCTCCAATGTCGCGGCCAAATACGACCTGATGAACGATGCCATGTCGGGCGGCCTCCACCGCCTGTGGAAGGACAAGTTCGTCCGCCGCGTGAAGCCGCGCGCCGGCGAACATATCCTCGACATGGCCGGCGGCACCGGCGACATCGCCTTTCGCATGGCGCCTTCGGGCGCGGCGATCACGGTTGCCGACATCAACCCCGAGATGCTAGCCGTCGGTGTCGAGCGCGCCGCCGAGCGCGGCATCGACGGGCTGGTGTGGAGCGAGGCCAATGCCGAGACGCTGCAATGGCCCGACAAGTTCTTCGACGCCTACACGATCGCCTTCGGTATCCGGAACGTCACCGACATCCCCAAGGCACTCCGCGAGGCGCACCGCGTATTGAAGCGCGGCGGCCGCTTCTTCGTGCTGGAGTTCTCGACTACCCAGTGGCCGGGCTTCGCCGAAGTCTATGACGCCTATTCGCACAAGCTCGTCCCCAAGCTCGGCCAGTTGCTGGCGGGCGACGCGGAGAGCTATCGCTACCTGATCGAATCGATCCGCCGCTTTCCGCCCATGCCCGAATTCGAGCGCATGATCCGCGAGGCCGGCTTCGTGCAGACCAAGGTCGAGCCGCTGCTCGGCGGGCTGGTCGCGATCCACAGCGGCTGGAAGATTTGAACCCAGTGACCTCGGCCCAACCCCAATTCCGTCATCCCCGCGAAGGCGGGGATCCAGAGTCGCAAGGGGTGCGCTCTGTTACCCTGGATCCCCGCCTTCGCGGGGATGACGGGGCTTGCCTGATGCGAGGTCCCGGCAAAGCAACGCTTTGCGGGGTGCTATGACCGCCCCCGCCGTCCATCTCTGGCGCCTGCTCAAATGGGGCCGCATCCTTGCGCGCCACGGTGCACTGCGCGGCATCGAGCAGGATCCCCACACGCCCAAGCCCGTCCGCCGCGTGGCGCGCATCGCCCGTTTCGGCGCGCGCGTGCCCAAGGTGCCGCGCTATGCCGATGCCTTCCAAGCGATCGGCCCCGCTGCGATCAAGCTCGGCCAGACGCTCGCCACCCGCCCCGACCTGGTCGGCGACGAAGCTGCGCACGACCTGCTCCGCCTGCAGGACGCGCTGCCGCCGCTTCCCTTTTCGGTGATCCGTCAGCGCATCGAGACGAGCTATGGCCGCCCGCTCGAGAGCTTCTTCGCCGAAGTCGACGAGCATCCCGTCGGCGCAGCTTCGATCGCCCAGGTCCACCGCGCGATCACCACCGACGGCCGCCAGGTCGCGGTGAAGGTGCTGCGCCCCGGTATCGAAGCCGAGTTCGCGCGCGCGATCGACACCTATGAATGGGCCGCCGCCCAGGTCGAGCGCATGGGGGGCGAAGCCTCTCGCCTGCGCCCCCGCCTGGTCATCGAGACCTTCAAGCGCTGGACCGCGCGCGAACTCGACCTGCGCCGCGAAGCCGCCTCCGCCTCGGAACTGGCCGAAGGCATGCAGGCCGAGCCCGACTTCATGGTCCCGCAGATCGACTGGCAGCGGACCACCGGCAAGGTGCTGGTCCTCGAATGGATCGACGGCATCAAGCTCTCGCATGTCGAGCGGCTGGTCGAGGCCGGCCACGACACCACGATCCTCGCCAGCCGGCTGATCAAGGCGTTCCTCCGCCAGGCGATCGCCGAGGGCTTCTTCCACGCCGACATGCACCAGGGGAACCTCTTCGCGCTTCCCGATGGCCGCATCGCCGCGATCGACTTCGGCATCATGGGCCGTATCGATCGCCGCGCCCGCGTCTGGCTCGCCGAGATCCTGTACGGGCTGATCACCGGCAACTACAAGCGCGTGGCGGAGATCCATTTCGAGGCAGGCTATGTCCCGCCGCACCACAATGTCGCCGAGTTCGCCACCGCCCTGCGCGCGGTCGGCGAGCCGATGCGCGGACTGCCCGTCAAGGACATGTCGATGGGCGCGATGCTCGACGGCCTGTTCTCGATCACCCGCGATTTCGACATGCAGACCCAGCCGCATCTCCTTCTCCTCCAGAAGACGATGGTGATGGTCGAGGGCGTGGCGCGCACGCTCGATCCCGACATCAACCTGTGGGACGTCTCGGCGCCCTTCGTCCGCGAATGGATCCGCACCGAGCTGGGCCCCGAGGCCAAGATCGCCGATCGGATCGTCGAGGATATCCGCACCCTCGCCCGCCTGCCCGACCTGATCCGCAACATCGAGCTGCGCTTCCCCGCGCCCGGCGGCGCCCCGCCCTCGCCTCCGCTCAAGGAGATCGAGCGGATCCGCGTCGTCGGCGGCTGGCGCTATGCGGCGGTGGCGGTGCTCTCCGGCGCAGTCGGCGCCGCGATCATGATGTACTTCCTTTCGTGAGGCTGGGTGCGATCCAGTGGCTGGCCGAACCGACGCGCTTCGCCGCGCTCGGTCGCGGCCGTGCCCGGATCGCGCTGGGCATGCTCGCCCTGTTCCTGCTGCTCTCGCTGACCGCGCTGATCGCCGCCGGCCCGCCGCCGGTGAGCGGCGATCCGGGCAAGCGCGCCGACGACCAGAGCGACGTGGTGCTGTACGAGAACATCGTCGCGGGCGTCGCGCATGGCGGCGGCTATTATGAAGTCGCGGCCGATGCCCTGCGCGCCGGCAACTACCCGCTGCGTCCCTTCATCTGCTTCCGCCTACCCGGCTTGGCGATGGTCGAGGCGCATCTGCCCAAGCCGGTCGTGCTTGGCCTCCTCTACGCGCTCGTCGCCTCGGTCTTCGCCGTCTGGGCGATGAAATTGCGTGCGGGCATGACCCGCTGGCCACCGGTGGCGATCGGCCTCACGCTGCTCGCCGGCGGGCTGATGGCCTTTGTCCAGCCCGATCTCTGGGCCTTCCACGAGATCTGGGCGGGGCTGCTCGTCGCGCTGTCGCTCGGCATCCGCAAGCCAGGCCGCTGGGTCGAGGCGGTCGCCATCGCCCTTCTCGCCATGCTGATCCGCGAGACCGCCGCGCTGTTCGCCATCGTCATGTTCGCCGCCGCCTGGTTCGAAGGACAGAAGCGCGAGGCGATCGGCTGGGGCGTCGCACTCGCCTGCCTCGCCGTCGCACTCGGCTTCCACGCCTATGCCGTCGGCCAGGTCACCAGCGCCGCCGATCCTGCCTCGCCCGGCTGGAATGGCCTGGGCGGCTATGGCTTCTTCGCCAAGACGATGGTGCTGTCGACCGCGCTCCAGCTCTTCCCGATGGCCCTTGGCGTGCTGCTCTTCACCCTCGCGCTGTTCGGCTGGATCGGCTGGAAGGACCAGGCCGCGCTGCGCGTCGCCGGCACGATTGCTGCCTTCGGCCTGGTGATCGCGCTCTTCGCCCGCCCGGATACCTTCTACTGGGCATTGATGGTCGCCCCGCTCTCGCTGATCGGCCTGGCCTTCGTGCCCGACGCCCTGCGCGACCTGTTCCGCCAGGCGCTCGACAGGCGTAGGATCACCGTGACAAAGGTCACACGATGAGCAAGATCCTCCTGATCGTCGGCGGCGGCATCGCGGCCTACAAGGCGTGCGAGCTGATCCGCCTGTGCCGCAAGGCCGGGATCGAGGTGAAGTGCGTACTCACCGCCGGCGGCCAGCATTTCGTCACGCCGATGACGCTCGCGGCGCTCAGCGAGAACCAGGTCTACACCAACCTGTTCGACCTCAAGGACGAGGCCGAGATGGGCCATATCCAGCTCAGCCGCGAGGCGGACCTGGTGGTCGTCGCCCCCGCCACCGCCGATCTGATGGCGAAGATGGCCGCCGGCATCGCCGATGATCTCGCCACCACGCTGCTGCTGGCCACCGACAAGCCCGTGCTCGCCGCCCCCGCGATGAACGTGCGCATGTGGCAGCACGCCGCCACCCGCCGCAACGTCGCTACGCTCCGCGGCGACGGCGTCACGGTGATCGAGCCCGATGAGGGCCCGATGGCCTGCGGCGAATACGGCCCCGGCCGCCTGCCCGAGCCCGAGGCGATCCTCGCGGCGATCCAGCAGCATTTCGGCACCAGCCAGCGCCTCGCCGGCAAGCATATCCTCATCACCGCCGGCCCCACCCACGAGCCGATCGATCCGGTCCGCTACATCGCCAACCGCTCCTCGGGGAAGCAAGGCTATGCCATTGCTGGCGCGCTCGCCGCGCTGGGGGCGAAGGTCACCCTCGTGTCCGGGCCCGTCACCCTCGCCACGCCGCCGGGCGTCACCCGCGTGGATGTCGAGACTGCGCAGGACATGGCCAATGCCGTCGCCCAGGCGCTGCCCGCCGACGCCGCGGCGATGGTCGCCGCTGTCGGCGACTGGCATGCCGAGCGCGCCGAGCAGAAGCTCAAGAAGCAGGCCGGCACGCCGCCCTCGCTCACCTTGTCCGAGAACCCCGACATCCTCGCCATGCTCGCCGCCAGCCCGCGCCGGCCGGGCCTCGTCATCGGCTTCGCGGCCGAGACCGAGCAGGTGATCGAACACGCCACCGCGAAAAGGACTCGCAAGGGCGCAGACTGGATTGTCGCCAATGACGTTTCCGGCGATGTGATGGGCGGTGAAGCCAATGCCGTTCATATCGTCACCGCCGATGGTGTCGAAAGCTGGGAACGCCTGCCCAAGGACGAAGTTGCCCGCCGGCTGGCAACGCGTATCGCCGATGCGCTCTAGTCTCGCGCTATTGCTGGGCGCAGGGCTTGCCGCCTGCATGCCGGCCACGCACCCGTCCGCTTCGGCGCCGGGCGCCGGCCTTTATACCCAGAGCTTCGGCGATACCCCGGCCCGCCAGGTCCGCACGCTGGTCGTCGTGCTGCACGGCGACGCGCCCTTCACCAAGCCCGACTATCATTATGCCTTCGCCCGCAGCGCCGCCGAGGCAGTGCCGCAAAGCGTCGCAGTCGCGCTGCTTCGCCCCGGCTATGAGGATCCGGAGGGCCATCGCTCCCCCGGCGAGCGCGGCCAGACTACGGGCGACAACTACACTGCCGACCGGATCGCCAGCATCGCCGAGACGATCCGCCACCTCCAGCGCCGCTATGGCCAGGCGCGCACCGTGCTGGTCGGCCATTCGGGCGGTGCCGCGATCGCCGCGGACCTGGCGGCGACGTATCCCGGTCTGGTCGACGGCGTGGTCCTCGTCTCCTGCCCCTGCGCCCTGCCCGAGTGGCGCAAGTACATGAAGAGCGTGTCGCCCACGCCGCTGTGGGACGCGCCGGTGACCAGCCTCGACCCGGTCAAGCTCGTCGGCGGCATGACACCAAGCCTGCGTGCCGCGGTGCTGGTCGGCGGCGACGACAAGACCACGCCGCTGCGCTTCTCGCGCCTCTATGCAGAGGCGCTGTCGCTGCGCGGCATCGCCACCGATTACCGTATCATCCCCGGCAAGGACCATGAGCTGCTCGGCGATCCCGAAGTGATCTCCGCGCTCCAGCGCCTCGCCGCCGCCCTGCCAGGAAAGCCTTCTTGATGCCCGCACCGATCCGCATTGCCCTTCAGCGCCTGCCGCATGGCGAGGGCCTGCCGCTGCCCGCCTATGCCACCGCAGGCGCCGCCGGCATGGACGTGGTCGCGGCCGAGGACCTGACGCTTGCCCCCGGCGCCCGCCATGCGGTGGCGACGGGCTTCGCCATGGCGATCCCGCTCGGCTTCGAAGTCCAGGTCCGCCCGCGCTCGGGCCTCGCGCTCAAGCACGGAATCACCTGCCTCAACACGCCCGGCACGATCGACAGCGACTATCGCGGCGAAGTGAAGGTGATCCTCGCCAATCTCGGCGACGCGCCCTTCCCGATCGCCCGTGGCGACCGGATCGCCCAGCTCGTGCCCGCCCCGGTCCAGCATGCCGACCTCGAGGAAGTCGCCTCGCTCGACGAGACCGTGCGCGGCAGCGGAGGCTTTGGCTCGACCGGCAGATGAGCAACCTTCTCCTCCTTGCCGCGGCGCTGCAGACCGCGCCGATCGACTGGGACGCGCTGCCCCCTCTGCCCTGGCGCGCGCCGCCGATCGTCACGTCCGAGATGCAGAACTTCGTCCAGCGCGAAGTGCGCTTGCGCAAATGCGTGACGCCCAGGCCCGGCGAGATCGCCGTCGCGGTCGCGATATTGATCGACGAGAGCGGCAATGTCCGCACTTCGGTCCCCCGCGCGATCAACTGCCCCTCGGTCGAGCAATATGCAGCGGCGCTCGCCCCCGGCCTGACGCGCGGCAATCTGCTGCCCCGCCCCGGCGCGAACGAGCAATGGTACCGCACCACGCTCACCTTCACCTGGGCTCCATGACCCTCTCCGACGCGGAGCTCGAGCGCTACGCCCGCCATATCGTGCTGCGCGAGATCGGCGGCGGCGGGCAGATGCGGCTGAAGGCGGCGCGCGTGCTGGTGATCGGCGCCGGCGGGATAGGATCGCCGGCGATCGAATATCTCGCGGCGGCCGGCATTGGCGCGCTCGGCGTGGTCGATGACGACGCCGTCTCGCTCTCCAACCTCCAGCGCCAGACGCTTTACGCCACCGCCGATGTCGGCCGGCCCAAGATCGAGGCCGCCCGCGCCCGCGTCGCCGCGCTCAACCCGGAAGTGGCCTTCACCGGCTTCGAGCACCGGATCGACGCCGGCAACGCCGACGCACTGATCGAACAGTTTCGCCCGGATGCGATCCTCGACGGTTGCGACAACTTCGCCACCCGCCTCGCCGTCGCCGATGCGGCCCTGCGCCACCGCATCCCGCTCGTCTCCGCCGCCGTCTCCGAGTTCGAAGGCCAGCTCGGGCTCTTCCGTGGCTGGGAAGCGGACAAGCCCTGTTACCGCTGCTTCGTCGGCCACGATCCCGAGCGCCCCGGCATCAGTTGCGCCGAACAGGGCGTGCTCGGCGCGCTCACCGGCGTGATGGGCAGCCTCGCCGCGCTGGAGGCGATCCGCGCCATCGCGCCCTTCGGCGAGGATCCCGCCGGCAAGCTCCTCCTCGTCGATGCCCTTGCCTTCCGCTTCCGCACGCTGACGCTGCCCAAGGACCCCGGCTGTCCCAGCTGCGGCGCGTGACTGGACATCCCCGCGCCCTTGAGGCACCTGCCCTTCCCATGACGCGCGTCCTGGTTACCGGCTCGGCCGGCTTCATCGGCTTCCACACCGCCAGCAAATTGCTCCAGCGCGGCGCCACCGTGCTCGGCGTGGACAATTTCAGCGCCTATTACGACGTGGCGCTCAAGGAAGCGCGCAACGACATCCTGTCGAACCACCCCAACTTCAAGGTCGCCCGCGTCTCGATCGACGACATGGACGCGTTCGGCAGGACCTGGGCCGAATTCCAACCCGATGTGGTGATCCATCTCGCCGCGCAAGCCGGCGTCCGCCACTCGATCGACAGCCCCGAATCCTATGTCTCGGCCAACCTGATCGGCACGTTCAACGTGCTTGAACTGGCCCGACGCCACGCGACGAAGCACCTGCTCGCCGCCTCGACCAGCTCGGTCTACGGCGCCAACACCGACATGCCGTTCACCGAGATCCAGCGCACCGCCACCCCCTTGAGCTTCTACGCCGCCACCAAGGGCGCGACCGAGCTGATGGGCCACAGCTACGCGCATCTGTTCAAGACGCCGATGACCTTCTTCCGCTTCTTTACGGTCTATGGTCCCTGGGGCCGGCCGGACATGGCGCTGTTCAAGTTCACTAAGGGCATTCTCGCCGGCGAGCCGATCGACGTCTACAACAACGGCAACATGGTCCGCGACTTCACCTATGTGGAGGATCTCGCCGAATCGATCGTACGCCTCACCGAAGCGGTGCCCGGCGACACGCCGGTGGAAGGCGACAGCCTATCGCCCGTCGCGCCCTTCCGCACCGTCAACATCGGCGCCGGCCAGCAGACCCAGCTGATGGACTATATCGGCGAGATCGAGCGCGCGCTCGGCAAGGAAGCGATCAAGAACTTCCTGCCGATGCAGCAGGGCGACGTCCCCGCCACCGAAGCTTCGTCGGCGCTGCTCAAGGCCCTGACCGGCTATGCGCCCAGCACGCCGCCCAGCGCCGGCGTGCCCGCCTTCATCGATTGGTATCTGGCGCATTATCGAAACTGAAACCCCTGCCGGGCCATGAAACGCGCCAGAGCGAGTTTCACCGGGATAGGTTTCTATGAGCATCGAATGGCCCGCGCATGGGCTCAAGCTTCAGGCGCGGATCGAAGGCGGCACGGCGATCATCGGCGTGATCGGCATGGGCTATGTAGGCCTGCCCCTCGCAGTCGCATTCGGCGAAGCCGGCTGCCCCGTCCTCGCCTTCGACGTCGACCAAGCCAAGATCGACGCGCTCGACGCCGGTGAGAGCTATATCAAGCATATCGACGGCGCCCGTATCGCGCCGCTGGTGGAAAACGAAAAGCTCCGCGCCACCGCCCATCTGGAGCGCCTGGGCGAAGCGGATGCGGTGCTGATCTGCGTCCCCACGCCGCTCACCCGCCATCTCGAGCCCGACCTCAAATATGTCGAGACCACCACCCGCGCGATCGCCAAGACACTGCGCCGCGGACAACTCGTCATCCTCGAATCGACCACCTATCCCGGCACCACCAAGGAAGTGATGCAGCCGATCCTCGAGGCCGAAGGGCTCATCGCCGGCAAGGACTTCTTCCTCGCCTATTCGCCCGAGCGCGAGGATCCGGGCAACCCGACCTTCTCCACCACCAAGATCCCCAAGGTCGTCGGCGCCGACGACACCGTCTCGGCCAGCCTCGCGCTCGCGCTCTACCGCCACATCGTGCCCCAGGCGATCCAGGTCTCGTCGGCGGCGACGGCGGAAGCCGTGAAGATCACCGAGAACGTGTTCCGCGCGGTCAACATCGCGCTGGTCAACGAGCTAAAGCTGATCTTCACCGCGATGGACATCGATGTGTGGGAAGTGATCGACGCGGCCAAGTCCAAGCCGTTCGGCTTCATGCCCTTCTATCCGGGCCCGGGCCTGGGCGGGCACTGCATCCCGATCGACCCCTTCTACCTCACCTGGAAGGCGCGCGAGTACAACCAGCACACCAAGTTCATCGAGCTGGCCGGCCAGATCAACGCGGACATGCCGCAGCATGTCGTCCGCGTCATGGCCGACACGCTCGACGCCCGTTTCGGCCGGGGTCTGCGCGGTGCGCGCATCCTGGTGCTGGGCGTCGCCTACAAGAAGAATGTCGAGGATATCCGCGAGAGCCCGTCGCTGCGTCTGATGGAGATGATCGAGGCGCGCGGCGCCACCGCCGACTTCCACGACCCGCATGTCGCCCAGATCGACAATACCCGCGAGCACCCGACACTCAATTTCCGCAATGGCGTGGCGTGGGACGAGGCCGAGATCGCCAAGTATGACGCAGTGCTGATCGCCACCGACCATGACTCGGTCGATTACGCGGCACTCGCCGCTTCGGCGAAGCTGATCATCGACACGCGCAATGCCTGTGGTCGTGCCGGCGTAGTTTCGGACAAGGTTGTGCGGGCCTGAGATTCGCCTGCTCAGCTATGGACGCCGACTTGGAGCGAATTCCTGCACGCGGCTAAGTCCCTAGGGGTTGGCAATGAGCATGTCGCGGTTCGCTTGAGCCACCGCACGTACTTCCGCGTGCGAGAAGTCCATCGTCAACAGCTTGTCGTAATTCGCGATCGCGAGATCACGCTCGCCGTTGATGTGGTACATGCTGGCGAGGGTGTTGACCCCGATAGGGTCGTCCGGATTGAGCTCGACGGCGCGCTTGGCGCTTTCCAGCGCTTCGCGCGGCTTGCCCACTTCCCACAGGTCCGCAGCAAGGTTGGCATAGCATTCGGCGAACTCTTCTCCCATCGTGATGTTCAGCTGAAGGAATTGGATAGCTTGCCCCCAGTCCTTAACCTGCTCGCGCTTGGTGGCCAGGCTGTAGAACTTTCGTGATGACTTGAAGCCGGCGGCTACTGCCTTCTCGAAAACGCGCAGGGCGTCGGCCGTGCGGCCAAGCCCGTAGAGCGCATCTCCCAGGCAACCTAGCGCATCTGGACTATCCGGAAACTCACGGGCAGCGCGTTGTGCGTGGCGCAGCGCCGCCGTGCGCTCTCCTTCCTGCATAAGGATATCGACGACGCGCAGCAGATAGTCGGGGCTCCCTGCCCCTTTGGAATGGGCTTCCAGATACCGTTTGACCGATTCGGTCGGATTGCCCTTGGCCAGATGCGCTGCACCCAATGTCTCCAGAAACAGCGCGCCGCCGAGCTTTCGGTGCGCCGGTGAATCGTAAGACGCTAGTATTCGGTCATGCTCACCCGCCATCAACAGGCTGAAAGCACTGAGGTTCAGCCAGTCATCCTGTAAGGAGATTGTGGGGCAGGATTGCTGCGCTTCATTCACGGTCTGCCCGGCGGCGGCATAGTCGTTCGCGGTGAGCTGCGCGGCGATGAGATCGAGCCAATTCGCTGCGTTCGACTTGTCGCGGTCGGCAAGTCTCCGGAACGCGCCGATCGCTTCTGCAACCTGGCCGTCACGCAACAGGGCTTTGCCGAGACCGGTCAGGCCAGGCTCGGTAAGCACATCTTCAATGCCGGACGCCCGGCGCAGGCATTCTATTGCCTCGCTCGTCCTATCGATCGCAAGGAGATTGCCGAGATTCAGCCACGCCGCCTGGAATTCGGGATCGGCGGACAGCGCCCGGCGGAATAGAAATTCTGAGTTCTTGTCGTCGTGTTGGGCAAGGAATGCCCCGAACTCGTTCAGCACCCATGCGCTGTTCGGCGCGGTCTTTCGGGCACGTTCAAGATATTCGAGCGCCTGCGCCTTTTGGCCCACCTGCCCAAAGAGGCGACCAAGGCCAGCATTGGCTTTGCCAAGGACCTCTTTCCATTCCGCGGTGAGGCGCTTCGGTGCGTCTTCGATCACGGTGCTCAGCACGGCTGCGGCTCTTTGTAGACCGCCAGTCTCCGCTGCAATCAGGCCGATATTGAGCATCACCTCGGCGCGGCCGAGCCTAGAACCTGTCGATGATATCCTGCTTCTATACTCCTCAATCAGCGAATCGATATTGAACGATTCGAGATGGTCGTTGCGCACCTTGGTGGGTCTGCTGACCCGCAGGGTCGCAGTCTTGGCTTTCGCCAATTTTTCCCAGCGCGCATCCTGCGTCTCGGCAATCCGGTGCAATTCGCTGGTCGCCTCATCATTCCACTCGCCCCCGAATACCGACCGCAGGCGCGAATTGACCGAGCGAAGCCGGCCAAGGCGGCTCCGTACCGACGGCAAAGGACGAATCCGTTGCCGAGCGACGAGCGAAGTGACTCCTTCGAGACCAATCCGCACGAGCGTGCTGATCTTCAGCTCCAGCTGGCTCGTGGGACCGTCCTTCGTCCATTTCTCGCTGCCTGTTCCCAAGTCCCAGGGACTTGTGCCGCGCGCCTGCTCCCAAGGGTCGGCAATCTGGAATTTTCGGAGAAACTTCTCGATATCCCTCGTCAGCTTCACATATTCCTTCTCCCACATCGCCAGCGGCATCTCGGAGCCGCTGAGCAGGGTCAGGTCGGTGTAGCGCTTCCGAAGCGGCTTGAGACGTCGCCGCCAGGCATCGAGTTCCTCCGGCAGTTCTTCCGGAACCGAAATCGTATCTAGGATCATCGACAGAAGCGGGGGAAGTCTCGGTTGCGACACGCCCGCAAGCGCGGCGCGCAGATCGCCCTTGTGTCGAAACGACTTGTCCAGCCGGTTCCAGGTCGCCAGCAAGAGATTATGCGCGGCAAGCTCAATCTCGCGCGGATCCGTCGCTAGATAGGCAGCGGTGGCATCGATACTGGGAACATAGCTGATCTGCGGCAGGAGTTCCTCGACCATCGCGCCAAGCATGGCCTGATCACAGCCGTGGGCCAGCACTTCGCGCGCCTGCGCGTCGTCGGGCGGCGCCGAACGGGCAATGCCATACCACCTCGCGAATATCCTCGATCGCTGTTCTGGATCGATCGTCAAGAAACTCAATCCGACGAGAGGCGCGGCGAGCCCCTTCAGCGAGGTCAGCTCCCCGAGATTGAATGGCTTCTCCGGAAGAACATGGTGAAACTTCGAGGGTGGCGCTTTGCCGACGAAGTAGCAGATCTTGTCCCTCAGGCAGTAGAGATCGCAGAAGAGCGACAGCTCGACCAAAGCCCTCTGGAAATAGTTTGGATCGAGCGCATTCTTCTCCTTCCAATGTCCGCTCAGCAGCGAGTCGACATGCAGGAAGGTCGCTGGATCAACATAAGCTGACTCCCGTTCCCAAGGAATCTCGTAAGCAGCTATGGTGATGCTCACGGCTACCCCCGATTTATCGCCGCCAGGTACAGATGCGCGGTCTGCTTGGTCTGCCCGCATGTGAAAATCTCGCCGCGCCGGGTGCTTGTCCGCGCCCACCTTGCCGGCGAACTCGATAATGGATCATCGACGCTATTGCCGCCGATTCCCCAGGCCTTGAACGCGGCCTGGTGGCGTCCGAATAGGGTAGCGCGCTGCGCGGCCCGTCGAGCATCAGCGCGCGGAGGTTGGTTCTTCGCGTCGACGTCGCCAGCATCAGCCGCGCGGGATGACCTCGATTCCGCCAGTCCATTACCGCATGGTAAGCGTGCTTGGCGAAATTGAAGTTTGTGTCGATCGCCCGCGAGACGCCCAGCCGGGGCACGTCCACGTTGGGTGCTGCGTCGTCCTTCAAGGCAGGGTCGCCGGCCAGCGCTGCCAGCCGGTCTGCAGGATTCACGCTCGGCACCAGGCAGACCTTGGCAAAGCTGGCTACCGCGCTCGGATATTCGACGTGCTGCGTCTGCGCCGCACCAGTCGCCAGCAGTGTAGACGGCGCCAGCCCCAAGATGGTCCGCATGATCCCCTCCCCTTTTCGTCCGCGAAGCTATCGCGGATCGGGGAGCCGGTCACTCGGCATTGCCGCCATTTCGGGCGGGCGCTTGCAAAATAGGATTTCGTCTGCTGCCATCGCGCCGCGGCCTCGTGCCGCCGCTCTTTGACAGGTCTAACTTTGCGCTATCTTCTGTCGTTTATGCGCAAGCTTCGAGAAGTTCGGGCTCAGCCGCCGCAGCGCCGCGCGATGAAATCGCGAATCGCCGGGGCGATATCGTCGCGTTCCAACGCCACGGCGATGTTCGCCTGGATGAAGCCGGCCTTGTCGCCGCAATCGTAGCGGGTGCCTTCGAAGGTCACGCCGTGGAAGCGCTGCTCGCCGATCATCCGCGCCATCGCATCGGTCAGCTGGATCTCGCCGCCGGCGCCCTTTCCCTGCTTCTCCAGGATGCGCATCACTTCGGGCTGCAGGATGTAGCGCCCGATCACCGAAAGGTTAGATGGCGCCGTGCCCGGGGCCGGCTTCTCGACCAGGCCCTTCACTTCGGTCAACGCACCGTCGTGCGTGCCCGGCGTGATGATGCCATAGCGGTAGGTCTGGTCGTCGGGGACGATCTCCGCGCAGATCAAATTGCCGCCGACCTTGTTATAGGCATCGACCATCTGCTTCAGGCACCCGGGCTTGCCGAGCATGAAATCGTCGGCGAGCAGCACCGCGAAGGGCTCGTCGCCCACGATATCGCGGGCGCACCACACGGCATGGCCCAGGCCCATCGGCTCCTGTTGGCGGACATAGGCGACCGCGCCGGGCTTGAGCCGCGTCGCATCGAGCACCTCGAGCGACTTGCCGCGTGCGGACATCGTCGTCTCGAGCTCATAGGCGATGTCGAAATGGTCCTCGATCGCGCTCTTGCCGCGACCGGTGACGAAGATCATCTGCTCGATGCCGGCTTCCAGCGCCTCGTCGACCGCATATTGGATCAGCGGGCGATCGACGACGGGAAGCATTTCCTTGGGCATCGCCTTGGTGGCGGGCAGGAAACGCGTACCCAAGCCGCCAACGGGAAACACGGCCTTGCGCAGGGGCTTGATCGTCATAGCCTGAACTAATCTCCTAAATGCTGGCCGCTGCTACTCGCCAAACGAGCATGGCGCAATCGACGTGATGTGCCCAGCAAGCGGCATACGCCCTCGTATTGCGCCGCAGCATATGCGAAGAGATGCGCATGCAGCATAGAATGCTTCGTCTGTTCTTCGTGGTGATGGCCGCCCTGGTGACGTTTCTGGCACTGACGCCGGGCCCGCTTGGACAAGTCGTCGAATCCGGTCCCATTCGGCATTTGTTGGCTTTTGCCGCACTACCGGTGCTCAGCAGCCTCGCCTGGCCGCGGATCGGGGCAATATGGCAATTCCTCGCCTTCGCCCTGTTTGGCGCCGCGATCGAGATCGCCCAGTTGGTGATGAATGTCGGTCGTTTTGCGGAGTGGGACGATTGGGCGAACGACCTAATCGCCACGGCGATCGCACTGGTGCTAGTCGCCGTATGCCGGGTCTGGTTCGAGCGACAGGCGCGGTTAGAGGCGCGTTAAGCCGGATCCGCTAAGGCCTGCGACATGCCCGACCTGCCGCTCCGTCGCGTTCTTCTGATCTTCGGCACCCGACCCGAAGCAATCAAGCTCTTCCCCGTCGTTCGCGCGCTCGCCGCCGTTCCCGGCCTCGACGTGCGCACCTGCGTCACCGCGCAGCATCGCGGGCTGCTCGATCAGGTCCTCTCGATCGCCAGGCTGACGCCGGACATCGACCTCGACCTGATGGAACCGGGCCAGACGCTCGACCAGCTCACTGCGCGCCTGCTCACCGGCCTGGGCAAGGTGATGGACGACGAGAAACCCGACCGAGTGATCGTCCAGGGCGACACCGCCACCGCCATGGTCGGCGCGCTCGCCGCTTATTACCGCAAGGTCCCGGTCAGCCATGTCGAGGCCGGCCTGCGCTCGGGCGACATCTACCAGCCTTGGCCGGAAGAGGTGAACCGCCGAATCGTTGCGCCGATCGCCGACCAGCATTTCGCCCCGACGGATACCGCCGCGGAAGCGCTGCGCCGCGAGAACATCGCGCCTGAGACCATCCATGTCACCGGCAACACGGTGATCGACGCGCTGCTGGCCACGCGCGCCCGCATCGCCGCCGAGCCCGCGCTTGCCGCCGGGCTGGACCCGATCGCCAGGCGCTTTGCCGGCAGGCGCATCGTCCTGGTCACCACGCATCGCCGCGAGAATTTCGGCGGTGGCATGGAAGACATTGCCCGCGCGCTGGGCCGCATCGCCGACCGCGACGACACTGCGATCCTCTTCCCGATGCACCCCAACCCCAATGTTGTCGCGGCCATGGACCGGGTGCTGGGCGACCGGCCCAATGTCGCGCGCATCGAGCCGCTCGATTACCCCCATTTCATCCGCGCGCTCGAACTGTGCGATATCGTTCTAAGCGATTCGGGCGGCGTGCAGGAGGAAGCGCCTGCGCTCGGCAAGCCGGTGCTGGTGATGCGCGAAACCACCGAGCGCCCCGAAGGCGTCCTGGCGGGCACCGCGAAGCTCGTCGGCACCGATCCTGACCGTATCGTTTCCGAAATCTCAACCCTCCTGGATGTACCGTCCGCCTACTCGGCCATGGCCCGCGCCCACAACCCGTTCGGCGACGGCCATGCATCCGAGCGGATTGCGGGGATCGTCGCACATGGTTTCGGATTCTGAGCTCAAGGTCTGTGTTCTCGGCCTGGGCTATATCGGGCTTCCCACGGCAGCAGTGATCGCGCGCACCGGCGCGAAGGTCCTCGGCGTCGATGTTCATCAGTCGGTGGTCGACACGGTCAACTCGGGCAAGGTCCATATCGAGGAGATCGACCTGGACGGCTTGGTCTCGGGCGTCGTCGCCCGCGGCAACCTGCGTGCCTCGCTGAACGTCGAGGAAGCCGATGTCTTCGTCATCGCCGTTCCCACACCGTTCGGCGAGAACCACGCACCCGACATCGGCTATGTCCTCAAGGCCGCGACCAATGTCGCGATCACGCTCAAGGCCGGCGACGTGGTGATCCTCGAATCGACCTCGCCCGTCGGCACCACCGAGAAGGTCGCCGAACTTCTCGCCCAGCTCCGTCCCGATCTCAAGATCCCCGGCCATTGTGCCGGCAGCGCCGATGTCGCCATCGCCTATTGCCCGGAGCGCGTGCTGCCCGGCCGCATCCTGGTCGAACTGATCGATAATGACCGGGTCATCGGCGGCATCACCCCGCGCTGCGCCCGCAAGGCGCTGCAATTCTATCGCCGCTTCGTCCGCGGCGCCTGCGTCACCACCACGGCCAAGGCCGCGGAGATGACCAAGCTCACCGAGAACGCGTTCCGCGACGTCAACATCGCCTTCGCCAACGAGCTGAGTCTCATCGCCGAGAAGATGGGCGTCGACGTGTGGGAAGTGATTCGCCTCGCCAACCGCCATCCGCGCGTCAACATCCTGTCGCCGGGCCCGGGCGTCGGCGGCCACTGTATCGCCGTGGACCCCTGGTTCCTGGTCAGCGCCGCGCCCGACCAGACTCCGCTGATTCGCACCGCCCGAGAGGTGAATGACGGCAAGACCGATTACGTGATCGAGCATGCCGCCGCGATGATCGAGGCGAGCCCGCAGGCCCGCGTCGCCTGCCTGGGCCTCGCCTTCAAGGCGAACATCGACGATTTCCGCGAAAGTCCGGCGCTAAAGGTCTCTGCCGCTCTGGCGGAACGGTTCGGCGAACGCATCCAGGTCGTCGAGCCCTATGCCAGCGCCCTGCCCGCGCCGTTCGACGGCACCGGTGCCGAGCTGATCGACATCGACAGCGCCATCGAGAGCTGCGGCATCTTCGTGGTGCTGGTCGATCACGACGTGTTCAAGTCGGTCCCGCTCGACGAGCGCGCCGACAAACAGGTCTATGACACGCGCGGCATCTGGCCCGATCAGCCGCGGAGCCGCGCCGGTGAGCCGCTTCGGCTGGCGAGCTGATTATCCAGCCCGCACAGGGCCAGCAGTTCGGCATCCGCGCGCCGCACCCGCAGCATCGCCGCCACGCCGCGAAGGGCCAGTGGTCGCGCGAAGAATGCCAGCACGGTCAGGGCAAAAATCGCCGCATCGCCCCGTAGCGAGCGGTGCTCCAGCCAGGCGATCCCCAGGCGCAGCTTCAACGGGCGGATAGCGTCGTGATAATGCGCGAGCGGATCGCTAACCCGCGCCAACACCCGGCCTTCGTCGAAAAACAGGATCGAGGCGAAGCAGGTGATCCCCGGGCGCACCGCGAGCAGCCTGATATCATCGGTGACATAGGCCTCGGTCGCGCACAGCGTGTCGGGCCGCGGGCCGATCAGCGCCATCTCGCCGCGCAACACATTGGCGAATTGCGGCAGCTCGTCGACCTTCCAGCGGCGCAGGATCCCGCCCACGCGCGTCACCCGCGAATCGCCTTCCGGCGCCAGCCGCCCGCCGCGCACATCGGCGTCCACCACCATGGTGCGCAGCTTGAGCATCGCGAAAGGGCGACCCTCGCGGCCCAGCCGCCGTGCACGGTAAATGGGGGCGCCGCGATCCTCCAGCCAGATGGCCAGCATCGCGGCAAGCAGCACCGGCGTGACGGCGAGCAGCAACAGCGCGGCGATCACCCTTTCGAAGCTGCGTCCCACCCGCTGTCTCATGCGCCTGGGTTAGCCATGACCGATCGCCTCCGGCAAGCGCCTCAGCGATTGCGGACCAGGATCGCTTGCCAGTCGCCGTCCAGCGGCTTGCCGCGCTCGGCGATCATCGCGGGAATGACGGGCGGGGTGGAGAGCGCCTGGACCTTGGTGATTTCCGCCTCGAGCGTGGCGACGCGGTCGCGCCACGCCGGATGCGATCGGCTGCGCAGGATCCCGCCCGCCTTGCTCGGCCCGAAATGCTTCCAGAAGGCCACCGATGCCCCCATCGGATAGCCGGCATTGGCGAGAAGATACACCGAGAGAAGATCTGCTTGGAGCTCAGTCTGGCGAAAATATTTCACGTTGGCGCCGAAGCCTGCGAGCAAGCCGTAGTCCACACCCCGCGCCTCCAGCCGATCGCGATGATGGAGGATATTGTGCGCGAACTCGTGCCCTATTACCGCGGCAAGCTGCTCGTCGGGGTATGCATCGAGGAAGCCGGAGCCGATCTGCACCATGGTGCCGTCCGCTGAGGCACCGAAGCCGCCATCCAGTTCCAACTCGAACCGCGACTTGCAGGCTGGTATCGGCTGAAGCGTGACCTGTACCGGCGCCCCCGCGCGAATCGCCTCGATCGGGATCGGCGCATCGCTAGGCAATGCCGCGATAGCGAGCTGGGCTGCTACCAGGCGACCAGTACTGCCCGGCTTTCCAGGCAACGCTGAAATATCGACGGTGCCAACGCGTACCAGCGAGTCGTCCGGCCGCAACCCTGCCCGATCGGCCGGGCTGTCCGGGATCACGCCTTCGATCGCCACGGGCGCGGCGAAGCGGAAATGCGCTCGCGCCGATTCGCGCACGCCTGGATCAAACTGATCGAGCGTATGGAGCTGCAGGCCGGTGCCGGCCTCAATACGATCACAGAGCAGCGCGTTCGCTGCGGCAAGCCGCCAACCGATTGCTGCAACTCGCATATCCGCCGCGCGCACCGCTTCGAACAGGGCGGCGTCGTCGGCGCGCGCAGATGGCAGGGGGGGCATGAAAAGCGCGAATATGCTTGTCAGGAGACCGGCGTAGCGACGGCTGAGAATTCGACTGAGCAACATGCGGGACAGAGACTTCATAAGGCTCTCCTACGCCCGCATGGCGTCTTATCCAAACCCGCGCAGCTTGGGCGCAGCCAATGTAGCTTCGTTTCGTATGCGAATCGGCCTTACCATGCTTTTTGCGGCGCAACTCGAACGAAAACAGTGCCCAGCAACAAAATCGTCACAAAAAAAACCGTCTAACCATCACGAAACAGGCCCATTTCGGCTGAGAGAGTTCATTAACCCCCTTGGCGATATTGGTGCGGCGCGTTAAGGACGGCTGCGTAACCACTCGGTTCGGGTCGGACGAGTGCTAAGGAGTTCGGACCAACCGAACCGAGTGTTGCTAATCGGTCACGTCGAGAACTTTCTCGCTGTGGCCAAGGTTTGAGTGTTGCGGCGGGTTTTGTCCTGTGTCATAGGACTGCCTGACGAGAGCACCAGAGCTCGAAAGAGGGAGAAAAAGAGTGTTCACTAAGCTTCTTACGGCAGCCGCTATCGCCTCGATGGCAACTGCTCCTGTTCTGGCCGCTCCGACGAGCGCTTCGAAGCTGTCGCTGTCGGGTGTTCGCACCGCGACCGCTAGCAAGAAGAAGAGCGACCTGGCCCCGGCCGTTCTGATCGGCGTTCTCGCTACCGTCGCCATCATCGGCGGCGCTGTGGTTCTCGCCGACAGCGACGACACGCCCGACAGCCCGTAGTTTCTGGCTGCCAAGGCAGATTTTCGAAGTGGCAGCCTAGCGGCTGCCACTTTTTTATTGCCTGATGGCCAATGCATGAATTGGCCTGAAATTTCGGATTCTCAAGCAGCCATGTTCGCCAAGCTTTTCCGGTCGCGCCGGTTGCGCCCCGTCGGCCCCGATGGCAGCTTACCCGAAGGCCAGCGCCTCTACGCCATAGGCGACGTCCATGGCCGACTCGATCTGCTCCGCAGCCTGCTCGACCACATCGATACAGATGATGGCGGCCGCTCCCCGATGGAAGCAACACTGATTTTCCTCGGCGACCTGATCGATCGCGGCCCCGAATCCGCCCAGGTAGTGGAATATCTGCGGCAACTCGCCGCTGAGCGTCCGCCGGGCAGCACGCGCTTTCTCGCCGGTAATCACGAGGAAGTCTTCCTCACCTGCCTTGAGGGAGACGAGAAGGCGCTTCGCTTCTTCACCAAGATCGGCGGACGCGAGACCATCCTCAGCTACGGCTTTTCCGATACCGAATATGCCGCGCTTGATTATCCTGATCTGCTGGCCGCCCTGCAGGCTCGCGTACCAGCGGAGCATCGGGAGTTTCTGAGGAGCTTCGAGGACATGATTATCCTCGGCGACTATGCTTTCGTTCACGCCGGCGTGCGCCCGAGCGAGCCGCTCGCGCGCCAGCGATCCGAGGATCTGCGCTGGATCCGTAATGAATTCCTTGAACACGGCGGACCGCTAGAGAAAATCGTTGTCCACGGCCACACCATTGCGCCTGAGGTGGAGACCACTGCGCATCGCATCGGACTGGATACCGGCGCCTATGCGTCTGGCAAGCTGACCGCGATGGGATTCGAGGGCGATCAGCGCTGGGTGATCGACACCGCCTCGTAAACTCTAGTAGCCGCAAACAAAACGTCTGACTACTGCGCTTCGGGCCCGCCCGGCGGCGGACCACTCCGAGCGCCACCCGGGCCACCAGGAGCGCCACGGCCCTGGCCCTGCATCTGCTGCATCATCTGCTGCTGCATCATCATCTGGCGCAGCTGCTCGGCGGGGATGAGATCCTTGATCTCGAGATCGAACTGAAGGAGCTTGCCGTAAAGCGGATGCTGCGGCCCGGCCTTGTCATAGGCGAGGCTCGACGGGATCCAGACGCGCAGCTTCGAACCCTTGCTCATCATCTTGAGCGCTTCGTCGAAGCCCGGGATCGCGCCGCCGACCTGGAGCGGGATCTCGCCAGCGGGCTGGAAGACCGTGCCGTCGCGCAGCGTACCGGTGGTGTACACCTTCACGCCGTCGCCATCCGTTGCCTTGGGCCCCGAACCTTCCTTGAGCACCTGATACTCAAGGCCGGACGCCGTGGTCTTCACGCCGACCTGACCCTTGTTCCAGGCAAGGAACTGCACGTCGCTGCCCTTGGCGGCAACCGAGGCGCGCGTACCCGACCAGGCCAGCGCCGCGGCAATGGCAATGGCGAGGACGAGGCCGGCCCAGAGCCAGACCTTGTAGCTGCGCTTGATCGGCTGGAGCGGAACGGCGGTCACGGACATGCGATGAGCTCCAGGCGCGGGTATTCTGCTACCCGAAAGTCACAAAAGTCACGACAGCTACGCGCGAGGACCGCGCGTAGCCGATCGCGAAATCAACGGGCGCTGTCGCGCTCCACGCGCTTGCGCTCGAGCTTGCGGGCGCGGCGAACCGCGGCAGCACGCTCGCGAGCACGCTTCTCGCTGGGCTTCTCGTAGTGGCGGCGGAGCTTCATCTCGCGATAAACGCCCTCACGCTGCAGCTTCTTCTTGAGTGCGCGCAGTGCCTGGTCGACGTTGTTGTCGCGAACGATGATCTGCATAAACCCGTCAGTGCTCCGGTCAAATCAATAGAAAAGGGTTCGCCGGAACGCAGGGTTGCGGCGTAAGGGCGGCCACCTAACAGCATGAAACCTATTTTACAAGGGCGCCGCGCGGTGAATTGCGCCGGGAACCCGCTGAATGCGGCCATCCGGCAACACCGTCACTTCAACTCGCAGCCTTGCCCTGGCAAAGCCCGAGGCGCTTGCCATAGACGCGCATCCGGACCTCGGCATAGCCGGGCTGGCCCTTCACGCCGCTATTCTGCTCCACCGCCACGTCATAGGCGTCCTTGCCCGTCGTGCCCTTGTAGAGAAGCGTGGTCTTCGCGCCGCCCGCCTGGGTGCACTCGATCTGGACGTCGATCTCCCCGCCCTTCTGGACGAAGCGCGGGAAGGTACAGGTACCACCAACCTTTTCGAGCATCGTGATGTCCACCGGTGCAAGATCCGACGCGGTCTGGCACTTCACGGCATGCCGCGGAATCTTGGCGGCCGCCGCCATTTGCGCGTCACGCTCGGGGCCCGGCCCGAAATCCGCCGAAACCAATTCCGTGCCCGAATCCCAGATGCCCGGCTGCATGGCCTGCTTGGCGCGGGCCGCCTTGGTGAGGCCGGAGACCTCCTGCATCGAGGCGTTGCTCGCCTCGATCTCGCCTGTGGCGGCCGCCTGGCGCTCCGCGGCGGTCTGGCAGCCGGCAAGCGCAAAGGCGCTGACGAGCAGGATTGCGCGCATCTTCATGAAGTCCCTCTTCGAAATTCCTGGGCTTTCCACAGCCGATCCCGCCGCCAAAGACAAGGCGATATTCGCGGGGCCGATCTTCACGCTATAGTGGCGCGATGACGAGCACAGACGCCGCCGCCCCGCCCCATCGCCTGCGTTCGATCCTGGGGGGATCGGCGGGCAATCTGGTCGAATGGTACGACTGGTATGCCTATGCGGTGCTCGCGAGCTATCTCGCGCCGCATTATTTCCCCAAGGGCGCATCGCAGGACATCAGCGCCTGGATCGTGTTCGCGATCGGGTTCTTCATGCGGCCGATCGGCGGCTGGATGATGGGCATCTATGGCGACCGGCGCGGACGCAAGGCGGGGCTGACCCTGTCGGTGACACTGATGTGTGCCGGCTCGCTCCTCATCGCGCTCACCCCGAGCTATTCCGAGATCGGCGTGGCGGCGACAGTCGCGCTGGTGGCGGCGCGGCTGCTCCAGGGGCTGAGCCTGGGCGGCGAATATGGCGCGAGCGCCACCTATCTCTCCGAGATGGCGGGGAAGAAGCATCGCGGCTTCTTCTCCAGCTTCCAGTACGTCACCCTGATCTCGGGCCAGTTGGTCGCACTGGTCGTGCTGCTCGTGCTTCAATCGATAATGAGCGAGGCCGACCTCAAGGCGTGGGGCTGGCGCATCCCCTTCGCCGTGGGCGGCGTGCTGGCGCTTGGCGTGTTCTGGCTGCGCCGGCGCTTGGCCGAGACCGAGAGCTTCGCCAAGCGCGACGCCGCCAAGCAATCGAGCGCGCTGGCGCTGCTGCGCGAGCATCCGCGCGAAGCGGCGATAGTGATGCTGCTCACCGCAGGCGGCACCCTCGCCTTCTATGCCTACACGATCTACCCGATCGCCTTCCTCAAGAAGACCGCGGGCTTTTCCGACACGGCGGCGACGCAGGTGAATGCGGCCGCCCTGTTCGTGTTCATGGCGATCCAGCCGCTGGCCGGCGCGCTTTCGGATCGGATCGGACGCAAGCCGCTGATGATCGCCTTCGGTATTCTCGGCACGCTGCTCAGCTACCCTATCTTCGTCGCGATGGAAGGGGCGCGCGACGGGCTCACGGCCTTCCTGCTGATGACTGGCGCGCTGGTGATCGTCACCGGCTACACCTCGATCAACGCGGTGGTGAAGGCCGAGCTCTTCCCCGCCCATATCCGCACGCTGGGCGTCGCCCTGCCCTATGCGCTGGCCAATGCGATCTTCGGCGGCACCGCGCCCACCGTTGCCCTGTGGTTCAAGCAGGAAGGATGGGAGCGCGGCTTCTATTGGTACGTCACCGCGATGATTGCGGTGTCGCTCGTCACCTATCTGCGGATGCGGGACACTGCGAGACACTCGCAGATCCTGGAGGATTGAAGAGGTATTGCTAATCATTAGCAGCTGTCCGCTGATTCTTCCGTGAGGAGACGTTCGGGGCGCCGGGCGTGGACCGGAAAAGAGGAATTACGGGTCTCCTTCCCCCGCTCCGTCTAATGTTTCCGTGCGTTGCAGCCGTGCAATAGGGGCGTTAGGTTCGCGCTCTATCTCCATGGGATGCCACAAGCAGCTTTAGCACCAGCCTTGGACTTCGAGACCCGCCTGCTTATCGTCGATGACGATCCCGGAATCCGCGAGCTCACCGCCGCGTTCCTCTCGCAGCACGGCTATGTCGTCGATACCGCATCGGGCGCGACCGAGATGCGCACGCTCGCAGCGCGGCACGATTATGCCCTGATCATCCTCGACGTGATGATGCCGGGCGAGGATGGGCTTTCCATCCTGCGCTCGATGGACCGCGAGGCGGGGCCGGCGGTGATCCTGCATTCGGTGATCGGCGAGGATATCGACCGGATCGTCGGGCTGGAGATGGGGGCGGACGATTATGTGCCCAAGCCTGCCAATCCCCGCGAGCTGCTGGCGCGCATCCGCTCGGTGCTGCGCCGCAGCCAGAATGATCGTGCGGCGCCCACCGCGGTGCCTACGCGCGCCTTCCTGCGCTTCGCCGGCTGGCGGCTCGATCCGGTCGCGCGCCAGCTCTGGGATCCGGACGATGTGATCATCAACCTGTCCGACGGCGAATTCCGGCTGCTGCTCGCACTGGTCGAGCGACCGCGCCGCGTGCTGACCCGCGACATGCTGCTCGATTTCTCGCGCGGCCCCAATACCGAGCATTTCGACCGGGCGATCGACGTGCAGATGAGCCGGTTGCGCAAGAAGCTCATCCGGCCGGGTTCGGAAGACCTGATCCGCACGATCCGCAACGAAGGCTATATGTTCGTCACCGAAGTGACGACCAAGTGAACCGGCAAGTGAACCGGCAAGCGACGCGCCCGTGATTCGGCGGTCGATCACGGTTCCGATCGTATTGCTCGTCATCGCCGCAGCGCTGATCGCGACGACGACGCAGTTCACGATCATGTTCAACGGCCCGCCGCCGGGCCCGGGGCCGCTGCCGCTCATCCGCGTCGCCGAGGCGCTGCGCAGCGGTACGGTGGCACCTACCGCACAGTCCCGGATGACGGTGACCCGCACCACCGAGGACAAGTTCGGCGAGGACAAGTTCGGCCGCGAGGACGAGCGCCCCTCCCCCGAGCGCGACGCCGCCATCGCCCGGCTGATGGGCGTACCGGCCCAACGCGTGCACGGCCTCTACCAGTTCCCGGCGCGCGATCCCGACCAGGACATGCACGGAAGCTTCACCGTGGCGCTGGAAGACGGGGGGAGCTGGATCGTCGCATCGAGCGCTTTCCGCCCCGCCTTCACGCCTTGGCACCTCGCGCGGCTGATCGGGATGCTCGTCACCCTGCTGGTGCTGTCGCTGCTCGCCTGGGGCGTGGCGCGGCGCATCTCGCGGCCTATCCGCGACCTCGCCGGTGCCGCGACCCGGATGCGATTGGGCGCGCGCCAGCCGATCTCCCACAAGGGGCCGCGCGAAGTCCACGACCTCGCCCGCGCGCTCGATTCGATGCAGGAGCGCATCCTTCTCGAAGCCGAGAATCGCGGCGCGATGCTGGGAGCGATCGCGCACGATCTGGGCACGCCTTTGTCGCGTATCGCTTTCTGGGTGGAGCAGCTGCCCGACGAGGCCCGGCTGCGCGCGGAGGCGGATATCGAGGAGATGCGCGCGATGCTGAAGGCGGCATTGCGCTTCACCCGCGACGAGCGCAGCGCGGCGCCGCATGAGAAGCTGGACCTCGGCAGCCTGGTCGAGAGCCTGGTCGACGACCTCGCCGCGGCCGGCACGCCCGTGGATGTCGAGCCGGGACCGCGCGCGGTGGTACGCGGCGATCCAGCCAAGCTGCGGCGGCTGTTCGCCAATCTGATCGAGAATGCGGTGCGCTATGGCGAGCGCGCGCGGCTGCGCTGGAGCCTGGCCGAGGGCAAAGTGGACGTGGTGGTGGAGGATGACGGGCCCGGCTTCGACCTGACTCGCGCCGACGCGCTGTTCGCACCCTTCGTGCGTGGCGAGACGTCGCGCAACCGCGAGACCGGCGGCACCGGGCTCGGGCTGGCGATCGTCCGCTCGATCACCGAGGCGCATGGCGGCGAAGTGACTTTGGAGAATCGCCAGGGCGGCGGGCGCGTGCGGGTGCAGCTGCCGGTCTGAGTTGCAACATGTTGCAACATTCGGCGACCGCGCGAAATCGCCTCGTGTGTCCGGCATGTGACCGGAGCCTTCGACCAAGGAGGCGGGATGGAAGACCATGACCTGGGCCTGGCCCATGACTTGAAGGCGATGGGCTTGCTGGCAAGCCGCCGGCGGGCGCTGCGCTGGTTCGCGGGCGCGGGCGGTGCGGCGATCCTCGCCAGCTGCGACGGCGGATCGGGCAGCGATACGGCTAGCGGCAGCACCGGCTCGACCGGCGCGACGCCTACCCCTACCCCATCGGCCACCGCCACGCCGACACCGACCGCGACTGCCACCAGCGGCGCGTGCGTGATCGATCCGACCGAGACCAACGGCCCCTATCCGGCCGACGGCACCAACACGTCCAGCGGCGTCACCTCCAACGTGCTCACTGCCGCCAATGTCGTGCGCAGCGACATCCGTTCGTCTTTTCTGGGCAGCTCGACCGCAACCGCGGCGGGCGTGCAGGTGGTGCTGACGCTTACCCTGGTCGATGTGAACGCCGCCTGCGCGCCGCTCGCAGGCTATGCCATCTATATCTGGCACTGCGACCGCGACGGGAAATACTCGCTCTACGACCTGCCGGCGGAGAGCTATCTGCGCGGCGTCGGGGTGACCGACAGCAATGGGCAGGTGACCTTCACCACCATCTTCCCCGGCTGCTACGCCGGGCGCTGGCCGCACATCCATTTCGAGGTGTTCTCGAGCCTGGCGAACGCGACGGGCGGGCGCTACGCCTCGCTGGTCTCGCAGCTCGCGATGCCGAGCGCGGCGTGCAGCACGGTCTATAACGGCGCGAGCGGCTACACCACGAGCATCCGCAACTTCGCGGGCGTCAGCCTGAACAGCGACAATGTGTTCGGCGACAATACGAACGCGCAGATCGCGCAGCAGACTCCGGTGATGAGCGGCAGCGTCGCGGCGGGCTACACCGCCACGGCAGTGATCGGCATCGCGCGCTAGGGCTGGCGCCGCCTGAACACCAGAAAGGGAACGCGGTCGGCCAGGAAGCGCTGCCGCCTTTCCTTGCTGTGGAAAGGCGGCGGGTGGTCCCCATAGACGATGACCAGGTCGGGCGGGAAAGCGGCGCTCCGGATCGACGTCGCCAGGTCGCCCAATGTCTGCGACATCCGCACATCATATCGACACAACAGGATGTCATCCTGGAAGGCGGCCGCGCAGGCCTCTCCCACGCCGCGCTGAACCGGCAGGTGCGTGTCCAGCGTCATCACGTGAACGAAGCGAGGCTGGTCGTCGAAAAGCTGGAGCGCGGCTGCAAACAGCTTTTCATCGCAGACGCCGTTGAAAGGCGTGTTGGGGCAGACGTCACCCGGCCTGTGGAGGTCGTTGTAGAAATAGGACCGGTTGAATCCCAGGGCCGGATACAGCCGCACCCGCTGGTAGAATTTTCCGCCATTCCCATGAAGCGCACGCGTGTCATAGCCGGCCCGGCGCAGGCGGTTGGGCAGGCAGGGCGACAAACGGCCATAGTCCTGCTCCGGTGGCGTACGCGTGACGCGCAGGCCGCACAGCTCCCGCATCTCCCCGGCCAACGTCGTCCCGAGCGAGAGATGCATCGAGCGCTGGACCACATAGTCGGACGCGAGGGGCCTCGTCAGTTGGCGCAGCAACGCGTCGAACTCTGCCTGACGGCGCGGCGCGCCAAGCGACTCTACTGCCACCGAGAGAATTCGGGGGGGCAAGGCCGCGACGTTCTTCACCGAGCAATCGAGCGTGCACTGCGGAAAGTCGCGAATGGGCGGCGGCGGCTCCAGCATGTCGTATACGGTGGGTTTCAACAGGCTGAAGATCGAACTGCCCGCATAGTTGACCGCCCCTGCCTCGTCCAAGGTGCCGACGTGGTCGGAGAAGAGGTCGAGCACGAAGATCATCGCCAGCACGGCGATCAGCGCGCGGACATCGATTATCCAGAAGCGACACCGGAAAAACAGCGATCCCGCCGCGATGCTGGTCGCGAAAAAAATGCCGAGGCTGGAGGTGATCAACGCCCAGGGAAGATCGCCGATCGCCGCGAGATAGTTGCCGATTCCTTCCTGCACCCAGCGATACTGCATGGCGAAGCCCCAAAGCGCATCGGCACCCAGCGCGATGCCAGTGCAAAGGACAGTCAGTGCATAGAATAGCAGCTTCGAGAAACGTAGCCGGGCGAACAGCGCCATCAGCAGTGGGATAGCGGCATAGTCGAAATCGAACGACGTTCCACCGACATCCGTCGGACGCAGGAACAACATCCTGAGCAGGCTAACGACAAAGAAGTATATTACGGGAACCAGGATCAGCAGGCTATTGCGGCTCGGCATCCCGCGCAGGCGTACCCCGCAAAGCCTTAAACCTCTTTGGTGAAAAGAAATATTCTCTCGGGACGGCGACGACATCCCTGCTGGTTACTATGGGGGCTAATCCGCATCAAGATATTCGCCGCGCGATTTCGTGACCTGTCGGAAGGCACCGCGGCTACCCGAGTAAAGTGGCTCCAGCGGCGAACCCGGTCGCCTGCGTAAGCACTGCCGAAGCACCGCAATTATCTGCGCACGTGCCGGCCTCTATAGATTGCCCACCTTCGCGTGGGCCAGCGCGCTAGAGGATCATGCCCCCGCCGCCGCGGATCGCCAGGACGCGACCGATCGAATCGAACAGCGCGTCCATCGCCACCGGCTTGAACAGCACGTCGTCGGCGCCGACCGCGAGGCAGCGTTCGCGCAGATCCACCGCGGTATCGGCGGTCACCACGATGATCGGTAGCTCGCCCTTGGCATCGCCGCGCGCGCGGATCCGCTCGATCGTCTCGAAGCCATCCATGCCTGGCATGCGCAGGTCGACCAGCACCACGTCGAACGAGTCCGCTTCGAGCATGGCCAGGCCTTCCTCGGCCCAGCTGGCCTCGGCCATCGTCGCCCCCGCAACGTCGAGCATGTCCTTCACGACCCGACGGTTCATCGGATCGTCCTCGATGAAGAGGATGTTCATGCCCACCCGCCCGTGGCGACCGGTTTCCTGGAAGTGCGCGCGCCCGTTTTTTTCATGTCCGGTGTGCTATCGCCCTAAGCCGCCCGAGATACAAGCGGGTCGCGACCACCCGCTTTTGAATTTTCTTCCGCAGCCGGAATAATAGCATTGATCAGGTCGGCGCCGGTAACGGGTTTTTCGATTATCCGTCCGCCACTTGCCGCGATCAGCTCATCAATCGTCTCCGCATCGGGCTTGAGCCACAGAACGAAGTGCGCGGTGTCCCGGCTGGCCGCGCGCAGGGTCTGGAGCGCCGATACGGGGCCTTCGGCTTCGGCCTTGAGCGTTCCTTCGTCGGCCAGGAGATGGCTGACGCCGCCGGACTCGAGCATCGGCAGCGCCTCGGCGGCGTTCGTGGCGAAGCGGAGCCGGGCAACGCGCGGCTCGAAAAGCGTACGCAGCATCGAGCGGGCGATCGGGTTCTTGTCGAGCACGATCAGATCGAGCCCGCCGGTGCTTTTGCTGATCGTCGCCGCTTCGGGCGCCTCTGCCGGGACCAATGGCAGATCGAGGATGAAGCGCGAGCCCTGGCCGTCCTCGCTCTCCACCCGGATGTCGCCACCCAGCGCGCGGGCGAGATTGCGGCAGATGGCGAGACCCAGGCCGGTACCGCCGAAGCGGCGCGTGGTGCTGGTATCGACCTGGCGGAAGCTCTCGAAGATCTCCTCGAACTTCGCCGGCGGGATGCCGATGCCGGTATCCTCGATGCTGAGCTTCAGGCGGCGGGCATCGCCTGCCCCCTCGCCGACCGCGCGCAGCGTGACTCCGCCCTTCTCGGTGAACTTGATCGCGTTGGAGAGCAGGTTGAACACCACCTGGCGCAGGCGGGCCGCGTCGCTGACGATCCAGTGCGGCGCATGGCTGAGCTCGAGCTTGAACGACAGGCCCTTGGCGCGCGCCTGCTCTTCCCAGAGACGCGTGACTTCGCGCAGCATCGCGGTGAGGTCCATCGGCGCCGCCTCGACGCTGAGATTGCCGGTCTCCATCTTGGCGACGTCAAGGATATCGTCGACCAGGGTCCGCATCGTGACCCCGGCGCCGTGCACGATGCCGATCCGCTCGCGAATCTGCGGCTCGAGCTTGGCGTCGGAGAGCATGACCTGGGTCATGCCGAGGATGCCGTTCAGCGGCGTGCGGATCTCGTGGCTGGTGGTCGCCAGGAACTCGGTCTTGGCCTTGAGTGCCTTTTCGAGCGCGGTGTTGGTCTCGTTGAGGACGATATTGGCGGCGCGCACCGTATTGCGGCTGCGGCGGATCGTGAGAAGGCCCCAGCCGAGCGCACCCATGACGATCACCGTCGCGGCGCCGATCAGCAGGAATACGATCAGCAGGTATTGAGCCTTGGCTTCGGCTTGCCGCGTCTGGAGCAGCAGGATGTCGTTCTGCTGCTTCTGCCAGTTGAATTGGGCAGCCATCAGCGCCGCACCGGTGGTGGTGGCGACCTTGCCTGCTTCGTCCTCGAGCCGTTTCAGCGCCTCGAGATGCGCGAGCGCCGCACGGGTATCCCCGACGCGCGTGAAGATCTGATAGGCATAGAAATGATCGTTGCGGAACTCGACGCGGCTATGTGCGAGGTCGATCCCGGCAAAGGCCTGGCGGATAAGCCGCAATGCCTGATCGGACTCGCCCCGCTGCGAGGCGAGCTCGGCCGCGGTCGCCAGCATGTGCCGGCGCAGCACATCGGCATCCGTTCCACGGATCAGCTCGAAGCCGCGGGCGACCGTGCGCTGGGCCGCTTCGAGCTGCTTGAGTTCGATCTGGGCACGGGCGAGGTTGCTGAGCATCCACGCCTCCAGCGCGGGCTTGCCCAATTGCCGGGCGAAGCCGATCGCGATCTCATATTCCTTGACCGCTTCACCATAGCGCTTGAGCGTCTGCAGCACGTTGCCGCGGCTGTTATGCAGCGACAGCGAGAGCACCGGATCGCCGTCATAGAGCTCGGCCGCCTGGCGGTAATATTGCTCGGCGCGGGCATCGTCATTGGCGACGCTGTAGAGCGAACCGATGCCCTGGAGCGCAATCGCCTGGCTGCGCAGCTCCTTCACGTCGCCGAAGACTCGATAGGCGTTCTGATAGCTGTCCAGCGCCTGCACGGCCTGATCCCGCGACATGAAAAGCGCGCCCTGCGACATCAGCAGGTCACCGCGCAGCTTGATCGGCCCCTGCACCGAAGCGACCAGGCGCAGCCCATCCTCCAGCAGCGGAGCCGCCTTGGCGGGTTGATCGTTGCGCAGATTCGCTTCGGCGGCCAGCCAGCGTGCCGTCGCTTGCGCAAGAAGGCGCTGGCGGGAATCGCCGAGGCGCTGCGCCAGCGTATCGATCGTGGCCGCGTGGCGCAGCGCCTCGGCCTGATCGGACATCATGCTTTCCTTGGCCGCCTTGATCTCGGCCTCTATCGCCGCCGGGAAGCCGGGCCTGGCCTGGGGCTGAGGCTGGGATTGGGCAAGCGCCGGAACTGCGGCGAGCAATGCAACGAGCGCAAGGAAATGGCGTAGGACGGCGCGCATCAGGCGCGCTTCCAGAAACTCTCGGGGCGGACGAACGACGTCGGGGAGCCACCTGCATTTTCGAGATGGGCGTCGTCGATCAGGAACTTGCGGAAGGCATCCAGCCCGAGCGGGCGCGAGATCAGGAAGCCCTGGACCATATCGCAGCCCATCACGCTGAGCAGCGCCAGCGCGGACGGCGTCTCGACGCCTTCGGCAGTGACTTCCATCTCCAGCGCATGGGCAAGGTCGATCGTCGAGCGCACGATCAGCGGATCGCGATTGCTGCTGGTGAGCTGCATCACGAACATCTTGTCGATCTTCAGCTCCTTGGCCGGCAGCTTCTTGAGATAGGCGAGCGAGGAGAGCCCGGCACCATAATCGTCGATCGCCAGCGTCACGCCGCGATCGGCAAACCATTGCAGGTGGCGGATCGCGCTTTCCGGATCGCGGATCACGGCGGTCTCGGTGATCTCGAAGCCCAGCTTGGCATCGGTATTCGCCAGCATCTCGCAGACTTCGTTGACGAAGGCGGCATCGGCCAGCAGCTGACCGGAGATGTTGACGAAGAGCAGCATGTCGAAGCCGTCTTCGCGCAGCTTGCGCTGGTCCTCGATCACCTGGCGCAGCGTCCAGATGGTGAGCCTGGAAATCTCGCCCGCCTGCTCGGCGACGGCGATGAAGTCGCCCGGAAGGATCAGCCCGCGGGTCGGATGCTGCCAGCGGACAAGCGCTTCGGCACTGGCGATCTCCTGGCGGCGGACATGCACCTTGGGCTGATATTGCAGGAACATCTCGCCATTGGCGATCGCGCGCGGCAGTTCACGCATCAAGGTGAGCTTGTCGAAAGCGAGATCGGCCCGGGTGAGGTCGAGCATCACCACCCGGCCATCGATGCGCGCCTGATCGAGCGCGGATTCGGCCGCTTCGGCGAGCAGGACCTCGTCATCCTCCACCGAAGGCGCCGCGGCGACGCCGAAATGCATCTGGAGCTGGTGTGGCTCGCCATCAAGGTCCAGCGTGCGCAGGAAACCCTTGCGGATCTGATCGATCTCATCGGCGGCGGCTTCGGGCGATTCCCGCTCGAACGCGATCTCGATGACATTGCGGCCAGCGGCGGCGATGCGGACATCGGGTACCAGCGCAGTGATTCGCCGAGCGACGTCCAGAACCAGCGAATCGGCACGGGCGCGGCCGAGATAACGGCGCAAGGACGCGAAATTCGCGATCTCGCACAGTCCCATAACGTGCCAATATCGTCCCTCGACATGGCGATCGTTGCTCGCTCGGTGGAGTTCGCTGCGGCGCGGCGCGGCGCGGCTTCCGCCCCGCACCCCATCATCGACCCGACCTTCGCGGATTCCCTGGGACAGCACAAATTCCCTCGCGATTTCCGCGTGTTCCGCGGATTTCGCGACCGCGCTGAAAGCAGCGCTGGCCGGGGGCGCCAAAGGATCTTTGCGTGCCGACATGCCCCCTAGCCCTAGGGGCTGACCCTTGAAGGAACCGTTAAATCACGCCCCCGAAACGCTTTTGATCGCGCCGATTCCGCAGAAATCCTGATTGATTCATTGTTAAGTGATCTTTAACCATCCGAATCGCGCATTCGTGCGCACCGATGGGAGAATAGAAATGTCTGCGTTTTTCACCCTTCTGTTCCGTGACGGCGGCGGCGGTAGCGAAATCCGTCCGTTCTAACGAACGTTCATCCGGGCCGGCGGTGGAGCGACCTCAGCTGAGGTCGTGCTGACCGGCCCGGACGACAAAACAGAAAGGCGGCCGACTGGCCGCCTTTTTTATTGCCCGGCTCCATCATGCTTTTATTCAGCCATCTCCGGGTTCGGCGTGCCCGCGACGCGCGCGAGCGCAGCAAGGCATCGGTACGCGAGATCGGTTGACTTGCCGGGCCGCATATCTTGTACGTGGAAAAACTGGTTTATTTGGGCTATGTTAGCGGGTCTGCACGATCCGCTACATGGCATTAGGGGGAGCGGTCTTTGTGAACCTCGAATTCGGAACCATCCGTACCGGAGAACCGGACGGCACTCAGCCGATGGGGTATGGCCTCCAGCCTGGCCGCGTGAAACTGCGGCTGCGGCTTCATCTGTCGCTGCTGGCGCTGGATATAGCAGCGATCCTCCTCGGCTTTTTCCTGGCCGGCGTGATCTACCCCCCCGGCTCCGCGCCCGAGCAATGGCTGTTCATCTCGGCGGCGATAACCCCGGTCTATGTCGCCGCGGCACTCAATGCCCGTGCCTATTCCGCGGAAGTGATCCTGGCGCCGTCGCGCGGAGTGTTCCGCTCGGCTCGCGCCTTTCTCCTTGCCGCCGGAATCGTGATCCTCGCCGCGTTCTTCCTCAAGGCCAGCGAAAGCTATTCGCGCGTCACGCTCGCCCTGGGTTCGCTCATCAGTCCCGTCCTTCTGGCGATCGTCCGCGACATCTTCCTGCGCAAGGCGCGCAAGATCGTCGGCGGCAATCCCTATAATGTCGCGCTCATTTCCGACGGCTCCTATCCGATGCCGACCGAGGGCTTCTCGCTGATCATCGGCTCCAGCGACATGCTGGACCCCGCCGACGATTCTCCCACCATGTTCGACCGGCTGGCCATGGTATTGAACGACGTCGACCGCGTGGTAGTGGTCTGCGCAGCCGACAGCCGGCAGCGCTGGGTTCGCGTACTGAAGGGCGCCGGTATTCAGAGCGAGATCGTCGCACCCGAGCTCATGGCGTTGGCCCCGCTCGGCGTTCGCCAATGGGGTGATTCTCCGACACTGGTGGTAGCCGATGGTCCGCTCTCGAAATTCGACGCAGCTTTGAAGCGGGGCTTCGACCTTGTCGTTTCCAGCCTGGCACTGATCGCGCTCTCGCCCCTGTTTCTCGGCCTCGCGGTCCTGATCAAGCTGGAGAGCCCGGGCCCGGTATTCTTCGTGCAGCGGCGGATCGGCCAGTCGAACCGGCAGTTCAAGATGTTCAAGTTCCGCAGCATGCGCAACGACCTGCTGGATCACAGCGCCGCTACGCTCACGACGCGCGATGACGCGCGCGTGACCCGGATCGGAAAATTCATCCGCAAGACCAGCATCGACGAGCTGCCCCAGCTGTTCAACGTATTGTTCGGCCATATGAGCATCGTCGGCCCCCGCCCGCACGCGCTGGGCGCGCGCGCGGCGAACAAGCTCTATTGGGAAGTGGACGATCGCTACTGGCATCGTCACGCCGCCAAGCCCGGCCTGACCGGGCTGGCCCAGGTCCGCGGATTCCGGGGCACCACCGATCATGAGTCGGATCTTACCAACCGGCTTCAGGCGGACCTCGAATATCTCAACCACTGGTCGATCTGGAAGGATCTGAAGATCATCGTGAGGACGTTTGGCGTGCTGGTGCACGAGAACGCCTATTGAGGGCGCCTTGCAGCGGGCGGGAGCCCGCCGCAGGGCCGAAGCCCGCGTGGCAAGGGGAAGTTACAGCACCGCCCCTTGCCCCGGGCGCTGACGTCGCTATCTGCGCGTCAGAGTTTCTTCCCAAGGGGATCCACGTTGCGCATCGCGATGATCGGCACGGGCTATGTCGGCCTGGTTTCTGGCGCTTGTTTCTCGGACTTCGGCCATGAGGTCGTCTGCGTCGACAAGGACGCGCGCAAGATCGAGCTGCTTCACCAGGGCGTGATGCCGATCTACGAGCCGGGCCTCGACGCGCTGGTCGCGTCCAATGTGAAGGCAGGCCGCCTCTCCTTCACCACCGATCTGGCCGAAGGCGTGAAGGATGCCGACGCGGTGTTCATCGCCGTGGGCACGCCGAGCCGCCGCGGCGACGGCCATGCCGATCTCTCCTACGTCTTCGCAGCCGCGCGCGAGATTGCCGATAACCTGACCGGGCCGGCGGTGATCGTCACCAAGTCGACCGTGCCGGTAGGCACCGGCGACGAAGTCGAGCGGATCATGCGCGAAGTGGCGTCGGGTGCCGGCGCCAAGGTCGTCTCCAACCCCGAATTCCTGCGCGAAGGCGCGGCGATCGAGGACTTCAAGCGCCCGGACCGCGTCGTCGTCGGCACCGATGACGAGGAAGCGCGCGAGGTGATGCGCGCGATCTATCGCCCGCTCTCGCTCAACCAGTCGGCGCCGATCCTGTTCACCGGCCGCCGCACCAGCGAGCTGATCAAGTACGCCGCGAACGCGTTCCTGGCGGTGAAGATCACCTTCATCAACGAGATCGCCGACCTCTGCGAGGAAGTGGGCGCCGACGTGCAGGAAGTCGCGCGCGGAATCGGCATGGACAATCGTATTGGGGGCAAGTTCCTCCACGCCGGCCCCGGCTATGGCGGCTCGTGCTTCCCCAAGGACACGCTGGCGCTGCTCAAGACCGCCGGCGACAACGAGACGCCGCTGCGTATCGTCGAGGCCACCGTGCAGGTGAACGACGCTCGCAAGCGCGCGATGGGCCGCAAGGTCATCAAGGCGATGGGCGGCGACGTGCGCGGCAAGACCGTCGGTCTGCTCGGCCTGACCTTCAAGCCGAACACCGACGACATGCGCGACGCCCCGAGCCTCTCGATCGTCGCGGCGCTGGAAGATGCCGGGGCGACGGTGAAGGCCTATGATCCGGAAGGGTTCGAACAGGCCCGGCCGCTGCTGCCGAACGTGGAGTTCAGCGACAGCGCCTATGCCGCGGCGGACGGTGCCGATGCGCTGGTGATCGTGACCGAGTGGGACGCGTTCCGCGCGCTCGACCTGGGCCGCGTCAAGTCGTTGCTCAAGACGCCGCTGCTCGTCGACCTGCGCAACATCTATCCGCCCGCCGATGCGGCGCGCGCGGGCCTGACGCTGGTCGGCGTCGGCAAGCCGAAGCGCGGCTGAGCCAGTCCTTCCGGGGGAAGAAAAGATGAAGGCCAGCCTGCTGCAGATGACGAGCGGGATCGATCCGGCAGCCAATGCGCGGACGGTCGCGGATGGCGTCGCGCAGGCGGCGGCGGAAGGCAGCGCGATGCTGTTCACCCCCGAAATGTCCGGCCTGCTCGACGGCAATCGCGAGCGGGCGCGCGGCAATGTGGTGGAGGAGGACCAGGATCGCGTCCTCGCCGCGGCCCGCGAGGCGGCGGCGAAGCACGGCGTGTGGGTGCATCTCGGCTCGCTTGCCGTGAAGAGTGCGGGCGACAAGTTCCTCAATCGCGGCTTCGTGATCGACGGCAGCGGCGAAATCCGGGCGAGCTACGACAAGCTGCACCTGTTCGACGTCGACCTGCCCACCGGCGAGAGCTGGCGCGAATCCAACACCTATTGCCCTGGCGAGCGCGCGATCGTGGTGGATACGCCGATCGGCAAGCTCGGCCTCGCCATCTGCTACGACATGCGCTTCCCGGACCTGTTCCGCGCGCTGAGCGATGCCGGCGCCACCGCCCTCGCCGTCCCTGCCGCCTTCACCCGGCCGACCGGCAAGGCGCATTGGCACCTGTTGCTGCGCGCGCGGGCGGTGGAAGCCGCAGCCTTCGTGATCGCGGCGGCGCAGACCGGCGTGCATGAGGACGGCCGCGCCACCTATGGCCATTCGCTGGTGATCGATCCCTGGGGCGACGTGCTGCTCGACATGGGCGAGGAAGCGGGGCTCGGCTCGGCCGAGATCGACCCTGCCCGCGTCGAAGACGTCCGTTCGCGCGTTCCCGTCCTGCGCCACCGCCGGCCGATCCCTCCCGTCGAGATTTTCGCATGAGCACCAAGACTGAAAACACCAAGGTGTCGGCGCCGATCGAGGATCGCCAGCAGCTGATCGACTATTTCGCCGGGGGCGAGAAGGCGAAGGAGCGCTGGCGGATCGGCACCGAGCACGAGAAGTTCGTGTTCTCGACCTCGGATCATCATGCGCCCAGCTATGACGAGCAGGCGGGCATCCGCGCGCTGCTCGACGGGCTGACCGTCTATGGCTGGAAGCCGGTGCTCGAGGGCGACAATGTCATCGCGCTTTCGGGTCCGGACGGCACGGTGAGCCTGGAGCCCGCCGGCCAGCTCGAGCTTTCGGGCGCGCCGCTCGAGAGCCTCCACGACACCTGCAACGAGACCGGGCGCCACCTGGAGCAGGTCAAGCAGGTCGGCGACAGGCTGGGGATCAACTTCCTCGGTCTCGGCATGTGGCCCGACAAGACCCGCGCCGAGCTGCCGATCATGCCCAAGGGCCGCTACGGCATCATGCTGAAGCACATGCCGCGCGTGGGTTCGCTCGGCCTCGACATGATGCTGCGCACCTGCACGATCCAGGTGAACCTGGATTACGCCACCGAGGCGGACATGGTGCAGAAGTTCCGCGTCGGGCTGGCGCTGCAGCCGCTGGCGACGGCGCTGTTCGCCAATTCGCCCTTCACCGAAGGCAAGCCCAACGGCTTCCTCAGCTACCGCTCGCATATCTGGTCGGACACCGACCCTGCGCGGACCGGCATGCTGCCCTTCGTGTTCGAAGAAGGCTTCGGCTATGAGCGCTATGCCGAGTACGCGCTCGATGTGCCGATGTACTTCGTCTACCGCGACGGCAAATATATCGATGCCGCCGGCCAGAGCTTCCGCGACTTCCTGAAGGGCGAGCTGCCCGCCTATCCCGGCCACAAGCCGACGATGGACGACTGGGCGGACCACCTCTCGACGGCGTTCCCCGAAGTGCGGCTGAAGACCTTCCTCGAGATGCGCGGTGCCGATGGCGGGCGCTGGGGCCGGATCTGCGCCTTGCCCGCCTTCTGGGTGGGGCTGCTCTACGACCAGGGCGCGCTCGATGCGGCCTGGGATCTGGTCAAGGGCTGGTCGATGGAAGGCCGCGAGACGCTGCGCAGCTCGGTGCCCAAGCTGGCGCTCGACGCGCCGCTGCCGGGCGGCGGCACGCTCAAGGACATTGCCGGCCAGGTGCTCGACATCGCCGGGGCGGGGCTCAATGCGCGGGCACGGCTCAACCCGTCGGGCGACAATGAATCCGGCTTCCTCGATCCGCTGCGCGAAGTGGTGCGCACCGGCAAGGTGCCCGCGCAGGTGCTGCTCGACCGCTATAATGGCGACTGGAACGGCGATATCGGCCGCGTCTACGAGGAAGCGCGCTTCTGAGCGAGGCCGAGCATATGAAATCCTTGCAATGTAGGATTTCGCCTGCTCCACACTGGCAGATGCAAGCCGCCTTTCCCTCCTTCGTCGATTGCGTCTGCCATCGGCACCTCCATGGGAAGGGGAAAGCGGGCCCCCGTAGCGTAAACTTCGTAAACTTCCGCGCGGTGCGACCGGCTTGGCTCAACTGTCGATCCGCTGTGGAACCGCCCATGCCCGCGGACTATGGGCTGGCCGCCGCTGGGCATGGCGCAGGCCACCCCGCCTGCTGTAGGGAATGAACATGGCTTATTTCCTCGGCATAGACGCGGGCGGCAGCCATTGCCGCAGCCGGCTGACAGACGAGCGCGGGACGATCCTGGGCACGGGCGAGAGCGGACCGGCGAATACCCGGATCGGAATCGAGCGGCTTCACGCCGTGCTGAGCGAGGTTATCGCGCAGGCGATCTCCGTAGCCGCGCTCGAGCCAGACCAAGTCGCGACGATCCAGGCGGGCATGGGCATTGCCGGCATCACTCGCACCGGCATGCGCGAGCAGCTGGCCGCCCTACCCTTTCCGTTCACCGACATCACCTTCGCCACTGACGCGGCGATCGCCAATCTCGGCGCGCATGGCGGCGCGGAGGGCGCGACGCTGATTATCGGCACGGGCAGCGTCGCCGAAGTGCGCGTGGGCACGACCAGCTTCACGATCGGCGGCTATGGCTTCCCGATCTCGGACGAAGGCAGCGGCGCCGCGCTGGGCCTCAGCGCGATGCGCCACGCGCTCCGCGCTCTGGACCAGCGCAGCGAAGTGACGCCCCTCAGCCACGCCGTCACCGCCGGCTTCGGCCATGATACCGCGCGCGCCGTCGCCTGGATGGATGCAGCGACGCCGAAGGACTATGCCGCCTTCGCCCCGCTGGTGATGGACTATGCCGAGAACAACGACGCGATCGCCCGGTCGATCGTCGAGGACGCGGCCCAGCATATCGAGCGCTTCATCGAGACGATCTTCGCGCGCGGCGCGGTGCGCTGCGCGCTCGCCGGGGGCCTCGCCATGCGGATCAAGCCCTGGCTGCGCGCGCGCACCGTCGCGCGGCTGACCGACGCGGTCTCCGATCCTCTCGACGGCGCGCTGCTGCTCGCCGGCCTGCCCACCAAAGCCTTGCCGACCCGGAAACCCGATGCCGACTGAAACCACCGACCCCCGCTATCGTGAGATCGACCGCTGGCCGACCGAGACTGCGGTGGAAGCGATGCTGGAATCCCAGCTCGCGGCGATCGCGGCGCTGAAGAGCCAGACGGCCGCCATGGCCGCGGCGATCGAGGCGGCGGCAGAACGGCTGCGGCGCGGTGGGCGCATCGCCTATGCCGGTGCCGGCACCTCTGGGCGGATCGGCGTGCAGGACGGTGTGGAGCTCACCCCCACCTTCAACTGGCCCTTCGAGCGCCTCGTCTTCGTGATCGCCGGCGGCCCGGCGGCGCTGACCCGCACCCAGGAAGGCGCCGAGGATAGCCGCGAGGCGGCGACCGCATCCGTCGCCGAGGAAGAGATCGGCCCCGACGACGTGCTGATCGGCGTCGCGGCAAGCGGGCGCACGCCCTATGTGATCGCCGCGCTCGAGGCTGCACGCGCAGCGGGCGCGCTGACCATCGGCGTCGCCAACAATCCCGACACGCCGGTGCTGCGTGCCGGCGAGCATGCGATCCTGGCCGATACCGGTAGCGAAGTCGTGGCCGGCTCCACCCGGATGAAGGCAGGCACTGCGCAGAAGGTAACGCTCAATCTCATCTCCACCGGGATCATGTTGCGCCTCGGGCTCGTTCACAACGGGCTGATGGTCAACATGCAGGTCTCGAACGCAAAGCTGCGCCAGCGCGCGATCCGCATGGTCGGCACGCTGGCGGGTGTCGAGGCTGGGCCAGCCGAGGCCGCGCTCGACGCGGGCGAACGCGACATCAAGACCGCCGTGCTGGTCGCCCGAGGGCTCGGTGCGGACGACGCCAGGGCACGGCTGGCGGCAGCACAGGGCAGCTTGGGCGGCGCGCTGGACACGCTGGCGTGAAGGCATTCGTCAACGCCCGCATGCTGCTGAGCGAAGGCTGGCGTGACGATGCCTGCGTTGTGGTGGAAGGCGACCGGATCGCGGCGATCCTGGGGGAAACGCCCACGGGCGCGGAAGTGATCGACCTGGGCGGCGGCACCCTGCTTCCCGGTTTCATCGACGTGCAGGTCAATGGCGGCGGCGGCCGGCTGTTCAACGACGATCCGAGCGTGGAGACGATCCGGGTTATCGCCGAGACGCACCGGCGGTACGGAACCACGGGACTGCTGCCGACGCTGATCAGCGACGACCTCTCGGTGGTCGAGGCCGGCATCCGCGCCGTCGATGCGGCTATCGAGGCAGGCGTGCCCGGCGTGCTTGGCATCCATATCGAAGGGCCGTTCCTCAATCCCGTACGGCGCGGCATCCATAGCGAGAGCAAGATCCAGCCGCTGCAGGACCATTTCCTCGCGCTGCTGGAATCGTCCACGCGCGGCAAGACGCTGGTGACGCTGGCGCCCGAGGCGGCGACACCCGAGCAGGTCGCCCGGCTGGTCGCGGCCGGCGTGATCGTCTCGGCCGGTCATTCCGATGCGCCCTATGAAACGGTGCGCGACGCGATCGACAATGGGCTGAGCGGCTTCACCCATATCTTCAACGCCATGTCTCCCCTGCTCAACCGCGCGCCCGGCATGGTCGGCGCGGCGCTGGAAGACCCCGATGTCTTCGCCGGGATCATCGCGGACGGCTATCATCTCCACCCGGCGACGCTGCGCGTGGCGCTGCGTGCCAAGGGACCGGAGCGGCTGATGCTGGTGACGGATGCGATGCCGAGCGTCGGCAGCGACGAGACCATCTTCCTGATCCACGGACGCGAGATCCACCGCGACGGCGACCGGCTGCTCGGTGCCGACAATACGCTGGCGGGCTCGACGCTGACCATGGCGGGCGCGGTGAAGGGCATGATGGAACAGGGCCGCGTAGGGCTCGACGTGGCGGCGCACATGGCCTCGGCCACGCCCGCGGCGTTCCTCGGGTTGGGCGGCCGGCTGGGCCGGATCGCGCCGGGCTACCGCGCCGATATGGTGCTGGTGAACGATGCGCTGGAAGTGACGCGCAGCTGGATCGGCGGGGTCTAGAGAACCCCGAGCCGCTCGCCCTGATAGGCGCCCGTGCGGATCGGTTCCCACCAATCCTTGTTCTCGAGATACCAGTCGATCGTCTTCGCAAGCCCGGTCTCGAAGGTCTCGCGCGGCTGCCAGCCCAGCTCTGCCTCGATCTTCGAAGGGTCGATCGCGTAGCGGCGGTCATGACCGGGACGATCGGCGACGAAGCGGATCAGGTCGCGGTGGCGCCGCCCGCCGACACGGGCATCGAGCAGGTCGCAGATCGCCTCGACTACCTGGAGGTTGGTCCGCTCCTGCCGTCCCCCGATCAGATAGGTCTCGCCGCTGCGTCCCCGGGTCAGCACCCGCTCCAGCGCCTCGGCATGATCGTCGACATGGAGCCAGTCGCGGATGTTCGCGCCCTGGCCGTAGATCGGCAGCTCGCGGCCCTCCATCGCATTGAGGATGACGAGCGGGATCAGCTTTTCGGGAAAGTGGCAGGGGCCGTAATTGTTCGAGCAGTTCGACAGCACCACCGGCAGGCCATAGGTCTCGTGCCAGGCGCGGACGAAATGGTCCGATGCGGCCTTGCTCGCCGAATAGGGCGAAGACGGCGCATAGGGCGTGGTCTCGCTGAACACGCCACTGTCGAACGGCAGGTCGCCGAACACCTCGTCGGTGGAAATGTGGTGGAAGCGGAAGGAGGCGCGCTTCGCCTCGGGCATGCCGCGCCAATGCTCCAGCGCGGCATCGAGCAGGCGGACGGTGCCGAGCACATTGGTCTCGACGAACGCAGCCGGGCTGTCGATCGAGCGATCCACGTGCGTTTCGGCAGCGAGGTGCATCACGCCCTCGATCCGCTCCTCGCGCATCAGCCGGCGAAGCTGGGCCGCATCGGCGATATCGGCGCCGACGAAGCGGAAATTGGGCTTGTCCATGACGCTGCGGAGCGACGCCATATTGCCGGCATAGGTGAGCTTGTCGACGCAGACGACGCGGTAGCGCTTCGCCACCAGCAGCCGGCACACCGCCGAGCCGATGAAGCCGGCGCCGCCGGTGACCAGGATGCGGCGGATCTTCGGCGCAGGCGTGCCGACCGGCTCGAGGAAGCTCATGCGGCCGCAGCCTCCACGCAGCGGCGCAGGTACCGGGCATAATCGGTCTTGCCCATCGTATCGGCCCGGGCGAGCAGCGTCTCCGCGTCGAGATAGCCGAGATCGAAGGCGATCTCCTCCGGACAGGCGATCTTGATGCCCTGCCGATTCTCGATCGTACGGACGAAGCTGGCCGCGTCGTGCAGGCTGTCATGCGTGCCGGTGTCGAGCCAGGCATAGCCGCGACCCAGCCGGTTCACGTTGAGCGTGTCCTGGTCGAGATAGACCGAGACCACGTCGGTGATTTCCAGCTCGCCGCGCGGGGAAGGCTTGAGTGTGCGGGCGATGTCGACGACCTGATCGTCGAAGAAATACAGGCCAGTCACTGCCCAATTGGACTTGGGATCGGCGGGTTTCTCGACCACGCTGGTCGCCTTGCCGGTCTCGGCGTCGAAGGTCGCGACGCCGTAGCGCTCGGGATCATCGACCTGATAGGCGAAGACGGTCGATTGCCCCTGCGCGGCCAGCTCGGCGGCGGCGCGGCCCTTGGCGGCCAGGCCGTCGCCATGGAAGATATTGTCCCCCAGGATCAGCGCGGCGGGACCACCGTCGAGGAATTCCTCGCCGATCAGGAATGCCTGGGCGAGCCCCTCTGGCTCCGGCTGCTCGGCATAGGTGAAGTTGATCCCGAAGGGCGATCCGTCCCCCAGCAACAGGCGGAACATCGGCAGGTCGCGCGGGCTCGAGATGATCAGGATGTCGCGGATGCCGGCAAGCATCAGCACCGACAGCGGATAATAGATCATCGGCTTGTCGAATACCGGCAGCAGCTGCTTCGAGATCGACAAGGTTGCGGGGTACAGGCGCGTGCCGGCACCGCCCGCGAGGATGATCCCCTTCACGGGCCGGCCGGTAGCCGGTGCGGATGCGGACGAAGCGGACAAATTCCCTCCCCGGCGCCAGAGCGCGAAAAGGCGCGGCGCACAGGGCCTTGTGCGCCGGAATTGGTTCAAGAACTGCTAACCGAGAGCGTCAGGCCGGGATCGGCGCAGGATCCGCCACAGGGGTGTCCGCGGTGGGCGGCACAATGCGCGGCGCGTCGAGCGGCACCATCGACCAGCCATCAAAAGCGAAAGCCTGCGGCGCGGCTTCGATTCCCTCTTCTCGCACCGGTCTCTCCGACTCATTTCTGCGTTGGCGGCCAGCAATAGCCGATTTATCAAGCATTTGGAAATCGGGCCGCCCCGTTCGGGCCGGTATCCACCGCTAAACATAAACTAGATCGCGTGGGGCCCGCCGGCTTCCTAAATCGCCCACCATGCTGCATTCCGGGAACATGACGGAGAAACAGGCGACCGGCGCGACCACGGGCCTTACCCATGCGCGCCTGACGCATCTCCAGCGGCTAGAGGCCGAAAGTATCCACATCCTGCGCGAAGTCGTCGCCGAGGCCGAGAGCCCGGTGATGCTCTATTCGATCGGCAAGGACAGCGCGGTGATGCTGCACCTGGCGCGCAAGGCCTTCTACCCGGCGCCCCCGCCCTTCCCGCTCCTCCATGTCGACACGACCTGGAAGTTCCGCGCGATGTACGACCTGCGCGACAAGGCGGCACGCGATGCCGGGATGGCGCTGCTCGTCCACAAGAACCCCGAGGCCGAGGCGCTGGGGATCAACCCGTTCGACCATGGCGGCCGCCACACCGACATGTGGAAGACCGAGGGGCTCAAGCAGGCGCTCGACAAATATGGCTTCGACGCGGCGTTCGGCGGCGCGCGGCGCGACGAGGAGAAGAGCCGGGCCAAGGAACGTGTTTTCAGCTTCCGCACCGCCTCTCACCGCTGGGACCCCAAGAACCAGCGGCCCGAGCTGTGGCACCTCTACAATGCCCGCAAGGAGAAGGGCGAGAGCATCCGCGTCTTCCCGCTCTCCAACTGGACCGAGCTCGACATCTGGCAGTACATCCTCGCCGAGGGGATCGAGATCGTGCCGCTCTATTTCGCCGCGTCCCGGCCGACGGTGGAGCGCGACGGGCTGCTGCTGATGGTCGATGACGAGCGCTTCCGGCTGCGCGAGGGCGAAGTGCCCGTGGAGCGCTCGGTGCGCTTCCGCACGCTCGGCTGCTACCCGCTGACCGGCGCGGTGGAGAGCGAGGCGGATACGCTGGAGGCCGTGATCCAGGAGATGCTGCTGACCACCACCAGCGAGCGCCAGGGCCGCGCGATCGATCATGACCAGGCGGCGAGCATGGAGAAGAAGAAGCAGGAGGGGTATTTCTGATGTCAGCCACTTCGACTTCTTCTCCCTCTCCCCTCCGGGGAGAGGGTCGGGGAGAGGGGCAGTGGACAAACGCCACCGTCTCGCAATTCCCCTCTCCCAACCCTCTCCCCGAAGGGGAGTGGGCTTTTGATGCTCGGATGCCCGCATGACCTCCTATCGCCCCGACGCCCTCATCGCGTCCGACATCTCCGCCTATCTCCAGCTGCATCAGAACAAGTCGCTGCTGCGCTTCATCACTTGCGGCAGCGTGGACGACGGCAAGTCCACGCTGATCGGGCGGCTGCTCTACGATTCGAAGATGATCTTCGAGGACCAGCTCGCGTCGCTCGAAGCTGACTCGAAGCGCGTGGGCACCCAGGGCGGCGAGATCGACTTCGCGCTGTTGGTCGACGGGCTCGCCGCCGAACGCGAACAGGGCATCACGATCGACGTCGCCTACCGGTTCTTCGCAACCGAGAAGCGCAAGTTCATCGTCGCCGACACCCCTGGCCACGAACAATATACCCGCAATATGGTGACCGGCGCCTCGACTGCCGACCTCGCAGTAATCCTAATCGATGCACGCAAGGGCGTGCTGACCCAGACGCGGCGGCACTCCTACCTCTGCCACCTGCTCGGCATCCGCCACATCGTGCTGGCGGTGAACAAGATGGACCTGATCGGCTACGACCAAGCCGCATACGACGCGATCGTCGAAGACTATCGCACCTTCGCCGCGAGCATCGGCATCACCGAATTCACCCCGATCCCGATCTCCGGCTTCAAGGGCGACAACATCACCGGCATGAGCGAGAACACGCTCTGGTACACCGGCCTCTCGCTGCTCGAGCATCTGGAGCGGGTCGAGATCGATGCGGACGCCGATGCCGCGCGTGCTTTCCGTATGCCGGTGCAATGGGTGAATCGTCCCAACCTCGATTTCCGCGGATTCGCGGGGATGGTCGCGGCGGGCAGCGTGAAGCCTGGCGACAGGGTGCGCATCCTCCCTTCCGGCCAGACGACGACGATATCGCGGATCGTCGCGTTCGGCGGCGACAAGGATCAGGCTGTGGCCGGCGAGAGCGTGACGCTTACCCTGGCCGACGAAGTCGATTGCTCGCGCGGCGACGTGATCGCCTCTGCCGACGCGCCCTCCCAAGTCGCCGACCAGTTCCAGGCGACGATCGTCTGGATGGACCAGGCCGAGATGCTGCCGGGGCGCGCCTATTGGCTCAAGCTCGGCACCCAGACGGTGAGCGCTACCGTCCAGCCGCCGCGCCACGCCGTGTGCATCAACACCATGGCCGAACTCAGCGTGAAAACCCTGGGGCTGAACGATATCGGCGTGGCGGAGGTCTATACCGATCGCGGCGTGGTGTTCGAGCCCTACGCCGAGAGCAAGGACCTCGGCGGGTTCATCCTGATCGACAAGGCGACCAACGCCACCGTCGCCGCCGGCATGCTCAATTTCGCGTTGCGCCGCGCGCAGAACGTGCATTGGCAGGCGGTGGAGATCAACCGCGAGGCGCATGCCCGGCAGAAGCACCAGGCCCCGCGCCTATTGTGGTTCACCGGCCTTTCCGGCTCGGGCAAGTCGACCATCGCCAATCTGGTCGAGAAGAAGCTCCACGCGATGGGCAAGCACAGCTTCCTGCTCGACGGAGACAATGTCCGCCACGGGCTCAACAAGGATCTGGGCTTCACCGACGCCGACCGGATCGAGAATATCCGCCGCGTCGGCGAAGTCGCCAAGCTGATGACCGATGCCGGGCTGATCGTGCTTACCGCCTTCATCTCGCCTTTCCGGGCGGAGCGCGAGCTGGTGCGCCGGATGCTGCCCGAGGGCGAGTTCTTCGAGATCTTCATCGACACGCCCCTGGAAATGGCGGAATCGCGCGACGTGAAAGGGCTCTACAAGAAAGCCCGCGCAGGCGAGATCGCCCATTTCACCGGCATCTCCAGCCCCTATGAAGCGCCGGAGACCCCGGAGATCCGCGTCGATACCCGCAGGGAATCCCCCGAAGAAGCCGCCGAGCGGATCGTCGAGACGATCATGGGCACCTGGAGTCCGGTGATTTGACCCCAAGCCTCCTCGAAGATGCGGAGCTGGCACGGGCGATCGCCGAGGAAGCCGGAGCATTGCTGCTGCGTATCCAGGGCGAGTGCGCGGGCGGCGACCGTGGCGACCAGGAGGCCAATGCGCTGATCCTCGAACGGCTCCGGGCGGCGCGGCCAGGCGACGCGGTCCTGTCGGAGGAGTCCGCGGACGACCCGGGGCGGCTGGCAGCGCAGCGGGTGTGGATCGTCGATCCGCTCGACGGCACTCGCGAATTCGGCGAGCGGCGCGAGGATTGGGCCGTGCATGTCGCGCTCGCCATCGACGGCGCCGCAGCGGTCGGCGCAGTCGCCCTGCCCCGACTCGGCTGCACGCTTTCCAGTGATCGCCCGCCGGCACTCCCCGAAGCCGAATTGCCACCGCGCATGCTGGTCAGTCGCACCCGCCCCAGCAAGCTGTGCGAAGGCGTGGGCGAACGGATCGGCGCGGTGCATATCGGCATGGGATCGGCCGGCGCCAAGGCAATGGCGGTGGTGCGCGGCCAGGCCGAGATCTACCTCCATTCGGGCGGCCAGCACCAATGGGACAATTGCGCGCCGGTCGCGGTGGCGCTCGCGGCAGGGCTGCACGCGTCGCGGATAGACGGATCGCCGATCGTCTATAACCAGGCGAGCACCGCCATCCCCGACCTGCTGATCTGCCGCAAGGAATGGGCGCCGATCGTGCTCGAAGCGGTGAAGGATTGCGGACTGGGATGAACCCCGGCCTAAGGCGGCTGGGCCGCTGACAGCGCTAAGGCTGGGGTGCGAGCTGCGGATTTTCCGCCTTCTTGGCCGCGCCCTTGATCGCCTTGGTCAGATCGATGTTCGGAGTGCCATTACGGTCGAGGCGATTATCGATCCGATTGTCGATCCGGTTCGAAATCCGGGTGTCGATCCGCGCAGCCGGCAGCGCGTTGGCTGCCAATTCCGCGCGCTCTCCCGCCTTGCCTACGGCCGAGCTGGCGATCTGGCCCGCCCCACTCTGCCGCGTATCCTGAGCATGGGCAGGCAGCGCCAGCAGCAGAGCACCAGTCCGCAAAATCGCTACCGATCGCAGCAAATTGGAGGACAGGTGCGATAAGACTACTGGCGCCGGCAACCTACGAATCCTGACCCATTTGCTGGCTCCGCTTGGCTTCGGCGCGTGCATCTTGGCCATAGCCATAGCCATATTCATAGCCGTAGCCATAGTGGGCGCGCTTCGCATCGAACTTGGTCAGCACCGCGCCGAAAATGCGTGCATTGGCGTTCCGCAGGCGGCCAAGCGCCGTCCGTACGATCGTCGCGCGAATGCCGTGGGACTCCACCGCATAGACGACACCCTCGACACGGCTGGCGATCAGCGGCGCATCGGCGAGGCCCATTACCGGCGGTGAATCGATGACGACATGGTCGAAGCGTTCGAGCAGTCGTTCGATCAGAAGCGACAACCGGTTGCCGGTCAGGAGCTCTGCAGCGTTGGGCGGGAGCGGGCCCGCCGTCATCGCGCTGAAGCCGAAGTTTCGCATCGTGAAGATCAGGCCATCGACCTCATCATTGCCGGCGAGAAAGTTGCTCAGGCCCACGTCGTGGCTAACGCCGCCGAGGAGGTGCACCGACGGCGAGCGCATATCGCCATCGACTAGGATGACCTTGCGCTGCGCCCGTGCGAGCACCGTCGCAAGCGCCAGCGACGTAGTCGACTTTCCTTCTGCCGGCCGGGTCGATGTGACGGCGAGAGACCGCGGCATGCCGTGATCGGTGACGAAGGCGAGGTTAGTCTGCACCGCGATATAGGCTTCGACCAGCTCGGACTTGCGATCCGTGAGCGCAACTTCGGGGCCGACGTCCTGAACCTTGGGAACGGCACCGAGCAGAGAGAGGCCCAGCTGGCGCTGGACATCTTCCGGATCGTCGATCGCTTCGTCGATCTGCTCGAGCAGGAATGCGAGGGCCACGCCGAGCGCGATGCCGGCCAGCAACGCCGCGACGAGATTGACGAGCGTCCTCGGGCTCGACGGCCGTTGGGGCACATCCGCCGGATCGACGACCGAGATGTTGTTGATGCCGACGCCGCCGGCAACGCCGATTTCCTTGAACCGCTGCAGCAGCGCGTCATAAAGAGCGCGATTGGTATCCACTTCCTGCTGGAAGATATTATACTGGATGCTGCGGTTGCGCAGATCCAGATAATCGGACTTCAGCTGTTCGACGCGCTGCTCCAGCTGCGTCTCGCGCGAGACCGCCTGGCGATAATCGGCCTCGGCCGAGCCGGTCACGCGCCGCTCTTCGCGGGCGATGCTGCCGTCGATCGTGTCGATCTGCGACTTGAGCGCACGTGCCGCCGGATATTCCGGCTCGAACTGGATCAGCATCTGCTGATACTGCGCGGAAAGTTCCGCACGGCGCTGGCGGAGCGAATTGATCGCCAGGTTGTTGAGCGCCTGCGTCGAGGAGCCATCGTGGCCGAACTGGCGATAGCGGGCTTCCGCCTCGATCCGGTCGGCAGTGGCCTTGGCCATCGCATTGTTCAGCGTGGCAAGGTTGTCCGCAACGACCGAATGCTCAGAAGAGGAACCCTCTCCGCTCGATTGCGCAGGCAGATTGATGATCCGCTCGCTGGACGCGTAGGTGACTAGCTGGCGCTGCGATTGATCGAGGCGCGCCTTGGCCTGGCCGAGTTGCTGCTGCAGCAGGTTGCGGCCATAGGAGGTCGCCTGAACCTTGCGCTCGAGGTTCGTCTGAATGAAGCTTTCCGCCCAGGCATTGGCGACGCGCGCCGAGAAAGCCGGGTCCGGGCTGGTGAAGCTGATGTCGACAAGGCGCGATAGGCGCGCAGGGTCGAGGCCCAGATTGTCGCGCAGCAGCTTTCCGGCGACACGCAGGCGAACGCCGCGGCCGCTGGCGTTGTAGCGGCCATTCACGCGCTCGAACCCGGGAACATCCTCCCGAACGCGGAACATCGCGAAGAACTTGGCATCCTCGACTAGATTGAGCTGGGTAGCGACCCGCTCGGAAAGCGATCGCGACTGCAGCAGGCCGTACTGGGTCTGGTAGAACTCCTGATCCGCGATGCTGGTTTCGCGCTCCACGCCTTGGAAGTTGGTGACGCGATCCGATTCACGCGAAATCTCGATGACCGACGTCGCTGTGTATTTGGGCGTCATCAGCAACGTGACCACCACGCCGAGCGCAAGACAACCAATTACAATTGCAGCGATAATCCAGCGCCGACGAAAAATGATCCGAATATAGTCGCGAATGCGCGAACTCGAATCACCTTCACCCTGGGCCCGGTCCATTTCCGTGGGGCCTTTGGGCACAACATCCATGTGCAGGTTCGAAGAAACCAGATTCATGCTTTTACGAAGCCTTACTGCAAGATCGCGATCAGAGGTGCCGCAACGAGAGGCGAGAGCGACACGAAGTCGCGGAAGAGGCGGCGTTGCGGCGAGTCACCGACGACCACGACATCGTTCGCATAGACGGCCGGATCGGCGTACGCGCCCCGACGGATCGCGGAGATGTTGTAGAGGCCGGCCAAATGGCGGCCATCGACGGTCCGCAGGATGACCACGTCGTCCTCACGCGCATATTCGGTCAGGCCCTTGGCCGACGCGATCACCCGCATCAGCGTCATCTGGTTGGTGACGGGATAGAGGCCCGGCTCGACGACCTGGCCGTCGATCGTGACCACCTGGCTGACCGAACTCTTGATATTCACCAGCACCTGCGGATCGCGCACATAGTTCGCCCGCAACGACTTCTCGATCGCGCTCGACAATTCCTCGGCGGTCCTGCCCCGCGCATCCATCGTGCCGACGAGCGGCATCGCAATGCGACCGCTCGCATCCACCTGGATTTCGCGGTTGAGCGTCGGCACGTTGAAGACTTCCACCTCGATCGTGTCGAGCGGGCCGATCAGCGCCGGTCGGTCGCTGGCGATCAGATCGGTACGATTTGGCGCCGGCAGAGCGCTGGCATCGGGCACAACGGTAAGATTTGCAGTAGATTGAATCGGCACATGTCGCGCACACCCGGCGACCACGACCGCAAGGCAAAGGGCGACTAATATCTTCCGCATGTGTAAGGAAACTCGCCGTGGGTGGATTGAGCGGTGTCTATAGACGCTGGTATCGCGTTGGTAAAGCTGGCCGCAGGCTTGTCGCTCCGTATTCGCAACAATGTGCGATTGCGCCACAACCCACCGTCAAGCCATTGGTTTAAATTCCTTATCGCATTACACCTCAGCCAATTTTTGATCGATAAGCGACCGCATCTCGCGCTTGAAGCGAGCAAGGTCGAATTGCTCCGCATGCCGGCGCATCGCAGCTTTGTCGAACACCATCTGCGGGTCTTCGGCGGCCTGCACCGACGCGATCAGAGCATCCTCGTCCTGCTGGTCGAACAGAATGCCGGTGACCCCGTCGATTACCGTATCGAGAATGCCCCCGCGGCCATAGGCGATCACCGGCGCGCCGCACGCCATTGCCTCTACAGGCACGATTCCGAAATCTTCGACGCCCGGGAATATCAGCCCTTTGCAGCGCTCGAGATGGTCCTTTACGATGTCGAACGGTTGCCGCCCGAGCAGCGTGATGTTCGGGCCGGCAATCCGCTCCAGCTTGGGCAGCAGCTCGCCCTCGCCGATCACGACCAGCGGCAAGCCGAGCCGGTTAAACGCCTGCACCGCCAGATCGGCACGCTTGTACCGAACCAGCTGGCCCAGACACAGATAGAAGTCACCGCGCGCGCGACCATTGTTGAAGGCATCGACATTAACCGGCGGCCAGACGACCTCCGCCTCGCGGCGGTAGAACTTCCGTATCCGGCCGGCGATGAACCGCGAATTGGCCACGAAATGGTCCACCCGATTGGCGGCACTCTGGTCCCAGACGCGGAGCCAATGCGCGATCGGCGGGAATAGCTTCCGGACCAAGAGGCCGGATTCCCGCAGGTACGGCTGATACAGGTCCCAGATGTAGCGCATCGGCGAGTGGCAGTAGCAGATGTGCAGCGCATCCGAGCGCGTGAGCACGCCCTTCGCCGGGCCCGCCTCGCTGCTCAGCACTAGGTCGTAATCGGTGAAGTCCCACTGCTCCAGCGCCAATGGCATGAGGGGGAGATAGTTCTTGTAGTATTTCCTGGCGCCGGGAAGCCTGGAAATGAACGAGGTGAATATCCGCCCCTTGAACTTGGGGCCTAGGGTCTCGCGGATCAGCTTCTCGTCGCCAACATGCAGAAACAGATCGGCGTCCGGATAGAGATCCACCAACGCCGAGACGACGGCTTCGCCGCCCCGATTGCTCAACCACCAATAGTGGACGATCGCGATTTTCACCGTGCCGACGCCTTCATGATGACTTCCAAGGTAGCCTCGGCGCAACGCTGCCAGCTGTAGCGTTCGGCCTGATCATAGCCCAGTGCGCGCAACGCAGCGCAGCGATCAGGATCATCGATCAGTTGCTCGATCGCCGCGACGATGCTCTCCACATCCTCGGCGTCGCAATATTGCGCAGCGTCCCCGCAACGCTCCTCGAGGGACGGGATGCGACTGGAGATGACCGGGCATCCGCAAGCCATTGCTTCGATCGGCGGCAGCGGCGAGGCTTCGTAGAAGGAGGGGAAAAGAAAGCACCAGGCTGAGCGATATGCAGCGAGGAGCCGATCCCAATCATTCACCTGGCCGAGGAATTCGATGCGCTCGCGCGCCGCATCCGGAATTTCGGTCAGGGTCGCATTGAGGCCGGCGGGCACCCCACCAGCGAACACGAAACGCACCTCGCGACGGCTGGCGATCGCGATCGCCGCTGCTAATATGCCGGGGAAATTCTTACGTTTGCTCAGCGAACCTACGTACAGAACGGTGGGAAGCGCCGCGGGCGCTGGCTGCTGCGCTTCGATCCCCACCGGCAAGCCACCATTCTGGATCGCCACCAGCCGCGGCTCGGCAAAGGGATAGTGCGCCAGGATCGAGCGGCGCTCGGACTGGGATACGGTGATCACCCGGGCGGCACGGCGGAGGATCGCCGGGATCAGGACATTGTAGAGCAGCCGGAACGCCCGGCTATATGCCGTCGGGAAGTAAAGATAGGACAGGTCATGTACCGTCACCACGACCTTGGCGCCACCGAGCAGCGAGGCGAGCGGAGCGGTGTTTCCCGGGCAGAACAGCACGGCGCCCTTCACGTGCCGAGGCAGTATGAATTGCTCCCAATAATGCCCTCCCCGCCTCCCGACGGTCTCATGGCGGATATGCTGCAGCGCCAGCACTTCGTCGGCGGGAAGCGGCGGCGTGAGCAGGCGCACCCGCAGCTCGGGCCGGCTTGCCAATGCGGCGTCGAACGCGACGAGCAACTCACGCCCATAGCGCTGCACGCCCGTGACGGGCTGCGACAGGAAGCGGCCGTTGATGATGAGTTCGGTAGTGATCTCTGCCTCCCGAAAAGCGTCCTGTTACGATCAGGATCCGTTGCGGATCGAAAAGACGCTCTCGCCATCGAACAGGAAATCGCGATCCCGACCGGCAATCGCGGTGAGAAAGTTCGCGCTGCTCGCCTCTCCGGGCAACATCCAGTCGTGAAGCTCGACGACGAGCATGTCGCAGGCATCGATCCAGTCGATATCGGACTGGAAAAGATCGCGCTCAAACCCTTCGATGTCGACCTTGACGATGAACAGCACGTCCTCGGGATATTTCTTCCGGATCGTATTGATGGTCTCGATCGGGATGCCGCTGGTCGCATCGGTGCGCGTCACGCGAAAGGCATTCGCATCCGCGCCCTCGTCATCGATGACGATGAAACCGGGCTTCGAGCCGATCGCCGCGCGAATGACTTCGATATTGGCATAGCCCGCGCAATTGGCGCGAGCCTGATCGACATTCGCCTTGTCAGGCTCGATGGCGACGATCCGAGCCGCCGGATATTCCCGCGCGAAATACTGCGGCGACATCCCGATGTTCGCACCGCAATCGATGATCAGCGGGGTCTTTCCCGCGGCAATGGCACGCGCGTACACGCCGCCCAACTGCTCGCGCCTGCCGATCTTCGCGAAATTATACTCGTTGTTCGTGAAGATCTGATTCACGGTAACCGAGTCGATGAAGCCACGCGACTTGACCGTGAACCACGCCTTCCGCCGGCGGTCGAACAGGCGGATATTGCCCTTGTAGTTCGGCGAGAAGCGCAAATAGTCATAGTTTCGGAACAGCAGGTTCCGAGACATGTGGTAGAACAGCCTGGCGATTTGTTTCATTTCTATCCCCTAAGAGACCGGCCAGGCACGCTTGCCGATGACTTCCTCCACAACGGCGCGCAGGCTGCGGGCCGATTGCAGGGTTGTCCAAAGCTCGATGATGGCACGGGACGCAACGCCCATGGCGCCAAAATCCATTTCTAAAAGACGCGAGAGGCGATCGGCAAGCGCAGTCGCGTCTCCGCTTGGAAAAGCGAAGCCGTTGCGCCCTTCGTCAATCAGGTCGAGCGCTGCGCCACAGGCGTCGCTGACCACGACGGGCAGGCTGGCGGCCATCGCTTCGTTGACCACGAGACCCCAGGGGTCGTCGGAAGATGCGAGCACCATCGCATCCGATGCAAAATAATAGCGGGCCAGCATCTCGCGCTGCTGGAAGCCCGCGAAATGGGCTGGCACCCCGGCCCGCGCCGCACGTTCCCGCAACGCATCTTCCAGCGGCCCAGTGCCGACGATCAGCAGCAGCGGACGCCGTGCCTCGGGCAGCATCGCGATGGCGTCGATCGTCAGGTCGATGCGCTTTCGCTCGATCAGATAGCCACAGCTCATCACCACCGGCCTGCCGGTCGGTATTCCCAATGCCCGGCGACGTCCGTCCTTGGGCAGCGAACCAACCGCTTCCCGCGCCCGCTGGATCGGCGCATCGAGATGGCTGAGGAACTGGTTGTGCACTGGCACCGTCGCCGGGATCCCGATCCGCTCGCGCAGGAAGCGCTCGCCCACCTTGCCATTGGCGTAAAACCCGTTGGCGAGCAGCGCCGTAAGTCGCTTGAGCATCAGCACCGGCCAGGGATCAGTCTTGAACCGTGCCGGGCTGAACCCGTCGAACAACAGGATCACCGGCTTGCCCGCCGTCCGGGCGAACAAGGCCGCGATGAGATAGCTCAGCTGTTCGAAACCGCCGATCATGATCACATCGTGCGACCGCATCATGCGCCAGAGGCCGCGATTGAGCTTCCCGTATTTGGGTATGCTCGTCACGATCGGCAGCCGCTCCTCGCGTACGCCCTCGCCGATGGGCTCGGTGGCCCAACCGCGCCCCTGGTCATCGGCGTCCGTATAGAAGATCGAGAGCGCCAAGTCCGGATTATGCGCCGCCCAGCTCCGAACCATCTCTGCGCGATAGGGAGACGGGATGTTGGTCAGATAGGCGAGCCGGACGCGCTGGGTCACGCGAGTGAGACCGGTGCCGTCGCCTGCCCCTGGCGCAAATGCTCTGCCCGGTTCGCCGCTTCGACCAGAGCGGCGACACGCCCACTGTCGATCGCGTCGCAATGCTTCTGATACACCTTTTCCCAATTGAGTCGCACTTGGCGCTCCATACGCTTGCTGTTGAACGCACGCATGCCGCCCAGCCCGATGTCGCGCTGGAAGTCCACCGCATACACGCCGACTTGATATCCGCTCTCCCAGGCCCGGATACCATTGTCGATATCATCGCACAGGAACGGCGCGAAGCCGAGGTCGAAGCCCCCCATGGCCAGGAACGCCTCGCGGCGAATGAACACCGGGGCTCGCACCACCGACATCGTGAAATAGAAATCGGGCACGCCTGAGGGAGTCGAATCCGCCGGCAGCATCGCGCTTCGATGGGCGAACAGGCCCTTTACGCTCTCGACGCCGTCCTCGATCTCCAGCACCATCTTCTCGGCGACCGGCTCGTCGGAACGCGGCAGCACCTCGACGGTACGGAAGCCGCCCAGTATCGCGAGCCGAGGATGCTGCTCGAACAGCTCCAGCGCGCGCTCGACCCAGCGGCCATCGGCGGGAAGCTTGTCGTCGTCCTGCAGCAGGCAGACGAACTCCGCGTGTGTGTAGCGCAGCGCCCGATCATAGGTGATCACTTCGAACAGGTCGTTCGAGCGCAACAGGAAATGGTTGGGATCGGTCAGCCGCCGAGCCCAGTCGCCGCTCGAACCGTCGACGGAGCCATCATCCATGACAATCAGCTCGTCGAACCCGGCAGCGCGCATTCCGCGCCACAACATCGCGATGTTGCCACGCTTGTTGAAGAACTGGAGGACGCCGGCAACGCGCGGCGCCAGATTATACGCTTGCCCCGCGCGGCGCTTCTTCTGGCGCGTCAGTCGACCGGAAATGATGATGCGGCCGGGTGCCGCTGCGATATGCGAGAGCAGGCGATACCAGCTACGCGGTTTCAGGGCGTGCCCAGCATATTTCGCGATTTTGCTCAACCGATAGCCCCCACTGGTCCTGATATTGCGGCGCGCCATAAAGATGCCGTGCGTTCTATGCTAGTGCGCGGCGCGCAACACGTGGCAAAATCCAGGCGGTGGTCGAAAGCCCGGCCGCGCACAGCGCGATCGCCGTGCCGGTGGCCCCGAACCGCGGCACGAGCAGCCAGCCGAACAGAAGCACCAGGCCTCCCTCGGCAAGCGTGACCCAGGCGACGATCCAGAGCCGCCCCAATCCGAACAGCAAGATGCTGTTGCAGTGATTCCACATCCAGATGATGAAATAAAGGCCCAGAACCGCGTTCATCAGCGATCCCGGCTGCACTTCCTTGCCCGCCCAAAGCGGGATCACCACCGAGCCGAGCAGTGCAATGCCGACCGCGACAGCCACGGAGAAGATCAGCGCCGCACGCAAAAGCCGGCCAAAGGCGCGACGGATCCATTGGTGGTCGCCCCGCACCACGGCGTCGGTGATCGCCGGCCAGAGCGGCGCTGTCACCATCAGCACCGCGGTCGAAAGCAATTGCAACAGTCGAAAGACCACCGCGAACGGCGTCAGGTTTGCGGCCCCGATCATGTGCCCGAGCTGCACGAGCGAGATGTTGTGCATCAGCAACGTCGCGATCTGGATAAGCCAGAATGCCAGGCTGGAGCCCATCAGCAACCGCAGCTCGGCGCGGTTGACCAGCTTCCATTTGGGAAAGAGATAGGGCCTCGAGCGCGTCAGCAGCAGGAGGAGGTTCAACCCCTTCCCCAGCGCGATCGCGCCGAACACCGCCAGCGCGAATGCGGGCACGGTCGGCCAGAAGAAGGCGACGCAGAAGATCAGGATGAGCGATACGAAATTCGCAACCGTATTCATCAAGTTGTTGATGAAATCGTCCTGATAGGCGGATCGCGCCGCCTCGCCGACGCTGAAGATGATCTGCGCCACCAGAAATGCGCCGACCACGATCATGCCCGAGCGGATGTCCGATCCATACCGGGCAGCGGAATCGCCGAACACAAAATCGAGGTGCGGCTCGGCGACAAGATACAGGCCAGCGAGCAGGCAGGCGAGCAAGGCGGCGATGCCCAGCAGCAGGAATATCGCGGTCGAGAACAGGACATGTTCCCGGAGCCGCTCGCCCTTGTTCCACGCCACTGCGAGCTCGCGCGTCAGGCCCGGGCCGATGCCCACACGCCCGAGGTCGATCCAGACGAGCGCCGAGACGAGCATCGTGTAGATGCCGAACTGCTCCCCGCCCATCGAGCGCACCGCCAGCGGCACGGCAAGGAACTGCACCGCCATGCCGAGCGCCTTCGATCCGGCGCTGGTGAGGAACGCGAGGCGCACGCGCCCCGCGCGGAAAGCCCGGCGCTCGGCATGCTGCGCATGATCCTCAAGCGCTTCAACGTCCTCCGGCATCATGCATCGTCTCGATCAATCGTTCCACGATCAGACTTCCGAAAGAAAAGCCCGTAGCGTCCTTGAAATTGCGGAGGCCCGCACGCCCCATGCGCTCCCGCAGGCCGGCATCGTTGCACAAGCGCGCCAGCGCCTCCACAAGCGCAGCGTCGTCCGCCTCCGGCGCGGTAGTGCCGCTGCCATGCTGCGTGGTCAGCTGCCCGACCAGTCCTTCGCGCGTGCCCAGCAATGGCCGCGCCATCTGGCCCGCCCGCACCATCGCACCGCTCGAGCAATAGCTGCCGGGATAATAGCCCCAGATGATATCGGCGCGCAGGAAGGCGGAGGCCTCTTCGGCCTCGCTGACGCGCCGTGCTACCTCGATCAGCCGCCCGCGCGCGCGCAAAGCTCGAGCCGCCTCGCCGCCTAGCACCTGCGCCATGCCCGGCTCCTGCGTACCGACGAGCGCGACAACCAGCTGCTCGGATATCTTGGGGTCCAACGCGGCAGCCAGCATTCGGTCGATCGCCTTGCGATGATCGATATAGCCATATGCCAACAGCACGATGGCCTGGTCCGGCACCTCCAGCCAATCGCGGTCGGCGGGCACCGTCGCGATGTCGGCGGGATCGCAAATCGTCTCGACACCGGCCGCCTGGAGATAGGGCGCCAAATAGGGGTCGATGCTGAATATCAGCCCGCGCGACGGGTTCTTGACGATCCGGCGATAGGCCAGCGCTTCGATCCGGTCCTGCCAGCGCGAGGGCGCGATCGCGCCGACATGCCGCAGATGGAAACGGGGCCGGATGGCGATCCCGCCCCATGGGATCCCGCCAAACGGGCGGGCCGTCACGGCGAAGGGGAAGAGGCAATAATCATCGAGGAACGGCACGAACACATAGTCCAGTCGATCCTTGCCGGCGATGGAAGCGGCCGCATCCCGGAACCGCCGGCTGTTCTCGAATTGCCGCGCGAACTTCGCGGGCAGAAGCGAATGGCCTGCCAACCCCTCGGGAAGCAGATGGAGGTCCAGACAATCCCCAAACTCGTCGAGCATGGCACGGGTCCAGGGGAGCGCGGCCGCCTGCGCCGTGGTCACCAGCGTCGCGCGCACCGCGCCGCACCGCGCGATCGCCTCGGCAATATAGCGAACGAAAACCATGCGATGGCCCGACGCATCGGGCTCGCAGAGGAGAATATGGGGTTTAGCCATCGGCCGCTAAGCACGTGCCAGGCGGGCACTACCTATTTCCGCCGAGCCCCCCCACCCCTTGCACATCGGAAGCCTCTTTCGCGTCAAAGCGTCGCCAACGCATCGATTGCCTCGGCAATCGGGTAATGGTGGTTGCCGACGAAGATTCCGCGCTGGTCGATGTGATCGGCGTTCTTGAGATCGCCATGAACCACACTGTCGAAGTAGCGCACGACTTCGTTCTTCGCGAAATTGCCGGCGACGATCGGACGGCATTCGAAACCGATCCCGTTGAGCCGCTCGACGAGCTGCTTGCGCGTCATCTCGACACCCGGGCGGAGCACCAGGCTGAAGCCGAACCAGCTGCTCTGTCCGATCTCCTGCTGGATCATCACCAGCGGGTGGTTGCCAAGACCCTCCTGGAACAGCGCGCCATTTGCCTGGCGGGCACTGATCAGCCCAGGCAGGCGGCGAAGCTGCTCGACGCCAAGCGCACCCTCGATCTCGAGCGGGCGCACATTGTATCCCGGCAGCACGAAGCGGAAGGACTCCTCGAAGGGATCATCGCTCTTCTCGCTGCAAACCAGATTGTGCTTGGGTAGATTCCGCGTCCAGCCATGCGCGCGAAGCGACAGGAGGATCTGATAGAGCTCCTCGTCGTCGGTGACGATCAGCCCACCTTCCATGGTGGAGATGTGGTGGCTGAAAAACGAACTGAAGCTGCCCATCACCCCGAAGGTGCCCGCGAAGCGCCCCTCGAAGGTCGCGCCCATGGATTCGCAATTGTCCTCGATGATGACGATGTCGCGATCGCCGATCATCGCCTTGATCGCGGCGAAATCATTGGGATTGCCCAGAAGGTTCACCGCCATGATCGCCCGCGTATCGTCCGAGATCGCCGAGCGGAGCTGGTCGAGGTCGTAGTTGAGCGTCGCGAGGTCGATATCGACGAACTTGATCTTCAAGCCATATTGATGGAGCGGATAATAGGTCGTGCTCCACGACACGGCCGGCACGATGATTTCGTCGCCCGCCTTGAGCCGCAATGCATCGTTCTTGGTGTAGAACAGCGCCGCGGTCATCAGCAGGTTCGCTGACGAGCCCGAATTGACCATCACGCAATACCGGCTACCGACATAGTCCGCGAAGCCGCGCTCGAAGGCCTCCACTTCCTTCCCCATGGTGAACATGCCGGAGGCGATCACCCGCTGCATCGCGTCCTGCTCCTCCTGCCCCCAGGAAGACGTCGCGAGCGGAAATTCAATCGTCATGCTTCATATTCCTTCAGGTAGAAGCGGTAGGTTTCGGCGATGCCCTCCCGCAGACCATGCGCGGGAGACCAGCCCCATTCTTCCTGCAAGCTGACATCGACGAGCTTGCGCGCCATGCCGACCGGCTTGCTGAGATCATGCACGAAGCTGCCCGTGAAGCCGATCACTTCCGCGACTGCCGCATAATACTCGTTGATCGTGTAATCACGGCCGAGCCCGATGTTCATCACCGGGGGCAGCGTATCGAATGCATCTATGCCGCGCATCACGCCATCCGCCAGGTCCCCGGCGTACATGAACTCGCGGCGCGCTTCACCGCTTCCCCAGATCTCCACCGTATCGACGCCGTCGCGGACCGCCATGTGGGTCTTGTGGATGATCGCCGGGATCAGGTGAGAACGCTGCGGATCGAACTTGTCGTATCGACCATAGAGGTTACACGGGATCAACGTCTTGAACTGAACCGACGAGTCCTCGCGCATGATAAATTCGCACAGGCGCGCGGTGGCGATCTTGGCGATCGCATACCCCTCGTTGGTAGGCTCGAGCTGGCCAGAAAGGACCATGCTCTCCTGGAGCGGTTCCTGGACGTTGCGCGGATACATGCACGAACTGCCCAGGTTCAGCAGGCGTTTCACGCCCCCTTCATGGGCCGCCATCACGATATTGCGGCCCATGTCGAGATTATCGACCAGGAACGAGACGGGCTCTCGCATGTTGGCCTGGATGCCGCCGACTTTCCCGGCCGCATGGATCACCAGATCGGGGCGCTCCGCGTTCAGATAGGCGCGCACAGCCGCATAGTCGCGCAGGTCGAGATCCGCGCTCCCGGGCGCAAGCATCTCATGCGCAACGGCAGACGGATGTTCGAGGATGTTGCGCCCGACCATCCCGCGCGCGCCGGTAAGCAAGACCTTCATCGTACGATCTCTATGATGCCATCAGGTCCGATCGTGCACGTGATATCCGTGCTTCTTGACCAACTGGTCACGCTCGGCCTCCGCGAGATCGGCAGCAACCATTTCCTTCACCAGCTCCGCGAAGCTGGTCTTCGGGGACCACCCCAGCTTGGTCTTGGCCTTAGTCGGGTCACCCAGCAGGGTTTCGACCTCGGCGGGACGGAAATAGCGCGGATCGATTGAGACGACGCACTTTCCGTCGTCCAGATAGCCCTTTTCGTCAACGCCGGCGCCTTCCCACCGGATCGTCATGCCAAGCTCGCTCGCCGCCGCATCCACGAACTCGCGTACACTGTACTGCACGCCGGTGGCGATCACGAAGTCCTCGGGCTTCTCCTGCTGCAGCATCAGCCACTGCATTTCGACGTAATCGCGGGCATGGCCCCAATCGCGCTTCGCATCGAGATTGCCGAGATAGAGGTGATCCTGCATGCCCAGCTTGATACGGGCCAGCGCTCGCGTGATCTTGCGCGTGACGAAGGTCTCGCCGCGCAACGGGCTCTCGTGGTTGAACAGGATGCCGTTGCAGGCATAGATGCCATAGGCCTCACGATAGTTCACCGTGATCCAATAGGCGTAGAGCTTGGCCACGCCGTAAGGGCTACGCGGATAGAAAGGCGTTGTCTCTTTCTGCGGCGTTTCCTGCACTAGGCCGTAGAGCTCCGAGGTGCTGGCCTGATAGAAACGGGTCTTTTCCGACAACCCCAGGATGCGGATCGCCTCCAGAATACGCAGCGCACCGAGCGCGTCCGAGTTGGCGGTGTATTCCGGCTCCTCGAACGAAACGGCCACATGGCTCTGCGCCGCGAGGTTGTACACCTCGTCCGGCTGCACCTTCTGGATGATGTGCGAGAGGCTCGACGAGTCCGTCAGGTCGCCATGATGCAGGACGAAACGAACCGATTGCTCGTGCGGATCCTGGAACAGATGATCGATACGGTCCGTATTGAACAACGAGGTCCTGCGCTTAATTCCGTGAACCTCATATCCTTTGCCGAGAAGAAACTCAGCAAGATACGCCCCGTCCTGACCGGTGACACCCGTAATTAGTGCGCGCTTCATAATATCAATACCAATCCCAGCAAAATTACCATGCCCCTTATTCGGTTTTTTCTAACACCAGCCAACGCGCACAGCGCTCCGGCATAGAAATTCACAAATCCGCATAGTAATTTCTATAAACAGATAGAGACTTTGAGCGTGCCTACAAACCCGCTCCGCATCTGTCCAGCGGCTTGTAGAACAGCGCGCCCACAGGCTTGCAGCCAGCCGTGGTGGCCCGCCAGCTAGCCGCGCGAGCGGGATGAAGCCTTCCACTCGAAATAAAGATGATATGCAAACGCAAGACCAATTCCCAGAATAAATCTATTGTATGGAATCGGTGGCGAATAAACCAAATGCCACGCAGAAAACATCAGAAGCGGCATCATATATGAGACTTGCAAGGGCGGCATTTTGGAAAGCAGAGGAATTGCAAACAAAGTTCGATAGAGCAGCGCCACCCAAAATAGCGCCGACACAATTCCAGATTCAAAACCAGTCGCAAATATCGCCGAGTGATAGAGGATATTGTCCTCATTCAGTATCTCGTTTGCCCCATAAACGGCAAGCTGAATAGTTTCATATATGTAGAGAGAAGGGTAATTACCGATACCCACGCCGACCAGCGGAGAATCCATGATCCCGCGAAGGTTGACCACGATCTCCGGTCGACCACCGATCAGAATAGAGCCAAAGGAGTCCTGGAAAATCGCAATGCTCGCCGCGCGATTTCCGAAGAAACCGCGTATGGCAAGCTCTGCATACAGCTCGCTGAAACCATAGGCAGCCAAGCCGAACAGCACCATGAGTATTGGAGCAATTTTCCTATAGTCCCGCGGCACTTTGTATCGCGGGAGAATATAAAGGCCCAGTGCCGATACGAAGTAAACGCCGCCGATCGATCGTGCACCGATGAAGAAACATAGCAGCGCATAGGCGAGCAGTGCTCCTACAACGGGAAGTGTCGTCGCTTGCCGTTCCCGCGCGACCAGAGCGGCTGCAGCGGCAATTCCCACGCCCAACGGAGTGCCGACGAGAAACTTGATGGGATTATCATAGACGCGAAGATCGGTAGGATAGAAATAGTGGCAGCACATTCCGATCATTGCGCCCAGCACGAGCATTCCACGCCCGCGCACGTCCGTCCGCATTATCGCAAAGAAATATCCGACGATCTCAACAACGAGCGTGATCGGCTGATAGGCGCGGCTCAAGAAGGCGTAGGCACCGGAACCGTGGATTTGCGCGGAAATCGCCATCATCGATATGCTCAGCACCAGTACGCCGATCAGCACATGGAATACCCGGCCATATCGCAGCCATGTCGTCGCGATGAGATACATCGCGACAAGATCGAACGCAGTGAGCCGAGACTCCGGCGCGATCGGAACCGCCACCGCAAGCCCCATCAGCATGCAGACAAGCGGCGAAAATTTGAAATCGCTTTCCTTCGTCAAAAAATCGGTTCCTCTAGATTTTGCAGCTCTACCGAAGGAGCCCCGCCTGGCTCCAAGATGTCCGCGATCAATCGGCGTAGCGGCGAAATCACCCTCATTCCCCTAAAACCGCTATTGACGATACGCCCGCCGGGCAAGCCCCGCTCGAAACCTTCCTCCGCGGCCATCAGGCGGATGGTCATGCCAGGCGGAACAGATCTGGGGCCCACGCCAGCGATTCGGTTATTCTGCGACGATATACTGGCCAGAAAAATGGATATGCATTGTCCCCGCCATTTCGAGCCGACGATTCGCTTCCGAACCGGCGGAAAGCGAAATGGACTTACCTCCGGAGCAGAGCGTCCCATGCCCGGCCTCCGATTCCCCGCCGAACTGCGTGATCACCAGAAACGAAGATGCACCCGCGCTGGGATAAGGCAGTCCCGAAACCTGGAGCGCGCCATTGCCCCGGTGCTGGCGCCAGGCAACGACGACCTCGACATGGACCAGATTTCCGATGCGCGTGAAGCGTCCGTCGCGCTGGACATAGTCGATCGGGCCGCCTCGCTGGCCGCGCAGTTCGGGCTCGAAACGCCCCTCCTCATACCAATCCAGCGTAGTGGGATCAGGAATGGGGCGGTTCTCGAAATTCAGCCCCAGGCTTCTGTTCCGGATGCGGATGTTGCCGCTCGTCCGAATATCGCCTTCGGTAAAGCTGTTCAGGCCAATGGCGACATCATTTGTCACGTGAACACCGCTGTCGGTCACCAGTAGGGACGCCGCATTGTCTGCGGTGACATTGCCTTCCACGACACATTCGCCGCTGTTCGCGCCCAGCACGATGCCCGGTCCGCTGGAGTCCGAGATCGTGTTCCCGCAGACGCTGCTGCGATACCCGCCGTAGAGCTTGATGCCCATGTTAATGGCGGAGCGCCCCATGCCGGATCGCACCACCGTATTGCCCACGCAGCTCGTATAGGGCGCGAGCTCGATGTTGATCCCCGCCTCCCAGCTGTCCGCCACCGTGTTGGCGGTGAGGGTGGTGTTGCGCACTTCGCCCCGACCACGGCCGCCAAAGCCCCCCTCCAGATGCAGGCCGTTATATTCGCCCGTCTCGCTGATGTGATTGCCGACGGCGATATTCCCCGAAACGGAGATGTCGCTGGCGGTGAAGCTGATGCCTTGGGCGGTCCGTTGCACCCGGCAATGCCGCACGCCGTTGCGGCTGCCATTCAGGAAGGCGACGCCGCCGTCGGAAAAGCCAATGACGTCGACGTTCGAGACTTCACAGTCGTCTGCATAGGTGAATTGGAGTCCCGCACCGTTGATGATGCTCGGCCGCCCCTCCGCGAACCGCGCATCCCCCAATATCCTGAGGTCGCAAACGCGGATATTGGTCAGGGGACGCGACTGCGACCCGATCGCCTGCACGGCGTCGGCCCGGCGATTGTTCACCGCATGCAGGACCGATGCGCTCCCAAGGCCATAGAGCATGACGTTGGAACGAAGCTGTAGCGGACGGGTGAACCGATAGATGCTCGCCGGGACACATATCGCCCCGCCCCCTGCGGCCGCCACGGCGTTAATTGCCTTCTGGATGGCGTCGCTATTGTCCGCGGCATCACCGGGTATGGCGCCGAAATCGCCAATCGACAGCCATGCGGAAGCCCCGCCAGTATCGGCCACGCGCCCCTGGACCTCGGCTGACCGCGCCCCTGCCCCCAAGGCAGAAGCGCCGGTCAACGCGACGGTACCGTTCAAAATCCCGCGCCGTGAAACCATGGCAGTGCTCGTTAACCTTCCGCGCCGAATTCGCGTTTCCTGGGCAGGGTGCAGCCGACGGCCCATATTGCCGCGAGCACGGCGATCGAGGCGAGAAGCGGCGTGCGCAAGGGATAATCAACTAGGCTGGCGCAGCCGAACAGGATCAACATCGTCGCCCCCAGGCGCGCGAGCAGTACGTCGGACTGGCTGCCCTTCCTGCTGCGCCAAAGCGCGACACCGACGAGCGCCGCAACCGTCAGCAGCAGAAGCAAACCGGGAACGCCGGCGGTAAGGGCGACTTCCAGATATTCATTGTGCGCGTGATTCGAATAGGTGGCACGCAGCATCGCTTCAGGTTCGCTGACCTGGTACACTTGGACATAGGTGCCGACGCCGGATCCCAGCGGCATATATTGCGGCACGATCGGCAGGATGCTCCGCCAGAGCTGCGGCCTGAGATCCTCCCCCAGGCTGCTCATGCGATTCAGCGCCAGGTCGCGCTGCGCGAAGATCGTGACGCCGAGCGCAACCGCGATCAGCAAAACCACGATCACCACCTTGGTCGCGCCACGCCAGAAGCCGCTGAGGTGCCCGAAGCAGCGATCGGCGGCAAAGCCCAGGCCGAAGGTCAACAAGATCGAAAGCAACCCAACTGCAAGGCCGCCACGCGATCCGGTCACGATCAACAGCGGCACCAGCGCCACGGCCACGGCAATTGCGCCGATCTCAAGCGCAGCCAGGTTCCAGCCGAACCGCGCTCCCAGGCGCGCCGCCACCATCAGCATTGGAAACAACACCGCAAGCAGCGCCGCCTGATGGTTCTTGTTGGCGAAGAGCCCGGCTGCCTCGATGCTCTCGGGCGTGCCCAGACTATGGTATAGGCTCAGCGGAACGCCGGCTGCCTGTGCGATCCCGAAAAGTGCGCTGACCACGGCCAGAGCAAGCACGACGAAGAGGATCCGGACCCGATCATCCGCGCTCAACTGCACCGCCAGCACGAGCACGGCCAACGGCACGCTCAATCCGACGAGCGCGTCGAGCGTCTCGGAGGGAACCAGGGAAAGGGGGCGCCATGTCTGCGCGACCCCGAAAATCACGTCGCTTTCCTTGACCAGTGCCCGCCCGGGCAGCGCCTGCCATATCGCGGGCGGAAGCGGCAGCAAGTGCAGCAGGGTAAGCACGATGATCGCACCCGCGACCATCAACGGAATCCAATATTGGCGCCATCGCTCCGGGGAGGTGGTAACCAACCCCAAAATCAACAGGGCCACCGCGATCCCGCGCAAAATATACAGGAATGCCACGCCGGTCTGCGAGCTTCCACCAAGGCAGAACAGCAGCACGAAAAAGGCCGACAATAGCCAGAAGGGCAGTTTTGGTGCCTCCGCTTCTTCCCGCTTGCCGGATCCAGAGCGGCTACGCGATCGGATGGGATACGCCCTCTGCCGCATTGCTTTTCGCCGCTCCCATGCTCGACCGATGTCGTAGTTACACCGCCGCAGCAAGTGACCGGTCCAATCCCCGCCGTCAACCCGGCATGCCGCGCCCGGCGTCGGTGCGCTATCCCGGCCCGGAGCTCGCTTTACCTGGCATCTCCGCTGGCCTAATGGAAGCCAGCTGAACGGAAGGGCGTATGATGGTTGAGAGCTGGGGACGGCAGATTCCGGTGCGGGCCATTTGGGCCCTGCGCGCGCTGCTCGTCGTGATCGGCCTGATCGCGATATATTTCGTGGTTCAGGAAACCCGCGCCAATTCGCTGGAATTCAGGTCCGTGCAGCAGGCCCACAATCTGGCACCCTGGAACGGAGAGATCACGGCGCGCTATGCCCTTGGCGAATTGGCCGTGGATGCCGGCGCGGCGCAGATTGCCGAAACCGATGCCCTCGCACGTGAGGCGCTCCGGCACGATCCCCTTGCAGTCAAGGCGATGCTCACCCTCGCCGCAAACGCTCAGCTACGCAACGAGAGCGCAGCCGCCCGCGGCATGTTCGTGCAGAGCCAGAAGATATCGCGTCGCGAACTGCGCGTGCAACTCTGGGCGATCGAGGATGCAGTAAACCGCGAAGACATCCCGGAGGCGCTTCGGCACTACGACATCGCCTTACGCACCTCGCCTGGCGCCAAGGATGTTCTGTTTCCGATCCTGGCGGACAGCCTTTCGGCATCGGACATTCGCAGCGCGCTGATCAAGTTGTTCCGCTCCACGCCGCAATGGGGTCCGGATTTCATATACTTCGCCGCCAAAAACGGCTCGGAGCCCAAAGCCGTCAGCGATTTCGTCCGGGAACTGCGGCAAGCCCACATGCCTGTGTCGGACGCCCCCGTCGCCGTGCTTGTCGATTCACTTGTCAGCAAGGGGGCCGTCGACGAGGCTTGGGCATTGTATGCCGCCGACCATCCGGGTTTGCGGCGGGACCGTTCCCGGGATCCGCGCTTCGCCTCGTCGGCGGCCAGCCGCTCCACCTTCGATTGGCAGTTGTTCAACGGCGAAGGCATCACCACGTCGATCCAATATGACGGCGGGGCGAATGTATTCACCTACAATGTTTGGCCCAGCAGCAGCGGCCTGCTCCTGCGGCAGATGCAGCTATTGCCGGCGGGCCGCTATGTGCTTCGCGGCGACGCCGAAACCGGGCAGTCCGCGCCGCGCTGGGAATTGAACTGCGTCGGCGGCAATTCCCTTGGCCAAACATCCCTCGCTCCGGCGACCCGGAAGGCCTTCTCGGGCACCTTCACTGTGCCCGCCGGTTGCCCTGTCCAGTATCTGTCGCTCCTTGCCTCCGGGAGCACGGATTTCGCCAACTACACCGGCTCGATATCCAGTGTGGAATTGCTGCCCGAAGGACAGGCGTCTGCTCGGGACACCAGCACGACCAGTATGTTTGCTTCCAGATAGCGCGATCCGGGCGAGCGCCTGAAAATCCCTTCGCCGACGCCTCCGAAATAGCGCGACTCGCGGATTCAACGCGAGTCGCGCGTAGACGACGAATCCCGAATATGGTAAACGCCGCGTTTGGGAGGGGCGTTTTTGACTGCCGAAATCTGGTTCTGGCTGGCGATCGGATTCAGCTTTGCGGGCTATGCGACGTACCTAATCGGGCTGCGTCGCGAGCTGGTGGAGCCGAACCGTGCGTCGTGGCTGATCTGGAGCGCGGCGACCACGCTCGAGGCGCTGACCTATGCCGCGGTGAACCCCGGCGCGCCGCAGGGCTGGGTGTTCGCGGTCTCCTCGGTCGCCTGCATCGTCGTCACGCTCGGCATCTGGCGGCGCTCGTCCTGGGCCCCGCCCTCCCCGACTGAAACCTTCTGCATCGCGGCCAGCCTGAGCGCGTTGATGCTGTGGCTCGTCTTCCGCGAGGCCTTCTGGGCGCACATGCTGGTGGTCATCGCCGTGCCGGTGAGCTTCTGGCCTACCTGGGCGAGTGTGTGGACCGATCGCAGCCGCGAGCGTTCGCCGGCCTGGGGCCTGTGGACCTTTGGCGACCTGGCCACGCTACTGGTCGCGGTTCGCGGCGCCGAGCTGGGCGTGGCCGAACTCGGTTATGTCGTGGTCGAGTTCCTCTGCCATGCCAGCGTGTGGTTCCTGATCGGCCTGGCGACGATCAACCCACTGCGCTCGTTCGGCACGCGCCGCGGCGGGCTGGTCTGGTTCGACCGCTACCGGCCTTCGGACAATCTCTTCAAGGTGGGCGACAACCATCTGGGCAAGGCCGTTTTCGCTGCGAGCAGCTTTGCCGAAGGCGATGTGCTGATCGAGTTCACCGGCCGCCGCTTTCGCGCCGATCAGATCCCCAGCCTGATGCGCGGCCGCGGCGACCGCTTCGTGCAAGTGACGCCGGACCATTATATGGGCCCGTCCGGCCGGATCGACGACCTGGTCAACCATAGCTGCGACCCCAATGCCGGGCTGCGCTTCACCGATGCCGGCGTGTTCCTGGTCGCCGTGAGCGCAATCGAACCGGGCGCGGAGATCGCCTGGGACTATTCGACGACGCTGCGGGAATCGAACTGGCACATGATCTGCCAGTGCCGCTCGGAGCAATGTCGCCGGGTGATCGGCAATTTCGACAGCCTCGATCCCGATCGGCAGGAGTGGTTCCGGGCGCGGAACCTGGTGGCGCCGTACCTCCGTCGGAAGGACGACGTAGCCAAGACGCGGAAGGTGGCCGGTAGGCGATAAGCTTGTCCGAACGGACAAGGTTCGATCCAAACGGGCCGAGAGGCATATGCTTCCTTTCTCCCTCTCCCCTTCAGGGGAGAGGGGCATGCGGGATCGCCGACTACTCGGATATGCCAGACAGATGCGCCGCGAAATGACGCCGGCAGAACAGCGACTTTGGTACGCGTTACGGGCAAGGCGCTTCGAGGGCGTCAAGTTCAGGCGCCAGACTGTGCTGGGCTCGTGCATCGTCGACTTCGCCAGCCGCTCACAATTACTGGTGATTGAAGTCGATGGCGACACGCATGCGGGCCGAGAGGGCTATGACGCCGCGCGGGATCTCAAGCTGCGAGGAATGGGTTTTCGCGTGCTTCGGTTCTCGAATGCCGACGTGATGGGGAATTTCGAGGCCGTACTCGGGGCGATTGGCGAAGCTATGCGACAGCCCCGCTCCCGGCCCTCTTCCCTGAAGGGGAGAGGGAGAAGAAGGTCAGCCTCCTCCCGAACCTAAGCCGCGATCTCCTGCGGTTGCGCCAGCCGCGCCGTTCCCATCGTCAGGATCGCCTTGGCGCCGGTGCCCTTGCCGTCGCTGACCAGATCGAGCCGGCCTTCCATCGCCAACATCGAGTTCGCGCACCAGTGCAGCCCCAGCCCGCCCGACTTGTGCGCGCGCGTGGAGAAGCCGCGCTGGAAAAGCGTGGGCGCGCTCGACGGGTCAAAGCCTTCACCGTCATCGCGGATATGGATCTCGGTGCTGTCGCCCTTGGCGTGGATCGTCACCGCGATAGAACCGCTGTTGCGCCCGGTTGCAGCAATAGCCTCGGCGGCATTGGCGAAGAGATTGCCGACCACCTGGCTCAGGATCACCCGGTTCGCCATCACCCAGTTCGTGGCCGAGGGGAAGCTGAAGGCAATCGAGTTCTCGCCCGAATAGCGCGCGATCGTGGCGTTCTGGGCGACGATATCGGTGATGTCGCAGGCATCGAGCGGCGGGCGCTCATGCGCGGCTTCCTGCTGCTGGCCAATGATCTCCAGCACCTGGTGCATGGCTTGGCGGCCGACCGCGATCTGCTCACGGCGATCGGCGCGCTCCTGCTCCACGCTTTCGATCGCGGCGGCGAGGAATGCGGCGAGCTTCTGGCGGCGGACCGCTGGCGCTTCCTCGGCGGCGAGCTCGGAGAGCGCGCGGTCGAGCAGCGCACGATCCATCGGCGCGCCGGTGCCCAGGCCCTGGCTTAGGATCGTACTGATCGGGTTCAGCGCATTGCGGACATTGTGCATCACCGCGACCGCGCTTTCGCTGCGGCCCAAGGTGAAGCTCTGCACCTCGAGTTGCTCGCGCAGGTCCTTGAGCTGCTTGAGCATCGAATTGAAGCTGGTGACAAGGCTGCCAATCTCGTCGTCGCGCTGCTTGTCGGTGAGCAGGCCGAGCGTGCCCGAGGCGCGGACCACGCCCATATGGCTCTCGACGCGCTTCAGCGGGCGCAGGACGAGGCGGGTGATCATCCGTCGCAGTGCCAGCAGCACGATCGCCAACAATACCGAAGATCCGACTACGGCGAGGATCAGCATGCGCGTGCCCAGCGTCGAGAGATCGCGTGGGACGGAATAGGTGGCGGTGGCGACCGAACGGCCATCGGGGCCGGGGATCGGCACGGCGATCTGGGTGCGGCTCGTGCCGGGCGTCCGGGTGACTTGGGCCACCGGGTTGTCGAGCGCGAGGCTGGCCTTGAGCTGGAGCAGCGTGCTGAGCTGTGCTGCGGTGACAGCGCGGGCCATCAGCACATAGCCCCTTGGCGCGCCGCTGCCGTCGCTCTTGCGAACCTGCGCGATGCCGACCGAAGCCAGCGTATCGCCCAGGCGAATGAAGAACCCGGCCGAACTCTGGCCGTGGAGTGCCTTGGCGAAGTCGAGGCGGGCAATCGCATTGGTCAGGCGCGCGCGCATCGCCGGCACGTCGGCCTGCTTTTCCAGGTCGAGCCAGCGCGCAATGACAATCGAGCGGTCGGGCCGGATATAGGCCATGCCGTTGACGTCGAGATTGACCATGGCAAGCGCGGAGAAGCTTTCTTCCTCGAACGCCTTGGTCGGCTTGGCCATGTACTCGTAGGACGAATTCCAGTCGCCATAGTCGCGCACCGCGTTCTCGACCTTGGCGGCGACGTCATGGACAACGGCCTGGGTGCGCGCGACGTGCGCACCCACTGCATCGTCCTCCAGCTTGTTGAAGCTCGGGGTGATCACGGTGGCGAGCAGCAAGGCAAGCGCAGCGGCGCCGAGCACGCCGACGCCGGTAAGTATCAGAACCAGTTTCGCGCCGAGCGACGCCGGCGCCTTGAGGCGCCCCGCGATCGGCATCAGCCGTGCGTCCCGTTGCTCAGCTCAACTTCGGGCTCGGGATCGTCGGCGCCCATGAAGCGGTTGTTCGCCAGGACCAGCGCATCCTCGGCGTCCATCGGGCGCGCGAGATGATAGCCCTGCATATGGCTGCAGCCGGCCAGGCGGAGCGCCTGGAGTTGCGCCTGGGTCTCCACGCCCTCGGCGACCACTTCCATGCCCAGCGCGCGGCCAAGATGGATGACCGAATGGACGATCGCGGCGCTCTCGCGCTCGCGGCCCATGCCGTCGACGAAGCTGCGGTCGATCTTCAGGCAATCGAGCGCGAAGCGGCGGATATTGTAGAGACTCGAATAGCCGGTGCCGAAGTCGTCCAGCGCGATGCGAAAACCCATCTGGCGCAGGCGGAACAGCGTGTCGGCGGCGCGCTCGACATCGTCGAAGATCGCCGTCTCGGTGATCTCGATCTGGAAGCGGCCCGGCTCGACGCCGGCGCTGGCGACGCGCTCCATGATGTGCGCGACGAAATTGTGGCGGCGGAACTGCCGCGGCGAGAAATTGACCGAGACATATTGGCCCGGCCAAGTCTTTACCGTCTCCACTGCGCGATCGATCACCCAGTCGCCCAGTTCGTGGATCAGGTTCGATTCCTCGGCGATCGGAATGAACATGCCCGGCGAGACCATGCCATATTCCGGGCTGCACCAGCGGATCAGCGCCTCGAAGCCGGTGATCTCCAGCTGGTCGCGACCGACGATCGGCTGGAAGACCAGCTTGAGCTCGCCCTTGGCGATGGCTTCGGAAAGTCCGCCTTCGATCTGGCGGCGGAAGCGGATCGACTCGTCCATCACTTCGTCGAACAGCCGGACGATGCCGCGGCCGGCATGCTTGGCGTCGTTGAGCGCGAGGTCGGCGCGGCGCATCACGTCGATCGGATCGTTGATCGTGCCGGGCGCGACGACCATCAGGCCGACCGAGGCACCGCCCTGGACCGAATGGCCGAACACCTTGAAGCTGATCGACACCGCCTTGAGCAGCCGTTCGGCGATCATCTCCGCCTCGTCCTCGCCGGTGACCGGGTAAAGCATGGCGAATTCATCGCCACCCAAGCGGGCGACAAAACCTTCTGCGGGTACATTGGTCTGGAGTATCTCGCAGACCATGCGGATCAGCTCGTCGCCGGCGAGATGGCCGAGCGTGTCGTTGACGATCTTGAACCGGTCGAGGTCCATCATCGCCATGGCGAAGCACTGGTCCCCTTTCACTGCCTTGCCGAGCATGTGAAGGAACGACAGGCGGTTCGGCGCGTCAGTCAGCGAGTCATGATTCGCGATGTGGACCGCGCGGGATTCGTTGGCGGCGAGCTCGAGCTTCTGTTCCTCGAGCAACGCGATCGCGCTGCGCAGCTTGCCGTCTGCTTCCCAGCGGTGCGCGAGCGCGGTGGCGGTCTGCATCACCTCTTCGGCCTGGAAGGGCTTGGCGATGTAGAAGATCTTGTCGGCCGGGCCGGCGGCGCGGCTGATGTCGAGCGGCGAGAAATCGGAATAGCCGGTGACGATCACCAGGTTGATGTCGGGGTCGAGCGCGCGGATGCGGCGGGCGGTTTCCTTGCCGTCGATCCCCGGCGGCATGCGCACGTCGATGAATGCGACGGAGAATCGATTGCCGGCCTCGATCGAGTCCTTGATCGCCTCGACCGCGTCGAGACCCTGGTTGAAATGGGCGCAGTCGAATTCGAGCACATCGTTGGCGGGCTCGGGCTCAGGCGCTGCATCGTCGTCGCCGAAGAGTTCGGCAGCCATGGCGTTCAGTGCCGTCGCGTTCCCGGTGGAACGTGCCCCGAATACCTGACGATACGACTCGTGCATCGCCCTTTCGTCGTCCACGATCAAAATGCGCACGTAAGATATCCCCTCGCTCAAACCTGCAAACGGGGTAAGCGGACAGCGTTAAGGAGGCGTAAAATCGTTACGCACTGGCTGAGGAAATCGCGCCTGAGAGGGTTAAGGCCAGCGGCTCGGTTTACCCGCCTGCCCCGGCACGATAGCAAGGCCACATAACAGGAGGATGCATGACTGAAGTGCTGGCCGCACGATCGCTGCTGTTCGCGCCGGGCGATTCCGAACGGAAGATCGCCAAGGCCGGTGCGAGCGGAGCCGATCTGGTGCTGCTCGACCTCGAAGACGCGGTGGCCGAGGCGAACAAGCCGGTGGCCCGCGCGCTGGTCGCCGGGCATCTGAAGACCGCCGAGCGCGCCCAGCCGCAATGGGTGCGGATCAATCCGCTCGATACCGGGCACGCGCTGGCCGACCTCGCTGCGATCGTGCCCGCCCGGCCCGACGGGATCATGCTGCCCAAGGCGACGCGCACCGAAGCCGAACTGCTTCACCATTACCTCACCGCGCTGGAGGCGGCGCACGGCCTTCCCCAGGGCGGGATCCGCACGATCGTGGTGGCGACCGAGACGGCACCGGCGATCTTCGGCCTGGGCGATTATGGGGGCTGCCCGCGCCTCGCCGCGCTCACCTGGGGCGCCGAGGACAGCGCCACCGCACTCGGCGCGACGCACAATCGCGACGAGACCGGCGAGTATGACTTCCCCTATCAGGTGTTCCGCGCGCTCGCGCTCGCCGGCGCCGCAGCCGCTGCGGTGACGCCGATCGAGACGATCCATGGCGACTTCCGTGACCTGGACGGATTGGAGACGGTCGCGACCAAGGCGCGCCGCGCGGGCTTTCGCGGCATGCTCGCCATCCATCCGGACCAGGTGCCGGTGATCAATCACGCCTTTTCGCCCTCCCTCGTAGAAATCGAACGGGCAAACCGTATCGTGGATGCCTTCAATTCCAACCCCGGCGCCGGCACGATCGGCATGGACGGCGAGATGCTCGACATGCCGCATCTGAAACGCGCCCAGGCAGTGCTGGCGATGCGCCGGTAATAGCCGTTGCTTTGCCGGGGCTTACGTCTAGGAAATTGATGATGCAGCTGAACCGGGCCCGATGACCGACGCGCCGGCCGAACCGCTCCCGGTTGGCGAGGACGAGTTCCGCCTGATCGCGGACAGCGCCCCTGTCGCGGTATGGGTGACGCGGCTCGACCGGCGGCGCAGCTTCGTCAACCGTGCTTATGTCGAATTCCTCGGGGTGCCCTATGACGAAGCCCTCGATTTCGACTGGCGGCAGATCATCCACCCCGATGACGCCGCGCGGATGCTCACTGAATCGATTGCCGGCGAAGCAAGCCTGGAGACGTTCGCGCTGGAGGGCCGCTATCGCAACGCCCGGGGCGAATGGCGCTGGCTCCACTCCACGTCGCAGCCGCGCCGCGACGCGCAGGGCCGCCATATCGGCTTCATCGGCGTCGCCCATGACGTAACCGAGGCCAAGATCGCCGAACTCGCCCTGCGAGAGCGCGAGGCGCAGCTTTCCGCCTTCATCAACCAGACCACCGCGGGCTTCGGCCAAGTCGATCTGAGCGGCCATTTCACCCTGGTCAACGACCGCTTCTGCGCGATCGTCGGCTGGAGCCGCGACGCGCTGATGGGCATGACCATGCAGCAGATCACGCATCCGGACGACCTGGACCGCAACGTGCCACTGTTCGACAAGGCAGTACGCGACGGCACGCCCTACACGCATGAGAAGCGCTATATCCGCGAGGATGGCGGCGTGGTCTGGGTGAACAACTCCGTGGCGGTGATCCGCCGGCCGACGGGCGAGCCCTTTGGCGTGCTTTCGGTGACGCTGGACGTCACCCAGCGCCGCGAGGACGAGGAGGCCCTGCGCCGGAACGAGGAGACGTTGCGTCTCGCCACCGAGACGGCGGGCATGGCCACCTGGGAAGTCGATCTTGAGACGCTGGAGGGCGTATGGTCGCCCAACCGCTTCGATCTGCTCGGCCTGGCGCGCCGGCCGGACAGCCGCGGCACGTTTCAGGAATGGCTCGACCGCGTGCATCCGGAAGACCGCGCCCTGGCGGAGACTGCGGCGCGCCGCTGCTTCACGCAAGGCGTGCCCTACACGATCGAATATCGCATCTGCCGCGCCGATGACCGCGCCGAACGCTGGCTGCAGAGCCATGGCAGCCGCATCGACTATGCCGACAGCCGGCCGAGCCGCTTCGTCGGGGTCTCGTTCGACATCACCGACCGCAAGCGCGCCGAGGAGAAGCTGCGCGAGAGCGAGGCGCGCTTCCGCACCATCTTCGAGCAGGCCAACGACTTCCTGATCACCACCACGCTCGACAACAAGATCACGTCGGTGAACCCCGCGGTGCTCGAGGCGATCGGATATCCCGAGAGCGAGATCCTCGGCCGCTCGATCCAGGATTTCATGGACGCGGACCAGTTCGCGCTCAGCATGGATGCGTTCAACCGCAAGCTCGAACATGGCGGCTCGACCCGGCTGACCGTGAAGCTGCGCGCCAAGGACGGGCGCGAGCTGATCTGGGAAGTCAATTCGCGGCTCAACCTGGACGAGCAGGGCCGCCCGGTGGGGCTCCACGCGATCGCCCGCGACATGACCGAGGCCAAGCGCGCCGAGATGCACCTGCGCCTGCTGGTCGACGAGCTCAACCACCGGGTGAAGAACACGTTGGCGATCGTCCAGGGCATCGCCCAGCAGAGCTTCAAGGACGATGTGCCCCCGCCCCAGGCGCGCGCGGCGTTCGAAGGGCGGCTGGCGGCACTGTCGGAGGCGCACAACCTGCTCACCCGCGAGCATTGGAGCCTCGTGTCGATGCGCCAGATCATCGACGACGCGTTGCGCCCGCATGGCGGCGAGAACGGCCGGTTCACGCTCGACGGCCCCGACCTGACGATCCTGCCCAAGACCGCGATCAGCCTGGCGCTGGCGATCCACGAATTGGCGACCAATGCCGTGAAGCACGGCGCGCTTTCGCGGCCCGAAGGGCATGTGGCGATCGCGTGGCGGCGCATGCGGGAGGATGGCCCTGCCCGCCTGTCGCTCACCTGGGAGGAGCGCGGCGGGCCGCTGGTGACGACGCCAACCCGGCGCGGCTTCGGCACACGGATGATCGAGCGCGGCCTGGCCGCCGAGCTGGGCGGCACGGTGACGATCGACTTCCGTCCGCAAGGGCTGGTCTGCACGGTCGATGCGCCCTTGCCGGAAGGTGCCGAATGAACCGCTTCGGGGGCCTGCGCGTGCTCATCGTCGAGGACGAGCCGGTGGTCGCGATGTACCTCGAGGATTTGCTCGAGGCACTCGGCTGCGAGCCGATCGGCCCGGCTGGCCGGCTGGCCGAGGGGCTCGCGATGGTCGAGGCCGGCAGCTTCGACGCAGCGATCCTCGACATCAACCTGGGCGGCGAGCGCAGCACGCCGATCGCCGAGGCGCTGCGCCTGCGCGGCGTGCCCTTCGCCTTTGCCAGCGGCTATGGCGCGCCGCCCGAAGGCTTTGGCGACGGCGTGCCGATGATCGAGAAGCCCTATCGCGAGGCGCAGGTCGCCGGGGCGCTTAGTCGGCTTCTCCCAGGCTAGGCCGAGCGAGACGCGGCCGATTCGCGCCCGGCGCGGCGCGCGGAAGTTTACGAAACATACGCTACGGGGACCCCGTTTCCCCTTCCCGCGCAGGTGCCCGTGACGGGCGCGATCGATGGTGGAAGGAAGGCCAGCCTGCATCCACCAGTATGGAGCAGGCCAAATCCTACATTGCAAGCGTTCGGGATGCGCGGTGGTTCGGGGCGAGGCTCGATCCGGCAACGAGCCGGACCGAGCCCCCTGTCCTTAGAACTGCTTCGAAACCCGCAGCTGGAGCGTGCCGGCCTTCTCGCCCTGACCAGTGCGCAGGCCGGTCTCGAAGTCGAACGACCAGCCGCTGCTCAGGATGTCGAAGCGCGTGCCCAGGCTGAGCTGGAGCTGCTCGCGCTTCCAGCCATTGCCGGTCAGCGCATAGGCCGCCGCACCCGGGATGTCGGCATAATCGAGCCACTGCTGATCGACATCGGCGAACTCATGGTTCCACTCGGCGCGGATGCGCGGGGTGATCGAACCGAAGTCCACCTTCTGGCGATACTGGAAGCGGGCGCCGATCGTGCCGGTCACCGAGCGGACTTCCCGCGCGTCGAAGCGCAGATTGTACCGGCCGGCCCCACTCTCGGTGTAGGCATCGAGATCGGCGTTCATATATTCGCCGCGGCCATAGAGCGACCATTGGATCCCCCCGCCACCGCTGCGATCGATGCCGAGCGAGATCGCCGCGATCGTATAGCTGCCGTCTCGGCTGCCGCGCGCCGTCGCATTCACCGCTGCGGCGATGCGCCGGGTGGTGAAGTCGAGCTGGCCTCGGCCGATCACGCCATCGATGAAGGCACCCTGAGCCGGCTGGATGCTGGCATAGGCGGCATAGAGCGTGCTGGTGCCGCGCACCTGCGCCGCCGTGCCGATCCGGCTGAGGTCATTGCCATAGCCGCCGCCCAGGCCGACGACGATCCCATCGCCAAGCTTGACGTCGGCACCGGCGCTGAGGCCCGCGGTGGTCGCCGTCACCTTAGAGCGGTCGGTGGTCTTGTCGCGCGTGCCGATGTCGATCGCACCGCCCGCCCAGCTTGCCACCGAACCCGTCCGGCGGGTGCCGTCCTCGTTCGTATCCACGGCGGCCTTGGCTGCACCGGCGCTCGAAGCCGCACCACCCGTCGGGGCGACGCTGCGGCCATAGCCGAGCTGGCCGGGACGCGAGAGCGGCGACTGCGGGTTGTTGGCGAACCGGCCGATAGCGGGATCCTCACCCGAAACGCGCATCCGCTCGGTGATCGCGAGACCCCAGTTCTGGTCGGTGGGCCGCTCCATTTGCGCGACGTCGCGCGAAGTGAGCGTCATGCCCATCGCCAGGCCGGCCTGGCCGCCGCCATTATGGAGCTGCTCGGCGCGCCGCATGAAGTTCGACACCTGGGCCCGGGCGAAGCGGCGTGCCGTTTCGGCCTGGGCATCGCTGATCGCGCCGACATTCGGATCGTTACGCGGATCGGGGCGTGCCTGAACCGTGAGCGTGACGGTGGAGGGCAGCGAGGCGCCATAGGCGTTGCTCAGCGTGTAGGTGACCACGATCGTGCCGCCGAAGCGGTTGTTCGGGGTCACGTCGAGGCGATAGGCGCCACTGCCCGTCGCGACGATCGCCGTGGTGGCCGAATTGGCCGGCGAGACGCTGACCACGGTCGCGCCGGTGAACGGACCGCGGATGGCGCCGTCGGTGAGCATCACCGAGACCATCTGCCCGTCGCCGGTGGTCGCCACCTTGGCGACCGGGACCGGCACCTGGCCGATGACGTTGATCGTCACGGTGCCCGGCGCCGACGTGCCGCCCGGGCCGACCGCCACGTAAGTGAAGCTGTCGGTGCCGGAATAATTGGGTGCCGGCGTGTAGTGCGCGATGATCGGCGTGGCCGGAGCCGCGTCGCCCTTCCCGCCCGGACCGGCCGGCGTGCCGCCACTCAGCGTGACGGTGCCATGCGCCGGCGGCGTGGCGATCTGGATCGTGTCATAAGCGCCGGTGACCAATGCCGAGAGGTCGATATCGACGCTGGTGCCGGCCGTGGTGGTGCTGCCTGCTACCGAGCTGTTGCCCGGCGCCGCGACCGGCGGCGGCGGCATTGCCACGCTGAGGCTCACCGTCGCCGGCGCGGACGTGCCGCCCGGACCGGTGACGGTGTAGGCGAAGCTGTCCGCACCATAATAGCCGGTGGTCGGCTTGTAGGTGACGACATCGCCGCTGACCGTGGTGGTGCCATGCGTCGGAGCGGTGCTGACCGTCAGCGTGGAGTGCACACCGGTGATCGAGGGCGCCAGGTCGATGGCCGTGCCCGCGCTGTTATAGGCGACGGAGATCCCGCTCTTGTTGGCTGCGGTCGGTGCCGCCGGCGTCGCCACCGTCAGGCTCACCGTCGAGACGTTCGACGTGCCGCCTGCACCGGTTGCGGTGAAGGTGAAGCTGTCCGCGCCGTAATAGGCCGCGGCCGGGGTGTAGGTCACCACGTCGCCCGCGATCGTCACGGTGCCGTGCGTCGGCGCCGTGCCGATCGCGATGCTCGAATGGACGCCCGTGATCGAACCCGAAAGATCGATCGGCGTTCCCGCGCTGCCATAAGGCACCGCGACGCCGCTCTTGTCGGCAGTCACCGGCGCCGGCGGGACCGCCACCGTCAGCGAGACGGTCGCGGGAGCCGAGGTGCCGCCCGGGCCAGTCGCGGTATAGGTGAAGCTGTCCGCGCCATAATAGGTGGCGGCCGCCGTGTAGGTGACCACGTCACCGGAGATCGTCACCGTGCCATGCGCCGGCGCGGTGCCGATCGCGATGCTCGAATGGACGCCGGTGATCGAAGGCGCCAGGTCGATCGCCGTCGCGGTGCCGCCATAGGGCACTGCCACGCCGCTCTTGTTGGCCGCCACCGGTGCCGCCGGCGTCGCCACCGTCAGGCTCACCGTCGCCACGTTCGACGTGCCGCCAGGGCCGGTTGCCGTGAAGGTGAAGCTGTCCGCGCCATAATAGGTCGCGGCCGGGGTGTAGGTGACCACGTCACCCGCGATGCTCACCGTGCCGTGCGCCGGGTTCGTGCCGATCGCGATGCTGCTGTGAACGCCGGTGATCGAGCTCGACAGGTCGATCGCCGTGCCGGTGCTCGCATAAGGCACCGCCACGCCGGGCTTGTCCGCCGCGACCGGCGCTGCCGGCGTCGCCACCGTCAGGCTGACCGTCGAGACGTTGGACGTGCCGCCCGGGCCTGTCGCGGTGAAGGTGAAGCTGTCCGCGCCATAATAGGTCGCCGCGGGGGTGTAGGTGACCACGTCACCCGCGATCGTCACCGTGCCATGTGCCGGCGCGGTGCCGATCGTCAGGCTCGAATGCACGCCGGTAACCGAAGTCGACAGGTCGATCGCCGTGCCGGTGCTCGCATAGGGCACCGCCACGCCGGGCTTGTCCGCCGTGGTCGGAGCCGGCGGGGTCGCCACCGTCAGGCTCACCGTTGCCGGGGCCGAAGTGCCGCCGGGGCCGGTCGCGGTGTAGGTGAAGCTGTCCGCGCCGTAATAGGTGTCGGCCGGGGTGTAGGTGACCACGTCCCCTGCGATGCTGGTCGAGCCGTGCGCCGGCGCCGTGCCGATCGCGATGCTCGAATGCACGCCGGTGATCGAAGCCGACAGGTCGATCGCAGTGCCGGCGCTCGCATAAGGCACCGCCACGCCGCTCTTGTTGGCGACGACCGGTGCCGCCGGCGGTGCGACCGTCAGGCTCACCATGGCCGGGGCCGAGGTGCCGCCAGGGCCGGTCGCGGTGTAGGTGAAGCTGTCCGCACCGTAATAGTTGGTGGCGGGGGTGTAGGTCACCACGTCACCGGCAATGCTGGTCGTGCCATGCGCCGGCGCCGTGCCGATCGCGATGCTCGAATGCACGCCGGTGATCGAGGATGCGAGATCGACCGCAGTGCCCGCGCTGTTGTACGGGATCGCGGCGCTGGTGCCGGCTGCGGTCGGCGCCGCCGGGGTCGCCACCGTGATGCTCACCGTCGCGACGTTCGAAGTGCCGCCGGCGCCCGTCGCGGTATAGGTGAAGCTGTCCGCGCCATAATAGCCGGTTGCCGGGGTGTAGGTCACCACGTCGCCCGCGATGCTGGTGGTGCCGTGCGCCGGCGCCGTGCCGATTGCGATACTGGAGTGCGGGCCGCCCGTGATCGAGGTCGACAGGTCGATCGCCGTGCCGGTGCTGTCATAGGGCACCGCCACGCCCGGCTTGTTCGCCGCGATTGGCGGAGCGATGAAGGTGAAGGTGGCAGACGTCGTGCTGGTCTGGCTGTTGACCGTGACCGTGACGTTCTGCGCGCCCGTGCCGGTGGCCGGCGCGGTAACCGTGAGCGACGTCGCGCTCGCGCCCGTCACCGTGCCCGCACCCGCCGATCCGAAGGTCACCGTGTTGTTGCCCGGAGTCGTGCTGAAGCCGGTGCCGCTGACCGTGACCACCTGGCTGACCGGGCCGGTGTTCGGCGAGACGCCGGTCACCGTCGGGACGATGGCGAAGCTGCTGCTGGCGGCCACCGTCGTCGGGTAGCCGGCCGGCGTGAACGCGCCGAGCGTGAGGGCGGAGACCGAGCCCGGGGTGGTGCCGGTGAAGCTGATCGTGACGGTGCAGCTGCCCGCGGGGATGCTGAAGCCGTTGAACTGGAAGTTCGCGCCGCTATCCGATCCGCTGGCGCCACAGCTGCCGCCCAGCGCGCCGCGGCTTACCAGCGCCGAGCCGTTCAGCAGCGGGGCGATGTTCGGCGAGGCCGATGCGTTGGGGTTGGTCAGGGTGATCGTCGCCGTCCCGGCCTGGCCGACGCCGAGCGAGGCGGTCGAGAAGCTGACCGAGCTGGTGATCGCTCCGGCCGCATTGACGGTGAAGCTCTGCTGCGCCTGGGCCGCCGCGTTCCAGTTGCTGTCGCCCGCCTGGTTGGCGTTGATGATGCAGGTGCCGGTGCTGGTGAAGGTCACCGTGCTGCCCGAGAGCGCGCAGCCCGAGCTGCCGCCGTCGAGAGTGATCGCCACCGTCAGGCCCGAGGAGGCCGTGGCGCTCACCGTATAGGCTGGCCCGCCCACGCCCACGCCGGTCGGCGCGGTCGAGGTGAAGCTGATCGTCTGATTGCCCTTGGCGATGGTGCCCGAGACGGTGCTGCCCGTGCTGGTGACCGGCGTGCCCTGGCTGTCGGTCGCCTGGATCGAATAGCTGAACCCGCCCGCGGTGGTCGGCGAGCCCGAGACCGTGCCCGTCGAGGCACCCAGGGTCGTACCTGCCGGGAGCGCGCCCGTTGCGAGCGCATAGGTGTAGGGCGAGATGCCGCCCGAAGCCGGATTGGTCTGGTTGTAGCTGGCGCCGACCGCAGTGCCGGTGGCCGGGTTGGCGGTGACCACCAGGTTGGCCGGAGTCACGGTGAAGCTGCGCTGCACCGTCGCCGCGGCGGAATAGGTGCCGTTGCCGGCCTGGTCCGCATCGATTGTGCAGGTGCCGGTGGTGAGCAGGGTCAGCGAGGTGCCCGAGACCGTGCACACACCGGTTGTCAGCGAGGTAAAGGTGACCGTCAGCCCCGACGAGGCGCTTGCCGACAGCGTCAGCGGCGAGGCCGAGAGCGAGGCGTTGGACAGGGCGTTGAAGGTGATCGTCTGTGTCGCGGCGGTGACCGTGATCGAATAGTTCTCGGTCACGGTAAAGGCGCTGCCGGCCAGGGCGGCGGAGCTGTCCGTCGCGGTGATCGAGAAGTTGAAGGTGCCCGCCGCCGTCGGCGTGCCGGAGAGCGTGTTGCCGGTCAGGGTGAGGCCCGTCGGCGGCGTGCCGGTGAGGCCATAGGTGTAGGGCGCGGTGCCGCCACTCGCGGTGAAGGTCTGCGAATAGGCAGTGGCCCCCGTGGCGCCCGGCAGCGCGCCGGATGCGGGCGAGAGCGCCAGCGGTGCGATATAGGTGTACTGGTTCGCCGCCGCCGTCGCGCTGGTACCGCCAACGGTGGTGACGCGGACGTTCACCGTGCCGGTGCCGGCAGGCGAAGTCGCGGTGATCTGCGTGGCGCTATTGACCGTGAAGCCCGTGGCCGGAGCCGCGCCGAAGGTGACCGCCGTCGCGCCCGAGAAGTTGGTGCCGGTGAGCGTCACGGAAGTGCCGCCGGCAGTCGTGCCGCCGCCGGGCGAGAGCGCCGTGACGGTGGGCGCCCCGACGAAGGTGAACTGATCCGCCGCGCTGGTCGCGCTGGTGCCGCCGACCGTGGTGATGCGGATGTCCACCGTTCCGGTGCCCGCAGGCGAAGTCGCGGTGATCTGCGTGGCGCTGTTGACCGTGAAGCCCGTCGCCGGCGTCGCGCCGAAGGTGACCGCCGTCGCGCCCGAGAAGTTGGTGCCGGTGATCGTCACCGTCGTGCCGCCCGTGGCCGGGCCGGCAGTCGGCGAGATCGAGGTGACGACTGGTGCCGCGACATAGGTGTACTGGTTGGCCGCCGCGGTCGCACTGGTGCCGCCGACGGTGGTGACGCGGACGTTGACCGTGCCGGTGCCAGCCGGTGCGGTCGCGGTGATCGAGGTCGCGCTGTTGACCGTGATGCCGGTCGCCGAGGTCGCACCGAAGGTAACGGCGGTCGCGCCCGAGAAGTTGGTGCCGGTGATCGTCACCGTGGTGCCGCCGCTCGTCGGGCCGGCCGTCGGCGCGACCGAGGTGACCGTCGGCGCGGCGACAAAGGTGAATTGGTCCGCCGCCGAAGTGGCGCTGGTGCCGCCGCCGGTGGTGACACGGATGTCCACCGTGCCGGTGCCGGCAGGCGAAGTCGCCGTGATCGAGGTCGCGCTGTTGAAGGTGAAGCCCGAAGCCGGAGTTCCGCCGAAGGTGACCGCCGTCACGCCGGTGAAGTTGGTGCCCGTGATCGTCACGGTGGTGCCGCCGCCCGTCGGGCCGGCGGTCGGCGATATCGAGGTGACCGTCGGCGCCGGGATATAGGTGAACTGGTCCGCCGCGCTGGTCGCGCTGGTGCCGCCGACCGTGGTGACGCGCACGTCAACCGTGCCGGTGCCGGCGGGCGAGGTCGCGGTGATCGACGTCGCGCTATTGACTGTGATGCCCGTCGCCGAAGTCGCCCCGAAGGTGACGGCGGTCGCGCCGGAGAAGCCGGTGCCGGTGATCGTCACCGTCGTACCGCCCGTCGCCGGGCCCGATGTCGGGCTGACCGAGGTGATCACCGGCGCCGCAACATAGGTGTACTGGTCGGCCGCGCTCGTCGCGCTGGTGCCGCCGACCGTGGTGACGGTGACATCATAGGTGCCCGGGCTGTTGGCAGGCGAGGTCGCGGTGATCTGGGTGTTGCTGTTGATCGTGTAGGTCGCGTTGGCCGCGCCGAACTTGACCGCACCCGTCCCCGGCGCTGCCGCGAAGCCCGTGCCGGTGATCGTCACGGTGGTACCGCCGCCGGTCGGGCCGGCAGTCGGCGAGATCGACGTCACCGTCGGCGCGGTGACGAAGGTGAACTGGTCCGCCGCCGAAGTGGCACTGGTGCCGCCGCCGGTGGTGACGCGGATGTCCACCGTGCCCGCGCTACCCGCGGGCGAGGTCGCCGTGATCGAGGTCGCGCTGTTGAACGTGAAACCCGAAGCCGGGGTCGCGCCGAAGGTGACCGCCGTCACGCCGGTGAAGTTGGTGCCGGTGATCGTTACCGTGGTGCCGCCCGTCGTCGGGCCGGCAGTCGGCGAGATCGAGGTTACGGTCGGCGCCGGGATATAGGTGAACTGGTCCGCCGCGCTGGTCGCGCTGGTGCCGCCCGGCGTGGTGACGGTGACATCGACCGTGCCGGTGCCCGCAGGCGAAGTCGCGGTGATCTGGGTGTTGCTGTTGATCGTATAGGTCGCGTTGGTCGCGCCGAACTTGACCGCACCCGTGCCAGGCGCCGCCGCGAAGCCGCTGCCGGTGATCGTCACCGTCGTGCCGCCGCCCGTCGGGCCGGACGTCGGGCTGATCGACGTGACCGTCGGCGCCGCGACATAGGTGTACTGGTCGGCCGCGCTGATCGCGGTGGTGCCGGCGGAGGTAGTAGCCCGCACATCGACCGTGCCGGTGCCGGCGGGTGCCGTCGCCGTGATCTGGGTCGCGCTATTGACCGTGAAGCTGGTAGCCGCGGTCGCGCCGAAGGCCACCGCCGTCGCGCCCGTCAGGTTGGTGCCGGTGATGACGACCGAATTGGCGCCCCCGGTCGGGCCAGCGGTCGGCGCGATCGAGGAGATCGTCGGGACCTGCGCGACGCTGATCACTTCAGCGCCACTTGGCGTATTCGGCGCGCCGCCGCCGCTCGCCTGGATCGTCACGGTTCGCGATGCGGCAGTATTGCTCGCGACGTTGGTCGTGATGCTGAGCGCATTGTTCGACGCGCCTGCGCCGAGCGTGCCCGTGAAAGCGCAGCTGAGGGTCGTGCCGCTCGAGGCGGAGCAGTCCCAGTTGGCGCCGGTATAGCCGCCATAGGTGAAGCCGGTCGGCAGCGTCGAGGTGAGCGTGACGGTGCTCACGGTCGGTGCGGTGCCGTTGTTGCTCAGCGTCGGGGTGAGCTGGAAGCTGCTGCCCTGTGCCGGCGTGCCGGTGTGCGCCACGCTGATGCCGAGCGACGGCTCAGGGGCGACACAGGCGAAGGAAACGGCGACGTCCAGGCTCCGGCCACCGGCATCGGGCACGTCGAGCGCCGCGCCGAACGCGGTTTCGGTGCCAGTGAGGGTGTACGTGGCGGACGTGACGGTACCGTTGGCGGTAAGGTTGCCGGCAGTCTGGAATGCTGCGGCGCTGTTGCTGGTGCCGATGCGAACGCGCGTGCGGATCTGTCCCGCGCCGAACGCCACATGATTGGTCACGGTATAGCTGACGGTGACCTGATCTCCACTGCTGAACGAGTAGAAGGTCGAAGCATTGGGAGCATAGGGCTGCGTGCCCGAATCATAGTTCGGATCAACGAAGCCGCTGGAGCGAATCTCGGAGAGGGCGAAGCCGCTCGCATTCCACCGCTTGGCGGTGGACGATGCCAGCGAGGTCTGACCGCCGGAATAGGTGTAATTGGCCGTATAGTTCGCGACGCCGCTGTTGAGCGCCGTACAGCCGGTGGACGCCTGGGCCGCGACAGGTGCGAGCGCAACGGCGAGGAATCCGATTCCTCCAAGCACGTTGCGACGCATGCCGAGTCGCCGCGCAGTCTCTCGCAAATTGTGAATCGAAGTCTCGATCCAGCCCGAGTTTTCCGCACGCTCGCCCCTATGACGAGTGATTGATCCGAAGATGCCCACGCCCATATCCCCTCGGGCGAATCCCCACGCCCCGGCGCGTTTATCTGGCAGTTTGTCGCTATCGGCAAGGTGCCATGAGAATTGCGACACGCGCGGCTGTCTCATTCCGGCAATAATAACTGCGCTTTTCCAAGACAATCACCGCAACGGGGCCGTTATGATATTGCCATCGCCGGGTAACCGGTTCTATCCAACCGGCAGTCCGAAAATGTTCGTCGGGCGGGCGTTCCCATAGCCGGACTCTTGATTCGCTCGATTTGTTCGGTCCTGATTCGCAACGCGTTCTGAACTTCGGTCATCAATACATCCATTTCGGATGTTTTCTGGGGAGGGTTCTCATGGATCTCTACATGGGTCAAATCTTGTTCTGCGGCTTCAATTTCGCGCCGAAGAACTACATGTTTTGTCGCGGCCAGATCATCGCGATCAGCCAGAACAGCGCGCTTTTCTCGCTGCTCGGCACCACTTTCGGCGGCGATGGCCAGACGACCTTCCGGTTGCCCGATTCGCAGGGCCGCGTTCTCGTCGGCACCGGCCAGGGCCCTGGCCTGCCGCCGACCAACCTCGGCGACATTGCAGGCTCGCCGACCATCACCCTGACCACCAACGAATTGCCCGCGCACGTGCATCCGCTGCTGCCCAATTCGATGATGATGAACGGCATGTCGGGCATCAGCCAGGACTCCCAGGTCGCCAACCCGCGCGCCGGCGCGTTCCTTGGCACGGTTGCCACGGACTCATCGACTGTCGGTGTGACGATGTACGTTCCGGCGGGCACGACGGGCGGCACCACCGTTCCACTGGGTGGCTGCTCGGTGAGCGGCACGACGGGCCCGATGGGCAACAACCTGCCCTTCTCGCTCATGCAGCCCTATCTGGGCATGAACGCGATCATCGTCGTGCAGGGCATCTACCCCTCGCGCAACTGAGGCGACCGCCAGAAGCAGATCGGCCGCGCTGCCCCAGGGGCAGCGCGGCCGATTTCGTTCGGCATTCCGCAGGTTCAGGCGAAGGCGGCCTGGTAGTGGCGTCGGCCCTCCGCAGGCTGCAGCTGGACGATCGAGATCACGAACGGGCCGCCGCGGCCGCAATCGAACTCGTAATTCGCATCCGCCAGATAGATTTCGGTCGCCGAGCTGAAGAACAGCGAGAACGGCTCGCGATGGTCGATCGGATCGGGCAGGCGCGGCCTGCGCTCGACGCGCTCCAGCACGACCTCGACCGGCATCGGCTCGGTGTTCACCCGTACCTGCTTGCCGACCCAGGGCTCGAAATCTTCCGGCGTAAGCAGGCGCAACGTGACCATGGTCTCTTCCCCCAACAACCGGTGCGTGCGCGCCCGGCTTGTGAAGCTATCTGCCCGGTTGCAGGATCGAAGGGAAGCGCCTCGCCGGCGCTTCCCACCATTGCGGTTTGAATTCGAGGTTGCATGACCGACACCTTGCTCCCCTTCCCCACTCACCCGGCGCCGCCGGCCGCGCCGCATGGACTGACGCTGCGCGCCGCGACTGTAGACGACCTGCCCTTCCTCGCCGAGATCCACGCAGCTTCCCGCGCGGCCGAGCTGGCCTTCATGCCTTGGCCGGACGCGCAGAAGCGCGCCTTTCTCGACCAGCAATTCGACCTGCAGCACCGCTATCTGATGCAGACCAGGCCGCGGGCGGATTACTGGGTGATCGAGCGCGATGGCACGGCGATCGGCCGGTTCTATGTCGACCGGGATGCACGGCTGTGGCAGCTCGTCGATATCGCGCTGGCGCCCGACGCGCAGGGCGGCGGCACGGGCACCGCGCTTGTCGGTTGGCTGCAGGACCTGGCCCGCGCGGCGGGTGCCGGCGGGATCGTGCTGCACGTCGCGATGGCCAATCCGCGCGCCCAAGCGCTCTACCGGCGTCTGGGCTTCACCGAGATGGAGGAAGGCGACGGCATCCAGGTCCCGATGATCTGGACGCCCTGACGCGCGCTTATTCGACCGTCACCGACTTGGCGAGATTGCGCGGCTGATCGACATCGGTGCCCTTGGCCACCGCGACATGATAGGCGAGCAGCTGCACCGGAACCGCATAGACGAGCGGCGCGATCAGCGGGTGGACCTTGGGCATGGTGATCGTCGCCACGCAGCCCTCGCCCGCCGCTTCGATCCCGTCATAGTCCGAGATCAGGATCACCTTGCCGCCGCGCGCCTGCACTTCCTGCATGTTCGACACGGTCTTCTCGAACAGCGGACCCGAGGGGGCGATCACGATCACCGGCACGGCATCGTCGATCAACGCGATGGGGCCATGCTTCATCTCGCCCGCCGCATAGCCTTCGGCATGGATGTAGCTGATTTCCTTGAGCTTGAGCGCGCCTTCGAGCGCCAGCGGATAATCCGTCCCGCGGCCCAGATAAAGCACGTCGCGCGCCGCAGCGACCACGCCCGACATCGCCTGGATCGCCTCGTCATAGGCGAGCGCGGCGTTCAATGCGGCAGGCGCCTCGGCGAGATGCTTGACCAGCGCCTTCTCCTCGGCCTCGGAAAGCTTGCCCTTCGCCTTGGCGAGATTGGCGGCGAGCGCGGCGAGCACCGCGAGCTGGCAAGTGAACGCCTTGGTCGAGGCGACGCCGATCTCGGGGCCGGCATGGGTGGGGAGCAGCAGGTCCGCTTCGCGCGCCATCGAGCTGGTCGGCACATTGACCACCGCGGCGATCGTCTGCCCCTCGGCGCGGGCGTGGCGGAGGGCGGCGAGCGTATCCGCCGTCTCGCCGGACTGGCTGATCACGATCATCAGCCCGCCCTCTTCCATCACCGGCGCGCGGTAACGGAACTCGCTGGCAACATCGAGATCGACGGCGACGCGCGCGAATTGCTCGAACCAGTATTTGGCGACCATGCCGGCATAGAAGCTGGTGCCGCAGGCGACGATGGTGACGCGCTTGATCGTCGAAAGATCGAAGTCCGGGATCGGCAGCGTGACCTGCTCTTCCATGCGCTGGAGGTAGGAACGCAGCGTCTGGGCGACGACGATCGGCTGCTCGTAGATCTCCTTGAGCATGTAATGCCGGTGATTGCCCTTGGAGACGAGCTCGCCGGTGACGCCCGAGATGGTGATCGGACGCTGGACGGGATTGTTGTCCTTGTCGAAGATCTCCGCGCCGTCCTTGGTGATGACGACCCAGTCGCCTTCCTCGAGATAGGCGATGCGCTGGGTGAGCGGCGCCAGCGCCAGCGCGTCCGAGCCGAGATAGGTCTCGCCCTCGCCATAGCCGACGACCAGCGGCGAGCCGAGGCGGGCGCCGACGAGCAGGTCCGGATGCTGGCGGAACAGGATGGCTAGCGCGAAGGCGCCGTGGAGGCGCGGGAGAACTTCGGCGACGGCGTCGGCCGGAGCCATGCCAGCCTCGACCTTCTCGCTGACCAGATGCGCGACGACTTCGGTGTCGGTCTCGCTCTCGAACTTGCGGCCGCGGGCGATCAGCTCGTCGCGCAGCGCCTTGAAGTTCTCGATGATGCCGTTGTGGACCAGCGCGACTTCGCCGGTGGCGTGCGGATGTGCATTGTTGGTGGTCGGGCCGCCATGCGTCGCCCAGCGGGTATGGGCGATGCCGGTGGTGCCGGGCAGCGGATTGGCCGCCAGCTCCTTGCCGAGATTGACCAGCTTGCCCGAGGCGCGGCGGCGCTCGATCCGGCCATCGACATCGGTGGCGATGCCGGCCGAATCATAACCGCGATATTCTAGGCGCTTGAGTCCGTCGTACAGCCGCTCCGCGACGTCTTCCTTGCCGACGATCCCGACGATTCCGCACATGCTTTGGGTGTTCCTGCTTGAGCCCGGCGATCAGCCGAGGATTTCGATCTGGTCGATGGAATCGACCGCAATACGCGTCTGGAAATGCGAGCCGATGGGCACGCGGCGGGCAATGCCCTTCACGCGCACCCGCTTGCCCTTGAGCACATCCTCGGGATAGCCGCCGAATTTCGCCTTCAGCGCGTTGATCGCGGCCGAGTGCAGCTCGATGGTGAGGTTGCCGGGGTCACGATAATTGGCCGCCGAGTTGAGATAGGCGTTGAACCCGCTCGCGCCGCCTGAGGCGATAACGAACTCGAACACGCCTTCGACTTCGCCCGTCTTCGAGGCTGCGACCGCCTCGATCGTCTGGACGGGGTTCATCGGCACCGCCGTCTGCGCGAGCGCCGGCGTGGCGAAAGCCAAGGCAAAAGCGGAAATCATGGTCATGGCACCCATCACTTCTTCCCTTCCTTGATCGCCTTCATCTTCTCGCGGAATGCCCGCGCCCAGCCCGGCTTCACCTGCTGCGCGGCCCGGGTGATCCCCAGCGCATTGGCCTCGACATCGCGGGTGACCACCGAACCGGCGCCCACGATCGCGCCGTCGCCGATGGTGACGGGTGCGACCAGGGCGCTGTTACTCCCTACAAAAGCGCCGTTACCGATCACCGTCCGGTACTTTAAAAATCCGTCATAATTGCAGGTGATCGTGCCCGCGCCGATATTGGCCCCCGCCCCCACCGTGGCGTCGCCGATATAGCTGAGGTGGTTTACCTTGGCGCCGGGGCCGATCTCGGCCTTCTTGATCTCGACGAAATTGCCGATCCTGGCGCCCTGCTCGATCCGCGCGCCGGGGCGCAGCCGCGCATAGGGACCGATCTCGGCGCCCGACAGAATCTCGGCACCCTCGATATGGCAAAAGGCGCGGATGGTGACGCGGTCGGCGACCGTCACGCCAGGGCCGAACACGACATCGGGCTCGATCGTCACGTCACGGCCGATCCGGGTGTCATAGGCGAACCACACCGTCTTCGGCGCAATCAGCGTGGCGCCTTCTGCCATGGCGCGGGCCCGGCGGCGCTGCTGCCATGCCTTTTCGAGCCCGGCGAGCTCGGCGCGGCTGTTGACGCCGGCCACTTCGATCGCGTCGGTCTCGACGCCGACCGAGAAGCGGCCCTCCCGGGCGGCGAGCTCGACCAGGTCGGTGAGGTAGAATTCGCCGGCGGCATTGTCGCTCTTGAGCTGGGCGAGCAGGCGGAACAGGTCGGACGAACGCACCGCCATCAGGCCCGAATTGCAAAGGGTTACCGCGCGCTCTTCCGGGCTCGCGTCCTTGTATTCGACGATCTTTTCCAGCCGGCCATCGGCGCCGACGATCACCCGGCCATAGGCGCCGGGATCCGCGGGGCGGAAGCCGAGCACCACCACGCTGGGGCCGCCCGCACCGTGCAGCGCGTCGAGCATGCGGCGCATCGTCTCGGGCGTGACCAGGGGCACGTCGCCATAGAGGATCAGCACGTCGCCGGTAAAGTCAGCGAGCACCTGCTCCGCCATGCGCACGGCATGGCCGGTACCGAGCTGCTCGGCCTGCTCCGCGGTCTCGACGCCGAGCGGATGGACCGCGGCCTCGACCTGCTCGCGCCCCGCGCCGACCACCACGACTTCACGCTCGGCGCCCAGTGCCTTCACGCTGTCGATCAAATGGAGCAGCATCGGCCGTCCGGCAATGGGATGGAGCACCTTGTGGGTGTCGGACTTCATCCGCGTGCCCTTGCCGGCCGCGAGGATGATTGCTGCGATCGGTGCGGTCATCGGTCCTCCGTTAGGCCCAGTCCCCTGCCATGATACGCTTGCCAATTCCATAGCTCCGCTGGCAGGCAGCACCGCGATGGCTGATTTCCCCTTCGATATCGTCGGTTTCGACCTGGATGGCACGCTGATCGACACCAGTGCGGACCTGCTGGGCGCGACCAACTATGCACTCGGCCTGGCCGGGCGGCCGCTGCTCGACAGGGCGGCAGTGGCGACGATGGTCGGGCGCGGCGCCAAGCACATGCTGGAGCAGGCGCTGGCGGCATCGGGCGGCTATGACGACGCACTGATGGAATGGCTCCACCCGACGCTCCTCGACTGGTATCGCGACCATCTCACCGACCATTCACGCCCCTTCCCCGGCATGATCGAAGCGCTGGACGTGCTGGCGGCCAAAGGCGTGACGCTGGGAATCGCCACCAACAAGCGCGAGGATCTGGCGGTTAAGCTGATCGAGGAACTGGGGCTGAGCGCGCGGTTCGCAGCGATCATCGGCGGCGATACGATGGGCAAGGGCAATGCCAAGCCCTCCGCCCTGCCGATCCAGGAGATGATCCGGCGCTGCGGCGGCGGGCGCGCGGCGTTCGTGGGCGATTCGATCTATGACACGCTGGCGGCGGGGAATGCCGGAGTGCCGAGCGTGGCAGTCAGCTTCGGGTTCCTGTCGCAGCCGATCGAGGAGCTGGGGGCGGATGCGGTGATCGACAGCTTTGCCGAGCTGGTGCCGGCGCTGGAGCGGCTGGGGGTTTCCTCTCCCGCTTAACCGCCGTCATCCCCGCGAAGGCGGGGATCCAGGATTACTCTGCCCGGTCGGTCCTTCTTGGCTCTGGATCCCCGCCTTCGCGGGGATGACGAGAAAAGGGGGGATGACGAATCAAGGGTTCTTCAGCTGGTGGAGCAGTACGGCATTGCCTTCGCTGTCGAGGATCACGCGCATCCGGCAGACGGGCGAATGGATCATGTCGGTCTTGAAGGTGACGCCCTTCGCTTCGAGATCGGCGCAGAGCGCGTCGAGATCCTCGACTTCGAAGGCAATCGTGCCGCCGGAATCGGCGGAAGGCTTGTTGCCGGTGACCGTGGTGAGCCCGAGGCAGCCGCCGCCGGGGAGATCGAACTCGATCCAGGGAATGCCCTCCGGCGCACGGCTGGGGGGCAGGCCCAGAATGTGCTCGTAGAAATTACGGGCCCGGGCGAGGTCGATGACCGGATACATGGTGAAGGCGACCTTGCGGAACATCGAACTACCCCTGCTGAACACCCGCCACGATAGCCACGCATCTCCTACAAAACAAGAATTTGTTCTCGTTATGTATCATGTCGTTAGCCGACCGGGCGATAGCCCTTGCGGTATTTGGTCCACAGGTGGCGCGCCAGCATCAGCGGCGGCATGCGCAGCCAGTGGCTCCGCACATAGAAGCCGAGCCGGGTAAGCCTGGCGGTCTGTCGACCCCAGCCGTTACGGGCAGTGAGGCGGCGGAGATAGAGGCGGTCGAGGGCGGTGCGGCCCTGCCATTCGGAGGGGATTTCGGTGCCGTACAGGGCGTGGCTGAGGCGGGCGGCCTGGGCCATTTCGCGGTGCAGGCCGTGGTGGCGGGCGCGGTCCGCCAGTCCCTCGGCGCTTCCATCCTGTAGCAGACAGTGAATATCCCAAAGGTTGCGCATGCCGCCGGCCAGGTCGCCGTCCGCCAGGAGGTGGGCGGCGGCGTGGACCAGCATGTCCGGACGCGAAAGGTTGCACAGTCCGTTTCCAAGCGGCTCGCTGGCGGCGAGCAGCCCCTCTGCGTCGGGACGGATTCGAGCGGTCAGCGGCAGGATGGTATGGTGCACGTCGATCATGCGGTCGCGCTCGCGGTGGATGAGCGGCGGCAGCTCGTGCATCCAGCGGCGGTAATAGGCGTCGTCATAGGGATCGGGCTTCACCCATTCCCAGCCCGCGGCGATGAGCGCGACTTCGACCTCGTCGATCCGGTCACGGGGCACGAGGATATCGAGATCGCCGATATTGCGGCCGACCGAGGGCGACAGCCCGGCTGCGGCGAAGGCGGTGCCCTTGAGGAGGACCACGGGCACGTCCAGCGGCGCGAGCGCACGCCTCGCCATCTCGGCTTCCCAGAGCGCTGCCTGGCGGACCTGCTCGGACGAGGCGATGGCATCGTCGACCAGGTGCTGGACCGGGGGCGGGAGCGCCAGGCCGTCCAGACGGTGGGCGAGCGTTCCGGCCATCTGCTCCGCCCGGCCGACGGCGAACAACTCCGTCCACTCGGCGGGAGTGAAGCCGAGCGCGGTTTCCGGCGCACGCAGGACGTTGGCGAGGCGCCAGCCGAGGCTCATGCGAGCGCTTCCACAAGCGCGATGCCAGCATCGGTGTCCGGATAGTCTATTGCGCGCGCCGGGACCGAGCGGACGAGCCGGGTGAGCGCGTCGAAGCCGCGCTCGGCCAGGTGGACATAGTTTGTCGAGGATTGGGTGAGGCGCACGAACGCTTCGCTGGGCTGGACCGGGCGCTCCGCTGCTTCGAAGCCGAAGCGGGGAAAGAGCAGCAACGCCGGCTCGGCAGGCTCGGCCATCGCGGCGATGGCGCGGGCATCGGGGACGAGGTGGCGGATATCGCCCTTGGGGGTGCCGGCGAGCAGCGGGCCGAAGCGGCCTGTCGGGTGCGCCGCCTGGGCGACGGCGATCGCTTCGTTCTTCAGGCTGATCAGGCGGGGAAAGGCGTGGGCGAGGCCGGTGGCGGGATCGATCAGCACGAACTCGTCGCCCATCAGCCGCCAGCCGCGCGCCATCAGCAGCGCCGCGAGGGTGGATTTGCCGGCGCCCGAGATGCCGGTCATCAGCACGGCCTTGCCGTCCCGTTCGACCGCGGAGGCGTGCAGCAGCAGATAGTGCCGCTGGGCGAGCGCCATCTGGAGGTTCATCCCCATCTCGGCGGCGAGCAGCCCCTGGGCGAGCGGCAGCGGCGCGGCATCCGGAATGGTGAAGTCGCCGCCGATATGGACGGACGGCCGGAGGAACCTGCGCCAGGGGCGTGCGGCGAAGAGGTGGACGTTGAAGTCCGGGATCTCGGGCTTTGGATAGTCTCGGTAAAGGTCTTCGAGCTGGGCGACGGGCGCGCGCCAGTGACTGCCGATGCGGAAGCCTGCGGGGCCGATCTGGAGATGGGTGACGTGCCTCACAGCCGCTCCACCAGTCCGGCGGCGACCAGCTCGTCGAGACGGACGGCGAGCGCCATGGGGTCGGCGTCGATCAGATCATAGCGGTCGCCAAGGCGTGCGAGCAGTTGGTCGACGGTGAGCTGGTCGGCGGCGAGCGCCTCCAGCATCTCGGGCACCGGCGCGTCGACGACATGGGTGATGCCCGAGGCGCGGTGGTAGATCAGGGTGAGCGCGTCGAGCGGGACGATCCGCAGGATTTCGGGCGGCGCGGCGCGGTAGCGGGTCATTTTGAGTCACGCGAAGGCGCGAAGGCGCGAAAGGAAGAGGGAAGAAGGGGTTTCGCGCGGAGGCGCGGAGAACGCGGAGGGGTCGGACGCGCGGCCAGCCCAAGCGCCGCATCAGCGGCGGGCATTTTGGAGACGTTCGGATCGAGCGCACCGCTGGCGCGGCGCGATACGTCTCTGCGCTCTCTGCGCCTCCGCGCGAACAAAATCTTCTTCTTCCTCGCGCCTTCGCGTCGTTGCGCGAGCCAATCCGCCACGGCGTTCAGCCGCGCGGCATCTGCAGCGAGGCGAAGCAGGTGAAGCCGCTGGTGCCCGATTGCAGGCGGCGGATGTAATTGGTGTAGGCGCGGCTCTGTTCGTAGGTCGTGCCCGGCAAAGTGCCGCCGTTGAGCGCGTTCTTCACGTCCTGCGCCTTGAACGGTGTGCCCGCCGCGGGAAAGGCGCCTTGGGTGCCGGCCGGAACGAGCTTGCCGTCGGCCGCGACATATTGGCCGGCGCGGCCCGGATCGGGGACGGGGATCTCGCAGTTCATCACCGAGGCGCTGGTCTGCGCCAGCGCCGGGCGGATCGAGACGATCGCCGAAGCGCTCGCCGCGCCCAGCATCAGCGCGCGACGGCTTGCGTTCGGTCCCTGATTTTCGTCTGCCATAGTGTCTTCTCCTGCGCCCTGCCCTCTTTCGCAATCGTAAATCGACGGCGCGATGCTTCCCCCTTCGTCAAGAAGCAGGCGAGCGACGGGACAATGGCGGGGTGACGAACCCGCGAGCGCCCCCTAGAAGGGCGCCGAATGGCCCATTTTTCCGGCATAAAGGCGCTGCTGGCGCTCGGTATCGTGGCTGCGGGCGCGCTGGTCGGGCTGTTGCTGAGCGGCGACGTGCAGATCAGCCTGGTCATGCTGGTGTGCGGGGTGGCCGCGGTGCTCGCCGCCACGGCCAGCGCCGATGCGATCGGACCGCTCGACACCGCCCCCGCCGTTGCCGAGGGACCGGGCATCGCCGAGATACTGGGCGCGATCGACGAGCCGATGCTGCTGATCGCAGACCGCCGCGTGATCGCCGCCAATGGCCCGGCGCGCACGCTGCTGGGCGAGCATATATTGGGCGAGGACGTGCGCGTGGCGATCCGCCACCCCGCCGCGGCCGAGCGGCTGCTCAACCCCGGCGACGAAGTGCCGGCGGCGCCGATCCACCTGGTCGGCCTGGGCACGCGCGACCAGCGCTGGGAAATGCAGGTGAAGACGCTGAGCGACGGGCGCCGCATCGTCCATCTGAGCGACCATACCGGCAGCTATGCCACCGACCGCATCCGCGTCGACTTCGTCGCCAATGCCAGCCACGAGCTGCGCACCCCGCTCGCCTCGCTGCTCGGCTATGTCGAGACGCTGGAGGATGGCGCGGGCGACGATCCGGAGCTGCGCGCGCGCTTCCTCAAGATCATGCACGGCGAGGCGCGGCGGATGCAGCGGCTGATCGACGACCTGATCTCGCTCAGCCGCATCGAGGCCGAGAAATATCGCGCGCCGGACCATCCGGTGGCGCTGGACGAGCTGATCGACGAAGTGTGCCTGGAGCTTTCGGGCGTGCCGCGCGCGGCGGACGTGGTCACCGAGGTCGGCGAGACGCTGCCAGTGCGCGGCGACGCCTCGCAATTGAGCCAGCTGCTCCACAACGTCATCGGCAATGCGATGAAATATGGCCGCGAGGGCACGCCGATCCTGGTCAGCCTGGCGCCTGAGGGCGACACGATGGTGCGCCTGAGCGTGACCGATCAGGGCGAAGGCATCGCGCCCGAGCATCTGCCGCGCCTGACCGAGCGCTTCTACCGTGTCGATTCGGGGCGCAGCCGCTCGCTGGGCGGCACCGGCCTGGGGCTGTCGATCGTCAAGCACGTCGTCGAACGGCACCGCGGACAGTTCGACATCACCAGCGCGGTGGGCAAGGGCTCGACCGTGTCCATCCTGCTTCCCGTGCACGCTGTCATAAAGACGTAACCGTGCTGCAACAGAGCCGGGGCGACCGCAGGGCGATTCTCGCCCCGCTGACTTGTTCCCGCAGGAGACACGCGATTTTCGGCAGGCTGGCACTCGTGGCGACTGCGCTGACGCTGACTGCCTGCAACGGCAACAGCGCGCGCGAGATCCGCGTCGTCGGCTCGTCGACCGTCTATCCCTTCACCACCGCCGTGGCCGAGGCCTTCGTCAACCAGGGCAGCGGGCACCGCGCGCCGGTGGTGGAATCGATCGGTACCGGCGCGGGGCTCAAGCGCTTCTGCGAAGGCGTGGGCTGGCAGTTCCCCGACATCGCCAACGCATCGCGCCGGATCAAGAAGAGCGAATATGCCGAGTGCCAGCGCAACCAGGTCGGCGAGATCATGGAAGTGCAGATCGGCATCGACGGCGTGGCGCTGGCCGAGGCGAACAAGGGCCCGAAGCTGACGCTGACCAAGAAGGACGTCTATCTGGCGCTGGCCGCGCACCCGTTCGGCAAGGACAGCAATCCGGCGCGGACCTGGCGCGACGTGAACCCGTCCCTCCCCGCCATCCCGATCCAGGTGATGGGGCCGCCCTCGACCAGCGGCACGCGCGACGCGCTGGTCGAGCTGGTGCTCGAGCCGGGCTGTGCCGAGGCCGATCCGGCGGTGCATGCGATGAAGGGGGCGAAGGACACCAGCCCCTATGACAATCGCTGCAAGCGCATCCGCGACGACGGGCCCTATATCGACAAGGGCGAGAACGATAATCTGATCGTCCAGGGGCTGGCGCAGAACCCCAATGCGATCGGCGTGTTCGGCTATTCCTATCTCGAGGAGAATGCCGACCGGCTGCACGGCGTGCCGATCGACGGCGTGGCGCCCAGTTATGCGACGATCTCCAGCGGCGCCTATCCAGGCGCGCGGCCGCTGTTCCTCTATGTGAAGAAGCGCCATCTGCGCGCAGTGCCGGGGCTGGCCGACTTCCTGAAGCTGTACGGCACGATGTGGAACCCCGGCGGCAAGCTGAGCCGGCGCGGGCTGATCGCGGCGCCCGACGCAGTGCGCGCGCATTCGCAGGACATCCTGGCGCAGCGCATCGCGCTCGATCCGGCCGGGCTGCACTGATGCACCCGCTGGCGCTGCTCTTCCTGATCGCAGGGCTCGGCCTGATCGGCTGGCTGACCGGGCGCGCGCGTGCGTTGCGGATCGATCGCGGCGGGGCGAAGCGGCTGCACTCCTTGCCCTCGCAGCATGGCTGGTACGTCGCGACCTGGGCAGTGCTGCCTGCGCTGCTGTTCGTCGCGGTCTGGGCCTCGCTCTCGCCCGGCCTGGTGCAAAGCGCGGTGCTCCAGCATCCCGCCGCGGCGCAGCTGCCGCAGTTTGAATTCGAGCGCGACGCGCTGCTCGCCGAAGCCAAGCGGGTGGCCGACGATCCAGTCGCCAAGGCCTATGACCCGCTCGCGCAAGCGCTCGCCGCGCCGACCCGCGCCGCCGAGCGCCGCTACAACTGGATGGGCGGCAGCATCGCGATTCTGCTCGCCTTTGCCTGCGGGCTGTTCGCCTGGTCGCGCGTGCGCGCGCAGCTAAAGGCACGCAGCCAGGTCGAGCGGATCGTCATGACCATGCTGCTGGTCGCCTCGCTGATCGCGATCCTGACCACGCTCGGCATCTTCCTGTCGCTATTGTGGGAATCGCTGCGCTTCTTCGAGCAGGTGTCGATCACCGACTTCCTGTTCGGCACGCACTGGAGCCCGCAGGTGATCGACGCGGTGCATCCCGGCAAGTCGCTGGGCGCGGTGCCCTTGTTCTGGGGCACCTTCTTCATCGGCGCGGTGATCGCGATGCTGGTCGCGATCCCGTTCGGGCTGATGAGCGCGATCTACCTGACCCAATATGCAGCGCCGCGGGTGCGCCGGTGGATGAAGCCGACGCTGGAGATGCTCGCGGGCGTGCCGACCGTGGTCTATGGCTATTTCGCCGCGCTGACCGTGGCGCCGGCGGTGCGCGACTTCGCGGTGATGCTGGGCATGCCCTTCGCTTCGTCCGAGAGCGCGCTGGCGGCGGGGCTGGTGATGGGGGTGATGATCATCCCCTTCGTCTCCTCGATGGCCGATGACTCCATCGCGGCGGTGCCGGCGGCGATGCGCGACGGCAGCCTGGCGATGGGCGCGACGCACAGCGAGACGATCTCGCGGGTGCTGCTGCCCGCCGCGCTGCCGGGCGTGGTGGCGGGGGTGCTGCTCGCCGTCTCCAGAGCGATCGGCGAGACGATGATCGTGGTGATGGCCGCCAGCGGCGCCGCGACGATCACGCTCAACCCCTTCGAGAGCGCGACCACCGTCACCAAGCAGATCGTCGACCTGCTGACCGGCGAGGCCGAGTTCGACAGCCCGAAGACGCTTGCCGCCTTCGCGCTGGGGCTGACGCTGTTCGTGATCACGCTGCTGCTCAACATCGTCGCGCTGCGCGTCGTGAAGAAATACCGGGAGGCGTATGAATAAGCCCGCTGCTCCCGCGCGCGCGCCGACGGACTGGAAGGCCGAGGCGATGCAGAAGCGCATCCGCCGTCGCTATGCGGCCGAGCGGCGCTTCCGCATGTTCGGCATGCTGGCGGTGATCCTCTCCGCCGCGTTCCTGGCCTTCCTGCTGTTCACGATGGTCGCCAATGGCTGGCGCGGCTTCACCCGCACCGAGATCGCGCTGCCGCTCGACTTCCCGGCCATGGCGATGAAGATCGACCCGGCGCAGCTTTCGACGCCGGGCGCGAACCTGGCGCTGGCGAGCGCGGAGCTGGAGGACAAGGTCGCCAATGCAGCACTCGCCGCTTACGGGCCGCAGGGCGTGCCGGTGCTGTCCGACGCCGCCTGGCTCAAGGCACGCGAGGCGCTGAAGGCCGATCCCTCGCTGCTCGGCCGCCGCACGACCCTGTGGGTGCCGGCATCGACCCAGATCGAGCAGGGGCTGCGCGGCAACGACGCCGCCGCGGCGCCGCTCGCGAAGAAGCTGGAGGGCGCGGGCAAGCTGCGCACCGGGTTCAATGCCGCCTTCTTCCATGAATCGGATTCGACCGATCCGGTCGCGGTGGGCATCTGGGGCGCACTCAAGGGTTCGCTGCTGACCATGGCGGTGACCTTCCTGATCGCCTTCCCGGTCGGCGTGCTCTCGGCGATCTATCTCGAGGAATATGCGCCCAAGAACCGCTGGACCGACCTGATCGAAGTCTCGATCAACAATCTGGCAGCGGTGCCCTCGATCATCTTCGGCCTGCTCGGCCTCGCGGTGTTCCTGGGCTCGTGGAGCCTGTTCGGGATGCGCGTGGGCCCGCTGCTGCCGCGCTCGGCCGCCTTGGTCGGCGGCGTGACGCTGGCGCTGATGATCATGCCGGTCATCGTCATCGCCAGCCGCAACGCGATCAAGAGCGTGCCGCCCTCGATCCGCGACGCCGCGCTCGGCATCGGTGCGAGCCGGATCCAGGTGGTGTTCCACCACGTCCTGCCGCTCGCCATGCCCGGCATCCTGACCGGCACGATCATCGGCATGGCGCGTGCCCTTGGCGAGACCGCGCCGCTGCTGCTGATCGGCATGCGCGCCTTCATCGTGACGCCGCCCGGCGGCTTCACCGATCCCGCCACCGTGCTGCCCGTCCAGATCTTCCTGTGGTCCGACGAAGTCAGCCGCGGCTTCGTCGAGAAGACCAGCGCCGCGATCATCGTGCTGCTGGTGTTCCTGCTCGCCATGAACGGGCTCGCCATCTATCTTCGCAACAAGTTCGAGACCCGCTGGTGATGACCGACGCTGCCCCCCTCCCCACCTCTGCGCACAAGATGTCGGCGCGGGGCGTGAGCGTCTCGTACAGCGACAAGCAGGCGATCCGCGACGTCTCGATCGATGTCGACATGGAGAATGTCACGGCGTTCATCGGCCCGTCGGGCTGCGGCAAGTCGACCTTCCTGCGCACGCTCAACCGGATGAACGACACCATCCCGAGCGCGCGGGTGACCGGCGACATCACGCTGGACGGCGAGGATATCTATTCCGCCGCCATGGATGTGGTGCAGCTGCGCGCCCGGGTCGGCATGGTCTTCCAGAAGCCGAACCCCTTCCCCAAGTCGATCTACGAGAACGTCGCCTACGGCCCGCGCATCCACGGCCTCGCCGCTTCCAAGGGCGCGATGGACGGGATCGTCGAGCAGTCGCTGCGCCGCGCGGGCCTGTGGGACGAAGTGAAGGACCGGCTGAGCGACAGCGGCACCGCGCTGTCGGGTGGCCAGCAGCAGCGCCTGTGCATCGCCCGCGCGATCGCCGTCGATCCCGAAGTTATCCTGATGGACGAGCCCTGCTCGGCGCTCGATCCGATCGCGACGGCCAAGATCGAGGAGCTGATCCACGAGCTCAAGGGCCGCTACGCCATCGTGATCGTCACGCACAACATGCAGCAGGCGGCGCGGGTCAGCCAGAAGACCGCCTTCTTCCATCTCGGCCAGCTGGTCGAATATGGCGACACCGACAATATCTTCACCGCGCCGAAGCAGGAGCGGACGAAGGACTACATCACCGGCCGGTACGGTTAGGATTGGGCACATGACGAGCAGCCAGGAACATACCGTCAAGGCCTTCGACCAGGATATCGGGCAGCTGCGCGCCCTGATCTCGCAGATGGGCGGGCTGGCCGAACAGGCGATCGAGGACGCGATGCTGGCGCTCCAGCGCGGCGACGCGAAGCTCGCGGGCGAAGTCCGGCTGAAGGACAAGCAGATCGACGCGATCGAGGCCGAGCTGGAGAAGCTCGTCGTCCGCGTGATCGCGCTGCGCGCCCCGATGGCGGACGATCTGCGCGAGGTCATCGCCGCGCTCAAGATCGCCGCGGTGGTCGAGCGGATCGGCGACTATGCCAAGAACATCGCCAAGCGCGTGCCGCTGATCCATGCCGAGGGCGAGGAGCGGATCGAAGTGGTCTCGATCCTGCCGGCGATGGGCCAGCTTGCCGCCGACATGGTCCACGACGTGCTCGACGCCTATTCGGCGCGCGATGCCGAGGCAGCGGTGCGGATCTGCAAGCGCGACAATGCGCTCGACGATTTCTACGATTCGATCTTCCGCACCCTGGTGACCCATATGGTCGAGAATTCGAAGACGATCAGCCAGGTGGCGCACCTGCTGTTCGTCGCCAAGAATCTGGAGAGGATTGGCGATCACGCCACCAACGTGGCCGAGATGGTCTATTTCGCGGCGACAGGCGATTACATGGCCGAGCGCGAGACCGGCGAAGCCGAGACGAACTGAGCGAATTGGGGAAGAACATGGCCCGCGTGAAAATGCTCCTGGTCGAAGACGATGCCGCGATTGCGGAGCTCGTCGCCTATCACTTCAAGCGCGAAGATTATGAGGTGAAGCACACCCCCGATGGCGAGGAAGCGCTGCTGCTTGCCAAGGAAGCGACGCCCGACATCGTGCTGCTCGACTGGATGGTCGAGGGGCTGAGCGGCATCGAGGTCTGCCGGCGCCTGCGCCGCATGCCCGAGACCGCGAACGTGCCGATCATCATGCTCACCGCGCGCGGCGAGGAAGAGGATCGGGTGCGCGGGCTGGAGACGGGTGCGGACGATTACGTCACCAAGCCCTTTTCCCCGCGCGAGCTGGTCGCCCGCGTCGGCGCGGTGCTGCGCCGCGTGCGCCCGGCGCTGGCCGGCGAGGCGCTGATCTATTCGGACATCGAGATGGACACGGTGGGCCACAAGGTCCGCCGCGGCGGCGAAGTGGTGCAGCTGGGGCCGACCGAATTCCGCCTGCTCAAGCATTTCCTCGAGCATCCGGGCTGGGTGTTCTCGCGCGAGCGGCTGCTCGACGCGGTATGGGGGCATGACAGCGACATCGAGAGCCGCACGGTGGACGTGCATATCCGGCGGCTGCGCAAGGCGATCAACCATGGCAACCGGCCGGACATCATTCGGACGGTGCGCTCGGCGGGCTATGCGCTGGATGCGGGGAACTAAGGCTTTTTAAGCCTGTCCCAGACCGTATTCCGTCATCCCCGCGAAGGAGTGGCAGAGCGGCGTCCTTCGTGACTCTGGATCCCCGCCTTCGCGGGGATGACGATCGTAGGTGGGCGGGTATCGCCTCCCACATGAACCCGATTTAACGAAACCAACCCCGGCCCTTCGCGTTGCTGGGTCCGGGCGTACCGAACGCGCCCGGTTCCCAGGAGAAAACCCCATGAAACTCCTTGCACTGGCCGCGGCCATGACGCTCGTCACCGGCGCCGCGCACGCGCAGACCTCGGCACAGAAGGCGGAAGCCCCGTCCAACAACGAAGCCAGCAAGCTGGGCGGCTATGCGCCCGCAGGCCCGCTGTTCAGCACCGGCACCACCCCGCCCCCGGGCACCCAGGTGATCTTCGTACCCAGCACCCAGACGCCGAGCCAGGCCTTTCCGCCGCCGGCGCCGAAGGATGCCTATCCGGTGTGCAAGCGCGGCCAGTTCGACGGCTGCCGCCAGCGCGGCGGCCGCTGAGCGCCGAAGCTCCCCGTTTTCGGGACCGAATGTGCCGGGCGCGCAACGTTTCGCCCGGCACATGCGTTTCGAGCGATGCGGGAGGGGACGGATTTGAGAGGAAGCACCGCATGAAGTTCATCTTGCTCGCATCGGCCCTGGCGCTTGGCGGCACTGCCTTTGCGCAGGACGTGCCCCAGACGGCACCGCAGACTGCACCGGCCCCGATGCCGCCTGCCCCGCCGACGGATACGCCGCCCCCGCCGCCTGCCCCCGACGCACCGCCGCCGCCGGCGACCACGCCGCCGCCCGCCGTGCCCGAGACGCCGGCTGCGCCGGATGCGGCGACCGCGCCGATGCCCCCTGCTCCCCCGCCCGCGCCCCAGGCTGCTCCAGCCCCGCCAGCACCTCCGGCTGCCGACGCGCCCATGCCTTCGGACCCGAAGAGCTATCCGCGCTGCTCGAAGACCATCAAGGATCATTGCCGCCAGTCGCGGTAAGGGGATTGCCGGCGGGCGCGCTTGCGTCCGCCGGTTCCTCGGCTAGGCTCCCGCGATCACTCCGGGAGCCTTTTTCATGACCATCGACTTCAAGGGCCGCGTCGCCATCGTCACCGGTGCCGGCGGCGGGTTGGGCCGCGGCTATGCGCTCGAGCTGGCAAAGCGCGGGGCCAGGGTGGTGGTCAACGACCTGGGCGGCGCGCGCGACGGCACCGGCCATTCGGACGCGGCATTGAAGGTGGTCGAGGAGATCGAGGCGCTGGGCGGCGAGGCGATCTCGAACGGCGGCAGCGTCACGGACTATGACCATATGGTCGCGATGGTCGAGACGGTGAAGGCGAAGTGGGGCCGGATCGACATCCTCATCAACAATGCCGGGGTGCTACGCGACAAGAGCTTCTCGAAGATGGAGCCCGAGGACTTCAAGTTCGTGGTGGACGTCCATCTGATCGGATCGGCGAACTGCACCAAGGCGGTGTGGGAGACGATGCGCGAACAGAATTACGGGCGCATCCTGATGACCGCCTCGTCCACCGGATTGTTCGGCAATTTCGGCCAGGCGAATTACGGCGCGGCCAAGCTCGGCCTGGCGGGGCTGACCAAGACGCTCTACCTGGAGGGCGCGAAATACGGGATCAAGGTCAACACGATCGCGCCCGTGGCCGGCACGCGGATGACCGAGGATCTGTTCCCCGAGGAAGCGTTCAAGGCCTTCGCGCCCGAGAATGTCGCGCCGGCGGCGCTGTTCCTCGTCTCTGAGGACGCGCCGACCAACCAGATCATCGGCGCGGGCGGCGGAGTGGTCCAGGCCGCCTATGTGACGCTTACCCAAGGCGCGAAGCTGGAGGCGCTGACGCCGGAGGCAGTGCAGGCGCAATGGGCGCAGATCGTGGATCGCACGGGCGAGATCGTGCCGGGATCGGGGGCCGAGCAGACGATGCTGATCCTGAGCAGGTTGCAGAAATCCTGACCACCCTCTTCTCCGTCATCCCCGCGCAGGCGGGGATCCAGAGCCAAACAGGACCGGTCGGGCCGAGTAACCCTGGATCCCCGCCTGCGCGGGGATGACGACGTTGCGTTTGGGCGGATGCGCCTTACCGTATTGCTTCACTAACACACGCATGATATACCCTCCCCCAACAGGAGGAGACTGCCATGTATAGCGAAAGCGATCTGGCCAGTGCCGTGGAAGCGGGGGCGCTTACCCCCGCTGCTGCGAATGCGCTGCGCAACTACGTCGCGGAGAGCCGGTCGGCGCCCGCGGTGGACGAAGAGCATTTCAAGCTGCTCACCGGCTTCAACGACATCTTCGTGGCGATTGCCGCCGCGCTGATCCTGGTCGCCGCGGGGCGCATCGGCGCCTATTTCGGCGAGATGCTGATCGGCATCGGGCCGGAGCCGCGCGTGGTGGGTGGCAACATGATCGGCGGGGGCTTCGCCGTGGCCGCGACCAGCTGGATGCTCGCCGAATATTTCACTGCCAAGCGCCGCATGGCGCTCCCCTCGATCCTGCTGCTGTTCGGCTTCATCGGCGGCGTGGCGGCGACGCTTTCGGGCATCTTCGCCGCGAACCTGCCCTGGATCGAGGAGCAGACGCATCTGGCGAGCGAAGCGCAGAAGCAGCAATTGGCCGGCGGCATCGCCGCGGTCGTCGGGCTGCTGACTGCCGCCGCGACCTTCATCCACTGGAAGCGCTTCATGGTTCCGATCACCGTGGCAGCCGGCGCGATGGTGATCGTCGGCATGGGCGTGGCGATCCTGCTCGCGCTGGTGCCCCAGGCCAAGGACTGGGTGAACGAGATGCTGCTCGTCGCGGGCGTGGCGATGTTCTTCTTCGCGATGCGCTGGGACATGAGCGACCTGGAGCGCCGCACCCGCCGCTCGGACGTCGCCTTCTGGCTCCACCTCGCCGCGGCGCCGCTGATCGCGCACCCGGTGTTCCACATGCTCGGCGTGTTCGACGGCGTGGTGACCGGCCCGGTCGCGGCGGTGGTGATCGCGCTCTACGTCGTCTTCGCCTTCGTGGCGCTGGCAGTGGACCGCCGCGCGCTGCTCGTCTCCAGCCTGATCTATGTGCTGTGGGCGATGTACGCGCTGTTCCAGGCGACCGGTGCGGTCGAGCTGGCGGCAGCGCTGACGGCGCTGGTGATCGGTTCGGCGCTGCTGCTGCTCTCCGCCTTCTGGCAGCCAGTACGCCGCATGGTCGTCGGTCTGCTCGGCGGGCTCGAGGAGCGGCTGCCGCCGACCCAGCTGGTTACCGCTTGACCCTTCCCGGCCGGGGACCTCGCGTTCCGGGCCGCGCTTTCGACGAGGAACGATATTCGATGCTGAACCTGACACTCGGCCTGCTGCTTGCCGCTTCCCAGCCTCTTCCGGCAGCCGCCGCTGTTCCCATGGCGGCAAAGACGGACAGCGCGCTCGTCGAACTCGTCGGCACCTTCATCGAGGCGGAGCGCGCGTTCGACCAGCAGCGGATCGCCGCGCTCGTCACCGCCGACTATGTCGAAGTGTCGCCGCTCGGCGATCTGGACCTGCACGATGCGTTCCTGGGCTTCTATGCAGCCGACAAGAAACAGCCGACGCCCGTCACCAAGCTGAGCGATCCGCTCGTCCGCATCTATGGCGATACGGCATCGATCATCGTGCGCCTGTCGTTCGAGCTGCCGGGTGCCGAGGGCCGGCCCGCCCGCGCCGTATCGATGCGCGCCGGCTTCCTGGCGGTGCGCGCCGGCGGGAGCTGGAAGCTCGCCTCGGCACAATACACGCCCGAGCGGGCGCCGAAGCCGCCGGTGAAGCCCTGAATCCGATCACGGCCTGACCTGACACAGGCTTTCGGAAGGGAGCGAGGTCCCCAGCCCTGTTCCCGACACCCCTGCCCCTCTCGCGCTCAGGCGCGGGAGGGGTTTTTCATTCCTCGACCAGCTTCATCAGCCTGCGCTCGACGGGCGCGAGGACCGGCCCGAGTTCGTGGCCGCGCTTGAGGATCATGCCGCTTTCATTGACCAGCGCCCACATGCCCTGGCGATTGCGCAGGGACGGGCGCTTCTCGATGCGGAACTCCGGCCGCTCGGCGGCGCGACGGAAGGCGGCGAAGGTCGCGGCGTCGTTGTCGAACGACATCGCATAGTCGCGCCAATGGCCGGCGGCGACCATGCGGCCGTAGAGATCGAGGATGCGGGTGAGCTCCAGGCGCTCGAAGCCGACCTGGCCGGGGCGTCCAATCGGGAGCGGCGTTACGGTGCCCATTTAGGCGCTGTCGCGCTGCTCCCCTTCGGGGCGCCGCTCGGCGAGCACGGCATCGAGCCGCTTGCGCATCGCCTCCAGCTCGCAGCGCATGATCTCGAGCTTCTGAGTCTGGGGATCGAACAGCTCGCTGCACGGCGTGCCATAGGGCACGAAGTCCTTCTGCCACTTCTCGGCCTCGACCAGGGTCGAGCGGGCCGGGATGCCGACCATCACCGCGCCTTCAGGCACGTCGCGGGTGACCACCGCATTGGCGCCGATACGGGCCCGCTCGCCGACCGTGATCGGCCCGAGCACCTGCGCACCCGAGCCGAGGATCGCGCCGTCCAGGATCGTCGGATGGCGCTTGCCGGCCACGCCATTGTCCGGGCTGGTGCCGCCCAGCGTGACGCACTGGTAGATAGTGACGTTGTCGCCGATCTCCGCGGTCTCGCCGATCACGACGAAGCCATGATCGATGAAGAAGTTGCGGCCGATCTTCGCACCCGGATGGATGTCGATCGCGGTGGCGAAGCGCGACCAGTGGTTCACCATGCGTGCGAGGAAGAACAGGCGATTGCGGAACAGCGCATGCGCGATGCGGTGATAGCCGAGCGCCCATACGCCCGGGTAGAGCAGGATCTCGGCATTGCTGCGCGGCGCGGGATCGCGCGCGCGGATCGAATCTAGATACGCCACCAGACGCTGGAACATGGCCGGTTCCCCTTTGCCGCGCCCATTTAGTGCATGATCGTCCGGATTTCCAGAACGGCCCATGCCCTGCTTTGCCGCGCTAAACAGGATGTATCTTGTTGGAACCCGTTACGCCCGTCATCCATTTCGTCCCGGCCCAACCTTCAAGGTACGAATGATCTTTGGAATCGACCTGAGCCTCCTGCTGCCGTTCATCGCGGTAGGATTTGCCGCCCAGATGGTGGACGGCGCGCTGGGCATGGCCTTCGGCGTGATCTCCAACACCTTGCTGCTCAGCCTGGGGGTGCCGCCCGCGGCCGCCTCTGCCGGCGTGCACACCGTAGAGACCTTCACCACCGCGGTTTCGGGCATCAGCCATGCGGTGCACAAGAACGTGAACTGGAAGCTGTTCCTGCGCATCGCGGTGCCGGGCGTGATCGGCGGGGCGCTGGGCGCCTATGTGCTTTCGAACATCAACGCGGCAACCGCCAAGCCCTTCATCCTCACCTATCTGACCGCGATCGGCCTCTATCTGCTATGGCGCAGCCGCCATTACCCGCCCAAGGAGAAGGCGCCCAAGATCGTCGAGCCGCTGGGCCTCGCCGGCGGCTTCCTCGACGCAGCGGGCGGTGGCGGCTGGGGGCCGGTGGTGACCAGCAACCTGCTCGTCCAGGGCGCCAGCCCGCGCACGACGATCGGCACGGTGAACACCGCCGAATTCTTCGTCACCACGACGATCTCGGCGACCTTCATCACCCAGCTCGGCTGGGGCGCGTTCACGCTTGCCACGGTCGGCCTGCTGATTGGCGGCGTGATCGCGGCTCCCTTCGGCGCGATGCTCGCGAAGAGAGTGGAGCCCAAGACGCTGATGCTGCTCGTCGGCGTGGTGCTGACGCTGACCAGCATCTACAATCTGTATCTCGCGCTGCGCTGAGCCCCATCGTCATCCCGGCGAAGCCGGGATCTCGTGCGACTCTTGTCCCGCGCCTTCGCCTGAGATCCCGGCTTTCGCCGGGATGACGGATATTTGGCCGTACCCGCGCCGAATATCTTGCAATGCAGAAGCTTTCAGCGAGACCCTTCGGATTCCCCACGCGTGTGAAGAATGCGGTGTGACGGCCATAGCTGCATGGCATTGCAGATAATTTACGCGATCACTCAATAAACCGAAACTGATCGATTAAAGCGATCACCCCGAGCGGGCTTTCCAATTTCACATTGCGGTGCAGCAGCCCTATCTCGCCATTGCAACAACAACCCCCGTTCCGGAGGAATACCAAGCAATGGCTCTCATCGGCAGCACCATCAAGCCGTTCACCGCGCAGGCCTTCAAGGAAGGCAAGTTCGTGCAGGTCACCGACGCGGACACGAAGGGCAAGTGGGCGGTGTTCTTCTTCTACCCGGCCGATTTCACCTTCGTGTGCCCGACCGAGCTCGAGGACCTGGCGGATATCTATCCGCAGCTCCAGAAAATGGGCGTCGAGGTCTATTCGGTGTCGACCGACACGCACTTCAGCCACAAGGCCTGGCACGATACCTCGCCAGCGATCGGCAAGATCAACTATTACATGCTGGGCGACCAGAACCACGTGCTGTCGACCAACTTCGACGTGCTGCGTGAGGGCCAGGGCCTGGCCGATCGCGGCACCTTCGTCGTCGATCCCGAAGGCGTGATCCAGCTCGTCGAGATCACCAGCGAGGGCGTGGGCCGCAACGCGGCCGAGCTGCTCCGCAAGATCAAGGCTGCGCAGTACATCGCGGCGCATCCGGGCGAAGTCTGCCCCGCCAAGTGGGAAGAGGGCGCCGAGACGCTGGCTCCCTCGCTCGACCTGGTCGGCAAGATCTGATCCCCAGACGCCCGTTAGCCCCCTGGCGGGCGTCCATGCGGCCCGGGACGGCAGTTTACCCTATCGTTCCGGGCCGTTTTGTATCTGATTCAGTTGGAGTTTCCCCATGCTCGACGCAAATTTGACCCAGCAGCTCAAGGGCTATCTCGTGAACATCCGCGAGCCTATCGAGCTCGTCGCCTCGCTGGGCGAGGATGCCAAGTCGCGCGAGCTGGAGGAACTGCTGGACGAGATCGCCGCGCTTTCGGACAAAGTGTCGGTGGTCCGCACCGATGACGATGCGCGCAAGCCCAGCTTCCTGATCCACCGCACCGGCAGCGATATCGGCGTGCGCTTCGCCGGGCTGCCGATGGGGCATGAGTTCACGTCGCTGGTGCTCGCGCTGCTCCAGGTCGGTGGCCATCCGAGCAAGGCTGCGCAGGAACTGATCGAGCAGGTCAAGAACCTGGACGGCGACTTCGCCTTCGAGACCTACTTCTCGCTATCGTGCCAGAACTGCCCGGACGTGGTGCAGGCGCTGAACCTGATGGCGGTGCTCAACCCGCGCATCAAGCATGTCGCAATCGACGGCGGGCTGTTCCCGGCCGAGGTCGAGGCGCGCAAGGTGATGGCGGTGCCCACCGTGTTCCTGAACGGCGAGCCCTTTGCCAGCGGCCGGATGGAGCTCGAGCAGATCGTCGCGAAGATCGACACCGCGGCCGGCGCACGTACCGCCGCCAAGATCGCGGCGAAGGAGCCGTTCGAGGTGTTGGTGATCGGCGGCGGGCCCGCAGGTGCCGCGGCGGCGATCTATGCCGCGCGCAAGGGCATCCGCACCGGCATCGCGGCGGAGCGCTTCGGCGGGCAGGTGCTCGACACCATGTCGATCGAGAATTTCATTTCGGTGCCGCACACCGAGGGTCCGAAGCTGGCCGCGCATCTGGAGCAGCACGTCAAGGACTATGACGTCGACATCATGAACCACCAGCTCGGCGCGAAGCTGATCCCCGCCAGGCAGGAAGGCGGGCTGCACGAAGTGGTGCTGGCGAGCGGCGCGAGCCTGAAGGCGCGCACCGTGATCCTTTCCACCGGCGCGCGCTGGCGGACGATGGGCGTGCCCGGCGAGGAGGAATATCGCAACAAGGGCGTGACCTATTGCCCGCACTGCGACGGCCCCCTCTTCAAGGGCAAGCGCGTGGCGGTGATCGGCGGCGGCAATTCGGGCGTGGAAGCCGCGATCGACCTGGCCGGGCTGGTCGCGCATGTCACGCTGATCGAATATGACAGCCAGTTGCGCGCCGACGCCGTGCTGCAGCGCAAGCTCGGCAGCCTGCCCAATGTGAAGGTGATCACCTCGGCGCTCACCACCCTGGTGGAAGGCGACGGCGAGAAGCTCACCAGCCTGACCTACAAGGACCGCAACCACGGCACCGAGCATCAGGTCGAGCTGGAAGGCATCTTCGTTCAGATCGGGCTGGTACCGAATACCGAGTGGCTGAAGGACGCGATTGCACTGTCCAACCGCGGCGAGATCGAGATCGATGCGCGCGGGGAAACCTCGCAGCCGGGGATCTTCGCGGCGGGCGACTGCACCACCGTGCCGTACAAGCAGATCGTGATCGCGATGGGCGCAGGGTCGACGGCGGCGCTGTCGGCGTTCGATTACATGATCCGCCTCCCGAATGAGCTGAGCGAGGCGGCTTGATCCTCTTTCCGTCATCCCCGAAGGCGGGGATCCAGCGTCACAAGCGATATCTTTCTTGGCTTTGGATCCCCGCCTGCGCGGGATGACGATTAAGATGGAATCACTATATACAGCGCCATCAATCGGCACAGGCGATCAATGGCCCAGACCTACCTCCCCACGCTCAAGCAGCTCCAGTACCTCGCCGCACTCAAGGACCATGGCCATTTCGGCCGGGCGGCGGAGAGCTGCTATGTCACCCAGTCCACGCTGTCGGCGGGTATCCGCGAGCTGGAGACGCTGATCGGCGTGGTGCTGGTCGAGCGGACGCGGCGGGTGGTGCGCTTCACGCCTTTGGGCGAGCGCATCGTCGACAAGGCGCGCCGCGTGCTGCGCGAGGCGGACGAGCTGGGCGACCTGGCCCGCGCTGCCGGGCGGCCGCTTTCGGGCGAGATGCGGATGAGCGTGATCCCGACGATCGCGCCGTTCCTCCTCCCGCGCATCCTGCCCAAGCTGCGCCGCGACTATCCCGACCTGAAGCTCTATCTGCGCGAGGAAACCAGCGGCCAGGCCTGTGAGGGACTGCATCATGGCCGGGCGGACTGCGTACTGCTCGCCCTCCCCTATGGCTGCGGTGACGTGGAGAGCGCACCGCTCTTCGACGATCGGCTGTTCGTGGCCTTCCGCGAAGGCGAGATGGACCCGACTGCCTCGATCCGCCCGGCCGAGATCGACGAGACGCGCCTGCTGATGCTCGAGGATGGGCATTGCCTGAAGGAGCATGCGCTGGCCGCCTGCAACCGGCCCGAAATGCGTTCGGAAGCGACGATGATGGGCACGTCGCTGCACACGATGGTGCAGATGGTCGACAATGGCCTGGGCGTGACGATGCTGCCCGAGATGGCGGTGGATTCCGGGATCCTCGACCATACCCAGGTCACGGCGCGGCCGCTGGATGCGGAGAATGCGTCGCGGCGGATTGCGCTGGTTTGGCGCAAGGCGAGCCCACGGGAACGGGACTTCCGGCTGCTGGCCGACGTGCTGAAGGAAGCTAGGCCTTAGTCTTCGGCGGAAGAGAAACCCTGGGCCCCGGCCTTCGCCAGGGAGCGGCTACCACTTGGCGGCGGCTTCGGCGTCGCTCTCTCGGGCCTGAACCCAGCTCGCCTCCTCCCCGCGCCACTCCCGCTTCCAGAACGGCGCGTCGGTCTTCAGCCGGTCGATAAGGTACGCGCACGCGTCGAGCGCTTCGCGGCGGTGGGCGGCGGCGGTGCCGATGAAGACGATGCGCTCGCCGACCCGCATCCGGCCGACGCGGTGGAGGATCGTCACGCCGAGCAGGCTCCAGCGGTCCATCGCCGCCTCGGCCAGGATGCAGAGCGTGTCCTCGGTCATGCCGGGATAATGTTCGAGCTCGAGCGCGGTGATGCCGTCGCCGCCGCGGACGACGCCAGTGAAGCTCGCGACCCCGCCCGCGCCGCGCTCTTCGAGCGCCGACAGCTCCATCGCCAGCTCGATCGGGGCTGAGTCGATCGAGACGCGGATCATCCGCCGGTCACCGGGGGGAAGAGCGCGACTTCCCTGGCAGCGCCAAGCGGCGTGTCGAGGGGCACGAAGCGCTGGTCGATCGCGGCGCGCAGCTTGGCGGGGTCGGCGAAGGCAGCGGCGTGGCCAGGGCTTTGCCCGGCGAGCCAGTCGATCAGGTCGGCGACGTTGTAGACGGCCTCGGGCGGAGCGACACGCTCCTGCCCTACCCCCACGGCCTCACGGACCCAGGCGAAGTAGAGCAGGTCCATCAAGTGTCCATGTGCTTGAGGCCGGTGCGGATATAGTCCCAGCCGGTGATCAGCGTGAGCGCGGCGGCGACCCAGAAGGCGATGAGCGCGGCGTCGAGCAGCCAGGTGAAGGGCAGCGCACCGGCGAGGATCAGCCCGCCCAGCGCAATCAGCTGGAGCGTCGTCTTCCACTTGGCGAGGCGCGAGACGGGGAGCGAGACCTGGATGCCGCCGAGGAACTCGCGCAAACCCGAGACGGCGATCTCGCGGACCAGGATCACCAGCGCCGGGATCAGGTGAACATCGGTGATGACCCCGCGTCCGGCCAGGATCAGCAGCACCGCGGCGATCATGATCTTGTCGGCGATCGGATCGAGGAACACGCCGAGCTTGGACACCGTACCCTGCGCGCGGGCGAGATAGCCGTCGAAATAATCGGTGATGCCCATCAGGCAGTAGATCGCGAAGGCGATGGCATATCCCAGCCGCCATTCGGGCCACCACAGGAACGCCGCGAGCAGCGGCACGGTGATGATCCGGGAGAGCGTGAGGATGTTGGGCAGCGTCAGCATGTTGGATGCTGTACCATCGCACTTACCCTTCCGTCATCCCCGCGAAGGCGGGGATCCGGAGCCAGGAACGGGTCGGCCGCGACTCTGGATCCCCGGCTTTCGCCGGAATGACGGTTAAAAGCCTTATTTCAGCAGCTTGAAGCGGATCGCCTGGCCGCCGCCGGGGGCGAGATCGAGGCTGAGCGTATCGGCGCTGGTCACGACTCGCTTCTCGATCGTGTAGGCGACCGGGTTCTTGACGTAGTCGGCATCGGCGGCGTCGCGGTAGATCTGCGCTTCGTAGCGCTTGCCGGAGCTGAGGAAGTCGAGCTTCACCGGCAGCTTGCGCGCGCTCTCGTCGGTGATCGCGCCGAGATACCAGTCGCCGCCGCCGCGCGGCTGGCGGGCGACCATGACATAGTCGCCGATCTCCGAGGCGAGCGTGCGCGTCGTCTCCCAGTCGGTCGGCACGTCGCGGATGAACTGGAAGGCGTCGAGATGCTTCTCGTAATTCTCGGGCAGGTCGGCCGCCATGTGGATCGGCGAGTAGAGCACGACATATTCGGCGAGCTGCGCGGCGAGGGTCGACTGGTTGCGCTCGGCGAGCAGCGTCTTGCCATGCTCCAGGTCGAAGATGCCGGGGGTGAAGTCCATCGGCCCGGCGAGCATGCGGGTGAAGGGGAGGATCGCGAGATGCTCGGGCGGATTGGTCGGACGACCCCAGGCGTTGAATTCCTGCCCGCGCGCACCTTCGCGGCTCACCCAATTGGGCCAGGTGCGGCGGAGACCCGTGTCCTTGACCGGCTCGTGCGTGTCCATCGTGATGTGGCGCTTGGCGGCCGCCTCGATGACCTTCAGATGATGCTGGACCATGAATTGGCCGGCGAACCACTCCTTGCCGCCCTCGCGATCGAGGATGTCGCCCGAATGGCGGACATAGCCCGTCTTCACCGCAGGCACGCCGACCTTGGCATAGAGATCGAGCGCGTCCTCTAGCTGGTTCTCGTAATTGACCACAGCGCCGGCGGTTTCGTGATGGCCGATCAGGTGGACGCCCTTGGACTTGGCATAGGCCGACAACATCGGCAGGTCGAAATCGGGGTACGACTTGGTGAAGCTGAACTTGTCGCCATTGTCGATCCACTCGCCGTCCCAGCCCTGGTTCCAGCCTTCGACGAGGACGCCGTCGAACCCGTATTTCGCGGCGAAGTCGATATAGCGCTTCACGTTCGTATCGTTGGCGCCGTGGGTCGGGCCGCTGCCCCAGGTCGTCTTGTTGAGGTGCATCTCCCACCAGACGCCGACATATTTGCCGGGCTTGAACCAGGTCCGGATGTCGGGGAGCTTGCTCGGCTCGTTGAGGTTGAGCTCGATCCGGCTGTCGGCCAGCGCGCCGGGCGTGGTGCCGATCAGGACGGTGCGCCAAGGCGTGGTGAAGGGCCCGGTCTTCTTCGCGCCGACGCCGTCGGGCCAGGGCATCAGCCAGGCAGTGAGCGTGCCGGCGCCATTGCCCTGGAGCAGCATGCTCGGGAAATCGACCAAAGCCGCTTCGTGGAAGGAAAGGTACAGCCCGTTGTCGCCCTTCAGCGTCAGCGGTGTCTCGGCGAGCGTGATGCGGCGCGCGTCGGTCTGGGTGTAGAGATACTCGTCGCGCTCCTGGCCGAGGCCTTCGTACCACCAGGCTTGGTACGCCCCTTTCGTCTTGAACTGGGTGCGATCGGCGGTGACGCCGACCTGCTGACCAGCGGGGATGCCGGCATAGGAATAGCGGAAGCCGATACCGTCATCGAAGATGCGGAAGGTGACCTGCATCGCCTTGTTGCGTGCAGTGTCGCCGGCGATCGTCACCGCCAGCTCGGCGTGATTGTCGCGGACCAGGCGTTGCTCGCCCCAGGGCTGCTCCCAACTGGTGTCCGAGGCGCCACGGCGGGCGTCGGTGATCGCGGTATAGCGCGCGTCGGGCTCGCCGGCGAAGCTGAGGCCGAGATTGGAGGGCGCGATGACGACCTGATCGCCGCGCTTCACTTCATAGAGCGCCTGCCCGGCTTCGACCGAGACGCAGACTTCGAGCACCTTGCCCGGCGACTGGGCGCATTCCCGATCGGCCGCGAAGGCGGTGTCGGGCAGCGCGAGTGCGAGAAGCGTGACGAGGGTACGAGAAGTCATCCGGGTTCTTTCCTGTGGGGAGATCATGATTTGAGGAACGCGGCGCGCAGGCGCTGGCGGAGCGCGGCGCGTTCGCTGGCGCGCATGTCGCCGAGGGCGCCGCGCTGGGACGGCGGGATGTGCGCAGCGCCACCCCCGGCGAAGACGTGCGTCTCGAACATCGCCCGCCAATAGGCGCGTTCCTGTTCGGGCAGATGCTTGTAGGCGAGGAGCGCAGCCAGGAAGACGTCGTTGGGTTGCTCGAGGCCGGCGCCGCTATCGCCCCACCAATAGTTCACCATCGCGTTGAACGGGCCCAGCGACGTGACGTGATGCCACCAGGTGCGCGGGATGAAGAGCGCATCGCCGGGATCGAGGAAGGCGACGCGCGCCGATGCCAGCGCATCGGCGAAGCGCGGGAAGCGGTCGAGATCGGGCGCCTCGGGATCGACCAGCGAGAGCGGCGGCGGATTGTCGAGCGGGCCGACATAGAGGTTCGCCACCTGATCGGGCGGGAAGAGCAGGAAGCGGCGGCGACCGGCGAGGACGCAGGCGAGGTTATGGTCGCGGTCGTTATGCGTGCGGGTGTGGACCGGACCGCCGATCCAGAGGCGCGGGCCCACGTCCGCCGGCAAGAGCGCCATCGGGTTCTGCGCGACGAAATCGGGCATCTGGCTGCTGAGCGGCAGCATCTGCACGGCGACGTACGGCGCATTGTCTTCGCCGGCGAGGCGCAGGATGCGGTCGAGCGCGTCGCTGAGGCGGGCACTGCGGCGGGTGAAATTGAACTCGCGCAGGTCCGCGCCATAGCCGAACTTGCCCTGGGTGCGCGCGGGCGCCTCCATTACCGGCACGGGCGCGCTGCGATCGAGACCCTTGAGATAGGCGGGAAGCTCCCCTGCCCGGCCGGCGGCGAGCGCGGGCCAATGCTCGAACAAGCCCTTGAGAACGACCGGCACGCCGGCGGCGATAAGGTCGGCGAGGTCGGCCGGAGGAGGCGCCGAACGCGCGGAGACGCGCGGCAGGCCGTCGAGCGGGCTCGGCTCGGGATCATGCGCGCGGCGCTGCGGCTCAGCCATGGGCAAGCCAGGTGTCCTGGGTCGGCTGGCGCAGCACCTGCTCGCGCACGAAGCCGAGCATGCGGCGGAACTGCGCCTTCACTTCCTCGGGCGGGACGCGGTCGATCGCCGGCGGCCAGCTTTCGGGCTCGACGCCGTGACCGAGGAACAGCGCGCGCCAGCTGTCGGGTGGGAGGTTCTCTTCCTCGAACGGGGCAAGCTCGGCGCGGGCGCGGAACAGGGCGATGGCGTGGGCAAGATCGGCCGGGACCGCGCTCTCGCGTGCTGCCTGCCAGAAGGGGCCGGCATAGCGGGCGAGCGCGTAATGCGCAGACTGGAAGTCGCGGATCCGGTCCAGCGCCTCGGTGGCGGCACGGTTATATTCGTCGCGCTCGGCGGCGAAGCCGGTGCCCGCGGGGAAATCGGCGAGGAGCTGGACCAGGCTCACCTGGAGGCCGAGCAGATCAAGGCCGTGGACGGGATCGAAGCTGGCGCCCAGCGTGACGGTGTTGCCCGTCCAGGGCTTGGCCGGACGCCCGGGTTCGACCGCGCGGGCGATGGCGCCGGCCAATGGCAGCCCGCTGGCGGCAGTCGCGGCGGCGAGCGCGTCCTGGTCGCTGGCGAGCGCGCTCGACCAGGCATGGGTGACGAAGGTCGCCGGGCGGCCGGGGTGCAGCGTGGTCCAGCCGGCGGGGCCGGCACGGTTCTCGGCATAGACGGGAAGGTTGGCGAAGGCCGGGCCGGCGGCGGCGAGGACGCGATCGACGGGGAAATGCGCGCGCCAGCTCAGGAAGTTCGCGCGGTCGATCAGCAGGCCGTTGGTGTCGACGAACAGGTCTGCGGTCAGCCGGCGACCTTCGCCCAGATCGAGCGCGACGATCGCCTCGCCTTCGCGCTCGGGCACCGCTTGGCTGGCGGTGTGGATCGTGACCCCGTAGCGGAGCGCCGCCTCGCGCAGCAGGCCCGCATGCGGGACCGCCGGCAAATGATAGCCATAGTCGCAGCGGCCATAGATCTCGTTCTCCTCGTCGGGCAGCATCAGCCGGCCCCGGCGCGCGGCGGCGGCGGTGAGCGAGAAATCGTCGAGCGGGACGTTCAGGCCATAGGCCCGCGCCTTGACCCAATGGGCGAAGAAGTCGCGCCCGCCGATCTGGGTACCGGCCGAGCCATAGGCATGGAGAAAAGCCGGATGCGCGCCGGCAAGATCGGTGAAGTTCTGGCCGAGCGTCAGGCTGCCGCCGGTGGCACGGAGCAGGCCGGCCTCGTCGATGCGGAGCTGGCTGTGCAGTGCTTCGAGCGCGGGGAAGGTGGCATAGGCATCGACCGGCGCGAGTGCGGTGGGCAGCTCGACCGCCTCGACCTTCACCCCCGAAGGACCGAGCCCGCGCGCCAGCGCGGCGGCGGCGAGCCAGAGCGGGGCGTCGCGGCCGGCGACGATCACGGTGGAGGGGGTGCTCATGCGACCACCACCCGGTCATCGGCCGCACCGCGGGCGGCGGAGCAGTAGCTTTCGATGAACTCGGCGTGGGCGGGCAGCGCCGCCGCATTGGTGGCGATGCGTTCCTTAAGGTCCGCCAGGCGATCGACGACTTCGTCGAGCGGGGCGCGATCGGCGAGGCGATCATGGGCGTGGGGGATGATCCCCTGCCCCATCAGCACCGCCAGCCAGCTGTCGCGCGAGAACAGGCCGAGCTTATAGTCGGGCGCGCGGCCGCTGGAGCGGAACAGGTCGATCTTGTGCGCCAGGCTGTCCGGCAGCGTCATGTTGCGGACATGGTCCCAGAGCGGTTCGCCATGGCGGGCATTGGCGGTGTAGTGGAGCACGAGGAAGTCGCGGGTGCGGTCGTAATGGATCGCGAACAGCCGGTTGAACTCGGCGGCAAGGCGCGGATCGGGCAGGCTGCCCGGATTGGGCATCAAGTTGGCGAGGTCCATGACCGCGGCCTGGATCAGGAAGATGCTGGTCGACTCCAAGGGCTCGAGGAAACCCGAGGACAGCCCGATCGCGACGACATTGCCCTCCCAACCGCGCGCGCGCCGCCCCGCCTGGAAACGCAGCATGCGGGGTTCGAGAAGCGGAGTGCCGTCGATCGCGCCGAGCACCGTCTCGCGTGCCTGCTCCTCGGAGCAGAAGCTGCTGGAGAAGACATAGCCATTGCCGGTGCGGTGCTGGAGCGGGATGCGCCAGGTCCAGCCGCCGGTCTGGGCAGTGGAGCGCGTGAAGGGAGTGATGCCGGAAACGCTGGTGCAGGGCACGGCCATGGCGCGGTCGCAGGGGAGCCGTTCGCTCCAGTCGTTCCAGGCGACGCCCATCGTTCCGCCCAGGAGCAGCGAGCGGAAGCCCGAGCAATCGATGAACAGGTCGCCTTCGATCCGAGCGCCGGATTCGAGCGAGACGCTCTCGACCAGCCCGCTCTCGGGGTTTCGGGCGACCTCGACGATCTTGCCCTCGACCCGCCGCACGCCGCGCTGGGTCGCCCAGCCGCGGAGGAACTGGGCATAGAGGCCGGCGTCGAAATGATAGGCGTAGGAGAAGGTCGAGCGGATCGAACGCGTGTCTTCATTAGGCAGGTCGAACACGCCTTCCCGGCACATCGCCACGGCGAAGCTATAGTCGAACCAGTCGCCGACATCCTGCCCCGCCTGCCTGGCGCGCAGCCAGTGATGCTGGAAATCGATGCCGCCCCAGCGCTCGCCGAAGGTGCCGAAGGGGTGAACATAACGCCCGCCGGGCTTGTCCCAGCCGACGAACTCGATGCCGAGCTTGAAGCTGCCCTGGGTGGCGGCCATGAACTCGGCCTCGTCGAGCCCGAGCATCGCATTGAACTCGCGGATGTGCGGCAAGGTAGCCTCGCCCACCCCGACCGTGCCGATCTCGTCGGACTCGATCAGCGTCAGCGCATAATCCGTATTGGGCAGCAGGCGGGTGAGCCCGGCCGCGCACATCCAGCCGGCGGTGCCGCCGCCGACGATAACGACGCGGAGAGGCGTCGCGCTGGGGTTCGACCTGGGTTGCATGGCACCCGCTCGCGAAAAGAGAAAAACGGCGCCGCCGGAATGAAGGAACGGCGGCGCCGAGGGGAGTTAGAATTTGAACCGGGCGCCGAACTGGAAGCGGCGATCGACGCGGCTCCAGTTTGCGTCACGGTAAACAGGCTTGGCACCCGGCGTCTTGTTCGAGTCGCCGAAGATCTGCTGCTGGAACACGCTGGTGGTGCCGAGCAGGTTCGATCCTTCGATCGACAGCTCGACCCATTTGGCCAGCGAGAAGCGCAGCGATCCGTCGAGATAGCCGGCCTCCTTCTGGAACACCGGCAAGCCGATGCAGCAATCGAGGTTGTTGGTGAGGAAGCGCGAGCGCCAGTTATAGGCGACACGCATGCCGACCGGGCCCTTTTCGTAGAGCAGCACGGCGTTGAACGTGTGCTTCGAGATGCCCGCCAGATAATGCGAGTCGATCACCGTGCCGCGCCCGCCCGAGACGTCGAGGCCCGCGCCGAAGCCGCCGGTGCCGCCCGCATCGAGCGCGCCCTGCGTCACCAGGTTCGAGTTGCTGATGCCCGACTGATCCACGAACGTGTAGTTCAGCTGGGTGCCGAGACCGCTGAGCGCGCCCGGCAGGAAGTCGAAGAAGGTCTGGAACGCGACTTCGACGCCCTTCAGCGACCCGCCATCCTCACCATTGCGCGGACCGCGCATCAGCACCGTCTGGGTGGAGCCGTTGTTGGTGAAGCTGCGGTAGAACTCGCCGTACGCGATGCTGCCGTTGAGCTTCTTGTAGAAGCCGTCGATCGTGAACGAGCTGCTGCGGCCGAAATAATGCTCGAAGGTGAGGTCGAACTGGTCGGCCGTGATCGGCTTGAGCGCCGGATAGCCCGATTCCGCGCGGAACACGAAATTGTAGCCCGTGACCGTGCCGGCGCCGTTCCTGACGAGGTAGGGCGAAGTCGCCGTGCCGTCGAGCGTCGGGCCCTGGATCGAGACGAAGTTGCGCAGCAGGCCGAAGTCCGGCCGCGACATCGCCCGCGAATAGCCGAAGCGCACGAAGCTCTTGTTGTCACTGAAACCCAGCCGCAGGTTGAAGCTCGGCAGCCAATTGTCATAGCTGGTCGTGTAGGTGTTGGGCGTGCCGCCGCCGCTGGCGAAGGCCGTCACCGCCGGCGTGACGAAGCACATCGGGTTGACCACCCAGCCCGCCGGCAGCGGACCGCCGCAGGGGACATAGTTGGCGAAGGTGCTGGTCAGCGGATAGCCGACGCTGCCGTCCGACGCGATCTCGGTATGGACGTAGCGCAGGCCGATATTGCCGCGGACATTGACCGAGCCGAGGTTCATGCCCTCCCCGCCGAAACGGAGCATCGCATAGGCCGCGCTGGTCTTCTCCTGGACGTGCATCACCTCGGAGGGGAGGTAACAGCCCTCGATCGTCGCGTCGGCGCGGTCGCAGATCGGCGACCAGCCCGGCGAGATCGGCGAGTTGGTGGTCGGACCGCTCAGGCCCTGCACCAGCCGCGCGCGGTTCATCAGCGTGTCGCGGTTGAGATAGACCAGACCAGGATTGGCGTAGACATTGCCGTCGAAGAAGTTGCTGCCGAGCGTGGTGGTCTCCCACATGCCGGCGCCATAGCCCTTGAAGTCCGGGTGTCCCGCGGCACAGGCTGGATAGGCACCGCCCGTGGTGTTGTCGATGTTGAAACCCGGGCCGTTGCAGTTCCACGAAGCCGAGATCGGCGTCCAGTTGAAGGTCGAGTAGCGCACCGTCTGGCTGCGATCGGCATAGCGCACGCCGACCTTCAGCGAGTCCAGCCAGCCGCCCTCGTTGAAGTCATAATCGACGTCGCCGCGGAAGGCGGTTTCCTTGGCGTCGTTGTCCTCCATGTGCGCCTGGATGAACGGCAGCCAGTAATTGTGCGGATTGGAGACGCCGCCATTGGCATAGTTGACGTTCGAGCCCGGCAGCAGCGCCACCTTGGGGGTCCCGTCGCTGTTCACGCTGTACTGCATGTTGGCCATCGATCCGACCGCGACGAGGATGTCATCGTTGGTGGTGTTGGCCCAGATGTGCTGCACGTCGAGATTGACGTGCAGCCGGTCGGTCGGATCCCAGCTTATGTTGCCCGAGAGGTCTTGGGTCCGCTCACGGTGATCGAAGTTGCGCGCCTCGTTCTGGAAATAGAGGCCGTCCTGCAGCGTCGAGCAGACCGACGGCGCCGCGCAATTGTTGACGAAGGGGACGCCCGGCACGGCAGAGCCGGTGTTGATCGCGTCGGCGGTGCTGCTCCAGCTGCCCCCCCAGCTGCCATGCGCCTGGGTCAGCGTGCCCGAGCGGAGCATGCCGTCCGGCCCGAAGGTGAAGGCGGGCGTGCCCGGCGCCGCGCCGAGGATCGACGTCGCGCGCGGATTGAAGGCGGACGCACCATAGGCGTTGCCGTCGAAGATCACATGGCTGGCGCGCTCGAGCCAGGCATTGTGATATTCGGAGTCCATATATTGCGCGGTCAGGCGGAAATTGCCCGAGTTGTTCTCGTACTGGCCGGCCAGCGCGATGCCGCGGCGGGTGCGATCGTAATCGACCTGCGAATAGCGGATGCCGTCGGGGATATAGGCCCAGCTCGAGCCGCCGAACGGGTTGGCGGTGCAGGCGACGGTGCCGTTGTTGACCACGCCATTGCCGCCGGCGCCGGTCGCGCCGGCCGAGCAATACGTGTCGATCTTGTCCATGATCACGCTTTCGGTGCGCGTGACGACATGGCTGCGGGCGATGTCCGCCATCAGGCCGAAGCGGCCGATATTGGTCTCCCAGGTGTTGGAGATCAGGCCCGAGAATTCGCCGGTCCACTCCTTGGAGCGGTCGCCATAGGTCGCCTTGGCGTTGCCGGCCACGACGAGGCCCTTCTGGTCGAACGGCAGGCGCGTGCGCAGATTGACCGTGCCGGCCAGGCCGCCTTCGATCATCTCCGCCGTCTGGTTCTTGTATGCATCGACGCCCGCCATCAGTTCGGGCGAGATGTCATTGAAGTTGAGGCCGCGATAGGAGTCGGCCGAGAAGCTGTCGCGCCCGTTGAACTCCGTGCGGACGAAGGTAAGGCCGCGGATGAGCACGCCGGTGGGCTCGCCCGAGGGATGCGTGGAGTCGTCGGTCGACTGCATGCGCGACGTGGTGATGCCAGGCACGCGCTGCAGCGCGCCCGACACCGAGGTGTCCGGGAAGGCGCCGATATCGGTGGCGGTGATCGAGTCGACGACCGTGTCGGAATCGCGCTTGATCGTCTGCGCGCTCTCGAGCGCCTTGCGGACGCCGACGACGACGATCGCGTCGCCGCCCTCTTCCTGCGTGGTTTCGGGTGCGGCGGCCTGGGCCTGGGCGGTCTGCGCCTGCGCGGCGCCGGCAAAGCCCATCAGGGCCATGGCAGCTAGCGAGGCACTCCCCCTGAGTGCGGTGATCTGTTTCATGTTTCCTCCCTCCGTTTCGCCCCTTTGCGGAGCTGTTGCACGCGCGGATGCCGCAGGGCCCTACCCCCGCGGCGCCGCGTCAATCCGATTGCTGGTGCGCGGAAGCGTGATCGCGCGAAACGCGCGCACGGCCGTGCCGCGCGCTACTGCGCTGTATCGCAAGCCGGCTTTGCCGCGCTTTCCCCAAGACACCCTCCTCGTGCCGGCGACGCTCAATGACGCCACCGTGCCGTGAAAGCCGCCCGTCCGAGGCATGGAATGCCATCGGCCCTACCGGGCGGCTAACTTTGCGTAACTTTGCGTAAATTGAGCATGATCGCAAGAGGGAAATTTATGGCTGGAAATATCTGACTATCTTGTTGTTTATAAAGTATATTGTCTGAAGCATTAGACCGGTTAGCGCAAAGTGTTACTGCAACAAACGACTCACAAGCTGCAATTTCACCTTGCGCATTATGCAAATGTTGCACAAACAGGCGCACATAATGCAACGCCACGCAGTCTTGCATGCCTGGAAGGGGCTAGGGTCGGGAGCCGGTATCGGCGCTGCGCGGCAGCGTGAGCGCGAAGCCGGCGGCGATCAGCAATGCCGCGGCGGCAAGGACCAGCGCATATTCGGCCTGGCCATGGAAGACGCGGCCGACCAGCGGGCCGAGCATCGTCGAGGCGACCAGCTGGGGGATCACCAGGAACATGTTGTGGATGCCCATGTACACGCCCGCCTTGCCCGGAGGCACGCTACCGGCGAGCATGGCATAGGGCATCGACAGGATCGCCGCCCAGGCCAGGCCGACGCCAATCATGGGCAGCCACAACGCCACCGGATCCTCGACGAGCAGGAAGCCGACCAGGCCTGCCGAGCCGAAGCACAGGCAAAGCGCATGCGTCGCGCGGCGGCCGATCCGCTCGCCGATGCGGGGCAACAGCAACGCGCCCAGAGCCGCGACGCCGTTATAGCCGGCGAACAGCACCCCCACCCAATCGGCCGCGGCGTTGTATCCCTGCGAAGTCGGATCGGTGGTGCCGTAGTGACGCAGCGCCAGCGCGGGCACGGTGTAGATCCACATCGCGAACAGGCCGTACCAGGTGAAGAACTGGACGATGGCGAGGCGCTTGAGCAGCTGCGGCATCGAGCGGATGTCCTCGACGATCTCGAGCATGCCGATCGAGCTGCGCCCCGAACGGCGCAGGCGGACGACCACCGCCTGGAGCAGGCCGAACAGGAAGGCGATGCCGGCGACGACGTAGATTTCGCGCTTCCAGCCAGCGAGCGCGGCGGCACCCGCGATGCCGAGGCCCGCGAGCATCCAGACCACGCCGTGGCGCAGCAGCGAGGCGGCACGCTCGGGCGAGAGGACATGCGGCAGCGTCGCCTCGGCGGGCGGACGCTCGGGCGCCGGGCATTCGCGGGTGGTGACGATCGTCCAGGTCACCGCCACCAGCAGGCAGACGCCGCCGATATAGAAGGCAGTACGAACGGATTGGGGCAGCATGCCGGGCTGGGGCTGGCCGCTCAGCCCTGCCCAATGGACCAGCATCCAGGGCAAGGCGGAGGCGAACACCGCGCCGATGCCGATGAAGAACACCTGCATCGCGAAGCCGGCGGTGCGCTGCGCCTCGGGCACCTTGTCCGCCACCAGCGCGCGGAACGGCTCCATCGCGATGTTGATCGAAGCGGTGAGCACCCAGAGCATCAGGCTCGCCGCCCAAAGCGTGGTGGCGTTGGGCATCAGGAACAGCGCGAGCGCCGTGCACAGCGCGCCCGCGAGGATATAGGGACGCCGCCGCCCGAGGCGCCCGCGGGTGCGGTCGCTCAGATGGCCGATGATCGGCTGGACGAGCAGCCCGGTCGCGGGTCCGGCGATCCACAGGATCGCAAGGTCGTCGAGCTCTGCGCCCAGCGTCTGGAAGATGCGGCTCGTATTGACGTTCTGCAGGCCCCAGACGATCTGGATGCCAAGCAGGCCGAAGCACATGTTCCATATTTGCAAAAGGGTGAGCCGCGCGGCCGCAGGGGTAGTACCGGACACGGCGTCACGCGCCTTGCTCGGCCGACCTGCTTGCAATGGCACCCCCTCGATGCGTTAACTCGGCCGTTTTCGGCTCTTCTCAAGCTTGGGCACAATGGGCAGCAGTAGCAACAACAATACGACGCTGCAGGATCTCGCGCAGCTGGCCGGCGTGTCGATCTCGACCGTCTCGCGGGCGCTCAACGATCATCCCCTGATCAGCGCGCGGACCAAGCAGAAGATCTGGGCGCTGGCACGCGACCATGATTATCCATTCCGCCCCTATATGCCGGCAGCACCGGTGGGGGCGGAGGGGACGATCGTGATCGTCACGCCCTTCATGCGCGGGCGGCCGCTGCCGCTGTCGCACCCTTTCTTCCTCGAGCTGCTCGCCAGCATCGGCGAGGCGGCGCGCGCGCGCGACTGCGACTTCACGGTGAGCCACACCACGCCGCACGATTATGAAGACCTGGTCGCCACCACCACGACCAGCCGGGCCAATGGCGTGATATTCCTGGGCCAGTCGATGCTGCACGATGCCTTCAACCAGCTCGTCGATTCCAATGCCAATTTCGTGGTGTGGGGCGCACAGATGGCGGGGCAGCGCTATTGCTCGATCGGATCGGACAACCAGTTGGGCGGTCGGCGTGCGACTGCGCATCTGGCGCGGCTGGGACGCAAGGCGATCCTGTTCCTGGGTGGCACCGATCCGGAATCGATGCAGCGCAAGCGCGGCTATGCCGAGGCACTGAAGGAAGCCGGGCTGGAGATGGACCCCAAGCTGGTCGTGCCGGTCGATTTCGAGCTCGAATCCGCCGACGCCGCGGTCAGCCGGCTGTTGCGGCGACAGGTCCATTTCGACGGAATCGTCGCTTCCTCAGACCTGATCGCACTGGGCGCCATCCGCGCGCTGCGCCGAGCGGGCGTATCGGTACCGGACGATGTTTCGGTGATCGGCTATGACGACATGATGCTCGCGCGCCTCAGCACTCCGGCGCTCAGCACGATCCGGCAGGACACGTTCGAGGCCGGGCGCCAGCTCGTCTCGCGCATCCTCGACCCCTCCGCCGATCCCAGCGCCGAGCGGCTGCCGACCGATCTGATCGTGCGGGAATCGTGCGGGGGGTAAACCCACAGCGCTACTTCTCGAAACCGTCATCCCGGCGACAGCCGGGACCCAGAGCCCCAAGCGACACGGCAGAGAAACCCTGGGCCCGGGCTTTCGCCGGCGTGACGAAGGGGGGAGCGCCTCGCCGGTAAAACCGATTAACCGATTGCCGCCCTGCATGCCCCTCGGCTATGTCCACGCCTCATTGAGCGGGAACACCCGCGTACAGAGATAGGGTTGGCTTATGCATGGTGCGGCGCTCGGTTTGATGCGGGAGCGCCGGTTCCTGCCGCTGTTCGTCACCCAGTTCCTCGGCGCGTTCAACGACAATCTGTTCAAGAACGCGATGATCTTCTTCGCGACCTACCAGATCTTCAACTCGGTGGAGCAGGAGACCCGGTTCAGCGCGATCGCGACCGGCATCTTCATCCTGCCCTTCTTCCTCTTCTCCGCGCTCGCCGGCCAGCTCGCCGACAGCTACGACAAGGCGAAGATCATGCGGATCATCAAGGCCTGCGAGATCGGGATCATGCTGGTGGGCGCCACCGGAATCTTCCTGCAGAGCCTGGTGCTGATGCTTGTCGCGCTGGTCGGCATGGGCGTGCATTCGGCTTTCTTCGGCCCGATCAAATACGCGATCCTGCCGCAGCAGCTGGAGGAAGACGAAGTGCTGGGCGGCACCGGCCTGGTCGAGGCGGGCACTTATATCGCGATCCTGTTCGGCACGATCGTGGGCGGCGTGATCAGCGCACACGCCGCGGCCTTCGCCGTGGTCGGCGTAGCGGCGATCGGCTGGCTGGCCTCGCTCAAGATACCCTCGGCACCGCCGATGACCACGCTGAAGCTAGACTATAACGTCTTCCGCGCCTCGTGGCGGCTGATCTCGGCGACGATGCACATCCGCCGCCTCTATCTGGCGATCATCGCGATCAGCGTGTTCTGGACGATCGCCGCCGTGCTCGGCGTGCTGTTCCCGCCGCTCGTAAAGAATGTGTTCCACGCCCAAAAGGACGTCGCGAGCGTGTTCCTGGGCATCTTCTCGGTGGGCATCGCGATCGGGTCGGTGATCATCAACCGGCTGCTCAAGGGCCATGTCTCGGCCAAATATGCCGTGCGCTCGGTGCTGGGGATGATGATGTTCGTGATCGGCTTCTACGTCGCCGCGCATATCTGGCCGGTAAGCGAGGGGCCGTTGCTCAAGACCGCCGAGTTCGTGACGATGCCGATCGGCTGGGCGGTGCTGGTGCTGCTGCTCGGGATCGCGATCACGGGCGGCATGTTCGTGGTGCCGCTCTACGCCTTCCTGACCACCACGGTGGACAAGTCGCAGACCTCGCGGACGGTGGCGGCGAACAACATCGTCAATTCGGGCTTCATGGTGGCCGGCGCGGCCATCACCTTCGGGATGACCAACATCCCCGGCATCGGCGTGGCCGAGTGCATGTGGGTCGTGGTGCTGCTCTGCCTGGCCTCGGCCTGGTGCGCGCAGCGGCTCTACAAGGCGGAAGACGCCCCGCATGCGCCGGATGTGTTGCCCTGACCGGGCAACCGCGCCGTCAGGCGATGAAGGTGTAGAAGCAGACGAAGAACGAGACGAAGCTCAGCGCGAAGAGCTTGATGTCGCTGTCATCGCGCAACTTGCGCTGCTGCGCCACGGCGATACGCACATGGCGGCGGAACGGGTGGCGGCGGGGCTCGTAGCCCTCGAGAAGGAGCTGGCTTTGCATGGCCAGCAGTTAACGACTTCTTAACTTTTGCCGCCAGCGTTACGTTTAGTTAACCAGTGTCCGGCTGCGGGACAGCTTTTGGTTATTTCGGCGCGGGGCCGGTGCTCGATCGCACCATGAGCTTGTGCTCCAGCGCGATGCGCGGCTGCGACGCGGCGCCCGCAAGGATCAGCTCGGCTGCGGCGGCAGCGAGATCATAGACCGGCTGGTGGATGGTGGTCAGCGGCGGCCACACGGCGCGCGCCAAGTCCGAATCATCGAACCCCGCGATCGAGAGCTGGCCCGGCACGTCGATATCGCTCTCATGCGCTACCGCGAGCGCGCCTGCGGCCATATCGTCATTGCCGGCGAAGATCGCGGTTGGACGGTCCTCGAGCGCCAGCAGCTCGCGCGCGGCAGCGGCACCGGAGGCGAAGTCATTCTGCGCGGCGACCACCAGCGCAGGATCGAAGGCAATGCCATGCGCTTCGAGCTCGGCCTTGTAGCCCGCGAGACGATCGGTCGAAGAGGCATGGCTCTCGAGGCCGCGGATCATCGCGATACGGCGATGGCCGAGCCCGATCAGATGGCCGGTGAGCTCGCGCGCGGCGGCGACATCGTCCATCGACGCCGACAGACCCGCGTCCGGACGCACACCCGGCGCGATGCGGACATAGGGCAGCCCGCGCCGGTCGAGCTCGTCGAGCAGCTCGGTCGCCTCGGTCACCGGCGGTGACAGGATCAGCCCGTCGAGATGCGTCTCGTCGATCAGCGCGAGCACGTTGGAGATCAGATCGGGCGACTGGCTGTCGATCGGCTGGATCAGCAGGCGATAGCCATGCTCGGTGCAGCGCTGCTGCGCACCGGCCTGGACGTGATAGATGTAATAGGGGCTGGGATTGTCGTAGAGCAGCCCGACCTGAAAGGACTTGCGCCCGGCCAGCGTACGGGCGGCATGGCTCGGGCGGAAGTTCAGCCGGGCGACCACTTCCTCCACGCGCCGGCGCGTCTCTTCGCTGACATGCTTCTCGTTGTTGAGCACGCGGCTGACGGTCTTGAACGACACGCCGGCGATCTTCGAGACTTCCTTGATCGTGGGACGGCTGGACATTTCATTCCCCGCCGGGAAGCGGCCCCGGCCTTTGACCAGCCTTATTTGACAGCGCTGGCAGTGCGCAAGCTAAGAAGAGGACGCGATGGCCGTGGTTTCTCCCCTCCCCGCTGTGGAATGGATCGCCGCGCGGCTCCGGCCCGGCGCCCGCCGGCCGTTCGTGTTGGGCATTTCGGGCGCGCAGGGCAGCGGCAAGTCCACGATCGCGCGTGCCTTGGCCATGCGGTTCGGCTGCCCGACACTGTCGCTCGACGACCTGTATCTCGAGGGGGCGGTGCGGCAGCGCCTTGCGGAGACCATCCACCCGCTGCTGCGCACCCGCGGCGTGCCTGGTACGCATGACGTCGCCGCCGGACTGGCGGCGATCGCGGCGCTTGACGAAGGCCCTGCCCTGCTTCCCCGGTTCGACAAGGCGCGTGACGAACCCGGCGCGCCCGAGATGGTGGAAGGCCCGGCCGCCATGCTGATCCTGGAGGGCTGGTGCCTGGGCGCGCGCCCGCAGGCGGAGGCAGAACTGGCGGCGCCGATCAACGATCTCGAGCGCATCCACGATCCCGACGGGCGCTGGCGGCGCTGGGTCAATGATCAGCTGGCCGGCCTCTATCAGGCTTTGTGGGCGCGGATCGACCAGCTCGTCTTCCTCGAGGCGCCGGCTTTCGAAGCCGTGGCGGGCTGGCGGACCGAGCAGGAACGCGCAGCGGACGGACCGATGACCGACGAGGACGTCCGCATCTTCGTGCAGCATTACGAAAGATTGACGCGTCACCTGCTGCGCCATGGCCGCCAATGGGCCGATCTCACGCTCCGGCTGAATCCGCAGCGTCAACCGATTGATGCAGGGTAGTCCCGTCCGAATCCCGCCTCGCGTCGGGACTCATTACGGAAATTACACGTGCGACGGAATGTTTCTGCCTATACAGGAACAGCTCTAAACGCCGGGAAACAAAAACAAACCCGGGAAACAAACAAACCCTGGAGTTTGGTTTGGCGTCGCAACCACTACGCGTACATCGGCATTCGACGGCCCATGTCGATCCCCAGGACCGGTACGATGTGTGGCGCAGCCATTGGCCGGGCCAGACCCCGTTATACCATACTGAACCGTTGGAGGCTTTTCGCGTCTCGAGCAGCATCGTGCAGCTCGGGGAGGTCACGCTCGCCTATGTCGATATCGCCGCCCAGCGCTGGAAGCGGGACAAGAGGCTGATCGACCAGGGCAATGATTCGATGGCGCTCACCGTAAATCTGGACGGCAGGGCCGCCGGCATCGCGGGAGGGCATGACTGGGTGCAAACTCCCGGTTCGGCGATCATAGTCGATCGCGCGCAGACGTCGCATCACGAGTCCGCCGGCGGGCGCAGCATCGGCATCAACATACCGCGGGCGATGGCGATCGAGGCCGGACTCAATGTTGCCAGCCTGCACGGCCAGACGCTGAACCCGGCGCAGATCGCGATGTTCACCTCGCATGCGCTCCAGGTGCGTGAGGCGCTGCCCCGGTTCTCCGCAGACGATGCGCCGCTGCTGGGCCGCTCGATGCTCGATGTGCTGGTGCTGTCGCTCAAGGGCGCCGGCCGCACCGAGGCACCCGGTTTCCGCGAGGATCCGGCGACATTGCTGCTGCGCGCCCAGCAGGAGATCCATGCGCATCTGGGCTCGTCGGGGCTCACCATAGCCAATCTGTGCCGCAGGCTTGGCATCTCGCGCAGCACCCTGCACCGCCTGTTCGAGCACGGCGGCGGCGTGCAGGCCTATATCCGCGACATGCGGCTGGAGGCGGCGCGCCACGCGCTGCTAAACCCGGAAAATGTCGAGCGGATCGGCGATGTCGCCGAACGGCTGGGCTTCAGCGATGCGGCGCATTTGAGCCGCCTGTTCAAGGCCCGCTTCGGCGAAACGCCCAGCGATTGCCGCGCCAGGAGCATGTTAACCCGTTGATGTCCCGAAGCGGGAGCCGTGTCGCAATGCGACATAGATCCAATTCGGTGACACATCTGTTCAACGAGGAATCGCCCGACCTGTCCTAGGGGTTTTCGCTATGTCTGACGCGTTTCCGTGAGTCGCGGCGCGTTCTCCAAAGCGGTTTCGGGGGCTTCCAGAATGTTCGATCGTAGCAATGGCGCGCGTGCGTCCAAGTCGGTTTCGGCACGTGCGCGTCGCGAGGCGATGCTGCGCAAGGCGCTGCTCGGCTCGACTGCACTGATCGGCGTCGCCCTCGCCACGCCGGCGCTGGCCCAGTCGACCAGCCCCGCGGGCGGCGGCACGATCTCGGGCACGGGCACCTATAACGACAGCACCGCCGGCAGCGGTGGCGTGACGGTACTTGGCACGCAGAGCGCCGGCATCACCATGGCCGGCGTGACCATCGCCAACACCACCGGCACCCCCAACGCCGACGGCTATACCCAGCAAGCCGCCAACGGCCAGAGCGCGGTGCTCTACACCACCGGCACCAATACGCTTTCGACGAACCAGGCGAACGGCAGCGCCCTGCGCATGACCGCATCTAACGCCAACGTCGCCTGGGCGATCGGCCAGCTGGACACCGCTTCGGTGACCAATCTGACTGGCGTGGACTATGGTGCCTATTTCAGCGCCAGCGGCTTCGTGAACGTCGTCGATTTCGGCACCGTCAGCAGCCTGCGCAACGTCACTGCCACCAACGGCGTCTCGGGCATCTATGCGATAGCCGGCTCGACGGTGAACCTGTCGCTGAAGGCGCCGACGATCTCCGGCTTCGCCACCGGCGTCACCGCCCTGTCCGCCACGGGCACCACCGTCACCACCACGGGCGGCACGATCACCACGCTTGCCAACGGCACCGGCATCTATGCCGCCGCAAGCAACGCCAGTGGCGGCGTTATCATCTCGTCCGGCTCGGCGATCACCACGAGCGGCGGCGCGGGCACCGGCATCTACATTCCGACGAGCAACGCGAGCAACAACGTGACGACCACGGCCGGCGGCACGATCAACGGCGGCAGCGTCGCCATCCAGATCAACTCGGCACAGGCCGGGCAGTCGAACACGGTGACCGTCGGCGCCGCCATCGGCAACTCGGCGCGCCCGAACGCGGGCGTCCTGTTCAACGGTGTCGGCGTGGTCGGCGGGATCAATACCGTCTACGCGAATGCGGACATCCTGTCGGGCAATGGCCTCTACGCCATCGGCTCGGGCTGGACGAACACCGATCTCGCGGTCAACATTGCCTCGGGCGTAACCGTCTCCAGCACGGGCGGCGCGACGATCGGCGCCGGCCACGACATCACCATCGTCAACAACGGCACGATCAGCGCGACCAACGCCAGCGGCACCGCCGTGCGCAATTCGCAGGGTCCCTCGACGCTCACCGTGACCAACAACGGCACGATGACCGCCGGCAGCGTCGTGGTCTCTGGCGCGGCGGCGACCAACGTCACCAATTCCGGCACGATCACCGCGACGACCAATTCAGCGATCATTGCAGGCCGCGGCGGCACGATCACCAACAACAGCAGCGGCCACATCACCGGCGGCTCGGGCGCCAGTGGCTGGGCCGTGCGCTTCGACAGCAACGTCTCTTCGGGCGGACAGGTCCTCAACAATGACGGCCAGATCACCGGCGGCGGCGCCGGCGCGATCAGCATCGACGCGACCACCGCCTCGACGCTCAACCTCAATGCCGGCTCGACGACGACCGGCCTGATCAAGGTTGCCGGCAGCGGCTCGACCTCCGTCAACCTCCTCGGCTCGCTGACGGGCAATTATGATGCCAGCACCGCTACCGGCTGGCAGAGCTTCACGCTTTTCTCGACCGGATCGATGCAGGGCGCGACCTTCGGCTCGGGCGCCGATACCTTCACCTGGGCCGGCGGCGCGTTCAGCGGCACGATCGACGGCGGCACGGGCACGGACATGTTCGCGGTCGCCCTCGGCTCGGGCGCTTACCGCACGGTCGCGCTCGACACCTTCTTCGCCAACATCACCAATTTCGAGACCTACAGGCTCGTCAGCGGCAACCTGACCCTGAGCGGCAGCCGTGACGGCGGCCCGGGCTGGCAGTCGCTGGGCGGCTCCGGCAACACGATCAACCTGACCGGCGCACTGACCAACATCGCCGACAACGGCATCACCCTTATCAATGCCGGCTTGGTCAATCTGACCAGCAGCGCGCAGCTGAGCACGACCGGCCACGGCATCTATTCGCTCGCCAATGGCAACAACATCCAGAATGCCGGCACGATCACCGCCGGCAACGGCTCGGTCTCGGGCATCCTGGTCGGCAGCGGCACGATCGGCAACACCGGCACGATCACCTATGCCAGCGGCGGCTCGATCGCCAATGCCGGCTATGGCATCTATGCCTCCAGCAACAACGCCACGATCACCAACTCGGGCAGTGTGACCGGCCATTGGTCGGGCGTGCGCATCGGCTACAGCACTATCCTGACCAACTCCGGCCTGCTACGCGGCGATCGCTTCGCGGGCATCGAGATCACCGCCCAGCTTGCCAGCACGATCACCAATAACAGCGGTGGCCGGATCTATGGCGCCACGGGCGAGGGCTCGGGCATCCAGATCAACAGCGGCGCCGTCACCGTCACCAACAACAGCGGTGCGCAGATCGTCGGCACCGGCAATGCGGGCATCTGGAACCAGGGCTCCGGCCTGCTGACCGTCGTCAATGGCGGCACGATCGCCACCGGCACGCTCGACGGCTCGAACAACTATGTCGCGGGCGGCATCACCACCGGTATCCGCAGTGGCAGTGCCAACATCACCAATTCGGGCCTGATCGAAGGCCAGTCCGGCGGCATCATCACAAGCGGCGCGTTGACGCTGACCAACACCGGCACGATCAACGGCCGCGGCACCGGCAATTTGAACTTCGACGGCGTCAATGTCGGCGGCGTCTCAACGATCCTGAATGCGGGCACGATCTCGCAGTCAGCCTATGCCGCGATCTACTCGGGCGGCGGCGGCACGATCACCAACGCCGCAGCGGGCACGCTGACCGGCGGCAACGCCGGCCCGGGTGGCGTTGCAGTCGTGCTCGGATCGGGCGGCACCTTCAACAATTACGGCACCGCAAACAGCGGGAGCGGCAATGGCGTGGCCGTTGGCAACATCGCCGCCACGATCAACCTGTTCGCCGGCTCGACCACCGGCAGCGTCACCGGCGGCAGCGGCAACGACACGCTGGCGATCTACAATGGCGGCATCGCGGGCGATGCGGCGATTATCGACACCGGCAGCGGCATCACGCTGCGCAACGCGGGTGCGCTGGCGGCAGCGACCTTCGGCACGGTCGATCTCGGCACCGGCAACGACACGCTGCAGCTGCGCGGCACCGGCTCCGGCGGCAGCTTCTCGATCGCCACTTCGACCGGTGCGGAGACGCTGACCAAGCTCGATGCGGGCACCTGGACGCTCACCGGCGCGGCGATCACGCCCGGAATCCGCATCGATGCCGGCACCGGTACCTCTGCGGGCACGCTGGTCTTCAACGGCACCACAGGCCTCACCGGCACGATCTATGTCAACGGCGGCACCATCCGGGCCAACACCGTCGGCGCGTTCGGCACCGGCGCGATCCACATGGTCGATCCGACCGTGCAGTTCGGCGCGGCCGGCACCTATGCCAACAACTTCCTGCTCGATGTCGCCGCCCCGGCGAGCGCCGACCCGACGATCTTCGACAACCAGTCGGGCGGCCTGGTGACCCTGTCGGGCAACATCACCACCGGCACCGGCAACAACGTCAACGGCCAGGCGATCGCGGCAGCACAGGACGTGACCTTCACCGGCAGCGCCGGCAGCGCGTTCACCGTGAGCGGCGCGAACAACTGGAGCGGCGCCACCACGATCAACACCGTCTCGCTCACGGTGAGCGGCGGCGCCGCGATCGGCGACGCCAGCGCAGTAACCGTCAACGGCGGCGCCAATCTTGTGCTGGCGAACAGCGAAACGGTCGGCAGCCTCGCTGGCGCCGGCAATGTGCAAATCGGCGCCAACACGCTGACCCTGGGCGGCAACAACGCCTCCACCACCTTCAGCGGCGCGATCACCGATCCGGGCGGGATTACCTTTGTCGGCAGTTGGAATATCTCGGCCGGTCCGTCGTTTACGACGAATCCGCCTACCTACACGGCGCAAGAAGCCGCCGCCTTGCTCTTCGGCGGCAATGCAGGCGACTATCGCATCTCGACCGCAGGCAGCAGCGCCGGCGCGATCAACGACCTCGCATGGTATAACATCTACGGCCAGTCGACCGTCCAGGCGGCGGCCAATTACCGCGTGGACGGCGGTAGCGCCGGCTACAACGCCGTTGGCGACACCTCCGCCTATGTCGGCGATCATATCGGCTCCCTGATGAACTATGCGTTCGGGCTCGGCAGCGCGGGCGGCACGCTGACCAAGACCGGTACCGGCACGCTGACGCTGAGCGGCGCAAACACCTATAGCGGCACCACCACCATCTCGGGCGGCACGCTGGCGCTGGGCGGCACCGGCACACTGGCATCGACGCCGATCGTCAACAACGCGACCTTCGATATCTCCGGCCACACCGGCGCGGCCAGCATCCTGAACCTGACCGGCACCGGCACGACGACGCTCGGCGCCAATACGCTAAACATCACGGCGGCCAACGGCACCTATAGCGGCGCGATCAGCGGCACCGGCGCGCTGAGCGTGAGCGGCGGCGCGTTGTACACGCTGACCGGGTTCAACAGCTATACCGGCGGCACGACGATCACCGACACAGGCACCCGCCTCCAGGTAGGCAACGGCACCGCCAACGGCCGGATCACCGGCACCGCCACGGTCGATTCGGGCGCCACGCTGATCTTTTCGCGCAACGACAATTACGACATGACCGTCGCGGTCAACGGCGCGGGCACCGTCCAGGCGCTCGGCACCGTGTCGCTGAGCGGCGCGATCACCAACAGCGGCGCGCTCAACGTCAACTCGGCAACCGGCGGCACGGTCACGCTGACCGGCGCGCGCAGCGGCGCGGGCACCAGCGCAGTGACCGTGGCCGGCGCGGGCAACACGCTCCACGTCGGGCTGACCGGCTCGGTCGCCGGTGGCCAGCAGCTCGGCGTCTATCTCGATGGCATCGGCAACGGGGTCGACAATTTCGGTTCGATCACCAACACCGGCACCGGTGGCCAGGCCAACTGGGGCGCCGCGATCGGCGTCGCCGCGACCAGCGGCACCAGCGTGATCAACAACGGTTCCGCCAGCAATTCGTCGGCGACGATCAGCGGCCAGAATAGCGGCATCAACCATTTGGGAAGCGGCGGCGTGACCGCCACCGGCCTGCTGACGGTCAACAATTACGGCCTGATCACCGGCAGCGCCTATAACGCCATCGAGAACCAGGGCGGCTCGGGCGCGCTCACCATCACCAACTATGCCAGCGGCCGCATCGTCGGCCCGGGCAATTCCGGCGGCGGCAACGGCATCGGCATGGGCGGTACGGGGACGCTCACGCTCACCAATGCCGGCCAGATCGTCGGCCGCACCAACGGCATCGCGACCGCCAGCACGGTCAACATCACCAACAGCGGCACGATCGCGTCGGGCACGCTCTCCGGCGGCACCAGTGGCACGCTCACCGTAGGAAGCGGCGCGGGCGTCACCGTCGCCGGTGGCTCGGTCACCAACCAGTCGGGCGGCCTGATCACCGGCACGTACGCGATCTCGTCTAACGCAGCGCTGATCCTGGCCAATGCCGGCACTCTCACGGGCACGACCAACGGCGTCTACCTGACGACCGGCGGCAGCCTGACCGTCACCAGCAACACCGGCACCATCACCAGCGGCACCGGACTTTTCGGCGCCATCTACAGCACCGGCAACGTCACCCTGCAGAATTATGCGGGCACGACCACCGGCGACGCCTGGGGCGTGCTGACACAGGGCATTCTGAACGCGACGATCACCGGCGGCACGATCACCGGCACCAACCGCAATGCGCTCTATTCCGGCGGCGCCAACAGCACGATTACCAATGCGGGCACGCTGATCGGCGGCAACGCGGCGATCTATGCCGACGGCGCGAACCTGAGCGTGACCAACACCGGCACGATCCGCATCACCGGCGGCAGCGCCAACACGATCGTCAGCGGCATCTATGCCAGCGCGGCGGATGCACAGGTAACCAATAGCGGCACCATCGAGAGCACGCTGGCCAGTGGCCGCGGCGTCTATCTGCTTGCGGGCGGCACGGTGACCAACCAAGCCGGCGGCACGATCAACGGCGGGATCGAAGGCATTCGCGCTGACGGCGCGGTGACCATCACCAACAACGGCACGATCAGCGGCACCACCGCCGCGATCAACCTGACCGGCACTTTCAACGACACGATCACCTTGAATGCCGGCTCGACCACCACCGGCGCGATCAACTTGGGCGCAGGCAACGACACGCTCAACTGGAACGGCGGCACCTTCGCCGGCGTCGATGCCGGCTCCGGCACCGACGTGTTCAACGTCAGTCTCGCCGCTCCTGCGACGCTCAGCCTTGCCAACGTCACCGGCTTCGAGACGCAGAACCTGCTGGGCGGCACTCTGACGCTCACCGGCACGCAGACCGGCGAACCTGGCTGGACCTTGTCGGCGGGCACGACGCTCAACATCGGCGCGGCGGGCCAGGCCGCGAACCTGGCGATCACCGGCACAGGCGCAACCGTGGGCGGCGCGGGCACCCGGGTGAACATCGCCTCGGGCAGCACGCTCTCCGCCAGCATCTGGGGCGTGACCGGCAGTGCGGACAGCATCCGTGTCTACAACGACGGCACGATGCGCGCGACCGGTATCGGCGCGGCGCTCAACCTGCTCCGCACCAACGCCTATCTGGAGAATCACGGCGCGATCACTGCGGTCAACAGCGCTGCCAACTACTCGGTCGTCTGGATGAACGGTGCCGGCGCGACCGCGTTGAACAGTGGCACGATCACCGGCGCGACTGCGGCCGGCAACTACAACGCCGCGGTCGGCATGACCGGCCCGGGCAGCCGCTTCGAGAACCAGGGCACAGGTTCGGTCGTCACCGGCCAGCGTGGCGTTCTGCTCGGCACGAATGCCACCGTCGTCAACAACGGCACGATCAACGCCACGGTCGATAACGGCATCAGCGTGGGTGCGGGCAGCACCGTCAGCAACAGCGGCACGATCAACGCCAATGGGACCGTCGATGCCTGGGGCGTCTTCGCCCAGGGCGGCGCCACGATCACCAACACGGGCTCGATCAACGGCGGTAGCGGCCTCTGGCTGCAGGGTGCGGGCGCGACGTACACCGTCACCAATGCGGGAACCATCACGGGTGGCAGCAGCGCCACCTCCAGCTGGGGCGTCAACGTCGTCGACGGCAATGCCACGATCACCAGCAGCGGTACGATTACCGGCCTCGGCGCAGGCGCGATGGCGCTGGGCGGCACGGGCACGATCAACGTCAACCTGCAGGCTGGCTCGACCACGACCGGCAACATCATCTCGGCAGGCGCAGGCGTGCGCAACCTCGAGATCGCCGATGCCTTCAACGGCATCTATGACGCCTCGGCCGGCACCGGCGTCGATCACATCACTCTGCGCGCAGGCGGCGTACTGGGCGCCGCGGGCACGCCCGCCGGCACCATCGTCGCCGATCTTGGCGACGGCGATGACCTGTTCACCTACTATGGCGGCGCGATCAACGGCATCGTCAGCGGTGGCGCGGGCTATGACCGCCTGGACGCCGACCTGGGCGTGGGCCAGAGCTACAATGTCACGCTCGCCAACTTCACCGACTTCGAGGCGTTCGGCCTGGTCTCGGGCGACCTGACCATCACCGGCACCGGTGCCGGGAGCGATGCGGACATCTATGCCGGCAACGGCAGCCCGGCGGGCACGGTGACCTTCACCGACACCGCCAACCTGACCGGCGACATCTACGTCAACGGCGCGACCATCCGTGCGACCACCGCGGGCGGCTTCGGCTCGGGCACGATCCACATGATCGACCCGACCGCGATCTTCGGCGCCACCGGCACCTATGCCAACAACATCAGCCTCGAGGTCGTCACGCCGTCCTCGGCGGATCCGGCCACGCTCAACGCCGATGCCGGCGTGATCGCGACGCTGACCGGAGCGATCACCACCAGCGGCAATGCGGGTGTCGATCCGGCCCAGCAACTCGTCATCGGCGGCACGGGCACGATCGTCCTCGCCAACGCCGCCAACAGCTGGACCGGCACCACCACGATCAACGCGGGTGCGACGCTCCAGGGCGCCAGCGACACGATCTCGGGCTCGGCGATCGTCAACAATGGCGTGCTCGCCTATCAGCAGTCGGCCAGCGGCACAGTCTCGCAGGACATCTCCGGCACGGGCAACGTCCGGGTGGGCGGCCTGGCGGCCGGCAATGCCCTAACCTTCGCGGGCACGAACAGCTTCATCGGCTCGATCTTCGTGCAGGATGCATCGAACGTCGCGATCAGCGGCTCCACCAACACCGGCACTGCGATCGGCGTCGCCCTGGGCAATGGCGCGAGCCGCCTCGACGTGACGGCGACCGGCAGCCTCACCACCAGCAATACCGCGGTGAGCGGTTCGGGCGCGAACCAGGTCGTCAACAACTTCGGCGCGATCGCCAGCACCGGCGACGCGGTCCTGATGAGCGGCGCCAACGCCCTGCTCGACAATAGCGGCACCATCACCGGCGGCCGCGGCTTCTCGTCCAACAGCGCCGATGTGCAGCTGGTCAACCATGCCGGCGCGACGATCACCGGCAATGTCTACGACGCGGTGTATCTCGCCAATGGCGGCACCGTGGTCAATTCGGGCACGATCCAGTCGCTCGACACCTATACCGGCATCTATGTGGCCGGTGCCGCGGGCACGATCACCAACAATGCCGGCGGCTCGATCACGAGCCAGGGCACTGGCGTGTGGCTCAACAGCACCGGCTCCAGCATCGTCAATCTCGGCACCGTGAGCGCCGCCACCAACGCGGCGATCTATGTTTCCGCAGCCGGTACCGTCACCAACTCGGGCACCATCATCGGCGGCTCGACGGGCTATGGCGTATCGGCCAACGCCGCATCGACGATCACCAACCAGGCGGGCGGCACGATCAACGGCGGCCTGGGCGCACTCTACCTGGACGGCTCCAGCCTGATCACGGTCAACCTGGATGCCGGCTCGACCACGACCGGCCTGATCGGCTCGAACGGGACCGGCAACCGCCTGGTCAACATCTTCGGCACGCTGAACGGCAGCTATGCCGGTGGCGCGGCCGTGGACGCGATCACGCTCGACACCGGCGCGACCCTCACCGGCATGCTCGACGGCGGCGCGGGCATCGACACGCTGACGCTGACCGGCACTGGCTCGGCAACGCTGGGCGCCGTGTTCAACATCGAGAACGCGACCAAGTCGGGCACTGGCACCTGGACGCTAGGCACCGCCAATGACGTGGCGGCCTGGGCAATCACCGGGGGCACGCTGGTGACCGGTGGCGCGATGAGCACCGGCGCTTCGGTCGACATCGCTACCGGAGGCACGCTCCAGCTGACCGGCAACCAGGGCATCGGCACGCTCTCGGGCAACGGCGCGGTGGCGCTGGGCGCCAACACACTGGGCCTGCTCTCGGGCACCAGCAGCTTTGGCGGTGCCCTGAACGGCACCGGCGATCTGCTGATCGACGGCGCCAACCTGACCTTTGGCGGCACGGCGGGCTATACCGGCCTCACCGAGGTCCGCACCGGCAGCCTGACCCTGGCGGCCGGCGCGAGCTTCGATCCGGCTTCGACCCTGCTGGTCGGGACTGCCGGCACGCTCGACCTGGGCACGACCGACGCAACGGTGTCGGTGGCGACGCTGCGTGGCACGCTGAACGGGACCGGCACCCTCACCGCGACGCAATACGCCCTGATCGGTGCAACGGTGAACGGCAACCTTGGCACCGGCACCGTCTATTCGAGCGGTGCCACGGCGCTGAATGGTACGGCTGCGGGTAATGTCGCCCTCAATGACGGCACGCTGACGCTCGGCGCGGCGAACCGCCTGGCGGACACCGCCACGGTGCAGGTCGACACCGGCGCGACGCTGAACCTCGGCGCGTTCAACGACACGATCGGCGTGCTCGCGCTGGGCGGTACGCTAGCCGGCACCGGCACGCTGACCGCGGACCAGTATCAGCTGACCGCCGCGACCGTGAATGCGAACCTCGGCACCGGTACGCTGTTCAACCTGTCGGGCACCTCGACGCTGAACGGCACCGCCGCGGGTGACGTCTCGGTCCAGGCCGGCACGCTGTCGCTCGGCACAGCGAACCGCCTGGCGGACACCGCCGCAGTGACGGTCGCCTCGGGCGCGACGCTCAACCTGGGCGCGTTCAACGACACGATCGGCGTGCTTGCGCTGAACGGCACGCTCGCCGGCAGCGGCACGCTCACTGCGGACCAGTATCAGCTCGCCGCGGCTACGGTGAATGCCAATCTCGGCGCGGGCACCCTGTTCAACCTGTCCGGCGCCTCCACCCTCAATGGCACCGCCGCAGGGGATGTTTCGGTCGAGGGCGGCACGCTGGCGCTAGGTGCTGGCGATCGCTTGGCGAATACCGCCACGGTGACGGTTGCCTCGGGCGCGGCGCTGAACATCGGCGCGTTCAACGACACGGTCGGCGTCCTCGGGCTGAGCGGCACGCTGGCCGGCACCGGCACGCTGACGGCGGGCCAGTATCAGCTGACCGGCGCGACGGTGAACGCCAACCTCGGCGCAGGCACCCTGTTCAACTTGTCGGGCACCTCGACGCTGAACGGTACGGCCACGGGGAATGTCTCGGTCCAGGGCGGCACGCTGGCCCTCGGCGCTTCGGATCGCCTCTCGGATACCGCCACGGTGGCGGTTGCCTCGGGTGCGACGCTGAACATCGGCGCGTTCAACGAGACCGTGAGCACGCTCGGCCTGAGCGGCACGCTAGCCGGCACGGGCACGCTGACGGCGGGCCAGTACCAGCTGACCGGCGCGACGGTGAACGCGAACCTCGGCGCGGGCACGCTGTTCAACCTGTCGGGCACCTCGACGTTGAACGGCACCGCTACGGGCGACGTCTCCGTCCAGGGCGGCACGCTGCGCCTTGGCGCGGCCAACCGCCTGGCGGACACCGCCACGGTAATGACCGCTGCGGGGTCGACCTTCGACATCGGTACCTACAACGAGACGATCGGCGCACTGGCGCTGGGCGGCACGCTGGCCGGCACCGGGACGCTCACCGCGGCCCAGGTCCAGCTCAACGCCGCGACGGTGAACGCCAATCTCGGCGCGGGCACGCTCACCAACATGACCGGCACTTCGGTGCTGAACGGCACGGCAGCAGCGACCGGCGTCACCGTCCAGGGCGGCACGCTGCGTCTCGGTGCCAGCGACCGCCTGGCCGATACCGCGACGCTGGGCGTGGCATCGGGCGCGACCTTCGATCTCGCCACCTATAACGAGACCGTGGCGGCGCTTGCCGGCACCGGCACGGTCGCGCTGGGCACCGGCCGCCTGACGCTGAACACCGCCTCGAACTCGGGCTTTGGCGGGTCGATCACCGGCTCGGGCTCGATCGACAAGCAGGGCATCGGCACGCTGACGCTCGCCGGTACCTTCGCCACCACGGGCCGCTTCGACGTGTCGGCGGGCACCCTCGCCTTTACGGGTTCCACCCAGGGCGGCATCCGCGTCCAGGGCGGCACGCTGATCGGCGGCGGCACACTGGCTGGCGCGCTGACGGTCAACTCGGGCACCTTCTCGCCGGGCGGCCTCGCCACCGGCGCGCTGGGCGCGATCAACCCAATCGGCTCGTTCACCGTGGGCAGCCTGGTCGCCACCGGCGGCACGCTGCTGTTCGACTTCGGCGGCACGAGCCTCAACTTCGCTTCGGACAGCATCAAGGTGAACGGCACGGCCACGCTCTCGGGCGGCACGGTGCAGGTCAACGCGCTGACCGCGGCGGCAAGCGACTACCGGTTCAACCAGCTCTACACGATCGTCCAGGCGAACGCCCTGACCGGCACCTTCGCCAATGGCAGCGTATTCGCCACCGTGGCGAGCAACCCGAACCTGAAGTGGCGCCTGCGCTACGATCTGGTCGCCAATGCCGTCGTGCTCCAGGTCCAGAAGAACATGGAGTTCAGCGACGGCGTGGCGGCGGGCGACACCAACACGCTCGCCGTGGCCAATGCGCTAAGCAATTCGACCACCGGCAACGCGTCGGACAGCTGGGCGGCGACGCTCAACTCGATCACGGCGCTGAGCACGCAGCAGCGCGTCGCGGCGTTCAAGAGCTTCAGCGGCGAGATCCTGGCCGATGCCTCGACCACGACGATCGCGGCAAACAACCTGTTCACGGACCTGCTGCGCCAGCGCGTCGGCGATGGCAGCGATGCGCTGGTCGGCGGAGGCTTCGCCGGTTCGAGCCTGGCCGATATCCGTTCGACCACTACCCAGGGCAACAGTTTCGCCTCGGCCCTGTCGGGCGCGACGCTGCCGGGCACGGATGGCGGCGATGCCGGCGATACCGGCAAGGGCGGCATCTGGGGCCAGGTCTATGGCGGCTATCAGAAGCTGCTCGGTGACGGCGTCCATGCCGGTCTGGAGACGACCACGGCGGGCGTCGCCATGGGTATCGAGACCCGGATGGACGGCTTCACCGCCGGCATCGCGGGCGGCGTCGCCCAGATCGACTCCGACATGGACAGCCGTAACTCGACGGTCAGCGGCAACCAGTATCAGCTGGGCGGCTATGTCAGCTACGACACCGGCACGGCGTTCGTGGCGGCATCGGGCAGCTGGTATTCGAGCGACCTCGACAGCAAGCGCACGCTGAGCGTCGGCAGCACCACGTCGCTGGCCACGGGCGACATCCACGCCGATGGCTATTCGGTGGGCGTCACCGCCGGCTTCCGCGCCGAGCTGGGCAACGGTCTGCGCCTGGCGCTGATCGGCAACGCCAGCAAGGTCCGCAACCAGCAGGACGGCTTCACCGAGAATGCCGCGGGCGGCCTAGGCCTGCAGATGGCCTCGGCCAACCGCGACCTGTTCACCGCCGGCGGCGAGCTGCGCCTCGGCGCCAAGGTGAAGACCGGCTCGGGCACGGCGATGCCGTGGGTGAGCATGGGCGTGCGCTACAATTCGGGCGATCTCGATACGGCGGGCACGGTGCGCTTCAGCGGCGCGCCGACCGGCACCGGCAGCTTCGGCGTCCAGGGGGTGCGGATCGCGCCGGTGCTCGGCACGCTGGGCGTCGGCATCGATGCACGGGCCAGCAAGAATGTCCGCTTGGGCGTCGCGCTGGAAGGCTCGGCGGGCGAGAACACCCGCGAGGGCCGTGCCTCGGTTCGTGTGAAGATCGGCTTCTAATAGCAGCGGAGCCACGGCGCGAAGGGGTTGGAATCCCGCTTCGTGCCGGACACCGTGGCGGCCTCACCCTGGGGGGAGGCCGAGAGCCCGCGCAGGGGGACTGCGCGGGCTCTCTTGCTATCTGGCGCCGTCGCCTTCCGCTCCTGCCCGCCATCGCCCTCGAAATCCCGGGAAGGTCCTGGTGGATGGCAAAGCGGATGCCGACGCATCTTCAGGGCGTCGCTCGCATCCAAACCCGACCGGGTAAAGGAGATGACGAGCGTACCGGGAATCACGGTGAGCAGATAATTGGCGGAGAGCGCCGCCGTGATCGAACGGGCGAGGGTGTCCGCCAGGTCGGTCGCGGCTCGGCGCTCGAGAGACCGATGCAGCTTGAGTGACCGTGCAGCCATGCCGGCGTTGCAGTTGTCGAAGGCATAGCTGCCGCCGCGTCCACCTAGTCTTTGCCGAGCACCCCGCTGGGCGCGAGCCCACCGTTGACGGCGATGGTCCCGTCATAGGTTACATGGGCGCCGAAGGGCATGACCAAGAACACCGGGCGGTCGCGGGCCGGGCTTGGCAACCAGGCGCGGCGAACCGAGGCGATCGGCGGATCGGTGCTGCTCGAACGGGGGGCCGAGCACGCGCTTCACGCTGCTGTTTCCCATGGAACGTCTGGCTGCGCGATAGAGTTGGCGGAGGCAGCAAAGGGCTGCGTCCCGGTAATTTGCACTGGAAGTGCCAAAACGAAAAAAGCCCGCATTTCTGCGAGCTTCTTTCAGGGGAATGGTGGAGCCGAGGGGGATCGAACCCCTGACCTCTGCAATGCCATTGCAGCGCTCTCCCAGCTGAGCTACGGCCCCAAACCCCCGGGAAGACGGGCCCTCTAGATGGGCCCTGAGGGTCTGGCAAGGACCTTTTTGAGGTCCTCGCCAATTTCCCCGAAATTACTGCCCGAACTTACTGATCGTCCTCGTCGCCGCCGGTCTCGACGCCCAGGTCGTCGTCGCCGCCCAGATCGACGTCATCGTCCGGCGACGGCTCTTCGTCGTCGGCGCCGATGTCCAGATCCTCGTCACCCAGGTCGGAATCCTCCACCACGGGCTTCTCGGTCTTCACTGCCTCGAACGGCAGCGGCTGCTTGGACTTCAGGATCGGTTCCGGCTCCCAGCTGTAGCTGCAGCTGATGCACGTGACCGGTTCGTCCTTGGTCAGATCATAGAAGCGCGTTCCGCACTTCGGGCACGCGCGCTTGGTGCCCCATTCCGGCTTCACCATGTGTTGCCTCTTCGCCTTTCAAAATCTTGGATTTCGGGATGTTGTCCCGGAAAGTGGGGCGCGCCTTGCCATGCCGCAAGGGCGCTGTCAAAGCCGCGTATCATGTCCGGTTCCACTCCCCGCCCGCTCAGCATCGCTTCCCGTGGCCCCTTGAAGGGCAATGTCACCGTTCCCGGCGACAAGTCGATCAGCCATCGCTCGCTGATGTTCTCGGCCCTTGCCGTCGGCGAAAGCCGAATCGAGGGGCTGCTCGAAGGTGAGGATGTGCTGGCAACCGCCGCGGCGATGCGGGCGATGGGTGCGACGATCACGCGTGGCGAGGACGGCGTCTGGAAAGTAAGTGGTGTCGGCGTGGGCGGGCTGCTCCAGCCCGAAACCGCGCTCGACATGGGCAATTCGGGGACTTCAACCCGTCTGTTGATGGGCCTCGTCGCCAGCCATCCGATCACCGTGACCTTCACCGGCGATGCCTCGCTCTCCAGCCGCCCGATGGGCCGCGCGATCGAGCCGCTCAGCCAGATGGGCGCCGAGATCACCGCGAGCCCCGGCGGCCGCCTGCCGCTGATGCTCAGGGGCATCAATCCCGCCGTCCCGATCACCTATACGCTCCCCGTCGCCTCGGCGCAGGTGAAGTCGGCGGTGCTGCTCGCCGGGCTCAACACGCCGGGCATCACCCGGGTGATCGAGCCGGTGCCAACGCGCGACCATAGCGAACGGATGCTGCGCGGCTTCGGCGCCGAGCTGACCGTCGAGGACAGTCCAGAGGGCAAGATAATCTCGATCCGCGGCGAGGCGGAGCTGAAGCCCCAGCACATCATCGTGCCAGGCGACCCCTCCTCCGCAGGCTTCTGGATGGTCGCGGCATCGATCGTGCCGGGCTCCGACATCACCATCGCCAATGTCTGCATGAACCCCACCCGCACCGGGCTGATCCAGGCGCTGCGGATGATGGGCGCGTCGATCGACGAAGTCGATTCGCGCGAAGTCGGCGGCGAGCCGGTCGCGGACTTGCGCGTGCGGCACGCGCCGCTGAAGGCGATCGATGTGCCGCCCGAACTCGCCCCCAGCATGATCGACGAGTATCCGATCCTGTTCGTCGCCGCGTCGGTGGCGGAAGGCCGCACCCTGGCCCGCGGCGCGCATGAGCTGCGCGTCAAGGAATCGGACCGGATCGCGACGATGCGCGCGGCGCTGGAAGCCAATGGCGTCATCACTGAGGAATTCGAGGACGGCCTGGCGATCACCGGCACCGGCGGCGCGCCGATTCCAGGCGGCGGCAATGCCGTCTCGATGCTCGACCACCGAATCGCGATGAGCATGACCGTCGCCGGCCTCGCCGCCGCCGCGCCCATCGCGATCGACGATGTCGCGCCGGTGCAGACCAGCTACCCCGCCTTTTTCGACGTATTGGACAGCTTGACCGCATGATGCTCGGCCGCCGCGCTTTCCTGGGCGGCATCGCTGCCGGCGCCATTGCCCTGCCCGCCTGGGCGCGGATGCGGGACGAGATCCTGTTCAGGCCCGACCGTGAGCTGATGGTCCCGGTCGAGGGCGGCAGCGTCTATGTGCGGGTGAATGGCGACCTCAAGGGCCCGCGCCCGCCGCTGATCTATGCGCATGGCGGCCCGGGCGGCGACCATTCCGGCCTTCTCCCGCTTACCGCCCTTGCCGGCGAGCGCGCAGTGATCCTGTGGGACCAGCTAGACAGCGGCCGCTCCGATGCTCCGCTGGATCCGAAGAACTGGAAGGTCTCCCGCTTCGTCGACGAGATCGACCGGATCCGTGACGCGCTCGGCATCACCCGCTGGCATGTCGGCGGGGGCAGTTGGGGCGGCACGCTGGCGATCGAATATGGCGCGCGGCACCGGCCCGACACAGCGAGCCTGATCGTCCAGTCCCCTCTGGTTTCGACGAAGAGCTGGATAGCCGATGCGAACCTGCTCCGTTCGCAAATGCCTGGAGAAGTACGCACCACGCTGGAAAAGTGCGACACCGCCGCGCCGCCCCCGGCCGAGACCTGCGAGGCTGCGACGTGGGACTTCTATCGCCGCCATGTGATCCGCTCGGAGCGCACGGACGAGTTCGCCGCGTACCGCGCCCGTGCGCCGCGCAACGCAGGCGACACGCTGTACAATCGAATGTGGGGCAAGGCCGAGTTCGTCTCGACCGGCACCTTGCGCGATTATGACGGCGAAGGGCTGCTTGAGAAGCTGGACGGCCCAAAAACGCTCTTCGTCTGCGGCGAATATGACGAAGCCCGCCCGAAAACCGTATCGGGGTTCGCCGCCCGGGTTCCCGGCGCGACCTTCAGGGAGGTGATGGGGTCGGCCCATTCGATCCTTTCCGACCAGCCCGAGGCCTATCTGGCGCTGCTTCGCGACTGGATGGCGCGCCACGACGCCCTTTGATGCGGATTTGTGCCCGAATCGCTTGACGGCGCGCCCGCGTGCCGCGAACGCTCAGGCATATGATCATCGCAGTCGACGGACCGGCAGCCTCTGGAAAAGGCACCATCGCGCGCGCCCTTGCGCAGCATTACGGGCTGCCGCATCTCGATACCGGGCTGCTGTACCGCGCCGTCGCCGCAACCGTGCTGCGCGAGGAGCTGGATCCCGCCAAGGAAGCCGATGCCGTCTCGGCCTGCAGCTTCGAGGATTATCTCCTCAACGACACCTGGCTGCGCACCGATGAGGTAGGCAAGGCGGCATCCGTCGTCTCCGCGCATCCGCTGGTCCGCGCCGCCCTGCTCAATCGCCAGAAGAAATTCGCCCGCCAGCCGAGCGGCGCGGTGCTCGACGGCCGCGATATCGGCACGGTGATCGCGCCGGACGCGGACGTGAAGCTGTTCATCAAGGCGACCCCGATGATCCGCGCCCAGCGCCGCCACCTCGAGCTGCGCAAGCACGGCATCCTCACCAGCCTCGACAAGGTGCTCGCAGATATCCGTGCACGCGACGATCGGGACTCGAAGCGCAGCGAAGCACCGATGCTCCAGGCCTCCGATGCGGCGCTGCTCGACACCAGCTTCCTCTCGATCGACGCGGCGGTGCAGCGCGCGATCGCGATCGTCGACGGCAAGATGAACCCGCCCCCGATTTCTGGTTAACGTCTTTCTAACCATGGCTGCTCAGTATTGTCCCGGAGGAACCCCGGGGGAATATCAATGCAGATGACGGTGCGCGCTTTCGAGATCGAAAGCCTGCTGAACAAGGCGCCCGAGGGCATCGAAGTCCTGTCACTCGACTGTTTCGACACGCTGATCTGGCGCAACACCCATGCGCCGAGCGACGTGTTCGCCGACATTCCCGTGCCCGGCGGCGGCATCGAGCCGCGCATGTGGGCCGAGACCCAGGCCCGCAAGCGCGCCCGCATTCGCGATGGCGCGGCCGAAGTGAGCCTTCGGGAAATCTACGACCAGATGCTCGGCGAGGCCGTGCCCGAGGAAATCGACGCCGCCATCGCTCGCGAGCTCGAGATCGAGGGCCGCCACGCCTTTGCCTTCGCCCCTACCGTTGCGCTGATGCGCGAGGCCAAGAAGCGCGGCCTGAAGCTGATCATCGTCTCCGACATGTACCTCACCGAGGCGCAGCTGCGCGCGCATATCGCCGGCGCCGCGGGCGAGGATGTGCTCGCGCTGATCGACCAGGTCTTCGTGTCCAATGCCTATGGCGAGGGCAAGCGCGACAGGCTGTTCGCCCATGTGCTCGACGCGCTGGGCGTAGCCGGCGACAAGCTGCTCCACGTCGGCGACAATCGAGCCGCCGATTACGAGGCAGCGCATCAGCACGGTATCCACGCCGTCCACCTGCTCCAGTTCGACGCAGAAGCCGCGGCGCGCCTGCGCATGGAAGCAACCACTGCGATGATGCTCGATCCGGCTGCGGGCACCACGCGCTCGATCGCCCAGCCGCACCGCGCCCAGGTCGCGTTGCGCAGCTCGGACGAGCCCGCCTATGTGCTCGGTCACGATATCCTCGGCCCCGGCCTCACCACCTTCTCGCACTGGCTCAAGGCCGAGCTGGACGCGGCCTCCGCCGCCGCCGGCCGCCCGGTCCGCCCACTCTTCGTGATGCGCGACGGCTATCTGCCCTGGCGCGTGTTCGACACCCTCTATCCCGAGATGGGCGCCGCCACGGTGGAGCTCAGCCGCTTCGTCGCGCTGCGTGCCAGCATCTCGGACGAGAAGCAGCTCAACACCTATATCGAGGAATGGCTCGATCGCCTGCCGGCGCATTCGATCGCGCGCCAGCTGATGCTGTTCCAGCATGAATGCGCGCATGTCCTGAAGATCGCCGATCCCGAGGAACGCCGCACCGCGCTTGGCCGCTGGGTGCGCAAGGACCGCGACATCCAGAAGAAGATCTTCACCCGCCGCAATGCATTCCTGAAGAAGATCGCCGCGCATCTGAACGCCGCCGGGGTGCGGCAGGGCGACGCGGTGATGCTGGTCGACATCGGCTATAACGGCACCGTCCAGAACCTGATCGCGCCGGTCCTCGCCGAGGCGATGAACCTCAGCGTGGGCGGCCGCTACATCTTCCTGCGCGAGAAGCGCCAGACCGGCCACGACAAGCGCGGCATGATCGATGTGCGCAACTTCGACTATCGCACGCTCCACGCGCTATCCCGCTCGATCGTGGTGCTCGAACAGCTCTGCAACGTCGAGCAGGGTTCAACGATCGACTTCACGCCCGAAGGCGCGCCGATCCGCGAGGAGACCGACGGCAAGGGCGCGCACAGCGCGACTCGCGACGCCGTGCAGGCCGCCTGCCTCGACTTCGCCCGAAATGCCGGCACGGCACAGCTGCGCGCGCCCCACGCCGACGATCTCGACAGCCGCTGCCGCAGCGCCGCGGCCACCTTCGCCCGCCTCTTCTTCCTGCCCAATGCGCAGGAAGTGCGAGTCTTCGAAGCCTTCAACTATGATTTCAACATGGGCAGCCGCACCGTCGAGGCGCTCATCGACAAGGATCGCGGGCGCGATGGCCTGCGCCGCCGCGGTCTCACCTTCTACAACGAGCAGCTGCCACAGTTCATGTCGGCCGAGCTCCAGGGGCAGGGCCTGCCGGTGAGCATCGCCAACTTCGCCGCCTCACGCTTCAAGCTCGATCTGCGCTCCACCGATTTCGAAGTGGGCGGGATCAAGGTGCCGGTGATCCTGGCCGGCGCGGCGCAGCAAGGCGTGATGGACTTCACTGCCTGGCCGACCGCCGAGGGCTATTACCATGTTCGCGTGCCGGTGGGCGCGCAGCGGCCGGTGGTCGCAGTGCAGCTCGGCCAGATCTGCGAATGGGTCCAGGTCGAGGAGTTCGGCTTCGTCTCGCTCGAAGACATGAAGGACGGCAAGACCGTGACGACCATCGCGGCCAAGGGCACTGCGGACGGAATGGAGCAGATGGGCCCCGGCCTGTTCCGCGCCAGCCCCACTGGCGTGCTGATCGCCGCGCCGCCCGAAGGCACCGAGCCGATGGTGCTTTCGCTGGTGTTCCGCCCCGTTGTCGCCCGCCAGGCCACTGCGCAGCTGCGCGAAGCGGCCTGAGGGCAAGGCAGGTCAGACGCGGAGCTGGATCTCGCCTTCGGGCGGCTCGGTGAAGCCGCGGATCAGCTGCAGCGAGCCTTCGGTGCCGAACAGCTGGTAGAGCGTGAACAGCCCCTGCGCGAGGTTGCCGCCGAACTGCAGCGAGAAGCGTTGGATGCTGCATCCCTCCATTTCCACCGGGCCGCCCGAATAGTGGAAAGTCACGTTGTTGAAGACGCATTTGGTGAAGCTGTTGCCGTCCAGGGTAACCGTGACGCCTTCGAAATTCTCGTTCTCGTGATGCATTGCCGTCCCTTGCCAAATTTGGCCTGAAGACCGCACGTCGCATCCTGCGCGCGTCTCCGCAATGCTTGCGGATAAGGGCTGTTTCCGCTAAGGCGCGCGCGTCCGGCGGGCGTTGCTCGCGGAGGAAGGCGCGGAGAGGTGACTCTCACGCGCCCTTTTCGCTTTAATCGGCGTCCTGCATTCCTCCGCCTGTTTTCGTGTGCTGGGCGCCGCGACCGGCGATCGGCCGCCGCGGCAAATCTGGCCCAAAGACCGCCGGACCCAACCGGTTGGCCGGACAAAACTGAAGTAGGAACTCTAACACATGGCCACTACGGCAAACCCGAGCCGCGACGATTTCGCGGCACTGCTCGACCAGACCCTCGGCGGCGCAGAAAGCTTTGAAGGCCGCGTCGTCATCGGCACCGTCACCGGCATCGAGAACGACCTCGCCGTCATCGACGTCGGCCTGAAGTCGGAAGGCCGCGTGCCCCTGCGCGAATTCGCAGCACCGGGCCAGAAGGCTGACCTCAAGGTCGGCGACGAAGTGCAGGTCTATGTTGACCGCGTCGAGAACGCGAACGGCGAAGCGATGCTCAGCCGCGACCGCGCCCGCCGCGAAGCCGCGTGGGACAATCTCGAGGCAGAATTCGCCAAGTCGGCCCGCGTCGAAGGCGTCATCTTCGGCCGCGTCAAGGGCGGCTTCACCGTCGACCTTTCGGGCGCAGTGGCCTTCCTCCCCGGTTCGCAGGTCGATATCCGTCCGGTGCGCGACGTCACGCCGCTGATGGACATCCCCCAGCCCTTCCAGATCCTCAAGATGGACCGCAAGCGCGGCAACATCGTCGTGTCGCGTCGCGCCGTGCTCGAAGAGACCCGCGCCGAGCAGCGTTCGGGCCTCATCCAGAGCCTGGCCGAAGGCCAGATCATCGACGGCGTCGTCAAGAACATCACCGATTACGGTGCGTTCGTTGACCTGGGCGGCATCGACGGCCTGCTGCACGTCACCGACCTCAGCTACAAGCGCGTCAACCACCCGTCGGAGATGCTCAACATCGGCGACACGGTGAAGGTGCAGATCATCCGCATCAACCGCGACACGCAGCGCATCTCGCTCGGCATGAAGCAACTCGAGAGCGATCCGTGGGATGGCGCCGCCGCCAAGTATCCGGTCGGCGCGAAGCTGTCGGGCCGCGTGACCAACATCACCGAATATGGTGCGTTCGTCGAGCTGGAGCCGGGCATCGAAGGCCTGGTCCACGTCTCGGAGATGAGCTGGACCAAGAAGAACGTGCATCCGGGCAAGATCGTCTCGACCTCGCAGGAAGTCGAGGTCGTGGTGCTCGAGGTGGACGCCGAGAAGCGCCGCATCTCGCTTGGCCTCAAGCAGGCCCAGGGCAATCCGTGGGAGGCCTTCGCGGCTGCCCATCCGGTCGGCACCGAAGTCGAAGGCGAAGTCAAGAACGCCACCGAGTTCGGCCTGTTCATCGGCCTGGACAACGACGTCGACGGCATGGTCCACATGTCCGACATCGCCTGGGGCATCTCGGGTGAGGACGCGCTCAACCTGCACCGCAAGGGCGAGACCGTTAAGGCCATCGTTCTCGCAGTCGAGGCCGACAAGGAGCGCATCTCGCTCGGCATGAAGCAGCTCGAGCGTGGCGGCGTCGCCGCTTCGGGTTCGACCGATTCGGCCGATCGCCTGAACAAGAACCAGGTCGTCACCGTCACCATCCTCGAAGTCCGCGACGCGGGCCTCGAAGTGCAGGTCGGCGACGACGGCGCAACCGGCTTCATCAAGCGCACCGATCTCGGCCGCGACCGCGACGAGCAGCGTCCGGAGCGTTTCCAGGTCGGCCAGAAGCTCGATGCGATGGTCACCGGCTTCGATCGCTCGAAGAAGCCCACCTTCTCGGTCAAGGCGATGCAGATCGCCGAAGAGAAGCAGGCGGTCGCGCAGTATGGCTCGTCCGATTCGGGCGCGTCGCTGGGCGACATCCTCGGCGAGGCCCTCAAGGCCCGCAACGAAAAGAACTAAGACCTTGGGACGGGGAGCGGCAAAAACCGCTCCCCGTTTCGATTAGACACGATTATCATAGGTTAATCACCAATCTTCGGGTTGATGAAGATTGCCCAACCGGGCTAGATGACCACAGGAACAGCGCACGCGCGGAAGCCGCGGTCCGCGCGCGCAAAGGGAGGGTGCGGATGATCCGCTCGGAACTGGTTCAGTTACTGGTGCAGGACAATCCGGGCCTTTCGGTCCGCGAAGTCGAAAAGATCGTGTCGGTCTTCTTCGACGAGATTGTCGGACGCCTTCAGGAAGATGGCCGCGTGGAACTGCGCGGCTTCGGTGCCTTCTCCACCCGCGCACGCGATGCGCGTACCGGCCGCAACCCGCGCACGGGCGAGACGGTGGAAGTCGATGCGAAGCGCGTCCCCTATTTCAAACCTGGCAAGGAAATGCGCATCAAGCTCAACGTTTGAGCGATGCATGCCGCTTGACGCTGGCAGCCCCATGCGCTTGCGTGGGGATCATGCGGACGTGGCGGAACCGGTAGACGCCGGAGACTTAAAATCTTCTGCCCCTCGGGGCGTGCGGGTTCGAGTCCCGCCGTCCGCACCAACCTCCCCCGGTCACCCGGGGGAGTAGGCGCAAATCAGTCTAGGGACTGTCGGGGCTGTCATCGTCGGTGGCGATGATCACCGCGCCCGCGACGATAGCCACCAGGCCGATGACCGCGATGATCGGCACACCGGCAATGTCGGACTTGTGCTTGGACGCCGTCGCCGCACGCAGCGAAAGTTTGGAAGCCGGCGCACCGGGCGCGGCGATCGCCGGCGCGGCGGCCAACGAGAGCAGGGCTGCGGCAGCTGCCGCACGACTTAAGATACGCATATCGAGACACTCCCTTTCGAGACAGAGCGAGGAACAACCCAGCAATGGTGTAGTTCCGCATGCTGCATCGCAGCACGGCAGAACGTTGCCCCACCGCGATGGAGCCACGGGGGTTGGCAGCCGGAGCATGCTTCCATACACCGGCGTCACCCTGCCGGATTTGCATGATGCGCCCTCACCTTCTGTGCCTGTTCCCCTTGCTCGCGCTCGCCGCGTGCGGCAGCGGTGCGGGGCAGCGACGGGACGATACCGCCGTCGTGGTGAGTGCGATCGGCGCGGGCAGCATGCTCGCCGATCCCGATGGCGGACCGCTCGATCCGGCGCGTCGCGCGCTGCTGGGTGCGACGGCACAGGGGTTGGTCCGTTTCGATGCCAGCGGCCAGATCGAGCCGGGACTGGCCGAGCGCTGGATCGTGATCGACGACGGCCGCAGCTTCATCTTCCGCCTGCGCGACGATGCCACCTGGCCCGATGGCGAAGCCGTGACCGCCGAAGAAGTGGTGCGCACGCTGCGCCTAGTGATCTCCCCGCGCTCGCGCAACACGCTGGCGCCCTTCCTGGCGGTGATCGACGAGATCGTCGAAATGACTCCGCAGGTGATCGAAGTGCGGCTGAAGCGGCCGCGGCCCGACCTGCTCAAGCTGTTCGCCCAGCCAGAAATGGCAGTGTTCCGCCTCGGCAAGCTCGACGGCAGCGGCCCGTTCCGCGCATCCGCCCGCTCTGGCGGCATCCTGCTGCGTCCGGTGCCCGACGCCAGCGAGGGCGAGGACGGCGCCGCGCCGCGCCCGCAGGAAACCCTGCTCTTCCGCGGCGAACGCGCCAGCGTGGCGGTCGCGCGCTTCCGCAACGGCCAGTCCGACCTGGTGCTGGGCGGCAGCTTCGCCGATTGGCCACTGATAGAGGCCGCCGCCATCGCCCAGCCCAATGTGCGGATCGACGGCGCGTCGGGCCTGTTCGGGCTGGCAGTGGCTTCGCGGAGCGGGTTCCTGGGCGATGCGGCCAACCGCGCGGCGATTGCCATGGCGATCGACCGGCCCACCCTCACCCATCAGGTCCATCCCGATTGGGCGCCGGGCGAGACACTGCTTCCTGCCCAGCTGGATTCGGCGGCCGCCCCGACCCAGCCCAATTGGGCACCGCTGAACCTGGGCCAGCGCCGGCAGAATGCACGCGCCGCGGTGGCAGCGTGGAAACGCACCCATCCCGGGCCCATCACGCTGCGCGTCGCCCTGCCCGCCGGTCCTGGCGCGACTCTCGTCTGGGCCCGGATCGCCGAGGCGCTCTACGCGATCGGCATCACGCCGGTGCGCACCGGGATCGACACGGCGGCGGAGCTGCGCCTGATCGACGCCGTCGCTCCCTATGACAGCGCTCGCTGGTTCGTCGCCACTGCCTGCCAGCCCTGCTCGCCCGAAGCCCAGGCGCTGGTCGAGGCTGGCCGCAATGCCCCCGATCTCGATGCCCGCGCCCAGCGCATCGCCGAGGCCGATGCCGCGCTCACCGCCGACGGCGCATACATCCCTATCGCCCAGCCCTTCCGATGGTCTATCGTCGCGCTCAGGCTCCAGGCCTGGCAGGGGAACGCACGGGCGTGGCACCCGTTGAACCACCTGCGCAACGAGACGAGGTGAATGTGGCGAAAACGACGCGGATGGCTGCAGGAAACCTCCCTCTGGGGCGGCACGCCCAGGACGTGCGCCGGCGCGTTGAGACGATGGAGCATCTGCTCGAGCGCAGCCTGACCATCCCAGGCATCAACTACAAGATCGGCCTGGACGGCATCCTCGGCCTCGTCCCCGTGGGCGGCGACGTGATCGCGGCGATGCTCGGCCTCTATATCGTCTGGGAAGCCCGCAACCTGAAGATGCCCGCGACGACGATCGCCCGCATGCTCGGCAATGTCGGCTTCGACTGGCTGATCGGGCTGGTCCCCGTGGTAGGCGACGCGGCCGACTTCATCTTCAAGTCGAACAGCCGCAACCTCAAGCTGATCAAGCGCCACCTCGACAAGCACCACCCGGGCACCTCGACGATCAATCACCCCTGATCAGCGCTTCCCTCGCAAGATCTTGAGCGGGTTGCTGTCCGCGGCGCCCCCGCTGCCGGCCTTGCAGCGCTCGTAGCGCAGCCCCGTGTCGAGGCAGAGCCATAGCTCGTCGAGCCAGTCTTCCTTCGTCACCGTCACGCGGATCGCATCGGCGGGGATGTTCGGGTTGGCCGCCGCGAAGCGCGCCTTGAACTGCCCCACGGTCAGCGCTCCGCGCGACAGCCTGGCCATGTCCGGATAGCGAACCGCGTCGTAGAGCTGCTTGGCGGTGCCGAAGAAGGTCGCGGGCGACATGGTCGTGCAGGTGCCATGCTTGGCCCATTCATGCTGGATCAGCTGGGCCGAAGGCGTGGTGCAGAGCATCTGCTTGATCTGCGCCGGCGGCAGGATGCGGGTGTCGGCGCAATATTGCGGCCAGGTCTTGCCGACGCCGTCCGGCCACAGGCCGTGCAGCGTGAAGCCGAAGCGCCCGCCCTTCCCGCAGCGGAAGCGGTTGTCGGGATCGCCGCCATTGGCACGGCACAGGCCCGGGTTCCAGGTCAGCGCCAGCGTGTAGGAACCGATCGGCAGGATCCGGCGCGGCTGCCTGGCATCGGGCAAATCGGGGCGCGGCCGTTCGACGCCGCCGGCAGGACGGCAGACCAGGGCCTGGGCCGAGGCGATGCCCGGCAGCAGCGCCAATCCGGCGCCGACGAACCCGAGAACCAGCTTGCGCATCACGAAACTCCCTGGGTGAAATCGAGGCCGATATCGGCGGCGGGCGCCGACTGGGTGAGCCGGCCGACGCTGACATAGGTGACACCGCTGGCGGCAATCGCGCGGATCGTGTCCAGCCGCACCCCGCCCGAAGCTTCGGTCGGCACGCGCCCGGCGACCAGCGCCACGGCTTCGCGCAGTGTCTCGGGGCCCATATTGTCGAGCAGCAAATGGGTGGCGCCCGCCTCCAGCGCCGGGGCGATCTGGTCGATCCGGTCGACCTCGACGATGATGTTCTCGATCCCGGCGGTGACGGCGCGGCGCACCGCTTCGCCCACCGATCCGGCGACCGCGACATGATTGTCCTTGATCATCGCCGCGTCCCACAGGCCCATGCGGTGATTGGTCGCCCCGCCCATGCGGGTGGCGTATTTCTCGAGCACGCGCAGGCCCGGCAGCGTCTTGCGCGTGTCGAGCAACGTCGCGCCGGTGCCGGCGATCGCATCGACATAAGTCCGCGCCATCGTCGCGATGCCCGACAAATGTTGCACCGTGTTGAGCGCCGAGCGCTCGGCGGTGAGCAGCGCCCGCGCCTTGCCGCGGATGCGCATCAGGTCGGTGCCCGCGGGCACCCGCGCCCCGTCCGCGACCAGGACCTCGATCTCCGCCTCAGGGTCGAGCGCGCGAAAGAAGGCTTCGGCGATCGGCAGCCCGGCGACGATGATCGCGTCGCGGCTGTCCATCACGCCGGTGAACACCGCTTCCGCGGGGATCACCGCGGCGGAGGTGATGTCACCCCTGTCGCCCAGATCCTCGGCAAGGGTGGAAGCGACGAATGCGTCGAGATCGAAATGGTCGAGCGTGAAAGCCATGATCCGCCCTTAAAAGCCGAGCCCAGCAGCGGCAATGGCGCGATCGCATTGCCTCGGCGCGGGCGGCAAAGTGAAGGGAGTCGAGGCAAATCGTTTCACTTTGCCTGGCGGTGGCAAGGCATCGTCGGAATCGAGCCAAAGGCGGGAGTCGCATGCCATAGCCAGTATGCAGCAGACGAAATCCTACATTGCAAGCAATCCCAGCCGATCGCCATTGACCGGCACCGGTTCGCCGGGTCATCGATAGGCGATGGCCGATGCCGAGCTCGCTCCTTTCCCTGAGGTCCGCCGCCTCCACGGCTATTGGGAGCGGCGGACGCAGTATCTCTCCTCGCCGCCCGATGAATGGGTGGCGGACAAGCTGCTGCTCGATGCGCTCGGACTGGGCCTCGAGCAGACACTGCAGTTCCTTGGCAGCGAGCGGCCCGACTTCGAGCGTTTCCAGCGCTGGATCCTCGCCACCGCCGGCACGCCCGGCCGACTGGCGATCGCGCGCTACCATGCCGCGCTGGAGGGCAGCCCGCCGCCGCCCGAGATCGCCGCGCACAACGCCGCAATCGACGCGCTGCCGGATGTGCTCGACGCAGACGACCTCGCCCATTGGGAGGCGCAAGGCTATTTGATCCTACGCGGCGCGATCACGCCCGAGGAAACCGCGGCCGCCGCCGCGTTGCTGTGGGAGACGGTGGGCGCCGACCCGGCCGACCCGGCGAGCTGGTATTCGCCGCGTGGCCAGGGGCTGATGGTCCAGCTCTTCCAGCATCCGGCACTCGAGGCGGCGCGGCGCTCGCCGCGGGTGCACAAGGCGTTCGCCCAGCTCTGGGGCACCGCCGACCTGTGGTGCCGCGTCGACCGGGTGAGCTTCAACGCCCCGCTGCAGCCCGGCCGCAGCTTCGCCGCCCCGCGGCTGCACTGGGACATGAGCCTAGTGCCGCCCTTCGCCTTCGCGACGCAGGGCGTGCTCTATCTGTCGGACACGGCGGAGGATCAGGGTGCGTTCGAGCTGGTGCCCGGCTTCCATCACGGCCTGGCCGAATGGCTGGAAGCGCTGGGCGATGCCGATCCGCGCGCGGTGGACCTGAGCGACCGGGCGGTGCGCGTGGCAGCGCGGGCGGGCGACCTGATCATATGGCGGCAGGACCTGCCGCACGGCGCCAGCCCCAATAGCGCGGCAGCGCCGAGGCTGGCGCAATATGTGAACTTCTATTCGGCGCAGATGGGCGTGCAGCCGGTTTGGCGATGACCTTCCCCTCCCTGGAAGGGAGGGGTTAGGGGTGGGTGGATGCACGCAGAGGCTGGGCGGCCGGCTACAATACGCCCGGACGCGACCCACCCCCGGCCCCTCCCTTTCAGGGAGGGGAGTGTATCTCAATCCCCCTTGGTCGGGTCCCCGCCGATCGCGCCCAGGTCCCCCTGCCCCACCGTCGCGCTCGCCATCTCGAGCATGCGGTCGAGGCTCTTCTTGGCCTGGAGGCGCAGACCTTCCTCGATCTCGACGCGCGGCTCGAGGTCGCGCAACGCCAGGTAGAGCTTCTCCATCGTGTTGAGCGCCATGTACGGACAGATATTGCAGTTGCAGTTGCCGTCGGCACCGGGCGCGCCGATGAAGTTCTTGCTCGGCATCGCCTTTTGCATCTGGTGGATGATGTGCGGTTCGGTCGCGACGATCAGCGTGTCGCCAGCCATGGCTTGCGAGAATTCGAGGATGCCGCGGGTCGAGCCGACATAGTCGGCATGGTCGAGCACGTGCGGCGGGCATTCGGGGTGCGCCGCCACCGGGGCGCCTGGGTGCTGCGCCTTGAGCTTGAGCAGCTCGGTCTCGCTGAACGCCTCGTGCACGATGCACACGCCCGGCCAGAGCAGCATGTCGCGGCCGATCTTGCGCTTCAGATAGCCGCCGAGATTCTTGTCCGGGCCGAAGATGATCTTCTGGCTTTCCGGGATCTGGGCGAGGATCTTCTCGGCCGAGGAACTGGTGACAATGATGTCGCTCAGTGCCTTAACCTCGGTCGAGCAGTTGATATAGGTCAGCGCGATATGGTCCGGGTGCGCGGCGCGGAAGGCGGCGAACTGGTCGGGCGGGCAGCTGTCCTCGAGGCTGCACCCCGCGTTCATGTCCGGCAGCACCACGATCTTCTGCGGCGACAGGATCTTGGCCGTCTCCGCCATGAAGCGCACGCCGCAGAATGCGATCACGTCGGCATCGGTCTCGGCCGCCTTGCGCGAGAGATCGAGGCTGTCGCCGACGAAGTCCGCCAGGTCCTGCAGCTCGGGCTTCTGGTAGTAATGAGCGAGGATCACGGCGTTGCGCTCCTTGCGCAGCCGGTCGATCTCCGCGCGGAGGTCGAGCCCGCTCAAGCTGCCGCCAATGCCGTTGCGCGCGTCCATGCTTCACTCACTCCCTTGCCCGCGCTGCACATGGCCCCGCGCGAGCCCGGGATCAACCCATTGGCGGGGGCGGCGGGAAGGCGAGCGCAGGCAGGGCAGCACCGTGCGTGCCCTGCACCACCCAGTCATAGATCGCCACGCCGACCGGGCTGTGCGCGATCAGGGTCATTGCGATCTGTACCGCGATGATCGTGCCGGCGCCCCACCAAAAGGCGGGATGCACGGCCCCGCGCCGGCGCAGGTCGGCGATCATGCCGATCGCGACGAAGAACAGCACGCCGCCGAGCACCCACCATTCGGCATGCGGCGCGAGCAGCGGCATCGGCATCAGCCGGCCCCAGGCCGGGCCGGTCAGCACGGCCATGCCGCAATACATCAGCCGGCGATGCCAGGCAGTCTCGCGGCGCATCTTGATCGCCGCCGCGGTCAATCCGCCGAAGCAAAGCACGCTGAGCGGGTTCATGATCAGGAAATAGCCGGGCTCGAAGAAGAAGGGCGCACGGCCCGCGCGCACCATCACCACGGTGGTGAAGATGCCGATAGCGACCATCAGCACCGCCCAGCCCGCGCCGATCCAGCCGAGCCTGCGGTGCAGCGTCATGGTGCCGCGGGTCACCAGCACGTTCTGCGTGACGAACAGCACCACCCAGCCAAAGAAGACGACGGCGTGCAGATGGACATGGAACGGCGCGCCGAAGCTGGAACGTCCGGCGGCGAGCTGCAGGCTGAAGCCCGCAACCACGCTCAGCGCCATCACGATCGCCATGGTCAGGAAGAAGCGGTCGTCACGGCCCAGATTGGGCATCGGCTCGGCAAGGGTCGCCATGTTCAGTCCCCCAACTGAAGGTTGCACTGCAGCGAAGGTACAGGGTTTGGCGCGGCCGCTCAACGGGCTGCGTCGCGCGTGCGTCCATCCCCGCCGCAAACCGGCGGAGCGGCTCAGCGGCGGTTGGAGAGCACGTCCTCGGGCCGGCGCGATTCGTCCCAGCGCTCGGTCGGGCGGTTGGCCTCGTCGGGGAAGATCACATTCACGCTGGCATCGATCCCCGCGGCCTTGAGCGGCATCACGAAGCTGCTTTCGATCGCCTTGCGCGTCGCATCGCGGGCCATGCGCATATAGGGGCCGGACTGCGCCTGCTTGAGCAGTTCGGCCTGCCCGGCCTTGCGGTTGGCCTCGTCCAGCTTGCCGCCGACATCGGTGACGGAGAGCAGGATGCCGCCATTGTCGTACTGGCGGATATTGTTGAGATCGACCGCGGGATCGGTGGCCTCGACCTGGGGCAGCTTGACGGTCAGCCGCTTGGTCGCCGCATCCCAGGTGACATCCTCCTGTCGCAGCTTGGACAGGTCGACTTCGTAGCGGACGCTGCCCGGCATGATCATCGTCTTCTGCGCGGTGAAGCCGAGCTGGCTCTGCTTGGAGGTGACCACCGCGACGAACTTGGCCGCGAAGGCGGACAGCCGGTTCTGCTCGCGCAGCCCTGCCAGGCTCGCCTGCGCCACCGTCTCCGGCGTCGGGCCCTGAAACTGCCGCTTGATCGTGTCGCCAACGAACCAGAAGCCGGCGCCGATCGCCAGCAGGATCACCAGCAACGCGCCGAACAGCTTCAGGCAGCCGCCGCCCTGTTTCGCGCTGTCATCTTCCACGCATCGCCCTCCTCGATGACGAGCCCGCGGTCGCGCAGGTCGATCAGATGCGCGAGCACCGACCGCCCGGCCGCACCGGTGAGCCTGGGATCGAGCCCTACATACATGCGCTCGACCAGTGCGGGAACTGCATCGACGTCCGCCTTGAGCAGGCGCAGGATCTGGCCCTCGCGCTGCTTGCGATGGCCGATCAGCCCGCGCACGAAGCGGTGCGGCTTCTGCACGGGTTCGCCATGCGCGGGGAAATAGATGCGATCCTCGGCGCGCTGCATCAGCCTGTCGAGGCTGGCCATGTACGCGGCCATGTCGCCATCGGGCGGCGCCACCACGGTGGTCGACCAGCCCATCACATGGTCGCCGCTGAACAAGGCTCCGGATTCCTGCAGGGCGAAGCAGAGATGGTTGGAAGTGTGGCCGGGGGTGGCGACCGCAGTGAGCGTCCAGTCGGGGCCGGCCACGCTCTCCCCGTCCGCCAGCACCCGGTCGGGCGCATAGCCGGTGTCGAAGGCGGCGTCGGCGCGCGGGCCGGCGTCGGCGAGCGAGAGCGCCGCGCAGCCGATGATCGGGGCGCCGGTCAGTGCCTTTAGCGGCGCGGCGGCGGGGCTATGGTCGCGGTGCGTATGGGTGCACAGGATCGCGACGACCTTGCGTCCGGCGATAGCTGCCATCAGCGCGTCGAGATGCGCGGGCTCGTCCGGGCCCGGATCGATCACCGCGAGCGCGGTCGTGCCGACCAGATAGCTCTGCGTGCCGGTATAGGTGAAGGGCGAGGGATTGGGCGCCAATATGCGCGTGACCAGCGGATCGAGCGCCATGGCCAGCCCCGTCGGGGCGTCCGCGATGATGTCCATATGCCCGAGATGGCCTTTGCCGCGCCGGAGCGCAAGGCCGCAGACGAAACGGGGCCGGCTGCGAAGGAGAGCAGCCGGCCCCGCCGAAAAGGCGTTCGCGAAAGGGGCCTTTTGACGAACGCCCTTCCCCTCTGGGTTACTTGTTGTCGGGAGTGCTGCCCTTCTCGACCTCTGCAATGGCTTCGTCGATGCCCTTCAGTGCCTTGGCGCGCTGCTCGGGGCTGAGGTCGGACTGGCTCTCGATCGAACGGCGGGCCATGTGCAGGCCCATCGCCGCCGAGCGCATGCCCATCTTCCTGCTCTCGAACGCCATCTTCTCGGCATGGACCGTGATCTTCTCGATGCGGTTCGAGCAGATGATCATCACCTTCTTGCCGTTCCGCTCGAAATTCTCGACGACCGGCTTGTCCGCGGTGCCGTCGCACTTGCCGTTCCGGACCTCGGGCATCTCGGCACGGATTTTGTCGATATCGGGCATCATCGTCTCGGTCGACGTGCCGTCCGCGTGGACCATCACCATCTTGGTGATGCGCTTGCCGTCCTTGGCGCCCTTGTCCTTGTCGTCGCTGCTGACGGCGTAGACGTAGCGCGACTTGACCTTGACCGGGCCTTCGGGCGCAGCCGGGGCGTCGGGCGCGGCGGGTTCGCTGGGCGCGGCCTGCGGCGCCGGCGGGGCGGGCACGTCCTGGTCCAGCTTCACGCCGGTGACGGTCTCCACCTTCGCCTTGATCTGCTCGGCGGCCTGGGTGCCCGAGGCGGTGAGGCCGAGCGCGGCCAGGCCGAGCGCGCCGGTGCCGAGCAGGCCGGCGGCCAGGCGAGCAGGGGTATTCTTCTGGGTCTTCGAAAGCATGCGGAGCCTCCCTTTGACTTCATTGATCGTGTGCAGATGACATGCCGCCGAGACCGCACCCCCATGCGCGGACTTGACGATCGCACGGCCATAAGCATGGCGCAGTGCCTGGGCGCGGCCAGCGAGCACCAGGGCGTCGCAGGCCATTTCCTGGTCGGCACGGAAGGCGCGGAAGGCCCTCCAGGCGACCGGGTTGAACCAGTGGATGGCGAGGACGAACAGCGCGACCCAGTTGGCGATCAGATCGCCACGGACATGGTGGCCAAGCTCATGGGCCAGCGCGAGATCGCGCTCCTGCTCGTCATAGCGCTCGGTGAAATCGCACGGGAAGGCGACGTATTTGCGCCACACCCCGAAGGCGAGCGGGCCGTGCACCGCATCGGTCTCGATCACGCGCACGCGGCCCTGGGCCACGGTACGATCGACCCGCGCAGCCTTGAGCAGGCGGCTGCAGTGCCGGGCGTGGGCGATCAGGTGATAGCCCAGGAACAGCGCCGCGCCGGCAAGCCAGGCGACCAGCATCACGAAGATCCAGTCGATCGTCGAGACCATCGCCGTGCCGGCAGCGGGCGTGGACGAGAGCGAAATCGGATCGACGACATAGTAAGCGACGACATCGCTCGCCGCGGCGACTGGAGCCATCGCCTGCTCGCGCCATTCGTGCGGCACCGGCGGAAGGAAAAGCCGCGCCACCGGCAGCAGCCAGAGCACATAGGCGATGTTCGCGCCGAAGGTGCGGCGCACCGGCCCGCGCAGGGCCAGCACCAGCAGCATCAGCAAGGTGGTCGCGACGAAGGTCTCGATGATCCAGCCCATCATTGCTTGAGCTCCCGCAGAAGCGCTTCGATCTCGGCGATGTCCTGGTCGGTCAGCTGGTCGCGCTCGGCCAGATGCGCCACGAGAGGCGTCAGCTTGCCGCCGAACAGCCGGTCCATCAGCTTGCGCGACTCCCCGGCGACATAATCGCCGCGGGCGACCAGCGGGCGATAGAGGTAGCGGCGCCCCTCTTCCTGGTGCGCGATGATGCTCTTGGCGAGCAGGCGCCCGAGCAGGGTCTTGACCGTGTTGGCGCTCCAGCCGCGGGTCGCTGGCACGCGCTCGGCCACTTCCTGGGCGGTGAGCGGCGATTTCTCCCAGAGCACTTCCATCACGGCGTGCTCCGCATCGCTGATCCGTTCCGTCATCGGTCCCTCTTTAGCTCGACTACTTGTGTAATCGTGATGATTACGTCTGTAGTCAAGCGGGTGAACCGTGGGTGAACGAAATCTAACGGCTTGCCCTGCGATCTCGCTGCCTAAGTCCCGAAACTGTCGGAATCGCTTACAAGTGCGAGGTCAGGTTAAAATCCGCTAACCAGGAAAACCCGCGGAAATCTTCGGTTCGCGGGAACTGGCACGGGGTCTGCAAGGTATAAGGCACCTCAAGCGTTCAACGCTTTATTTCAGGGTGGGTCGACCGCTACTTCCCCGGTCTCGCGTCGACCCACCCGACCCGGGTTCTCCCAGACACCAGCGACTCGGACGGCTTGACGCCGTGACGTCACGCCATGGCGGCGTGCAGCCATGACGTCACGATTGCAGCCGTTAGTCCGTCATCCCGGCCTCGTGTCGGGATCCACGGTGCCGCCAATCGCCAACGCAGTAACAAGATCGGAGCGGTCACCCAGCGCCGCCAGGCTCACTCCTCGGGAGGGGCGGCCCGGCACAAGGCCGGAGTGGCGAATTCGAGTTCAGGCTAGCCGGCGGCGATCAGGCCGCCGTCGCACCCTTGTCCGCAAGGAGCTGCGCCAGCTCGCCGCTCTCGTACATCTCCATCATGATGTCCGAACCGCCCACGAATTCGCCCTTCACATAGAGCTGCGGGATGGTCGGCCAGTCGGAGAATTCCTTGATCCCCTGGCGGATGCCCTGGTCCTGGAGCACGTCAACGCTCTCGAACTCGGCGCCGAGATGGCTGAGGATCGTGATCGCGCGGCTGGAAAAGCCGCATTGCGGGAACAGCGGGCTGCCCTTCATGAACAGCAGCACCGGGTTGGCATCGACCAGCGCCTGGATGCGCGCCTGGGTATCGTCGGTCACTTCACTCACTCCTCGACAGGCGCTTCGGTGGTTAGCTGGAGCGCGTGCAGCACGCCGCCCATGCGCCCACCGAGCGCGGCATAGACCGCCTGGTGCTGGCGCACCCGCGGCATGCCCTTGAACATCGGCGCGACAACCCGCGCCGCATAATGATCGCCGTCACCGGCAAGATCGGTGATCTCGACCCGGGCATCGGGGATGCCGGACTTGATCAACTCCTCGATCTCGCTGGCCGCCATCGGCATCAGGCTTCGCCCATCAGCTGGCGGCGCGATTCGACCGACTGTTCCTCGAGTGCACGGCGCACGATGGCCTCATCGGTCTCGACACCGGCGGCGAGCAGGTCGCCGAGCAGCTTGCGGATCACGTCCTCGTCGCCCGCTTCCTCGAAATCGGCCTGGACGACCGCCTTGGCATACGCGTCGGTCTCTTCCGGAGTGAGGTTCATCTGCGCTGCGGCCCACTGGCCGACGAGACGGTTACGACGGGCAGTGACGCGGAAGGCCATGTCCTCGTCGCGCGCGAACTTCGCTTCGAATGCCTTTTCGCGATCGTCGAACGTGGTCATTGCAATCCCCTATCTGGCGTTTGGTGCGGAGATAGGTTGGGGGGACCGCCGTGGCAAGCGAGTGGCCGCTACCCACACACATAACCGTCACCCCGGCGAAAGCCGGGGCCCAGGGTTTCTCTGCCGAATCGCCCGTGGCCCTGGGTTCCGGCTTTCGCCGGGATGACGAATAAGTGTGGCGCGGGATTCGACCTAGATCGTCACCACGACCTTCCCGATCACTGCGCGCGCCGCCATCTTGGCGATCGCCTGGCCTGCATCGGCCAGCGCGAAGGTCTCGGTCACCTTGGGCGCGATATGCCCCTCGCCCCAGAGCCGGAACAACTGCTCGACATGCGCCGCATTGGCCTTGGGATCGCGTGCCGCAAAGGCGCCCCAGAACACGCCGCACACGTCGCAGCTCTTGAGCAGGGTCAGGTTGAGCGGCAGCCTGGGGATGCCCGCCGGGAAGCCGACCACTAGATAGCGCCCTTCCCAGCCGATCGAACGCAGCGCCGGCTCGGCATAATCGCCGCCCACCGGATCGTAGATCACATCGGCGCCCTGGGGCCCGAGCGCGGCCTTGAACTGCTCGGCCAGCGCCTTGGACTGGTCCTTGTCGAAAGGCGCCCGGCCATAGACCAGAGTCTCGTCCGCGCCCGCCGCCTTGGCTGCTTCCCCCTTCTCCGGCGAGGAAACCGCCGCCACGACCCTTGCGCCGAACGCCTTGCCGAGCTCGACCGCCGCGAGGCCGACGCCACCGGCCGCGCCCAGCACGAGCAGATTATGCCCCTCGCGCAGATGCCCGCGGTCGAGCAGCGCGTGGATCGTCGTGGCATAGGTGAGCAGCAGCGCCGCGCCTTCCTCGAAGCTGCGGCCCTCGGGCAGGCGGAACAGCCGCACCGCCTCGATCGCCAGCTTCTCGACCAGCCCGCCATGGCCGGTCACCGCGATCACCCGGTCGCCCACCGCCCAGCCGGTCACGCCCTCGCCGACGCTCTCGATCACGCCGGCGATCTCGCCGCCCGGCGCGAAGGGGCGCGGCGGCTTGAACTGGTATTTGTCCTCGATGATCAGGAAGTCGGGATAGTTGATCGCGCAGGCCTTCACGGCCACGACAACCTGCCCCTTGCCCGCCACCGGATCGGGCAGCTCTTCCAGGATTAGAGTATCAGGTCCGCCCGGTTGCTTCGAGAGCAGTGCCTTCATTCGCCGTCTCCACCGCGATCCACGGGCGGCTTTGCGCCATCCCGGATTCGAATTTCGAAATCGCGGTATCTTGTGCCAGCGTCATACCGATCTCGTCCAGCCCTTCCATCAAGCATTGCCGGCGGAAGGCGTCGAGCTCGAACGGGAAACGGTCCTGGAAGGGCGTGGTGACGGTCATCGTCTCCAGGTCGACGGTGATCTCGTCGGTCTTCGCCACCTCCACGAGCCGGTCCACGGCCTCCTGCGGCAGCACCACCGGCACGATGCCGTTCTTGAAGGCATTGCCCGAGAAGATGTCGGAGAAGCTCGGCGCGATCACGGCCTGGATGCCGAGATCGGCCAGCGCCCAGGCGGCATGCTCGCGGCTGGAACCGCAGCCGAAATTGTCGCCGGCGACGAGCACGGGCGAGCCGGCATAGCGCTCGTCGTCGAACACATTGCCCGGCTGCGCGCGCACGCTTTCGAAGGCGCCCTTGCCAAGCCCCTCGCGCGTCGTGGTCTTCAGCCAGTGCGCCGGGATGATGATGTCGGTGTCGATATTCTTGGCGCCCCACGGATAGGCGCGCCCGTGCACCTGACGGACTGCTTCCATTACACAACCTCCCGGATCAGCGGGCGGCCGTTGTCTCCGCCTTCGGCTCGACGGTCTTGCCGGTCGCGGCATAGGCCGCCACCAGACCACTCAGCACCGTCCCCGCAACCAATGCGATAAGCGCCCGCTTCATACTTCATCCCCTTACGCATCCGCCGACATCAGCTCCCTGACATCGGTGAGGCGCCCTCGGATCGCCGCTGCCGCCGCCATTGCGGGTGAAAGCAGATGCGTCCGCGCCCCAGGACCTTGTCTTCCTACGAAATTTCGATTCGAGGTGGAAGCACAACGTTCGCCGGCGGGGACCTTGTCCGGGTTCATCGCGAGACACATCGAGCAGCCGGGCTCGCGCCACTCGAAGCCGGCCTCGGTGAAGATGCGGTCGAGCCCCTCGGCCTCGGCCTGCAACTTGACCAGCCCGGAGCCCGGCACGATCAGCGCCTGGCGGACGCGGTCGGCGATGTGATGGCCCTTCACCACCGCGGCGGCGGCGCGCAGATCCTCGATCCGGCTGTTGGTGCAGCTGCCGATGAAGACATGCTCGATCGGCACGTCCTCCATCCGCATGCCCGGCGTCAGGCCCATATAGTCGAGCGACTTCTGCGCGGCGACGCGCTTGGCCGGATCCTCGAAGCTCTCGGGATCGGGCACGGTGCCGGTGATCGCCACCACATCCTCGGGGCTGGTGCCCCAGGTGAGCGACGGCGCGATATCGCTGGCGTGGAGGATTACGCTCTTGTCGTAGCGCGCGCCGGCATCGGTCGGCAGCGTCCGCCAATAGGCAACGGCCCGGTCCCAGGCCTCGCCCGTCGGCGCCATCGGGCGGCCCTTTAGATAGGCATAGCTGGCCTCGTCGGGCGCGATCAGGCCGGAGCGGGCGCCGCCCTCGATCGACATGTTCGAGACGGTCAGCCGCCCCTCGATCGACATGGCGCGGATCACGTCGCCGGTGAATTCGATGACATAGCCGGTGCCGCCGGCCGCGCCGATCTTGCCGATGATCGCCAGCACCACGTCCTTGGGGCTCACCCCGAAGCCGAGCGCGCCATCGACGCGGATCTCGAGCGTCTTGGACTGTTTGAGCAGCAAGGTTTGCGTGGCGAGGACATGCTCGACTTCGCTGGTGCCGATGCCGAAGGCCAAGGCTCCGAGCGCCCCATGCGCCGAGGTATGGCTGTCGCCGCAGACCAAAGTCGTGCCGGGCAGCGTGAAGCCCTGCTCGGGGCCGATGACGTGGACGATCCCCTGCCGCACATCGAGCGCGTCGATATAGGGCACGCCGAACTCGGCGGTGTTGATGCGCAGCGTCGAGAGCTGCTTGGCGCTGGCCGGATCGGCGATCGGCAGCTCATGCCCCGCGGCATCGACGCGCGCCGTGGTCGGCAGGTTATGGTCGGGGACCGCAAGCGTAAGGTCCGGGCGGCGCACCGGCCGCCCCGCCGCGCGCAAGCCGGCAAAGGCCTGGGGGCTGGTCACCTCATGGACGAGGTGGCGGTCGATATAGATAAGGCAGGTTCCGTCATCCCGGCGCTCGACCACATGGTCGGCCCAGATTTTCTCGTACAGCGTGCGTGGTTGCAGGGTCATGATGCGCGCGCTTTAACCGATTCTTGCGCGCGAGCAACCCTTTCGGCAATTTTCCATCGCATAGTTGAACTATTCTCCGTCTCAGCGCGGCGGCTTCTGAGCTTCCGCCCTGAGGTAGGTATGCAATGCCACGATTTCCTGGTCGGTGAGATGCGAAAGGTCCCCCTTCGCGACCCGTCCCATCAGCCCCAGGTCGCGCGGCGACATGCCGACGCCGGTGCGCAATAGCTTGCGGAACGCGGGCAGGTCATAGGCCGGCGCGATCTCGAGCAAGGGCGGCACGCGCCGGCCATCGTCATGCGCCTCGCGCGCCTCGGTCATGGAATGGCAACCCGCACACACCGTGCCGGCGATGTAGCCGCCGATATCGGCCGGGCGCCGGGCGGGTGCCCGCGGCGTCTCGATCACTTCCTGCTTGAGCTTGCCGGTGAGGATCGCCACCCGCCCCAGCGGGCCGAAGCTCAGCGTGTCGGTCCGGTCGGCGGCGGAGGGCTTGAGCGTGCGGATCCAGCCGATGATTCGCGCGACATCCTCGTCGGCGATGCGTGCATGGCCTTCGATCGGCATCAGATAGACGCCCTGTCCGTTGCGCTTGATCCCGTAATGGATCAGCCGCGCCAGTTCGGCGTCCGAATAGGTTGCGGCGGCACGCGCCAGCGCCGGGGTGGCGGCGTGGATCACGCCGGGCACTTCGGCCAGCAGCACGCCGTTGCCGTTCGGGCCGTGGCAGCCGCGACACCCCATCGCCGAGGCGAGCCGTCCGCCTTCGGCCACCCCCGCCGGCGAGCGGTCCGAGGCGATGGAAGGCAGCGCCACGGCGTGGCTCTTGCGGATCGCCCATTCGGACCCGCCATAGATCACCGCCAGCCCAAGACAGGCGACGGAAACGAGCACCAACAGCCCGCGAACGACCCAACGCATAAAGAAATCCCCCGAAACGCTTGTGTTATCTCAACAAAACACAAGGCGTCGGTGGACCACCATCCCGCGCCTATATCTCTTTCGGCGAAACATAATTCGGATCATGCGCGAAAGGCAGTGCAGTTTGCTGCCGCAGCGAATCGAGCACCGTTCCGAAATCCGTCTCGCATCGAAAGCCGAGCAGTTTCCCGGCAAGCGCCGCATCATAAACACGACCGATGCTTTTCGGAAGTTGCCAGCCTTTCGCAGCGTATAACGTGACTGCATCGGGATAATGGCGCGTTATTACTGCCCCGGCGTCGCGTTTTAGTTCGGCGCACTCGGATCGGCTGAACGGGGTCGGCGCCGAGACGATGAAGGTACCGAAGCCGATCTCCGGTGCCTTCTCCAGCGCGACCAGGTGCGCGCGCGCCGCATCCTCCACCGTCAGCCGGCGATGGAGCAGCTCGTTCGCCTTCATGTTCTCGCCCGACAGCGCGCGGTGGGTATCGTCCTCTTCGGGGAAGAAGCGGCTGGTGCGCAGCACGACGCAGTTGAGGCCATCGTTGAGCCAGGCCAGCCGGCAGAGCTGCTCGGCGGCGAGCTTGGTGACGCCGTAGATGTTGCGCGGCTCGATCGGCCCCGAGGCCTCGTCGAGCCACACCGCCGCATCCCCCGCCTCGTCGCGAATCGCCTGGCTGATCATCAGCGAGGTGGTCGAGGTGAAGACGAACCGGTCATGTCCGGCCTGCGCCGCCGCCTCGAGCAGGTTGAGCGTGCCGCTAGCGTTGACGTCGATGAACGCCTGTGCGGGATACCGCGCGATATCGGGCTTGTGCAGCGCGCCGCCATGGATGACCGCCTCAATGCCCCGCTCGGCGAAGATGCGGTCGACCAGCGCGCGGTCGGCGACCGAACCGAGGATGTCGGTGTCCGCGCCGGGGGCGATGTCGAGGCCGGTGACAGTGTGGCCGTTGGCCCGCAGCAAGGGCGCGAGGAAGCGGCCGAGCCAGCCGGAAGAGCCTGTCAGGAGGATGCGCATGGGGTTGAGGTAGCCGAGGCGTGGCGGGCTAGAAAGCCCCTCCAGACTTTCTCGTCACCTCCTTCGTCATCCCCGCGAAGGCGGGGATCCAGAGTCACGAAGGACGTTGCTCTGTTACCTGGATCCCCGCCTTCGCGGGGATGACGGGATTAAGGGACGCCTTACCCCAGCACCGGCACCGGCGAGGCCTTGCGCTCGGCCGGCTCGTCCGCGTCCTGCCATTCGGTCCGCCGCTTGACCCGCGGATTGAGGAACAGCGCCGGCAGCTTCAGGAACAGCAGTTCAGAGTGGATGAACGTGTCGATCCCCCGCTCCCACCATTTCGAATCGCGCTTGCCGTTCGCCTTGAGCCAGCCCTCATAGGGCGCCCAGTGGCTCGGCTCGTCCTTCTCGATGATCCGGAAGATCTTCATCAGCACCTTGTCGCCGGTGACCAGCGGATGCTTGAGCAGGATCTCCACCTGCTTGTGGCCGCGCTGCTCGGTGAGCGAGATCACCCGGCAGAGCTTCTCGAACTCGTCGTCCTCGGCGATGATCCTGTTGGTGTCGAGCTCGTCGATCGTCCGGCGGAACATGATCTCGACGAACCGGTCGATATGGCCGCAGGTGCGGTCGACCTGGAGCGGCATCTTGCCCTGCAGCTCGAACCAGCGCTTGAACATGACGTAGTGCTTGCGCTCGTCGGCGCGGTGCTTCTCGATATCGGCGATCAGCTGGTGATCGTCGGGCGCGCGCGCCTTCACCGCTTCGAGCACCCGGTCGATGCTCGTATAGCCACGATGCTCGTTGTAGATGTAGATGGAGCCCAGCAGGTCCAAATAGCGGCGGCGGAACCAGGCTAACATGCGGTTAGGCTTACGCCTTTGCGCCGTCCGCCGCCAATTAATTCGCGTACACGCTGCGCCGCAGCATCAGCGCCTTGCCAGCGCCGCGTTCAGAAACGCCAGGCTGTCGGGCAGCGTCGGCCCCTTGCCGCGAAACGGCGTGGACAGCGCCATCACCACTTCCTCGTGGCTGAGCCCGGGATAGTTCTCAAGCGTGACCGGCGCGCCCAGCGCCCGCAGCCTGGCCGCAAGGTTGATCGCGTTCCTCGGCCGCACCACCGTGTCGCCATCCGAAGTGACGAGCAGCAGCGACGGCGCATCGGCGCGGGCGAAATGGATCGGCTGGGTCATCGCGGGATCGGCGACGCCCTGCATCGCATCGATCGAGCGCTTCGCAGTGAAGGGATAGAAGTCGTACGGACCCGACAGCCCCACGCCCGCGCGCACGATGCCGGGATCGACGCCCTCCGCCTGCAGCCAGCGCCGGTCGAGCGCGAGCATCGCCACGGTGTACGCCCCCGCGGAATGCCCCGCGAGCGCGATGCGTCCGGGATCACCGCCATATTCGGCGACATGGTCGCGCGTCCATTTCACCGCCTGAGCACCGTCCTGGAGGAAGGCCGGGAAGCGCACCCCAGGCACCTTGCGATAGTCCGGCACCACGACGACATAGCCCGCCCGGGCAAAGGCGCGCGCGGCAAAGGCATAGGCGCGGCGATCGCCCTTCACCCAGCCGCCGCCATACCAGAAGATCAGCACCGGCCTTTTGTCAGCCGCCCGGGCGCCCGCCGGGCGCCAGACGTCGAGCGTCTGGCCGTGCGTGCCGAACGCGATCGCGCTGCCCGGCCGCGCCGTGCCCGCGCCGCCGCCCGCCACTGCGTCGGCAAGCGACAGCAACCCCGGCGGCGAGACGAACAGCGCCAGCGCACCGCCCGCGAGCACCAGTGCCAGCTCGGCGCCCGCGGCCCAGCGCCACATCAGGCCGTGGCCAGCGCTTCGTACTTCGCCGTGGTCTTCTCCGCGACTTCCGCCTCGGTCACGCCGGGCGCCAGCTCGACCAGCCGGAAGGGCGAGGCGTGGTCGGGGCGCTGGAACACGGCGAGATCGGTGATGATCATGTCGACCACGTTCTTGCCGGTGAGCGGCAGGCTGCAGCTCGGCACGAACTTCGGCGCGCCGTCCTTGGAGTTGTGCTCCATGACCACGATGATCTTCTTCACCCCGGCGACCAGGTCCATCGCGCCGCCCATGCCCTTGATCATCTTGCCCGGGATCATCCAGTTGGCGATGTCACCGGTCTCGCTGATCTCCATCGCGCCGAGCACGGTCAGGTCGATATGACCGCCGCGGATCATCGCGAAGCTCTGCTCCGAGCCGAAATAGACCGACTGGGGCAGCTCGCTGATCGTCTGCTTGCCGGCGTTGATCAGGTCCGGATCCTCCTCGCCCTCATAGGGAAAGGGCCCGATACCGAGCATGCCGTTCTCGGACTGGAGCGTCACTTCGACGCCCGCCGGAATGTGGTTCGCCACGAGGGTGGGAATGCCGATGCCGAGGTTGACGTAGAAGCCGTCCTGCAGCTCCGTCGCGGCGCGGGCCGCCATTTCATCGCGGGTCCAGGGCATCAGTTCACTTCCTTGCCAAGATCGGTGGGGTTGTCACGTTCGGCATCGAAGCCGAACCAGATGCGCGCCAGCGCCTCGTCCTGGCTGATGCCGGTCGCGTTCGCCCAGGCGCGCGCGCCGTGGCGGATGCAATCAACCAGCGCGATGCCGAACGCCGCGGGATCGGGGTCGAGCGCGGCGGGATCGATCAGGCAGGCCGCTTCCCCGCCCGGCCTGTTCCACATGCGCAGGAACTCGCGGCTGCCCTGGAGCAACTGCGACGCGCCCGAAATATCGAGCTCGTTCGAGATCATGCCCTTGCGCCCAAAGCTCATGGCCTGGGCGCCGCATCGGCCGGATCGGCCCATTGCTTGTCCTTGGGGAATACCTCGTCCATCCCGCCCTTCAGGCCCGAGCCGTAGACCGGGTTGGGCAGGATGAACCAGCCACGCCCCCAGAGCGGCGCGATCAGCGTGTTGGCGGTGGTGTTGCGCCGCGCCGGGGTGGACAGGTCCTTGGCGTTGAACAGGTCGCTAAAGTCGCCCAGCTGGTCGCCACCCATCGCGACGATGCAATAGCGCTCGGCGATTTTCCAGCGACGCTCGTCCTTGCCGCTCGGCGCCTTGTCGTCGCGCAGCACCAGCGTATCGCCAATGGTGACTGGACCAAGCCCTGCCTTGTCGAGCGCCTCCGCGGTGAAGGCCGCAGTGCTGGCGGTACGATTGGAATTGAAGATGACGGTGATGCCGTCGCCGCGGATCGCCGCGACCGTCTCGGCGGCGCCGGGCACTGCCTCCACCTTGTCGGCGCCGGTTTCTTCCCAGCGCGTCCAGCGGGCCTGGTCATAGCCCGGGCCCCGCCGCGCGGCGTCGCTCTCGAAGCCGAGGTTGAGCAGCACGGTCTCGTCCACGTCGAACACCGCGGCCATCGGCCGCTTGCCGCACGTGTCGAACTTGGGCGAAGTCAGCGTCGAATCGCGCGTCATCACTACCGAGGAGATACGGCTCTTGTCGCGGACGTAGCGGATCTCGTTGTGGAGATAATTCCACAGCGCCGAATAGGCCTGCAGGCTCAGCGCCGCACCCTCGCCCGAACCGTAGAGGAACTGCATCTCGGGCGGCACGCTGCCCGGAACCGGCGTGGCGGCAGCCGGCGCCGTGGTGCCGTCAGGCGCCGGCAGCGCGGTGAGGCTGGTGAGCTGAACCTGCTTGCCGTCCGCGGTCGTATAGACCTGGCCCGGCTGCGGGGCCGGCGCCTGTTGCTGGCGCTTGCTCCTCTTGCGCGCCTTGCTGTCCTGCGAGGTCTTGACCACGCCCGCCGCCGCCGCCAGCGGTACCGCGGCCACGGCGATGCAGCCCGAAAGGCTCGTTGCAGCGAGCGCGAGGCCCGCGATCACCGCCAGGCGGCTCATGCCGCGTCTGCGGACTCCGGGCGCGGCCGGGTGGTGCGGAACTCGATCTTCTTGTCGTAGGGCGCGCCCAGGATCAGCCGGTTCACATAGATGCCCGGCAAATGGATCTGGTCGGGATCAAGGCTGCCCACCGGCACCACTTCCTCGACTTCGGCGACGCAGACCTTGCCCGCGGTCGCCATCGGCTGGTTGAAGTTGCGCGCGGTCTTTCGGAAGATCAGGTTGCCGCTCTCGTCCGCCTTCCAGCCCTTGATGATCGACAGGTCGCTGCGGATGCCGCGCTCGAGGATATATTCCTCGCCGTCGAAGACCTTGGCTTCCTTGCCCTCGGCGACCAGCGTGCCGACGCCGGTCTTGGTGTAGAAGCCCGGGATCCCCGCCCCGCCCGCGCGGCAGCGCTCGGCCAGCGTGCCCTGGGGGCAGAATTCCACCTCGAGCTCGCCGCTCAGATATTGCCGCTCGAACTCCTTGTTCTCGCCGACATAGGACGAGATCATCTTCTTCACCTGGCGGGTGCGCAGCAGCTTGCCCAGCCCCTCGCCGTCGATGCCGGCATTGTTGCTGGCGATGGTGAGATCCCTGGTCCCCGCGTCGCGGATCGCGTCGATCAGCCGCTCCGGAATGCCGCTCAGGCCGAACCCGCCGGCGCAGATCGTCATGCCGTCGAACAGCAGCCCTTCCAGCGCTGCTGCGGCGTTGGGATAGAGCTTCTTCATCGGCGATTCTCTCCTGCTTCGCCGCGGGCGATAGTCGGTCGCCCGATCCCGGGTCAAGCGAACCTGAACCGGCCTTCAACTTCGCGGTTACCCTGAGGATGCTCCCGCCCAACCTGAACGGAAGGTGACCAACCATGGTGGTGTGGCACAAACGCAACACGGTCGTTTTGTAATTAAATTGCCATATTGCACTGCGGAATCGGAGGCCTACGTAGAAGCCCGGATGGCCATCCGAACCTGAGTAAATAAGTCCAAAGGTAGGAAATATAATGCGAATTCTCGCAACGACCGCGCTCGCCCTCATGGCAGCCACCGCAGCCCCCGCATTCGCGCAGGACAGCGACGCGCCCTTCACCGGCCCGCGCATCGAGGCCAATGCCGGCTGGGATCATGTCGGCTCCGAGGGCGATGGCCGCTCGGGCGTCGCCTATGGCGGCGCGATCGGGTACGACCAGCAGATCAGCAAGTTCGTGATCGGCGCCGACGCCGAGATCACTGGCGCGACGACCAAGGAAAGCGGCGTCAAGGCTGGCCGTGATCTCTATGCAGGCGTGCGCGTCGGCTTCGTCGCCGGCGGCTCGACGCTGATCTACGGCAAGGGCGGCTACACCAACGCTCGCATCACCGTCGGCAATGACGGCGCGAACTTCGACGGCTACCGCCTCGGCGCCGGCATCGAGAAGAACTTCGGCAAGTTCTACGGCAAGGTCGAGTATCGCTACTCGCGCTACGACGACATCGAGCTGAACCGCGACCAGGTCGTGGCCGGCGTCGGCTATCGCTTCTGATCGCCTGACGATCCGAAGAGAAAGGGGCCGCGCGGGCAATCGCGCGGCCCTTTTTCTATGGGCAATCGCTGCCTGGCGCCGCGACGACGACCGGGTTATCTCTGTTACCAGTGATGGGGTGGCCAGCCCTATGCGGCGGCCACCCAGGATATTGTCATGCAGCCGCGGGTGCGAACACGCGTAACCGGTGACCATCGGGGTCGCGTGCAACGAAGGTCTTGCCGAAGCTCATGCGTGTTGGGGCCTGGATAATCGACAGACCGCGCCGGCTCCAGTCGGCATGCATCGCATCCACCGCGGCCGCATCGGCAACCCCGAACGCGATCTCGCTTGCGCCGGTCTGACCCGTACTCTCGGGTTCCACCGTCTCGCGTGACCATAGCCCCAGCATGACGCCGTCGCGCAACGGCAAAATCGCGATATCCGGCTTCTGCGCGACAATCGGGATGCCAAGCAGTTCGTGGTAGAGCGCGGCGCTGGCTGCATGGTCTCGGACGTGCAGGAGCACGAAATTGAAGTCCGGCATGAAACTCCCTTTCGGATCAACGGCACACGGGGATCGGTGCCGGCGAAAGGAGCGTTACGACGCCATCCTGTCAGTTCTTGTCAGCAGTCATTGTTCGGGGACGCCCTGGACTGCGTGCCACTCCTTGAGCAGCTTGGCGCGACGGCGTGGATACCGCTCCGCCTGGCATTCGAGTGTGGCAATGCGGTCAATCCTGAAATGGCGGTAGCCGGTACGCAACTCGCACCAGGCGACCAAGACACGCACGCGATCATAGAAGGCCAGCGCGATCGGCCAGATGATCCGTTCGGTGGCGTTCCCATGTTCATCGGCATAGGCGACCTGTATCTTGTGTTCGGACCGTATCGCCTGGCGGATCGCGGCAAGCTCACCGTCTCGTGCTGCAATCGGCTCACCGGGGCCGATCAGCAGGCCCGAGGCCTCTATGCCCGCCTTGAGATCGTCGGGGAGCACGGCGCCGATCTTCGCGAGCACGTTGCGCGCGGCCTTGCCGAGCAGCCCGTCCGCCCGTTCCGAAACCCAGCGCGAGCCGAGCACCAGCGCCTCGATTTCCTCTTCGGAGAACATCAGCGGCGGCAGCATGAAGCCCGGACGGAGAACATACCCCAAGCCTGCTTCCCCCTCGATATGCGCGCCTTGGGCTTTCAACGTCTGTATGTCGCGATAGAGGGTACGCAACGAGATGCCGAGTTCTTCGGCCAGCACGGCACCCGCAACCGGTCGCCGATGCTGGCGTAGCACTTGGATCAGGTCGAGAAGACGTTGCGCGCGAGACATGGAAGCCGCTCTCCGGGCGCCATACTGCCATGATCTGGCAGTTGGGCAATCCTTCCCGGAACGCGATTGCGCCAGGCCCTTACGCCTCCGGCCCGTCCCCCAGCATGATCGAGCGGTGCGGCTCCAGTCCGCCATAGCTCTGCTCGACCACCTTCGCCCCCGCCGCGCGTAGCGCCTCCGGCCGGTCCGCCGAACGCACCCCGGTGATCGCCGCTTCGAACTTCATCGTGCCCGCGAACGCCGGCACCGCCCGCACCCGCTCCATCCAGCCGGCCGTGCGTGGCCAGCGATCCGCGTCGATCTCGAACTGGGCGAGCGAGGCATTGCGGAAGAAGCAGGCATAGGTGAAGTCCGCGGTGCAGACATGGTCGAACAGGAAGCCGTCCGCCGGCGCCCGCACCTCGATCCAGTCGAGCGCTTCGGGCAGGTCGCGCGTCGTCACCTGCTCGATCAGCGCGTGATCGATCTCGCGCTTCCAGACATAGGGGACGATCGTCTTCTGGTAGAACAGCCGCCAGATGATCAGGTCGCCCAGCCGGCTGTCGGCGAACTCCTCCATCCAGCGCGCCTTGGCCCGATCCGCGGCCCCGCGCGGCATCAGCGGCGGCTCGGGCCAGCGCTCGTCGATATATTCGGCGATCACGGTCGAATCGTTAAGCACGAGGTCGCCGTCGATCAGCACCGGAATGCGGCGCAGCGGGCTAATCCGAGTGAAGGCATCGGTGCCGAAAAAGGGAATGATCGGATCGAGCTCGTAATCGACGCCCTTGTGATAGAGCGCGACCAGCACCTTGCGGGCATAAGGCGAGACGTGGTTGCCGACGATGAGCATGGGGTTCCCTTTATTGCCGGCAGGCCTAACGCCCCACCCCGAACCGGTCCAGTCGGTGCGTTGACCGTTACGGGAGCGACACGCATAAATCGCGCATGCGCCGCCTCGCCTTCGCCCTCGCCTGCACCGCCCTGCTCGCACTCACCCTGCCAGCCGCGGCCCAGACGCTGCCCGCGCCCGCCTGGAGCCAGGTTCGCGGCGATGATTTCTGTGCGAGCCAAGCGTCGCCCGGTGGGACGGAAACCGGGGTCACCTTGCTCCAGCGGCAGGACCGCGGCCCCGAACTACGCCTGAACGCCGCCCCCTGGACCGATGCAGTGGATGGCAAGATTATCCTTCTGCTCACCGTAGCTCGCGCCGACAAGCCTCAGAAATTCACGGCCAACGCCCGGCGCGACCCGAGCGGGCATGGGACGGCAATCGATCTGGCAGGGATCAACCCTCGGTTTCTCGGCGGCACGCTTGCGGTGCGCACAGCGAAGGGCCGGGCGATCGGCACCGTGCAAACGCTGGGCATTTTTCGCGCGGCGGAGTGGCTGGAGCGCTGCACCCGGGAGCGGTCGCGCATCGACCCGGGTTCCGGCGAACCACTGGTCACCCCGCCACGCGTCCTCGCGAACCCGATCACCTCGATCGACTATCCCGCCGCGGCCCTTCGCGCCGACATGCAGGGTCGCACGGTGCTGGCACTCACAGTCTCGGCAAAGGGTCAGGTCAGCCAGTGCGAAATTGCCCAGAGTAGTGGCTACGCGCTCCTCGACGACACCGGCTGCAATGTCGTCTCGCGTCGCACCACCTTCGTCCCGGCCACCGATGCGCAAGGCCGCGCAACCCAGGCGATGGTGAAGATGCCTATCGTCTGGAAGATCCCGGACGACTCCCGCATTGACCCATTGCCGCAGCCTATACGCCAGCAATGATCGCGCGCCTTGGTCCCGCGCGCGTGCCGGGCTAGGACCGCAGCATGACCGCGAAACGCACCGGGGGCAGGATCCTCGTCGACAATCTGGTCGCGCAGGGCTGCGACCGTATCTTCCACGTGCCGGGCGAGAGCTTCCTCGCCGTACTCGACGCGCTGCACGACGTGCCGGCGATCGATGTGGTGACGTGCCGCCAGGAAGGCGGGGTCGGGTTCATGGCCTGTGCCGACGGCGCGATGACGCAGCGCCCGGGCGTCGCCTTCGTGACGCGCGGGCCCGGTGCGACCAACGCCTCGATCGGCGTCCATGTCGCGATGCAGGATTCGCAGCCGATGATCCTGTTCATCGGCGATGTCGACCGCGGCATGCGCGACCGCGAGGGTTTCCAGGAAGTCGATTTCCCCGCGATGTTCGCCCCGCTCGCGAAGTGGGCGACGCGGATCGAGGACGCCGCCCGCATCCCGGAGTACGTCGCCCGCGCCTTCGCCGTTGCCACCTCCGGCCGCCCCGGCCCGGTGGTGATCGCGCTGCCCGAGGACATGCTGTGCGATATGGTCGAGGCGGTGGACCGGCCCGAACTCGCCCCGCCGCTCCAGGCACCCGGCGCCTATGACCTCGACCAGATGTTCGAGATGCTCGCCGCCGCCAAGCGCCCGGTCGCGATCGTCGGCGGTGCCGGCTGGGATGCCGAGGCCGGCGAGGAATTCGCCAAATTCGCCGCGCGGATCGCCCTGCCCGTCGCCGGCGCCTTCCGCCGCCAGGATGCGATCCCCAACAGCTCGCCGGTCTGGGCTGGCAATCTCGGCTATGGCCCCAACCCCAAGCTGGTCCAGCGGATCAGGGATGCCGATCTGCTGCTGGTGGTGGGCGCCCGCCTGGGCGAGGCGACGACCGATGGCTATGCGCTGATCACCCCCGACCATCCCGGCCAGACGCTGATCCACGTCCATCCGGATCCCACCGAGCTAAACCGCGTCTATCTCGCCGACCTGCCGATCTGCGCGCGCCCGTTCGAGTTCGCGGCGACACTCGCGGCCGACGAGGACGTCACGCTGCCCAGCTTCGATGCCAAGGCCGCGCATGCCGAGTGGCTCGACTGGTCCACCCCGAAGCCCCGCGAAGGCGTCGCGCTCGATCTCGGCCAGTGCGTCGCGGCGATGCGCGAAGCGATGCCGGCGGATACGATCATCTGCAATGGCGCCGGCAATTTCTCGAGCTGGTGGCACCGCTTCTGGCATTATGGCCCGCTGCCGACCCAGCTTGCCCCCACCGCCGGGGCGATGGGCTATGGCGTCCCCGCCGCCGTCGCCGCCGCCTTGCGCTTCCCGGACCGCGCCGTGGTCGCGCTGGCGGGCGATGGCGACTTCATGATGAACGGCCAGGAGCTCGCCACTGCGATCCAGCATGACGCCGACCTGATCGTCCTGGTCATCGACAATTCGACCTATGGCACGATCCGCATGCACCAGGAGCGCGAATATCCATCGCGCCTGTCGGGCACGGCGCTGTGCAACCCCGATTTTGCCGCGCTCGCCCGCGCCTATGGCGGCTGGGCCGAGACCGTCGAGACGACCGAGCAGTTCGCCCCCGCGCTCGACCGCGCGCTGGAGCAGACCGGCCTGCGCCTGCTCCATCTCAAGACCGATATCGAGTTCATCACGCCGGGCCTGACCGTGTCGGGACTGCGCGGCAAATAATCCCGTCCGAACCCGGCTTTGACTGCCCTGTCCCCGCTATAATGTGGACAGGGCAATCGAAGAGGCTGAACACATGCGCTGGCGGCACCTGCACGTCGGACAGAAGGGCGACCGTCTTACCATCCAGAACCACCGGGTCTGGCAGGAAGAATGGCGCTGGCTCAACGCCGAGACGGTGCGCCTGCCCGATCCGCTCGTTTCGTCGGACATCCTGTCGTACATGATCTGCGAGATCGGCCCGCGGACCAAGCCGACGCGCTTCGCCGCGGTGAAGCTGCAGAGCGATCTCTGGTCGTTCTACGTTCCGGACTAATCGAGCAGCCAGCCGCGCTTCGGCGCCGCGCCTGAAACCAGCGGATCGTCCGGCTGCGCCAGGCGCAGCTTCGCGCCCGCCAGCGGCTTGCCGGTGAGCCGATCGATCACCACCGGCTCGACCAGCGTATCGCTTTCGATATCGACCAGCCGGCTGGTGCCGCCTTCGCCATTGTGGCGCCGGCCCCATTCGCCGATCACGTGCAGCACCGGCAGGAAATCCCGGCCGGCATCGCTCAGCACATATTCGTCTCGCGGCGGGCGTTCGCTATATCGTCTTTTCACCACCAGCCCCGCTTCGCCCAGCGCGCGCAACCGCGCGGTGAGGATGTTCGGCGCGATGCCCAGGCTGACGCGCAATTCCTCGAACCGGCTGAGCCCCAGGCTCAGGTCGCGCAGGATCAGCATGCTCCACGCATCCCCCACCTTGGCGAGCCCGCGGGCAACCGGACAGCATGTCCGCGATTTTTCCTCATTCGAGTCCATTGCATAATGATAGTGAGTTACTATTAAAATGCAAGCGACTCGATCTCCGGGCCGCATCGGAGACGAACCATGACTGTTTCTTCGCTCGGCACCGCCCTCATCACCGGGGCCTCCACCGGGATCGGCGCCGTCTATGCCGATCGCCTGGCCCGCCGCGGCCACGACCTGATCCTCGTCGCGCGGGACGCGGCACGCATGCAGGCACTTGCCGACCGCCTGACCGCCGAGACCGGCCGCAGCATCGAAGTCCTTCCCGCCGACCTTACCGATGGCGACGACCTCGACCGCGTGGCGAAGCGCCTCGCCACCGACGCCAGCATCACCCTGCTGCTCAACAATGCCGGCATGTCGCTGAACGGCGGGCTGCTCGACAACGAAGCCCCCGCGATCGAGCGGCTGATCGCGCTCAACATCACCGCCCCCGCGCTGCTCGCCTCTGCGGCCGGACGCGCGTTCAAGGCACGCGGCACGGGCGCGATCGTCAATATCGCCTCGGTCCTCGCCTTCGCGCCCGAGATGTTCGACGGCACCTATTCGGGCTCCAAGGCCTTCCTGCTCAACATCTCGCTCTCGCTCGCTGCGCAGCTCGAGCCGCTGGGCGTGCGCGTCCAGGCGGTCCTCCCCGGCGCCACCCGCACCGAGATCTGGGCGAAGTCCGGTAAGGATGTCGACAGCTTCCCGCCCGATTTCGTGATGGAAGTGGACGATCTGGTCGATGCCGCGCTCACTGGCTTCGACAAGGGCGAGACAGTGACGATCCCGCCGCTCGCCGATGAGGGGCAATATACCACCTATGACGCGGCGCGCCTGGCGATGGCCCCGAACCTGTCGAAGCGCGACGTGGCCCCGCGCTATCGCGAAACGGTGGCGGCCTGAGCCACTCGATCGTCACCCCGGCGAAAGCCGGGGCCCAGGGTTTCTCTGCGGCATCGCTTGTAACGCTGGGCCGGCTTTCGCCGGGATGACGGTTTATGGGCATCCCATGCCCCAAGCCTGCGCAAACGAAGAGGGCCGCCCCGGTCTCCCGGAGCGGCCCTCGATGCCTTGCCGGCACGTAATGCTTAGATGTCGTCGCCCAGCGCGCCCTTGACCGAGCCGACGAACTGCTGGCCCTTGCCCTTCAGCTCCTGGGTCTTGCCCTCGGCATCGAGCTTGTCGTCGGCATGGGTGCGCTGCGGATCGGCGGGATCGCCCGCCACCGCCTGCTTGGCCTTGCCGACCAGCTCGTTGACATTGCCCTTGATCTTGTCGGTAAGTTCACCCATGATTTCAAACTCCTAGCCGTGGATTGGCGCTTGGCCGCGCTTGTGATCCGTTCAACTGAAACAACGGTCCGCGCAGGAAATGGGTTCCGTCATGCCTGATCGGATTGCCGAACATTATGAGCGCCATGCGCACGCCTTCGACGATGCCCGGCGCAAGGCCTTTGTCGAACGCGCCTGGCTCGATCGCTTCCTGCTCGGCGTCGCCAAGGGCGCGGCGGTGCTCGACCTGGGATGCGGCGCCGGCGAACCGATCGCGCGCTACCTCCATGATCATCGCCACCCGATCACCGGCATCGATACGTCGGAGAAGATGATCGCGCTGTGCCGCACCCGCTTCCCGCGCGAGCGCTGGATCGTCAGCGACATGCGCCGCGTCGTGCTCGACCGCCAGTTCGGCGGGATGATCGCCTGGGACAGCCTGTTCCACCTGCCCGCCGACGACCAATTGTCGCTGCTCGAGCGGCTGGCTGCCTGGCTTTCGCCGGGCGGCGCCCTGCTGTTCAACACCGGCCCCGGGCGCGGCACTGCGATGGGCGAGCAGTTCGGCGAGGAACTCTACCACGCCAGCGCCGACCCGGCGGAATATCGCGCGGTGTTCGCGCGGACAGGGTTGTTCGAAGTCGCCTATGCGCCGGAGCATGCCGGCGCGGGCGGGCGAAGCGTGTGGCTGGTGCGCAAGCCGCACTGAGACATGTCGCCACCGCTTCGCTATCCGTTACACCGCGAAAGCAGGCTGCCAGTTGCCGTGCGTACTGACGGGAAGAAACTGGGTCCCGCTTTGGCGGTGTCGGTTAGTCAGGTTCGTGGGGCCGGCCCGCGCCCACGGTCACGCAGCGATTATCGCGGCACCTTCCGCAAGTTCTTCGACTTCGGCAGCCTCTCCGACTGCGGCGCCCCCAGCGGGTGCGGCACCGCCGCCTTCGGCGGCCTCGCCAACGACGTCCTCGGCTTCGCGGGGCGGCCAGATCTGCCCGCCTGTCGGCACATGCGCGTTGCCGGCACCCGAATTGAAGCCAAAAGGTACGGACGGAACCTTCGAAATACGATTGAGAACACCCGTGATCATGCCAAAGATATTCATGTTATTCCCCCCAAACGATAGAAAGACCTCACGATCCAATACAAAGCTATCATATTACTTTGGGAAAGAGAAATGGCACAATTCTCTATTTGCCGCGGCGCAGATACCTGCTCCCCCGACCTCCAGCCGAGACCAAAGGCTGATTTGATGTCCTCGGGCTGCTGCATGCGATCATGATCGTCACCGCAGTGTGACAGCCGGGGTCAGGGAGCCACTTTCCCCAGGAATGCGATCACCGCCGCCCATACTGGTTCGGCACCATCCTTGTTCTTCGCGCGTAGTAGCGTCGAAGCGCCATGCACCCCGCCCTGTTTTGGCACGAACTGTTCCTTCGCCCCCGGCACCGCGGCGAGGATGTCGCGGGTGGCGTCGATCTCGTGCCCATCCTGCGCGGACGTGGCGAATACCGGCGCCTTCACCTTCGCCGCCGCGCGCGCCACCAGGGTCTTGTCATCGAAATACTCGCCCGGCGAGAATGCCATCACGGCCTTCACCGCCCCCGGATGCTCGGCCGCGAGCAGGAACGCCAGCGACGCCGAATAGCTGCTTCCCCACAGGATCACCGGCAGCTTCTTCGCCTCGGCCCAGGCGAGTGCCGCCTCGAGATCCGGCTTGGCCGCCAGATATTCCGCTGAAGTCGCGACATGCCCCTTGGGCACGCCGAGCCCCCGCGCCGTCTCGTTGCCGCCGAACAGGTCCCCGCCCGCCCGCTGGTCGATGCGCAGCGAGGCATAGCCCCAGGTCGCCAGCCGCGGCGCGATGATGGCATATTCGTCCTTGCTCGATTCGGCCTGGTGGAAGAGCAGGATCAGGGCCTTGGGCTTCTCCACGCTGGTGTAGACCCCGGACACCTTCACCCCGTCAGCCGCGGTGAGCGTCACCGGCTCGGCCGAGATCGCGCGGGTTTCCTTGGGCACATTGGCAGGCTTGGGATGGCAGGCCGAGAGCGAAAGCAGCGTCAACGCCGCGGCTGCCCCGCCCAATCCTGCCCTGCGCATCAGATCAGCCCCGCCAGCGGGCTCGACGGATCGGCATAGCGCCGCTTGGCCATGCGCCCGGCGCGATAGGAGAGCCGCCCGGCCTCCACCGCCGCCTTCATTGCCGCCGCCATCAGGATCGGGTCCTTGGCCTCGGCGATCGCGGTGTTCATCAGGATGCCGTCGCAGCCCAGTTCCATGCCGATTGCCGCGTCGCTTGCCGAGCCGACGCCGGCATCGACCAGCACCGGCACCTTGGCGCCCTCGACGATCAGCCGGATCGTCACGCGGTTCTGGATGCCCAGCCCCGAACCGATCGGCGCGCCCAGCGGCATGATCGCCACCGCGCCGACATCCTCCAGCCGCTTCGCCGCGATGGGATCGTCGACGCAATAGACCATCGGCTTGAAGCCTTCCTTGGCGAGGATCTCCGTCGCCCGCAGCGTTTCGACCATGTCCGGGTAGAGCGTCCGCGCCTCGCCGAGCACTTCCAATTTCACCAGCTCCCAGCCCCCCGCCTCGCGCGCCAGGCGCAGCGTGCGAATCGCCGATTCGGCATCGAAACAACCCGCGGTGTTGGGGAGGTAGGTGATCTTCTTCGGGTCGATATAGTCGGTGAGCATCGGCGCATTGGGATCGCTGACATTCACCCGGCGCACCGCCACGGTGACGATCTCGGCGCCGCTTGCCGCCACGGCGGCCGCGTTCTGCTCGAAATCCTTGTACTTGCCGGTGCCGACGATCAGCCGCGAGCGGAAGGTCTTGCCCGCCACCGTCCAGCTATCGTCGTCCACTGGCCGGCCATGGTCGCCGCCGCCTACGAAATGGACGATCTCCAGCTCGTCGCCATCCTCGACGATAACCTGGTCCAGCGTCGAGCGCGGCACCACTTCGAGATTGCGCTCCACCGCCAGCTTGGCGGGCACCAGCCCAAGCACTTCGGCCAGCTGCGCGATGGTCAGGCCGGCCGTCACGCGCTTGTGCTCGCCGTTGACGATGATGGAGACGGTGCCGTCGCTGTGCATGAACTGTCCTTGGATATTTGATCGGGAGCGCGGGCTCATATAGGGAAGCCGCTCCCGCGCCCGCAACCGAAAGGCTAGGCCTTGGCCGATACGATCTACGTCCTCAACGGTCCCAACCTCAATCTGCTGGGACTGCGCGAGCCGGAGATCTACGGTTCGGACACGCTCGACGACATTGCCGGGCGCCTGGAGGACCGTGCGAAGGAGCTGGGGCTTCAGATCGACCTGCGCCAGTCCAACCATGAGGGGCACCTGATCGACTGGCTGCACGAGGCCCAGGCATACAAGGCGAAGGCGGTACTGCTCAACGCCGGCGCCTTCACCCATACCAGCCTGGCGCTCTACGATGCGATCCGCGCGATCAAGACGCCGGTCCTCGAAGTCCATCTCTCCAACCCGCTCACCCGGGAGGAGTTTCGCCACCACAGCTATGTCGGCATGGCCGCCAAGGGAACCATCGCCGGTTTCGGGACGCTATCCTACATGCTTGCGCTTGAAGCCGCCGCGCACCTCTGACAAAGGGCGCGGTTTCATCGGAAGACGAGATCAAATGGCAGATAAGAACGAAAAGACGGGCGCCATGCAGGTGGATATCGAGTTGGTGCGCCAGCTCGCCGCAGTGCTCGATGAGACGAACCTCACCGAAATCGAAGTCGAGGACGCCGATCGCAAGGTCCGCGTCGCGCGCACCGTGCAGGCCGCTCCGGCGATCATGCATGCGCCGATGGCCTCGCCTGTGGCGGCTGCGCCCGCGGCCGCGCCAGTTGCCGCCGCCGAGGCCGCGCCGGTCGCGGCGCTGAACGCCGTCAAGTCGCCGATGGTCGGCACCGTCTATCTGGCGCCCAACCCCGAAGCGGCTAATTTCGTCGCGGTCGGCCAGCAGGTGAAGGCCGGCGACACGCTGGTGATCATCGAGGCGATGAAGGTGATGAACCCGATCCACGCCTCCTCGGCCGGCACGGTCAAGGCGATCCTGGTCGACAATGGCCAGCCCGTCGAGTTCGACCAGCCCCTCGTCGTCGTCGAGTAAAGCACCTTGCCAGAGATCAAGAAGCTCCTGATCGCCAATCGCGGCGAGATAGCCCTGCGCATCCACCGCGCTTGCCACGAGATGGGCATCAAGACGGTCGCGGTGCACTCCACCGCCGATTCCGATGCGATGCACGTACGCCTCGCCGACGAGGCGATCTGCATCGGGCCGCCGGCCGCGGCCGAGAGCTATCTGAAGATCGACCGGATCATCGCCGCCGCCGAGATCTCGGGCGCCGACGCGATCCATCCGGGCTATGGCTTCCTCTCGGAGAACGCCAAGTTCGCCGAGATCGTCGAGGCACACGGCATCATCTTCGTCGGGCCCAAGCCCGAGCATATCCGCACGATGGGCGACAAGATCGAGGCGAAGCGCACCGCCGGCGCGCTCGGCCTGCCGCTCGTCCCCGGCTCGGACGGCGCGATCAGCGATGTCGAGGAAGCCAAGCTGATCGCGGAAGCCGCCGGCTATCCGGTGATCATCAAGGCGGCATCGGGCGGCGGCGGCCGCGGCATGAAGGTCGTCACCAACCCTGCCGATCTCGAAGCACAGATGCTCCAGGCAGGCAGCGAGGCGAAGGCCGCGTTCGGCGACGCCACCGTCTATCTCGAAAAGTATCTCGGCAATCCGCGCCACATCGAGATCCAGGTGTTCGGCGACGGCAATGGCAACGCCATCCATCTGGGCGAGCGCGACTGCTCGCTACAGCGCCGCCACCAGAAGGTGCTCGAAGAGGCCCCCTCGCCCGTTCTCGGCGCCGACGACCGCGCACGCATCGGCAGCATCTGTGCCAAGGCGATGGCCGACATGGGCTATCGCGGCGCCGGCACGATCGAGTTCCTGTGGGAAGACGGCGAGTTCTACTTCATCGAGATGAACACTCGCCTGCAGGTGGAGCATCCGGTGACCGAGGCGATCACCGGCCTCGACCTGGTCCGCGAGCAGATCCGCGTCGCCGAAGGCCACGGCCTGACGCTGCGCCAGGAAGACGTCCAGTTCCGCGGCCATGCGATCGAGTGCCGCATCAACGCCGAGGACCCGCGTACCTTCGCCCCCTCGCCGGGCCTGGTGAAGGGCTATCACGCGCCGGGCGGCATGAACGTCCGCGTCGATTCGGGCCTCTACACCGGCTACAAGGTGCCGCCCTATTACGACTCGATGATCGCCAAGCTGATCGTCTACGGCACCACCCGCCAGGGAGCGCTCCGCCGTCTCCGCCGCGCGCTCGAGGAGTTCGTGATCGACGGGATGAAGACCACCATTCCCCTCCACCAGGCGCTGCTCGACGACCCCGACTTCCAGAAGGGCGACTATACGATCAAGTGGCTCGAAGAATGGCTGGCGCGGCAGGACGACGCCAACTGATACTCCGTCAGCCCAGCGAGAGCCGGGGCCCAGGGTTTCTCTGCCATGCCGCTCGGGGCTCTGGGCCCCGGCTTTTGCCGGGGTGACGAAAGAAGACGAATGAAAGCGACGATCTACCACAATCCCCGCTGCTCCAAGTCGCGCGAGGCCCTGGCGATCCTCAACGGAACGCCGGGCCTCGAGGTCGCGATCGTCGAGTATCTCAAGACTTCGCCGAGTCGCGCGAAGCTCAAGGACCTCTACCAGCGCGCCGGGATGACCCCGCGTGAGGGCCTGCGCACTGCGGAGGATGCCGCCAAGCCTTTGAAAAGCGCGGATGACGACGCGATCCTCGATGCGATGGCGGCGAATCCGATCCTGATCGAGCGCCCCCTAGTCGTCACCGAGAAGGGCGTCCGCCTCGGCCGGCCGCCCGAGAAGGTCCGCGAGATTCTCTAGGTTTCGCTACCCGATTTGACGGATTCACCGCGCGGTTAACTCGAAGATTACGATCCCCGCCGTATCAATTCCGCCTGGGAAGAGGGTGGGAAATGCGGGCAAGGATCATGATCGGCGGTTTGCGGTTTGGCGAGACCCGGGCATGAACGCGCCCATCTCCCTCCACTCGCAGCTCGACCGCCTCACCTCCTGGTTCCGCCGCAGCGACAGCGATTCGCTCGACCGCGCCGCGCTCCACCGGCTGCGCTACGAGCAGATCGGCACCTTCCTGTTCGAGCACGGTCTCGAGCCCAGCAGCACCAATTTCGATTTCGCCGGCCGCTTCCTCGATGGCCGCGAAGCCGCGCTCGTCCGGGCGGCGGAGGATCTGATCGAGGCCAAGGGCCGTCTCAGCGACCGCGATGTCGAACGGATCGTCGAGCGCTGCACCTCCAGCGACACCTCCGACAAGCTCGAGAAGCTCACCCGCCAGCTCGAAGCCAAGGTCGCCGAATGCCTCGGCGCCGTGGGTGAGGCCGCGAACTCGACCAGCGCCTATTCCACTGCGCTCGGCGAAGCCGCCGGCCAGATGGAAAGCGCGCCGGGCGAGACCTATCGCCGCCTGCTCGAAGTCACGCTGGAAGTCGCCGAGACCACCCGCAAGATCGGCGGCCGGCTCGAAAGCACGCGCGAGGACACGCGCCGCCTGCGCGCCGATCTCGAGCGTGCGGTGCGCGAGGCCGAGGAGGACCACCTCACCGGCTTGCCCAATCGCCGCGGCTTCTTCGCCCGGATGGAAGAGACGCTCGCCAAGCCCGACGCCGCGCCCTTCACGCTGGCGCTGTGCGACATCGACAATTTCAAGGCGATCAACGATCGCCACGGCCACCATACCGGCGACCGCGTGCTCCGCTTCGTCGCGCGCTTCCTGCGCGAGGATCTCGGCCGCCGCGTGATGGTCGCCCGCTATGGCGGCGAGGAGTTCGTCTGCCTGTTCGAAGGCAGTGATGCCGAGGAGGCCGCCGACATGCTCGACGCCAGCCGCGGCCGGCTGCGCGACCGGCTGCTGCGCGACCAGACCACCAACTTGCCGATCGGCCGGATCAGCTTCTCGGCCGGCGTCACCACGATCACCGGCGATTCCGCCGACGCCCTGCGTGCCGCCGACGACCTGCTCTATGCCGCGAAGAACGCCGGCAAGGACCAGGTGGTCACTTCCGCTTCGCCGCCGGTGGCCTCGGCGGCTTAGGCTGAGGCCCGGGCAAGGCCCACACCACTATCGTCATCCCCGCGAAGGCGGGGATCCAGGGTAGCGCGGTAAGATCGATGCAATCGATCCGGGATTATCCGAAGCTGCCGAAGCAAAGCCGCGGGCATTCCCCCCTGGCTCTGGATCCCCGCCTTCGCGGGGATGACGGATTGGGGGACAGGGCGTCATTGCCGCCCTAAACTCCGCAATATCCGTCAGGCCCCCCTCGCCCCTTGCGGCATCTGTTCTCCGCAGGGAGACCAGGAATCGTGAAGCCCGACCCAAGCCAGCTTTATCTCGCCCGCATGCGGCGCGTGCTCGATCACATCGACGCGCACCTGGATGCGGATCTGAGCATCGACAGCCTGGCGGCCGTCGCGGCCTTCTCGCGCTTCCATTTCCACCGCCAGTTCGCCGAACTGCTCGGGATCAGCGTCCACCGCTATGTCCAGCTCGCCCGCCTCAAGCGGGCCTCCCACGCCCTCGCCTATCGAAAGGACCCGGTGCTCGACATCGCGCTCGACTCGGGGTTCGGCGGGCCGGAGGCCTTTGCGCGCGCGTTCCGGCAGCGGATCGGACAGAGCCCGAGCGGATTTCGGCAGGCACCGGAATGGGCTCCCTTGGCCGCGGCCCTCGCGCCGCTCGAACAGGCAAGGAGCCAGCACATGACCCCGACCTACACCGATGCCGATGTGACGATCGTCGATTTCCCCGCCACCCCGGTCGCATTGATCGAGCATCGCGGTGATCCGATGGCCATAGGCGACACGATCCGCCGCTTCATCGACTGGCGCCGCGCCAACGCCCTGCCCCCGGCGAAGAGCGCCACCTTCAACATCCTCCACAACGACCCCGACAGCGTGCCGCCCAAGGAACACCGCCTTGACATCGCCTGCGCCGCCGACCGCGTGACGCCCAACCATGCCGGCGTCAGCGAAGGCCTGATTCCCGCCGGCCGTTGCGCGGTCGTGCGCCTGACGGGTCCCGGCGACGACCTGCCCGCGCCGGCGCACTTCCTCTATGCCGACTGGCTGCCGAGGAGCGGCGAGGAACTACGCGATTTCCCGATGTTCGCGCAGAGGGTGAAGTTCTTCCCCGACGTGCCCGCGAACGAAGCGGTGACGGACGTATATTTGCCGCTCGTGTGACACTAAATCCTCCCCGAGCTTGTCTCGGGGAGGAATTGAAAGTCACGCAACTCGCACCCCCACCCCGCGTTCGGCACGCATGGCCACATTGTTCACGGCGCCCGTCGCCCCCTCCCTCGCCACGAGCCCCGCGGACACCGCCCTCCTGGCGCTCCTCGCCCGGCTACAGGCCCTCGGCTATCATTTCGTCACTCCCACGCCAGCCACCCATGCGCGCGTTCTTGCCCGTCCGGACCGGTGCGTAGCCGAGACGATGGAGGACGCGCTCGGCTGGAGCCTGCCCTTCGCCGAAGTCGCGCTCGACCCCGCCATCCTCGCCGCCTTGCGCGCCGCCGACGCGATCGAGCCCGCCGCGGCGGGGCTGGTGCGCAGCCGCCTGCGCGTCTCGACGCTGCGTGGCATGCACTTCCTCCATTCGGCTTATCCGACCGACGCAATCGATTCGGTGTTCTTCGGGCCGGACAGCTATCGCTTCGCCGATTGCATCGCCGCCGAACTCACCCACGCGCCGCTGCCGCCGGGTGCCGCAATCCTCGATATCGGCGCCGGCAGCGGCGTCGGCGGGATCGTCGCGGCGCAGCTCGGGGAGCGGGCGCATGCCATGCTCACCGACATCAACCCGCAGGCCCATCGTCTCGCCCGCCTTAACGCCCGCGCCGCCGGCGTCTCCGCGGAATGTTTCGAAGGCGCAGTGCCGCCGAGCGGCCCGTTCGACTTCGCCATGGCCAACCCGCCCTATATGATCGATGAGACCGGCCGCGACTATCGCGACGGCGGCGCGATGCACGGGGCCGAAGTTGCGGTGCAGATGACGCGCGACGCGCTTTCCCGGCTCGCGCCCGCCGGCCGTTTCCTGCTCTACACCGGCAGCGCGATCGTGCGCGGCGAGGACCGGCTCCAGGCATTGCTCGCCGATCTCGCCGCACGGGAAGGCTGGGCGATGCGCTACCGCGAGCTCGATCCCGACGTGTTCGGCGAGGATCTCGAAAAACCGGCTTACCGCGACGTCGAGCGGATCGCCGTCGTCGCAGCGGTGTTCACGCGCCTTCGCTAGATCCGGAGCCGCCGCGCCGCTTCAGATGGGTGATGTCCTGCTTCAGCCCGTAGAGATAGGCCGCCCGCCCCCCGCGCATTTCGACATCGGCGGTCACTCGCATCCAGCGCGTCTCGCCATCGGGACGGCGGATCTCGGCGTCGAAGGTAAAGCTGCCGGAAGAAGCGATCGCCTCGCTGCGCAGCCTCTCCAGTTCGGCCTGTGACGCTTCGCTGTACATGGCGACCACATCGTCGCGCCGCACCGGCAGGTTGGGCGCCAGGCCGAAGATCTCGAACACGCCCGGCGTCCAGCGCAGCGAATCGTCGGACAGGTCGCATTCCCAGGCGGCGGGCATCGGCGCGAGCACCGCGGGGGTGCTGTCGGGCACCACGTGCAACTCGCGCGCCCAGCCCATCGGCACCCGGCCGGCGGTGGGTTCGGCTACCCGATCTATCCAGTGACGCGCCACGACGACCCCCGCCCTTGTTGTTGTCCGCTGTGCTACGCCCTCATGGGGGTATGTCCAGTCCGGAGCGACTGCGACGAATCGGGCTTTAAATGTAGGATTTCACCTGCTTGGCTCGCCCGCGATGCAGATGCCCCGCGCCTTTCCCATCGCTGCCCGCGCCCTCTCCGCGGGGGAAGGCCCGCCGCCCCCGCGCACGCGTTGGACTACCAAGAGATTCAAGATTTCTGCCGTCGTCCCACTCGGGGGTGACGCGGGCACATGCCCTCGCTATGGGCTCGTCGCATGACTGACATCACCCCCGAGATCGTGGCCGAGCATGGCTTCACCCCCGAGGAATATGAGCGCGTCCTGAAGGCGATGGGCCGCGTGCCCAATATCACCGAGCTGGGCATCTTCTCGGTGATGTGGTCCGAGCACTGCTCGTACAAGTCGAGCCGCATCCATCTGAAGAAGCTGCCGACCACCGGGCCCCAGGTGATCTGCGGCCCCGGCGAGAATGCCGGCGTGGTCGACATTGGCGACGGCCAGGCGGCGATCTTCAAGATGGAGAGCCACAACCACCCGTCCTACATCGAGCCCTATCAGGGCGCGGCGACCGGCGTGGGCGGCATCCTGCGCGACGTGTTCACCATGGGCGCGCGCCCGATCGCCAACATGAATGCGCTGCGCTTCGGCCGGCCCGACCACCCCAAGATGAAGCACCTTATCGCCGGCGTGGTCCATGGCATCGGCGGCTATGGCAATTGCGTCGGCGTCCCCACGGTCGGCGGCGAAGTCAATTTCCACAAGGCGTATGACGGCAACATCCTCGTCAACGCGATGACCGTCGGCATCGCCGATACCGACAAGATCTTCTATTCGGCCGCAAGCGGCGTGGGCAACCCGATCGTCTATGTCGGCTCGAAGACCGGCCGCGACGGCATCCACGGCGCCACCATGGCCTCGGCCGATTTCGGCGAGGATAGCGAGGAGAAGCGCCCCACCGTCCAGGTCGGCGATCCTTTCACCGAGAAGCTGCTGATCGAAGCATGCCTCGAGCTGATGGCATCGGACGCCATCGTCGCCATCCAGGACATGGGCGCCGCCGGCCTCACCTCGTCCTCGGTCGAGATGGCGTCGAAGGGCGGCGTCGGGATCGAGCTGGTGATGGACGATGTTCCCCAGCGCGAAACCGGCATGACGCCGTACGAGATGATGCTGTCGGAGAGCCAGGAGCGCATGCTCATGGTGCTCAAGCCCGGTCGCGAGGATTTCGCCAAGGCGATCTTCGAGAAGTGGGAGCTCGACTTCGCCGTCATCGGCCACGTCACCGATACCGGCCGCATGGTGCTCAAGTGGAAGGGCGACACCGTCGCCGACATCCCGCTCGCCCCGCTGGCCGACGAAGCGCCGCTCTACGACCGCCCGCACGTCCCGACGCCCAAGCCCGCCGAGCTGACCGACGTGCCCGAGAGCACCGACCCGGCCGCGGACCTGCTCAAGCTGGTCGGCACGCCCGACCTGGCGTCGCGCCGCTGGATCTGGGAACAATATGACCACATGGTCGGCGCCGACACCGTGCAACGCCCGGGCGGCGATGCCGCGGTGGTTCGCGTCCATGAGAGCAACAAGGGCCTGGCGATCACTACCGATTGCACCCCGCGCTATTGCTTCGCGGACCCCGTCGAGGGCGGCAAGCAGGCAATTGCGGAAGCCTGGCGCAACCTGTCGGCGGTCGGCGCGACCCCGCTGGCGGTGACCAACTGCCTCAACTTCGCCAATCCGCAGCGCCCCGAGATCATGGGCCAGATCGTCGGCTGCCTCGAAGGCATGTCGGAGGCCTGCCGCGCGCTCGACTTCCCGATCGTCTCGGGGAACGTCTCGCTCTACAACGAGTCCAAGGCCACCGGTGGCGGCTCGGCGATCCTGCCGACCCCGGCGATCGGCGCGATCGGGCTTCTCAAGGATTACACCAAGAGCGCGACCATCGCCTTCAAGGGCACCGGCGACATCCTGCTCGCGGTCGGCGAGCGTTCGGGCCATCTCGGCCAGTCGCTCTACCTGCGCGAACTGCATGGCCGTGAAGAGGGCCCGCCCCCCAAGGTCGACCTGATGGCCGAGCGCCGCGCCGGCGCATTCATCCGCGCCGCGATCTGCAGCGGCGCGATCAGCGCCTGCCATGACGTGGCGGATGGCGGCCTGGCCGTCGCCGTCGCCGAGATGGCGCTGGCCAGCGGCATCGGCGCGATCCTCGACCAGGCCCAGCCCTACGGCGTGGCGGAGAGCTTCTTCGGCGAGGACCAGGGTCTCTACATCGTCACGGTGAAGGACGAGGCGCTCGCCGACTTCCTCGTCGCCGCCGACCGCGCCGGCGTTCTCGCCGATCCGATCGGCCGCACGATCAAGGACCGCATCATCTTCGAGTTGGAGGAAGGCGATTTCTGTGTGACCTTGACCGATCTCAAGGCGGCCCATGAAGGATTCTTCCCACAATTGATGGGAGCAGACGCCGCCCTGGCATGAGTTTCCGGGCCGGCAATAGAGGAGGTCCAGGTGACCGAAGGCTATTCCGGCACGCCGCTCGCCCAGAAGCTGGGCCTGAAACCGGGCATCCGCGCCTGGTTCTGCCATATGCCCGACAGCGTCCGGGCCGAGATCGATCCCCAGGGCCTGGGCATCGAGGAATATGAAGCCGCCGCCAGCGGGCTCCAGGCGGCGCACCTCTTCGTCACCGAGCGGGAGAGGCTGGAACGCGAGCTCGACGCGCTGCTGGCGCTGATCGACCGGGGTGGCTTCATCTGGGTCTCCTGGCCGAAAAAGGCCGCCAGGGTGGAAACCGATGTCACCGAAGACGTTATTCGGGAAGTGGCGCTGCCCAGGGGGCTGGTCGATATCAAGGTCTGTGCGGTCGATGCGACCTGGTCCGGCCTCAAGCTCGTGATCCGGAAGGAAAATCGTTGACCACCTCAGGGAAAGTTCTGAGTGATGGAAACAAGCTGGAAATGTCATGCTATGGCATGTCCGAGCATGAGTCGCTTCCCTGGCAGCCCTATCCGCAACTGACCGACGAGGCGCGGATCGAACGCGCCCGCGCCTTTCTGGGCCATATGGTCACCCGCCGCAGCTGCCGCGAATTCAGCGACCAGCCGGTGCCCCGCGAAGTGATCGAGGCGGCCTTGCTCGCCGCCGGTTCCGCCCCCAGCGGCGCAAACCGCCAGCCCTGGCATTTCGGCGTGATCGAATCGGCCGAGGCCAAGGCGGCGATCCGCGTCGCTGTCGAGGAGGAAGAGCGCCAATTCTATGCCGGGCTCGGCGGCCAGGCCTGGCTCAGCGCCGTGCAGCCGCTGGGTACCCAGGCCGACAAGCCCTATCTTGAGGCGGCTCCCTGGCTGATCGCGGTCTTCGCCCAGCGCTATACCGGCCTCGACGAGCGCGACGAGCAGCGCAACTACAACGTCACCGAGAGCGTGTGCATCGCCACCGGCCTGCTGCTCGCCACGCTGCATTCGGCAGGCGTCGCCACCTTGGTCCATACCCCGCATCCGATGCGCTTCCTCAACCGCGTCTGCCGCCGGCCCGAGAATGAGCGCCCGGTCCTGCTGATCGTCGCCGGCCATGCGGCAGAGGGCGCCACCGTGCCCGCGGCCATCGCAAGCAAGAAGCCGCTGGAGGAGATCAGCTCCTGGCTGTAGCGTGCCCCCAGGAGAACGGGGAGTACGCGACATGAATGCCGGACGCCGGATCCTTACGGCAACACTGGTCGCCGGCACGCTCGACATCGCCGCCGCCGCGCTGCTGGCGGTGCTGGCCGGCCGGATGCCCGACCGGATACTGCGCGGCGTGGCGAGCGGCCCCTTCCCCGACGCGACGCATTGGGGCGCGGGTAGCGCGGTCCTGGGGCTTGCAGTTCATTTCGCCATCATGGCCGGGATGGCCGCTGTCTTCGTCCTCGCCGCCGACCGGCTGCCAAGGCTCAAGGCCCATTGGCCTGCTGCCGGCACCGGCTATGGGCTGGCCACCTGGGCGGCGATGAACCTGGTCGTGCTGCCGCTGCGCTGGCCCGGCCTGTTTCCCCAGCTCGACCCGAAGAGCGTGGCCATCTCGCTCTTCTGCCACATCGTGCTGGTCGGCATCCCGATCGCCCGGATCGCGGCGCAGCGCTGAATGGAGGTTCCTGCCGCAGCGGCGCGGCTGCCGTCGCTCGATCTCGTCCGCGGCGTGGCGGTGCTGGGCATCCTCCTGCTCAACATCCTCGCCTTCGCCATGCCCCAGGCCGCCTACGTGAACCCGCGTGCCTATGGCGGCGCACAGGGCGCGGACCTGGCCACTTGGGCAGTGAACTTCATCCTGTTCGACGGGCGGATGCGCGGGCTGTTCTCCTTCCTGTTCGGCGCGTCTACCCTGCTGGTGATCGAGCGCGCCGAGGCGAGCGGCCGCAGTCCCGCCGAGGTCCATTACCACCGCATGGCCTGGTTGCTGGTCTTCGGCCTCGCCCACCTGTTCCTGGTCTGGCACGGCGACATCCTCGCCCACTACGCGCTGATCGGCATGATCACCTATGCGATGCGCGACCTGTCCGTGCCGCGGCTACTGATCATGGGCACGATGCTGACGCTGCTCGGCGCCGTCCTGTTCGCAACCATTCCGCTCACCATCCTCCAGCTCCACGCGAGCCCGGCAGGGGTCTCGCAGCTCCACGACTATGCGCTGACTTTCGGCATCCCCAGGCCTGCCGACATCGCCCGCGACATGGCCCTGCACCGCGGCGGCTATGGCCCGATCTTCGCGGAACGGCTGCGCGAGGATGGCGGAGCGCTGGCCGGGTTGTTCGTCTTCTTCGGGCCGGAGACGCTGGGATACATGCTGTTCGGCATGGCGGCGCTGCGCAGCGGCATGCTGCGGGGCGAATGGGCGCCGGCGCGCTATCGCCGCTGGCTGCTGGCCTGCTGGGCAATCAGCCTGCCAGCCTATGCCGCGCTGGCCTGGTGCCAATGGGCCTCGGGCTTCGACATCCGAATGGTCGCCGCGATGATGCCGCTCACCGCGCTGGTCCGCCCGCCGATGATCGCAGGATGGATCTGCCTGATCGTGCTCCTTGCCCGCCCCGGCGGCCCGCTCACCACCCGCCTGGCAGCGGCTGGGCGCATGGCCTTCACCAACTATCTGGCGACCAGCCTGATCTGCACCACGCTCTGCTACGGCTATGGCCTGGGTTGGTACGGCCATCTGAGCCGCTGGCAGCTCTATCCCGTGGTTTTCGGGATCTGGGCCCTGATCCTGTTCTGGTCCAAACCCTGGCTGGCCCATTTCCGATTCGGCCCGTTCGAGTGGCTGTGGCGCAGCCTCGCCCGCGGCAGCCTCCAACCGATCCGCGGAGGCGCCCTAGGTAGTAATGCGAGTGCCTCGCAATAGTCTTGCGAATCAGTGTCAATAGCCCTACCTCTAGATTCGAGAGACGAGAGGGTCTGATGGTCGTTTGCGTTTGCAATGCTCTGCGGGAACGGGATGTGCGCGAAGCCGCGCGGGAAGGTGCCACCAGCGCCTGCCAAGCCTATCGGGCGCTCGGCTGTCAGGCGAAGTGCGGACAATGCGTGCCATTCGCACGGGAGATCATCGCCCAGGAGCGTGCTGCTGCGTAACAGTCGCAACAGCCAGAAACCGCAGATTTCCGCCATTTTCTGACTGTCCAAGGCGTGGTTGCACGCCTATGTTTGCCGCCTGAAATTCAAGTAAAAGGCAGGCGACATGAAGGGCGATCCCAAGGTCCTCGACTATCTCAACGAGGCGCTCCGGAACGAGCTGACCGCGATCAACCAATATTGGCTGCATTACCGGCTGCTCGATAATTGGGGCGTCACCAAGCTCGCCGAACTCGAGCGCCACGAATCGATCGACGAGATGAAGCACGCCGACAAGCTGGCCGAGCGCATCCTCTTCCTCGACGGCCTGCCCAATTTCCAGCTGCTCGGCCGCCTGCGCATCGGCGAGACGGTGGAGGAGATCCTCAAGGCCGATCTGGCGGTGGAGATGGAAGCGATCCCGCTGCTGCGCGATGCGATCCAGCATTGCGAGAGCGTGCGCGACTATGTCTCGCGCGACCTGTTCGCCCATATCCTCGAAAGCGAGGAAGAGCATGTCGACACGCTGGAGAAGCAGTTCGACATGATCAGCCGCATGGGGATCGCGAACTACATCCAGCTCAACAGCGAGCCTGCAGAGGCGAGCTAGGGCTTCCTACAGCGCGCACCGGAGCGACTCGCGGAAGTTCACTAAGTTCACGCCTGTGGCGGATCTGGCGGTCGCTTATTTTCCCTGTTTTCCCGGGAAAGGGGCGCATCTCGCAACATCCTTGCGCGCGCGTGATCCTATCGTTCCTACGACTTCAAAGAGCGGCCGGGCCTTGCGCCCGGCTGCGTGAGCCAAGCAGGGAAATCCTACATTGCAACCCGCCGCGTACCAGCGAAGGCGCAGGGCAAGAGCCGCACGAGATCCCGGCTTTCGCCGGGATGACCGTAATTTTGGTTCAGCCCGCCAGCGAACGCCGGCCGAACACCGGGCGGCGCTCCACCAGCGGGTTCGATTCGCGCTCCAGCAACGCCAGGGTCTCTTCGAAGAGCGGGCGCAGCGCCACGACATGTTCCAGAATGGTGGTAGGCGTGTCCTGGCGCTCGATGCACAGGCGCGCGCTCATCTCGATCGTCTCGGCCAGGTCCGCGAGCGGATCCGCACCGAACTGGCGCGCCTCGCCCTTCAGCGTATGCGCCGGAATCACCATCGCCGCGGCATTCTGCCCGCGCATCGCTTCTTCGATCCGCGCGACGGATTTCACCCCATCCTCGCGGAAATAGCCGAGAATACGCACAAAATTGCTGCCGAGCTCGCTCCGCGACTGCGAAAAGCTATCCCAATTCACCAGCTGCACATTGCCGGTCATCGTGTCATTCCCCTACTCCACCCCCAGAGCAACAAGGGCAATCTAGAGCCGGTGTGTAAACACGAGGTTGATGCGGGACCGGATCGTTACGCAAGCGATTGGATTATCGACGCTCGTCGCCTCAATCCTTGCTGTGGTCGAACGGGTTTTTCGACGCACGCAGCGAAAGCCGCACCGGCACCGCGCCGAAATCGAATTCGCGGCGCAATCCGTTGATCAGATAGCGCTGATAGCTCATCGGCAACAGGTCGACGCGCGTGCCGAACAGCACGAAGCTGGGTGGGCGCGACTTGTTCTGCGTGATGTAGCGTGGCTTGATACGCTTGCCGCCAGGCGCGGGCGGCGGGTTCGCTTCAATCGCGCGCTCGAACCAGCGGTTGAGCTGGCCGGTGGAAACGCGGCGCGACCAGGAGTCACGGGTCTCGAACGCGACCTTGAGCAAGGTATCCAGCCCCTTGCCGGTGGCGGCCGAGACCGTGAGCAAGGGCACGCCCTTCACCTGCGCCAGCCCCTCGTCGAGCGCCTTCTTCACGCCGTTGAACAGGCCGGACGCATCCTCGGCCACGTCCCATTTGTTGAGCGCGATGATCAGCGCGCGGCCTTCCTGGAGCACGCGGTCGGCGATCTTGAGATCCTGCACTTCCAGCCCGCGGGTCGCGTCGAGCAACAGCACCACCACTTCGGCGAAGTCGATCGCGCGCAACGTGTCCATCACCGACAGCTTTTCGAGCTTCTCCTCGACGCGCGCCTTCTTGCGCAGCCCCGCGGTGTCGATCAGTCGGACCGGGCGCATATTGCCCTCGAAATCTTCCCACTGCCAATCGATCGAGATCGAATCGCGCGTGATCCCGGCCTCGGGACCGGTGATCATCCGGTCCTCGCCCAGGAAGCGATTCACCAGCGTCGACTTGCCCGCGTTCGGGCGGCCGACAATCGCCAGCTTGAGCGGCGCATTCGGGTTGTCGGGGTCCTCTTCCTCGACTTCCACGTCTTCGCGCTCGACATGCGGCAGCAGCACTTCGAACAGGTCGGCAAGTCCCTCGCCATGCTCGGCGGAGAGCTGAACGGGATCGCCGAAACCGAGCGCCATCGCCTCGATCACGCCCGTCTCGCCCGCGCGGCCCTCAGCCTTGTTGGCGACGAGCACGATGGGCCGGTCGGTCGAGCGCAGCCAGCGGGCAATCTCTTCGTCGAGCGGCGTGATGCCCGCGCGCGAATCGATGAGGAACAACGCCACGTCCGCGTCATGCACCGCGGCCTCGGTCTGCTGGCGCATGCGGCCGGGCAGCGTCGCCGCGTCCTCATCCTCATAGCCGGCGGTGTCGAAGATGCGGAATTCGAGGCCCAGCAGGTTCGCCTCACCCTCGCGCCGATCGCGCGTCACGCCGGGCTGGTCATCGACCAGCGCGACCCGCTTGCCGACAAGCCGGTTGAACAGCGTCGATTTGCCGACATTGGGTCGGCCGATGATCGCGACGGTGGGCAGTGCCATAGGATGAAACTCTTATCGGGTGTGTGCCCAGCAAAACGGCATGTAACACAAAAAGCAACGGGCGGGGCCTTTCGACCCCGCCCGCCTGCCATGGCCGGGATTCGTCTTATCGGAACGCGGTCAGGCGCCCTTTGTCGTCCAGAATATACAGCGTGTTGTTCGCCACCACCGGCTGCAGAGAGATCGGATCCTTGAGCTCGATCGTCGACGTCACGCTGCCATCGGCAGGCGACACGAAGATCAGCTCGCCGCGGGTATTACCCAGGATCAGCTTGCCGCCGGCCAGGACCGGGCCGACCCAGCCATAGGGATTCTTCGGCTTCTTGGCGTTCTTGTAATGCTTGAGCTGCGCGATCCAGCGCACCTTGCCGCTGGTGCGCGACAGGCACATCAGCCGGGCATCGTCGGTCACCACGAACAGCCACTCGCCCGCCACCCAGGGGGTGGAGATGCCGGCGATGTTCTGCTCCCACATGCGGTTGCCGGTGGCGATGTCCATCGCGACCATGCGGCCGCCCTGGCCCACGGCATAGACGCGGCCCTGGTCGATCACCGGCTCGGCATCGATGTCCGAGAGCGACGAGACCGAGGTGGTGATGCTGCTGCGCGAGAGCACGTCGCTCCACAGCGAGCGGCCATTCTCATAGCGATAGGCGTTGAGCTCGCCCGAGGAGAAGCCCGCGATCAGCGTGCCCTGGGCCGAAGCCGGGGCTGCAACGCCGAACACGCCCTGCGTCTCGAGGCTGGCCGACGCCGTCCAGCTGACGTCGCCGGTCTCCTGGCTCATCGCGAAGAGCTGATTGTCCTGGGTGACGACATAGAGGTTGCCGTTGGCGAGCGACGGCGCGCCGCGCAGCGGACCACCCGGGCGCTTGCGCCACAGCTCGGCACCGTCGGCGGCGTTGAGCGCGACTACGTCGCCCAGGCCGTTGCTGGCGAAGACATGCTCGCCGGCCACGCTGACACCGCCGCCGAACCGCGCGGTCTTGTTGCCCTCGGCCTTCACGGTCGAGGTGCGCCACAGCTCGTTGCCGCTGTCCGCGGCCAGGGCATGGACGTCACCAGCGGTGTCCATCACGTACAGCTTGCCTGCCGAGACCACCGGGGTCGCCGCCAGCCGCTCGCTCTTGGACGTCTTGGCGACTTCCTTGCTCCACGCACGCTGCGGCGTGGCCGAGAGCGCAAGATGCCCCATCGACTTCGAGGCGCTGCCGCCCGGCTGCGTCCAATCCTCGTTCACGGCCGCTTCGGGCACGATCACATCGACATTGGCCAGCGACTTGTCGGCGGTGATGTCGTTCTCGGACATCAGGATGGGAACGCGTTCGCCGAGCACGGGCGTCTTCTTGCCCTGCCCCTTGAATACACCGCAGCCGCTAACCAGCGCGAGTGCCGCAAGGGCCCCAGCCACCCTCAGCTTGTTGTTCATTGAGCTTGCTTTTCCTTCGACTGATCGAGGACGTCGATCCCCAATACGCTCGCCAGCTGAACTGCGCGTTGCCGCGTCGTCTCCGGCACATTCTCGCCGCCCTGGGCGATCTGCTGGAGCAGCTTGCCTGCCTCGGCACGCTTGCCGAGCTTGATCTGCGCGGTTGCGACCATCTCGCCGGCGCTGCCGAACCAGGCCGAATCCGGCTTGGCCAGGCCCTGCAGGCGCGAAACCACCACTTCCGGCTTCAGTGCGTCATATTCCGCCACGGTCTGGCGAAGCAGCGCATAGTCGCGGAAGGTCTTGGCATAGGCGGCGTTGTTGGCGACGGCGGCGAACTTGGCGGTGGCCCCCTTCACGTCCTTCTTCAGCAGCAGCTGATTGCCCTGGACGATCGAGGCCATGGCGGCGAAGCCGTTATTGCCGCTGGCCGAAAGCTTGGCGAGCTCCGGCAGCGCCTTGTCGGGCTGGTTCTGCTCGATCTCGCGCAGCGCCGCATCATATTGCTCGCCACGCTTGCCCTCGGCAGTCGCAGTCTGGTGCTGCCAGAACAGGAAGCCGGCAAGGGCGAGCAGGCCAACAACGACGGCGCCGACGATCAGCTTGCCGTAGCGCTGCCAGATGCTCAGCATCTGCGCGCGGCGATATTCCTCATCGACTTCGCGCAGGAAGGCTTCGTCTGTCGTACCGGAGGGGGGAAGCGCCAAAATCTACCTCATGCGTCTCTTGCGGGCGCGGAACCTGGCCGTGCCGTGCGGGAATCGATAGCCGCTCGGTAGCCCGTCAATCCCGCGGCGCATAGACCTGATCGGGTCCCGGAAACGCCCGGGACCGAACATCGGCGGCATAGGTTTCAACCGCGGCGGAAATGCGGCCAGCCAGATCGTCATATTTCTTCACGAACCGGGCGGTGCGTTCGAACATCCCGAGCATGTCGTCGATCACCAGCACCTGGCCGTCGCACTCGGCCGAAGCGCCGATGCCGATCACCGGGCAGGAGACGGCCGCGGTGATTTCCTTGGCCAGCGTCTCCACCACGCCCTCGACCACGATTCCGAACGCGCCGGCGGCGGCGATCGCGCGGGCATCGTCGAGGATCTGGGCATGCTCGGCATTGCTGCGCCCGCGCGCGCCATAGCCGCCGAGCGCGTTCACCGCCTGGGGCGTCAGGCCGACATGCCCCACCACCGGGATGCCGCGCTTGGTCAAAAACTCCACCGTCGGCGCCAGCGTCTCGCCGCCTTCCAGCTTGACGCCGGCCGCGCCGGTTTCCGCCAGCACGCGCGCGGCAGAGGCAAAGGCCTGTTCGGGACTGGCCTCATAGCTGCCGAACGGCATGTCGACGATCACCAGCGAATGCCAGCTGCCCCGCACCACCGCCGCGCCGTGCGCGATCATCATCTCCAGCGTCACCGGCAGCGTGGAAGGCAGGCCGTAGATCACCTGGGCGAGGCTGTCGCCGACCAGCAGCACGTCGCAGTGGGGATCGAGCAGCTGCGCCATCCGCGTCGTGTACGCGGTCAGCATCACTACGGGCTCCTTACCCTTGCGATCGCGGATCGCGGGGACGGTGAGCCGCTTCATCGGCGCGGGGGTCGGGTTTGCGCGGCTCGTGGCCGTGTCCATGGTGACGTGCGACATGCCGGCTCTCTAGCCGCTCGAAACGGCTCTCACCAGCACCGAGCAGCATGCAAGTTCGATACACTTGACTCAATGTTTGATATTTATAACATAGAGTCAGAAATTACCGACTCGGAGTGTAATATGCCATTCAAGGAAAAGATCGCCTGGATCTCTGTAGTGACCACGATCCTGGTGTGGGGCGGCTATTTCGGCTTTATGCTGGTGACCGGCGGGAAGTTGCACGGCGCAGTGTATTTCGTCGGCTTCATCGGCGCGGTGATCGTCCAGGCGGTCCTGGCGGCGGGCGCCGCGATCGTCACCGCCGTGCTCGCCCCCGCCGACGCCAGCGCCGGCAGCGACGAGCGGGACCGCGACATTGCCCGGCGCGCCTATGCCCTTGCTTATCCCGTGCTGATCACTCTCGTCATCTGCGTTGCGGGAAGCGTACATCTGGGGTTCGGCAAGATCGAAATGGCGTACGCGATCATGGGCTCGATCGTGATCGCCGAGATCGTCCACTATGCCGCGCAGATCATCGGCTACCGGCGGGGGCACTGACATGGCCAAGGTCGTCAATCAGGTGCGCACGCTGCGCTTCCTCGCCGGCGAGATGACCCAGGCCGAGCTGGGCGACCGGATCGGCCTCACCCGCCAGACGGTGGCGGCGATCGAGCAGGGCAAATACTCGCCCTCGCTCGAAGCCGCGTTCCGCATCGCCCAGGTGTTCGGCAAGCCGCTGGAGGACGTATTCAGCTGGGAAGAATGAGCCGTGGGTGACCCAGTTCGGAAGACGAAAGGCTTGCGCAGGCACGAAGGCGCGCTAGCGTGGTTACCGCCAGATTGGGGGAATCAGCATGCGCCTAGCCTTGTTCGCACTTGCCGCACTTACCTTGCCGCACGCCGCTTCGGCACAGAATTGGCGTCTCGCCGCCTATTCGAGCCAGGCGCCCCAAATGGCTTATTTCGTCGATGTCGATTCGGTGCGGCGCAACGGCAATGTCGTGACGTTCAAGCAGCAGACCATCTACGAGACGACGAGCCCGACGCGCGATTTCGATCGCTCGATGCTCACCCGCTCGGCGGACTGCTCGGCGATGACTTCGTTCATGCGCGACAGCAGCTTCTATGTGCGCGGCACCTATCTCGACACCGAGGCGGGCCCGAGCGATCCGACCTTGGCCAAGCCCGGCACCGTGCTGCTTACCATGCTAAACACGGTATGCGGCCGCGGCGACTATTTCTCGCCGGTCGTCGCCACGCCGGAGATCTGGGTGCTCGAGAAGTTCCGCACGGGCTTCGACAAGTAAGTCTCGCCCCTAGAGCAGCGCCTTGGCGTAGTTCTCCGGCTTGAAGCCGACCAGCACGCCGCCGGGATATTCGAGCACCGGGCGCTTGATCATCGAAGGCTGGGCCAGCATCAGCGCCGCCGCCTTGCCGGCGTCGATCCCCTCGCGATCGGCGTCGGGCAGCTTGCGGAAAGTCGTGCCCGCCCGATTGAGCAGCACTTCCCAGCCGGTGATCCCGCTCCACCGCGCCAGCCGCGCCGCATCGATCCCTTGCGCCTTGTAGTCGTGAAAGGCGTAGGGGATGCCATGCGCATCGAGCCAGGTGCGCGCTTTCTTGATCGTGTCGCAATTCTTGATGCCGTACATGGTAATGGTCATCCGCGATCCTTTGCACTGTCGAGCGGAGCCATAGCGATGACCACGGCCTTGCAGAAGCCCGCTATGGAGCGTCCATGACCGAGCCCAAGCTCCTCTCCGGCGGCAATCCCCAGATCGCCAAGGGCGACGGCGATGCGCCGGTCCAGGCCTATATCGCCGCGATGCCAGGCTGGAAGCAGCGGATCGGGCGCGCGGTGGACGATCTGGTGGTCCGCACCGTGCCCGGCGTGCGCAAGGCGGTGAAGTGGAACACGCCCTTCTATGGCGCGCCGGATGGCGAAGGCTGGTTCCTCGCGTTCCATTGCTTCGACGAATATGTGAAGCTCAGCTTCTTCCGCGGCACCTCGCTCGATCCGCTGCCGCCGGGCGCGTCGAAGCAGAAGGAGGTCCGTTACCTCGACATTCGCGAGGACGATGCGATCGACGAGGCACAGCTGGCGGACTGGATCCGGCAGGCGAGCGCGCTGCCGGGCGCGAAACTCTAGTCCTTCAGGAAGCGTCCCAGCGTCACCACGCCCTGCGGCTCCAGGCCCAGCGCCGCGTAGAAGCCGAGCGCTTCTGCATTGCTATCGCGCACCATCAGCTGGACCTTGGGGCAGCCCCGCGCCCGCAGCCATTCCTCCGCCGCGGCCATCAGTGTCCGGCCGAGCCCGGTGCGCCGCGCACTCTCCGACACCGCGAGGTAGTAGACCCAGCCGCGATGCCCGTCGTCGCCGATCATCACGCTGCCGATCAGCCCGCCCTCGCCTTCCGCGACCAGCACGGTGGAGGTTGCACCTTCCAGCGCGCGGGCGAAATCCTGCGCGGGATCGTTCCACGGCCGAGTGAGCCCGCACGCGTGCCACAGCGCGATCACCGCTGCCTGATCGGCCTGGAGTGCTTCCCGGATCATGCCGGCTGCCTTGCGATGCGCCACAAGGTCACCGCGCCGATCAGCATCCACACCACGTTGAGCGAGGCCGAGGGGATCGCCCCGTTCCAGCCGCTGTTCAGCACGAAACAGGCTGCGCCCACCACGTTCATCCATTGATAGAGGCGCGACTGGCCGGTCAGCCGCCCGGTGGACAGCAGCAGATAGGCCACCAGAATCAGCCCCGCGCCGGTCCAGCCGACGATCTCGATCAGCAGCCTTTCAATGGTCATCGCGCGATGCAGGTCACGCCGGCCCAGAGATTGGTCACCTTGCCGTCGGGGGCGTCCGAGCTGAGCAGGCCGGACAGGCCGCCCAGGGTGAACTCATGCCCGATCGTCGTCTCACCCACCTCGGCCGGGCCAGCCGCCTCCAGCGCCTTGCGGGTCATGCCGATGCCGATCCCGTTACCAGTGGTGAACTTCGGCGATTCGCGGCCGTCCAGGTCCCAGCCGGCGAACTTGCCGTCCTGGAAGTAGAGCGACAGGCCGTCGCGGAAAGCCGCATAGCCGAGCGCGCCGGCACCGCAATCCTGGTTGTCGGCCTGTTCGATCGGGCTGCCGAGCGCCGAGGTGAGCATCTTCACTGCGTCCGGCTTGGCCGTGCCGAAACGCAGATGCCGCGCCGATCCATTGGGCAGCACCAGCGTCAGCTCGTCGGGCGCCAGGTTGACGCCGACGCCCGGCGCATCCTCGCTCGCATTGACGGCATTGGTCTCATGCGCCGGCGGTACGGTGATCTCGGCCTCGTTGGCCGTAACCTTGTTCTCCACCGGCTTCTTGATCTCGGGCACGCAGGCGGCGAGCATGCCCAGCGCGGCGAGCGCGCATGGCCGCAGCTTGTTCGTCATTTTCATTCCCCTGCCCATTTCGCGGCATTTTCTCATTATCGCGGGACGCCCGCAATCACTTCACGCAAGCGCAGCCACCGGTTCACGGCGAAAGCAACCCATCTGGTGGTCGTTCACCAGCCCCACCGCCTGCATCCAGGCATAGACGATCGTCGGCCCGACGAACTTGAAGCCGCGGCGCTTCAGCTCCTTGGAGATCGTCTCGGAAAGCGGCGTGGTGGCGACGAAACCGTGGCCCGGCGACTGGATCGGCTTGCCGCCGGTGAAGGCCCAGCAGAATTCGGCGAAGTCCTCGCCGCGCGCCTGCATCTCGCACCAGATCTGCGCACCGCGAATGGTCGCCTCGATCTTGGCGCGGGCGCGGACGATGCCGGGATTGCCCATCAGCCGCTCGATATCCTCGTCCCCGAAGGCGGCGACCTTGACCGGATCGAAGCCGGCAAAGGCTTCGCGAAACGCCTCGCGCTTGCGCAGGATGACGATCCAGGCGAGCCCGGCCTGGAAGCCCTCGAGCATCAGCGTTTCCCACAATTCCCGGCTGTCGCGCACGGGCACGCCCCATTCGGCGTCGTGATAGGATCGGTTGAGCGGGTCGCTCACTGCCCAGGCGCAGCGTTGCAGGTCATCGGTCATTGGGCTCCCCTCACGGTCTCGCCGATATGCACTTCGCCCAGCCCCAGCCAGTCGGCCATGCGCCTGAGCTCCACCGCCAGCCGCGCCTCGGTATCGCCGGACGCGTTCGGCTCGAGCGTGATCCGGTGGGCGAGCAGCCGGCTGTTCTGGCGATCGGCCTTGAGGTCGACGCGGGCAGTGAGCGCCTCGTCCATCAGAAAGGGCAGCACGAAATAGCCATGGGTGCGCTTGTCGGCGGGGACGTAGATCTCGATCCGGTAGCGGAAGTCGAACAGCCGCTCGGTGCGGTTGCGCTCCCAGACCAGCGGATCGAACGGCGCGAGCAGCGCGTCGCCGGCGATCTTGCGCGGCAGCCTGGCATCGCGGTGCATCCAGGTCTTCTGCCCCCAGCCCTTGACCTGGACCGGGATCAGCACGCCCTCCTCTTCCAGCTCGGGAATGGCGTGGTTCGCTTCCTCGGGCTTGAGGCGGAAATAGTCGCGCAGGTCGGTCGCGGTGGCGACGCCGAGCGCGCGGACACTGCGCTCGATCAGCGCGCGCTGGGCAGTCGCGGCATCGGGCGTCGGCAAGTCGAAGATCGCGCGCGGGATCACGCGCTCGCTCAAATCATAGACGCGCTCGAAACTGCCGCGGCGCGTGGCGGTGGTGATCTGGCCGGACCAGAACAGCCATTCGAGCGCGAGCTTGGCTTCGCTCCACTCCCACCAGCCGCTCTTGGAGGTGCCATTCTCCAGGTCCGAAGCGGCGAGCGGCCCCTCCCTGGCAATCCGGTCGAGCACGACCTGCGCCTCCCCCCGGCGTTCATGCGCGAACAGCCGGAGTTGCCGCCAGCCGATCTCGCCGCGCTCGGCCCGCGCCATCCGCCAGCGGAACAGCGGGTGCAATTCGACCGGCAGCAGCGAGGCTTCATGCGCCCAATATTCGAAGAGCCGGCGGCTGCGCTTCGGCCCCCAGGCGTCGCGCTCGAGCAGGGTGCGATCATAGCCGCCCAGCCGCGAGAAGGCGGGCAGATAGTGCATTCGCGTCAGCACGTTGACGCTGTCGATCTGGTGGAGTCCCAGCCGCTCGACGGTGCGGCGGAGGTGCGGCGGACCGACCTTGGCCGGGTGCCGCACGCCGAACCCCTGGACACCAAGGAAGATGCGGCGCGCCTGCTTGAGGGAAAGGCTCGTCACTCTCTTCCCTCCAAGGCCCCGCGGAACATAACGGGTACCTTAGCGGGTTTTCATTCCCATTCAATCGTGCCGGGCGGCTTCGACGTGTAATCATAGGCCACCCGGTTCACGCCGCGCACTTCGTTGACGATCCGCGTCGCCACCCGCGGCAGGAATCCGCCGGGGAACTCGAAGGCCTCGGCGGTCATGCCGTCGATCGAGGTCACTGCGCGCAGGGCCAGCACCGAATCATAGGTGCGCCCGTCGCCCATCACACCGACGCTGCGCACTGGGGTGAGCACCGCAAAGGCCTGCCAGATCGTGTCGTAGAGACCCGCGTTGCGGATCTCCTCGAGGTAGATCGCATCGGCCTTGCGCAGGATGTCGCAGCGTTCCTTGGTCACCTCGCCCGGAATACGGATCGCCAGGCCCGGCCCCGGGAAGGGATGGCGGCCGACGAAGATCTCGGGCAGGCCCAGCTCGCGGCCGAGTGCGCGGACTTCGTCCTTGAACAGCTCGCGCAGCGGCTCGACGAGCTTCATGTTCATGCGCTCGGGGAGGCCGCCGACATTGTGGTGGCTCTTGATCGTCACCGAAGGCCCGCCGGTGAAGCTGACGCTCTCGATCACGTCGGGATAGAGCGTGCCCTGCGCCAGGAAATCGGCACCGCCGATCTTCTTCGCTTCCTCCTCGAACACTTCGATGAAGGTCTTGCCGATGAACTTGCGCTTGGCCTCAGGGTCGATGATCCCGGCCAGGCCGCCCAGGAACAGCGCCTCGGCGTCCACATGGACGAGCGGGATGTTGTAATGGCCGCGGAACAGGCTGACGACTTGGTCGGCCTCGCCCGAGCGCATCAGGCCATGGTCGACGAACACGCAGGTCAGCTGCTCGCCGATGGCTTCGTGGATCAGCACCGCGGCAACCGCGCTGTCGACGCCGCCCGACAGCCCGCAGATCACCTTGCCACTGCCGACCTGGGCGCGGATCTCGGCGATCTTGGTCTGGCGGAACTCCGCCATCGTCCAGTCGCCGGTGAGCCCGCAGACATGGCGAACGAAGTTGGCCAGCAGCCTGGCGCCGTCGGGAGTATGGACCACCTCGGGATGGAACTGCATCGCGTAATAGCGGCGGTCATCGTCGGCGATCACCGCGAAGGGCGCGCCCGAGCTGTGGGCGACAGGGCGGAAGCCGGGGGCGAGGTTGGTCACCTTGTCGCCATGGCTCATCCATACCTGGTGGTTCTCGCCTTCGCGCCACAGGCCGTCGAACAGCACGCAGCCATCGTCGATCTCGATGAAGGCGCGGCCGAACTCACCGCTGTCGCCGAGCTGCACCGTACCGCCGAGCTGGTGCATCATCACCTGCTGGCCGTAGCAAATGCCGAGCACCGGCAAGCCGCTGTCGAATATCTCCTGAGGGACGCGCGGGCTGCCCTCTTCGAGCACCGATGCGGGCGAGCCGGAGAGGATGATCCCCTTAGGCTGCATCCGGGCAAAGGCCTCGGCGGCGGTGGTGAACGGCGCGATCTCGCTATAGACGCCCGCCTCGCGCACGCGGCGCGCGATCAGCTGGGTAACCTGGCTGCCGAAATCGACGATGAGGATGGAATCTGCATGCTGGTCCATGCCCAGCGCGCTTAGCCAGAACCTGCGTCGGGGGGAAGGCCGGGCGGGAGATTATGCGCAGATTATTCTGGGGGCAGCGTGACGGCCGCCCCCATCCCTATCCGTCTAGAGTGACTGCAGCCCTGCGATCGTCACGATCGGATCGCTGCCCTTGCGGAACGCACAGCGGAAGCCGTAGCTCTGCTTGGTGGTGTCGCGATAGCCATCGGCCAACTCGACCTGGCCCTTGATCACCCAACTCCTGCCGTTCCAGACCGTGCTGGTGACCGAAGAGACATGCGCCAGGCGCGCATAACGCTCGCCCATGCTCTCGGCCTCCATCGCGCAGCGGTCCGCCGCGGCGTCTTCGTCGTACAGGCCGTCGAACCGGGCCGAATCAGGCGCCGGGGTCGGTGCGATCGGGCCGCTGCCGGGCTCGACCGGCTCGGCATAGCGGCTGGTATCCACCGGCGCGGTATCGATCGGCGCACGCGCCTCCGGCGGCGGCACGTTCTCATAGACCTCTGCCGCGGGCTGGGCCTTCTTCTTGCCACTCGAGACCAAGGCGAGCAGCCCGCCGACGACCAGTCCGCCGACGATCGCATCGCCCACGTCGAACTTGTCCTCATGGTGGCGCCTGCGCTCGGGATGCCAGCTTTGCGCCTGGGCCGGCATCGCCAGCCCGGTCATCGCCACCACCGCGGCCACGCCGCCCACGAGCTTCAGAAGTGCCATGCTGCTCTCCGTTACCTTGATGAAACGAGATTATGCAGGCCAGCCTGTCGCGTGGCTGAACCGATTTGCGATCGGGCGCTATTCTTCGGCAACCGCAGAATAGCGCCGCCCCGCTTACTTGCTCTTGATCTCCAGCCCCGTCCACCTGGCGGCAAAGGCCCAGAGGTCGGCCGCCTCGTCGATGATCTTGTCGGTCGGCTTGCCGGCGCCGTGGCCTGCCCGCGTCTCGATGCGCACGAGATGCGGCTTGTCGCCGATATCGGCATGCTGGATCGCCGCGGTGTATTTGAAAGTATGCCCGGGCACGACACGGTCATCGGTGTCCGCGGTGGTCGCCAGGATCGCCGGATAGGCCACGCCCGACTTCACGTTGTGATAGGGCGAATAGGCGTAGAGTGTCCTGAAATCGGCTTCCTTCGACGGATAGCCATAGTCGTCGACCCAATAGCGTCCCGCGGTGAACCGGTCGAAGCGCAGCATGTCCATCACGCCCACCGCCGGCAGCGCCGCGGCGAACAGGTCGGGCCGCTGGTTGACCACCGTACCGACCAGAAGCCCGCCGTTCGAGCCGCCCTGGATCGCCAGCTGGTCCTTGCCGGTGATCCCTTCGTTGATCAGATACTCGCCCGCGCCGATGAAATCGTCGAACACATTCTGCTTGTTCGCCAGCCGCCCGCCGTCATGCCACGCCTTGCCATATTCGCCGCCGCCGCGAATGTTGGCGAGGACGAACACGCCGCCCTGCTCCAGCCATGCCAGGCGCGAGGAGGAGAAGCTGGGGCCGTAAGGCACGTTGAAGCCGCCATAGCCCCAAAGCAGAGTCGGCGCCGGGCCGGTCGTGGTCTTCTTGCGGACGATGAACATCGGCACCTTGGTGCCGTCCTTCGACGCGTAGAAGCGCTGCTCGACCTTATAGTCCTCGGGCTTGAACAGCAGCTTGGGTGCGGCCCAGGGCGTGCTGGTGCCGGTCGCCATGTCGTAGCGGTAGATCGAGCTCGGCTCGTTGAAGCTGGTATAGGCGTAGAAGGTCTCGACATCGTCCGGCTCGCCGCCGAACCCGGAGGCAGTGCCGACACCCGGCAGCTTGACCGCGCCCAGCGCCTTGCCGTCCAGCGTGTAGCGGCGGACTTCGGTCTTGGCATCGACCAGATAGCTCGCGACCAGCTTGCCGCCTACGATCGCCGCGCCCTCAAGCGTCGCCGCATCCTCGGGCACCAGATCGGTGACCGCCAGCGTGTCCGCCGCCACATCCATCGTCACGATCTTGTGCTTGGGCGCGCCCTTGTTGGTCACCCAGTAGAACTTGCTGCCGACATTGCCTGCCAGGCCCCAGCTGTTCTCGAGGCCGGCGACGATCGTGCGCGGCTTATGCGCCGGGTCCTTCAGATCGATCAGCGTGATCTGGTAGCGGTCGTCGGTGCCTTCGCTGGTCGTGATCACCATCCAGTGTCCGTCATCGGTCACTTGGGCGTAATGGCTCCATTTGGGGCGGTCCGGCGTCTCGTAGATGAACTTGTCTTCGCTCTCGGCGGTGCCGAGCTTGTGGAAGAAGACCTTGTGGTTTTCGTTGAGCGCCTGGAACTTGGCGTCGGCCGCCACATCCGGGTAGCGCGAATAGAAGAAGCCGCTGCCGTCCTTTGCCCAGGACGCGCTCAGCGTGAACTTCATGCCATGGACGATGTCGCCGGTGTCCTTGCCGGTGGCGACGTCGAGCACCTTGGCGAAACGCCAGTCGGTGCCGCCGTCCTGCACCGCGTAGAGCAGATGCTTGCCATCGTCCGAAGGCGCCCATTCGGAGAGCGCGGTCGCGCCGTCCTTCGACCAGCCATTGGGGTCGATCAGCACCCGGCCCTGACCGTCCAGCGTGTCGCGGACGAACAGCACCGCCTGGTTCTGCAGGCCGCTATTGTGCATGTAGAAATAGCGGCCGCCCTTCTTCTGCGGCACGCCGAAGCGTTCATAATCGAACAACTGCTTGATCCGCGTCTTGAACCAGTCCCGGCCGGGCAGCGTGGCGAGATAGGCGTTGGTCACCTTGTTCTCGGCATCGACCCAGGCAGCGACTTCCTTGTCGTTACGGACGTCGTTCTCGAGCCAGCGATAGGGATCGGCGACCTTCACCCCGAACTGCTCCTCCACCACATCGACGCGGCGGGTTTCGGGGTAGCTTAGCTTGGTCACTGGGGTCTCCGGCTGGGTCTGGGCAAATGCTGGGGTGGCGAGAAGCAGGGGGAGTATGAGGGAGCGGCGCATGGAGCCTCCGAATGGGGGAATGCGCCTAGTCTTATCGCCCCTCTACAGAGGCACAAGCGCCAGCTCAGGCATAGCCGATCGACGTCGCCGAAATGGCCCAGATCAGCGCGCCGAGCGGCGCCAGCGCCATGCCGGCGGAGAGCCAGCTGGTGGTGGTGGATGGATGGTTCCTGTTCATGCCCCGAATGTGGGGAGCCGGCGGGGCAAGGCGGAGTGCAGGAAATCTTTCAGCCCCGAAACGAAAAGGGCGGCCGCACCCTAAGTGCGACCGCCCTTTGCTATCCTTCTAGACCGATCAGGCGACGGCGTCGAAATCGTCGTCCATCAGCACCGGGCCCGAATCCTGGCCCTTGGCCGAGACGTCGCGGTCGACGAACTCGATGATTGCCATCGGCGAGGCGTCCGAAGCGCGCGGGCCGGTCTTGATGATGCGGGTATAGCCGCCGTTACGGTCGGCATAGCGCGCCGCCAGGACGTCGAACAGCTTCACCAGCTGGGCGTCGTCGAGCAGACGGGCATGGGCCAGACGGCGGTTCGACAGGCCACCCTTCTTGGCGAGCGTGATCAGCTTCTCCGTATAGGGACGGAGCTCCTTCGCCTTGGCGACGGTGGTGGTGATCTGCTCGTGCTTGATGAGAGCCGCGGCCATGTTGCGGAACAGCGCAATACGGTGAGCCGAGGTACGCTGCAGCTTACGGCCGCCAACGCGATGACGCATGGTAACTTCCTTCTCGTTCGTTCGGGGGCCGTATAGCGGGTTCCATCAAAATATTACTTTGATGGAGTCCCAGCTGGTACCCCGGACCAGGCAGCGATAAGGGCCGCTGCCCAAAACCCTTTGCGAATTTCGCGAAGGCGCGCCCAAAGCGGATTCGGCGGCGAAAGTCAAGCCGCTCGACACGGATGCCGCCGGACCGCCGACGCTCCGAAGCGGAGCTAGCCCGCCCTGCCCATGGACCGGACAGCTCCGCCGCGGTTCAATCCGTCAGTTCTCAGACCCCTCCGAGCTCACTTCGCAGGCGCGGTGTTGAACAGGATCACGAACATCTTGGGTGCGACGCCATCATCATCGAACCAACGCTTCAGGACGAAGGCGATCGGGTTGGCGCCGGCCTCGCCCACCTTGAGATAGAAGGTCTTGGTGCCCATCCCGCCGACCGCACGGCCTGCACCGCCGCCTCGAGCCCCCTGATAGCTTGGCGGCTTCACGTCCACGAACCCGCCCGACGCCCAGCTGAGACCCCAGCTATACCCGTCGCTCGCAGACTCGGGGAGGTTGATGACGACCACGTCGCCCACCTTGATGTTCTGCGTCGACCCGGCGTCCTTGTCGGACAGGGTCAATGCCGGCACCACATCGGCAGCGGCCTGTGCCGCGGCCTGGCCGGCGACACCGACGGTACCCAGGCTCGCCAGGGCAAGGGCAAGAAACGCAGCACTTCTCGATCCGAACATGTCATTCCCCCAATTGCCGCAACCTGGGCGGCATCCGGTTGCATGTCGCATGGAACCCGCACGACCTGCCAGAGCAACAAGCGCGGATTTGGGGGCACCAGCGCCTTCACGGGAAAAGGGCCGCCCCTTGCGGGACGGCCCTTTCCTGTTCCTGCAAGGATCCTGGGCTCAGCCCATGATCTCCTGCTCGAGCTTCTTGGCCATCTCTTCGATGTTCTCAGGCGGCCAGCCCGGGATTTCCATGCCGAGGCGGAGACCCATCGACGACAGGACCTCCTTGATCTCGTTGAGCGACTTGCGGCCGAAGTTCGGCGTGCGCAGCATCTCGGCTTCGGTCTTCTGGACCAGATCGCCGATGTAGATGATGTTGTCGTTCTTGAGGCAGTTCGCCGAGCGGACCGAAAGTTCCAGCTCGTCGACCTTCTTCAGCAGGTAACGGTTGATCTGCGACGCGTCGCCCGCACCGGTGTCGGCAGCGCCGCCAGCAGCCGGAGCGGCCATGCCGATCGGAGCCGAACGGGTAACCGCCGAATCGTCGAAGTGGACGAACAGCGCCAGCTGGTCCTGGAGGATGCGCGCGGCATAGGCCACGGCGTCTTCCGGAGTGATGGTGCCGTCGGTCTCGACCGAAAGCGTCAGCTTGTCGTAATCGAGCTCCTGGCCGACGCGGGTGTTTTCCACCTTGTACGAAACCTGGCGAACCGGGCTGTACAATGCGTCGATCGGGATCAGGCCGATCGGGGCGTCTGCCGGACGGTTCGACGCGGCGGGGACATAGCCCTTACCGGTGTCGGCGGTCAGCTCCATGTTGAGCGTCGCGCCATCGTCCAGGTGGCAAAGCACGAGATCGGGGTTCATCACCTCGATATCGCCCGACACCGCGATGTCGCCGGCCTTCACTTCGGTCGGGCCAGTGGCCGACAGCTGAAGGCGCTTCGGGCCTTCGCCCTGCATGCGGATCGCGATCTGCTTCACGTTGAGGACGATGTCCGTCACGTCCTCGCGAACCCCTGCCAGCGAGCTGAACTCGTGGAGGACGTTCTCGATCTTGATCGAAGTGACCGCGGCGCCCTGCAGCGACGAGAGCAGCACACGGCGCAGCGCGTTGCCGAGCGTCAGGCCGAAACCGCGCTCGAGCGGCTCCGCCACGAAGGTCGACTTGCGCTTGGGATCGCCACCGGGCTTCTTCTCGAGGCCGTTGGGCTTCTTGAGTTCCTGCCAGTTCTTAGCGTTGACCGACACGGGCTTTCCTCATGTTGGGCGGGACTTGAGGCCATCCCGCCAGGTAATAACTGCAAGACCGCGGACCCGCCTCAGGATCCGCGGCACAAGCAGGATTTAGACGCGACGACGCTTCGACGGACGCACGCCATTGTGCGGGATCGACGTCACGTCGCGAATGGACGTGATCTGGAAGCCGACTGCCTGGAGGGCGCGGAGCGCGCTCTCACGGCCCGAACCCGGACCCTTCACTTCCACCTCGAGGGTGCGCACGCCGTGCTCGGCGGCCTTGCGGCCCGCGTCCTCGGCGGCGACCTGAGCAGCGTACGGGGTCGACTTGCGCGAGCCCTTGAAGCCCATCATGCCGGCCGACGACCACGAAATGGCGTTGCCCTGTGCATCGGTGATGGTGATCATCGTGTTGTTGAAGCTGGCGTTCACATGGGCGACGCCGGCGGTGATGTTCTTGCGTTCGCGACGGCGAATGCGCTGCGGTTCACGTGCCATGGTTCAGCGCTCCCTTACTTCTTCTTGCCGGCGATGGGCTTGGCCTTGCCCTTGCGGGTGCGCGCATTGGTATGCGTACGCTGGCCGCGGACAGGGAGCCCCTTGCGGTGGCGCAGGCCACGGTAGCAAGCGAGGTCCATCAGACGCTTGATGTTCATCGCGGTCTGGCGACGAAGATCGCCTTCCACGGTGTACCCTGCGTCGATCGCTTCGCGGATCTGCAGCACTTCCTGGTCCGAAAGGTCCTGGACGCGACGCTCGTCGGCGATGTTCAGCTTGGCGGTGATTTCCTTGGCCTTGGTCGCACCAATGCCGTGGATATACTGCAGCGCGATAACGACGCGCTTGTTGGTCGGGATGTTTACACCCGCAATACGTGCCATGGAATTTGTTCTCCCAGCTCCACGGGACGCCGCATGGCAGCTCGCGTCCCATCTCGTAGCGTTGATCCCGAAATGCAGTGGCACGACAAGCGTGCCAGCACGCCGCCGTTCACCGGTCTTTCGGAAGATGCGCGACATATGCGTCCGCCGGCGCTGAGTCAAGCGCCGCGGGAAGGGCTTTCGCCGGAACCGACTTCATACACCATCGTGCCCCCATCGCCAAGCAGCCCCTGCATCCCCTTCCGGGGTGCGATGTTCAACCGAGTGGTTGAACGATTCGTTGAATCCCTTGACAGTCCCACGCATGCGCGAGGAGGCGTCGCCCCGCTTCTCCAGAGAGCAGGCGAAATCCTATTTTGCAAGGGGACGCCCCCCCTGCCCACCGCCGTCATGCTGAACTTGTTTCAGCATCCAAGGCGCCGCGGGGGATATCGCCGGTAGAGGGTTGGACCCTGAAACAAGTTCAGGGTGACGGTTAGGATTGGGGTTGGCGTTGAGCCCCCCCCTACCCCTCCGCCGACAGCCGGTAGCCTGCGCCGCGCACGGTGTGGAGGATGGGCGCCATCCCCTCCTCCAGCTTGCGGCGCAGGCGGCCGATATGGACGTCGACCACGTTGGAGCCGGGATCGAAGCGGCAATTCCACACATGCTCGAGCATCATCGTGCGGGTGACGGTTTCGCCGGCATGGCGGGCGAGATATTCGAGCAGGTGGAATTCGCGCGCGACCAGCGGCACGATCCGCCCTGCCCGCGTCACGGTGCGGCTGAGCAAGTCGATATCGAGGTCGCCGACGATTAGGCGAGTCGCCGCCAGTTCGGCGGCGCTGCGCTCGGCACGGCGAAGCAATGCGGCGATGCGCGCACGCAGCTCGGCGAGCGAGAAGGGCTTGGCGAGATAGTCGTCGGCACCGGCGGTGAGCCCGGTCACCTTGTCGTCCACGGTGCCCAGCGCGGAGAGCATGATCGCCGGCGTGCGCAGCCCCTGCCCGCGCAGTGCAGCGAGCAGCGCCAGCCCGTCCAGGCCGGGCAGCATGCGATCGAGGATCCACAGGTCGAAATCGCCGTGCGTCGCCATCTCGAGGCCCAGGCGGCCATCCCCGCAGGTTTCGGCGGCGAGGCCTCCGGCGCTGAGCCCGCGCAGCACGAAGTCGGCGGAGGCGGGATCGTCCTCGACGATAAGGATACGAGGAGGCAGAAGATGCGGGGACAGGATCGGGGAAGAGGGTCGGCCGACGGACAAGGGGGTGTCCGCCGGCCGTTGCGTCGATGCCAGGGCAGCACCGGCGACTTCAGGTCGCATGCCGCTTACCTTGCGCTCTTCCCGGCGGGCTCGGCCTGAGCAGGGGCAATAGCCAGACCATGAGCCATGGCCGGGATCGCGGGGGCGGCGATCGCGGCACGAGCCGGGAAGAGCAACGGGGCAAACCGCATGCTGGAGACCTTGAATATGTGGCCGGCGATGCTGCCGGCTACAGGTCCTTGATAGCCGGTGGGGCTGCGCAGGGCGGTGACCGGGGAATGACAAAACCGTAATGTTGGCGGGCGTTCAAAATCCTCCCCCGGGCTCGTCTGGGGGAGGGAGACCGCGACGCGCAGCGGCGTGGTGGAGCGGCGCCGCGGGTCCCGGCGCGATGCGCCGGCCCCTCCACCATTCGCCACGCGAATGGTCCCCCTCCCAGCAAGCTGGGGAAGGAATTGGATCAGCGCAGGCCCAAACCAAAAAGGGCGCGGACTGCTCCGCGCCCTTTCCCGTCGATTGAACGGACCCTCAGCCCTTGGCGTCGAGGATCGCGTCGATCTGGCTGCCGACCTCGGCGATGTCCGCCATGCCGTCCACCGCGCGCACCAGGCCCCGGGCCTGGTAGATCGGCAGGATCGGCGCGGTCTTGGCGCGATATTCGGCCATGCGGGTGCGCACGGTCTCTTCATTGTCGTCGGGACGGCGCTTGAACTCGTGATGGCCGCACACGTCGCAGGTATCCGCGACCTTGGGCAGCTTGAACTTGTCGTGATAGCCCGCGCCGCAATTGGCGCAGGTGAAGCGGCCGGTGATGCGCTCGACCAGCGCATCCTCATCGACGACCAGCTCGATCACATAATCGAGCGCACGGTCATGCGACTCCAGGATCTCGTCGAGCGACTCGGCCTGGGGCGCGGTGCGCGGATAGCCGTCGAAGATCGTGCCCTGCTCCGCCGACAGCGTGCTCAGCTTCTCGTCGATCAGCGCCGAGACGATCTCGTCCGACACCAGCGCACCGGAGTCCATGACCGCGGCGACCTGATGGCCGAGCGGCGTATCCGCCTTGCGCGCGGCACGCAGCATGTCGCCCGTGGAGAGCTGGACCATGCCGCGGTCCGCCTCGAGCCGACTCGCCTGGGTGCCCTTGCCGGCTCCCGGCGGGCCCAACAGGATGATGTTCACTAAGCCTGTCCCCTCTTAAGCCCTGGACCGCGCTTAACGCGCGCGGCCCTTCAGCTTCGCCTTCTTGATCAGGTCGCCATACTGGTGCGCCAGCAGGTGCGACTGGATCTGGGTAACCGTATCCATCGTCACGTTGACGACGATGAGCAGGCTGGTGCCGCCCATCAGGAACGGAACGCTCATCGACGAGAACACCGCTTCGGGAACGAGGCAGATGATCGTCAGATAGGCCGCGCCGATCACGGTGATGCGGGTAAGCACGTAATCGAAGTACAGCTCGGTGTTCTTGCCCGGACGGATGCCCGGGATGAACCCGCCATAACGCTTGAGGTTCTCGGCGGTCTCTTCCGGGTTGAACACCACGGCGGTGTAGAAGAATGAGAAGAACACGATGCCGAGGCCGTACAGCGTCATGTACACCGGCGAGCCGTGGCGCAGCCAGGTGTTCAGGTTGATGATCAGGTCGCTGTACCAGTTCTCGCCCGCGGTCATGCTGCCGGCAAACTGGGTTACGGTGAGCGGCAGCAGCAGCAGCGACGAGGCGAAGATCGGCGGGATCACGCCGGCGGTGTTGAGCTTGAGCGGCAAATGGCTGCGCTCCGCCTGCACCCCGCGCGCCGTCTGGCGTTTGGGATACTGGATCAGGATGCGCCGCTGGGCGCGCTCCATGAAGCAGATGAACAGCACGAGCGCGGCGACGCCGACGGCGATCGCGACGAGGGTGAACCACTCGCCGCGGGTGCGGCCGCCTTCGAACAGCTGGGCGATCGTGATCGGCAGGCGGGCGACGATGCCCGCCATGATGATCAGCGAGATGCCGTTGCCGATGCCGCGATTGGTGATCTGCTCACCGATCCACATCAGGAACATGGTGCCGCCGACCAGGCTGACCACCGCGCCGATGCGGAAGATCATGCCCGGCTCCACCACGGGCTGCAGCCCCTGGCTGGCACCGAAGGTCTCGAGGCCGACGGCGATGAAATAGCCCTGCACCGCGGTCAGCGCGACCGTGCCGTAGCGGGTATACTGGTTCAGCCGCTTGCGGCCGCTCTCGCCTTCCTTCTTGATCGCGTTGAGCGTCGGCGACAGCGAAGTCGCGAGCTGCACCACGATCGAGGCGGTGATGTAGGGCATCACGCCAAGCGCGACGATCGACATGCGGTTGAGCGCGCCGCCGGTGAAGTTGTTGAAGAAGTCGAGCACGCCGCCCGCCGTCTGCTGCGCGAGCAGGTTCAGCTGGGTGGGATCGACGCCGGGAAGCGGCACGTAGCTCAGCATGCGGAACACGATCAGTGCGCCGAGGGTGAACCACAGGCGCTTCTTGAGATCGGTCGCCTTGGCGAACTTCGCCAGGTTGATGCTGGAAGCAAGTTGATCGGAGGCGGATGCCATGTGTTCGTTTGTCCCGGAAACAGAAACGGCGGTGGAGCGTTTCCGCCCCCCGCCGCTCATATAGGCACGCCCGTTCGGTTGTCTAACCTTCAGAGCATTTTGTCCCCGGCTATTGCCGGGGCACGGCTTCGAGCGGCCCGGTGCTGGCCCCCGGCGCTGGGCCGGGGAACAGCGGGTTTACGCCTTGGCGGCAGCCTTCTTGGCTTCCTTGTCCGCATTGCGCGCGTTCTGCGCGACGCGATGCTTGGCCTTGTGCTTGTCGGCAGCGGCGACGACCTCGGGGATCGTCACGGTGCCGCCGGCCTTCTCGACCGCTTCGATCGCGCTCTTCGACGCGCCGGCAACGGTGAAGGTCAGCTTGGCCTTGAGCTCGCCCTTGGCGAGGAGGCGGACGCCGTCCTTGCCGCCACGGGTCAGGCCGGCAGCGTTCAGCGCCGCCTGGTCGAGGTCGGTCGCGGTCAGCTTGCCTGCGTCGATCGCCTTCTGGATCGCGCCCAGGTTCACCTCGGCATAGTCCTTGGCGAAGATGTTGTTGAAGCCGCGCTTCGGGATGCGCATGTGGAGCGGCATCTGACCGCCCTCGAACCCGTTGATCGACACGCCTTCACGGCTCTTCTGGCCCTTCTGGCCACGGCCGGCGGTCTTGCCCTTGCCCGAGCCGATGCCGCGCCCGACGCGGATCTTGCGGTGGCGGGCGCCCTTGTTGTCGGTGAGTTCGTTAAGCTTCATGATCGTGCACTCGCTTTCGCTTTTGTCGCGCGTTGTAAGGAAGCGGGGCCCATAGCGGCGGGATCGGGGTTTGTCGACTCGTTGTTTGCCCTTTTGCCGCCAATGTCCGGCCTGGCCTCGCCAAGCCGCTTCTCCTCATGGAAATTCCAGCGAGGAGAAGTGAAGTGATCCGCAAGACGATGGTTGCCAACGCCCTGATCGCGATCAGCGGCGGCCTCGCCGGGACGGCGTTCTCGCAGATCAGCAAGCCCGCGGCGGTCTCGACCGCCAAGCCGGCCGAGATGAGCTCCGCTTTAGTCCTGGAAGCGCGGATCGACAGGCTCGAGAAGGACGTCGACATATTGAAGGAGCGGGTACAGCGCCTGTGCGATATCGTGGGCAAGCAGGCCGCGACGCTGAAGGAAATGCAGAAGTCCGGCGCCAACGAAAGCGTGGTGATGCAGCCCGCGCAGGGGATCAAGGGCAGCTGCCTGCAGGGCGTCTAGGCACTACGGACCGGGCGCGCCTGGGCATATGCCATCAGGGGGCGATATAGTCGGCGCCCGACGTCTCTCAGGGTTTCCGCTCCCGCATCTGGACATAGCAGATGGACGGCCCATAGCGCAGTCCGACATCCTCGCCGGCATCCAGCGTCTTGTAGCCCGCCTTGATCCGGTCCGCCGGGACGGGCGCATCGCCGTCCTGGTGATCGCGGATATGCGCCCCGCCAAACCCGCAGGATCGCGCAATCTCCAGTTGCGGTGAGAGCGCGGCCACCCTGACCGGTTCGCGGTCGCAGGTCGCGGGAAGCGGATCGCCCGGATGGAAGAAGCTGAAGCCGGAGATGAAGTGCGCCCGACCACCCAGGGCCTCGAGCACGCCTTCATCGGACGCCCCCGCGGGCAGCGTGAAGCGCAGGACGGTTTCCTCGCCCGCCCTTCCCGTGCAGACCCGGGTCCAGCCTTCCTTGCGCGCGGCCTGCTCGGCCAGCGCTATCTGGGGCGCCATGCCGGTGACTTCGACTGCGATCGGCCCCGATGGGGTCGCGAGGAGCGACAGAGCGAGCAACGTCCACATCTCCCTTCGCAGCGATCCTAGCGTGGCAGGCGGACAAACGAAAAGGGGCGACAGTCGCCTGCCGCCCCTTTCCTATCTTGCCGGATACGCGAAGGCTCAGCCCTCGAGCACCTTCACCATGTGCGGCAGCTTGCGGATCATGCCGCGGACTTCCGGGCTGTCCTCGAGCTCGCTGACCTTGTGCATCTTGTTGAGGCCCAGGCCGATCAGCGTCGCGCGCTGATCCTTGGTGCGACGGATCGGCGAGCCGATCTGCTGGATCTTGATCTTCGCCATGTCGCTTACTCCGCGATCGCGGCTGCATCCGCCTCGGCGGTCTGCGAACCACCGCGGCCGAGCAGGTCGGCGATCTTCTTGCCGCGCCGCTGGGCGACCGACTTCGGCGAAGTCTGGTCGTTCAGCGCCTCGAAGGTGGCGCGGATCATGTTGTAGGGGTTCGACGTGCCGACCGACTTGGTCACGACGTCGGCAACGCCCAGGCTCTCGAAGATGGCGCGCATCGGGCCACCTGCGATGATGCCCGTGCCCTGCGGCGCCGAACGGATGGTCACGCGACCGGCACCGAAGTGACCGTTGCCGTCGTGATGCAGCGTGCGGCCTTCCTTGAGCGGGATGCGGACCATTGCCTTCTTGGCAGCCGCAGTCGCCTTCGAGATGGCTTCCGGCACTTCGCGCGCCTTGCCATGGCCGAAGCCTGCACGGCCCTTGCCGTCGCCCACGACGACCAGCGCCGCGAAGCCGAAGCGCTTGCCGCCCTTCACCGTCTTCGAGACGCGGTTGATGTGGACCAGCTTCTCGATCAGCTCTTCGCCGCCGTCGTCCTGGCCACCGCCGCGACGATCGTCACGACGACCGCCACCACGATTGTCGCGACCGCCGCCACGATTGTTGCCGCCGCCCGGGCCGCCACGGCCACGGCCGCGGCCACGGCCCTGATTCTCCTGGGGAGCGCCGGTGGCCTGAGCTTCGAAGCCCGCGCCCTCTGCAGGCGCCTGGTTGTTTTCGTCAGCCATTCTCAGAACTCCAGCCCGCTCTCACGAGCGGCATCGGCCAGCGCCTTGACGCGGCCATGATAGAGGAAGCCACCGCGGTCGAAGACGACCTGGGTGATGCCGGCGGCCTTGGCAGCCGCAGCAACGCGCTTGCCGACTTCCTGCGCAGCCTCGATGGTCGCGCCGGTCTTGCCGCGCACGTCCTTCTCGAGAGTGGATGCCGATGCGACGGTCTTGCCGGCGGCATCGTCGATCACCTGGGCATAGATATGCTTGCCCGAGCGATGGATCGAAAGACGCGGACGACCACCGGCACGCGCACGAAGCGCGGTACGGTTGCGGCGACGACGCTTCGCGAAAAGCGAGAGACCCTTGGTGCTGATCACTTCTTCTTCCCTTCCTTACGGAAGATGAACTCGCCGTCGTACTTGATGCCCTTGCCCTTGTACGGCTCGGGCTTGCGCCAGCGGCGAATCTCGGCCGCAATCTGGCCGACCTTCTGCTTGTCGATCCCCGAGATCTCGACCGTGGTCTGATCCGGAGTCTTGATCTCGATGCCTTCCGGCACGTCGATGTTCACGTCATGCGAATAGCCGAGCTGGAGCTTGAGCACCTTGCCCTGCGAAGCCGCACGGTAGCCGACGCCGGTGATCAGGAGCTTCTTGGTGAAGCCCTCGGTCACGCCGGTGATCAGGTTCTGCACGAGCGTGCGCTGCATGCCCCAGAAGGCGCGCGCGCCCTTGGTCTCGTTCGCCGGCTGCACCGAGATGCTGCCGTCTTCGAGCGTGTAGCTGATCTCGTCGCGCAGGTTGAGCGACAGGGTGCCCTTGGGGCCCTTGACGCTCAGGACGCGGCCGTCGATCGAGGCGGTGACGCCTGCCGGTACGGAGACCGGCTTCTTGCCGATGCGGCTCATCAGAACACCTCCGCCAGCACTTCGCCACCGACATTCTGCTCGCGCGCTTCGGCGTCGGACAGAACGCCGCGCGGCGTCGAGACGATCGTGATGCCAAGGCCGTTGCGGATACGCGGAAGCTCCTGCGAGCCCGAATAGACGCGGCGGCCCGGCTTCGAAACACGTGCAACGTGCTTGATCGCCGGCTGGCCCTCGAAATACTTCAACTCGATGCGGATGCCCGCGGCGGGGCCCATCTGCTCTTCGCTATAGCCACGGATGTAGCCTTCGCGCTGGAGCACATCGAGAACGCGCGCACGCAGCTTGCTCGCCGGCGTAAGGACGGAGTCCTTGCGCGCGCGCTGGCCGTTGCGGATGCGGGTGAGCATATCACCCAGGGGATCGGTCACTGCCATCTTCGTGTCCTTACCAGCTCGACTTGGTGACGCCGGGGATCAGTCCCTTGTTGGACAGATCGCGCAGCATCACGCGTGCGAGACGGAACTTGCGGTAATAGCCGCGCGGGCGGCCGGTCAGCTCGCACCGGTTACGGATGCGGGTCGGATTACCGTTCCTCGGGATCTCGGCCATCTTGAGACGCGCGATGAGACGCTCGGTCTCATCGAGGCTCTCATCGTTCGCGATCGCCTTCAGCTTCGCATACTTGCCGGCGTACTTCTTCACCAGCTGCTTGCGACGCTCGTTCTTATTGATCGAACTCAGTTTCGCCATGACTTAAGTTCTCTTTCCTTTACGCGGCCTTGGCTTCGCCGTCCGCTTCGAGCGGGAACGGGAAACCGAAGAGACGGAGAAGCTCGCGAGCTTCGTCGTCGGTCTTCGCGGTGGTGGTCACGATCACGTCCATGCCGCGCACCTTGTCGATGCGGTCATAGTTGATCTCGGGGAACACGAGCTGCTCCTTCAGGCCGCAGGCATAGTTGCCACGGCCGTCGAAGCTCTTCGGGTTGAGCCCACGGAAATCGCGAACGCGCGGAAGCGCGATCGTGATGAAGCGGTCGAGGAACTCGTACATGCGCTCGCGGCGGAGGGTGACCTTCGCGCCGATCGGCATGCCCTCGCGCAGCTTGAACTGCGCGATCGACTTCTTCGCCTTGGTGATGACAGGCTTCTGGCCGGCGATCAGCTCCATCTCGGAAGCAGCCTGCTCGACCTTCTTCTTGTCCTGCGTAGCTTCGCCGACGCCCATGTTGAGCACGATCTTGTCGATCTTCGGCACTTCCATGACGTTCTTGTAACCGAACTTCTCGGTCATCGCCTTGGCGATCTGCTCGTCATAGAGCTTGCGCATGCGCGGCGTGTAGGAATCAGCCATTGATGACCTCCCCGGTCTTGACGGCGACGCGAACCTTCTTGCCGTCGCGCTCCTCGAAGCGGACGCGCGTCGGCTTGCCGTCGGCGGTCACGTGCGCGACCTTCGAGACATGCATCGGCGCTTCCGAACGCTCGAGACCACCCTGCGGGTTGGTCTGCGAAGCCTTGCGGTGACGCACGGCGATGTTCAGGCCCGAAACGACGACCTTGCCGTCCTTGGGCAGCGACTTGACGACTTCGCCGGTGCGGCCCTTGTCCTTGCCGGACAGAACTACGACCTGGTCGCCCTTCTTGATCTTGGCAGCAGCCATCACAGCACCTCGGGGGCGAGCGAAATGATCTTCATGAAGCCCTTCGAGCGAAGCTCGCGGACCACCGGGCCAAAGATACGGGTGCCGATCGGCTCCTCGTTCTTGTTGACCAGGACGGCAGCATTGCCGTCGAAGCGGATCACCGAGCCATCGGCGCGGCGGACGTCCTTGGCGGTGCGGACGATGACGGCACGGTGCACGTCACCCTTCTTCACCTTGCCGCGGGGAGCAGCTTCCTTGATGCTGACGACGATGACGTCGCCGACGGAGGCGAAGCGACGCTTCGATCCGCCCAGCACCTTGATGCACTGCACCCGCTTCGCGCCGCTGTTGTCAGCGACGTCGAGATTGGACTGCATCTGGATCATCGATCCGGTTCCTTCTCGTTTGGCCTTCCGGGACCAGCCCGGGGGTTCCAGTTAAAAAGATTAGGCGGCTGCGTCCGACTTAGTCGGGGTCGCGTGGGTATTCACCCGCTCGATCACCTTCCAGGTCTTCAGCTTGGAGATCGGCGCAGTCTCTTCGATGCGCACGGTCTCGCCGGCCTTGTACTCATTGCCCTCGTCATGGGCATGATACTTCTTCGAGCGACGGATGATCTTGCCGTAGAGCGGGTGCTTAACCTTACGCTCCACCAGCACGACGACCGTCTTGTCGCCCTTGTCGGAAACCACGTTCCCGGTCAGCACGCGCTTAGGCATGGTCTCTTCCTTACTTCGCAGCCGAGCGCGAACGCTCGTTCTGCAGCGTCTTGATACGGGCGATGTCCCGACGGACCTCACGAACCCGGCTCGGCTTCTCGAGCTGGCTGGTCGCGGCCTGGAAGCGCAGGTTGAATGCCTCGCGCTTCAGGTTGCCGAGCTCGTCGCCCAGCTGGTCTTCGGTCTTCGCACGAAGATCGGTAGCCTTGGTCATTCTATCAACCCTCCAGGTGCGAGGTATCGCCGAGGCGAGCCACGACCTTGACCTTGATCGGCAGCTTCATCGCAGCACGCTCGAACGCTTCCGCCGCGAGCGGACCGGGCACGCCGTCCAGCTCGAAAAGAATGCGGCCGGGCTTGACGCGGGCCACCCAGAATTCCGGCGAACCCTTGCCCGAGCCCATGCGGACTTCAGCAGGCTTCGACGACACCGGCACGTCCGGGAAAATGCGGATCCACAAACGCCCCTGGCGCTTGATGTGACGCGTGATCGCGCGGCGAGCCGCCTCGATCTGGCGCGCGGTGATCCGCTCCGGCTCCATCGCCTTCAGGCCGTACGACCCGAAGTTGAGCGCGGTGCCGCCCTTGGCGTCGCCATGGATGCGGCCCTTGAAGGCCTTGCGGAACTTGGTGCGCTTCGGTTGCAGCATTTCTCTGTCCTAAGCTTAGCGGCGGTCGTCGCGCGCCGGGCGAACGCCCGTCGTCTGCGACTCCAGGTTGAGGCGATCGGTCGCCATCGGATCGTGGCCGAGGATCTCACCCTTGAAGATCCACACCTTCACGCCGCAGACGCCATAGGCGGTGTGCGCTTCGGCAGTGGCGTGATCGATGTTCGCGCGCAGCGTGTGCAGCGGAACGCGACCTTCGCGATACCATTCCGAACGGGCGATCTCGGCGCCGCCGAGACGGCCACCGCAGTTGATCCGGATGCCCTCGGCACCGAGGCGCATGGCCGACTGCACCGCACGCTTCATGGCGCGGCGAAAGGCGATACGGCGCTCGAGCTGATCGGCGATACCCTGGGCGACGAGCTTGGCGTCGACTTCCGGCTTGCGGATCTCGACGATGTTCAGGCTCACGTCCGAGTTGGTCATCGCGCCGAGCGTCTTGCGCAGCTTCTCGATGTCGGTGCCCTTCTTGCCGATGATCACGCCGGGGCGTGCGGCATAGATGGAAACGCGGCACAGCTTGGCCGGACGCTCGATCACCACCTTCGAGATCGCGGCCTGGGGCAGCGTCTTGATGATGTACTGGCGGATCTTGAGATCCTCCAGCAGAAGGCGGCCATAATCGGCGCCTTCGGCGAACCAGCGGCTGTCCCAGGTGCGGTTGATCTGAAGCCGAAGCCCGATCGCGTTGCTCTTGTGACCCATTATGCTTCTTCCTGCTCGCGGACGACGATGCGAAGACGGCTGAACGGCTTCAGGATGCGGGTGGACTTGCCACGGCCGCGGGTCGCGAAGCGCTTCATCGTGATCGACTTGCCGACCGAAGCCTCGGCGACGACGAGTGCATCGACGTCGAGGTTATGGTTGTTTTCCGCATTGGCGATCGCCGAGGCGAGAACCTTGCGGGCATCGACGGCCATCGCCTTGGTCGAGAACTGAAGGATGTTCAGCGCGTCGCCGGCCTTCTTGCCGCGGATCAGGCCCGCAACGAGGTTCAGCTTCTGGGCCGAACCGCGGATCTGCGTGGCGACGGCAAGGGCTTCCTTGTCGCCGACCTTACGGGGGGCTGCCTGCTTGCTCATTAGCGCTTACCCTTCTTGTCGGCTGCGTGGCCGGGGAAGAAGCGCGTGGGAGCGAACTCGCCGAGCTTCATGCCAACCATGTCCTCGTTGACCGACACCGGCACGAACTTGCGGCCGTTATAGACGCTGAAGGTCAGGCCGACGAAGTCGGGCAGGATCGTCGAGCGGCGCGACCAGGTCTTGATCGGCGCACGCGCGTTGGTCTCCTGCGCGGTCTGCGCCTTCTTCAGGAGGTGGAGGTCCACGAACGGACCCTTCCAGACGGAACGAGCCATGGGTTAGCCCTTCTTCTTCGCGTGACGGCTGCGGATGATCATCTTGTCCGTCGCCTTGTTGTGGCGGGTGCGCGCACCCTTGGTCGGCTTGCCCCACGGGGTGACCGGATGGCGGCCGCCCGAGGTCCGGCCTTCACCACCGCCGTGCGGGTGGTCGACCGGGTTCTTGGCGACGCCGCGGGTCAGCGGGCGGATGCCCTTCCAGCGGTTACGGCCAGCCTTGCCGAGGTTGGTGTTCTGGTTGTCCGGGTTGGACACCGCACCGACGGTCGCCATGCAATTGCCGTGGATGTAGCGCTGCTCGCCCGAGTTCAGGCGAACGATCACCATGCCGCGGTCACGGCCGACGACCTGCACATAGGTGCCTGCCGAACGGGCGATCTGGCCGCCCTTGCCCGGCTTCATCTCCACGTTGTGGACGATGGTGCCGACCGGCATCGACGAAAGCTCCATGGCGTTGCCCGGCTTCACGTCGGTCTTCTTGCCCGCGATCACCTTGTCGCCGACAGCGAGACGCTGCGGAGCGATGATGTAGGCCAGACGCTCCTTGCCGGCTTCGTCGGCGCCGTAGTTCACCAAGGCGATGAAGGCGGTGCGGTTGGGATCATATTCGATCCGCTCCACGGTGCCCTCGACGTCCCACAGGCGACGCTTGAAGTCGATGATGCGGTAGCGCTGCTTGTGACCGCCGGCGATGCCGCGCGAGGTCACATGGCCCTTGTTGTTGCGGCCGCCGGTCTTGGTCTTGCCCTCGGTCAGACCCTTGACCGGACGACCCTTGTACAGGGCGGAGCGGTCGATCAGGATCAGGCCACGGACGCCAGGCGACGTCGGATTATAATTCTTGAGTGCCATTACGAATTGACCCCCGAGGTCACGTCGATCTGCTCACCGTCGGCGAGCGTCACGATTGCCTTCTTGATGTCCGAGCGCTTGTAAGGAGCGCCCTTCCACTTCTTGGTCTTGCCCTTCTGGACGATCGTGTTGACGCCAGTCACCTTGACCTTCCAGATCGCTTCGACAGCGGCCTTGATCTCGGGCTTCGTGGCGTCGCCAGCGACCTTGAACACAACGGCGTTGTGCTCGGAGACGAGGGTCGACTTCTCGGTGATGTGCGGAGCGACAATCACGTCATAGTGACGGTTGTCGATCACAGCTGCCTGCTTCTTAGCCATTGAAGCGCGCCTCCAGGCTCTCGACGGCAGCGCGGGTCAGGACCAGCGTGTCGTGCTTCAGGATGTCATAGACGTTGGCGCCGACTGCCGGGAGGACGTTGACGCCCACCAGGTTGCGGGCCGCGAGGAAACCATTGCCGGTCTCGCCGTCGATCACCAGGGCCGTACGGCCGGTGCCGAGCTTGGCGAACTGCGACTTGAGCTCCGCGGTCTTGGCGGTGCCGAACGCATCGAGGACGATCAGCGAACCAGCCTTTGCATGGCTGCTGAGAGCCATCTTGAGGCCGAGCGCGCGGATCTTCTTGTTCAGGCCGGGATTGAAGTCACGGACGCGGGCGCCGTGAGCCTTACCACCGCCGATGAACACCGGAGCGCGGCGATCGCCGTGACGAGCCGTACCGCCGCCCTTCTGGCGACCGAACTTCTTGCCCGTGCGAGCGACGTCGGCACGCTCGCGAGTGCCGCGCGCGGTGGCGCGGCGCTTCTCGAGCTGCCAGGTGACGACGCGGTGCAGGATGTCAGCGCGCGGCTCGACGCCGAAAACGGCCTCGTTCAGCTCGATGTCGCCCGATGCCTTCGCGTCGAGGGTTTGAACCTTGACCTTCACGTTCAGCCCTCCTGGCCTTCGGTCGCCTCGGGAGCCTCGGTCACTTCGGCCGGGGTTTCCGCGGGGGCGGTGTCGTTGTTGTTGGCGATCGACTTGATGCCGGCCGGGAACGGCGCATCGGCATGACGGTCGACCTTGACGGCGTCCTTGACGAACAGCCAGCCGCCCTTCGAGCCAGGGACCGAGCCCTTGACGAAGATCAGGCCGCGCTCGACGTCGGTGCCGACGATCTCGAGGTTCTGCTGGGTGCGGTACTTGTCACCCATGTGACCGGCCATCTTCTTGTTCTTGAAGACCTTGCCCGGATCCTGGCGCTGACCGGTCGAACCGAGCGAGCGGTGCGAGACCGAGACGCCGTGGGTGGCGCGCAGACCGCCGAAGCCCCAACGCTTCATGCCGCCCGCAAAGCCCTTGCCCTGGGTCTTGCCTTGGATGTCGACGAACTGGCCGGCGACATAATGGTCGGCCGAGATCTCGGCGCCCACTTCGAGCAGCCCGTCGGCATCGACGCGGAACTCATGGACCACAGCCTTGGGCTCGACTTCGGCCTTGCCGAAGTGGCCGCGCTGCGGCTTGGCGACATTCTTGCTCTTCGCCGAACCGGCGCCGAGTTGGACGGCCGTATAGCCGTCACGATCCTTTTCGCGGACGGAGATGACCTGCACGCCTTCGAGTGCCAGGACAGTGACCGGCACGTGGCGGCCGTCGTCCTGGAACAGGCGGGTCATCCCCAACTTCTTCGCGATCACGCCAGTGCGCATGACCTGTTGCTCCTATGCATAGGCACCCGAGGGGGAATTCCCACGGGTGCGTGCCTCAGCCCGAAAATATGATGCGAGCCCCCGTCCGGGCTGAACCCCCTCCCGAAGGAAGAGGCGACGGGGGACGCAGACCCGGTTCTCCGAAGAGGCCGGCGGTATCCCTATCGCGATGTGAGTGCGCCCTTGGCGCCCTCCAGTTCCTTGCCTTGGATCGGGATCGATCCGGTGGAGGAACCTTGCGAATCCCCCTTTAGGGAATCGCGAATCTCGTGTGGAGGCGCGCCTTTACGTCAGCAGCGCTTCCCTGTCCACCCTCCAACTGCGTTCCCTTGCAGGGATACGCCGAGTGGAGGACGACCCCGGCTTCCGCCGGGGCTCGCTCGCTTACGCGAGCTTGATCTCGACCGAGACGCCGGCAGCGAGGTCGAGCTTCATCAGCGCATCGACCGTCTGCGGAGTCGGCTGCACGATGTCGAGCATGCGCTTGTAGGTGCGCACTTCGAACTGCTCGCGGCTCTTCTTGTCGATGTGGGGACCACGGTTGACCGTGAACTTCTCGATCTTCGTCGGAAGCGGGATCGGACCACGGATGAGGGCGCCGGTGCGGCGCGCAGTGTCGGCGATGTCGCCGGTCGCCTGGTCGAGCACTCGGTGATCGAACGCCTTCAGACGAATGCGGATATTCTGCGTTTCCATGGACCTACCAATGTGAAAGAGCGGGGTAACTTTCCCGTCCACGCCAAAAATCGGCGGAACGGAACTGCCACCTCTTGCTGTTCAAACCCTAATTCGAAGGCGCGCCTCTACAGCCACTCGCGATTCGGATCAAGCCCCAGACTCGGCGAATTTCCCGGCGAATTTTCGGGATGCGGCTTGGGACTGGGATCGGGTGCCCAGGCAGGAGCAATTCCCTGCACCTCCCCGGCGATGGGCTGGGCCCGGCACCGGCAGATTGGCGTGCGCGCAACGACCTCTCGAACTTCATTGCAACTGGGCCCCGCCTTCGCCGCGGAACCGAAGCTGCCGGATCGCGATACGCGCCCGCGCCCTAGAAGCAATGCCCGGTCGGCTGCCCGCGCTCCGGCAGGATGCGCAAGCGCCGCTTGCCCCAATAGCTGATATCGGCCGACAGGCGCACCGGCGATCCCGGCCTGGTCCAGATCTCCTGGTCGCCGCGATCCTCCTGGCCCGTCCGGCACAGCTTCCAGCCCTTCGCCTCGAGCACCGGATTCAGCTCCAGGACGGCATCCTGGTCGCGGTCGTGCCACAAGATGAGCTGGTAGAAGCCGGAGCCCTTGCCCTCGTTCATATCGACGGCACCGCGATAGGGGCCCTTGCCGTACAGCATCACCCCGTCCTTGCGGCAGCGCAGGGCGTTCGAGGTGTACAGGCAGTCCGTGAAGCCCAGCTTCTCTGCGAAAGCCTGTCCGCCCATCACCGGCAGCCCCTCGAACCCCAGATCGGGCGGTGGCGGCGTCGGGCTGCATCCGCCGGCCAGTGCGCAGATCAGCAGTGCCAGACCAAAGCGCATTCCGCCCTCCCCGATTTTGCCAACCCGCGATAGCCGGGGACGGCACAACGGAAAAGCCCGGCCTCCCCTGGGGGAAGCCGGGCCATTCCTTGTTTCAGCTCACGCCCGAAGGCGCAGACTTACTTCTGGATTTCAGCAACCACGCCGGCGCCGACGGTACGGCCGCCTTCACGGATCGTGAAGCGCTGGCCAACGTCCATGGCGATCGGAGCGATGAGCTTGATGCCCAGCGACACGTTGTCGCCCGGCATGACCATCTCGGTGCCTTCCGGCAGCTCGATCGTGCCGGTCACGTCCGTGGTACGGAAGTAGAACTGCGGACGATAGTTGGCGAAGAACGGCGTGTGACGGCCACCCTCGTCCTTCGACAGCACGTACACTTCCGACTTGAAGTCGGTGTGCGGCTTGATCGAACCCGGCTTGGCCAGAACCTGGCCACGCTCGACTTCGTCACGGCCAACGCCGCGGATCAGCGCGCCGATGTTGTCGCCGGCCTCGCCCTGGTCGAGCAGCTTGCGGAACATTTCCACGCCGGTGACGGTCGTCTTGCGGACGGTCTCCTGGATGCCGACGATCTCGACTTCCTCACCAACCTTGACGATGCCGGTCTCGACGCGGCCGGTCACCACGGTGCCGCGGCCCGAGATCGAGAACACGTCTTCGATCGGCATCATGAACGGCTTGTCGAGCGGACGCTCCGGCTGCGGGATCGACTCGTCGACTGCCTTCATGAGCTCCAGGATGGCTTCCTGGCCCAGCTTGGCGTCCGAACCCGAGAGGGCGGCGGTAGCCGAACCACGGATGATCGGAATGTTGTCGCCGTCGAAGTCGCGCTTGCTGAGCTCTTCCCGGATTTCCATCTCGACCAGCTCGAGGATTTCCTCGTCGTCGACCAGGTCGCACTTGTTGAGGAAGACCACCATGGTCGGCACGCCGACCTGGCGAGCGAGCAGGATGTGCTCCTTGGTCTGCGGCATCGGGCCGTCGGTGGCGGCGACCACGAGAATCGCGCCGTCCATCTGGGCAGCACCGGTGATCATGTTCTTCACATAGTCGGCGTGGCCCGGGCAATCGACGTGCGCATAGTGGCGCGCAGCCGTCTCGTACTCGACGTGTGCGGTCGAGATGGTGATGCCGCGCTCGCGCTCTTCCGGAGCCTTGTCGATGTTCGCGAAGTCCACTGCGACGCCGCCCGAGGTCTCAGCGAGAACCTTGGTGATAGCAGCCGTCAGCGAGGTCTTGCCGTGATCGACGTGACCGATGGTGCCGATGTTGAGGTGCGGCTTGTTCCGCTCGAATTTTGCCTTCGCCATTGATTTCCTACCTTCTAGATCAATTTCGCGGCCGGTCAGGGCGCCACGCGAACGCGGCCCCTTAGCGACTCATTTTGGATTACGCCAGCTTCGCCTTCACTTCGTCGGCCACATTCGCGGGCACTTCGTCGTAATGCGAGAACTGCATGCTGTACTGCGCGCGGCCCTGGGTGAACGAGCGGAGCGCGTTCACATAGCCGAACATGTTCGCCAGCGGGACCATCGCCTCGACCGTCTGCGCGTTGCCGCGCGTGTCGGTGCCCTGGATCTGGCCACGACGGCTGTTCATGTCGCCGATGACGTCGCCCAGATAATCCTCCGGGGTGACGACCTCGACCTTCATGATCGGCTCGAGCAGCTTGATGCCTGCCTTCTGCGCCGCTTCGCGCATTGCTGCACGGGCGGTGATTTCGAACGCCAGCGCCGACGAGTCGACGTCGTGGTACGCGCCGTCATACAGCACGATCTCGAAGTCGATGATCGGGAAGCCGACGAGCGAACCCGTCGCAGCCGTCTCGCGGAAGCCCTTTTCGATCGCCGGCAGATATTCCTTCGGAATATTGCCGCCCTTGATCTCGTCCTTGAAGATGATGCCCGAACCGCGCTCGCCCGGCGTGAGCTTGACCTTCACGCGACCGAACTGGCCGGTACCGCCCGACTGCTTCTTGTGGGTGTAGTCGATGTCGACGGGCTTCGCGAGATATTCGCGATACGCCACCTGCGGCGCGCCGACATTGGCCTCCACCTTGAACTCGCGCTTCATGCGGTCGACCAGGATCTCGAGATGGAGCTCGCCCATGCCCTTGATGATGGTCTGGCCGCTCTCGGCGTCCGAAGTCACGCGGAACGACGGATCCTCGCGCGCGAGACGATTGAGCGCGACGCCCATCTTCTCCTGGTCGGCCTTGGTCTTGGGCTCCACCGAAAGCTCGATCACGGGCTCGGGGAACTCCATCCGCTCCAGGATGATCGGTGCGTTCTGCGCGCAGAGCGTGTCGCCCGTCGTGGTGTCCTTCAGGCCCGCCAGAGCGACGATGTCGCCGGCGAACGCTTCCTGGATGTCCTCACGGCTGTTCGCATGCATCAGCAGCATGCGGCCGACCTTTTCCTTCTTGTCCTTCACCGAATTGGTGACGACCGAAGCGGCCTCCAGCTTGCCCGAATAGATGCGCGCGAACGTCAGCGTACCGACGAACGGATCGTTCATGATCTTGAACGCCAGCGCCGAGAAAGGCTCGGTGTCCGACGACGGACGCTCGTCCGGCGTCTCGCCGTCGAGCTTCACGCCCTTGATCGCAGGAACGTCGAGCGGGCTCGGCAGATAGTCGACCACGGCGTCGAGCAGGGGCTGCACGCCCTTGTTCTTGAACGCCGAGCCGCAAACCACCGGCACGAAAGCCATGGTGAGCGTACCCTTGCGGATCAGCTTCTTCAGGTCTGCGACCGAAGGCTCGTTGCCCTCAAGATACGCTTCCATCAGGGCGTCGTCCAACTCGACGGCCATTTCGATCAGGTCGCTGCGATACTTGGCAGCCTTCTCGACCATGTCCTCGGGGATGTCGGCATATTCGAACTTCGCGCCGAGCGACTCTTCGAGCCAGATGATCGCGCGGTTCTCGACCAGGTCGACCAGGCCCTTGAAGCCGCCTTCGATGCCGATCGGGAGATACAGCACGGCCGGACGCGCGCCCAGGCGCTCGATGATCGAGTTGACGCAGAAATAGAAATCCGCGCCGGTACGGTCCAGCTTGTTGACGAAGCACATGCGCGGCACGCCGTACTTGTCGGCCTGGCGCCACACGGTCTCGGACTGCGGCTCGACGCCCGCAACGCCGTCGAAGCAAGCCACGGCACCGTCGAGCACGCGCAGCGAACGCTCGACTTCGATCGTGAAGTCGACGTGGCCGGGGGTGTCGATGATGTTGATCAGGTGCTCTTCGCCCTTGCCCTCTTCCGCGCGCCACTTGCAGGTGGTCGCCGCCGAGGTGATCGTGATGCCACGCTCCTGCTCCTGCTCCATCCAGTCCATCGTCGCGGTGCCTTCGTGCACTTCGCCGATCTTGTAGGACTTGCCGGTGTAGTAGAGGATGCGCTCGGTCGTCGTCGTCTTGCCGGCGTCGATGTGCGCCATGATGCCGATGTTGCGATAACGCTCGAGGGGATGGCTGCGGGCCATGACCTGGTTTCCTTAAGGATGTGGGGAGCCGGACGATCCGGCTCCCCGATATGTAGGAACGAAAATTTCCAGCGCCAGTTGCCCCGGCGCCGGAGAAAGACTTACCAGCGGTAGTGGCTGAAGGCGCGGTTCGCTTCGGCCATGCGGTGGGTGTCTTCGCGCTTCTTCACTGCGTTGCCGCGGTTGTTCGAAGCGTCCAGCAGCTCGCCCGAGAGGCGCGCCGACATGGTGTTCTCGCTGCGGTTGCGGGCCGAGGTGATCAGCCAGCGGATCGCGAGCGCCTGGGCACGCTCCGGACGGACTTCGACCGGAACCTGGTAGGTCGCACCGCCGACGCGGCGGCTGCGGACTTCGATGCCCGGCTTGATGTTGTTCAGCGCGTCATGGAACACACCGATCGGATCGCGCTTGGCGCGGGTTTCGACGGTTTCCATGGCCGAATAGACGATGCCCTCGGCAACGGACTTCTTACCGTCCAGCATGACCGAGTTCATGAACTTCGAAAGGACGATATCACCGAACTTGGGATCCGGCAGGATTTCGCGCTTTTCTGGGCGACGACGACGAGCCATCTTGAACTTCCTTCTAAAACTTCAGCTGATCCGGAACCTGTCCGGGGCTTACTCCAGTGTATGGATCCCGGCCTGCGCCGGGATGATCGGGCTAGCGCCCGATCACTTGGGACGCTTGGCGCCGTACTTCGAACGCGACTGGCGACGATCCTTGACGCCCTGCGTATCGAGCACGCCGCGCAGGACGTGGTAGCGAACGCCGGGAAGATCGCGGACACGGCCGCCGCGGATCAGAACAACCGAGTGCTCCTGAAGGTTGTGACCTTCGCCCGGGATGTAGCTGATGACTTCGCGCTGGTTGGTCAGGCGGACCTTGGCAACCTTGCGAAGCGCCGAGTTCGGCTTCTTCGGAGTCGTCGTGTAGACGCGGGTGCAGACGCCGCGCTTCTGCGGGTTCTGCTCCATCGCAGGGACCTTCGACTTGGTCTTCTGCAGTACGCGGCCCTTGCGGACCAGCTGGTTAATCGTCGGCATGAAGCCCTTCACCTTATGTTACCGGCGTGGCCGGCGGTTACTTTGCTGGAACCCTTGTTTGAGAATACGAAAAGGCCCCGGGTGTCCTCGACCCCCCGGGCCATTGCGTCTCCAGCAACGTTCAGCTCTTGTCCCAAAAGGAATCGCGACCGGACATGCCAGTCCCTTGTGGAACGGGGGCGCCTATAGCGAGGGGGGGCGAGCGGGTCAACCGACTCCCCCAAAGCGACACCGCAGGATAACGGAGCGTCAACCTCCCGCCGGCTACAGCTGGGAAGATGGTTCGTTACGCCCCCCGATTCAAGCCGCTCGCCGCCGCGCTCGCGGCGCTGTTCGCCACGCTCGCGCTGGGCAGCGTCGGCCCCAGCATCTCCGGAGTCGCGGGGCTGCTTTCCTGGGAGCTGTTCGGCCTGGCGATCACCGGCGGCGCCGGGGTGCTCGCTTGGCACCTTGCCCAGCTGACCGCGCTGCCGGCAGGGCCCGCCGCAAAGGCCGCCCTGCCCGCGGCGCTGGTCCCGCTGATCATATTCCCGAGCATCGGCGCGGGCGCGCTGGTCGTGCCCGCCGCGCTCGCCCTCGCCCTGTTCCGGACCGAGCGATTCGCCGCGGTGCTGGTGCTCGCCGGCGCAGTGGCGATGTTCGGCCCTGCCCCGCTATCCCCATTCGTCGCCGGCGCAGCGATGCTCGCCGCCGCGTGGCTTTGTCGAGCGCGCTGCCCCGCCGCGAACGACAATCCCTCTCTGGAACGCCTGTCCCGCTTTTGGCCGATGCCTGTTCCTGCACATTATGCTAGACAATTGCCCAGGGATTCGGGGTCCGAAACTGGGGAGTAGCGTATGTTCAATGGCAATAATCGTGGTCGTGATCGCGACGAGCGCCCGGCAATGCCGCCCGCGCCGCCGCAGCAGAGCAGCGGCAGCAATGCCAAGCGCGGCATGTTCTCGGTGATCGGTCCGGACGTGACCGTGACCGGCAATATCTCGGCCACCGCCGACCTGCATATCGACGGCCGCATCGAAGGCGACGTCAATTGCGGCAGCCTGGCGCAGGGCGCCGACAGCCAGATCTTCGGCAACGTCACCGCCGAGACCGCGCGCCTTGCAGGCGCGATCGAAGGCACGGTGCGCGTCAAGCAGCTCACGATCGAGCGATCGGCCAAGATCACCGGCGATGTCGAATATGAGAACATCACCATCGAGAATGGCGGCCATATCGACGGGCGCCTGAAGCATATGAGCACCGTCGCGGCGGCAGCGGCCACCGGCCCGCGCGCCGTGGAAGCGGCACCCTCGCCTTTCGCGGCGGCGGCGAACGAATAGGCTTCGTTTTTCGGGGAAACAGGAGGGGCGCGTTCCCACGGGGGGAGCGCGCCCTTTCTAATCTCCCCCTCCCTGCAAGGGAGGGGCGCTAGAAGGCCGGCCCCTCAGAGCCCCTTGATCTTGTCCAGATGCATCTGGACGATCGGCGCGATCTCTGCCGCGAAGCCCTTGAGCTCCGCCACGGTGCCGTTCGCGGCATAGTCCCTCACTGCCGCCAGCGTCTTCTCGTGCGCGACGATCTGCTGCGCCTTGTAGGCGGTATCGAAGTCCGCGCCGGTCGTGTCGCGCAGCGTGGCGAGGTTCGCCTCCTGCTCGGCGCTGAGCTTGGGATTGGGTGCGATCGCCGGCGCCGCCTTGGCGCCCGCGGCCTTGAGCTTAGCGGTCGATTCGGTGTGCCCTGTCACCATCATCCCGCCAAAGTCCTTGAGCGCCTGGCTCGTCGCCTTTTGCTGGGCGAGCTTGCCCGCCGCCACTTCATAGGCGTCGCTGGCACCCGCGGTGTCGGCGAAGGTCTGGCCGGTCATTACCGGCGCGCCGGTCTGGGCATTGAGCTCGGCCGCCGCATTGGCGTCGACGCTGTTCTCGGGAATGATGGTGTCGGTGGCGACGATATTGTCGACCGTGGTCACCGGCTCGCTGCCGCCGCAGGCGCCGAGCGCGAACGCCGGTCCCAGGCCGAGCGCGAAGAAGTATTTGTGCATGCAGGCTTTCCTCCTGTTGGGAGAAGGAACGCGGCGCATGGAGATGCCGTTCCGGGCGGGTTATGGGGATGCGGCGAATCGAGGAGATGGCCGATGATCGACGGGACCCAGGTGCATGAAGGCGGCTGCCGCTGCGGCGCCCTGCGCTTCCGGCTGAGCGCCGCCCCCTTCCTCACCAGCGCCTGTCATTGCACCGGCTGCCAGAAGATGACCGGCAGCGCCTTCTCGCTCACCCTGACCGCGCCGAGCGCAGCGTTCGAGGTAACGAAGGGTGCGCCGGTGATCGGCGGGCTGCACGGCCCGGTGGCGCATCATTTCCACTGCGACCAATGCAAGAGCTGGGTATTCACCCGCGCCGAGGGGATGGACTGGTTCGTCAACATCCGCACGACGATGCTCGATGCGCCGAACGACGCCCCGCCCTTCCTCGAGACCTGGACCAGCGAGAAGCTCCCCTGGGCGGAAACGCAGGCGACGCGCAGCTATCCGGGCAATCCGGACTGGAACGACTGGGATGCGCTGACCCGGGAATATGCCGCGGGTTAGATCATGCGCGGTCGGGGGCGGTGATACGGCTCAATCGAGCCGCAGCACCGCCGTCGCAGCGGAGGACAGGTCCGCCCGTTCCAGCAGGGATTGCTGGATTGCCAATGCCGTGCGGGCGACCTTTCCGGAATATGCCGTCCGCCCGTTCACGATCACGCGCACCGGCCGATCGAGGTCGAGCAGGCGATCGGAAAGGCGCAGCACGGTGCCCGCGGGAATGGTGCCGCCCAGCGTGATGGCCTGCCCCTTGACCTCTGCGGTGATCGTGTCGCCGGCCTTGGCCGCGGCGGCATCCGGAATGTGCAGCCAGTAGAAGCGATCGTGCGTCACATCATCCTGTCGCCAGATGATGCGGCGGGGCCACGGATCGCGGGTGAAGCCCGCCATCCAGGGCAGCGCCTCCGCGTCCTTGCGGTTCATCCAGTGCGGCAGGCCCGGATAGATGCGCGACATGTGGATATAGCCGCCGGGATCGGCCGCGCGCAGCCGATCGAGCTCGGCGGTTTTCTCCGCCGCGATCCTGTTGCGGTCATAGGCGGCATCGGCGCCGCCCATGAAGATCGCGAAGGGCAGGTTGCGCAGGCCGAGCAGCGACGCATCGTTCGGATGGCCCGCCATCATCGCCGCCGCAGCGAAGCGATCGGCCATGCGCGGGGCCAGCTGCCACACGCCATCGCCTCCCGCCGAATAGCCCATCAGGTAGACGCGGTCCGGATCGACACCATTCACCGCGACCTGGGCGTCGATCAGCTGCTGGAACAGCGGGTCGATATGCCCTTCGTGCCATAGATTCCACGTATCCGTCGGCGCGCGCGGGGCAAGGTAGATGCCCTCTGCAGGCTCATAGAGGCGAATCTGGTTCCGCCACTGCTGGTCGTTCACCGCCGCCTCGGCATTGCCGCCACCGTGCATCGAAATCCACAGGCTGCGCTTGCCCGGTGCCGCATTCCCGAAAATCCTGCTTTCCCACTTCAGCGTCTTATCACCGATCGTGATCTGCTTGGCGGCAATTGCGTCGGCGGAGCTTGTCGCGACTGCGCGCATGCGCGCCGCGCCCAGCAGTGCCAACGCCCGATCCGCGTCCGCGCGGCCCAGCGGGCGCGCCAGTGCAGGATCGTCGAGCGCGCGCGCCGCCGCGGGCTTCGCCAGCCAAGCCTCGATGGCGGCGAGTGGTGTCGCCGCGGTAGCCGGACGCGCCTCGACGGGCATTGCGGGGACGAAAATCGCCGGGACGAGCGGGCTGGCGGCGAGCAGGATGCGGATCGCGGAGGTGAGCATGCCGCTCCTCTACCCCGGCGGGGGCGCCTGTCCATGGTATAAATATGATCACGATGCCGACGGGTTAGTCCTTCAACGGATCATGCCCCCAGTTCATCAGCGAATAGCGCCAGCGTGAGGTCGGAATCCGGAAGTCCTCGTGCGGCCCCTGGGCGCGATGGCGGGCGACGAAGCCGATGACCTTGCGCATATGGGCATAGTCGCCGCCGTCGAGGTCGTCCTTGTCGGTTCGCAGGATCCCCACGATCCGCCGGCCCGATGCATGGCCTATGCTTTCGCCGCCATCGCGCTTGAAGCCCACCTTACGGCTTTCCGCCGTTTCGAGCCATTCCTCGATCTCTGCCGGCGCCATGTTCACCACCTCGTGGAACTTGCGCCAAATCTCCTCATGGTCGTCGCGACCCGCCACCCCATTCTCCGTTACCGTCATGTTACCCATGCGTAACGGTCTGCTATAGCTGCGGTTTCCGCCCTTGCGGGATTTTATCCAGCCGCATCGGTGTAAGTTTCGCCGACCGGCGGCAGCGCGATCCTCGCCGCGAGGCAGGTCGCGCCGACCAGCAGCAGCGCGGAGAGCGCGATCCGCACACCGCGCTTGGGCAAGGGCGCTCCTGCCAGCAGCGCGACTGCAATCCCGGTCGCGAGCATGGCCCAGAGGTGATAGCGATAATCGGCGGCGACGCTGATCACCAGGAAAGCCAGTTCGGTCAGCGCTGCCGACAGCGCAAGCGTGACCGCCAGCCGGCCTCGGGCATCCTCGCGCCGCCAGGCCAGCGCCAGCACCGCCAGCGCGGCGACCAGCCACAGGATCGGCGCACCCAGCGGGCTTTCGGCGAGCATGCCCGCGACTCGCTGGAACGGTTCGGTCCGCGGCGAAGGCGAGGCCAGCCCGAGCGCGTTGGGCTCGCTATCCCATTGCGGATCGGCAAGTGGGTAGCGCCACGGTACCAGCCAGCGCATCGTCGCGTTCCAATGCGCGAGCCGGTGCGCGGCATAGGCGAGCGGATGGCGCGCGATCGCGCCGATCCAAACCTCGGTCAACTCGCGCCCCGGCGCGGCGACGGCCAGCCCGTCCGACACGAAGTCGCAGCGGTCGCCGAGCGGATCCCACAGCAAGGGCCGGATGCACCGCTTCGCCTCCGCCGCCTGCCACACCGACGCGGGCAGCGCCGGCACTGCTTCGGCGCCCGCATGATGCGCGATGCCAGCCAGGTCGTAAATCGGCAGCGAGCGACCGACATCGCTCGCGCTGGCGCGGAAGATGGCATGATTGACCAGCGGCATCGCCACCAGCACCGCGATCGTCGCCGCCAGCATCAGTGCGCCTTGGCGTACCGGCCGCCATCGCCCCGCCCCCAGCAAGCCGAAGGCGAGCGGCACGGTGGCGAACACGGCGTTGATGCGGACCAATGTCGCATAGACCAGCAGCAACCCGACCAGCGCCACCGCCCAGCGCGGCAACGCCCGGTCCTGCAGCCGCCACCAGGCCGCAATCCCCGTCGCGGCTAGCAAAGCCCCCGCCATCTGACTGTCCTTGAGCACCGCGACCTGCCAGCCGGCGAGCGGCGGCCAGACGCCGAGCAGCAGCACCGCGCCTGCCGCGATCCGCGCACCCTGTCGGGCCAGCGCCGCCGCGATCAGGCCGAGGCCGGTCCAGAAGAGCAGCATCTGCAGCAGGAACATCGGCGCCTGGCCGTGCCAGCCGCTGGCGTGGAACAGCGCCCACAGCCGCGCCATCGCCGGCGGGTGCCAGTCGTCATAGCTGCCCGACGTGACTTGCGCGTACTGGTTGAGGCTGTCGAACATCGCGATGCCCGGCCAGAACAGCGCGAGCATGAGGAGGCCGAGCAACAATGCCGCAAGCGCCGCCCGTCCGGCAGGCGACACGCGGCTCAATGCAATGCTCCTAGCCGGTCTTGCGGCCGAACACCGGGCGCGGCGCATCCTCGGGGATCCTCATGTCGATCTCGCCCGCCGCCTTGCGCTCCATGTAGCGGGCGAGCGCGGCATCTGCGTCGAAAGCCGGCGCTTCCGCCAAGTCCACGCCCGGCTTCACCTTGGCAGCGCTGCTCGACACCAGGGCCAGCTTGAGCAGTTTGACGACCACCGGAATGCAGAAGATAAGGCCGATCGCGCCCAGCCCGAGCACCGTGGGGCCCAGCCCGGGGGCCAAATACCCGTCGCTCCAGCTCTCGCCGGTGAAACGAAACAGCAGCCAGCCGATATAGGCCAGGGGCAGCAGGGACAGGATCAGCTTGACCGCGCGCACGCCAAATCTCCCACCAGTTTGCGAGAAGCTGGTGGGAGGTTTGGCAAAAAAGCATGAACTAAATGTGGAGAGCGCGGCCATATGCGCCGAGAACCGCCTCGTGCATCGTCTCGCTGATCGTCGGGTGCGGGAACACCGTCTCCATCAACTCGGCCTCGGTGGTCTCCAGGGTCTTGCCGATCGTATAGCCCTGGATCATCTCGGTCACTTCCGCGCCGATCATGTGCGCGCCGAGCAGTTCGCCGGTCTTGGCGTCGAACACCGTCTTCACAAAGCCCTCGGCTTCCTCAAGAGCAATGGCCTTGCCGTTGCCGATGAAGGGGAAGTTGCCGACCTTGACCTCGTAGCCGGCTTCCTTGGCCTTGGCCTCGGTGAGGCCGACGCTGGCGATCTGCGGGTGGCAATAGGTGCAGCCCGGGATGTTGCGGACGTCCATCGCGTGCGGATGCTTGCCGGCGATCGCCTCGACGGCGATCACGCCCTCGTGGCTCGCCTTGTGCGCGAGGAAGGGCGGCGCAGTGACGTCGCCGATCGCATAGAGGCCGGCGATGTTGGTCTTGCACGCCGCGTCGGTGACGATATGGCCGCGCTCGGTCTTCACGCCCAGCGTCTCAAGCCCGATATTCTCGGTGTTCGGCACGATGCCGATCGCGACGATGACATGGCTGAACTCACCGACCGTGACCTTGCCGTCCTTGTCCTTGATCGACGCCTTCACGCCCAAACCGGTGACTTCGAGCTTGTCGACGCCGGTCGAGGTCAGGATCGTCATGCCCTGCTTCTTGAACTGCTTCTCGAGATGCGCGGAGACGTCCTTGTCCTCCACCGGCACGATCCGGTCGAGCATCTCGACGATGGTCACTTCCGAGCCCATGTCGTTGTAGAAGCTCGCGAACTCGACGCCGATCGCGCCCGATCCGATGACGAGCAGCTTGGTCGGCATCTCGGGCGGAGTCATCGCGGTGCGATAGGTCCAGATGCGCTTGCCGTCGGTCTTGGCGAAGGGCAGGTCGCGGGCACGGGCGCCGGTGGCGACGATGATGTTCTTCGCCTCGAGATCGGTCTTCTTGCCGTCCTCGCCGGTCACGGTCAGCTTGCCCGGCGCGGTCAGCACGCCGGTGCCCATGTGCACCGTGATCTTGTTCTTCTTCATCAGGTGCGTGACGCCCTGGTTGAGCTGCTTGGCGACGCCGCGCGAGCGCTTCACCACGGCTTCCAGGTCGGCGCTGATCTTGTCGGCGACCAGCCCGTAATCCTTGGCGTGCTGCATATAGTGATAAATCTCGGCCGAGCGAAGCAGCGCCTTGGTCGGGATGCAGCCCCAGTTGAGGCAGATGCCGCCCAGCAGCTCGCGCTCGACGATCGCCGTCTTGAGGCCCAGCTGCGCGGCGCGGATCGCCGCCACATAGCCGCCGGGGCCCGAACCGAGCACGATCACGTCATAGGTGTCAGCCAAGGGAGGAGTCCTTCATTCTGAATGATGCGAATATGGGGCGTCAGCCCGGGATTTCATCGATCGGCCGCGGCCGCTTGTGCTCGTCCACCGCCACGAACACGAAATGCGCCTGGGTGACCAGGCAGCTCTCTTCCGAGTGCCGGGCGCGGCGCCAGGACTGGACCTCGATCGTCATCGAGGTGCGCCCGACCTTGACGATATCGGCGAACACCGAGACTTCGTCGCCCACCAGCACCGGGGCGTGGAACTTCATGCCCTCCACCGCGACGGTGACCGCCCGGCCGCGCGAGCGGCGTGCGGCGACCAGCCCGGCGGCAAGATCCATCTGGCCCATCAGCCAGCCGCCGAAGATGTCGCCATAGGCATTGGCGTCGGCCGGCATGGTGCTGACCCGGATCGCCGGCTGCTGCTGCGGCGGCTGACCGCCTTCCTCAATCATTTGCGCGCGGCCCCGTGCCGCCGGCAAGCTTTGCCTTGTCCTCGGCGAACGCCTTGCGCACCGGGCCAACGCCCATCAGTACCACCGCGATCATGCAGCCGAACGCGACCACCCAGATATCCTGGGTCGCGCGCGGATAGGACCAGGCCGCCGCCGTGGCGATCAACGCCGCGGCGACCAGCCCGATCGCGATATGCACCACTTCGATCAGCACGCGCATCGGCGCAGCCCTCCGGTTCAGGCGATCATCCCGAACGGATTCTCGACCAGTTCCTTGAAGATCTTCATCATCGCGGCGCCATCGGCCCCGTCGATCGCACGATGATCGAAGCTGCCCGTGGCCGACATCACCGTCGCCACCTGCAGCGCGTCGTCGATCACATAGGGCCGCTTCTCGCCCGCGCCGATCGCCATGATCATGCCCTGGGGCGGATTGATCACCGCTTCGAACTGCTTGATCCCGAACATGCCCATGTTCGAGAGCGACGCGGTGCCGCCCTGATATTCCTCGGGCTTGAGCTTGCCTTCCTTGGCGCGGCCGGCGAGGTCCTTCATCTCGACCGAGATCGCCGAGACCGCCTTGTTCGCCGCATCGCGGATGATCGGCGTGATCAGGCCGGTCGGGGTCGACACAGCGACCGACACGTCCGAGCGGCTGTACTTGATCAGCTGGTCGCCGGTGTAGGTGACGTTGCACTTGGGCGCCTGGGCCAGCGCGACGCCGAGCGCCTTGATCAGCAGGTCGTTGACCGAAAGCTTCACGCCGCGCGCCTCGAGCGCCTTGTTGAGGTCGCCGCGCAGCTTGAGCAGCGCATCCAGGCGGATGTCGAGCGTCAGGTAGATGTGCGGGATCGTCTGCTTCGACTCGGTGAGGCGGCGTGCGATCGTCTTGCGGATGTTCGAGAGCTTCTCGGCCTCGTGCGGGATCGATTCGTCCCACCAGACCGGCTTGTGCTCGGCCGGAGCGGCGGCGGCGGGAGCAGCCGAAGGTGCGGCGGCGGCAGTCGGAGCAGCAGCGGCGGCGGCAGGCTTCGCGCCTTCGAGATCCGCCTTGACGATGCGGCCGTTCGGGCCCGAACCCGAAACATTGGCCAGGTCGACGCCCTTTTCGGCGGCGATGCGCTTGGCGAGCGGGCTCGCCTTGACACGCTCGCCCGAAGCCGAAGCCGCCTGGGCCGGAGCGGATGCCGGAGTCGGCGCGGGCGCAGGGGCCGGAGCTGCCTCCGCCTTCTTCTCTTCAGCCTTGGGCGCTGCCGCCGGGGCCGGCGCGGCCGCCGCGGTCGAGGCGTCCTCGCCCTCGCCGGCGATGATCGCGATCACGGTGCCGACCTTCACATTGTCGGTGCCCTCGGCGACGAGGATCTTGGCGATCACACCTTCGTCCACCGCTTCGAATTCCATGGTCGCCTTGTCGGTCTCGATCTCGGCCATGAGGTCGCCGGACTTCACCGTATCGCCCTCCTTGACGAGCCACTTGGCGAGGGTGCCCTCTTCCATGGTGGGGGAAAGCGCCGGCATCTTGATTTCGATCGACATGAAGGTTTCCGTTGTTGGAGCCCTGAGCAGGTTCGCGCCCTCCTTTGCGCCCCCCCCGCCCCGGGTCAAGAGACGCGCTTGCAGGAAATGACGCTACGGGGCACGTAACGCACGACCAAGAGGATCAATCCATGCGCACCTATCTGGTGGTGATCGACGAAAGTCCGGAGGCGGAGATCGCATTGCGATTCGCTGCCAGGCGTGCCGCGAAGACCGGCGGCAACGTCGAAATCCTTGCGCTGATTCCCAAGCCGGACTTCGTCCAATGGGGTGGCGTGATGGCCACGATCGAGGAGGAAGCCCGCGAACGCGCCGAGGCGCTGGTCGCCCGCGCCGCCGGTACCTTGTTCACCGAATCGGGCCTGAAGCCCTCGATCACGGTGCGCGAAGGCGACGGGCCGAAGATCGTCCACGAGATGATCGCCGCCAACCGCGAGATCGCCGCCCTGGTGCTCGGCGCCGCCGCCAGCGGCCCGCCGGGCCCGATGGTGGCGCACTTCGCGGGCTCGGATGCGGGCACGCTGCCGGTACCGCTGATGATCATCCCCGGTGCACTGGATATGGACGCGATCGATCGGCTGAGTTGATAATCCCTCTTCCATTGGGAGCGGGAGAGTTATTGACCCGCCCGCCCCATCGCGCCACCCTCCCCACATGCGCACCCTTCCCCTGCTCTCGCTCGCCCTGCTCTTTCCCGCCGCCGCCCAGGCGCAGGAAAAGCCAGACCCCGCCCATCTCAAGGCATCGGTCGAGAAGCTGGTCGGCTTCGGCACCCGCCACACCCTCTCCGATCCCGACAACCCCACGCGCGGCATCGGCGCCGCGCGGCGCTGGTTCGCCGGCGAGCTCGCCAGGATCGGCGACCAGTGCAACTGCATCGAAGTCGCCAATATCGCCCGCACCTTCACCGGCCCGCGCGCGCCGAACGGGGTGCAGATCGTCGATGTCGTCGGCTTCCAGGCCGGCACCGATCCCAAGCGCGTCGTCATCGTGATGGGCCACATCGACAGCCGCGTGACCGATGTGATGAACGCCACCGCCGACGCGCCGGGCGCCAATGACGACGGCTCGGGCACCGCGCTGGTGCTCGAGGCCGCGCGCATCCTGTCGAAGGAGAAGTTCAAGGCGACGATCGTCTATGCAGCGCTTTCCGGCGAGGAGCAGGGCCTGTTCGGCGGACAGTTGCTGGCGGAGACCGCCAAGGAGCGCGGCTGGACGGTCACCGCGGTGCTCAACAACGATATCGTCGGCAACACCGTCGGCACCGATGGGCGCAAGGTCGCAGACCGGGTGCGCGTCTTTTCCGAGACCTATGGCGAGAACGACGAGCCCGCTTCGCTAAAGGGGCTGCGCGCCGATGGCGGCGAGGATGACGGCCCCTCGCGCGCGCTCGCCAAGGCGATCGACCAGGTCGCCGGCAAGATTCCCGGCGGGCTCGACGCCTTCCTCGTCCGCCGGCCCGACCGGTTCGGCCGCGGCGGCGATCACTCGCCGTTCCAGAAGCTCGGCTATCCCGCAGTGCGCTTCTCGGTCGGCGTCGAGAATTACGACGCCCAGCACCAGGACCTCGTCCCCGGCAAGGGCGACACCGCCGACAAGATGGACTTCCCCTATCTCGCCAAGGTGACTGCGCTCAACGTCGCGACGATCCGCCGCCTGGCCTCGGCACCGGCATCGCCCGACAAGGTGACGATCGGCGGCGCCTTGGGCTCCGACACGTCGGTGAAGTGGACCGCCGTTCCCGGCGCCGCGAAATACCGCATCCACTGGCGCCGCGCCGACGCGCGGGAGTGGACGGGTCAGCTCGATGTCACCGGCACCGAGGCGAGCCTGAAGGGCGTGGTGGTGGACGACAGCTTTGTCGGTGTCTCGGCGGTCGGCGCCGATGGGGCGGAGAGCCTGGTGACATTCGGGCGGCGGTGAGCCTTATCGTCACCCTGAACTTGTTTCAGGGTCCAACTCTCGACAATGGATGTTGCGCGCGGCACCTGGACACCGAACACGTTCAGCATGACGAAGACTTGCAATGTAGGATTTCGCCTGCTCCATACTGGTGGATGCAGGCCGAGCTTCTCCTCAGCACCCGTCGCACGTCCCGCGCATCACCGCGCGGAAAGGGAAAACCGGGCCCCCGTAGCGTATACTTCGTAAACTTCCGCGGCGCGCTCAACCCCGCGAATCGGCCCTTAGCGGCAGCCGCAGACGCAGCACCTTACCACCGGCGCGCGGTAGCGACGCACGGGCGCCTTGCGCACCACGCGGCGCGGGGCCGAGCGGACATAGGTGGTGGTGGTCGCCACTTCCTCGATCACTTCCTCGGTGATCGTGGTAGTTGTGGTCGCGGCGGGCATGGTGATGATCACGGTCGAGCCGACCGGCGCGCCATAATAGGCGGCACCCGCCTGGTAGCTGCCCTGGGCGCCGTAATAAGCCTGGCCCGAGCCGTAATAGCCCTGAACCTGCACCGCCGGCGGCGCACCGATCGCGCCGGCCGGCGGTGGACTCCCCCTGGAGTAACCGTCGTCATAATAGTCATTGGGATCGACCGGCTGGATGGGCTGGCGATAGCCGCCGCCAACGGTCGCGTTCGAATAGCTGTACGCGTTCGAGTAGCTGCCGCTCGAATCGGCATAGGCATCGGCCCAGCCGATCCCGTCCACCGAATCCCACACGTCGCCGCGGTCGTCGACCAGCACGGCGTCGTCATAATAGCGGACCCAGAAATAGCCGGCGGGTGGCGCGGCGAGGCCCCAGCTCAGATAGTCCGGGATGCGGAAGCCGCTGCCCATCCAGTAATTGGGCAGGTGCCCGCCACGGCCCATGCGGCGATAATTGTTCCAGCCGCCGGGTGCCTGGGTGCCGGCATACCAGCGGCCGTTGATCTGGCCGCCCCAGCGGTTGCCGCCATGTTGCGCGGCATTCTGGCCTCGGCCACGCGGCGGCAGCGCCATCCAGCGGCCATTCTGCCAGACACGCGGGCCAGCGGTGGGCACGCCGGGGCCGGTATGGATGTTGGTCGGCACCGGGCCGGGATTGTGCGGGGGATTGGCTGAGACGCGTGGCGGCGGCGGCATCGGCACATTCCGCGGGCCCATGCCACCAGGCGCGGGAATCGGACCGCCGCGGGTGCCGCCCCAAGTGGGGCCAGGCGACGTCACCTGCGCGGCGGCGGGCAGTGCTGCCAGCAGCGCCGTGGCCATCACGGCCGGCTTCAACAGGTGACGCATCATAAACTCCTTCGCCATGCTCAGAGCCGCCCCGCTCTCATGGTTGCCGAAGGATTAAGCTCTACCCGCGCGGGGCGCCACTTTTGCCTATGCTTAACGGAGTCCCGATCCGGGTCAGCCGACCAGTCTGGGACCGAGAATCCGCATCAAGGCTTCGCAACCCGCCGCGTCGCCGGCATCGAAGCGTGCCGGATTGGGGCTGTCGAGGTCGAGCACACCGACCAGTTCGCCCTGGACGACGATCGGCACCACCAACTCGGAGCGGCTGGCGGCGTCGCAGGCGATATGGCCAGGGAACGCATGGACGTCCTCGACCAGCTGGGTCTCGCGGGTCGTCGCCGCGGCACCACATACGCCCTTGCCGAACGGAATGCGGATGCAGGCGGCCTTGCCCTGGAACGGCCCGAGGACGAGCTCATCGTTCACATTGCGGTAGAAGCCGGCCCAGTTGAGATCGGGCAGATACTGCCAGATCAGCGCCGAGACATTCGCCATGTTGGCGATGGCGTCGGGCTCGTCGGCGGTGAGCGAATCGAGCGCGGCGGCGAGGTCGCGGTAGAGCTCAGCCTTGTCGGTGGTTTCGATGTCAAAGGCGTACATGGCGCTTCATGTAGGCGATCGCGCGACCGAACGGGAGAGGCGAAACCGACAGATTGCGCGGGCGGTCAGTCCAGCCGGACCTTGCCGCGGCCGGCCTTGACCTGGGATCGGCCCTTCTTCTCGTCCACCCGCCGCGCCTTGGCGGCCTTGCTCGGCTTGGTCTTAATCCGCCGGGCGTCGCGCTCATGCGCCTTGTCGATCAGCTCGCCCACCCGCTCCCGGGCATCGGCGCGATTGGCTTCCTGGGTGCGGAACTTGCGGGCGGTGATCACCAGCTCGCCGCCGGTGGTCAGCTTGGTGCCAGCCAGCAGCTTGAGCTTCTGATAGGCATAGGGCGCCAGCCCCAGCTTGAACACGTCGATCCGCAACTGCACCGCAGTCGCCACCTTGTTGACGTTCTGTCCACCCGGCCCGGTCGAGGCGAGGAACTTCTCCTCGACGATCGCCTCGTCGGGAATCTCAGCCACGGCCGAACCCGATATTGTGGAAGCGCGCCGGCAGCGGCGCTGTCGCGTGGATGTCGTCCTTGCCTTCACGGGGCACGGTGAGTTCCGCTGCGTGGAGCATCATCGCCGGCCCGCCGCGGCCATAGACCGGGTCGCCCAGCACCGGCACCCCCAGCCCTTCGGCGGCGTGGACGCGGATCTGATGGGTGCGGCCGGTCTCGGGATAAAAGGCGACCATCGCCTTACCGTCCTTGCGCTCGATCACCTTCCAGCGCGTGATCGAAGCCTTGCCCTTGGGATCGCCGGTCATCCGCCAGCCCTCCTCTCGGGTCGAAATCTTGGACAGCGCCAGTTCGATCGTGCCGCTGTCGCCCTCGGGCTCGCCGTCGAGCACAGCGAGATAGCGCTTGGTCACCGCGCCGGCCTCGAAAGCCTGGGCGAAGCGCTTCATCGCCTTGGGGTTGCGGGCGAGCAACAGGCATCCGCTGGTGTCGCGGTCGAGCCGGTGGACGGGCAGCGGCAGGCGCTGGAAGCCGAAGGTGAGCTGGCCGAGCAGGTCCTCGAGGCTTTCCGCGCGGTCCCGCGGACGATCGACCGGCAAGCCCGCAGGCTTGTCGATCACCAGAGCCTCGCCATCGATGAAGAGCACGCGATCCTTGAACATCGCCCGCCCATGCCACCGCCGGCGCCGAAGCGCCAGCGGTGGTGGGTTTTCAGCTTAGCGCTGGAAGCGGATCGAGCAGACCGACTGGCGGCCCTGCACCGTAGTATGCCACTGGCCGGTCCATTCGCCGCGCATGTTGCGCGCGGTGTCGCGGCACTTGCGATCGGCATCGCCCTGGTTCCAGAGCGGGCCGACTTCGATGTCGCGGATCACGCCACCGCTGCCCCAGCCGCCGCCATTACCGGGATAACCGCCGCCATTGCCGGGACCGCCGGGGCCACCGCCCCAGTTTCCGCCGCCATTGCCCGGACGGCCGCCGCCGGGACGACCCCAGCCGCCTTCGCCATAGCCGCCATTGTCACCCCAGCCATTGTTGCGGCGCGGATCGACATCGGTGATGCGGTAGAGAAGGCGCGGTCCGCCGGTGCGCGGAATGCCCGAGATGACGCCGCCGCGCAGATCGAGGCGGACGCGAGCGCCGCGCGAAGGATCGTAGAGGTTGACCTGGTCGCGGCTGCGATTGGTCTCGTCGAAACGGTGGATCAGCGTGCCGTCATCGGCGAATTCGACCCACCGGCCGGGCCGGGTCTCGACAAAGGCGCCGCCGCCGGTGTGGCGGACGCGGCCGACATTATTGCCGTCCACCCGCTGCAGGGCAGTGGGCGCGGCGTGGCTGGCCGGCGGGGCCGCCGAGGCGACACCGCCCAGCAGCGCCGCGGACAAGGCTAGGCAGGAAATTCGTGCGAGCATGGTTCATTCTCCCCTGGCTGCAACTTCGGGCCTTCTGACCCGATCGACACAGCTGCGCAACGATTCAGAAACGCGCAAAGTTGCGTGAGCCTTTTCGCTTGAACGGCGTTTGAACGAGCAATGCCCATCCTGGCAGCATGTTGGGGTTGCGTATGCGTATCTCGGCACTCGCCCTGTTCCTGCTCGCGCCGCTGGCGGCCCATGCCCATGAGGACGCCGCGCCCCCGCCAGCGACCGCATCGGTGGCACGTCTATTCAACCACCTCCCCTATGACGAGACCGATCCCGCCGCGCTGCTGCCGGTGCCCAGCCTGCCGGGCTGCACCGTGGCCCGCGAGGTCGTGTTCGATCTCGAGCGACTGCTGAGCGCCGCTCGAGCGGAGGGCATCGATCTCGGCGCAGTATCTTGCTTCCGCTCGGTCGCCTATCAGCGCCGGGTATTCTGTGCCGGCGCCGACAATTGCGACGCGGTGGCGCCGCTACGCGCCCGCTTCGTTGCGCCGCCGGGCTATAGCGAGCACGCCACCGGCTATGCGATCGACTTCATCCAGCGCGGCGGCGATTGCCGGGCGGTCGAGCAATGCTTCTTCCTCACCCCCGGTGGGCAATGGCTGATGCGCCGCGCGCCCGAGTTCGGCTTCGAGCTGTCGTTCCCTGCCGGCAACAAGCAGGGCGTGGGCTGGGAGCCCTGGCATTGGCGCTGGGTCGGTGCCCCGACCGCCCTCGCGCGCTTCGCCTCGGCGCAGGCGAGCTTCCCCGCCCTTCCCGCCGCATCACAAATAAAAACAGCGGCCGGACACGAGGTCCGGCCGCCGTCGCTGGAGACCGCGGCAGGAGGGGGAGTTTACGCGGTCTCGGCTTCGCGGTGGGGGGCCGCGATCTTGTTGGCCAGCTCGGCAACCTTGCGGCCCTGATAGCGCGCGCCGTCCAACTCGACCTGGCTGGGCAGGCGGCTGCCGTCGCCGTCCGAGATGGTGCTGGCGCCGTAGGGCGTGCCGCCCTTCACTTCATCGACACCGCCCTGGCCCTGGAAGCCATAGTCGAGGCCGACGATGTTCAGGCCGAAGTGCAGCAGGTTGGTGATGATCGAGAAGAGCGTTGTCTCCTGGCCGCCATGCTGGGTGGCGGTCGACGTGAAGGCGCCGCCGACCTTGCCGTTCAGCTGGCCCTGGTACCAGACGCCGCCGGCGCGGTCCCAGAAGCTCGCCATCTGGCTCGCCATCCGGCCGAAGCGGGTCGGCGCCCCGACGATAATGCCGTCATAGTTGGCGAGTTCGTTGACGTCGTCGAGCACCGGGTGGCTGTGATCGGCGATGAAGCCCGATGCAGCCGCGACTTCGGCAGGCGCAGTCTCGGGAACGCGGCGGACATCGACCTCGGCACCGGCGCTGCGGGCGCCTTCGGCCACGGCATCGGCCATCTTCGCGAGGTGGCCATAGGACGAGTAATAGAGAACGAGGATCTTGGACATGGTTGCTTCCCTTCCTGATTATTCGCTGTCGACCAGGACGATTTCGGCGTCCTCGATCGCGGTGATGGTGTAGGTCTTACCACTGGCGAGCGCGGCCCCGTCTCGGGCATCCACGCGCTCGCCGTCGATCTCGATCGTGCCGACGGCAGGCACCAGATAGGCGTGACGATTGGCACCCACTTGGTGGGTGACGCTCTCGCCGGCCTTGAGCGTGGCGCCGAGGACGCGGGCGTCGGCCCGGATCGGCAGCGCGTCGTCATCGTCGGCGAAGCCGCTTGCCAGGGTGACGAACTTGCCCGAGCGATCGCCCTTGGGGAAAGGCTTGGCGCCCCAGCTCGGCTGGCCACCGCGCTCGCGCGGCATGATCCAGATCTGGAAGAGTGTCGTCGTCTCGGGCTCGAGATTATACTCTGCGTGACGCACGCCGGTGCCAGCGCTCATCACCTGGACATCGCCGGCGCCGGTGCGGCCCTTGTTGCCCATCGAGTCCTGGTGCGTGATCGCACCCTGGCGGACATAGGTAATGATCTCCATGTCCTGGTGCGGATGCGCCGGGAAGCCGGCGCCGGCAGCGATCTCGTCGTCGTTCCAGACGCGCAGCGCACCCCAGTTCATGCGGGCAGGGTCGTAATAGTTGGCGAAGCTGAAATGGTGGCGGGCGTTGAGCCAGCCATGGTCGGCGTGGCCAAGCGTATCAAAGGGTCGTTTGTCGATCATGGGGTGTAAACCTCCTGGTGTTGAGCAGAAGATAGGGACCCGGATCGGACCGTAAATGGAAACGTTGGAAACCGATCGTTTCGATATGCTTCCATTCGCCGGCGAAGCTGCTAGATTGGGTGGGTCCATAGCCGAAAGCAGCCGCCATGCCGCATGTGCTTCGCCGACTTCGCCCCTGCGCCGTGCTGCTCGCCCTGCCCGTTCCCGCACTGGCGCTAAAGGCTCCCAGCACCTGTCCCACCGCTGCCGCCGCGGACGGCGACGGGCAGAAGGATTTCGGACGTCACGCAATTCCGCGCGGTTCGAACAAGCCTTCTCGGCAGATGGCGCAAGCGCTGGGAAGTGAACTGGATCGCCACGACACGCGGCGCAGCTGAGCGCCGGACGGAGACACTAGATGAAAATCCCCGATTTCGAAGCCTGGGCCGTTTTCGCCGCAGTGGTCGAGCACCGCTCGTTCAGCGCCGCCGCGGACGCGCTGGCAGTTTCAAAGGCCACCGTGTCCAAGGCGATCACCCGCCTGGAGGGGCGGCTGGGCACCACGCTCTTCCATCGCACTTCGCGCCGGCTGACCCTCACCGACAGCGGCCGCGGCCTGGCCGAATATGCCCAGCGCATCCTGAGCGAAGGCCAGGCAGCGGAGGAAGCCGCCTTCGAATCCGCCAGTGCTCCCGCGGGACTGGTGCGCGTGGCGGCGCCGCTCACCTTCGGCATCCAGGCAGTAGCCCCGGTGCTGGCCGACTTCATGAAGCTCTATCCGGACATCAAGGTGGAGCTGCGCCTGTCCGATGCGTTCGTCGATATCGTCGGCGAGGGGATCGATATCGCGCTGCGCATCGCCGAGCTGCCGGACTCGTCGCTGCGGGCGCGGCGGATCGGGCCGGTGGTGATGCACATCGTCGGCGCGGCCAGCTATTTCGACAAGGCAGGCCGCCCGCGCCATCCCGCCGACCTCGCCCATCACGCCTGCTTCGTGTACACAAATACGTCCAATCCGGATGTTTGGCGCTTCCGCAAGGCCGGCGGCGAGGAAGCCGCGGTTCGCGTCGATGGGCCGATCCGCACCGACAGCGGCGATGCGATGATCCCCGCCCTGCGCGCCGGGCTGGGCATCGCCCGCCTGCCCGACTTCCTGATCGGCGGCGAACTCGCCAACGGCAATCTGGAGTCCGTCCTGGAGGATTGGTCGGCCAGCGCCGCCGGACTCCATCTGCTGACGCCCCCCGGCACGCTGCGCCCGGCTCGCGTCGAGGCGCTGATCGAATTCCTCACCGATCGCCTGCGCAAAACCTGTGGCGAATTCCTGGGAAAGGACTCGACTCCGTAACGAAATTGAGTCCGCTCTTAGGTAGATTCCCTACGACTCGTGGACCTAGGCCGGTTAGGGAGAAATTAACCTTTTGCCTTCAGACAAGCTTAGGTTAATGAATCGTCCGAGGCATGCCTTTTCATTGGGGCTAGGCAGCCTGCGGGCAAGGGGACTTTGACGATGCGCGTGCTGTTGATCGAAGACGAGCCGAGCACTGCCAAGGCGATCGAGCTGATGCTCACGACCGAGGGTTTCAACGTCTACACGACGGACCTCGGCGAGGAGGGCTTGGACCTGGCCAAGCTCTATGATTACGACATCATCTTGCTCGACCTGAACCTGCCCGACATGCACGGGTACGATGTTCTCAAGAAGGTCCGGGTCGCCCGCGTGCAGACGCCGGTGCTGATCCTGTCGGGCATTAACGAGATGGACTCCAAGGTGCGTTCGTTCGGCTTCGGTGCCGACGATTACGTTACCAAGCCCTTCCACCGCGAAGAGCTGGTAGCGCGCATCCATGCGGTCGTCCGCCGTTCGAAGGGCCACAGCCAGTCGGTCATCCGCACCGGCAAGCTCGCCGTGAACCTCGACGCCAAGACGGTCGAGGTCGATGGTGCCCGCGTGCACCTGACCGGCAAGGAATATGCGATGCTGGAGCTGCTTTCGCTCCGCAAGGGCACGACGCTCACCAAGGAAATGTTCCTGAACCACCTGTATGGCGGCATGGACGAGCCCGAGCTCAAGATCATCGACGTGTTCATCTGCAAGCTGCGCAAGAAGCTCAGCATGGCTACCGAAGGCGACAATTACATCGAGACCGTCTGGGGCCGCGGCTATGTGCTGCGCGAGCTGGACGGTGTCGAGGCGCAGGAGCCGGTTTCGGCCGTAGCCTGACACGAACTACCAACGGGGGTTGGCAAGGGCCGCGGTTCGCAAGGACCGCGGCCTTTCTATGTCAGCGCCTGCGCCGCGCCATCGCGTGGCGCTCGGCGGCTTCGAGCAGCGCCGCCAGATCCTCGCGGCTGACGTCGAAGCTCTCATGCGCTTCCTCCAGCGCCGCATCGATATCCTCAGGCTGGATGCGCGGATGGACGGGCGCCGGCACCGGGCGGTGCGGATAGCTGTGGCCGGAGAAGCGGTGAAAGGCGATGCCAGCCAGCACCAGCAAGGCGGCGTTGAGCCCGGCGGGCATCAGCGCGAACCAATAGCCCTTGGCCAATATCTCCGGTCCACCGACCACCGCGAGCAGCGCGCAGCCGCCGCCCGAGGGGTGGAGGCATCGCGTGGCCGACATCATGATGATCGACAGCCCCACCGCCAGCCCAGCCGCCAAGGCGGTATGGCCGAGGAACTGCGCCGCGAACACGCTGCACGCGGTCGAGACGATGGTCCCGCCGATCACCGGCCAGGGCTGGCCGAGCGGGCTCGACGGCACCACGAACAGCAGCACCGCCGAGGCGCCGATCGGGGCAGCGAGCAGCAAGGCGGCATGATGTCCGCCGAGCAGCGCCGCAATGCCACCGGAAAAGCCGATGCCGAGCGTGGCACCCAGCGACGCGATCATCCGCTCGCGCCAATTGGCACCCGCCAGCAGCCGCAGCCTCGGCAATACGCCGCCCATGCTATTTCTTCACGTACACGCGCGCGCCGCCCACCCAGGTCTCGAGCACCTGGGTGCCGCGCAGGTCCGCGGGCGAAGCGAGCAGCGGGTCGCGATCGACGATGATGAAATCGGCGCGCATGCCGGGCGCCAGGCGCCCGATCAGCTTCTCGGCAAACCCCGCCCAGGCGGCACCCGTGGTGAAGCCCGCCCAGCCCTGCTCGCGCGTCACCGCTTCCTCCACGCGCCAGCCGCCGAAGGGCTGGCCGTTGGCGTCGGTGCGGGTGAAGGCGACTGCCCAGCCCGCCCAGGGATCGGGGCTCTCGACCGGATAGTCCGATCCGAAGGCGATGTGGGTCCCGTCCTTGAGCATCGTCTTCCAGGCATAGGCGCCAGCGAGCCGGTCCGGCCCCAGCCGCACCTCGGCCATCTTCATGTCGCTGGTCTGGTGAACCGGCTGCATCGAAGCGATCACGCCCAGCTTGGCGAAGCGCGGCAGGTCCTTGGGATCGACGATCTGGGCATGCTCGATCCGCCAGCGGCGATCGTCCTTGTACGTGTCGGACAGCACTTCGACCGCGTCGAGCACCTGGCTGTTGGCACGATCCCCAATGGCATGAACCGCGATCTGGAAGCCGTCCATCGCGCCGCGCGTCATCATGTTGAGCAGCTGGTCGTCGCTCAGGAAGCCGAGGCCCCTCTGCCCCGGCGCATCGCTGTAATCCGCCTTGAGCCAGGCGCCGCGGCTGCCCAGCGCGCCATCCGCATAAAGCTTGATCCCGCCCATGCGCAGCTTGTCGCCATAGAGCCAGGGTGTCGGCCCCTGCCCCGCCACCGCCAGCGCGGTCTCGACGCCGCTGGCATAGCTCATGATCCGGATGCGGAGCTGGCCCATGTCCGCCATGCGGCGGAAGGTCAGCCAGTCGTCCACGCTGCTGCCCATGTCCGCCGTGGCGGTGATGCCGAGCGCGAGCAGCCGGTCCTGCGCGGCGAGGAAGGCGGCGTTGCGCTCGCGCGGCGTTGCCCGGGGCACGAATTTCTCGACCAGCGGCATGGCGCCATCGACGAACACGCCCGAAGGCACGCCCTTGGCATCGCGCTCGATGCGGCCGCCTGCCGGGTCCTTGGTCGCGGCGGTGATGCTGGCGATCTGGAGCGCACGGCTGTTGGCCCAGGCAGCATGGCCATCGATTCGCTCGAGCCACACCGGACGATCCGACACGGCCTTGTCGAGCTCCGCCGCGGTGGGGAAGCGACCGAGCTTCCAGGTCTCCTGGTTCCACCCTCGGCCGATGACCCACTTGGTCGGGTTGGCATCGGCATAGGCCTTGATCTTGGCCAGCGCCTCGTCGAGCGAGATCGTCGCCGATAGATCGAGCAGCAGCAGCTGCGATCCCAGGCCCATGACATGTCCGTGTCCGTCGATCATGCCCGGCAGCATCGTCTTGCCACCCATGTCGATCTTCCACTCGACCTTCTTCGGGCGCTTGTCCTCGCGGCCGAGCAGCTGGGTGACCTTGCCGTCGCGGTTGAACAGGATGCCGCTGAAGCGGACCACGTCGCCCTTTTCGTCCAGCGTCATGCCGTTGACGTTGTCGATCAGTCCGTCCGCCATGGCGGCAGTGGGAGCAAGGATGAGGGCGAGCACGGCGAACAGCCGCAGGAGGCGCTTCAGCATGGGCCCGGGCATAGGGCCTGTTCCGCCCCCGCGCCAGATGTGCCCGGATCATGCCCGCCGCACATGGCCCGCAAAGGAGAAGCGTGGTTTCCCCTGGGGCGCAGATGGTCTAGGCGAAGCGTCCTATGGCCACCAAGACCCTCCCGGCGAATGCGCCGCTGCCCGTTTCGTTCGATGACGTCCGTGCGGCGCAGGCGCGCATCGCGGGGCAGATCGTGCGGACGCCGACGCTGGTAAGCAAGACGCTGTCGGACCTGACCGGCGCGACGGTGTATCTCAAGTTCGAGAACCTTCAGTTCACCGCAGCCTACAAGGAGCGCGGCGCGCTCAACACGCTGCTCCAGCTCGACGAGGAAGCGCGTTCCAAGGGCGTGATCGCCGCATCCGCCGGCAACCATGCCCAGGGCCTCGCCTATCACGCCACGCGGCTCGGCATCCCGAGCACGATCGTGATGCCGAAGAACACGCCGATCGTGAAGGTGACGCAGACCGAGGGTCACGGCGCAAATGTGATCCTGGAAGGCGAGACGTTCGACGCCGCCTATGCGCATTCGCGGAAACTGGAGGCCGAGCACGGCTTCACCTTCATCCATCCCTTCGACGATCCCCGCGTCATCGCCGGCCAGGGCACGGTCGCGCTCGAGATGCTCGAGGACGTGCCCTCCATCGATACCCTGGTGATCCCGATCGGCGGCGGCGGCCTGATCTCGGGCTGCGCCACCGTGGCCAAGTCCGAAGGGCGCAGCATCGAAGTGGTCGGCGTCCAGGCCGAGCTCTACCCGTCGATGTACAACCGCATCCACCACACCGAGATGCCCTGCGCCGGCGACACGCTGGCCGAGGGCATCGCGGTGAAGGAGCCGGGCGGAATCACGTCCAAGCTGGTCGAGGCACTGGTCGATGATATCGTGCTGGTCAGCGAGCGCCGGCTGGAGGAGTCGGTCAGCCTGCTGCTCCAGATCGAGAAGACCGTGGTCGAAGGCGCCGGCGCCGCCGGCCTCGCCGCGTTGCTCGGCGAGCCGCAGCGCTTCAAGGGCAAGACCGTGGGTATCGTGCTGTGCGGCGGCAATATCGATCCGCGCCTGCTCGCCTATGTGCTGCTGCGCGACCTTGCCCGCTCGGGCCGGATGGCGCGGCTGCGCATCCGCCTGCAGGACCGGCCGGGCGCGCTCTACAAGGTGGCGCAGATCTTCGACCAGCTCTCGGTCAACATCCTCGAGCTGTCGCACCAGCGCATCTTCACCAACCTCCCCGCCAAGGGCCTGAGCCTGGACGTGGAGTGCGAGACGCGCGACCGGGATCATCTCGACCGGCTGATGACGGCGCTGCGGCGCGCCCAGTACGAGGTGCAGCTGGTCGAGCTGGCGTAGGACGATTCGCGGCGGCGCGCGGCCGCGGAAGTTTACGAAGTTTAGGCTACGGGGGGCCGGTTTTCCCTTCCCGCACAGATGCACGGTGTAGGCGATGCGCATACGGATTTGAGGGCCGGCCTGCATCCACCAGTGTGGAGCAGGCGAAATCCTACATTGCAAGGTGCTTTATCCCGGCGAAGGCCGAGGCCCAGATTAAGCGTGCGCGGCGAAGACGCGCCAAATGGCGCGTGACTTCAAGATTGGGCCCGGCCTTCGCCGGGGAAAGAAGAGAGCATGGAGGAACCCTGCTGCCTCGCAATCCTCCGCGACTCCGCAGGACTCCTTCTGTTCCACATCAAAGGGACGAAGCGAATCGCACGCGCGACGAACCGAGTCGTCGCTGGATTCACACGATTCGCCGCTTCCGATATGATGCCGGCTCAAGGCAAATTTCGCTTTTTCGGCAGCGTGTTACGCGGCCCGATGGTTAACGCCTCCGCTCTCCCGGGAAGTGGTGAATCGTTAACCCTCTTTCATGGTAAAGCAGCTTTTCATCCTTCAATTTCGGCAGCATAGTCGCCCGGTCAGGCCGAACGTACCGGCCGGAGCAAAGGGGCATCAGGGGTGACTGCACTTTCCCGTTTTCCGCGGTTCTTCGTCACCAGCCCGTCGCCCTGCCCGTATCTGCCGGGGCGCCAGGAGCGGAAGATCTTCACCGAATTGGCGGGCCAGCATGCCGGCGAGCTGAACGATGCGCTGGGCCGCATCGGCTTTCGCCGCAGCCAGTCGGTCGCCTATCGCCCGAGCTGCGCGGGCTGCACCGCCTGCGTCTCGGTCCGCGTCGTCGCCGACCAGTTCAAGCCCAATGCCAGCCAGCGCAAGCTGCTCAAGCGGCATTCCGACCTCGAGATCACCGCCTGCAAGCCCTGGGCGACCGAGGAGCAGTTCGCGCTGCTCCAGCGCTATCTGGGTGCGCGCCATCCGGGCGGCGGCATGGCGGCGATGGACGAGAACGACTATGCCGACATGGTCGAGCAGTCACCGGTCAGCTCCTATGTGATCGAATATCGCGAGCCTTCGGTGGACGGCGTGCCCGGCCGCCTGGTCGGCGCCTGCATCACCGATCAACAGGCCGATGGCCTGTCGATGATCTACAGCTTCTTCCTGGCCGATGACGAGAGCCGCCCGGGCCTGGGCAATTTCATCATCATGGAACACATCCTGCGCAGCCAGGCAGCGGGCCTGCCCTATGTCTATCTCGGCTATTGGGTGAAGGGCAGCGAGCGGATGGCGTACAAGACGCGCTATCGCCCGATCGAAGTGCTCGGCCCCAATGGCTGGACGGTGCTGGAAGACGAAGAGGCGCCGATCTCGATGCCGGTGCCGCAGACCGCGGCTGCGTTCGCTTAAGGCCGACAATCAAATTTCGTCATCCCCGCGAAGGCGGGGATCCAGAGCCAAAGGCAGAGCGCATGCGGCGAGCCTGAGCATCTCCGGCAACGGCGCTGCCAATTGCTTCGACTACCCACGCTACCCTGGATCCCCGCCTTCGCGGGGATGACGGCGGAAAGCTCTATTCCTCCACCCCGAGCTGATCGACGTGCAGGTCGACCGCCAGCTGTTCCTGGCCGTGCCCGATCCGCATGCCGCCGGTCGCCGCGGCGCCGTTCGCATCGAGCCCGATCGCCACGCGGACATAGCTTTCGTCGGGACTGAGGCCCGTCGAGGGATCGAAGCCGATCCAGCCCAGCCCCTCGACATAGGCCTCAGCCCAGGCATGCGGCGCCGAGCGCGCGGCATCTTCGGCGCGGTAGCCCGAGACGTAGCGGGCCGGCACTGCCAGCCCGCGCGCGGCGGCGATGAACATCTGCGCCACGTCGCGTGAACTCGCCTTGCCTGCCTCGAACGCCTTGGCGGCGGTGCAGCCGGCATCGGGAAGGTCGGGCACGCGCGGGAAACGCCGGTGGAAGGCGGCGTTGAGGCTGTGGAGCTGAGCGAGCGGGTCGCGCGCCGTGCCGGCGCCGTCCGCCGCGAAGACGAACAGCGCGTCGCTGGTCTTGGTGCGCGGGGTGGTGCGCAGATAATAGAGCGGCGGCAACGGCTCGGGCGCGTTGCGTACCACACCGCTCGCCTCGCTGGTCAGCACTTCGCCCGTGACGGTGATGTCGAGCGCTTCGAGCGGTCCTTCGGCATAGAGCATGGTCACGGCATTGCCGTAGCCGTCGGTCGCATCGCGCAGCCGTGCGTCGCAATCGACGCCGACCAGCCAACTCACCACCGTCTGGTCCTGCGTATCGCACGGCGTGAGGCGCAGCATCTGGACGATGCGCGCCTGCGGCTGGCTGAACTTGTAGGTCGTGCGGTGTTCGATCGCGATGCGCATGGCCTAAATGAACCTGAATTGCCGGGCGATCGCGGCATTGAGCATGTCATTCTCGCGAACGAACGCCTCGAGATATTCGTGCAGGCCGGAAACGATCACGTCATGGGTCTTGGTCTTCTGCATCCGGGCCATGCGGGCGCGCGCCATGCGGTCCGCCTCGCCCTGGAGGCCGGTGCGCTTGGCGAGCGCGTTGAGCAGGGTCACGACTTCCTCGACACAGGCGGCAAGGCTGCGCGGCAGCTCGAAGCGGCTGATCAGCAGGTCGATCACGTTCCGCGGCTGGAGCCCGTCATTGTAGAGCCAGCGATAGGCGTTCACCGCCGACACGGTCTGCAGGATCGTGTTCCACTGGTCGCGATCGACCACGCCGCCGACCTGCTCGTCGTCGGGCAGCAGCAAATGGTATTTCACGTCGACCAGCCGGGAGGTGTTGTCCGCCCGCTCGACCGCGGCACCAAGCTGGATCAGCAACGTCGCCTCGTTGCGCATCATCCGGTGGATCGCGCCTTCGAAGCCGCGGGTCTCGCCCTTGACCTGCTCGAGCAGGTTGAGCGTGGGAATGGCGCCGCCGGTGGAGGAGCGCTGCTGCGTCATCAGCCAGGCGCGGTTGATCGCGGTCCAGGCCTCGCGGGTGAGCGCGGTGCGCACCGCCCGGGCATTGTTGCGCGCCCTTTCCAGGCAGCGGATGATCGAGCCGGAATGACTGGCATCGAGCGTGAGGAAGCGCGCGACATTGGGCTGGCTCATGTCCAGTCCGGTCTCGGCAAAGGCCTTGTCGGTATAGGTGACGGCGAGCGCGCTCTGCCATGCCGCCTCGCCGGCCGGGCGGGTGGAAAGCGCGTCGAGGCGGATCGTTGCCTCAACCAGCCGGGCGATGAAGTCGGCCCGCTCGAGATAGCGGCCGAGCCAGTAGAGCGCCGCGGCGGTGCGGGAGAGCATCAGCATCGCGTCATGCCCCGTCGTCGAGCAGCACGAAGCTGTCCTTGGTGCCGCCGCCCTGGCTTGAGTTCACCACCAGCGAGCCCTTTTGCAGCGCCACCCGAGTGAGCCCGCCGGGCGCGACGCGGACGCCGTCGCTACCGGTCAGCACGAAGGGGCGGAAATCGACATGGCGCGGCGCCAGGCCCTGCTCGACCAGGGTCGGCACCGTCGAGAGCGCCAGCGTCGGCTGCGCGATATAGCGGTGCGGCTCGGCGATCAGCGCGGCGCGGAAGTCGGTGATCTGCTGCTTGGTCGCGGTCGGGCCGACAAGCATGCCGTATCCACCCGATCCATCGACCAGCTTGACCACAAGCTCGGGCAGATGATCGAGCACATATTTGAGCATGTCGGGCTCGCGGCAACGGAAGGTCTCGACATTGGGCAGCTTGGCCTCGCCGCCCGAATAGAAGCGGACGATCTCGGGCATGTAGCTGTAGATCGCCTTGTCGTCGGCGATGCCGTTGCCCGGCGCGTTGAGGATCGCGACATTGCCCGCCCGGTATGCCGCCATGATGCCGGGCACGCCGAGCATCGAATCGGGGCGAAAGACGAGCGGGTCGAGGAAGTCGTCGTCGATGCGGCGATAGATCACGTCGACCTTCACGCGCCCGGCGATCGTCTGCATCCAGACGACGTCATCGTCGACCACCAGGTCCGCCGCCTCGACCAGCTCGACGCCCATCGAGTCAGCCAGGAAGCTATGCTCGTAATAGGCCGAGTTGAAATGCCCCGGCGTGAGCACGACGCAGACCGGCTTGGGATTGTTGCCCGGTGCGACCGACTGCATCGTCTTCAGGAGCATGTCCGGATAGCTGTCCACCGGCGCCACGCGGAAATCGCGGAACAGCTCGGGGCACAGCCGGAGCATGGCCTCGCGATTCTCCAGCATGTAGGAGACGCCGGAAGGCGTGCGGGCATTGTCCTCGAGCACATAGAATTCGTCCGGGCCGGTGCGCACCAGGTCGATGCCGCAGATATGCGCCCAGATGCCGTGCGGCGGACGGACACCGTCCACTTCGGCACGGAACTGGTCGTTGAGATAGACCAGCTCGGGCGGGATGATCCCCTCCTTGAGGATGCGCCGCTCGCCGTAGATATCCTCCAGGAACGCGTTGATCGCCTCGACGCGCTGGACCAGCCCTTCGGAGAGCCGGGTCCATTCGCCGGCAAGGAACACCCGTGGCACGATATCGAACGGGATGATCCGTTCCGCGGCATCGCTGTCGCCATAGACTGCGAAGGTGATGCCGAGCTGGCGGAACGCAGCCTCGGCGGATTGCTGGCGGCGCTGCAATTCCGCAGCATCGGTATCTGCCAGCCACTGCGAAAGCGCAGCAAATTCGGCGCGCGGACTGTCAGGCCCGCCATGCCCCCAGATTTCGTCAAACGCCCCGCTTGCCGCCATGCGCCTCCCAAGTGCCGGAAAGACCGACAAGTTCCATGCTGCAACGCTTTGCTGCGTCGCACAAGGGGGCAGCAACTATGACGTCAGTTCGCGGCGGCGAGGTCCCGCAGCATGGCCTGGGTCAGGATCTGCGGCAGGACGCGCGGCTCGGCCACGCCCGGCTTGTACCAGAGATAGAGCGGTACGCCCGCGCGATTGTGCAGCTCGATGAAGCGGCCGAGCGCGGGATCGCCATTGGTCCAGTCGCCAACCAGCACCGCCACCTTGTGATCGGCCAGCGCCTGCTGCACCGCCTCGGTCTCGATCACCGCCTTCTCGTTGACCTTGCAGGTGAGGCACCAGTCGGCAGTGAAATAGGCAAAGACGGGTTTGTTCTGCGCGGTCAGTTCGGCGAGGCGTGCTTCGCTGAACGGCTCGGCACCGGAGACCGGCCTGGCCTCCGCGGGGGCGGCACGAACGATCGCGATCGATGTGATAGCGAATAGCAATAGCAGCGCCGCCGGCACCCAGGCGAGACTCTTGCCGCGTCGCTGGCGCAGTCCCGTCCACCACAGGCCGAACGTCGCGAGCAGCGTGGCGCCCAGCCCGATCGTCATACCCGAAACGCCCGCCTGCTGCCCGAGCACCCAGGCCAGCGCCAGCGCGGTAAGGAACATCGGCACCGACAGGATGCGGCGCAGCGTCTCCATCCAGGCGCCCGGTTTGGGCAGCAGCCGGCGGAATGCGGGCACGAAGCCGAGCAGCAGAAACGGGAGCGCGATGCCCAGTCCCAGCCCGCCGAATACCGCCAGCGCCGCTGGCCAGGGCAGGACCAGCGCCGCGCCCAATGCTGCGCCCATGAACGGGCCGGTGCAGGGCGTCGCAACGAACGCCGCGAGCGCGCCAGTCGCGAAGGCGCCGCCCGTGCCCTTGGATGCCGCACGGTTGACGAAGCCCGGCGCGGACAGCTCGAACAGCCCGGCCAGGTTGAACGAAATGCCGGTGACGAGGAGGAGCAACACCAGGATCACCCGCGGATCCTGCAGCTGGAACGCCCAGCCCAAAGTCGCCCCGCCCGCCCGCAGCGCCAGCAGCGAGCCGCCCAGCGCCAGGCAGACCGTTATCACCCCCGCGGTATAAGCCAGCGCCTCGGCCCGCGGATTGCCGCCCTCGGCATTGGCCTTGGCCAGGCTCAGCGCCTTTAGGCTGAGGATCGGGAAGACACAGGGCATGATGTTGAGGATCAGGCCGCCCAGCACCGCGCCCAGAAATGCGAGAACCGCGTTGGTCCAGGACACGGCTGTGGGGGCCGCCGCCTTGGCCCCCGCTACAGTGCCTTGCACGGCCTTCACCCAGAAGCCCTGCTTGCCGAACGCCAGCAGTCCCTCGATCGGCCCCCTAGCGCGTACGCCGCCGGTCTCGACCAGCACCCTGTCGCCGTCGCGCGTCACCTTCTGGGGCGCGGCATAGTCGAACACATCATGGGTGGCCGGGAAGAAATAGCCTTCGCCGTCTGCCTTCGCAGCCGCGGGGAACGGAATGGAGAGGCGCAGCGCCTTGCCGTCGACCTGATAGGTGCCCTCCGCGCCCAGCGGCTTGGGCAATGCCGCCCGCCATCCGTCGAATTGCGCGCGGCGATCGGCGGTCACCGTGCCGTCGCCCACCTGCAGGATCGTCGAAAGGTCAGCCTTGCCCGGCACGCAGATCGCGTCGGTGCAGACCAGGTAATCGAGCTTCAGCTTGACCGGGAATGCCCCCCTGGCGTCCGCCGGCACTTTCAGCGTGACCAGCGGGGCGAAGGGGCCTTCATAGACATAGTTCATCAGCCCGGCGATCAGCAGCCGCTGCGGCACCGGATAGCGGAACTCGCCGACGCTCGCACCCTTGGGCAGGGTCCAGTCGGCGCGCGCCGGCAGCCCGGCGTCGCCCGGATTGAGCCAATAGGCGTGCCAGCCCTTTTCGGGCACCGAGGCCAGCGCCAGCGTGACCTCGCTACCCGGCGCCGGCCGCTCGCTCTCGGCGATCAGGGTGATATCGACATGCTGCCGCCCCGGCATCTGGGCCGAAGCCACGCCGGCAAAAAAGCACAGCAACAACGCCATCAATCCGAAACGAACCGCCGCCATGGAGCATCCTTGCCGTGGAAGAGCTGTTGGCCCAATAGCAGCCCGGCAGGATTTGCATACGCCGGAGGTGGCCCAAGCATGAAGTCGTTCCGCCCATTCGCAGCCGCCGCCGCGCTGCTCGCGACAGCCCCGCTCGCCGCCCAGGAAGCCCCCCCGGCGCAGACGGTCCCCTCCGAGGCACCCCGTGCCGCGCCTTCGCTGGTGGTGGTGGTCTCGGTCGATCAGTTCTCGGCCGATCTCTTCGCGGAATATCGCGGCCAGTTCACCGCCGGCTTCGCGCGGCTGCTGACCGGCGCAGTCTTCCCCTCGGGCTATCAGAGCCACGCCGCCACCGAGACCTGCCCCGGCCACTCGACGATCCTGACCGGCGACCATCCGTCCAGGACCGGCATCATCGCCAATGACTGGACCGACTTCAGCGCGCCGCGCGCCGACAAGACGGTCTATTGCGCCGACGACGAGACCGTCCCCGGCAGCAGCTCGACCAACTACACCGTCACCGACAAGCACCTTAAGGTGCCGACGCTAGGCGAATGGATGAAGCTCGCCGATCCGCAGAGCCGGGTCGTCGCGGTCTCGGGCAAGGACCGTTCGGCGGTGATGATGGGGGGCCACAAGACCGACGAGATCTGGTGGTGGAACGGCAAGGCGTTCGTCTCCTATGCCGGCCGCGCCGAGCCGGCGATGGTCACGCGGATGAACGCCAATGTCACCACCCGCATCGCCGAGGCGCAGGAAGCGCTGCCGCTGACACCCTTTTGCCAGGCGCGCAGCCGCGCCATTCCGCTGGCGAATGGTCGCACGGTGGGGGATGGCCGCTTCGCCCGCGCCGCCGGCGACGCCAGCGCCTTCCGCGCCTCGCCCGAGTTCGACGAAGCGATCCTGGCGACCGCCGCCGGGCTTGCCACCGACATGAAGCTCGGCCAGTCGGGACATACCGACCTGCTGATCGTCGGCGCCTCGGCCACCGACTATGTCGGTCATGGCAAGGGCACAGAAGGCAGCGAAATGTGCCTGCAGCTGCTCTCGCTCGACCAGACGCTGGGCAAGCTGTTCGCCGTGCTCGACAAGACCGGTGTCGATTATGCCGTGGTGCTCACGGCAGATCATGGCGGCCATGACTTGCCCGAGCGCAACGTCGATCACGCCGCCCCCACCGCGCAGCGCATCGACAAGAGCGTGACCGCGACCGAGATGGGCAAGCTGATCGCCGCCAAGTTCAAGCTCACCGGCCCGGTGCTGGTCGGCAGCTCGTTCGGCGATGTCTATTTCGACCCCAAGCTCACCAAGGCGCAGCGCGTCCAAGTGCAGGCCGAAGCGCTCAAGCTCTATGCCGCCAATCCGCAGGTGCAGGCAGTGTTCACCCGCGCGCAGATCGCAGCGACCCCGATCGTTCACACGCCGCCCGAGACCTGGTCGCTGCTCGAGCGCGCCCGCGCCTCGTACGACCCGCAGCGCTCGGGCGACCTGGTCGTGGCGCTGAAGCCGCGCGTCACGCCGATCCTCGCCGGTGGGCCGGGAAGCGTCGCCACGCATGGCAGCTTCTGGGACTATGACCGCCGCGTGCCGATGCTGTTCTGGCGCAAGGGCATGACCGGGTTCGAGCAGCCGCTGTCGGTGGAGACGGTGGATATCGCCCCGACGCTCGCTGCGCTGATCCATGTGCCGGTGCCGGTCGAGATCGACGGCCGGTGCCTGGATCTCGATGCGGGTGCCGGAGACACGTGCAAGTGAAGTGACTTGAGCCCCTCCCCTTCGGGCGAGGGGCTTACGATGTTACCGCCGCCGTTCGAAGATGCGGATGCCGGGGCCCAGGTCGTTCTGCCCCAGCGGGCCGACCTGGCCGGTAAAATCGGCGACGAAGGCCGGGCTCGGCGGCGCACCCGGGGCGAGCGTGGCCGAATTGCCTTCGATGCGCAGGCCGGTGCTCGGATAGGTGCGGCCCTCCGCCGCGACCACGATCAGGCCCGAGCTGTTCTCCTTGCGCGCGCCCTGCACGAAAATGTTGCCGGCGATCAGGCCGGTGCCGCCCTCCGACAGGTCGATCATGTAGTTGGTCTTGTTGCCCTTCGAGTCGTCGAAGCTGTTGTTCGTGATCGTCACACGCCTTGCGCGCAGCTTGACGTAATGACCGCCGGTGCCGCGCTCGAAACGCGAATTGGTGACGATCACGTCGCCGTCCACCGCGAGGTAGATCGAATGGCTGCAATTCTCGGTCTCGCACTGGCCAAGACCGGCGAAGGTCGTGTGATCGATGGTGATCCGGCGCACCGTCTCGTGGCCGCCGCCGAGAATGCCTTCTTGGCTGTCGAGGAACATCGAATTGGTGACGGTCAGGTCGCCCATCTCGATGCGGATGCCGGCGCCGTTGCCGTCATCGACCGCGAAGCCGCGAAAGACCACACCGTCCACCACCGATCCGCGGCCGCGCAGCACAAAGGCAGCCTTTTCCTCGCACACGGTCTTCTCGAAGATCGCGGTGCCGGGCTGGATCGCCTTGAAACTGATCTTGCCGCCGGTCTGCACGGTGCACTCATGATAGGTGCCCGGCGCGATCAGGATCGTCGCGGTGCCGTCTCCGACGGCATTCACTGCGTCATCGAGATGCGCGAAGCCCTGGCCGGTCTCGGCGATGACGAAGGGGGCGCGCTGTTGTTGCGGCTGGGCAGCCACCGGCACGGCGAGGACGAGGGCGGCGAGGATCGGCATGCGCATGGCCATTTTGTGCACCATGAGGCGTTAAATTCCCGTCATTCCCTATTCATCATCCCGGCGAAAGCCGGGACCCAGAGCCAAGCAGCGCAGTCCTTTGTAACCCTGGGCCCCGGCTTTCGCCGGGGTGACGGTTATTGCTGCGGCGAAGGCCCCCTGAGCGTCTTGATGATGCCCGAGAAGTCGAGCCCGGCGCCTTCGCCGTCGACGAACGCCTGGTAGAGTTCCTCCGCCCGCGTCCCCATCGGCACGTTAGCGGCCACGCTCGCCGCCGCCTCCAGCGCGAGCTTGAGGTCCTTTAGCATCAGCGGCGCCGCAAAGCCGCCCTGATAGTCGCGGTCGGCGGGGCTTTCGGGGCCGACGCCGGGGACCGGGCAATAGCTCGTCATCGACCAGCTCTGGCCCGAACTGACCGAGGCGATATCGTAGAAGCGCTGGGCGTCGAGGCCGAGCTTCTCGGCCAGCGCAAACGCCTCGCAGGTGGCGATCATCGTCGCTCCGAGGATCATGTTGTTGCAGATCTTGGCCCCCTGCCCCGCGCCGCTGGCACCGGCATGGATCACGGCCTTGCCCATCTCGGCGAGGAACGGCTCGGCGCGGCCGAACGCCTGCTCGGTGCCGCCGACCATGAAGGTGAGCGAGCCGGCATTGGCCGCGGCGATCCCGCCCGAGACCGGCGCGTCGACCGCCATCAGCCCGCGCTCGGTGGCCGCCTGCGCGACGCGGCGAGCCGTGTCGACGTCGATCGTCGAGCAATCGATCAGGATCGCGCCGGGGGCGGCATTGTCGAGCAGCACATCGGCATAGACTGCCTCGACATGCTTGCCGGCGGGCAGCATCGTCACCACCGCTTCTGCGCCGGCCACCGCCTCGGCGGCGCTGGCGGCGGGCAGGCAGCCGGCGGCCTTGGCCTTGTCGAGCGCGTCCTGGCTCAGGTCGAAGGCGCGGACGTCATGCCCCGCCTTGGCAAGGTTCGCGGCCATGCCGCCGCCCATATTGCCCAGGCCGATAAATGCTACGCGTGCCACTGCTTCTCTCCTTGTTCCCCTTCCGCTTGCGGGAGGGGTTAGGGGAGGGCCTGTGTGACCCGCCCCCCATATTCGATAGCCCCTCCCCCGCCCCCTCCCGCAAGCGGAAGGGGAGCAGAAGAAGTTATTTTCCCGTCCATTCCCCCGGACGCTTCTCGACGAACGCCGTCATGCCTTCCTTCTGGTCGGCCGTGCCGAACAGCGCGTGGAACAGCCGGCGCTCGAAGGCGACGCCCTGGGTCAGGCTGGTCTCGAAGGCGGTGTTGACCATCTCCTTGTTGGCCAGCACCGCGAGCGGCGCCATGCCGGCGATTAGCTCGGCGGTCTTGACCGCTTCCTCGACCAGCTCGGCGGCCGGCAGGATGCGGCTGACCAGCCCGGCGCGCTCGGCCTCGGCGGCGTCCATCATCCGGCCGGTCAGGCACATCTCCATCGCCTTGGCCTTGCCGACCGCGCGGGTGAGGCGCTGCGAGCCGCCCATGCCTGGCGATACCGCGAGCTTGATCTCGGGCTGGCCGAACTTGGCGTTGTCGCCCGCCAGGATGAAGTCGCACATCATCGCCAGCTCGCAGCCTCCGCCCAGCGCATAGCCGGAGACCGCGGCGATCACCGGCTTGCGGGTGCGGGTGAACACGTCCCAGCCGGCGAAGAAGTCATGGCCGTACATGTCGGCAAAGCCCTGGGCCTGCATCTCCTTGATGTCGGCCCCGGCCGCAAACGCCTTCTCGCTGCCGGTGATCACGGCGCAGCCCTGCGACGGATCGGCATCGAACGCCTTCATCGCGTCGAGCAGCTCGGACAGGATCTGGCTGTTGAGCGCGTTGAGCGCCTGGGGGCGGTTGAGCGTGACCAGCGTGGCGGCGCCGCGCTGTTCGACGAGGATGGTTTCGTAGGTCATTCAGGCCTCCTGGTGCAGGCGCTCGACATTGGCGAGCAGGGCGGCGAGCTGTTCGGGCGACGCGTGCTGATGCGCTTCCTCGACCGAGCTCGGGCTGTTGTCATAGGGAATGGGTTCGTCGAACTGGTCAGTCGCCAGGTCCCAATAGCGGCCGTCGATCCGATTGTAGAAATGGGTGCCGCCCTTGGTGGCGGTCTTGAAGATGTCGCCGCCGAAGACATGCTGCGTGGCGAGCGCGGTCACCGCGCACTGGTTCAGGCACGGATTCCCAGGATCGAAGGTGCCCGGGATCGTCTCCGCGCTCCAGGCGCGCTTGACGGCGTGGTAGAAGTCGGCGGGCGTGGCGAAGGGCATCATGGCTCCCATTGTTGATCGGCCGGCAGGGGCGCGAAGATCGCGTCGATGCTATCATCGCTGACGCCCTCGGGCGTAGCGGGGTTCCATTGCGGCGCATTGTCCTTGTCTACGATCAGCGCGCGCACGCCCTCGATGAAGTCATGGCCCTGCGCGACGCGGCCGCCGATGGCGAACTCCTGGCGCATCTCCTCGGCGAAGCTGGCCCTGGTCCGGCCCTCGCGCACGAGGCGGAGCGAGACCTTCATCGACAAAGGCGATTTGGTGCGAAGGGTGGCATGCGTCGCCATCGCCCATTCGTTGGGCTCGTCCCACAGCGAGGCCAGGATCGCCTCGACCGTGTCGAACGCGAAATGCCGGTCGATGATGCTCTGGAAGGCGAGAATCTTAGCCTCGGGCGCGGGGACCGACAGCTGGGCGAGCACTGCCTCGACGGACGCCGGATCGGCAGCGATCCGCGCCTTGGCGCCTTCCAGCGCCTCGGCGGGCAGGTAATGGGTCGCGAGGCCGAGCGCGAGGCATTCGGCGCCGTCGAGGCGGTGGCCCGTCAGCGCGAGATACTCGCCGATCTTCCCCGGCAGGCGCGAGAGGTACCAGCCGCCACCGACATCGGGGAACAGGCCGATGCCGGTCTCGGGCATGGCGAACTTGGTGTTCTCGGTCGCGATCCGATACTTGGCCGGCTGCGAGATGCCGACACCGCCGCCCATGGTGATGCCGTCCATGAACGCCACGATCGGCTTTTCACAGGTGAACAGCGCGTGGTTGAGCCGGTATTCGGTGCGGAAGAAGTCGCGCGCCTGGCTGCCGTCGCCGGCGCCGCTTTCGGCGATCATGCGGATGTCGCCGCCGGCGCAGAAGCCGCGCCCCTCCGCGTGATCGATCAGCACGATCTCGACATGCGCGTCATTCCGCCACGCCGCCAGCGCGTCGAGCATTGCGGCGCATATGCCGGTGTTCAGCGCGTGGATCGCCTTTGGGCGATTCAGGCGGATGCGGCCGGCCTTGCCTTCGATCTGGGTCAGAACTTCACTCGTCATGGCCAAACTTCTCGAAACTCGCGCTTGTGAGGGAAAGAAAAAGAAAAATTTGTTCCTACTATGTTCTTATCGGTTATGGCAGGTTGGAGGCTTGTAGGACAGCCCTGGCCAACCATCTTTCGCCATCCCCGCGCAGGCGAGGATCCAGAGCCAAGGACGATACGGCAGAGAAATCCTGGATCCCCGCCTGCGCGGGGATGACAGGAAGGATGGACGCGGGAATGCTCACTGCCGCGTCAGCTCCCGGCCGATGATCATCCGCATCACCTGGTTGGTGCCCTCGAGGATCGAGTGGACGCGCAGGTCGCGCCAGAAGCGCTCGATCGGATAGTCCATCAGATAGCCATAGCCGCCGAATAGCTGGAGTGCGCGGTCGACCACCGAGCTGCCGGTGTCGGTGGCGAAGCGCTTTGCCATGGCGGCGAACTTGGTCTTGTCGGGCGCGCCCGCGGTGACCTTGGCGGCGGCGAGGTAGAGGAGCGCGCGCGCGGCCTCCAATTCGGTCGCCATGTCGGCCAGCACGAACTGGGTGTTCTGGAAGTCGGCGATCGGCTTGCCGAACTGCTGGCGGTCCCTGGTATAGGCGATCGCCTCGTCGAGGCAGCGCTGCGCCCCGCCGAGCGAGCAGGCACCGATGTTGAGGCGCCCGCCGTCGAGGCCCATCATCGCGAAACGGAAGCCTTCGCCTTCCCCCCCGATACGGTTCTCGACCGGCACGCGGACGTTATCGAAGGTTACCTGGCGGGTAGGCTGCGAATGCCAGCCCAATTTGCGCTCATTGGCGCCAAAGCTGACGCCGGGCATGTCCTTTTCGATCACCAGGCAGGAAATGCCCTTGGGACCTTCCTCGCCGGTGCGGACCATCGTGACATAGACTTCGTTCTCGCCGGCACCCGAGATGAACTGCTTCGAGCCGTTGACGACATAATGGTCGCCGTCCAGCACCGCGCGCGTCTTGAGCGCGGCAGCGTCCGAACCCGAGCTCGGCTCGGTGAGGCAGTAGCTGGCGATCCGCTCCATCGTGATCAGCGACGGGAGATACTTGTCCTTCACCGCCTGGCTGCCGAAACTGTCGATCATCCAGCTCGCCATGTTGTGGATCGAGATGAAGGCGCTGGTCGAGGGGCAGCCATAGGCCATCGCCTCCATGATCAGTGCAGCCTCGAGCCGGCCGAGGCCGATGCCGCCACTCTCCTCGGAGACGTAGATCGACGCAAAGCCCAGCTCGGCCGCGGCCTTGATCGTGTCGCGCGGGAAGATGTGCCTCTCGTCCCACTCGCCAGCGTGCGGAGTTATCGCATCGGCAGTGAACTGGCGCGCCACCTCCTGGATCTGGAGTTGCTCATCGGTGAGGTCGAACTGGGTCATTGGGCTTTCTCGTGCAGCACCCGCTCGGCGAAGAGCGGGTTGGCGATCTTGAGGTCGTTGCGGTCGTAATAGCGCGGCGGCGGGACCTTTTTCTCCCAGGCCATCTGCTCGGTGAGCGTGCCGTTGGTCCAGGGGACCATGGGCATCGCGGTGCCGATCGGATCGGCATAGGCCTGGTCGGGGGTGACGATCTCCCAGCCCTGGCGGCGCAGCGCGTCGATCAGGTCGCCGATGAACAAGGCAGCGATATCGGTCTCATGGAGCAGCATCACATGCGCGGGCGAGCGGCCGATCGTCTTGATCGCCAACTGGTCGGCGAACTCGGCAGCCTGGACGTGGCTCTCGACATAAAGGTCGCGCAGGGCGGCCATGTCGATCGGCCTGCCGTCCTTCTTCGCCGCGATCGTCAGCCCCTCGATATTCCAGTCCGAGGCTTCGGCAGTGACATAGCCGTTGCGGATATGGCGCGCGGCAAGGCCGGCGCGGACGGCGGCGACCTTGACCTTGTCCGGCCCACCCTCGTCGAGGAAGGGGAAGCGCAGCCAGCGGCGGCTGCCCGGCTGCTTGTCCAGCCAGGCCTGGGCCTTGTCGACCTGGTCGAGGAATTCCTCGGTGCTGACCTTGGACAGATGCGGATGCAGCCAGGTATGGTTGGCCAACACGTTGCCCGCCGAGACATAGGCGGCGATCCGCGCCATGGCAGCCTTGCCGGCGGCGCCATTGTCGATGCGGCCGGGATTGAGGAACAGCGCCACTTGGCTGACCCCGCGCGAGCGCAGCACCGCGATCAGCTTGCGGGTGCGCTCATCCTCGCTGAGAAAGGCGCCGGCCCCACGCGGCACATCGTCGAAGCTGAACGCGATGCGCTTGGTTGCGGTCTGGGGCGTGGCGCCGGCGTTCGCCACCGGATCGGCACGCACCACCAGCATCAACGCAGCGACGAAGAGAAATAGACGGACCATAGGCTCCCCCAATACCCGTTCGCCTCCCTGGAAGGGAGGGGTTAGGGTGGGTTGCTGTCCACGGGCGGCACGGCTCGCGGAGGCCCCCACCCCCAGCCCCTCCCTTCCAGGGAGGGGAGCAGATGTCACCCCATCGTCGGGATGACGAAGGCGCTGTCGCCGGTGCCGCCGCCATCGGGCCAGCGCTGCGTGATCGTCTTGACCTTGGTCCAGAACTTCACGCCTTCCATGCCGTGCTGGTTGGTGTCGCCGAACGCCGAGCGCTTCCAGCCGCCAAAGGTGTGATAGGCGACCGGCACCGGGATCGGCACGTTGATGCCGACCATGCCGACATTGACGCGCGCGGCGAACTCGCGGGCGGCGTGGCCGTTGCGGGTGAAGATGGCGACGCCGTTGCCGTACTGATGGTCGCTCGGCAGCTTGAGCGCGGTCTCGAAATCGGGCGCGCGGACGATCTGGAGGACCGGGCCGAAGATCTCTTCCTTGTACGCCTGCATGTCCGGGGTGACGCGGTCGAACAGCGACGGCCCGATGAAGAAGCCCTGCTCATGGCCCTGGAGCTGGAAGCCGCGGCCGTCGACGACCAGCTCGGCGCCTTCATCGACGCCGGTCTGGATCCAGTTCTCGACCCGCTGCTTGTGCGCGGCGTTCACCACTGGGCCGTAATGCGCGTCCTTGTCGGTGCTGACGCCCACCCGGAGCGCCTCGATCGCGGGGATAAGCTTTGCGCGCAGGGCATCGGCGGTCTTGTCGCCGACGGGGACGACCACCGGCAGCGCCATGCAGCGCTCGCCCGCCGAGCCGAAGGCGGCGCCGGAGAGGTCCGCCACGACCTGGTCGAGATCGGCATCGGGCATGACGATGCCGTGGTTCTTGGCGCCGCCCATCGCCTGGACGCGCTTTCCGGCCTCGACGCCGCGGCGATAGACATAATGGGCGATGTCGGAGGAGCCGACGAAGCTGACCGCCGAGATCGCCGGGTGATCGAGGATCGCGTCGACCATTTCCTTGTCGCCGTGGACGACCTGGAGAATGCCTTCGGGCGCGCCGGCCTCGAGCATCAGCTCGGCGAGGCGGACGGGGACGCTGGGATCGCGCTCGCTGGGCTTGAGGATGAAGGCGTTGCCGCAGGCGATGGCGACGCCGAACATCCACATCGGGATCATCGCCGGGAAGTTGAACGGGGTGATGCCCGCGCCGATGCCGAGCGGCTGGCGCATCGAATAGACGTCGATGCCGGGGCCGGCGCCCTGGGTATATTCACCCTTCAGCACATGCGGGATGCCGCAGGCGAACTCGATCACTTCGAGACCGCGCTGGATGTCGCCCTTGGCATCGGCGATGACCTTGCCATGCTCGGAGCTGAGCAGGTGGGCCAGCTCGTCCATGTTCTTCTCGATCAGCGCCTTGAAGGCGAACATCACGCGGGCGCGGCGCTGCGGGTTGGTCGCGGCCCAGCCGGGCTGCGCGGCCTGGGCGGCAGCGATTGCCTTGTCGAGATCGGCCTGGGTGCCGAGCTGGACCCGGGCCTGGATCTGGCCGGTATTGGGATCGAAAACCTCGCCTTCGCGCGCGCCTGCGCCGCCCGAATGACCAACAATGACATGGTCGATGATACGCATGCTGCTCTCCTGCCGCAGGCTCTTGCGGCCCGACTCGCTGTGTAATTTAATTACGCACTGGCACAAGAAACGGTCGCTGTCACGCCTCCGGCGACGGAGCGGCCGAGGGCTGGGAGCGCCCGATCGGCACGGGGATCAGCCGGCCCCGATCGTCGCCGATCACCATCACTTCGACGCCGAACGCATCGCGCAGCGGCTGGTGGGCGAGCGCTTCGTTGGCCGGTCCGAACGCGACAACCTTGCCTTCGCGCAGCAGCAGCACGTCGTCGGCCGCGCGGGCGGCCTGGACGAGATCATGGAGGACGATCACCACGCCCATCCCCTGCCCCGCCAGATCACGCAGCCGCTCGAGCAGGCCGAGCTGGTGGGCGGGATCGAGCGCGGCGAGCGGCTCGTCCGCCAGCAGCCATTGCGGGCGTCCGGCAAGGACACGGGCAAGCAGGACGCGGGCGCGCTCGCCGCCGGACAGCTCACCGACCAGGCGCCCGGCGAATGCATGGGTATCGGTGGCGGTCATCGCCTCGGCGATTGCGGCTTCGTCCTTTGCCGACATGCCGGCAAAGGGCGCGCGGTGCGGCATGCGGCCGAGCGCGACGAGGCTCTCGACCGTGACGTTCCATTGGACCGCGGCTTCCTGGGGCAGGTAGCCGATGGCGCGGGCGCGCTCGCGCGGCTCGAAGCGGCCGATCGCCTTGCCGCCCAGACGGACATGGCCGGCATCGGCATCGACCAGCCCGGCGAGCGCACGGACCAGGGTCGACTTGCCCGAGCCGTTGGGGCCGAGGATCGCCGTGACCTTGCCCGGGCGGAACACGGCGTCGATGCCGTGGAGCACCTGGCGGTTACCCAGGCTGACGGCGAGAGTGTCGATACTCAGATCCATGCCGACCGCCGAAGCTTGAGGAGCAGGCCGAAGAAGAAGGGCGTGCCGATCAGCGCCATGGCGACGCCGAGGCGGATCTCCGCGGCGCCGGGGGCGAGTCGCACCAGGCTGTCCGCCGCCAGCACCAGGGCTGCGCCGCCGAGCGCGCTGGGGAGCAGCAGCGCGGAGGGCCTGGCGCCGACCACCGGGCGCAGGAGGTGCGGGACGATCAGCCCGACAAAGCCTACCACGCCGGTCACCGCGACGCTGGCGCCGACCGTGAGCCCGGCGCCGAGCACGACCAGCGCCTGGGTGCGCTCCAGCCGGAGGCCGAGCGAGCGCGCGGCTTCCTCGCCCAGGGTCAGCGCATCGAGCGCGCGGCCGGTAAAGAGGAGGAGCACACTGCCGGCCAGGATGAAGGGCACCGCCAGCTGCACCTCGGCAAAGCTGCGATCGGTGAGCGAGCCCATGATCCAGTCGATGATCTCGGCAGTGGCATAGGGATTGGGCGCGATCGAGATCAGGAAGGCCGTGAGCGCCCCGCCCAGACTGGCGAGCACCGTGCCGGCCAGCACGAAGGTGACCGCGCTTTGCGCGCGCCAGGCGAGCGCGGCGAGCAGCAGCATCGACCCCGCCGCGGCGAACATCGCGCTGCCGAAGATGACCAGGGGCGCGCTGGCGGCGAACAGCACGATCGCGGCGACCGCGCCCAAGGCCGCGCTCGACGAGACGCCGAGCACCGACGGGTCGGCGAGCGGGTTGCGGAGATAGCCTTGCAGCACCGCGCCGGTGAGCCCCAGGCCTGCGCCGATGAAAAGGCCCAGGATCGCGCGCGGCAGCCGCAACTCGGCGACGATCCACCAGCGTGGGTCGTCGGTGAACCAGGCGGAGAAGGGCACGAACACCTTGCCCGCTGCCAGCGAGGCGACGAACAGCAATGCGACGAGGATCGCGAGCCCGGCGAGGAGGGGAATGCGCTTCATCGCCCTACCTCGCGGCGCACCTGGATGAGCCTGTTCATCGCGCGGGCGATCACCGGCCCGCCGCAATTGAGCAGGTTGCGCGGAAACACTGCCTGCGTCACCTGCCCCTTCGCATGGGCGAGCGCGCGGCGGCGCAGCTCGGCGGCGCGGCTGGCGGCGTCGCGGCCCGTCGTGTCGGGCACCAGCATCACGCGCGGAGGATCGGCGACGATCCGCTCGGCAGGCAAGGTGCCGGTGAACTGGAGCCCGTAATGCGCGGCCTGGTTGGAAAAGCCGGCGCGGCGCAGCATCTCGTCGAGCAGATTGCCCTCCCCCGAAACCATGTTGCCGCCGATCCAGACCAGGGCCGGCACCGGCGGCGCATTCGTTGCCGCGGCGGCGACTGCGCGGTCTATCCTTGCATTCATCGCCCGGCCCTTGTCGGGCGCGCCGAGCGCGGCGGCAAGCTCGGTGACCTGCGCCTTGCTCGCATCGATCGTCACGGGCGAATCGAGATAGAGTGTCTTGAGCCCGGCGCGGGCATAGGCCTGGCGGGTGGCGGGCGAGGTGAAGCTGCTGGCGATGACGAGATCGGGCTGCATCGCCACCACTTCCTCCGCCGTGCCGCGGGTGCCGCGAAAGCGGTTGGCGAGGTCGAGCGGGATCGAAGTGGCGCCGGGGTCCTGCGAATAATGGCTGATCGCGGCGATGCGCCGGTGCGGCACCAGTTCGACCAGCATCGCATCGGCGCAGGGGTTGGTCGAGACGATGCCGCCGCCGCCGCGCGGCGCGGGCGCGCAGCCGGTGAGCGCCGCGCCGCAAATGACCAGGAATGCGATTCCGCCCCGCATATGTCGCCGGATACACCGCGTGCGCCATTTTGCGCGAAGAATCGTCTGCAACCCGCGAAAAAATGCGGTTTGTCTCGGTACTGTAACGCTCGGCTAAGCGCGCATTTACCAACGCCCCCTATCCGGCGGGCGATGCTTCTCGCCGATCCCTCCCCCGCCCCAAGCGCCACCTGGCTCACCGAGCGCGAGCTCGATCCGCCGCTGCTGACGCTCACCGATACGATGTGGCGCGCGGCCGAGCTGTTCGGCGGCGATCCCGAGCTGCGGCTGGTGGCGATCGTCGATGAACGGCAGCGGCCGCTCGGCGCGATCTTCGAAAAGGACGTGCGGCGGCTGCTGCTCAATCCCTTCGGCCATGCGCTGATGCGCAACCCCAGCTATGGCGCGGCGGTGTCGCGCTATGTGCGGGACTGCCCGGTCGCCGAGATTCACGAGGATATCGCGCGGCTGATCGAAGTCTATCGCAAGGCCGGCGGGTCGGAGGGCATGATCCTGACGCGGGGTGGCCGGGTGCAGGCGACGGTGAACAACCGCCGGCTGGTCCACCTCTCCGCGGAGCGCGAGATCGCCTCGGGCCGCGCCCAGGTCGAGCGGGCCGCCCGCATCGAATCGGCGAGCAAGCGGTTCGAGGCGCAAGTGGATGCGCTGTCGCAAGACCTGGGGCGCCTGTCGACCGAGCTGGAGCATGGCGCGACTGCCACGGCGGACCGGGCAAGCGGCGTGGGCGACCGCGCCGTGGCCGTCGCCACCGCCGCTGCCCAGACCAGCGACAACATGGCCGAGATCGCCGCGCGCGGCCGCGAGCTGGCCGGGGCGTTGGCCGGGATCGGGCACAATACCAGCGATGCGCGCCAGGCCGCCGGCGCCGTCCGCACGCTGGTCGAGACCGGTAGCCAGCGTGCGCGCGAGCTGCTCCATTCGGCGCAATCGATCGATTCGGTGATCGGCCTGATCGCGGACATCGCGCGGCAGGTGAACCTGCTCGCATTGAACGCGACGATCGAGGCGGCGCGCGCCGGCGAGGCCGGGCGCGGCTTCACCGTGGTGGCGAACGAAGTGAAGCAGCTCTCGACCCAGACCGGCATCGCCGCGGACAAGATCACCGCGCATGTCCGCGAGATTTGCAGCGGGATCGACGAAGTCGCCGCCGGACACGGCCGGGTCGAGCAGGCGATCGGCTCGATGGCGACGCTGGCCGATGCCGTGGAGCGCGCAGTGGCGGCGCAGGAGGAAGCGACTCGGACGATCGCCTGGAACGTCGACGAGGCGGTGCAGGCGAGCCATGGCATCCAGCGCGACGTGGAGCAGATCGGCGGAACCTCGCTCGATGCTTCCAACCAGGCGCAGGCGATGCAGCGGGTCGCGGTGCGGCTGCACAGCGGCGCCGATGCACTGTCGGACCAGGTCCACGCGTTCCTAGGCGAATTGCGCCGCGCCTGAAGGCGCCGCCCTAAGCGGCCGCGGTGACGATCTCGACGCGAACCGGCATCCGCACCACGCCGTGCTGCACATGGCTGGCACAGGCTTCGACGAAGCGGGCACGGGCGATCTCGCGCGCTTCGGGCGAGGCATTCTGGAGCGGCCCCGTCGCCATGGACGAGGAAGCGAGCAGGAAGTCGGCGGCGTCCCGCGGCGTCGCTCCGGGCACAGGCAGCTCGCAATGCCAGCTGCGGCTGGCCGCATCCTGGAAGCCGGCGGCATCGAGCAGCGCGATCAGCTTGGCCGGATCGCCATAGCGGACCGGGCTGGGCGCATCGGGATCGGCGGCGGGCAAGTCCATCACCGTCGCGATGCTCGCGCGGATCTGCGCCATGAAGCCCACTTCGGCAGCGGGTCCCCAGACGGCGAAGGCCAGGCGCCCGCCCGGCACGAGCCAGTGGCGTAGATTGGCGAACGCAGCGGCGGGATCGTCGAAGAACATCACCCCGAAGCGCGAGGCGAGCCGGTCGAACGGGAGCTCGGGCCGCCAGCTGGAGGCATCGGCCTCGATGAAGCGCCCGACATCGCCGGCGCGGGCAGTGGCGGCCGCGACCAGGTCGGGCGAGATGTCGAACCCGGTGATCGCGCTGCCGGCAGGCGCCGCAGCGGCAAGGGCGCGGGTGGTGGCGCCGCCGCCGCAGCCCAAGTCCGCGATGCGCAGCGGGCCATCGAGCGCAAGCGCTTCGATCAGCGGCGCATCGACCGGGGCCAGCATCGCCTCCATCCCGTCGAGCTGATCCCGCCACTGGGCGCCGCGGCCGCCCGCCCAATCGTCCTTGCTGGTACCGTTCTGCATGGCGTGCCTCATGCGCCAATGCGCGATGCGATGCCAGTGGCCCGCGCGCCGCGCGTGGGCTATCGCGCCGCCATGGCCAGGAAGAAGCGCATCCTCACCGCCACGCTGCCGGACGGCTATGTGAAGACGATCGGGCCGACCAACGCCCCCTTCACCCATTATTGGCGCATCGTCGCCGATCTGGGCGATGGCCGCACCGAAGTGTTCTGGGGGCACGCAAAGTCGCTCAAGGAAGCCACCGGCAAGAAGGCCGCGCTCGCCGATGCCGCCAAGCAGCGTGGCTGGGCCGGGTACAAGTTCGAAGTGGTGGAGCTGACCGAAGGGCCGGCCTGACCAAGAAAAAAGCCGCCAGATCAGCGATCTGGCGGCTTTTCTATATGGTGGGCGCGGCAAGGATTGAACTTGCGACCCCTGCGATGTCAACACAGTGCTCTACCACTGAGCTACGCGCCCGTTGGCCTGTCGGCCGAAACGGGAAGCGGGCCTTTAGCGGGGCTCTCCGAGCCGCGCAAGGGCCCAATCTCAATTAAATCCGGCGTTCTCCGCCTCGAACAGCCGATCCACTTCCAGCACCAGGTCGCGCAGGTGGAACGGCTTGGACAGCACGCGTGCCTGGGGCACCTGCTTGCCCGCCTTGAGCGTGACCGCCGCGAAGCCGGTGATGAACATCACCCGCATGTCCGGCGCGATCTCGCTCGCCTTCTGGGCCAGTTCGATGCCGTCCATCTCGGGCATCACGATATCGGTGAGCAGCAAGTCGAACTGCTCGGTCTCGAGCAGCGGGATCGCCGCGGTGCCGCGATCGACAGCACTGACGGCATAGCCGGAACGCTCCAATGCCCGGGTGAGATATTCCCGCATCACGCGGTCATCCTCGGCCAGCAGAATCCGGATCATGTTTCCCCACTCGATATCAACAGCGCTCATCCTATACATGAAGCCCTTAAGATTTTCCGCCCTTTTCCGTGGCCCGCGGCATTGCGGCGTGCAGAAGTGGGGCATAGTCAGGTGTCGTGACCGAAGCTTCCTTCGTCCGCCATGGCCCCGCCGAGCCGCTCAGCCCGGTCGTGCTTTCCGTGCCGCATGCCGGGCGTGACTATCCCGCTGCGCTGGTCGCCGCGCTGCGCGTGCCGCTGGAGGCGCTCAAGGGGCTCGAGGATCGGCATGCCGATGCGATCGCCCTCGCCGCCCGGCGCGACGAGACGCTGTTCGTGGCGACAAGGCCGCGCGCCTGGATCGACCTCAACCGCGCCGAGCATGAGCGTGACCCGCGGCTCGACGACGGCGCCTGGATGCACGGCGCGCCGCTTTCCGCCAAGATCCGTTCCGGGCTCGGGCTGGTGCCGCGCCGCGTGGGCACCGCCGGCGACATCTGGCGGCACCGGCTGAGCGCCGACGAAGTCCAGCAGCGCATCCTCAGCGATCACCGCCCCTGGCACGCGGCGATCGCGGCGGCGCTGGCAGCGGCGCGAGCGCGATTCGGCGTGGCGGTGCTGCTCGACGTGCATTCGATGCCGCCGCTGGGCAATCCGGCGACCGCGGCACGGCTGGTGCCGGGCGACCGGTTCGGCAAGTCGGCCGCGGCGCGCTTCCTCGGGCGGATCGAAGGCGTGGCGCGCGCGCACGGGGTGCGGACAGCAGCCAACACGCCCTATTCGGGGGGGCACATATTGGAGCGCCACGGCGAGCCCCGCCGCAGCGTCCATGCGATCCAGCTGGAGTTCGACCGCTCGCTCTATCTCGATTCGGCGCTCGACCAGCCCGGGCCAGGGCTGCCGGCGATGGTGGGACTGCTTCGCGAGATGATCGATGCGGTGGCCGACGAGGCGATGCCGGGGGCGATCGCGGCGGAATAGCGCAGATTGCACGTGGCAAGTTGAAAGTCAGACGGTGTCCTTGAAGAATCCCTCCAACGGGCCTTCGTCGCGTTCCCAGATCCCGCGTTCGCTCAGCACAAAGTTGCGGCAGAAGGAGAGTATTTTCCTACTATCGCCAAGTCGGACGGGCGCTCGCGATACGTGAATACGCGCCGCGACGGTTCCCCAATAACCCGAACTGGCGAGGAAGAGACCCGCCACTGCCTGTTCCCGCAATACAACGTCAGCGAAGCGCTCGACCGCATCCGGCCCTACGCGCGACGGCGCGCTCCAGTGCTTGAGTTCAATAAGGAAACGCTGACCCTCGATAACGACCGCAAGATCGTAACCACCGTCTTTTGTGGAACGGGTGCGTTCGACCGCGTATCCTAGCCCCCGCAAAGCCTCGAACAATGCGCGCTCGAGATCCAGCCATTCCATACCGAGCAATTCGTCGGGATTTTCGGCGATCTTGCGGGCCATGTCACGCATCGCAACCCGCGCCAAATACGCAACCCCGCGGGGCCGCTCTTCTTCGGCGGGCGCTGCCAAATCCCCGAACAGCCAATCGACCGCCGTTTCGTAACTCTTGGTATCGAGAGCGACATCGATCAGCGGATGGATACTGACGCTGTCATATCCGCCAATATCCCATCTGCACGCTGCGAACGCTGCGCCTTCAGTCTGCTGATAGCCGGAAAATACAGCCCAACGTTGGCGGCGATGCAGGTCGACATAACCCATCGCGCAGGGCCCCGCATGCACTGGCGAAACCCACGACGAAAAGCCCTCCCCACGCTGGCCATCCGCGTCAATCCATCTTGGCGGGTCCAAAAGTGCAAGGGTCATGTCGCCTCCTCGCTCGCGTAGCCCATAAAAAACCACCCCGTGCTTACGCACGAGGTGGCCAAGGTTCAGGGAGGAGACACGCCCGAGGGCGTGCCGTACAGCCTCACGAAAGGGGGGACATGAAGCCGTACAAGACCAAATATAATTGGGAGGCCGATTAGTTCAAGAGGCTGCGAGCAGGCGTTCTTCCAGAAAGATCAACCGTTTCGGCGGAGTCCCGGAGCCATGCGCGCGAGCACGCGGTCGCGCAGGATCAAATGGTGGCGCAGCGCCGCGGCGACGTGGATCGCCACCAAGGCGGCCATCAGATAGCCGAGCAGCTCATGCGCCTGGTGCGCGCTGTGCGCGATATCGGGCGTGGCGGGCAGGACGGGGATCCGGAACAGCCCGAACCAGTCGATCGGACGCGGCTTGTCGGGATTGGACGAGAGCAGCCAGCCGGTGAGCGGCAGGATCAGCAGCAGCGCATAGAGAAGGAAGTGCACCGCGTTCGCCGCGGTCTTCTCCCAGGCCGGCATCGCAGCGGGCAGCAAGGGCGGCTCGTGCGTCAGCCGCCAGCCGATGCGGCCAAGGGTGAGCAGCAGCACGGCCATGCCCACCGATTTGTGGATCGGCATCACGCCCCACGCCCGCGGTATGGCGTCGTGGAACAGGCCGACCAGGATATTGAAGAGAACGAGCGCGGCGATCACCCAGTGGAAGGCGATCGCCGCCCGGCTGTAGCGCTCGCCGCGCTCGATCATTTTACGCGTTCGGCTGGACGAGCTGCGGCTCGGGCATCTTGCCCTGGCGCACCTGGCGGCCGAAAATGTCGCGCATCAGGCCCAGCGAGAAGAGGTGGGCGTAGATGAGCGGCAGCATGCCGTTCTGCACGATCTTGCGCAGCTGATCGCCGCGCATCTCGTTGAGCTTGGCTTCGTCGATCATCATGAAGCCGCGATAGACGAAGGGCTGCGCCGAGCCTTCCGGCTGGATCGTGACTTCGCCGTCGATCAGCAGGTCGAGCTCCTTGAGGTCCTTCATGAACTGGGCGGTGCGGGCACCGGCCTGTTCGAACTGCTCATTGAACTGCAGGATGTCCTTGGTGGTCTGGCTCGGCTCGCCATTCTCGAACAGCGGCTGGCCGTCCTCGAATGCGCCGATCGTGTCCGAGCTCGGATCGAAGCAGAGCGACAGCTCGTCGCTTTCCGGGCGCAGGCGGGCCAGCAGGTACGGGTAGCGGCGGATATAGGCCGGAACGTAGAAGTTGGTCTCGTTGAGCGAGCCGTCTTCGTCGAAGAAGGTGTTGATGCCTTCGTTCAGGCCCATCAGCGCCAGCGGAACCGGCTCTTCGCCCTGCGAGAAGACGATCGGCAGGTGGCGCTGCACCAGCGGGAATTCCTCCACGGTGACCGGCACCGCGTGCTGCTTGGCGAGAAACGGTGCCTTGTCGGCCGGCCGGATCTTGAAATCCGAGTGCTGCTGGCTCGAGAGCGGAAGAATGTCATTGTAGAACAGAGGCAGCGACTGCTGCGGCGCGGAAGCCATCCTAAATCTCCTGGGAACTAAAAAATATAATGTCTGGAATCCCGGTGGGCGGGTCTATGGTGTGCCAGCGTCGGGCGCAAGGCTTACAAGCTTGCCGGGATTTAGGATTCCGCGCGGATCCAGTGCCATTTTGATCGCTTTCAGCGCCGCGATGCGCGACGGCGGGCTCAGCCGCTCCAGTTCGGCACGCTTCATCTGGCCGATTCCATGCTCGGCGGAGATCGATCCGCCCTCCGCCACCACCAGATCATAGACCAGGCTGGAGATCGCCGGGCCGTCGCCCGCATACCAGGCGTCGCGGTCCGCTCCCTGGGGCGCGCGGACGTGGAAATGGACATTGCCGTCGCCGAGATGCCCGAAGGCAGTGGCGCGCGTGCCGGGGAAGCGGCGCTCTGCCTCTGCCGCGGCGTCGATCATGAAGTCCGGCATCTTGTCGACCGGCACCGAGATGTCGTGCTGCATCGCCGGTCCGAGTGCGCGTTCGGCCTCGGAGATCGAATCGCGGATGTGCCAGAAGGCCTCGACCTGCGATTCGCTGGTCGAGATCACGGCATCCTCCGCCAGGCCGGCCTCGAACACCGGCGCCAGCAGCCGCTCGAGCAGCTCGGCCGGCGGCTCCGCGCCCGCTTCGGTCGCCACCGATTCGATGAGGACATGCCAGGCATGCTGGCCGGCCAGCGGCGAGCGGGTGCCGGGGATGTGGTGGATGACATGGCCGAGGATCTCGCCGGGGATGATCTCGAAGCTCTCGATCGTGTCGGTGCGGGTTTCCATCATGCGCAGGATCTGGAGCGCACGCTGTGGGCTCTCGACACCGACCCAGGCAGCGGCGCGATCGAGGATCGCGGGATAGAGGCGCAAGGTCGCTGCGGTGACGATGCCGATCGTCCCCTCCGCGCCGATCAGCAACTGGGTGAGATCGTAGCCGCGATTGTCCTTCTTGAGCTGCGCGAGGCCGTCATGGATCGAACCGTCGGGCAGCACCGCCTCCACGCCTGCGACGAGGTGGCGCATGTTGCCGAAGCGCAGCACCTGGGTGCCGCCGGCATTTGTGGAGACCAGCCCGCCGATCGTGGCGCTGCCCTTGGCGCCCAGCGTCAGCGGGAAGCGGCGGCCCTGTTCGACCACGGCGTTATGGAAATTGGTGAGGATCACCCCTGCCTCGACCACCGCGAGATTGCTTACCGGGTCGATCGAGCGGATGCGGTTCATCCGCCGGGTGGAGAGCAGCAGCGCCGATCCATCGGCGGGCGGAGTCGCCCCGCCGACCATGCCGGTATTGCCGCCCTGCGGCACGATCTTCACGCCCAGTTCGCCGGCGAGACGGATCATCTCGGCCACTTCCTGCGCCGAACCCGGCGAGAGCAGGGCCGGCGCGCTGCCGTGATAGCGACCGCGCCAATCCGACTCCCAAGGGGAGATCTCCTGGGGGTCCGTGGTAACTGCCTTGGGGCCGAAGCGCTCCAAAACGGCGGTGACGAGCTGCTGTTGTGCTGGTGTCATGGCATTTTTGGGCTAGCACGACGGCGTGCAGTTCATCCACTGTTCAAACCTAGGTCGTACATAACCAACGCGAAATGCCGAATCCGTTTGCCGTCACCTCCAGCCTGTTGCTCCTCGGCGCCGCGCCAGCCGCGGCGCCCGCTGGCGCACCCGACTGGTTTTCGGTCACGGCCCGCCTCCAGCAGCAGCAACAGTCGCAACAGCAGGAGCGCGTGACGATCTCTGTGCCGCGCGTCACGATAACCAGCAGCGCGACGATCGTGGTGCGCCGGGCACCGCGCGTGATCGAGAAGAAGACCAAGGACTGCGTGAAGATCCAGGACATTTCCGGCTTCGCGGGAGTCAACACGCCGGACAGCGTCGATCTGGTGTTGCGCGACGGTACGCTGCTGCGCGCCAAGCTGGGCCGCAGCTGCCAGGCGCTGGGCTTCTATTCGGGCTTCTATGTGAAGACCAACAAGGACCAGAAGATCTGCGCCGGGCGCGATGCGTTCCGCGTCCGATCGGGCCGTTCGTGCGACGTCGAAGGCTTCCGCACGCTCGAACTGGCGCGCTGAGCACGCCAAAGCGCCTCCAGACACACCTCTACGCTTGACTTTCCCTGACAAATCCGCAAGCGCGTGAAGGCTTCGAGCGTGGGTTTTATCACGTCGATTTTCCGGAAAATTGCATGAGCTTTGCCGATCTCGGCCTTTCAGACGAACTTCTGCGCGCAGTGACCGACTCCGGCTATACGGAGCCGACCCCGATCCAGCGCCAGGCCATTCCAAGCGTGTTGATGGGCAAGGACCTGATCGGCATCGCACAAACGGGTACCGGCAAGACCGCCGCCTTCGTGCTCCCCATGATCGACATTCTCGGCGAAGGGCGCACCCGCGCGCTGATGCCGCGTTCGCTGATCCTCGAGCCGACGCGCGAGCTCGCCGCCCAGGTGGCGGAGAATTTCGAGAAGTACGGCACCCACCACAAGCTCTCCATGGCCCTGCTGATCGGCGGCGTGCAGATGGGCGACCAGGTCAAGGCGCTCGAAAAGGGCGTCGACGTGCTGATCGCCACGCCGGGCCGGCTGATGGACCTGTTCGGGCGCGGCAAGATCCTGCTCACCCAGTGCAACCTGCTGGTTATCGACGAGGCGGACCGGATGCTCGACATGGGGTTCATCCCCGACATCGAGGAAATCTGCACCAAGCTGCCCAAGAGCCGGCAGACCCTGCTCTTCTCGGCGACGATGCCGCCGGTGATCAAGAAGCTGGCGGACAAGTTCCTCAACGATCCCAAGCGGGTCGAAGTGGCGCGCCCGGCATCGACCAACATCAACATCACCCAGCGGGTCGTCGAGACGACGGCGGCGAAGAAGCGCGAGACGTTGCGCGCGCTGCTCGAAGCGGACGACGTCCAGACCGGCATCATCTTCTGCAACCGCAAGACCACGGTGCGCGAGCTCAACAAGAGCCTGCAGCGCTCGGGCTTCCGCTCGGCGGAGATCCATGGCGACATGGAACAGTCGGCGCGCATCGCCGAGCTGGAGCGGTTCAAGAAGGGCGACGTGAACATCCTCGTCGCCTCCGACGTCGCCGCGCGCGGTCTCGATATCAAGGGCGTCAGCCACGTCTATAATTTCGACGCGCCCTGGCATCCGGACGATTATGTCCACCGCATCGGCCGCACCGGTCGGGCGGGCGCGACGGGCACAGCCTATACGCTGGTCACCTCGGAAGACGCCGAGAATATCGCGAACATCGAGAAGCTCACCGGCCACAAGATCGAGCGGGTCAAGCTGAAGGGCGCGCCTGCCCCTGCCCCCGCTGCCGAGGAAGAGCGCGAGGAAGCCCCGCGCGGCCGCGGTCGTGGCCGCAAGACCGACGAGGAAAAGGCGCCCGCACGTCCGCGTTCGCGCGGCAAGAAGGAGGAGCCGCGCAGCGAAGCGCCGCGTGCCGAGGAAGCCCCTGCTCCCGAAGCGCGTCGCGAAGAGCCCCGGCGCGAGCCGGCCCGCCGCGACGAGCCGCGCCGTGAGGAACCGCGCCGCGAGCGTCGTCCCCGCGACGAGCAGCCGCGCCGCGATCATCGCCGTCGCGACGACGATGCGGGTGGGCCGGACGACGGCTGGAACGGCCCGATCCCCGACTTCCTGAACTACACGCTCGCTGCCGAATGAGCCGCCGCGCAGGGCTGGTGCTTGCGCTGGCCCTGCTGGCGCTGCCGGGTGCCGCGCTGGCCCAGGCCGCCGCGCCCCGGCTCAAGGCACGCTCGCTCGCGCAGCTGGCGCAACCTTTGCCTGCGCCTTATGATTCCGGCCGCGATGCGCGGAAGGACATCGACGCGGCGATCGCCCGGGCGAAGCAGTCGGGCAAGCTGCTGCTCGTCGATTTCGGCGCGAACTGGTGCGTCGATTGCCGCGTGCTCGCCGGCATTTTCGAACTGCCCGACATGCGCCGGTGGATGGCCCGCCGCTTCGAGCTGGTGCAGGTCGATATCGGCCAGTTCGACCGCAATCTCGACCTGCCTCGCCGCTTCGGCAGTACCTCGCTCGGCGCCGTGCCGGCGATCCTGGTCGTCGATCCGCGCACGGGCGCGCTGCGTAACGTCAAGGAAACACTTGGCCTGAGCGACGCGCGTATCATGCAACCGCAGGAAGTGGCCGACTGGCTCGCGCGGTGGACGAAATGATCGAGTATGTGCCGATCGTGGAGAGCCCATGCGTCAGCGTCTGCGTGATGGACGCGAACACCGGCTGGTGCATCGGCTGCGCACGCACGCTCGACGAGATCGCCCGCTGGGGCGAGACCGACCAGGCCGACCGAGACGCCGTGATGTCCGAGCTGCCGGCGCGGATGGAGCGGCTGGACGGTTAGGCCCTCTTCCTATTTCGTCCGCCGCACCGACTCGCCAAAGTCGACAAAGTACATGCCCAAGGCGGGGGTTTCGCGGCGCTTCAGTTGACACTGTTCCCGCAAATGCGCCGCATCTCGCAACATCCTTGCGCGCGCGTGATCCTATCTTCCCAACAGCCTCAAAGAGCGGCTGGTCTGCTGACCCAGCCGCGGCAGGCAAACACGCGAAATCCTACATTGCAATGGGTCAGGCCGGCGCCTTTGCAGCTTCCAGCTCCGCCGCCAGTGCATCGTCCTTGGCCCCGGCGCGCTTGTACCCCTCGCGCTCACTCAGCCGGCCGAAATAGTCCAGGAAGGCGTCGCGCTTCGGCAGGGTGCCGAACATCGTGCCCCAGCCGATCGCCGAGCCGACATAGATGTCCGCCGCGGTGAAGCGGTCGCCGGCGATGTACGGGTTCGCCGAGACCGCCTTTTCCAGCACATCGACCGTCTTCTCGAAATTGCCATAGCCGAACATGCGACCCTGCTCGGGCGAGGGCACGAACTGGGCGACGTTGTTAGTCACCGCCTGCTCGACCGGGCCCGCGGCGAAGAACAGCCAGCGGTAATAATCGGCGCGCTCTTCGGCGTTCGGAGCGAGACCGGCTTCGGGGAACGCCTCGGCAAGATAGGCGCAGATCGCTGCGCACTCGGTGACGACATGGCCGCCGTGGACGATCGCCGGCACCTTCCCCATCGGGTTGACCGTCAGATAGTCCTCGCCCTTCATCGTGGTGCCGTATTCCACCGCCCGCGTCTCATAAGCTGCGCCGGCTTCCTCCAGCGCCCAGCGGGCGATGCGTCCGCGCGACTGGGGATGGGTGTAGAAGGTCAGATCGTCCGCCATGGGATTTCCTTTCAGATCGTCAGAGCGTGGCGAAGGTCGCGAGCAGCCGGTCCCAGGCGCGGTTGGCCTGGTCGGCATTGTAGACCTGGCTGTCCGGCGGGCACCATCCGTGCATCGTGCCCTTGTAGACTTCGATCTCGGCAGGCTGGCTGCTGGCAGCGAAGGCAACCTTGAGCTTGTCCTTGTCGGTCGGCGCGCGGGCGTCGTCATTCTCGGCGATCGCGATCAGCCAGCGCGCCTTCATGCTGGGCACCAGCGCGATCAGGCCGTCCGCGGCGAGCCCGCCGCCATGGAAGGTCGCGCCACCATGGACGCGCGCGGGCGCCGCCGCGGCGGTGTACATGACCATCGGCCCGCCCATGCAATAGCCGGTGCTGCCGATGCCGCGCTTCTTGTCGACTTCCTTCTGGCCATCGACCCAGGCGACGAATGCCTTGGCATCGCGCGTCGTGGCATCGGGCGTGAGAAGCTGGCGCCAGGGGCCGACCTTGGCCTTGAGCGCGTCGTCGAAGCCCTGGCCTTCGGTGACGAAGGGCGACTTGGTCGAGCGGTAGAACTGGTTGACGGTGAGCACGGCATAGCCCGACTGGGCGAGGCGGTCGGCCATCTGCCGGAAGGCCGGGCGCAGGCCGAAGATATCGGGCCAGACGATCACGGCGGGATGCCTGCCGGTGGTCGGCGCGACGAAATAGGCATCGCAGCTGCCGTCCGGCGTGACGATGGTGACGTCGCGGCCCTTGACCTCGGCCGCATTGGCGGGAACCGGCAGCAGCGCCACCATGCCCACCGCCGCCGCGCCCGCGCCGAACTCGCGGCGAGTCATCAGGAAACGATCGTTATCGGCGGCGGTCAGCTCGTCACACATGCGGTCTCTCCACGCTTGTCGCAGGCGCGCCCGGGAGCCCCTCCCGAGTCGCGGACGCTAGGCTACACGCCCCGTCCGCTCCCGTCATGCCGCGAGGGCTCGACATCGCCGGATGCGCCCGGCATTCCTCGCGCCTGAGCGGGGAGATGCATGGATATCGAGGCCTATTTCACGCGGACCGGCCAGGCGCGGCCCGCCAAGTCCGACCGCGCCGCGCTGACCGCACTGATCCGCGCGCATCTGGCGACCTTTCCCTTCGAGAATCTCGACGTACAGCTCGGCCGGCAAGTATCGATCGAGCCCGAAGCGATCTTCGACAAGCTGGTGACCCGGCGACGCGGCGGCTGGTGCTTCGAGCAGAACGGGCTGTTCGGCCGCGTGCTCGAAGCGCTGGGCTTTGAGGTGCGCCGCATCTCCGGCGGCGTGATGCGGCAAGTGTTGGGCGAAGGCGCGATGGGCAACCACCTTGCGCTGGTCGTGACGCTGGAAGGGCAACCCTGCCTGGTCGATGTCGGCTTTGGCGGCATCCTGACCGGTCCGCTGCCGCTGATGGCAGGCGCGGAGAACCACCCGCCCTACCGCGTCGGCTTGCGCGAGGTCGAAGGCCATTGGCGCTTCGAGGAGCGCTATGGCGCGGGCGATCCGTTCAGCTACGACTTCAGCGACGGTCCCGCCGACGAGGCGCTGTTCGCGCAACGCTGCAGCGATCTGCAGACCGTGCCCGAATCGCCCTTCGTCCAGAACCTGGTGGTCCAGCAGCGCCGCGGCGACCGGCACATCAACCTGCGGGGCCGCGTGCTGGTCGAGCGCGGGCCAGAGGGCGAGACGCGCGAACTGCTCCAGAACGCAGAAGCGCTGGTCGAGCGGCTCGACCAGCGCTTCGGATTGCAGGTGCCGGAGGCTGCGGGGCTATGGGACGCGATCTGCGCCCGCCATGCCGCGCTGTTTCCAGACGCTTAGCGCGATGACACCTTGAGCCTTCTAACTCCCTCCCTTGCAGGGAGGGGAATCCAGCTTAGCCGTTGTTGCTGCGGAACAGCGTCTCGGCGGTGTGCTCGATCGGGGCGGCAGGGGCATCCTCGCCGGTAGCATCGGCCTCGCGCGCCGCGGCGGTGCGCTCGGCGCGGAGCTGCTCGATCAGTGCCTCGCGGTCGCCTTCCAGGCGGGTGTCGGTCGGCGCCTCGATGCCGGCGGCCTTGGCTGCCTTGGCAACAAGCCCATCGAGTTCGCGCTGGCTGGTCAGGCCGAGCGTCACCGGATCCTTCGGCGTGATGTTCGCGATGTTCCAGTGGCTGCGGTCGCGGATCGCGGCGATCGTGGTGCGGGTGGTGCCGATCAGCTTGCCGATCGCGCCGTCCGAGATCTCCGGATGGTTGCGCAGGATCCAGGCGATGCCGTCCGGCTTGTCCTGGCGCTTCGAGACCGGCGTGTAGCGCGGGCCCCTGGTGCGGCGGACCTGATCGGGGCCCTTGAGCATCTTGAGGACGTAGTTCGGGTCCTTCTGGCCCTTCTCGATCTCGTCCATCGTCAGCTCGTGCGCGCGCACCGGATCGCGGCCGGTCAGCTTGGTCGCAGCGGTATCGTCGGCGATCGCCTGGATCTCGAGGATGTGCAGGCCACAGAACTCGGCGATCTGGTCGAACGAGAGCGAAGTCTGATCGACCAGCCAGGAAGCGGTCGCATGGGGCATCAGCGGCTGGGCCACTTACAGTCTCCAGAAATAGAAAGGGCCGCCCATCACGGGCGGCCTGTCACGGCGCTGACTTAATGCCAGAAAGCGGCGGGGGCAAGGAAGAAGCGCGCATCAAGCCGCGGCTTTTTCCCCGTGCATCGGATGGAGCGCGTTGATGAACTGGCGCGCGCTGGCTTCCCAGGTAAAGGTCCTGCCATAGGCGGCGCAGGCGGCGCGGTCCCGGGTCAGCGCCTGGCCGATCGCCTGGGTCAGGTCCTCACTCATCGCGCCGGTCTCGGGTGTGAGCACATCGATCGGCCCGGTGACCGGATAGCCGGCGACGGGCACGCCGCACGCCAGCGCCTCGATCATCACCAGCCCGAACGTGTCGGTCTTGCTTGGGAAGACGAACACGTCCGCTGCGGCATAGGCGGAGGCGAGCTCGGCACCGAACATAGGCCCGAGGAACTTCGCCTCGGGGAAGCGCGCCTGAAGGGCGGTCCGCGCGGGGCCGTCGCCCACCACCACCTTGGTGCCCGGATGCGTCGTCTTCAGGAACGCCTCGATATTCTTCTCGACCGCGACGCGGCCGACATAGAGCTGGACCGGGCCGGGCAGGTCCTGAATCGCCCGGTGCGGCGCCAGGCCGGGATGGAAGCTGGCGAGGTCCACGCCGCGGCCCCAATGCTTCACATGGGCAAGGCCATGCGCGATCAGCGACTGGCGGATCGACGGGGTGGAGGCCAGGATCGCCTGGCTCGGCGCATGGAACCACTTGATATAGCGCCAGATCCACTCGGCCGGCACGCCCGAGCGCGCCGAGACATAGTCGGGGAACTGGGTGTGATAGGCCGTGGTGAAAGGCATGTCGTGCCGGATGCACCAGCGCCGCGCGGCGACGCAGAGCGGCCCTTCGGTGGCGAGGTGGATCGCGGTGGGATCGAACGCCTCGAGCATCGCACCGACGCTCGCGACGCGGGCCAGCGCCAGCCGGATCTCGGGATAGGTCGGGCACGGCAGCGAATAGAAGAGGTCGGGCGAGATCACGATGATCTTGTGACCCTGTTTTTCGAGGACGCCCCGCACCGATTGGAGGGTGCGCACGACTCCGTTCACCTGGGGCTCCCAGGCGTCTGTCACAATGGCTATCCGCACGGGTCCGACCTCCGTTGCCGTCACGCAGCCGCCAGTCTGACCCCGGACGCTGCTTCGCTTTCGCGCTTCACCATCTCTTCGGCCCAATGGAGAATTTCCATCGTACCGTCGTAGTGCTCAACGAGCGCGGTGCAACCCTCCACCCAATCGCCGTCATTGTAATAGGCGATACCCCCGATATCGCGCATCTCGGCGGTGTGGATATGGCCGGCGATCACGCCGTCGACTCCCCGCGCACCGGCTTCGTGCGCGACGATCTCTTCGAACTTCGAGATGAACTCGACTGCGTTCTTCACCTTGGCCTTGGCGTATTTGCTAAGCGACCAATAGGGCATGTCGAGCCAGCGGCGGACACGGTTCACCACCCGGTTCAGGCCCATCATCATCTCGTAGGCGGCGTCGCCCAGATGCGCGAGCCAGCGGTGCGACATCGTGATCGCGTCGAACTCGTCGCCGTGGAGCACGAGCAGGCGGCGGCCATCGGCAGTGGTGTGGATCGCCTGGCGGCGGATATGGACGCCGCCGAAGTTCAGTCCGGAGAATTGCCGGAACATCTCGTCATGATTGCCCGGAATGTAGATGATCTCGGTGCCGCGCTTGGCGCGCTTCAGGAAGCGCCAGACGATGTCGTTGTGCGAATCGGGCCAGTAGAAGCGCTTCTTGAGCGCCCAGCCGTCCAGGATATCGCCGACCAGGTACATCAGGTCGCAATCGACGTGATCGAGGAAGTCGATCAGCATCTCGGCATTGCAGCCGCGCGTGCCGAGATGGACGTCCGAAATCCACACGGTGCGGTAGCGCTTGCGCTCGGTGATCGCCCTTTCGGGGATCGACGGAGACGATGCGTGGAAATCCGCGATATGCTGCGCGTCGAACGGAAGCCTGGTGATCGTGGCCATTTGCCCAGCCCTGCAATTGCCCTTGCCTGGGCTCGCTAAATGGCTGCGAAATATGACATTTGGAATCGCTCGCGGTTCACGCGGATGTCACACGAATGTGGATAATGGGCAGCTTCCGCCCGACGAATCATGCGGTGAATGGAATGTGGCGCGGCAATGCCGCCACTCGGTCCAGCCAGGCACGCACCGCCGGATAGGGCTGAAGGCTGAACCCGCCGGTTTCCGCGAGGTGGGTATAGGCGTACAGCGCGATATCGGCGAGCGTCAGCCGGTCGATCACGAACCAGTCGCGTTGCGTGAGATGTTCGTCCATCAGCGCCAGCGCCGCCTCGCCCGCTGCCTGCTTGACCGGCACGTTGGCGCGCTGCGCGTCGCTCAGATTGTCCAAACCGATCCAGATCTTCCAGAAGCGCAGCGTCGCGACATTCGGCTCATGGTTATATTGCTCCCAGAACAGCCAGCGCAGCATGTCGGCGCGCTCGAACCGGTCGTGCGGGATCAGGTCGCTGCCATCGGCGAGGTAGAAGCAGGCGGCGTTGCTCTCCGGCAGGAAATCGTCCGGCCCGACCTGGAGCACGGGGATACGGCCATTGGCGTTGACCTGAGCGAGGAATTCCGACGTGCGCGTCTCGCCTTTCACGATGTCGTATTCGCGCCGCTCGAGCGGAATCCCCAGATGCGCGGCGGTGAGCCGGATCTTGTAGCAATTTCCGGAGGCGGCATATTCGTGAAGCACCAGCGCGGACATATTCCCTCCCTTGTCGAGGCGTCCCTGTCTCGCGATCCGCGCGCCGCGGTCAAACAAATAGCGCCGGCCCAACTACAAGCCGGGCTTATCGGTTGCGCCCAGGGGACCTGATCGCGGCGGCGATCGCGCCCGGTCCGCCCCGCCCCTCTATAAAGAGAGGGAAGGGAAGAAATCTTGCAAGGCCTGGACCTCATCCATCACGAGCATCGCGAGCTGGTGCGACTGACCGAGGTGATCATCGCGCTGGCCGGCGATCCGGCTGCCGGCATCGAGCAGATCGCCGCCGCCCGCCATGCGCTGGGCCAGGTAATCATCCGCCATGTTCTCGACAAGCAGGCGATCGTCACTGCCGCGCTGCAGGCCAGCGCCGATCCCGCGCACAAGGCGCTCGCCTGGCGCTTCATCGAAGACCTGAACAAGCTGCGCCAGAGCACCAGCGAGCATTATGGCGTGTGGACGGCGACGACCATCCCGGCCGATCGCCAGGGGTTCGTCCTAGCGGTGCGCGAACAGCTTCGCCTGCTCCGCGCGCGGATCGCCTGGGAGGAAAGCGCGGTGTTCCCGATCGTCGCCGAACTGCTCGCGCCGGCCGCACCAAAGCCGATTCAGGCAGGCGGCCGGATCAGATAATCCCGTTCTCCTCGCGCCACCGCACCATGCGGCGGTACCAGAGCCAAAAGGCGAGCGCGAGGCCGGCCAGGAACAGCCAGCCCCAGAGGTGGCGCCACCAAGGGATCATGCTGCTCGCCCGCAGATCGCGGCCATTGGCCTTGTCGAGACTGGCGAACCCCTGATCGTTCAGCGGCGCGGCGACGACGCCCCAGTCCGAGCTGAAGAACAGCACATGGCCGTATTCGCGCGCGTACCAGAAGGGCATGCCCAGGAAGGTCATCTCGCGGGCCGAATAGCCGAGCCTGGGCGCGCTCATATGCGCATAGGAGGGCACCGGCGCCTCGAGCCCGAGCCGAGTCCGCTCCATGTCGAGATAGCGTTCCACCTTGGTCGGCTCGCGCCGGACGTGCACCCCAAAGTCGTCGATCTGCGAGATCATGTCGCCCAGCTCGGGCGGCACCTTCACCTCGGCCAGGTCATCGATGGTCGAGCGGTCGGCGAGCACCCAATAGCGGTCCGACAGCAGCAGCGACCATGCCAGCATCAGCACGAGCGCGCCGATGACCAGCTTGAGCGGCAGATCCTTCTTCAGATTCATGAGTCCCCTCCCCCAAGGTGAGGACGATCTTACCGATATGCTTGCCCGATTCCAGATGCGAATGCCGGGGCTATTCCTCTACTTGGAGCACGATCTTGCCGACATGGTCGCCGCCCTCCATCCGCCGATGCGCATCCGCTGCGTCGGCGAAGGCGAAGACCTTGTCGATCACCGGCTTGAGCTTGCCTTCCGCCACGAACGGCCAGACGGTGCGATGCAACTCGTCGGCGAGCAGCGTCTTGAATTCCACCGAGCGCGGGCGGAGCGTCGAGCCGGTGAGCGTCAGCCGCTTGCGCATGATCTCGAAGATCGGGATCGTCGCCTGCATGCCGCCCTGGACGGCAATCGAGACGTGGCGCCCCTCCTCGGCCAGGCACTGGAGGTTGCGCGGCACATAATCGCCGCCGACCATGTCGAGCACGATGTTCACACCCTGGCCGCCGGTGATCTCCTTCACCCTCGCGACGAAATCCTCGCTCTTGTAGTTGATCGCGTGATCGGCGCCGATCTGCTTCGCGGCTTCGCACTTCTCGTCCGACCCGGCGGTAACGATGATCGTCAGGCCGAACAGATTGGCGAGGTGGATCGCCATCGTGCCGATGCCCGACGTGCCGCCATGGACGAGGATCCACTCCCCTTCCACCGCATAGGCGCGCTCGAACACGTTGCTCCAGACGGTAAACAAGGTCTCGGGGATCGCCGCGGCCTCGACCATCGTCAGCACCGGCGGCACGGGCAGGCACTGCCCGTACGGCGCTACGGCATATTCGGCATAGGCCCCGCCCGCGATCAGCGCGCAGACCGGCTGGCCGAGCACTTCGCGCGGCACGTCCTCGCCAACGGCAACGATCTTGCCCGAGATTTCCATGCCCAGGATCGAAGGCGCGCCGGGCGGCGGCGGATACTGCCCCTTGCGCTGCATCACCTCGGGGCGGTTGACCCCGGCGGCGGCGACCTTGACCAGCACCTCGCCAAGGCCGGGCGCCGGCACGGGCCGCTCGACCGGGACCAGCACCTCCGGCCCACCGGGTGCTTCGGGATCGATTGCCAGCATCGTTTCCGGAAGACCCATATCGGCTTGTCGCTTTCAAACGCAGGAGAAACCCCTGGGTCTTATTGACATCGGGCCTGCCAGGGTCAACGCTGCCCTCATGGAAGCCGATGAAAATCTTCCGCGTCGCAAAGACGACCTTCTTGCCCAGCTGGGACGCCAGGATCTCGACCCCTATTCGGTGGAGGAGCTCGAGGAGCGCATCGCCCTCCTCCAGACCGAAATCGATCGAAGTCGAAGCAAAATTTCATTCGCCATTAATCACCGCGCAAGCGCGGACGCTCTATTTAGGAAATGAGCGTGACGGCACCGGATGGGGCGATACGCCACACAAAATTCCGGTGCGGGGCCGCTGCGCTTGATGCGAGGCCCGACGATCCCGACATTAGGGATCAACAGGGTCGAGTATCCCTTTCCGGCCCACAGGAGTTGTACCTGAATGCCTAGTTTCGCCTCCGCCCTGGAATCGACGCTGCACAAGGCGCTCGAAGCCGCAAGCTCGCGTCGCCATGAATATGCCACCCTCGAACATCTGCTGCTCGCGCTCGTCGATGACGAGCATGCCAGCAAGGTGATGAGCGCGTGCGGCGTGGACCTGGGCGAACTCAAGAATACCGTCGCGCATTATCTCGATACCGAACTCGAAGCGCTGAAGGTCGATCAGGCGACCGATCCGTCGCCGACCAGCGGCTTCCAGCGCGTCGTCCAGCGCGCCATCCTCCATGTCCAGTCCTCGGGCCGCGACGAAGTGACCGGCGCCAACGTGCTCGTCGCCCTGTTCAGCGAGCGCGAGAGCTATGCCGTCTATTTCCTACAGCAGCAGGACATGAGCCGCCTCGACGCAGTGAGCTTCATCTCGCACGGCGTCGGCAAGGGCGGCACCGGCAGCACCGAATCGATCACGCCCAAGGGCGCCGATGAGGACAAGTCGACCAAGCAGGAAACCAAGCCCGGCAAGGGCGAGAGCGCGCTCAAGCAGTTCACCGTCGATCTCAACGAGAAGGCGAAGGCCGGCAAGGTCGATCCGCTGATCGGCCGCGGCCCCGAAGTGGACCGCACGATCCAGATCCTGTGCCGCCGCAGCAAGAACAACCCGCTCTATGTGGGCGATCCGGGCGTGGGCAAGACCGCGATCGCGGAAGGCCTGGCGCGCAAGATCGTCGAGGGCGAAGTGCCCGAGGTGCTCAAGGAAGCGGTGATCTACTCGCTCGACATGGGCGCGCTGCTCGCCGGCACCCGCTATCGCGGTGATTTCGAGGAGCGGCTCAAGCAGGTCGTCAACGAGCTCGAGAAGCTGCCCCACGCGGTCCTCTTCGTCGACGAGATCCACACGGTGATCGGCGCCGGCGCCACCTCGGGCGGCGCGATGGACGCGTCGAACCTGCTCAAGCCGGCGCTGTCGGGCGGCTCGATCCGCTGCATCGGCTCGACCACCTACAAGGAGTTCCGCAACCACTTCGAGAAGGACCGGGCGCTGCTCCGTCGCTTCCAGAAGATCGACGTCAACGAGCCGACGGTGGAGGACACCATCAAGATCCTCGCCGGCCTGCGCACGGCGTTCGAGGAGCACCACCACGTCAAGTACACCCCCGACGCGATCAAGTCGGCGGTGGAGCTGAGCGCGCGCTACATCAACGACCGCAAGCTGCCCGACAAGGCGATCGACGTGATCGACGAAGTCGGCGCGATGCAGATGCTGGTGCCGCCGTCCAAGCGGAAGAAGACGATCACGCCCAAGGAGATCGAGCAGGTCATCGCGACCATGGCGCGCATCCCCGCCAAGAGCGTTTCGACCGACGACACCAAGACGCTTGCCAACCTCGAGCTCGACCTCAAGCGGGTCGTGTTCGGGCAGGACAAGGCGATCGAAGTGCTGTCGTCCGCGATCAAGCTCAGCCGCGCGGGCCTGCGCGATCCGGACAAGCCGATCGGCAACTACCTGTTCTCCGGCCCGACCGGCGTCGGCAAGACCGAAGTGGCGAAGCAGCTCGCCGAGCTGCTCGGCATCCCGCTCCAGCGCTTCGACATGTCGGAGTACATGGAACGCCACTCGGTGAGCCGCCTGATCGGCGCCCCTCCGGGCTATGTCGGCTATGACCAGGGCGGCCTGCTCACCGATGCGGTCGACCAGCAGCCCCACTCGGTGCTGTTGCTCGACGAGATCGAGAAGGCACATCCGGACCTGTTCAACATCCTGTTGCAGGTCATGGATCACGGGCGGCTGACCGATCAGCACGGCAAGTCGGTCGACTTCCGCAACGTCATCCTGATCATGACCACCAATGCCGGTGCGTCGGACATGGCCAAGGAATCGATCGGCTTCGGCGAGATGACTCGCGACGACGTGCAGGAAGAAGCGGTGAAGAAGCTCTTCACCCCGGAATTCCGCAACCGTCTCGATGCGATCGTGCCGTTCGACTATCTGCCGACGCAGGTGGTCAGCCGGGTGGTGGACAAGTTCATCCTCCAGCTCGAACTGCAGCTGGCGGATCGCGGCGTCCACATCCAGCTCGACGAGGAGGCCAAGACCTGGCTCACCCAGAAGGGCTATGACAAGCTCTATGGCGCGCGTCCGATGGGCCGCCTGATCCAGGAGAAAATCAAGCAGCCGCTGGCCGAGGAGCTGCTGTTCGGCAAGCTCGTCCATGGCGGCGAAGTGAATGTGAAGCTCAAGGACAACGCCTTGTCCTTCGCGATCAGCCCGGCGGCACCCAAGCCGAAAAAGGGCAAGAAGACCGAGGCGGCCAAGGCGACCAAGTAAGACTGGGCCACACCCTGAGAAACGATGCGGGCCGGGAGGAAACTCCCGGCCCGCTTTGTCTTGGCCTTCCGCGGCGAGCGCTGGCGTGATCGGACGGTTACCGGGCCGGGTCGGTCCCATGATGGTCCGGCTTCGTCGCACGCGCATAGCCGCCAGCTATGGCGTGTAGCAGGCGACCAATACACCATTGCTTTTTCGTTCCGATGTCGTAAGGAACACCCGCGTTTCGGGTCGCAGCCATGGTCTTTCCAGGGAGAATCCGAATGCGTTCGAGAAAAATGAAATTGCTGAGCGCGGGCACGGCGCTGGCGAGCATGCTCGTCGCCGGCATCGTCGTTGCGCAGAGTGCCGATACCGGGCCCGAGGCCCGCTATGTGATGGATGTCGCCACCACCGCCGGCATGATGGGCCGGGGCGACACGCGCGACGTGACGCTGCGCCTGGGCTCGCGCATGCCCGCGACGGGCGGTGCGCCCAAGGCCGATCACTTCCTGCCCGCCGGCATGCGCATGGGCCCCTCGGTGCCGCTCGTCACGCCCGAGCCCGGCAAACCGGAGAAGGACGAGCCCGGACAGGGCGATTTCCAGCGTCCCAAGGGCCGGCTGCTGATCTTCTGGGGTTGCAGCGCGCATGCCGGGCCCGGTCAGCCAGTGGTGATCGACTTCTCCAAGCTGGCCAAGGGCCAGGTGCCGCCCGACCTTTTCAGCGCCCGCATTGCCGCGGAAGTGGGCCCGCGCGCCAGCAACAGCCGCACCTATGGCGACTGGCCGAACGGCAAGACGCGCGCCAAGGTGAGCGGCAATTCCTCGCTGATCGGCCAGCACCGTATCGCCGGCAATTACAGCCCGGAGATCGCCTTCGCCCTCACCCAGGACTTCATGCAGACGCCGCGCGTGAAATCGGGCACGGCGACGGACGGATCGATCCCGCTCAACTGGGGCGCGGTGCCCGCGGCGACCGGCTATTATGCCTGGGCGATGAGCGCGAAGGAGGGCAAGGACGGCAACGACATGGTCTGGTGGGCCTCCTCGGCCAGCCGCCAGTTCGGCGGCGACCTGTGGAGCTGGCTCTCGCCCGCCACGGTCGGCCGGCTGATCGGGCAGAAAGTGGTGATGCCGCCCAGCCAGACCAGCTGCACCATCCCGGCAGAAGTGAAGGCCGCGGGCGGCGAAGTGATGATGGGCTTCCTCAACGCCTATGGTCCCGAGGCGAACTTCGCCTTCCCCGAACGGCCCAGGGACCCCAAGATCGCCTGGCACCCCAAATGGACTGCCAAGGTGCGGTACCGCGCGGCCGGCAATTTCATGCCCGGCATTCCGGACATGGCCGACATGATGCGCGGCCAGGACGGCGATGAAGAAGGCGGCAAGCCCGAGGAGAAGCCCAAAGCCTGCAAGCCCAAGCTGGGCGGGTTCCTCAAGAAGGCGGCTGGCCTGGGCGGCAGCGGCTGCTGAGTCGGGCGGGCACCGGGGAATTGCACACCGCGTGCGGTTCCCCGGACGGCCGATAAGTGCTTGCCGCGCTTCATAAAGACGCTTCGGCGTGCGCATCATTTACCGGTTGTTCGTCATGTCCGGCGTAATCCTGCGACATGGTGGTGTCGCGTTTCCTGCAGCTTGCATTCCTGGTCGGCGCCTTGCTCGCGCTCGTGGGGACGGGTGCGCCTGCCGCGGCACAGTCGAACGCGGGCCGCCCGCTCGCCACCTGCCTGCTCAAGGACACCGGCGGAATGAACCCCGCGGAGCTGATCCGCCACCCCGAGCGCTTCGATTGCAGGACGGCGCAGCACAAGCTCGGCCCCGGCAATTTCTGGGTGATCTCGCAGGAGATCGACCAGCGCTCCCGCTCACGCAACCCGTTGCTCGTGCGCTTCGCCAGCCTGTGGCAGCAGGGCGTGGCGCTGCACACGCTCTACGCCGACGGCAAGATCGACGTCGAGCGTACGGACGCACGCGGCATCACTCCCTGGATCCAGCTCGGCGCACTAGCCGAAGTGCCGCTCGACCGCCGCGAGGCCAAGGTCGTCCGCCTGCTCTGGCACGTCGAGGGATCGGCGAACATGCGTGGCGTCATGCTCGGCACGCGCCTTGTCACAGGCACGGAGAGCCAGCGTTCCAATATCGCCCTGACCGCGCTTTATGCGGGCTTTGCCGGGTTGTGCCTTGGGCTGCTCGTCTACAATCTCGCGCTGTGGGGGGCGCTGCGCCACCGCTTTCAGCTCTTCTACTGCGTGATGGCGCTGGGCCTGCTCTTCTACGTCTTCTCATCCTCGGGCGCGCTGGCCTGGGCCTTCCCGGACATCGCCAACAACGACCGGCTGCGGCTCAACTATCTCCTGCTCGGCTTTACCGGCGCGAGCGCATTGGTCTTCGCGCGCAGCTTCTTCGAAGACCAGGTCTTCGCCGGCTGGCTCGGCCGCTTCGCCTATGTCGTCGCAGGCGCGCTGCTCGGCGTGGGGATACTCGTCTTCTGCTTCGCACCGCTCAACGTGCAGATCGTCGATGCCGCCTTCACCACCACCTTCCTGCTGCTCGGCGCAGTCGTCGGCCCGACCTTGTGGCGCGCCTGGCGGGTGCGTTCCAACTATCTGTGGCTGTTCGCGATCGGCTGGGGCGCCCCGATCCTCACCTCGCTGCTGCGCACGCTCGCCAATTTCCACGTCATCGAGTGGAGCTTCTGGCTCGACAATTCGACCTTGCTCTCGATGGCGCTGGAAGCGCTGATGTCGAGCCTGGCCATCGCCTACCGGATCAAGCTGCTCCGCGACGAGCGCGACGACGCGATCGCCAGCGAAGTGATGGCACGCCGCCTTGCCGACACCGATCCGCTCACCGGCTTGCTCAACCGCCGGGCCTTCCTTGCCCAGGCGATCGGCCGACCCGGCGAACAGCAATTGCTGATCGCCGATCTCGATCACTTCAAGACCGTCAACGAGACGCTGGGCCATGATGGCGGCGACGAAGTGCTGCGCCTGTTCTCGCGCACCCTGCGCGCCGTCACGCCGCAGGGCGCGCTGGTCGCCCGGCTGGGCGGCGAGGAGTTCGCGATCCTGACCGCCGTCGATGCCGCGATCGAGCCCGAGCAGTTGCTGGCGAAGCTGCGCGCCACGCGCATGCCCTTCGATCTCAAGGTCACCTCCAGCATCGGCGCCTGTACCGGTCCGGTCGCCAATGATCTCGACTGGAAGACGCTCTACCGCGGCGCCGACATCGCGCTGTTCGACGCCAAGTCGGCGGGGCGCGACCGCGCCCGCCGCGCGCGCCGCGAAGCCGCCTGATCGCTTGCCCGGCGGGCCCTTGCGGGCTATGCCGTTCATCATGTCGGGACGAGCCAGGAAGATCGCCTTCGGGGCGCTTGCCGCATTGGCGCTGATCCCCCTCGCCTCCCCCGACCGCCGCGCCAATCTCGAGATCAACCTGGAGCGCGCCGGCGACGTTTCGCCGCAGCGGCTCGAAGCCGCCTTCACCGTCGGCCTGGTGGCCGTCTCGGTGCTGGTCACCTGGAGCAAGCGGCTTACGACTTGACCCCCAAAGAGGCTTGCTTACAGCAGTGTCAATGACTGACCCCGAACAGATCTGGCGTACCGCGTACAACCACCCCGGCGCTTGGGACATCGAGTTCCCGCCCAAATCCATGATCGAACTGTTCGAGGAAAGCGCCCGCGCGCATCCCCAGGCACCGCTGCTCGATTTCATGGGCCGGCACTACAGCTATGGCGAGACGCTGGACGGGGCCAACCGCGTCGCCTGCGGCCTGAAGGCACTGGGCTATGGCCCGGGCGACCGGATCGGGCTCTTCCTACCCAACGTGCCGCATTATGTCGCCGCCTATTACGGCATCCTCAAATTGGGCGCGACGGTCGTCAATTTCTCGCCGCTCTACACGGCCGACGAGTTGAGCCACCAGGTCGAGGATTCGGGCACGCGCGCGCTCTTCACCCTCTCGGCCTCGGCGCTGCTGCCGACCGCGCTCAAGGTGCTCGACCAGAGCGGGCTCGAGCGGCTGGTGGTGGGTTCGGTGGCAGGCGCCCTGCCGGTCGCCAAGTCGCTCTTCTACCGGCTGTTCCGCGGGGCCGAAGTGGCGCAGCGCCCGCATGACCCGCGCATCCTCGCCTTCTCGCAGCTGATCGCCAATGCCGGCGCCTGCGAATCCCCCAATCTCGACCCCGAGAACGACGTGGCGTTGATCCAGTATACTGGAGGCACCACCGGCACGCCCAAGGGCGCGGTGCTGACGCACCAGAACCTGTCGGCGAACGCCCGCCAGGTCGCCCGGCTCGACCCCGATGTCGCCACCGCCAAGGACCGGGTGCTCGGCGTCCTCCCCTTCTTCCACGTCTTCGCCAATACCTGCGTGCTGAACCGCACCGTGGTGACCGGCGGCGAGATCGTGATGCTGCCGCGCTTCAACGCCAAGCAGGCGCTGGCCGAGCTGCGCCGCACCCAGCCGCGCGCGCTTCCGGGCGTGCCGACCATGTACCAGGCACTGCTCGACACGCCCGGCAGGAAAGCGGCGGATTTCGCCTCGCTGCGCTTCTGCATCTCCGGCGGCGCCCCCCTGCCCGCCCAGCTCAAGGACGAGTGGGAACAGGTCACCGGCGCGCGCGTGATCGAAGGCTATGGCCTGTCGGAAAGCTCGGGCGTGGTCTGCACCAATCCCTATGTCGGGCTGAACAAGCCCGGCACGATCGGCCAGCCCCTCGCCGCCACCCGCGTCCGCCTGGTCGACAAGGAAGACCCGACCCGCCCGCCGCCCGAAGGCGAGCCCGGCGAGATCGTCGTCTCCGGCCCGCAGATCATGAAGGGCTATTGGAACCGCCCCGATGCCGATGCCGAAGTGTTCGTCGACGATCACTGGCTGCGCACCGGCGATGTCGGGCTGATCGACGAGGACGGCTATATCAAGATCGTCGACCGGCTGAAGGATATGATCGCGGTCGGCGGCTTCAAGGTGTTCCCGAGCCAGATCGAGGCCGTGCTCTATCAGCACCCGGCGGTGAAGGAGGCGCTCGTGATCGGCCTGCCCGACGCCTATCATGGCGAAATGCCGCATGCCTATGTCACGCTCGACGAGGATGCCGAGCCGGTGGACGGTGCGACTTTGTGCAAATGGCTCAATGCGCGCATCGGCAAGCACGAGAGGGTGAGCGAAGTCGTGGTGCGCGAAAGCCTGCCCAAGACGATGATCGGCAAGCTGAGCCGCAAGGACCTGATCAACGAAGTGATGGCGGAGCGGGCAGCGTGAAGGCGCTGCTGGCGCTTGCGCTATTCGCGGCGGCGCCAGCATCCGAGCAGCGGATCGACGTTGCCCTCTCCAACTTCAGGTTCACGCCCGCGACGATCGCGCTGGTTCATGGCCAGAGCTATGTGTTGCACCTGACGAGCAACGGCGGGCACAGCTTCGCCGCCAGGGATTTCTTCGCGGCGGCAGCGATGCCCGCGGCGGAACGGGCCAAGGTGAAGGACGGCAAGGTGGAGCTCGACAGCGACACCGCCGTCGACCTCCACTTCACCGCGCCCAGGGCCGGCACCTATCCGATCAAGTGCACCCACCTGCTCCATGCGAGCTTCGGGATGACGGGCAAGTTCGTGGTTTCCTAATTCCTCCCCGAGCTTGTCTCGGGGAGGGACCATTCGCGCAGCGAATGGTGGAGAGGCCGCCGCGGAATGCGGCGGTGACCCGCCGCGCCCCTCCACCACCGCCTTCGGCGGCGGCCCCCCTCCCCCAGCAAGCTGGGGGAGGAATTGATTTAGTCCCCCGCCTTCACACCTTGCCGAACATCACGGCCTTCAGGTTCATGAACTCGTGCATGCCCCAGGGCCCGAGCTCGCGGCCATGGCCCGAGAGCTTCACGCCCCCGAACGGCGCCTCAGGCGTGGAGGCTAGTAGCGAATTCACCGCAGTCATGCCCGACTGGATATCGCGGGCGAAGCGCTCGATCTCGGCATCGTCCTGCGTCCACACCGACGAGCCGAGGCCGTAAGGCACGTCGTTGGCGATGGTGATCGCCTCATCGATGTCCGTCACCTTGTAGACTGCGGCTACGGGCCCGAAGATCTCCTCCTTGGCGACATCGCTTTCGGGATCCATGTCGATCAGCACGCCCGGCGTCATCCAGGCGCCTTCCTTGTCGAGCTTCTCGGCACCGAAGCGCAGCGTCGCGCCCTCATCCACCGCGCGCTTGACCTGCTCGAGCACCGTGTCGCGCTGGGCCACGCTAGAGAGCGGGCCCATGCCCGTTTCCTTCTCCATCGGATCGCCGATCTTCAGCGCCTTCATGCCGCCCTCGAACTTGTCGAGGAACGCGTCATAGACGTCGGCATGGACGATCATCCGCTTGGCGCAGATGCAGCTCTGCCCGGCATTCTGGACGCGCGCGGTCACCGCGGTCTTCGCGGCCAGGTCGAGATCGGCCGAGGGCATGACGATCAGCGGGTCCGACCCACCGAGCTCGAGCACCACCTTCTTGAGCGCGCGCCCAGCGGCCTGGGCAACCTGCGCGCCCGCGCCCTCGCTGCCGGTGAGCGTCACTGCCACCACGCGCTTGTCGGCGATGATCGCCGAGACCTTGTCCGACTTGATCGGCAGGTTCTGGAACAGCCCGTCGGGCGCGCCTGCTGCGCTCATCATCTGCTGGATCAGCGCCGCGCAGCCCTGCACGTTCGACGCGTGCTTCAGCAGCCCGACATTTCCCGCCATGATCGTCGGCGCGAGGAAGCGGACCACCTGCCAGTACGGAAAATTCCACGGCATCACCGCCAGCACCGGCCCCATCGGCAGCCAGCGCGCCACGGCATGACCGCCGCCCGCGATCTGCACCGTGGTCGGCTCCATATAGGAGGGCCCTTTCGCCGCATAATGGCGGAAGCCGCTGATGCACTTCTCGACTTCGGCCACGGCGCTGGCCAGCGTCTTGCCCATCTCCTTCGTGGCCGACTCGGCGAGGTGCTGCTTGTTCGCCTCCCAGGCATCGGCGACCTTGATCAGCAACTCGGTCCGCGCCTCCAGCGGCGAATCGCGCCAGGAGCGGAATGCCGCCTCGGCCCGGGTCAGCGCCATCTCGATCCCGTCCGCGTCCAGCTCGTGATAGGTGTCGACCGTCTCGCCGGTGGCGGGATTGATGCTGGTGAACATGGGCGCGTCTCCTGAGGCTGGTCCGGGGTAACGTGCAGCTAGGAAGCGCGGTGCCCGGTTGCAATCGCAGGGCGCCCCGGCGCATAGCGTCGCCATGGCAGAAGAAGCGGACGTCACTGCGCTCTCGTTCGAGGAAGCGCTGAAGGAACTGGAGCGAATCGTCGCTCGACTGGAGAGCGGCGAGGCCCAGCTCCAGGAAGCGATCGACCTGTACGAGCGCGGCGACCAGCTGCGCCGGCAATGCGCGGCGCGGCTCGATGCCGCCCAGGCCCGCATCGAGGCGATCCGCACCGATGCCGAGGGCCGCGCCGCGGGCACCGCGCCCTTCGCCGCCGGCTGAACCCACCCATGGCGCACGCCTCCCTCGCGCTGCAGGCGGCGCTCAACCAGGTCTCGGCGGAGATGGACCGCCAGTTCGACCTGCTGCTCGCCGTCCCGACCGACCCGCGCCAGGGCCTGTACCGCGCGATGCGACACGCCGCGATCGGCGGCGGCAAGCGGCTGCGGCCACTGCTCGCCTCCGCTACCGCGCAGCTGTTCGGCGTCGACAGGACTTGCATCGCCCGCACCGCGCTCGCGCTCGAATGCATCCATGTCTATTCGCTGATCCACGACGACCTGCCGGCGATGGACGATGACGACATGCGCCGCGGCAAGCCGACCGTGCACCGCGCGTTCGACGAAGCGACCGCGATCCTGGCGGGCGACTGCCTCCACGCGCTCGCCTTCGAAGTGATCGCTGACGAGCGCACGCATCCCGATCCGTTCGTGCGCATCGAACTGACGGGCACCCTCGCCATCGCCGCCGGCCCGGCCGGCATGGCAGGCGGGCAGATGATGGACCTGGAGGCCGAGAAATCCTCCTTCGATCTGGCCACCGTCACCCGGCTCCAGGCGATGAAGACCGGCGCGCTGATCAGCTGCGCAGTGGAATGCGGCGCGATCCTCGGCCGGGTTCAGCAGGAGGGCCGCACCGGCCTGCGCGGTTATGCCCGCGATGTCGGCCTCGCCTTCCAGATCGCCGACGACATCCTCGATGCCGAAGGCGACGAGGCCCTGGTCGGCAAGAAGCTCCACAAGGACGGCGAGGCGGGCAAGGAGACCTTCCTATCCCTGCTCGGCATGGACCGCGCCAAGGAGCAGGCCCGCATGCTCGTCGATCAGGCGATCGAGCACCTCAAGCCTTACGGCGCCGAGGCCGATCTGCTGCGCGACATCGCCCGCTACACGCTGGAACGCGACCGCTGACTTAGGGCCAGGCCCTAATCTTGCCGTCATCGCGACGGAGGAAAGAGCCTATGACTATTCGCACCGGCGTCTATCCCGGCACCTTCGATCCGATCACGCTCGGCCATATGGACATCATCCGCCGCGGCGCGAAGCTGTGCGACCGGCTGGTGATCGGCGTGACCACCAACCCTTCCAAGAACCCGATGTTCACCATCGAGGAGCGGATGGAGATGGTGAAGCGCGAAGTCGCCGACATCGCGGGCGAAATCCACGTCGTCAGCTTCGATTCGCTGCTGATGGACTTTGCCGAGCGCGAAGGCGCCAGCATGATCGTGCGCGGCCTGCGCGCCGTCGCCGACTTCGAATATGAGTATCAGATGGCGGGCATGAACCAGCAGCTGAACAGCCGGATCGAGACGGTATTCCTGATGGCCGATGTCTCGCTCCAGCCGATCGCCAGCCGCCTGGTCAAGGAAATCGCGCTCTACGGCGGCGATATCCGCAAGTTCGTGCCCTCTGCGGTCAATGCCGAAGTGGCGGCGCGCGTTGCCGTCATCGGTCGCAAAGGGAGTGGTTGAGCCCGTTCTATTGGGCTAGAGCCGCTGGTTGAGGGTGTATTCCGAGTGGGGAAATTGATGCGTTTGTTTGCCGCGATGGCCGCTTCGGCCGTGATGATGTTCGCCACGCCCGCCCTTGCCCAGGGCGGCGGAAAGGCGCCCAAGCCGGTCGCCGAGCCCCTGAAGGGCGTCAGCGCCGAGGATGTGAACAGCATCTATCCCGCCGTCGTGCCCGCCGATCCGGCCGAGACCTGGGTTCTCGACCTCTCGACCGGCGGCCGCGTGCTGATCCGCCTGCGCCCCGACGCCGCGCCCAAGATGGTCGCGCGCATCAAGGAGCTCACGCGTCGCCATTTCTATGATGGCCTGACGTTCCACCGCGTGGTCGACGACCCCTATTACATGGCACAGGGCGGCGATCCCAAGGGTGACGGCACCGGCGATTCGGACCTGCCCAACGTACCGGCCGAATTCAACAACCTCCCCCATGTTCGCGGCACCGTCGCCGCCGCTCGCCGCGGCGCGCAGGAAAACGCCACACCCGAGCAGAAGACCGAGGCGGAGAACAGCGCGAACAGCCAGTTCTACATCATGATGGCGCCCAAGCTGGCGTTCGACCATGATTACACGGTATTCGGCCGCGTCATCGCGGGCATGCCGTGGGTCGACAAGATCGAGCGCGGCGAGCCGCCGGCGAACCCGACCAGGATCGTCCACGCCTATATCCAGTCCGACAACCCGCCGCCTTATTCGAACCTGCCGGCCGATGCCCCCAAGGCGCTGCCCCCGGGCGAGGTGAAGGCGACGCTGCCGCAATAAGCCGCCGCACCACGTGAACGTCGACCTTTTCGATTTCGAGCTGCCAAACGACCGGATCGCGCTGCGCCCTGCGGCTCCGCGCGATTCGGCCCGTCTGCTCGTGCTCGACGGCGCCGTGACGCGCGACCTGCGGGTAAGCGACCTCCCCGCCCAGCTGCGCGCCGGCGATTGCCTAGTGTTTAACGACACTCGTGTGATCCCCGCCCAGCTCGAGGGCACGCGCGGAGAGGCGAAGATCGGTGCCACCCTCCACAAGCGCGAAGGCCCGCGCCGCTGGCGCGCCTTCATCCGCAACGCCAAGCGCCTGCGCGACGGCGACACGGTGGATTTCGGCGCGGGCGTGACCGCTACCGCCGGCGACCGCGCCGAGGATGGCAGCTTCGCGCTCGATTTCGATGGCGACGAACCGGTGGAGCTGCTGCTGGAGCGCTGCGGCTGCATGCCGCTCCCACCCTATATCGCCTCCAAGCGCCCCACCGATTCGCGCGATGCCGACGATTATCAGACGATGTTCGCCAGCGAGCCCGGCGCCGTAGCCGCGCCCACCGCGGCACTGCACTTCACGCCGGAGCTATTGGCGGCGCTCGACGCGGCGGGCGTGGGCCACACCACGCTGACGCTCCATGTCGGCGCAGGCACCTTCCTGCCGGTCAAGGCCGAGGACACGGCGGACCATAAGATGCACGCCGAATGGGGCCGCATCGACCAGGCGACCGCCGACCGCCTGAACGCCGTCCGCGCCGCCGGCGGCCGGGTGATTGCGGTCGGCACCACCAGCCTGCGCCTGATGGAAAGCGCCGCGGGCGAGGACAACATCATCCGCCCCTTCGAAGGCGATACCGCGATCTTCATCACCCCCGGCTACCGCTTCAAGGGCGTGGACGGCCTGATGACCAACTTCCACCTGCCGCGCTCGACGCTGTTCATGCTGGTGTCGGCGCTGATGGGGCTGGAGCGCATGCAGGATGCGTATGGCCACGCCATCGAGAGCGGCTATCGCTTCTACAGCTATGGCGACGCCTCGCTGCTGCTCCCCTGACCCCGCCCCACCTTCGCCACAGATTGCGGCTTGGGTGGCGGCGCGGTAGCGGTCCTCTTCGCCGCGAGTCGGGAAGGATCCTCATGCGTTTGTTGCTTGCCCTGGCGGTTCTGGCCGCAACGCCCGCTTTTGCCCAGGAGCGCGCGCAGATCCCGTCGCCGCAGGCGAACCCCGCCGTGCCGATCGGCACGAGCACGCGCGAGCAACCTGCCTTCACCGTGATCGTCGAGCCCGCCGCGATGATGATCGCCGCCTTCGATGCGGACGGCGACGGCAAGGTGACGCGCGCCGAATTCGATACCGGCCTGAAGCGCAGCTTCGACGCAGTCGATACGCGCCACCAGGGCTGGCTCGGCTATATCGCCTATTCGGACTGGCAGGAGCGCTGGATGGGCGACCGCAACACCGTGCCCAGCCCCTTCGAAGTGGACCGCGACGGCGACAACAAGATCAGCTTCGCCGAACTGGCCGAGCGCTTCGACCTGCTGTTCACCCGCTTCGATGCGGACAAGGACGGCGTGCTGGTCCGCAAGGAGCTGGTCACCATCCGTCCGCAGCTGGGCCCGGGCACCGGCCGGGGCAAGAAAGGTGCCCGCAGCTCCAATTGATGCGATTCATGTCCTAGCATCTCATGCCGGGACACGGCTAAGAGCGTAACGATGGCCGCGCATCACGACCATAATCATGCTTCGCACGGCCACCACCATGGCCATAGCCACGCGCCCGCGGACTTCGGGCGCGCCTTTGCCATCGGCACCGCGCTCAACCTGGGCTTCGTCGTCATCGAGGGCGGCGCGGGCGTCCTCACCCATTCGATGGCGCTGCTCGCGGACGCAGGACACAACCTCTCCGACGTGCTCGGCCTGCTGATCGCCTGGGGCGGTGCCGAACTTGCCAAGCGTCCCGCCTCTCGCCGCTTCACCTATGGCCTGCGCGGCTCCTCGATCCTCGCGGCGCTCGCCAATGCCGTGCTCCTGTTCGTCGCGGTCGGCGCGATCCTGCTCGAGACGGTCCAGCGCCTCTCCGAGCCGCGCGACGTGCCGGGCATGACCGTGATGCTCGTCGCCGGCGCCGGCATCGTCGTCAACTTGTCGACCGCCCTGCTCTTCGCCCGCGGGCGCGAAGGCGACGTCAACATCCGCGGCGCCTATCTCCACATGGCCGCCGACGCCGCGGTATCGGCGGGTGTGGTGATCGGCGGCGGGCTGATCCTGTTCACCGGGGCGGACTGGATCGATCCCGTCATCAGCCTGGTCATCGTCGGCGTGATCCTGTGGAGCAGCTGGGGGCTGTTCACCGAATCGCTGACCATGGCGCTGCAGGCCGTGCCCAAGGGCATCGACCCCGAGGCGGTGGAGAAAGCGCTCGCCGCGCTGCCCGGTGTCGAGCGGGTCCACGACCTCCATATCTGGCCGATGAGCACCACCGAGGCGGCGCTCACCGCGCACCTGGTGATGCCGGGCGGCCACCCTGGCGACGCCTTCCTGCTCGCGCTGCAACATCGGCTGGCGCACGACTTCAGGATCGATCATACGACGGTACAGATCGAACTGGGCAACGGGGCGGAATGTCGCATGCATGGCGGACACGCGCATGACTGATGCGGCGCCCATCCGGCTGGTGATCTTCGATTTCGACGGCACGCTGTCCGACAGCGGCGACTGGTTCCTCTCGGTCGTCGATGACCTGGCGCGCAAGTTCAACTTCCGCACCGTCCAGCCCGACCAGGTGGACATGCTGCGCCACAAGAGTTCGCGCGACGTGATCGCGTTCCTGGGCATTTCCCGGTGGAAACTGCCGCTGATCGCACGTCACCTGCGCAGGCTGATCGGCCGCAATGCACATGAGATAGCGCTGTTTCCCGGGACGCCCGACCTGCTTCAGCAGCTCGCCGCCTGGGGTGTGAAAATCGCACTGGTCACCTCCAATTCGGAAGCCAATGCGCGCAAGATCCTGGGCCCGGTGCACGCGGCGCGGATCGACTGCTTCGCCTGCGGCTCCTCGCTGTTCGGCAAGGCACCCAAGTTCCGCCGCGTGCTCAGGAAGATGGGCATGCGCGCCGATCAGGTGCTCGCGATCGGCGACGAGACGCGCGACGTCGATGCGGCGCGCGAAGTGGGCATGCACGCCGGATCGGTGCTGTGGGGCTATGCCGCGGAGGAGCTGCTCACCGCGATGCAGCCCGATGTGACGTTCCGCACGCCGCACGACATACTGGAATATGTCGCCGCGCATCGCTGAGGCGGTTGGACTGCGCGCGCCGACCTGCCTAGGGTAGCCGGTATGGAATTTTTGCGCAGGACCTGGATCTGGCTGCCTCCCTTCGCGGGGGCGCTGAGCATCGCCTTCGGCAGCACCGTCGCCATCCCGCCGCTGCTGCTCGGCGTGGTGCTGATCGTCACCGTGCTGGCCGCGGTCCACCATGCCGAGCTGATCGCGCACAAGGTGGGCGAGCCCTTCGGCACCTTCCTGCTCGCACTCGCCGTCACGGTGATCGAAGTCGGCCTGATCCTCACGCTGATGCTGCAGGGCAAGGCCGGCGCCGAGACGCTGGCGCGCGACACCGTGTTCTCCGCCGTGATGATCATCCTCAACGGGCTGCTCGGCGCGTTCATCCTGCTCGGTGCGCTGCGTCACCATGAGCAGAGTTTCCAGCAGGTCGGCGTCAGTGCCTCGATCGCCACGCTGTGCACGCTGACCGTGCTGACGCTGGTCCTGCCCAATTTCTCCGCCTCGGCCGGCCCCTTCTACGCGCCGTCGCAACTCGCCTTCGTCGCGATTGTCTCACTGCTGCTCTATCTCACTTTCGTGACGGTCCAGACGGTGCGCCACCGCGACTATTTCCTCCCGCCTGAGGAAGCTGCCGCCGACCTCGAGGCGCATGCCCCGCCACCTACGGGCAAGGCGACCCTGCTCTCCGGCGCGATCCTCATCGCCTGCCTCGTCGAAGTGGTGCTGCTCGCCAAGGCGCTGGCGCCGGCGATCGAGGACGGCGTGGCCGGCGCCGGCCTGCCCCATGCCGTGGTCGGCGTGGTGATCGCGGCACTCGTGCTGCTGCCCGAAAGCGTCGCGGCAGTGCGCGCGGCGATGGCCAACCGGCTCCAGACCAGCCTCAACCTCGCGCTGGGTTCGGCGCTGGCGACGATCGGCCTCACCATCCCCGCGGTGGCGGTGCTGTCGCTCGTTCAGGGCCTGCCGCTGGCGCTCGGCCTAGATTCGCGCGGGATCGTGCTGCTCTCGCTGACCCTGCTGGTGGCCACCCAGTCGCTCGCCACCGCGCGGACGACGGTGCTGCAGGGCGTGGTCCACCTCGTCATCTTCGGGGTGTTCGTGTTTACGACGCTGGTGCCCTAGACGAGGCTCCGCGACAGCCAGGCAAGCGGCCCGGAGAGGATCAGCAGCGCCAGCACCAGCGCGTGCCACCAGCGTGCGCGCACCAGCGCGAGCGAGGCCATCGCGGCCAGCACGAGCAGGTCGGGCAGACGGTTCAGCGCTGCGGCCGCCCCGCCCTGCCCCACGCCTTCGGCCACGCCGCAAAGGATGCCCCAGCCCAGCGTCACGCAGAACAAAGTCCAGATATAGCGCTGGTTCTCCGCATAATAGTCGCGCAAGGCCAAGCCCTCCGCCGGCACCTCGTCGGGCAGCACTGCGCAGGTGAGCAGGAATAGCAGGATCAGCTGGACGAGCGCGGGCAGGAAGCCGCCGATCGTCACCGGCGTGGCGGCCGGCGCATAGAGCGACCACCAGATCATCAGGTTGACCATCAGCGTGGCGAGTGCGACCGCAGGCACCGCCCAGTCCCATCGCACGCGCGCCCGGGCACGGAGCAGCTTCTGGAAGCTGGTCAGCAGGTCCGCGACGCCCAGCCCGACGATGATCGACGCCAGCACCAGCACATATTCATAGGGTTCCATCGCCGCCCCCGCCGCCGATTTGATGGGCGAGGATGACGCAGGCGGGCCCGTTAGTCGAGGTGGATCGCCAGCCAGACGGTGGTGCGGTCCTTCGTGGTCCAGGCGACCCAGTGCTTCTGGCCCTTCTCGATCAGCAGGTGATCGCCGGGTGCGAGTTCGACTACCGCCGAATCCAGGATACGGATTCCCGCCGCGCCTTCGAGCAGAAGCACCCATTCGTCCCAATCCTGCACCATCGGCGCGTCTTCGGGCGTCGACTGGCCGTGCGAGACGATGCGCTCGATGCGAATGCCGGGGCGCCGGAGCAACTCGGTGAACGCCTCGGCGCGCTTCGCCGCGGGGAGCTTGGCCAGCAGATTGGCGACCTTCGGGTTGAAGCGCGGCTTGGGCTTCGGCTTCGGTTTCGGGGCGGGCTTGGGCTTGGCCTTGGGAAGCGGCCTGGCCGAACCGGCGGACTTGCTCCAGGCATTGCTGCTGGCGCCGCGCAGATGGTCCTCGATTTCCTCCGCGCTGGCAGTGAGCACGCCCTCGTCGATGCCGAACACGGGCGCGTCGTCCAAGTCCTTCAAGCCATACCTGCCGAAGTCCCCGCCCGGCTTGCGGCGGCGCGAGGCGACGAGCTTCAGCCCGCGATGCCCGGCCATCTCGCGCAGCTTGTCGGTGGTCTCGTTCGGCATGTTCTTCTTCCAAACTCCTTCTCCCCTTGTGGGAGAAGGAAGGGGCCCGCGCCGAAGGCGTGGGAAGGATGAGGGGGACTGAGTCTCACTCCCCCTCACCCTTCCGCCGACTGCGTCGGCTCCCTCCCTCTCCCACAAGGGGAGAGGGAGAACTAGACAGCGCCCTTCGGCAACGCCAATGGCAACGCCCATGTCCCGTTTCGAGTTCACCATCCATGCCACCGACGGCAAGGCGCGCCTCGGCACGATCGCCATGCAGCGCGGCGAGATCCGCACGCCCGCCTTCATGCCGGTCGGCACCGCCGCCACCGTCAAGGCGATGAAGCCCGGCGATGTCCGCGCCGCCGGCGCCGATATCATCCTCGGCAACACCTATCACCTCATGCTCCGCCCCGGTGCCGAGCGCGTCGCGCGGCTGGGCGGCCTGCACAGCTTCATGGGCTGGGATCGCCCGATCCTCACCGACTCGGGCGGCTATCAGGTGATGAGCCTGTCCGACCTGACCACGCGCAGCGAAGAGGGCGTCGCCTTCAAGTCGCATCTCGACGGCTCGCGCCACATGCTCAGCCCCGAGCGTTCGATCGAGATCCAGCGGCTGCTCGGCAGCTCGATCACCATGGCGTTCGACGAGCTCGTCCCCACCACCTCGACCCGCGAGGTCCAGGCCGCGGCGATGGAGCGATCGATGCGCTGGGCGCAGCGCAGCCGCGATGCCTTCTTCGCCGCCGAGGAGCATGCCGAGCACAACGCCATCTTCGGTATCCAGCAGGGCGCACTCGACGAAGGGCTACGCAAGTCCAGCGCCGATGCACTGCTCAATGTCGGCTTCGACGGCTATGCCGTGGGCGGCCTGGCGGTCGGCGAAGGCCAGGAAGCGATGTTCGGCGTGCTCGACTTCGCGCCGGGCCAGCTCGACGCGACCAAGCCACGCTATTTGATGGGCGTCGGCAAGCCGGACGACATCGTCGGCGCGGTCGAGCGCGGCATCGACATGTTCGATTGTGTGCTGCCCACCCGCTCCGGCCGCACCGGCCAGGCCTTTACCCGAATCGGCCCGGTCAACATCCGCAACGCCAAGTTCGCCGAGGACCAGGGCCCGCTCGACCCCAGCTGCCCCTGCCCGGTCTGCGCCACCTGGAGCCGCGCCTATCTCCACCATCTCGTCCGCGCCGGCGAGATCCTGGGCGCGATGCTTATGACCGAGCATAATATCTGGTTCTACCAGGTGCTGATGCAGGATTTGCGCGCGGCGATCGGCGAAGGCACGCTCGCGGCCTTCGCAAACGACTTCCGCAGCCGCTACACGACCCGACAAGGTTAAAATTACCTTTACCATCAAGTGTTTCGCTGTGGGACGCGTCCAAATCCGGGGGCGCGGGAGCCAATGAAATCGGCTATGCCGCGCACGGGCAAAGGGCCCGGGCGGGGTAAGGCACAGCGTGTTCTGGCGGCGTTTCTCGAAGATGCAGGCGCGCGGGATCGGCGCGGCGATCGTCGTGTCGCTGGTGGGCGCGGGCTTCTCTGCCCAGGCGCTCGGCCCCTCGATCGCGAAGCCCGAGAGCAAGCCCGTCCTTGTCGGCTACGAGGCCGAAGACCATTTCCCCGGCGCCGCCTTCTATTATGCCGTCGATGACGATGCCGCGGTGAGCGCGGGCACGACCGGCACCACGGCGCTTCCCGACATGCCGATCCCGGCCGACGCGGTGGAGGCGCCGGTCGACGGATCGATCCAGCCGGCCCTGCCCTTCCACCTCGCCGGTAGCGGCCTGGACAAGAGCCGCGCGCTCCAGTGCCTTACCACGGCGATCTATTACGAAGCGGCGAACGAGCCGAGCGACGGCCAGCGTGCGGTGGCGCAGGTGATCCTCAATCGCGTGCGCCATCCCGCCTTCCCGGCCACCGTGTGCGGCGTGGTGTTCCAGGGGTCGGAGAAGCGCGGCTGCCAGTTCAGCTTCGCGTGCGACGGCGCGATGGCACGCCAGCCGATGCGCACCGCCTGGGACCGCGCCGCGAAGGTCGCCGCCGCAGCGCTTTCGGGGCAGGTGTTCGGCGCGGTCGGCGAGGCGACGCATTACCATACTTATGCCGTGACACCGTCCTGGAACCGCAGCCTGGTGATGACCGGCGTGTTCGGCGCGCATTTCTTCCATCGCTGGAAAGGCTGGTGGGGCACCGCCAATGCCTTCCGCCAAGCCTATCGCGGCGGCGAACCGCTGCCCGAGCCACATGCCCGGACCGACCTGGCCGCGCTGGCAACGCCGGTGATGCCGCTGATGCCGGTGCCGGTTGCGGGGAAGCCCGCCGCGACCGCGTCCACCCCGCGCGAGAATATCCAGCCGGCCTATGCCCAGAGCGGCACCGCGCTCTCCCGCTATTCGGCGCCCGGGCCCGCACCGGTCGCCGCGCCGGCGAGTGACGATTCACAGATCCTCGACAAGTGGAAGGACAGCGGCAAGCCGCTGCGTTGAGGGCCGCCTTACCTCTTATTTCTTTCCCCGGCGAAGGCCGGGCCCAGCCCTTCAAGAAACACCGCGCAGTAGCGCGCCTGCGTGCACGCTGAGTTTGGGCCAGAGAAAGATGGTGCGGACGCGATTCCCGCCAAACGCAACGGGCCCCGCCTTGCGGCGGAGCCCGTCCTCGTCAGGTTTCCCTCCAGGGGGAAAGGGAAACCCGCCGGCGTCATCGGCGGCCGGGGCGGCCGTATTCGCGGTCGTGCTTCTGGTAGTTGATCCGCGCCGACAGCGCATCGAAGCGACGATCCAGGTCACGCCGCTCGGCGATCGTGATGCCGGGGCGCGAGCGACGATACTGGGCCTCGAGCCGGTTCAGGTTGGCGAACTCGCCCCGGAGGCGAGCCGCCTCGCTGCGGCTCAGCTGGCCCGAGCGCACGCCCTGGTCGATCCGGCGATACAGATTGTCCTGGCGAGCATTGATGTTCTGCCACGTCTGATAGGCGGGCGCCGGATGCGGCGCAGCCATCGCGGCGGTCATCGGAACGGCCGAAGCGGCAATGCCAAGGCCGGCGAGCATCAGGGTAAACTTCTTCATCTCAGTCTCTCCTCTTACGAAACCGGGCCGCCCCTCAGCGGCCTGAACACCTTTATGGGGACCGGCTGTCGCATGCTTGTCCCCGTCCCCACGCTATTGTGTCGCAAGCTGTCCCGCCCGTGAGAGTTCCGTTCAGCTTCGGGGAGACGAGTCCCGCGCGCGGCGACCCGATGGTCCGAAGCTCCCAGGTTGACGGCGCGCATACCTGCGATAGGCTGAAGACTTCGGGGGAACCGCCACATGCCATATCGTTACGCCCATTGGGCTCTGCTTGCGATCTTCCCGCTCGCGGCGCTGGCCTTCTGGCCAGGGTACATCTCGACGATCTCCACCGCGCCGTTGCAGATGCATGCGCACGGGGTGACCGCAACGCTGTGGCTGCTGCTCCTCGTCGCGCAGAGCTGGACGATCCATTCGGGGCAAAACGCGCTGCATCGCACGCTCGGCGTGGCCAGCCTGGTGCTGTTTCCGCTGTTCCTGGCCGGCGGATCGATGATCTTCCTTGGCATGGCACGGCGGTACGTCGAGGGTGCGTCGCCTTTCTACACGCTCTACGCGCCGCGCCTCGCCTGGATCGATGTCGTGTCGGTCGCTGCCTTTGCCTGGTGCTATTACGAAGCGCTCCGCCAGCGGCGAAAAGTGCAGGTCCATGCGCGCTACATGCTCGCGACAATATTCTTCCTGCTTCCGCCGATCCTCGGACGGCTCGCCCCGATCCTGCCGCCGTTGTCGATCAGCGGACCGGCGGACTTCTGGAAGCTCGGCATCGGTTTCCAGCTCGCCAACGCGGTGACCGCAGCGATCGCCTTTGGCCTGGCACTGCAGAGCGGGCGCCATGGCCGGCCCTTCTTCATCGCCGGCGCGGCGACATTGTTCGCCGCGCTGCTGTTCGAGTTCGTCGGCCCGCTCGAAGCATGGAAGGCGCTGCTCGTTCGCTTCGCCGAGCTGCCGCCTTTGCCCTTTGCCCTCGCAGCGGCGCTGATCGGCGCGGGGACCGGCTATGCCGGCTGGGTCGCCGGACGGCGCCAAGGGATCGAGCGGGCTGCGGTCGCCTAGGCCGCGATCAGCCGCTCGGCCTGGGCGCGCGCCTCGTCGGTGATCTCGGCGCCCGAGAGCATGCGGGCGATCTCCTCGCGGCGCTGCGCCGGATCGAGCGGCGTCACGCCGGTGCGGGTGACGGTCCCGTCATGGCTCTTGGCAATCAATAGATGCTGGGCACCGCGCGCCGCGACCTGCGGGCTGTGCGTCACCACCAGCACCTGCGCGCTGTCCGCCAGCCGCGCCAGGCGTTCGCCGATGGCGCTCGCCACCGCGCCGCCGACGCCGCGATCGATCTCGTCGAAGATCAGCGTGCGCGCGCCGCCTTCCTCGGCCAGCGCCACCTTCATCGCCAGGATGAAGCGCGACAGCTCGCCGCCCGAGGCGATCTTGACCAGCGGGGCAAAGGGCGCGCCTGGGTTGGTCGAGACTTCGAACTCGACCCGGTCCATGCCGAAGCTCGACCAGTTTGCCTCCGCCTGCGGCTCGACCACCGTCTTGAAACGCGCGGAATCGAGCTTGAGCGGCTTCAACTCCCCCGCCACCGCGGCGTCGAGCCGGGCAGCGGCCATCGCGCGGTTCGCGGAAAGCGTCTTCGCGGCCTCGGCATAGGTGCGGTGCGTCGCCGCGACCGCGGCCTCGAGCTTGGCGATTCCCGCCCCGCCGCTCGCGACGCGGTCCAGCTTCGCGGAAAGCTCGTCGAGCAAGGCCGGCAGATCATCCGGCTGCACACGGTGCTTGCGGGCGAGGCCGCGCAGTTCGAAGAGCCGCGTCTCGTCCGCTTCCAGCGCGGCGGGATCGAAGGCCAGCGCTTCGGCGGCGACATCGACCCGGTCCTGCGCCTCGGCCGCCTCGGTGATCGCGCGGTCGATCGCGGCAAGCGCTTCGGCCAGCGCTTCATGATCGCCGGCTACACGCTCCAGCACCCGCGCGGCCTGGCGCAGCCGGCTCAGCCCGCCTTCCGAACCATCGAGCAATTCGGCGATGCCCTGCAGATCGCCCGCGATCTTCTCGCCGCGCTGCATGGCGGCGCGGCGCTCGGCGAGGCTTTCCTCCTCGCCCGCCTCCGGCGCCAGCGCGCGCAATTCGGCGACGGCATGTTCCAGCCATTCGCGGTCGCGTTCGGCAACATCTTGCTCGGCCCGCGCCACCGCCAGCGCCGCCTCGGCATCCCGCCACGCTCTGTGCGCGATCGCCACCGGGCCGGGATCGCAGCGCCCGAAGCTGTCGAGCAACGCCCGGTGCCCGCGCGGATTGAGCATCCCGCGATCGTCATGCTGGCCGTGGATCTCGACCAGGTGCGGCGCCAGTTCGCGCAGCAGCCCGGCAGAGGCCGGCTGGTCGTTGAGGAAGGCGCGGCTGCCGCCATCCGCCTTGACGATGCGGCGCACGATCAGCGGCTCGCCCGCTTCGAGCTCTAGCCCGTTCTGGTGGAAGAGGTTGGCGATCTCGCCGTCCCGCGCCGGCGGCTCGAAGCTTGCGGTCACCACGGCCTGCGCCGCGCCCTGGCGGACCAGCCCGGTCTCGCCCCGCGCGCCCAGCGCCAGGCCCAGCGCGTCGAGCAGGATCGACTTGCCCGCGCCGGTCTCGCCGGTGAGCACGCCCAGCCCGGCGCCGAACTCCAGGTCGAGCGCTTCGATCAGGACGACATCGCGTATGGCCAGCGCAGTCAGCATGCGCCCGCTCTATCGCAGGAACTTAATAGGAACAAAAGCCCCGAGCATCAGCTCGCGGGCTTGGCCACCGTCTGCGCCGCCTGAACCTTGTCCTGGTTCGACTGCATCAGCTTGTAGGCGTGCTCGTACCAGTCGGTCCCCGGATAGTTGGCGCCGAGCACCGCAGCGGCCTTGTTCGCTTCCTCGGGCATGCCGAGCGCGAGATACGCCTCGGTCAGGCGCATCAGCGCCTCGGGCACGTGGGTGGTCATCTGATACTGGTCGACCACGGTACGGAAGCGCATCGTCGCCGAGAGCCACTGGCCGCGCGACTCGTAGAAGCGGCCGATCTCCATTTCCTTGCCGGCGAGGTGATCGCGGACAAGGTCCATCTTCAGGCGGGCATCGGCGGCGTACTTGGTGTTCGGATAGCGGCGGGTGAGCTCGCCCAGCGAATCGAGCGCCTGCTGCGTGATCTTCTGGTCGCGCTGCACGTCGCTGATCTGCTCGTAATAGCACAGGCCGATCAGGTAATAGGCATAGGGCGCATCGCGGTTGCCCGGGTGGACGGCGAGGAAGCGCTGCGCCGAGGAAATGGATTCGGTGTAGTCGCGGTTCAGATAATAGCTGAACGCGCCCATCAGCTGCGCGCGGCGCGCCCAGACCGAATAGGGATGCTGGCGCTCGACTTCGTCGAACAGCGCCGCGGCCAGCTTGTACTGGTGGGCATCCAGCTTCTGCTTGGCGGTGGAATAGAGCGTGCCGACGTCGCGCGCGACATAGGGCAGGTCCTTGTTGCCGCTCTTCTTGGCGCAACCGGCCATCGAAAGTGCCAGAACCGGGAGAAGGGCGAGCGCAAGGGCGCGGGTCGTTGGAGTACGCATGGGTGGGGGTCTTAGCGTGCCGTTGTGGCTTCGAACAATCCTTTTCGCGGCGGGATTGCGGCGGGAGCTTCAAGGCTGCATGCGCGTTGCATCGCCGGACCATTTTCGGGAGGGATTTCGTGACCGCCACGCTGCTTGCCACACACCGCGTTGAGAAGCCCTGGGGCCGCCACAAGCTCTGGCCCGGCTTCGCGGATCCGTCGCCGACAGGCGATCCGGTAGGCGAGGTCTGGTTCCAGACACCGGGCAACGCCGCGCCCGACCTGCTGATCAAATATCTGTTCACCAGCGAGAAGCTGTCGGTCCAGGTCCACCCCAATGACGAGCAGGCCCATGCCGCCGGCCTGCCGCGCGGCAAGGACGAATGCTGGGTGATCCTCGATGCCGAGCCCGATTCGACGATCGCGCTTGGCACGAAGGAGCCGGTCGACCGCGAGACGCTGAAGGCCGCCGCGCTCGATGGCTCGATCGAAGGCCTGCTCGACTGGAAGCCGGTCAAGGCGGGCGACTTCTATTATTCGGGCTCGGGCACGATCCACGCCATCGGTGCCGGGATCACGCTGGTCGAAGTGCAGCAGAACAGCGAGACCACCTACCGGCTCTATGATTATGGCCGCCCGCGCGAGTTGCACCTAGACGCCGGCATCGCCGTATCAGATCCCGTGCCCTACACGCCGCACCCGATGCCCGGCCGCGTCGGCGAGGACCGGGTGATCCTCGTCGAGGGCCCTAAATTCGTGCTCGAGCGCTGGGCCGGCGGCAAGCGCGAGGTGACGCTGCCCGACGGCGTCACCGGCTGGCTGATCCCGCTGCGCGGCGAAGGCGTGGTCGACGGCGTCGCCTTCCAGGCCGGCGAATGCGTGACGGTCGAAGGCAGCGCCGACCTCCATGCCGAGGCGGGCAGCGACCTGCTCTTCGCCTATCCGGGCGACACGCGGATCTGACGCATGGCCGCGCGATGAACGGGAGGTAGTTTCCCGTTCACGCAACTCGTCCCGCTTCGGCACGTTGGTGCGGCAGGGAAAACGAGAAAACGGAGAAAACCCATGCGTATTCTTTTAGCCGCCGCGATCGCCAGCGCGGGCCTTGCCATCCCGGCCGCAAATGCCGCCGCCCCCGTCGCAGCCGCAGCCGCAGCGTCGATCGATGGCCAGCAGAACTATCGTGACCGCGACCGCCAGGATTATCGCGACCAGAATTATCGGGATCGCGATCGCCGGGACAACCGCCAGTGGCGCAGCGATTGGCGCCGCTATCGCAACTACGACTATAACCGTCTGCCGCCGGGCGAGCGCTATTATGACGCGGCGGACTATTATCGCGACGGCCGCTATTACCGCGAGCGCCGCCTGACGCGGAACGACCGCATCTATCGCGGCAATAACGGCCAATATTATTGCCGCCGCTCGGACGGCACGACCGGCCTGATCGTAGGCGGCGTCGCCGGCGGCCTGTTCGGCAACGCGATCTCGAACGGGCGCAATGCCACCCTGGGCACGCTGCTCGGCGCGGCCGCGGGGGCGGCGATCGGGTCGTCGGTGGATCGCGGCGACGTGCGCTGCCGCTAACAGCCCGCGCGCGTCCGCGCGCAAACCTGAAGCTTGCCACGCAGGCAGAGAGGGGCCCGGCGGAAACGCCGGGCCCTTTTCTTATGCGCCGATGATCTTTCGTGATCGATCTGTCCGACTTCCCACTCTTTCGTCATCCCCTTGAAGGCGAGTATCCAGAGCCAAGCAGGACGGTCCGGGCACAGAAATCCCCGGATCCCCGCCTTCGCGGGGAGGATCTACACTCGGTACTGCCAGAGATCAGAAGATGAAGCCGCCCAGCCACAGGCGAACCAGGCCGACGCCGGCGACGACGATGTTGAGGTTGCGCCCGGCGTTCGAGTCCGAAAGCGCGCCCAGCGCCAGGCCGACCACGGCGACCGGGATCACCACATAGTTCAGCCAGCCGAGCAGCGGGATCAGCGCAATCAGCATCAGCGGCAGGGCAATGATGCCCACAAGGATCGAGAGCAGGTTCAGCATGGGTAAGCGCTATATCTCAACGAAGGTGTGTTATCAAGATATAGCAGTCAGGCCGCGAGCGGGATCAGCACCTCGGTGCGCCGCAGCGATGCCGGGGTGAAGGGCGAGTTGTAGAAGGCGTGTTCCACAGGCCCGGCCGGACGCAGGCCGTTCGCGCCGATCCAGGCGCGCAATTCGGCCTCATGCGCATCGAGCGCGCCTTCGCTGTCGAGCCCGGCGAAGCGCAGCGCCGCGATCCGCCGCGCCGGCAGCGTGCGCAGCGATACACCCGCCGCGGGATCGCCCAGCACCTCGATCGCCGCATCGGCCGGCATCAGGAAACGCGTGCGCCAGCCCCGGCCATCCTCGTCGCCATCGGCGAACACCGGGACCGGTAGCCGCTTGCCCGCGCGCTCGCGGCCGAAAACGAACTCCGCCAGCCGGGTAAAGCCAACCGAGAGCGCCGCCTGACGCAGCCCCGGCACCACCACTTCGGCGACGACCAGCCCGGGATAGTCGCGCACGCTGAACGCACCATCGCGCGTCACCGTGCTGAACGCAGCTTCCTCGTCCGGCCTGGAAAGCAGGAGGTAACCGACACCAGCAGCGACTGCGGCGGCCACACCGGCGCCGATCATCCTCGCGTTGAGCTGCATGCATACCCCTTTGGTCGTTCGGCAAAATACGCACACGATCCGTCCGGGGTTCCGCTTATGGTTAACGCAATTGTGGATAGAAATCCAGCGTGCCCAAGCCTTCCTTAACCCTCCTGCGGCATAGTCGTGCGCTCAAAGGAGCGTGTAAAATGGCCCGTAGCCACGGTTTTCTGCTGATGCTTGCCCTGCCCCTGGCGCTTGCCGGGTGCGGCAGCAAGGGCAGCCTGGGCGATACTTCGGACACGGAGAGCGGCAACGCCGCCGATCCGGCGCTGGCCAGCGCGCTGCAAGACCAGATCATGGTCGATCCCCAGCTCGGCCGCCAGGCGAATGGCGATGCTGTGCGCCCGCCGGCCCAGCCCTATTCGGGCGGCGTGCCCAGCGACAATGTCGCGGCAAACGGCAGCAAGATCGACAATGGCCAGCTTCTTAAGACCCCCGCGCCGACCCAGGCGGGGAAGGATTGCACCCGGTGCGCCGCGGCGCGCGAGTCCGTCACGCTGGGCGGCCTTGCCTCGCGCCAGAAGGACAGCAAGACCAACCAGTGCGCGTCATCGCTGCAATATGCCGCCGGCTGGGCGCAGCGCCTGCCGCGCGACTTGCCGCTCTATCCGCAGGCGCGCGTGAGCGAGGCCGCGGGCAGCACCGCCGGCCAGTGCCAGCTGCGCGTCGTCAGCTTCTCCTCGCCCCAGCCGATGCAGGCGATGCTCGACTGGTATTACACCAAGGCGATCCGCGGCGGCTACACAAGCGAGCACCAAGTCGACGGTGCCGAGCACATCCTGGGTGGCACTCGCGACAAGGACGGCGGGGCGTATGTGCTGTTCCTGACCAACCGGCCGGATGGCGGGACGGACATCGACCTGGTGGCGAACAACGGGATTTGATCTCTTTCTGCCCTCCCTTGAAAGGGAGGGGCCTAAGAAGGCCGGTTCGCGAGGGAGGAATTGGTTGGGTTCCCCTCACAGCCATTCCGCGCTAACGGCTCAAGATGCCTCCCCTACTCCTCGTCATGCTCGGCGGTGCCCTCGGCTCCGCGGCGCGCTTCCTGACAGGCAGACTCACGCTCGCCTGGTTCGGGCCCAATTATCCCTGGGGAACGCTCGCGGTGAATCTGATCGGCGGCTTCCTGATGGGCATGCTTGCCGGCACCCTCGCCCGCATCGGCCAGGGCGGCGAGCAATGGCGCCTGCTGATCGGCGTCGGCGTGCTGGGCGGCTTCACCACTTTCTCGGCCTTCACCCTCGATCTGATGAACATGATCGAGCGCGGCGACTGGGGCCTTGGCCTGGGCTATATCCTCGCCTCGGTCCTCGGTTCGGCACTTTCGCTGTTCGCGGGCCTTAGCATTTTGAGAGCAATCGCATGACCGACGCAGTCCGTCAGTTCACCGTGAAGCCCGACGACGACGGCATCCGCCTCGATCGCTGGTTCAAGCGGCACCTGCCCGATACCAGCTTCAACCTGGTGTCGCGCTGGGCGCGCACCGGCCAGCTGCGCGTCGATGGCGCGCGCGCCAAGCCGGGCGACCACGTCACCGAAGGCCAGGTGATCCGCGTGCCCCCGGCCGACCCGGTCACGGCCGACAAGCCCGCTCGCCCCAAGCGCGTCCGCGTCGTCGACCTGAGCGACGAGCAGATCGAATTCGCCCGCGCCATGGTGATCCACCAGGACGATGCCGCGTTCGTGCTCAACAAGCCGCCGGGCCTCGCCACGCAGGGCGGCACCAAGACCAACGAGCATGTCGATGAGCTGCTCGACGCGCTCCAGTACGATAACGACGTGCGCCCCAAGCTGGTCCACCGGCTCGACAAGGACACGAGCGGAGCCCTGCTCGTGGCGCGCACCGCCCGCGCTGCCGCGGCTTTCTCCAAGAGCTTCTCCAGCCGCACCGCGCGCAAGGTCTATTGGGCGCTGGTCGTAGGCGTGCCGAGCATTCAGGACGGCATGATCGAGCTGCCGATCGGCAAGCAGCCGGGAACCGGCGGCGAGAAGATGCAGGTCGACGAGAAGGAAGGCCAGGCCGCCCGCACGCGCTATCGCGTCATCGGCCGCGCCGGCAACCGCGCCGCCTGGGTCGAGCTCCAGCCCTTTACCGGCCGCACGCACCAGCTGCGCGTCCATATGGCGGCGATCGGCTTCCCGATCGTCGGCGACGGCAAGTACGGCGGGCCCGAAGCCTTTCTGACCGGGGGCATCAGCCGCAAGATGCACCTCCACGCCCGCCGCCTCCGCGTCGATCATCCCGATGGCGAGCGGATCGACATGCGCGCCCCGCTGCCGCACCATTTCGCCGAATCGCTGCACACCCTCGGCTTCGAGGAAGCGGAGGGCGACGCGCTGCCGCTCGACGATGGGCTGCCGCCGATGACCAAGGAGCAGCTCAAGTCCAATGCCCGCGCGCATGCGAAGTCGGTGCGCAAGGAGCGCCGGGGGGAACGGCGCGGACGCGGCGAAGGCGCGACCGCCGACAAGCCCGCGCCCCGCAGCGGCGGCAAGCCGAGCACGCGCAAGGCGCCGGGCGCCGGCGGGAAGCCCGCCACCGGCGCCAAGCCCGGTGCCCGCAAGCCCGCCGGCGCCGGCCCCAAGCCCGGCCCACGCAGCGGTCCGCGCACCGGCACCAGCCCTGGCACCAGGCCCAGCCCGAGCCGCGGCAGCGCCAAGCCTGGCGGCACCCGGAGCCGCTGATGCATCCGCATCCGGCCTTCCGCTGGGAAGACCGCCCGGCGATCCGCGAACTGGTCCGCGACATCGGCTTCGGCGCGGTCTTCGCGGCGACGCCAGACGGTCCGCGCGTCGCGCATGTGCCGGTGGTGTGGCTGGAGGATGAAACGCTCGCCTTCCATGTCTCGCGCGGCAACGGCATCGCACGGCATCTCGACGGCGCCACCGCCCTGTTCAGCCTGCAGGGACCGGACGCCTATGTCAGCCCCGACTGGTACGGCATGGGCCCGGACGAAGTGCCGACCTGGAACTATGTCGCGGTAGAGCTGGAGGGCCGGGTCACGCCGATGGACGAGACCGCGCTGCTCGCGCATCTGGACGCGCTTGGCCATGAGCAGGAACGCCGCCTCACGCCGAAGCCAGAGTGGAAGCGCGACAAGGTCGATCCGGCGAGGATCGCAAAAATGCTTACCGCCATCGCCGGCTTCCGGCTGGAGATCCAGGCGTGGCGCGGCACCCGCAAGCTCGCCCAGACCAAGCCCGAGGCGGCGCGCCTAGCCGCCGCCGACGCGCTGGAAGCGCAGGGCCAGCGCGCGATGGCGCAGCTGATGCGAGGGGCGAAGTGATGGGCCTTCTCATTCCTCCCCGAGCTTCTCTCGGGGAGGGGGACCATTCGCGCAGCGAATGGTGGAGGGGCCGCCGCAGCGCGGCGGTGACCCGCCGCGCCCCTCCACCACCGCCTTCGGCGGCAGTCCCCCTCCCCCAGCAAGCTGGGGGAGGAATTTTATGACCAACCGTCTCGCCGTATTCGATTGCGACGGCACGCTGGTCGATTCGCAGGCCAATATCTGCCGCGCGATGGAGGCGACCTTCGACGCGCACCGGCTCGATCCGCCGAGTCGCAACGACATCCGCCGCATCGTCGGCCTCAGCCTGGTCCCCGCCATCGCGCAACTATTGCCGCAAGCCGATGCCGATCTCCACCACGCGATGGCCGAGGAATATAAGCGCGCCTTCCATGCGATGCGCGCCAGTGCCGCGCTCGATCCGGAGCCGCTCTACGACGGCATAATCGAGACGATCGATGCGCTCGACGCGGCCGGCTGGCTGCTCGGCGTCGCCACCGGCAAGTCGGATCGCGGACTGCACCTGATCCTCGAGCATCACGGCATCCACCAGCGTTTCATCACGCTGCAGACCGCCGATCGCCACCCCTCCAAGCCGCACCCCGCGATGCTCGAGCTTGCCATCGCCGAGGCCGGCGCCGCGCCCGAGACCACCGCGATGATCGGCGACACCAGCTTCGACATGGCGATGGCGCGCGCCGCTGGCGCCCACGCCGTTGGTGTGCTATGGGGATACCACACGTCCGCGGAGCTGCTCGGCGCCGGCGCGCAGGTGATCGCCGATCACGCCAGCCAGCTCCCCGCGCATCTGGAGAGGCTATGACAGACGCCGAACGCCTGGCGATGAAGCGCTATTACCTGATGGTCGGAGTCAACATGCTCGGAACCGCCGGGGCGGTGATCGGCCTGCTCGTCGCCGGCCGCGCGCATGAGTATCAGATGACGCTGTTCGGCGGCATGATCATCATGTCCTCGCTCTATGTGATGGCGATCGTGCCCAAGACGATGGCGCGCCGCTGGAAGACCCCCGAAGAGGCCCCGCCCGAGGCATGAGGCGTTTCTGGAAGGACGTTAGCGTCGAGAACCGCCAGGTGGCGCTCGACGGCAAGCCGGTGCGCACCCCGGGCCGCGCGGCGCTGGTGCTCCCCACCCCGGCGCTGGCCGAAGCGGTGGCGGACGAATGGCGCAATGTGGGCGAGACGATCGATCCGCGCGCGATGCCGCTCACCGGGCTCGCCAATGCCGCGATCGACCGGATCGCCCCCGACCCCGCCCCCTTCGCCGCCGGGCTCGCCGCATATGGGGAAAGCGACCTGCTCTATTACCGCGCCGAGGATCCCGAGCCCCTGGTCGCGCGCCAGAGCGAAAGCTGGGACCCGCTGCTCGACTGGGCACGCAGCCGCTACGACATTCACTTCGAGACCATTGCCGGCGTGATGCACAAGGCCCAGCCCGAAGCGACCGTCACGCGGCTTGCCGAAGCGGTGGGGGCGCTCGACGGCTTCCGCCTGGCCGGGCTTTCCCCGCTGGTGACGGTCAGCGGCTCGCTGGTCGGCGCGCTGGCGCTGCTCGAAGGGGCAGTGGAAGCCGAGACCCTGTGGCAGGCCGCGCATGTCGACGAACTCTGGCAGGCCGAGCAATGGGGCGAGGACGTACTCGCCGTGCAACTGCGCGACGCCCACCGGGTCGACTTCGACGCCGGTGCGCGGTTCCTGGCGCTGCTCTAGGCCTGCGCCACCACTGGCCTCGGTAGCGCCCAGGCGAGCACTGCCCCCGCCGCGATCCAGCTCGCGACATCGCTGATCCAGAGATAGGTGAAATAGCCCCAGGGTGCGTGGTTGAAGATCGGCTGGCCGAGGTCTGAATAGGCAGTGATCGCCACCGCAACCATGGCCACCAGCTTGAGCCGGCCGGCAAAGTCGAAGCCCGATGCCACGCGCATCATCGCATAGCCCGCCGCCAGCACGCACAGGATCGCCAGCACCAGCCCGCCGATCAGCGAAGCGCTGTCCGGATTGGCGAAGCCATTGGCGTTGAACAATATCATCGCCGTCGGGCCCTGCCCGTAAAGCTGGGTACCGAGTGGCGTGCCCGGCCAGGGTACGGGATAGGCGCCGGTGCCGAGCGACCCGAGATGCTGCGCCAGCGCCGCGTGCAACGCCGCGCTGGTGGCGTCGTCGGTACGCGAAAGTGCAAGCAGGCTGAGCGGCGTACCCCAGAAGAGGAAGCCCACCAGCCACATGGCGAGCCCACCGAGCGCACCGCCGAGAATAAGTCTAGTCATAGGAACCTCCCCTGTTGGGAAGGTTACTTCATCAACCCGCGGATGAATCCGATCAAGCCCGTCTGGCGCGAGCGCTTGAGCCGCTCGGCGTTCAGGATCGTATGGACCGAGCGATAGCATTGGTCGACGTCGTCGTTGACCAGCACATAGTCATAGCCGTCCCAGTGGCTAACTTCAGCGGCGGCACGCGCCATGCGGGCGTCGATCACTTCCATCGTGTCGGTCGCGCGGTTGACCAGCCGCTGGCGCAGTTCGACGAACGACGGCGGCAGGATGAACACACGGACCACGTCGCCGCCGGCCAGCTGGAACAGCTGCTGCGCGCCCTGCCAATCGATATCGAACAGCACGTCGCGGCCCGAATCGAGGATCTCCTCCACGGTCGCGCGCAGCGTGCCGTAGCGGTGGTTGAACACGTGCGCCCATTCCAGGAACTCGTGGTTGTTCGCGATTTCGCGGAACTGCTCGAGATCGACGAAGTGGTAATCGACGCCATCCACCTCGCCCGGGCGCATCGGCCGCGTGGTATAGGAGACGGACATCTCGAGGTGATCGTCGGCCTTGAGCAGCTTGCGCGCGATGGTCGACTTGCCGGCACCCGAGGGCGAGGAAAGCACGAACAGCACACCGCGGCGCTTGAATCCGTGCGGGTCGGTCTCGGTACGATGAGGCATGGGAGCCTTTGGCTTGGGACTCACCTCTACGTCAAGCTAGGACCGGACGTAGCGCACCTTCCGTTTCGGGAAAATCAGCCGCCAGACGAAGCGCAGTACCAGGAACAGCGCCGCCAGCACCCAGCCGAACGGCCCCATCCGGGCCAGCAACCGCTGGACCCCGAGCCCGATCACTGCACCCTTCACGCCGCCCTTGCCGTCCGAACGGTCGATCCGGTTGCCGATAAAGGCGGCGAGAAGCTTGCCGATCATGCCGCTTCCGTGCGGCTCTTGGTGAGGTGATGATAGGCATAGGCCGCACCGCCGAGCACCAGCGCGGCGGGCACGATCTTCTTGGCGGCCTTCCAGCTCAACACGCCGACGAGCGCGCCGATCGTGCCGCCCTCGCCATCCCGGCGATCGATGCGGTTGCCGATCCAGCCTGCGATTGCGTCCCCGATCATCTGCGTTCCTTCGATTGGTGTTCGAGGGAGCAAGCGATTGAAAGGAAACTAAGTTCCTGCGGCGAGCAAACCACCGACCGCTGCAGTTGCTATTGCAGCGTCCTCCCACACCCATCCGTCATGCTGAACTTGTTTCAGCATCCAACCCACCACCAGCGATACCGCTCGGGGAGAGTTGGACCCTGAAACAAGTTCAGGGTGACGGAGGATTATAGTCACATGGGACGGTGACTTACCGCCCGATCATCGTCTCAGGACGGACATACTGGTCGAACGTCGGCTCATCGACGAGGCCGAGCGCCAGCCCGCTCTCCTTGAGCGTCAGGCCCTTTTCATGCGCGTTCTTGGCGATCTTGGCGGCGTTGTCATAGCCGATCGCCGGGGCCAGCGCGGTCACCAGCATCAGCGAGCGGTCGACCAGCGCCTTGATCTGGCTCTCGTTCGCTTCGATCCCGTCGACGCAGCGCTCGGCAAAGCTGGTCATGCCGGTCGAGAGCAGCGCAATCGAGCGCAGCACGTTCGCGCCGATCAGCGGCATGAACACGTTGAGTTCGAAATGCCCCTGCATGCCGCCGACGGTAACCGCCTGATTGTTGCCGATCACCTGCGCCGCAACCATCGTCAGCGATTCGCACTGAGTCGGGTTGACCTTGCCCGGCATGATCGAGCTGCCCGGCTCGTTGGCCGGCAGCGACAGCTCGCCGAGGCCCGAGCGCGGGCCCGAGCCGAGGAAGCGGATGTCGTTGGCGATCTTGTTGAGCGCCACCGCCAGCGTGTTCAGCGCGCCGGAGAAGAAGACGAGGCCGTCCTTGGCCGCCAGCTGCTCGAACTTGTTCGGCGCCGGCTCGAACTGCGTGCCCGCGATGTCGGTGATCGCCGCGGACATGTCCTCGGCCCAGCCGTCCGGCGCGTTGAGCCCAGTGCCGACCGCGGTGCCGCCGATCGCCAGCTTGCGCAGATTCCCGTTCAGCGCGCCTTCGATTCGCGCCTTGCAGCTCACCAGCTGGGCTGCATAGCCCGAGAATTCCTGGCCGAGCGTCAGCGGCGTCGCGTCCTGGGTGTGGGTGCGGCCGATCTTGATGATGTGGTCCCAGGCCTCGGCCTTGGCGGTCAGCGAGGCAGTCAGCTGGTCGAGCGCGGGAATCAGCGCGTCGCCCGTCGCCAGCACCGCGGCGACGTGCAGCGCAGTCGGAAAGCTGTCGTTCGACGACTGGCTCATGTTGACGTGATCGTTCGGGTGCACCGGCGACTTGCCGCCCTTGGTGCCGGCGAGCACGAAATTGGCGCGGCCCGCGATGACCTCGTTGACGTTCATGTTGGTCTGGGTGCCCGAGCCGGTCTGCCAGATCACCAGCGGGAACTGGTCGTCCAGGTCGCCCGCCACGATTTCCTGCGCCGCCGCCTCGATCGCATCGGCGATCTTGGCGTCCATGCCATGCTTGCGGTTCACTCGCGCCGCAGCCTGCTTCACGATCGCCTGGGCATGGACGATGCCGAGCGGCATGCGCTCCATCTCGCCGAATGGGAAATTCTCGATCGAACGCTGGGTCTGCGCGCCCCAATAGGCGTCGGCGGGAACTTCGATCGCGCCGATCGAATCGGTTTCGGTACGGGTGGTCACGCTTGGCTTCCTCTATCCAGTCCGCGCGCGGGCGGAGTCACGCGGCCTCTAGCCCCTCGGTCTTCGTGTTTCCAGCCTCGGGCAATTTGCGCGGCGTTAACCAGCTCTGTGCTCTTACGGTGCCCGGACAAAAATGATGCACGCCCAATCCTCCCTGCCCGCCGGTGCGATGCCCCATCGCCAGCCGCGCAAGAACTTGCTGCTCGCCGCCACGATCGAGGCGGACGGGCTCAAGGTGGCCGTGCGTATCCGCAATCTTTCCGAAGGCGGGGCGATGGTCGATGGATCGGTGCTGCCGCGCCCCGGCACCCAGCTGACGCTGCACCGTTCGCAGATCCAGGTCGCCGCCCGAGTCGTCTGGCAGGCCCAGGGCCGCTGCGGCGTCGCCTTCGACACCAGCGCCGTCACCGTCGAGGAATGGGTCTCCGGCAACCGCGTCGCGACCTTCGAAGGCTATCGCGGCCAAGCCAGAGTCGATGCGATCCAGGAAGCGGTGCGCAGCGGCGTGCAGCTGCCACCCGAGTCGCCGGCGGAACAGGCCGAAGCCAACCTCTCCGATCTCGGCACCCGCATCGTCGAGGAAGTCGCCTATGTCCGCACGCTGCTCGACAGCCTGGGCGAGCAGCTGATCGACGATCCGCACGTCATCGCCACGCATCTCGAATCGCTGCAGAACCTGGATCGTGCCAGCCAGATCCTCGATCATCTCGGCGCGATCCTCGGCGCGGACGATCCCGCCGCGGCGGTAGACGCCGTGGCGATGCAGGAGCTGCGCGCGCGCCTGATGCGCTGATATTTGCTGATGCCGGCCGCTGGGCCGGGACGCAGCTTACTTCTTCCGCTTGAAATCCACCGAGACGACGTTCGAGCCGTCTTCGACCGGCTTGGCCGCGGGCCCGTCATTCTCCGCTTCCTCGTGCTGCGGCTCGCCATCCTCGCCGCCATCGGCAGCCTGGAAGCGCAGTTCGAAGTTCACCGCCGGATCGTGGAAGCCGGTGATCGCCGAGAAGGGGATGAACAGCATCGCCGGCACCTGGTTGAAGCTCAGGCCCACCGAGAATTTCTCGCCGTCCACCTTCAGGTCCCAGAATCGGTGCTGCATGACGATGGTCATCTCGTCCGGGAAGCGCTCGATCAGCCGCTGCGGGATGTCGACCCCAGGCGCATGCGTCTTGAAGGTGATGTAGAAATGGTGCCCGCCGGGCAGATTGCCCGTCTCGGCCACCGTACCGAGCACGCGACCAACGACTGCGCGCAGGGCCTCCTGCACGATCTCGTCATAGGGAATCAGGCTATCTGGCACGTTGCCGGTCATTCCCCTTGGGTAGCGCATGCGGGCGCACCGTCAAGATTGCATGCGCGCCAACCATCGTTATGTGGGGCGCATGCGCACCGCCACCGTGAGCCGCAAGACGAGCGAGACCGCCGTCGATGTCACCGTCAACTTGGACGGCACCGGCGCCTATGCCGTGTCGACGGGGATCGGCTTCTTCGATCACATGCTCGAGCAGCTCAGCCGCCATTCGCTGATCGATCTCGGCGTGAAGACGGTGGGCGACCTCCATATCGACCAGCACCACACGGTGGAGGACACGGGCCTGGCGATCGGCGAGGCCATTGCCCAGGCGCTGGGCGACAAGAAGGGCATCCGGCGCTATGCCGACGCGCTCTCGCCGATGGACGAGACGCTGACCCGCGTCGCAATCGACATTTCGGGCCGCCCCTTCCTCGTCTGGAAGACCGAATTCTCGCAAAAGCGCCTCGGCGAGATGGACACCGAGATGTTCGAGCACTGGTTCCACTCGTTCGCACAGACCGCGGGCGTGACGCTGCATGTCGAAACGCTCTACGGCAGCAACAACCACCACATCGCCGAAGCCGCGTTCAAGGGCCTGGCCCGGGCGCTGCGCGAAGCGGTCGAGATCGACCCGCGCAAGGCGGACGTGATCCCCTCCACCAAGGGGGTGTTGTGAGTGGCATCGCGCTGATCGATTACGGCGCGGGCAATCTCTACTCCGTGCACAACGCGCTGAAGGCGGCGGGCGCGGCGGACATCGCGGTGACCGCCGACCCCGAGGTGGTGCTCAAGGCGGACCGGATCGTCCTGCCCGGCGTCGGCGCGTACGGTGCCTGCGCAGCGGGGCTGCGCGTCATCCCCGGCATGGTCGAGGCGCTGAACACCCGCGTCCGCCAGCAGGGCGCGTCGTTCCTCGGCGTCTGTGTCGGCATGCAGCTGATGGCCGACGCGGGCGAGGAGATGGGCACGCATCCCGGGCTCGGCTGGATCAAGGGCGTCGTCCGCGAGATCCCGGCAAAGCCCGACGTCCATGTGCCGCACATGGGCTGGAACGACGTCGTCCCAGCCGCCCGGCACCCGCTGATCGAGGCGGGCGAGGCCTATTTCCTGCACAGCTTCGCCTTCACCGGCGAAAACGTGCTCGCCACCACCGACCATGGCGGCCCGGTCACCGCGGCGATCGGCCGCGACAACATGATCGGCGTCCAGTTCCACCCCGAAAAGAGCCAGCGCTACGGCATCGCGCTGGTCGAGAGATTCCTGCAATGGCGCCCCTGATCATCTTCCCCGCGATCGACCTCAAGGGCGGCCAGGTCGTCCGCCTGGCCGAAGGCGATATGGACCGCGCCACCGTGTACGGCGACAATCCCGCTGCCCAGGCCGAGATCTTCGCCCAGGCAGGCTCGGAATGGCTGCACGTCGTCGATCTCGACGGCGCCTTTGCCGGCGAATCGGTCAACGGCGTCGCGGTGGCGTCGATCCTCGAGAGCTTCGGCGGCAACATCCAGCTCGGCGGCGGTATTCGTACTCGCGAATCGATCGAGCGCTGGCTCGACCTCGGCGTGAAGCGCGTGGTGATCGGCACCGCCGCGCTGGAGAACCCCGAGCTCGTCCGCGAAGCAGCCCGCGACAATCCCGGCCGCATCGTCGTCGCCGTCGACGCGCGCGACGGGCTGGTCGCGACGCGCGGCTGGGCCGATGTCTCGGACGTCGCCGTGGTCGATCTCGCCCGCCGCTTCGAGGATGCCGGCGTCGCCGCGCTTCTGTTCACCGATGTCGGCCGCGACGGCCTGCTCAAGGGCTGCAATGTCGAGGCGACCGTCGCGCTCGCCCGCGCCGTCTCGATCCCCGTCATCGCCAGCGGCGGCGTCACCGACATCGCCGACATCCATGCGCTGCGCCCCCATGTCGCCGACGGAGTCGAAGGCGTGATCACCGGCCGCGCGCTGTATGACGGCCGCCTCGACCTCAAATGGGCGATCGAGATGGGACGGGCATGAGGGAAAGCCTCGCCACAATCGCTCCCCTTCCGCTTGCGGGAGGGGTCGGGGGAGGGCCTGAAACGATGGCGCCGATCTCGCCGACAGCCCCTCCCCTAACCCCTCCCGCAAGCGGAAGGGGGACAAGTTTGGAGGGGCCTGAGATATGACCGTCCGTGCCCGCGTCATCCCCTGCCTCGACGTCGCCAACGGCCGCGTGGTCAAGGGCGTCAACTTCGTCGACCTGATCGATGCCGGCGATCCCGTCGAGCAGGCCCGCGCCTATGACGCCGCCGGCGCCGACGAGCTCTGCTTCCTCGACATCACTGCCAGCCACGAGGCGCGCGGCACGATCCTCGACGTCGTCCGGCGCACCGCAGAGGTGTGCTTCATGCCGCTTACCGTCGGTGGCGGCGTGCGCAGCGTCGAGGATGCCCGCGCGCTGCTCCTCGCCGGCGCCGACAAGGTTGCGGTCAATTCCGCTGCCGTCACCCGCCCCGAAGTCGTCGCCGAGATCGCCGAGAAGATGGGCAGCCAGTGCGTCGTCGCCTCGGTCGATGCGCGCCGCACCGCAGAGGGCCGCTGGGAAGTCTTTACGCACGGCGGCCGCAAGCCGACCGGGATCGATGCGGTCACCCACGCCCTCGCCCTCGCCCATCTCGGCGCCGGCGAGTTGCTGATCACTTCGATGGACCGCGACGGCACCCGCGACGGCTATGACCTCGAGCTGATCCGCACGATTGCCGACCAGGTGACCGTGCCCGTGGTCGCGAGCGGCGGCGTCGGCAACCTCCGGCACCTGGTCGAAGGCGTGGTGCAGGGCCATGCCAGCGCCGTGCTCGCCGCCTCGATCTTCCATTTCGGCGAGGCCAGCATCGCCGACGCGCATGCTGCGCTGGCGGCGGCGGGCATCCCGGTGCGCAGCGCAACGCGCGCTTAACATCGCCGCCCTAGTCTAGCCTCTCACCCGGAGGAGATCCGCTCGTGTTGAAGCTCGCCATCACGACTGCGCTATCGATCGCGCTCATTCCCTCCGCGCTCGCCCAGGGCGCCAAGTCCAGCTCGCCGGTCGAGTTCGCCCGCGAAGTCGATCAGCTCAAGCCCGGAGAATGGGTATGGGCACCCGAAGTCGCCCCCGCCGGCCCGATCCTCGTCTATGTCGATCTCTCTTCCCAGCGCGCCACCGTCTATCGCAACGGCGTGCGCATCGCAGTCAGCACCGTCTCCTCGGGCAAGCCGGGGCACGAGACCCCCACCGGCGTGTTCACCGTGCTCCAGAAGGACGCGAAGCACCGTTCGAGCAAGTACAACTCGGCCCCGATGCCCTTCACCCAGCGGCTCACCTGGGACGGGATCGCGCTCCATGCCGGCGGGCTCCCCGGATACCCTGAGAGCCATGGCTGCGTGCACCTGCCCTACAGCTTCGCCCAGGCGCTGTTCGCCGAGACCAGCCTGGGCGTGACCGTGGTGGTGGAGGGCAATGCCGCCGATCATATCAACACCACCGAGGCCAGCCTGCTCGCCCCGCTTGATGCCAAGGGCAAGCCGGCCACGATCGAGCCGCTTGAGGGTCAGGAATATCGCTGGCAGCCCGAGCGCGCACCCAAGGGGCCGCTCACCATCATCGTGTCGAAAAGTGACCAGCGCATCGTCGTGCTGCGCGGCGGCGTCGAGATCGGCCGCAGCGCCGCGCAGATCGCGGACGATGATCCCGGCTCACATGTCATCACGCTCACCCGCGGCGCCGATGGCGGGAACAATTGGGTCTATGTCGGCCTGCCCGGCCATAGCGAGGATGCCGGCCGCACGCTCGACGAGGCGACGCGCAACCGGGTTCGGATGCCGCGCGGCTTCTACGAAGCGGTGAAGGCCGCTCTCGTGTCCGGCACAACGATCCTCGTCACCGATTCGAGCGTAGGCGCGTCGCCGGGCAAGCCCATCACGATCATGGACGCCGTGAACCCGAATTAACATTTTGTCGGGGGATTTGCGGCTAGGCTCCGCCCCATGCGCAACGCCCTGCTTCCCCTGGCCCTGCTCGCCGCGATCCCGGCACTCGCCGCCGACGAGCCGCCGCACACCGGCCGTGCCGGCAGCCGCTCGATGCCCGAGCTTTCGGACCTCGCGCTCGCCGCCTGCGCCGCCGGCGGCATCTGGTTCGTCCGCCGCCAGCTGCGCGCCCGCTTCCGCAAGGCTGCACCCAAGGATTGACAGCCCAGGATTGACAGGGGGACCCGGCTCCTACAGCCGGGGAGCCATGGCCGACACGCTCGACACCCTCGAACAGACCATCCGCGCCCGCCGCACCGCGAGCCCGGACAGCTCCTATGTCGCGAAGCTCACCGCTCGCGGCCGCGCCAAGATCGCGCAGAAGGTGGGCGAGGAAGCCACCGAGACGGTGATCGCCGCGATCCAGGACGACCGCGAGGAGCTGACGAAGGAAGCCGCCGACCTGGTCTTCCACCTGATCATACTGCTCGCCGATGCCGGCCTCAGCCTGGACGACGTCCGCGCCGAGCTGGCGCGGCGCGAGGGGGTTTCGGGAATCGACGAAAAGGCGAGCCGTTCAACCTAGCCGTCACCCCGGCGAAAGCCGGGGCCCAGAGTTTCTCTGCCGCATCGCTCTTGGCTCTGGGTCCCGGCTTTCGCCGGGATGACGGTCTGCTATTGGAGCGGAAAAGGGAGACAGCAATGCCCATCGACGCCACCCAGCCCTATGACGACCAGAACATCTTCGCGAAGATCCTCCGCGGCGAGATCCCGTCGAAGAAGGTCTTCGAGAACGAATTCGCCCTCGCCTTCCACGACATCAACCCCCAGGCGCCGCACCATATCCTTGTGATTCCCAAGGGACCGTACGTGTCGTGGGACGATTTCTCGGCCAAGGCGAGCGAGGCGGAGATCGCCGGTTTCGTCCGCGCGGCAGGCCAGGTGGCACGCGAGGCGGGGTTCGTCGAGCCGGGCTACCGACTGCTCGCCAACACGGGCATGGACGCGCACCAGGAAGTGCCGCACCTGCATGTCCATGTCTTTGCCGGCAAGCCGCTGGGACCGATGCTGGCGCGCTGAGGAGCATCCTTTCCTCGCTTTTCCCCGGCGAAGGCCGGGGTCCAGGCCAGGCAGTGCGCAGCGAAGACTCGCCAAGGCACGTGACTTTCACGACTGGGCCTCGGCCTTCGCCGGGGAAAGACAGGGGGAAATACCGCCCTCCCCGTCAATGCTCCGCAACTTCATGCAAGCCCGCCCCCCACGACTCGCCGCTTTCGCGCGTCAAAGCTGTGCTTTCCGCCACTAAAGCATTGCCTCCCCCGGTTTTGCGGCTAGGCTCGCGCCTTTCATCAAGAACGGGGGCGGCGGACAAACCGCCGCTAAGGGGACCATCCAATGATATTCGGGCGTGTAAAATCCCTCGATGCCATTTTGGCGACAGCCGAAAAGAAATCGCTGCATCGATCGCTGGGCGCGTTCCAGCTCACCATGCTGGGCATCGGCGCCGTCATCGGCACCGGCATCTTCGTGCTGACCGCGGAAGCGGCGCAGAAGGCCGGGCCGGGCATGATGGTGAGCTTCATCATCGCCGGCGTGGTCTGCGCCTTTGCCGCGCTCTGCTATGCCGAAATGGCGGCGATGGTGCCGGTCTCCGGCTCCGCCTATACCTATAGCTATGCCGTGATGGGCGAGCTGATCGCCTGGATGGTCGGCTGGGCGCTGATCCTCGAATATGCCGTTGCCGCGGGCGCGGTGTCGGTCGGCTGGTCGGGCTATGTCATCGGCCTGATCGAGCACAGCTTCGGGATAAACATACCCGACATGCTGGTCGCAGGGCCCTTCGACGGCGGCGTGATCAACTTGCCGGCGATGCTGATCGCCGCGCTCGTCACCTGGCTGCTGGTCATCGGCACCAAGGAGAGCGCCACGGTCAACGCCATCCTGGTCACCATCAAGGTCGCCGCGCTCACCCTGTTCATCATCCTGGCGGTGCCGGTGATGAACAGTGCGCAATTCTCGCCCTTCGCACCGACCGGCTTTGTCGGCGTGTCGATGGCGGCGGCGTCGATCTTCTTCGCCTATGTCGGCTTCGACGCGGTCTCCACCGCGGCCGAGGAAACCAAGAATCCCCAGCGCAACATGCCGATCGGTCTGATCGGCAGCCTCGGCATCTGCACCATCTTCTACCTGCTCGTCGCCGCCGGCGTGATCGGCGCCCCGGGCCTCAGCACCCAGCCGGTCACCGGCGCGGGCGGCATCGCCCTCGATCCGGGCAGCCGCGAGCTGGCAGCGCAGTGCGCCACCCGCGCGGCGCAGGGCTTCAAGGACGTGGTCTGCTCGAAGGAAGCGCTGGCGTTTACGCTGCGTGAAATCGGCTGGCCGCAGATCGGCAATTTGCTCGGCCTCGCCGCCGGCCTGGCGCTGCCTTCGGTCATCCTGATGATGATGTTCGGCCAGACCCGCATCTTCTTCGTGATGAGCCGCGACGGCCTGCTCCCCGCCGCCTTCTCGAAGATCCACCCGACCTACAACACGCCGCACGTGATCACGATCATCACCGGCGTCGCGGTGGCGCTGTTCGCGGCGTTCTTCCCGGTCGGCCAGCTCGCCAACATCTCCAACTCGGGCACGCTGTTCGCCTTCGCCGCAGTGTCGATCGCCGTGATGGTGATCCGCAAGACCGATCCGACCCGCAAGCGTCCATTCAAGACGCCGTTCATCTACCTCACCGCACCGCTCGCGATCCTGGGCTGCGCCTATCTGTTCATCAGCCTCGATCACAAGAGCATCATCCTCTTCCTGATCTGGGCGGCGATCGGCCTGGCCGTCTATTTCGGCTATAGCCGCTCGCGCAGCCATGTCGGCCTGGGCCATGACGAAGTGCATGAGCCCGAAGCCTATGACGACCTCGAGCCGCCGGTGCCCGGCACCCGCTGAGGCTAGGCTTCAGAGCAAAAGAAAAGGGCCGGAGGAGCGATCCTCCGGCCCTTCTTCTTTGTCAATTCCTCCCCCAGCTTGCTGGGGGAGGATTTCGATGCTCACCCCAGCTTCGCTTCCGCCAGTTCCTTCAGGTTGACCTCGGCGCGGGCGCCATAATGCTGGATGATCTCGGCCGCGGCGATCGCACCCAGGCGCAGCGAGTCCCGCACCGAGCGGCCCTGGGCCTGGCCGTGGAGGAAGCCCGCGGCGAACATGTCGCCGGCGCCGGTGGTGTCGACCAGCTTGGCGATCGGCTCGGCCGGCACTTCGACGCGGTCGGTGCCGACCAGCGCCATCGCGCCCTGCTCGCTGCGGGTGACGACGAGCACCGGTACCTGGCCATGGACGTGCTGCACCGCCGCCTCGAAATCGTCCTTGCCGCACAAGGCAAGCAGCTCATTCTCATTGGCGAACAGGATGTCGATCAGCCCGTCCGCGATCAGCTTGCGGAAATCGTCGCCATGGCGCGAGATGCAGAAGACGTCGGACAGGGTGAAGGCGACCTTGCGGCCATTGGCGCGGGCGATGTCGATCGCCTTGCGCATCGCGGCGCGCGGCTCTTCCGGATCCCAGAGATAGCCTTCGAGATACAGGATCGCGCCATTGGCGATCAGCGTCTCGTCCAGCGCCGAGGCCGGCAGGAACTGCGAGGCGCCGAGGAAGGTGTTCATCGTGCGCTGGCCGTCGGGGGTGACGAAGATCAGGCAGCGCGCGGTGGTCGGCTGGCCGGCACGCACCGCGGTGTCGAAATGGACGCCGGCGGCGCGCAGGTCGTGCGCGAAGACAGCGCCGAGCTGGTCGTCGGCGACCTGGCCGATGAAAGCGGCCTTGCCGCCCAGCGCGGCGATACCGGCCACGGTATTGCTGGCCGAGCCGCCCGAAACCTCGCGGCCCGGGCCCATCTTGTCATAGAGCGCGTCCGCCTCTTCGGGCGAGAACATCAGCTGCATCGAACCCTTGGCGACACCGATCTCCTCGATGAAGCTGTCCTCGGCCTGGGCAAGGATATCGACGATCGCGTTGCCGATGGCGACGACGTCATAGGTGGGGCTGGTCAAACGGATGCTCCAAATAGATTGCGCGGACGCCGTAGAGATGGGCAAAGGATAGCGCAATGATTCACGCCTTCTTCCTGTCGCTGGGCCAGCTCTTCGACCGGCCCGTCCTGGCGGTCTTCGTCAAGTCTATCCTGGTCACCCTGGTTCTGTTCGCCGCGGTGAGCGTCGGGCTGTGGTTCGGCATGCACGCGCTGTCGGCGTGGATGGCGGCCTGGCTCGGCGGCTGGAGCGGGTCGGAGACCTTTGCGGACATCGCCACGATCGTGCTGGTGATCCTCGCGCACTGGCTGATGTTCCGCGCCATCGCCGTTGGCGTGGTGGGAGTGTTCGCCGACGAGGTGGTCGCCGCGGTCGAGAGGAAATACTATCCCGCCGCCCATGCCCAGGCGCGCGACGTGCCGTTCGGCCGCTCGGTGGCGATGGGCCTCGGCTCGGCGCTGCGGCTGATCGGCATCAACCTGCTGTTCTCGCCGCTCTATCTGATCCTGCTGGTCACCGGCGTCGGCACCGCCGTGGCGTTCTTCCTGGTCAACAGCTGGCTGCTCGGCCGCGACCTCGGCGACATGGTCGCGGCGCGGCACATGCAGCAGGGCCAGCTGCGCGGCTGGCGCCGGCGGACCAACCTCAGCCGTTTCGCGCTCGGCGCGGTGGGCACCGGACTGTTCCTCGTCCCGATTTTGAACCTGATCGCCCCGGTGCTCGGAGCCGCCATGGCCACCCACGCATTCCATCGCGGAAGGCGGGCGTCATGAAGAAACTCATCATAATCACAGCCTTGGCGCTAGGCGCTTGCGGCGAAGGTGCTATTCCGCCGCCGCGCGCCGGCTATGTGCCGGTGCCCAGCCAGCGCCCCGCGCCGAGCGCGCCGCTGCCTGCCAACCTGACCGCGCTCCACGGCATCACCGGCCCGCGCTTGATCGCGCAGTTCGGCAAGCCGCAGCTCGACATGAGCGAAGGCACCGCGCGCAAGCTCCAGTTCGCCGGGCCGATCTGCGTGCTCGACGCCTATCTCTATCCGCAGCGCAACGGCGAGGCAGTGGTCACCCATATCGACGCCCGCCAGCGCGACGGCCGCCCGATCGACGAGGCAAGTTGCGTGGCGGCGCTCGGCGCGCACCGCTGACGCTCCGACCGCTTGACCCTATTCGACTACAACTGTAGTCGAATAGGGTCAGGGAGAGCGGTTATGGCAATGTGGCATTTGTTGGCGCTCGGGTTGTCGCTTGCAACGGCAGGCACCACGCCTGTTCCGCCCTTTGCGGATCACGCGCAGCAGGACAATGCCGAGATGGCGGCGCTGTTCAAGGCCGATCAGGCCGCACGTTCCAGCCTCAAGCCCGAACAGCTGAAGGACAAGGCGTTGCTGACGCGGATGATCGCCGAGGACCAGCAGCGCCGTGCCAGGGTGCGCCAGTTGCTGGATCAGGGACTGCTGACCACCGCGCAGGACTTTTATGGCGCGGCATTCGTTTACCAGCATGGCCTGGCCGCGGAGGATTATCTGCTCGCCCACAGCCTGGCCCTGGCAGCGATGGCGAAGGGCAAGTCCGAAGCGAGCTGGATCGCCTCTGCGACGCTGGATCGCTATCTGCAGAAAATCGGCCAGAAGCAGATTTACGGAACGCAATATACCAGCGCGAAAGAGACGGGCCCGACCATGGAGCCTTATGATACCGCGCTGATCCCCGACAGCCTGCGCACGCTTTTGGGTGTGCCTGATCTGCAGAAGCAGCAAGCACGCCTATCGACGATGCGCGCGGCCGGGCCACTTTCCCGCTGACTCGTGCCCGCGCGTCAGCGATCCCTGGGAACGAGCCGCGCCAAAGCCCATTCCGCCGCCTCGCGCACCGTTTCGTCGGCATCATCCAGCAACGCCCGCACTGGCGCCACCAAAGCGTCACTCCCGCTGTTGCCAGCCGCGATCAAGCAATTGCGCACCATCCGGTCGCGCCCGATCCGCTTGATCGGCGAGCCCGAGAACACCTCGCGAAACCCCGCATCGTCGAGCGCGAGCAAGTCGCCCAGCGCCGGCGCGGTCAGCTCGGCACGCGGCACGAACGCCATATTGGCCTGCGCCGCATGGGCGAACTTGTTCCACGGGCATACCGCCAGGCAGTCGTCACAGCCATAGATGCGGTTGCCGATCCCTTCGCGGAATTCGTGCGGGATCGGGCCCTTGTGCTCGATCGTCAGATACGAGATGCAGCGCCGCGCATCGAGGCGGTAGGGCGCCGGGAAGGCATCGGTCGGGCACGCCACCTGGCACGCGTCGCAGCTCCCGCAGGTCGAGCGCACCGCGCCGTCCGGCGCCAGTTCCAGGGTCGTGTAGATCGCCCCCAGGAACAGCCAGCTGCCGTGCGAGCGGCTGACCAAATTGGTGTGCTTGCCCTGCCAGCCGAGCCCCGCCGCCTCGGCCAGCGGCTTCTCCATCACGGGCGCGGTGTCGACGAACACCTTCACGTCCGCGCCGGGCGCTTGCGTGACCAGCCAGCGCGCCAGTTCCTTCAGCCGACGCTTGATGACGTCGTGATAGTCCTGGCCCTGGGCATAGACCGAAATCCGCCCGATCTCCCCCTCCCCGGCCAGCGCGAGCGGATCGGTGCGCGGCGCATAGCTCATCCCCAGCGAGATGACCGAGCGCACCTCGGGCCACAATCCGGCGGGCCGCTCGCGGTGATGCGCGCGCTCCTCCATCCAGATCATCGAGCCGTGGCGCCCCTCCTCCAGCCATTGCCGCAGCCGTTCGGCGGTCTTGGGCGCGGCATCGGCGCGCGCGATTCCGCAATCGGCGAAACCGATTTCGGCCGCTTTGGCCTTTATTAGTGCTTCCAGTGCCTTGTGCTGCGTCACGCGGACCCGCTACCACGGTTGCGACAACGGAGGGATTCCATTTTGACGAGCGAATTGGCCGTAAGCGCCCGGGGGCTGGTCAAATATTTCGGGGAAAGACGCGTCGTCGACGGCGTCGACATCGCCGTGCCCAAGGGGCTGATCTACGGCGTGCTCGGCCCCAACGGCGCCGGCAAGACCACGACGCTGCGCATGCTGCTCGGCATCATCGAGCCCGATGGCGGCGAGCGCTCGATGCTCGGCCAGTCGCATCCGCGCGACGCCAGCGACCAGGTCGGCTACCTGCCCGAGGAGCGCGGCCTCTATCCCAACATGAAGTGCCGCGAGGCGATCGCCTTCATGGGTGCGCTGCGCGGGCTGCCTTGGTCGGTCGGCCGCAAGCGCGCCGATACGCTGCTCGACAATGCCGGCCTCGGCCATGCCAAGGACGAGAAGATCCGCAAGCTTTCCAAGGGCATGGCCCAGCTCGTCCAGTTGCTCGGCTCGGTCGTCCACGAACCCGACCTGCTCGTTCTCGACGAGCCTTTCTCCGGCCTCGATCCGGTCAACCAGGAGAAGCTCGAGGCGCTGATCCTCGCCCAGCGCGATCGCGGCGCGACGATCCTGTTCTCCACCCACGTCATGGCCCATGCCGAGCGCCTGTGCGACCGGCTGTCGATCATCGCCGGCGGCAAGGTCCGCTTCGAAGGCACGGTCAACGAGGCCCGCGCCACGCTGCCGATGAAGGCGCATTACACGCCGCACCATAATGTCGAGGGTGCGGCCAGCCTGCTCCCCGCCGATGCCCGGCGCGAAGGCGATGGCTGGCGCTTCACCTTGCCGGCGGACGGCATCGAGGCGCTGCTCGTCAAGCTTATCGATGGCGGCTACGGGGTCTCGGGCCTGTCGATCGAGCGGCCCGGGCTGCACGACGCGTTCGTGAAGATCGTCGGCGAAGACGCCTTGAAGGACCAGGATCGGGAGCAGGCCGCATGAGCAGTTTCGCGCGCACCTTGCGCCAGGCGCTCACCGTCGCCCGCCGCGATTTCACCGCTACGGTTTTCACGCCCACTTTCCTGCTCTTCCTGCTCGCGCCCGTGCTGATGATCGCCTTCGGCACCGTCGGCGGGATCGGCGCCCAGTCGATCGTCGGCGACGATTCGCAGATGAAGATGGTGGTGATCGCGCCGGCCGAACAGGCACCCGTGCTGCTCGCCACCGACAAGCAGCTGCGCAAGCTCTTCCCGAAAAAGGGCGACCTGACCCCGCCGCCCCTGACCATCGAAGCGCCGACCGGCGATCCGGCGGCGCAGGCCCGCGCCTTTTTCGACAATGACAAGTTCGACGCCGCCGCCGTCCTCTACGGTCCGCTCGACAAGCCCGATGTCCTCTACGCCCGGCGCGGCTGGAGCGAGGCGCAGTTCCTCTCGCAGCTCGCCGAGCAGAGCCTGCGTGCCCAGAAGCTGGGCGGCAGCGCGCCCCTGAGCACCGTCACCCAGACCGTGGTGAAGCGCGGCCAGGCGTCGCCGGGCGGGCGCGGCCAGGCCGCCTCGATCGGCGTGTTCGCGATGTTCTTCATCACCCTGTTCCTGTCGGGCCAGGCGGTCGGCACCATGGCCGAGGAGCGATCGAACAAGGTGATCGAGATCCTTGCCGCCGCCGTGCCGCTGGAAAGCGTGTTCTTCGGCAAGCTGATCGGCATGTTCGGCGCCGCAGTCCTGTTCGTGCTGTTCTGGGCGACGATCATCATCAACGCGACCCAGCTGCTGCCCGCCGAGATCGCCGGCAGCTTCCCCAGCCTGGTCGCGGTGATCGGCGCGCCGGTCTATGCCGTGCTGTTCATCGCCTATTTCACCATGGCGTACATGCTGCTCGGCGCGGTGTTCCTCAGCATCGGCGCGCAGACTTCAACGCAGCGCGAGCTGCAGATGCTGTCGCTGCCGATCACCATCTTCCAGATGATGATGTTCGGCCTGGCACTGGGTGCGGCGACTCGGCCGGACAGCTGGATCGCCACTGCGGCCCAGCTTTTCCCGTTCAGCTCGCCCTTCGCGATGATCGGGCTGGCGGGCAGCTCGCCGGCGATCTGGCCGCATTTGCTCGCGCTTGCCTGGCAGGTGCTGTGGGTGACGATCATCATCACGCTGGGCGCCCGCTGGTTCCGCCGCGGCGTGCTCAAGTCGGGCAGTCCCAAGCGCCGGGCGAAGATCGAGACGGCCGCCGCCTGAGGACTGGCTGGGGAGCAAGCCTCCTCCCCACCGTCATCCCCGCGAAGGCGGGGATCCAGGGTCACAAAGGGCGTCGCTCCGCCACTCTGGATCCCCGCCTTCGCGGGGATGACGATTACGGATGCCAGTCGCCCCCGGCCTCCACTATTGACACAACTGTCAATTAGGTATTCCCTCCTCCCATAAAAGGAGAGGCAGCATGGCTACGCTTGCGACCGAAACCGATGGCGCGGTCGATCCGCTCGACGTCAGCCGGCCCGAGCTGTACCGCGACGATACCTGGCACGCCCCCTTCCGCGAACTGCGCGAAAAGGGCGGCGTCCATTACAACGCGCACAGCGCCTTCGGCCCCTTTTGGTCGGTCTCGACTTACAAGCCGATCGTCCAGGTCGAATCGCTCCCCGATCTCTTCTCGTCGCAAGCCGGCGGCATCACCATTGCCGACCTGCAGGAAGGCGACATCAAGATGCCGATGTTCATCGCGATGGACCGGCCCAAGCACACCGGCCAGCGCCGCACCGTCGCCCCCGCCTTCACGCCGAGCGAGATGGTGCGGATGAGCGAGAATATCCGCACGCGCACCACCGAGATCCTCGATTCGCTGCCCATCGGGCAGGAGTTCGACTGGGTCGACCAGGTTTCGATCGAGCTGACCACCCAGATGCTGGCGATCCTGTTCGACTTCCCCTGGGAAGACCGCCGCCTGCTCACCCACTGGTCCGATTGGGCCGGCGATATCGAGATCGCCAAGGATCCGGTGCGCAAGCAGCAGCGCCGCGAGATCCTGTTCGAATGCGCCGCCTATTTCGGCAATCTCTGGCAGAGCAAGGTCGGCAAGGAATCCACGCCCGACCTGATCTCGATGATGATCCATTCGGATGCGATGGCCGAGATGGACCAATATGAGTTCCTCGGGAACCTGATCCTGCTGATCGTCGGCGGCAACGACACCACGCGCAACTCGATGAGCGCCTATGCCTGGGGGCTCGAGCTGTTCCCCGACCAGCGCGCCAAGCTCGAGGCCGATCCGGGCCTGATCGCCAACGCCACGCAGGACATCATCCGCTGGCAGACCCCGCTCGCCCATATGCGCCGCACCGCGACCCAGGATACCGAACTGGAGGGCCACAAGATCCGTGAGGGCGACAAGCTGGCGCTCTGGTATCTCTCGGCCAATCGCGACGAGAGCGTGTTCCCGGATGCCGACAAGATCATCGTCGATCGCGAGAATGCCCGCCGCCACCTCGCCTTCGGCCACGGCATCCACCGCTGCGTCGGCGCGCGCTTGGCCGAGCTGCAGATCGGCATATTGATGGAAGAGATGGCCAAGCGCCGCCTGCGCGTGAACGTGCTGCGCGAGCCCGAGCGCGTCGCGGCCTGCTTCGTGCACGGCTACAAGAAGATGCCGGCGGAGCTGAGCCACTATTGATGCCTTATCGTCATCCCGGCGAAAGCCGGGACCCAGAGCCAAGCAAGACGTCGCTCAGTGACCCTGGGTCCCGGCTTTCGCCGGGATGACGGCGTGGGGCTGGACGCCGGTGTGTCGTCACCCCACATTCCCCCCATGGAAACCAACCGCCGCACCTTTCTCGCCGTCGCCGGCCTCGGCGCCTTCACTGCTGCTTGTGGCGGCGCGCCCGCCGCAGCCGCGCAGAAGTTCGAGTTCACGCTCAGCGACGCCGAATGGAAGAAGCGGCTCAGCCCGCTCGCCTATCAGGTGCTCCGCCGCGGTGCGACCGAGCGCGCCTTCACCAGCCCGCTCAACAACGAGCACCGCGCCGGCACCTTCACCTGCGCCGGCTGCGCGCTGCCGCTGTTCGCCTCGTCGACCAAGTTCGACAGCGGCACCGGCTGGCCGAGCTTCTGGCAGCCCCTGCCGAACGCCGTGCTGGGCAAGTCGGACTACACGCTGGGAATGAGCCGCACCGAAACGCTATGCCGCCGCTGCGGCGGGCATCTCGGCCATGTCTTCGACGACGGGCCCAGGCCTACCGGCAAGCGCTACTGCATGAACGGCGCCGCGCTGGCGTTCGTGCCGAAGGCGTAACCCGCCCTACTTCCAAATACGAAAAGGCCCGGACAATCGCCGGGCCCTCTCCTTCAGCGCTGTCGAAGCGATCAGCCCGCGTCGGGGGTCTCGTTCTTGCTGTCGGCGATCAGGTCGCTCAGGTCGAGGTCGAGCGAGGGCTTGAAGTCGTCGTCCAAGTCGCGCGGCGCGCTGCCCGAATAGATGAAGCCATTGACCGGATAGACCGAGGTGCCGAGGCCGCCGGTCGGCGCGAACCAGACCTTCACTTCGCTCCAGTCGCCTGCAGCCGAGACATCGACGGCGCGCACGTTGCGCTCGACGCTGCCGGCACGCGACCAGTTGGCATGGGTGAGGAGGACTTCGCGGTCGCTGACCACCTGGCTGACCATGGCGACATGGCCGAGCGGCATCTTGGACGTGCGCTGGAACGACATGACCGCACCGATCTTCGGTGCCTCGCCGCGCTGATAGCGGCCGGCGGCCTGGTTCCACCAGGTCCAGGCATTGCCATGGATGTCGACGCCCGAGACTTCACGAGCGAACGGCGCGCACTGCCAGAAGGTACGGCCCTTGGCCGACGCTGCCTGCGGAGCAGCAGTCATCAGGATGCAAGCAGCCATCAGCGCGAAACGCGCTGCGAGAACACGAAAATTCATGGACCCCCCGGTCAGGAAGCAATCAGATGTTGAGTGCGAATGACCAAACTATAGGACCGAAGTACACCCCCGCGGCGGGTCGATGGGACGAACCGTTGCGACGAGCCGATGACCTGCAAAAATGGCTGCGAAACAGGGAACCTTTGACCGGGAACTTCGTGTGCGTGGGTGTGCAGGTGCGCAAAAACGCCGCCCTGGCCTCGGTACAAACCCGGACCCGGATGCACCCCAAATGGGCAATATCCGTGCGCAAGTGCATCAGTCCCTGAGGTTTTGCACAAGCAGGACCTCAATTCATCGCATCGATGTTGCGCCGCGGAATCACATAGTTTCCTATAATGAACAGGGGACGACGACGGGTTCAGCGGCTCGTTAACCATATTGCCGCAGTATCCGTGTCGGAGGGTCACGATCTGGGGTGGGAGTATTGAGCAATGGGAGCAAAGGCTAAACCGGCGGAAGGCGCGATGACGCTCGCCGAAATGAAGGAATTCGCCGGGTTCAGCGCCGCGACGCAGCGCTATATCCGCCGCTCGCTCGACATCGGCCTTGAGCGCGAGGATGCGATGATCCGCTGGTCGCGCGACGTCGTCGAAGCCGCCAGCATCCGCGCCCAGTCGCGCATCTATGACCGCCTGCACGAAGTGCGCGCGCTGATGCCGGAGGACAGCGATCTCGATTCGATCGAGCCGTTCATGTCGCCGCTCGTCGCCATCGCCGCCTTCGATCTCGGCCAGGGCCGGCTCACCACCTTCTCGGCCTTCCGCTTCCTGTTCGAGCGGCTGATCGGCGCCGAAGTGCGCCCCTGGCTCCCCTCGGCCTTCTGCGCCGCGGCGGCGCTGCCGCACCTCCATCCGGACCTGCGCCGCAAGCTGCTCCAGTCGATCAGCGAAGCCGCGGCGACCGCCTCGGGCTGGTCGAACCGCCAGCCGAGCTTCTACCCGGCCTGGGTGGAGAAGGTCGACACGGCGTCGCTCTCGCACTGATGCTTTCCGGCGGGTCGGCCTAGCGGCAGGCCCGCCACCCCATCTCTCCCCGCTCCGCCTCGTCGAGGTGCAGGTGATCGCGGTGCGCCGCGTTGTAATCCGGGGACAATACGGTCGAGAACAGCTTGCACGCCCCCGTGCGCGCCTCGCGCAGGAACGCAGCCTTCTCGCCCCCCTCGCCCCAATCCTTGAGCACGCTGATCCGCGTCCCGTCGGCCAACCTGAACGCAGCGATGTCGACCGCGTCGGCAGTGGCATGCTCGCTCCAGTCGCCCGCGCTGCGACCATAGATCCGCCGGCACGAATAGCTGCCGAGATGCTCGATCCCGACGATATCCTGGCCGAAATGCTTCTGCGCGGCGGGCTGCAGGATATCCCATTCCCACAGCGACAGCGCCGCCGCCACCGGGCAGGAGGTGCCGAGATTGGCGGGGCTATAGGCGATCCCGCGCGACCCTCCGGATGCGAAGCGCACCCCGTCGGCATAGCCGCACTCCGGATCGCTCCCGGCCACCGCCGGCAACTGGGTGTAGCGCACCCCCGCCGCGCGCAGCAGCACCCGGCATTCGGCATAGTCGTCGGTGAGGCCGGCAAGCTTGCGCCCGGTGAACATGCCGATCGGCTGGCTGAGGTCCAGCCGCGTCCAGGGCAGGTCCTGCGGCCGGCCGCGCAGCACTGCGTAGCCGAGCAGCAGCCCGCCGATCAGCAGCGCGAGGACCAGCGTGACGGTAATCGCCCGCCGCACGATCCTCATGCGCGGATAGCCTCGTCGAGGCGCTGCGCGGTGACCGGATAGCCGAGATCGTCGGGGATGCAGAGATGCGGCACGTCGCCGCGCGTCTCCACCCAGGGGGTGATCGTCCGCACCGGATGCGCGCGGGCATCGGCGACGGCATCGTCGAACTTCGCGAACAGCGCCAGCCGCTCGAGGTTGCGCCGCGTCGGGAAGATCAGATGCGCCTCGCCGCGCTCGGCCATCGCCAGCACCGCGCGCGCGCTCGCCCAGAAGACGCGGACATTCTCGTTGCCATCGACCAGCGGCTCGGCATTGTCGGGCGCGCGGGCAAGGTAGAAGCGCGTGTCGAAGATCTTGTGCTTCACCCCCAGCGGCAGCCAGCGCGCGAACGGCACCAGCGCATCGAGCGCCAGCGCGGCGCCCGCTTCCTTGAGCAGATCGCCCATCGGCGCGCCGGCATAGAGCCGCTCGCGCATCGCCAGCATCCTGCCCGCGGGCGCCAGCCCGACGACGACCCCCGCTTCCTCCAGCGTCTCGCGGATCGCGGCGATCCGCGCGGCATTCTCATCGACATCGCCGCCCTGCAGCTCGGCCAGCGCGACATCGCCCGGATCGATCCGCCCGCCGGGAAAGACCAATGCCCCGCCGGCAAATGCCATCGCCGCGGCACGCTCGACCATCAGCAACTCGGGCACCCCGCCCCGCTCGCGCATCACGATCACGGTCGCCGCGGGAATCGCCTCTTCGTCTGCCATGCGTCCGGTGTAGTGCGGGTGCGCCCTAAATTACATCGTCATGCTGAACTTGTTTCAGCATCCCACCCACCACCAGCGATATCGCCCGTGGAGAATTGGACCCTGAAACAAGTTCAGGGTGACGGAAGTCTACCAGCCCGAAGCCTTCAGCCGCACCTTCGCCACCATGTCGGACGAGGTGATGAACAGCGTCTTCCCATCCTCGCCGAAGCAGCAATTGGCGGCCGCCTTGCCGGTGGCGATCAGCCCGAGCTTCCTGCCATCGGGCGCGATGATGTAGATCCCGCCCGGCCCGCTGGCGAAGAGATGCCCGCTCTTCGCCACCTTCATCCCGTCGGGCAGCCCGGGCAGCTTGCGCGCCACTTCCGCGGAGAAATCGACGAACGGCACCAGTGCGCCGCGCGCCGAGCCGTCCGCCGCCAGTTCGCAGGTGAAGATCTTCGCATCGTCCGGATCGGACTGGCTGACATAGAGCCGGTCGAGCCCCGGGGAGACGCCGATGCCGTTCGGCCGCTTGAGGTTCTTGTCGATCAGCGACACGCCGCTGCCGTCCGCATTCACGCGGTAGACGCCATTGAACGCCAATTCCTTCAGCGGCGACGTGTCCCCCTCGGCCAGCCCATAGGGCGGATCGGTGAAGTAGATCGACCCGCCGCGCCCGATCGCCAGGTCGTTGCAGCTGTTGAATTTCTTGCTCTCGAACGCACCGACGACGATCGTCTTCTTCCTGGTCGCCAGATCCACCCGCGCGATCGCGCGGGTCCCCGAATCGGCCATCAACAGGTCGCCACGCCCATCGATCACCATCCCGTTCGATCCCGCCTCGCGGATGCCCGCCGGGATCGGTCCGGCCAGGCCGGAGGGCGAAAGGAACGGCCTCGCCCCCTCCCCCGCCTTCCAGCGATACGCGATATTGGCGGGCACATCGGAAAAGAGCAGATAGCCGCCCTTCCTCACCCAGACCGGTCCCTCGGCCCATTTATACCCGCTGGCGATGACCTCGATCGGGCTCGCCACATCGATCAGGGCATCCAGCGCCGGATCGAAGCGGGTAATGCCCCCCACTGTCTCGCCAAAGGCTACGCCCGGCAGGAAGGGCAGCACCGCCATGCCGGCCAGCAGGCTGCGGCGCGTCGTCTCGATCATCATCCTCGTCTCCGTCATGCCAGCTTGATCGTCCGGCCTTCGCGCGCCGAGCGGTATATCGCCTCGATCAACCGCATGTCGCGCAGTCCTTCCTCGCCCGAAGCGCGCAAGGGAAGACCGGTCAGCACGCTTTCGGCCAAGTGATCGAGTTGGGCGACGAACTGGTTCTTGGCCGGCGCCGGCAGCTCGACTGGACTGGTCTGCCCATTCTGCCGCGTCCACATGCGATGCCCCTCATAGGGTGTGGCCGGCTCCATCCCCACCCAGCCCTTGGTGCCGGTCACGCGATAGGCATTGTGGCCGGAGGAATAGCTCGACACGCAATTGGCGATCAGCCCGGTGGGGAAGCGCATCTGCCAGTCGATCCGGTCCTCGACCGTCGCGAAGCGCGGATCGCTCTTGTCGGTCGATTCCATCGCGCTGATTTGGGTCGGCTCCTCGCCCGCCAGGTAGCGCGCGGCATTGAGGCTGTAGATGCCGATGTCCATCAGCGATCCGCCACCCGAATAGGGCCGGTCGAGCCGCCACTGGCCGGGCTGGGCGTAGAAGCCATGCTCGGCGGTGATCAAGGTCGGGCGGCCGACGAACCCCGACTTCACCAGCGAGACTGCGTGGAGATTATATGGCTCGAAATGGCAGCGATAGCCGATCATCAGCTTGCGATTGGCCTGTTTCGCCGCCGTGATCATCGCCTCGCATTCGGCCGCGGAGACCGCCATCGGCTTCTCGCACAGCACATGCTTGCCGGCCTTGCTGGCGCGGATCGAATATTCGGCATGCATGTTGTTGGGCAGCACGACATAGACCAGGTCGATGTCGGGATTGTCCTTGATCCGGTCGTAATCCCGATAGCTGTAGCGGTGCGTCTTCGCGATGCCGTATTGCGCGCCGAACTTCTCGAGCTTGGCCGGCGTGCCGCTGACCAGCGCGCGCAACTCGGCGAATTCGCAGTCCTTGATCCGCGGCATGATCTGGTTGGTCGCGTAGTTGCCCAGGCCCACGATCGCATAGCCGAGCTTGCGTCTGCCCTGCGCCCAGGCAGGCATGCCCAATGCGCCCGTAACCAGCCCGGCACCGATGCCGCCCAGCATGTCGCGGCGCGTCGCGATGATCTTCATTGGCCCCTCTCCGACTAGTGAAAGCCCAAGCCCCGATCTCCGGCTTTGCCGCCGGTCGATTTGCGTTAGCGCTATCATGGATAGTGGAGGGGGAACAGGCTTGTACGACTTTGGTCGGCCCCGCTCCTCTTCTCGTCATCCCGGCCTTGAGCCGGGATCCCGCTTCTCCTGCCATCCCATGCCTTTTCGTCATCCCCGCGAAGGCGGGGATCCAGGGTCACCGCGTACAAATGATGCAATCAAGCGCACGCTCTCCGGAGCTCGCTGATGCGAACCGCGCGTGCTCTGCCCTTGGCTCTGGATCCCCGCCTTCGCGGGGATGACGGAGTAAAGCCGCAGAACCCTAGCCAAACTGCCCCCGAAACCGCGCCTGCAGCCGCGCATGCGTCTCCGCCACCCGCGCCAGCAGCACCGGGTCAGCATCGGCATGGCGCAGCTCCGGCGCCCGCAACGCGGACGAATCGATCGGCGCCTCCACCATCACCGCCAGCCTTGGCGCATAACGGCGCGGCTCGGCGCACAGCGCGTCATAGTCGAGGAACAGCTGGCGCTCCTGCACGCGCGGGGGCGAGGCGAGCAGCGCGCGATAGACCGCGTCCCACAGCTTCAGCCAATACTCGATGCGCTCGGCGTCCTCGTCGCCTCCGGGGGCCCCGTCGAACAGGAAGGGCCGGCGATCCGCGCCGAACTCGTGATGCCCCAGCCAGGTCATGTAGCGCTGGCGGAACGGGTCCTCCTGCGCCAGCGCGACCGCGCGGCGGTGCTGTGCGAGGAGCGACAGCGCCTGCTGCAGCGGATCGCGGAACGGATGGACCAGTATTGCGTCGCGAAACGTCGCGGCCAGCCCCTCCAGGCGCAGGATATTGTTATTGTTCTTCGATAGATAGCGCCTCCCGCCGTGGCGCAGCAGGACCAGGCGCAGATAGTCGCGGAAGTTGGCGAGCGTCTCCGGATCGGGTGCGACCGGGGCCAGTCCGTCGCGGCGCAGGTAGCGTTTTCCCTCGAACGCGCGCCAGAAAACCTCCTCAATCGCCTCGGGACTATCCAGATCATGGGTCAAACCGTCTGCATGCCCCCGTTCCCGGGCCTCGACATGCCGCTTGCCGCCCAGCCGGCCCCAGCCGTTCGGAGCAAGTGGAAACGGAAGGTCGCGGTAGGACGGTGCGGCGAAATCGCCGCCGGCGTGGAGCAGCCGGGTCAGGATCGACGTGCCTGCGCGCGCCAGTCCGGCGATGAACACCGGGCGCTGGATCGGCACCGCCGCCATGCGTTTGCGGTGGGTGACCCGCTCGATATCGAACATGGCCTCCAGCAGCGCAGGCGAACCCAGGGCGATGCGGTGGAGGAGCTTGTCAGCCCCGCTGTACACGCGGGATCACCTGCCAGCGCAGCACGGCATAGCCCAGCGTGAAGGGCATCAGTGCCCACTTTGCCGTCCAGTCCGTCCGAACGGCGCCGATTTCGGGCCAGTTGGCGTCCAGTACCAGCACTGCCAGCAGAGGGGCGGCGACTGCGAGCAGCAACATTCCCGCCCATGCCGTCCGCGCGAACATCCGCCCTGAAAGGATACGGAGCGCCCGTTCCTTGCCCCACTCCGAAACACCCCGTTTGGCCAACAGCCGCAGGGCATGCCGGCCGCACTCGGCAAGCGCCTGAAATGCAGGGACAAGCGGCAGCGCGCGCGCCAGTTCGAGCACCGCGACGATGGCGAGGAAGAGCAGGATCACCGGGCGCGCCCGCGGATGCGGCGGACCAGCCGCTTCAGCGGGTACCAGACGACCGAGACGATCGCGAGCAGGATCGAGCCGATCAGCCCCAGCGCCACGCCGACCGCGCCGAGGCCGAGTCCCGGGCCGGTATAGGCTTGGGCGGCGAGTGGTGCGCAGAGCGCCAGGGCTATCGACAAGGCTCTGAGAAGGTTCACGAACATGTTGCATGCACCGTAGCTTGAATGGCCGGGCCATCGGTGGTGGGATCGAGATAGCGTGCCCAGCTAAGGGCCATGCGCCGCTCGGCGGAATCGGCGGAGATGTAGCGCCAGCGCACCGCGCCCGCGGGCGACATGCGGACGAGGCGGCCTTGCTCGGTCTCCTCGATCATGGCGTCCCCGCCCGGCAGCGGCGTGCCGCGGCCCTGGGCGCGCGTGGCGATATGATTGGCGGCAAAGCCCTGGTCCCAGGGCGAGCTGGTGGCGCCGGTGACGAGGTCGAGGACGAGCAGCCGATTGTGGCCGTTCACCCGCTCGCCCGGATAGCCCATCAGCGTGTTGTTATCGAACACCGAGATGCGGTGATCGTCGAGGATGCTGACGTCGTGCTGGAAGCGCCACGGGCCGATCTTCCACCACAGGATCTTGCCCGTGCTCGGCCTGTACAATGCGATAAGCGAAAGGTTGCGCAGGCTGAGGAACAGGTCGCCCTTCTTCCACTTCTGTCCGTCGACCATTGCCGGCTGGATGTCGTTGAGATGGAAGGGATCCTGCACATAGGGCCGGCCGCGCCACAGCCGGGCAAGGCCGTTGCGCTCGAGGATGTCGGCGATACGATCGAGCTTGACCAGCCGTCCCTCGGGCGAAACCTGGGCGACGGCGTCGTCCCAGAAGTCGGCCTTCACGCCCGGCTCGCGCGGCACGGGATAGCGATACGGCACCCACAGGCTGCCGTCCGGGCCCTGCTCGGTCGAATGGCTGAAGATGCCGTCCACCGACCAGAGCAGCGTGCCGCAGGCGTCGTAGCGGGCGAGCGGCGAGCTGTCGTGCACCACTACGCTGCCATCGGCGAGCAGCAGCGGGTGCATCAGCCGGTTGCGCGCCGCATCCTTGTCGCGGTGCACGTCGGTGAGCGCGGACCTGAAGCGCGAGGCGGCATTGGCGGCATCGACATCGGGCACGACTTCGCGCACCACCGCCCCGTCCGACAGGCGCACCAGTTGCACCACCGATCGCGCGCGGTTGGGGTCGAAGGGGGAGATCAGCACATAGCCGGTATCGGTGAAGCCCGCATCGCGGGTGAAGCCGGCCGGCAGTTTCTCATATTTGCCGCCGAAATAGGGTGCGGGGCTCTTGAACATGCCGGTAATCGTATCGGGCACGCGCGCCACCGCGATCGCGACGCGGCCGACGGCGCCCGACTTCTCCCAGCCATCGACGATCGCGCCGGTGCCGATCGCGGCAACGGGCACGAACAGCAAGGCGAGGACCAGGCTCCACAGCGGCACGGGGCGCGACAGCAGTCCGTCGAGCCCGCGCGCATCCGGCGCGAGCGGCACCGCGCCGCCGCCCCCTTCATCGTCCCGTTCGATGTGCTGATCCCGCCGCAACTTGCCCTCACCGTTCGAACACAGGGTTCCGCGGCGCGGGTGTCGGAGGGATTTCGGTTCGTCGCTGGGAGGTTTCCGCTTTGTGGCGGTTATCTATACCGGAAGCGTAACAAGCGCGGAGAGGCCGCCTTCCTCGCGGTTGCGGATGACTACATCACCTCCATGCGCACGCGCCACCGCCCGCGCACTGGCCAGGCCCAATCCGATCCCGCCGGTATCGCGGTTGCGCGAGCGCTCGCCGCGGAAGAACGGCTCGAACACGCGGTCGAGATCCTCGGGGGACACGCCCGGCCCGTCATCGCGCACTTCGATCATCGCCTGGCCGTCCGCCTGCCCCAGCGAGACTTCGGCGCTGCCGGCATATTTGAGCGCGTTGATCACCAGATTGTTGAGCATCGCCTTCAGCGCCGGCGAATTGCCCTCGACCACTACCGGATCGCCCGGTGCAAGCGTCACCGGCTCACCGCGGTCGCTCATGTCGTCGGTCACCGTCTCGGCCAGCGAGCGCAGGTCGAGCGGCTTGCGCGCGCCCTGCTTGGTCGTGTCGCGCAGATAGCTGAGCGTCGCGGAGATCATCGCCTCCATGTCGCGGATATCGCCCTCGCACGCCTGGCGCAGCGCGTCGGGTGCGGCCTCCAGGCGAAGGCCGAGGCGCATCAGCGGCGTGCGCAGGTCGTGCGCCACGGCGCCCACCACGGTGGCGCGATCGTCGACATAGCGGTTGAGCCGCGCCTGCATCCGGTTGAAGGCGGCGGCGGCATCGGCGATCTCGGTCGGCCCGTCGATCGCGATCGGCGCGGCGCGCGGATCACGGCCGAGCCGTTCCGCCGCGGCGGCGAAGGCACCGATCGGCTTGGCGATACGGTGGGCCAGCGCCCAGGCGAAGGGCGCGACGGCAGCGGCCGACAGGATCAGCCACCATAGCACGAACCAGCGCCACGGTTCGAAGCCGCTGACGGTAGAAACCGTGATCCATTGCCCATCCGCGCGGCGGTATGACGCGGTGAAGTCGCCGGTGATGACCACGCTCCGCGCTGCCTGCACGCTGGCCGGTGGCTCCGAATGCGGCACGCTCGCGCGGTCGTAGATCTTCTCGCGAGTCAGGAAGGGTGTCGGGAAACTGATCAGGACTCGCTCGACCGGCAGGTTCATTACCTTCGCGATCGCCACCTCGGTCCGCTCGCCGCGCGGATTCCAGTGCGGTTCGTCGACATGGCTCGACCGGGAAACCGCGAGATCGTCGTCGCTGGGCTTGCCCTGCAGCGCATCGACAGCCTGGCCGACCGTATAGAGCTTTGCGGTGGGAGTCTGGACCGCGATCAGCAGCGCGAAGTTCATCAACTGCGTAACCGCGACGCAGACCACCATTAGCGCAAAGACCCGCAGGAACAGAGGCGACCCCGCCCCGCGCCCGCGGAGTGTCACGCGCGCACCACCTTGGGTACGAACAAATAGCCTTCGTTACGCACGGTGCGGATGATCTCGTCCCCGCCCGAGCGCAGCTTGCGGCGCAGGCGGCTCACCTGCACATCGATCGCACGGTCATAGGCGTCCGAGTCCGGACCGCGCGCCGCCGCCAGCAGCGCCTCGCGGCTCAGCACCCGCCGCGGACGCTCGATGAACACGCGCAGCACCGCGAACTCGCCATCGGTGAGGCCGACGAGCACGCCATTGGGATCGAACAGCTCATGGCTGCCCAGATCGATGCGCCAGCCTTCGAAGGTGTAGACCTCGCCGCTCTCCGCAGTGGCGACCGCACCGCGCTTGCGCAGCGCCGCGCGCACCGTGGCTAGGATCTCGCGCGGGCTGCAGGGCTTGGGAAGATAATGGCCCGCGCCGACTTCAAGGCCCAGGATCCGGTCCTGCTCCTCGCCCAGCGCGCTGAGGAAGACGATCTCGGGCCCGTCGGCGCGCGCGATGCGGCGGCATGCCGAAAGCCCGTCCTCGCCCGGCATCATCACGTCGAGGATGACGAGATCCACGGGCGTACGCGCCAGGATCTGGTCCATGTCGCGCGTATTCGACGCAGTCTCGACACGGTAGCCGCGCGAGCCGAGGCTGTTCGCCAGCAGCATGCGGATGTCACGGTCGTCGTCTACGACGAGGAGGGTCGCAGTGTCATCCTGCGGAGTCGCGGTAGCAAGCATGTTGCAGCTTCTACGACAAATTGCGTCCCCAGTGTTGCGCTAAGTTGTAACAAAGTTCACCCGAGCCGCGTCGCGATCGGGACACCGCGTTTCAGGGTGAGCGTGACCGGCGTCTTTTCGGCGATTTCGGCAAGGCGGGCGTTCTGCTCGGCATCGGTTCCGGCGATCTTCAGCACCCGCTCGATCTCGAGCGTCTCGCCCTGGCCGTGGAGGAACAGCGAGACTTCGATACCCTCGACCTGCCATTGCTTGCGCTCGGCATACATGCGCAGCGTGATCGCGGTGCAGGCGCCCAGCGAACCCAGCAGCAGTTCATAGGGCGCCGGCCCGGCATCGCCGCCGCCGCGCTCGGCGGGCTCGTCACCGACAAGCTGGTGCGTTCCGAAGTCGATCTGGGTGGCGTAGGGCGCGTCGCGCCCGATCTTGGCGATGGCATGGGTCATGCGCGCCAGCCTAACCGCTCCGGCAATCCCCGCCCAGTGCCCATCTGGGTGATCACTCTAATCGTCATCCCCGCGCAGGCGGGGATCCAGAGCCATTGGTGCTGTCCGTGGAACCCTGGATCTCCGCCTTCGCGGGGATGACGAACGGCAGCTAACTCGTCTGCCAGCCGCCGCCGAGCGCGCGGAAGAGATCCACCTGGGTATCGGCGATGAACGCATCCGCCTGGGCGAGATCGGCCTCGGCATCGGCGAAGGTGCGCTCGGCATCGAGCAGCGCCAGCGAGTCGATATCGCCTTCGCGCTGACGAGCACGGGCGATGTTGACCGCCGCTTCCGCCTCGTTGCGCGCCGCCTGGAGCGCGGTGCGCCGATCGAGCGCATGGCCATAGGCGGAAAGCGCGGTCTCGGTCTCCTGCAGGGCGCCCAGCACGACACCATCGAAGCTGGCGAGCGCGCCCTTGGCATCGGCCTCGGCACCCGCGACGCGCGCCCGCGCCGGGCCCGGATTGATCGCCCAGTTGAGCAGCCCGCCGGCCAGCCAGCGCAGCGGTCCGGCACCGAAGATATCGCCGAAGCTGGTGCCGGTCGAGCCGCCCGAGGCGCCGAGGGTGATGCGCGGATAGAGGTCCGCGGTGGCGACGCCGATCCGCGCGGTCGAAGCCGCGAGGCGGCGCTCGGCGGCGCGGATGTCCGGGCGGCGGGCAAGCAAGGCGGCGCCGTCACCGACCGGGATCGGTTGGCTCAGGCGCAGCGTGGTGCTGCGCTCGCCGGCCATCGCAGGCAGGTCGGCAGGCGTGCGGCCGGTGAGCGTGGCGAGGCGGAACAGCGCCGCATCGCGCTCCGCCTTGAGCGCGGGGACCTGGGCCTGGCGCTGGTTGCGCAGCGCGCCGATCCGGGCAGTGTCGAGTCGGGTGGCCAGGCCGACGCCGCGGCGGCGCTCGGTCAGGTCGATCGATTGGTCGAGCAGCTGGACGATGTGCTCGGCCACGCCCAGCCGCTCGGCGGCGGAGGACGCATCGGCATAGGCGCGGGCCGTCTCGGCGGCGACGATCACGCGGACCGCATCGGCGTCCGCCTCGGCGGCGCCGACATCGCCGCGGGCGGCTTCGGTGCCGCGGCTGAGCCGGCCGAACAGGTCGGCTTCATAGCTGACGCTCAGCCCGGCATCGACTTGCCAGTCCTCGCGCGGCCCGCCAGGGGCACGCTGGTTTTCGGGCAGGCGGCCGTAATTGGCGCCGGCACCAAGGCTTGCCTGGGGCAGCTGGTCGGCCTTGGCGCCGCGCAGCACGGCGCGGGCCTTTTCGATCCGCGCCACCGCTACGCGGATGTCGGTGTTGACGGCCAAGGCATCGCTCACGAGCTGGTCGAGCACCGGGTCGTTGTAGAGCCGCCACCAATTGCCCTGCACGGGCTCGGCGTTGACCGCCGGGTTGGCCGCGACGAAATTCCCGCCCGCGGTCTGGGGCGGCGTCGGCGCGACATAGTTCGGACCGGCGGCGCAGGCGGCGAGCGCCAGGGCCGAGGCGGTTGCGAGGAACGTGCGATACATCATGTTCAATCCTCCTCCCGTCATCCCTGCGAAAGCCGGGACCCAGGGTTACAGAGCGAGTCGTTCGTGGCTCTGGGCCCCGGCTTTCGCCGGGGTGACGAAGAGCTCATTCAGCCGGTGCCAGCACCGGCTCGTGGCCACCATCGGTCGCCTTGCGAGCACGGAGGTTCGCGATGCGATCCCCGAGCGCGCGGCAGACGACGTAGAAGGTCGGCGTGAAGAGCAGGCCGAAGGCAGTCACGCCCATCATCCCGAAGAACACCGCGGTACCGAGCGCCTGGCGGAGCTCCGCACCCGCCCCGCTCGCGATCAGCAGCGGCACGGCGCCGAGGATGAAGGCGAACGAGGTCATCAGGATCGGCCGCAGGCGGTCGCGTGCGGCACGCACCGCGGCTTCCACCGGCGACAGCCCATCCTGCTTCTCGGCCTGCTGGGCGAACTCGACCACGAGGATCGCGTTCTTCGCAGCCAGCGCAATCAGCACGACCAGGCCGATCTGGGTGAGGACGTTATTGTCCATTCCCCGCAGGTTCACGCCGGCCATGGCCGCGAGCAGACACATCGGCACGATCAGGATGATCGCCAGCGGCATGGTCAGGCTTTCATACTGCGCCGCCAGCACCAGGAAGACGAACACCACGGCCAGCGCGAAGACCAGCCCGGCAGTGCTGCCGGCCATCTTCTGCTGATAGGCGATGCCGGTCCACTCGGCGCTGTAGCCGGCGGGCAGATTGGCGGCGAGCTTCTCCATCGTGTCGAGCGAGGCACCCGAGCTGTAGCCGGGGGCAGTATCGCCATCGACTTCCACCGCCGGGAACAAATTGTAGCGCGTCACGCGGTACGGGCCGGTCTTGTTCTCGAAGGTCGAGACCGAACCGATCGGCACCATTGCGCCACTGTTCGAGCGGGTCTTGAGGTTGGCGATATCCGCCTCGGTCGCACGGAACGGAGCATCCGCCTGCGCGGTCACGCGATAGGTGCGCCCGAGCATGTTGAAGTCGTTCACGAAGGCCGAGCCGAGATAGACGTTGAGCGCCTCGAACACCCGCTCCGGCGGCACCCCGAGCATGTCTGCCTTGCGCCGGTCGATATCGGCGAAGACGCGCGGCGTCGCGGTGTTGAAGAAGGTGTAGATCTGCTTGAGGCCGGCGGTCTGGTTGGCCTGGCCGATCAGCCCGAACGCCGTCTTGCCGAGATCCTCATAGCCATGTTCGCCGCGGTCCTCGACCATCATCCGATAGCCGCCGGCCGAGCCGATGCCCTGGATCACGGGCGGGGGCACCACGAGCAGCATCGCCTCGTTGATGTCGGCGGTGCGCTTGCGCGCCTCGTTCATGATGTCGTTGATGTTGACGCCGAGCTTCTTGCGCTCCTCGAAGGATTGCAGCGGCACGTAGGCGGCGGCCGAGTTCGGGGCGAGCGTCTGCGACGGACCGTCGAAGCCGGCGAGCATCACCGAGCCCTTCACGCCCGGGATCGGCAGGATGCGGGCGACGACCTTGCGCATCACTTCGTCCGTCCGCTCGAGCGACGAGCCCGGCGGCAGCTGGATGACCGTGAGGAAGTAGCCCTGGTCCTGCTGCGGGATGAAGCCGACGGGCGTCACCCAGAACATGCCGATCGTCGCGGCGATCAGGCCGACATAAGTGAGCATCATCCGCTTCGGACGCGTCACCAGCACGCGGGTGAGCTTTGCGTACCGCACGCTCATCCGCTCGAAGCCGTTGTTGAACGCGTCGGCACCCCGGCGCACCAAACGGCCGACCGGGCCCTTGGGCTCGCTTTCGTGATGGCGCAGCAGCAGCGCGGCCATCGCCGGCGACAGCGTCAGCGAGACGAGCAGCGAGATCGCCGTCGCCGCCGAGATCGTCACGGCGAACTGCTTGTAGAAGGCGCCCGACAGACCGTTGAGGAACAGCGTCGGCAGGAACACCGCGAGCAGCACCAGCACGATCGCGACGAGCGCGCCGGACACTTCGTCCATCGACGTCTGCGCCGCCTGGAGCGGAGTCATGCCCCGTGCCAGGTTGCGCTCGACATTCTCGACCACGACGATCGCATCGTCGACGACGATGCCGATCGCCAGCACCAGGCCGAACAGCGAGAGGTTGTTGAGCGAATAGCCAAGCGGCAGCAGCACCGCCATCGTGCCGATCAGCGAGACCGGGATGGCGAGCACCGGGATGATCGCCGCGCGCCACTTCTGGAGGAAGACGATGACGACGAGCACGACGAGCAGGATCGCCTCGCCCAGCGTGTGATAGACGGCGTCGATCGACTGGGAGATGAACTCGGTCGGGTTGTAGATGACGCGATATTCGAGGCCCTTGGGGAAGTTCTTCGACATCGCCTTGAGCTCGTTCTCGACTGCGGTCGCCGAGGCGAGCGCGTTCGAGCCCGGGCGCTGGAAGACGCCGAGGATCACGGTGGGCTGGTTGGAAAGATAGGTGTTGGACGAATAGTCCGCCGCGCCCAGTTCGACCCGCGCCACGTCGCTCACGCGCACCTGGCGGCCGTCCGCATCGGTGCGGATCACCACCTGGCCGAATTCAGCCGGGTTCTTCAGGCGGCCCTGCGTCTCGATGTTGAGCTGGAAGGCGTTGCCATTGGGAGTCGCACCGGCCTGGCCGAGCGAGCCCGCCGCGACCTGGATGTTCTGCCCGCGCAGTGCCTGGACGATGTCGCCCGCGGTCAGGCCCAGCGCCGCGGCGCGGCCCGGATCGATCCACACGCGCATCGCATAGTCGCGCGCACCGAACATGCGGACATCGCCCACGCCTTCGACACGGGCCAGGCGGTCCTTCACCTGGGTCAGCGCATAGTTGGAGATGTAGCTGCGATCGACCGAGTTGTCGGGCGAGATCAAATTGACCACCATCAGGAAGTCTGGCGTGGTCTTGCGCGTCACGACGCCCAGGCGCTGCACTTCCTCGGGCAGGCGCGGGATCGCGACCGCCACGCGGTTCTGCACCAGCACCTGCGCGGAATCGAGGTCGGTGCCCGACTTGAAGGTCACCGTGATCGTGACATTGCCGTCACCGGTCGATTGCGACGACTGGTAGAGCATGTCGTCGACGCCGTTGATCTCCTGCTCGATCGGCGCGGCGACCGTCTCGGCCACCGTTTCGGCCGAAGCGCCGGGATAGCCGGCGGTTACCGTAACCGTCGGGGGGACGATGTCCGGATATTGCGAGATCGGCAGCGCCAGATAGGCAATCGCGCCGATGATCGTGATGATCACCGCGATGACCGCCGCGAAGATCGGGCGCGTGATGAAGAAGCGTGAGAGGCGCATGGGGCCACTCCTCGTCAAATGAGTGCGAAAATGAAGTGCCGGCCGCCGGACCCTGGGGAGGCCCGGCGGCCGACGGTCAACGAGCGAAGGTAGCTTCGCCCGTCACCGGCGCCGTGAGGGACGGCGCCTGATTGGTTACGGTCGGCGCGATCTTGCCGGCCTTGGGGGTGACCTTGCCGCCGGGCGCGGCGAACTGGGTGCCCGAGATCACCACGCGGTCCGTCGGCGTCAGCCCTGCGCGCACGACGCGCAGGCCGTCGACCACGGGTCCGAGCTCGACCTGCTTGGGCGCGACGGTGTCGTCCTTGCCGACGATCAGCACCATCTTGCGTGCCTGGTCGGTCTGGATCGCGCTGTCGGGCACCATCAGCGCCGTGGCGGTGCCACCGGCGGAGAGACGCATGTTGCCAAACATGCCGGGCGTCAGGAACAGCCCCGGATTGCTCAGCACCGCGCGGCCGCGGATCGTCCCCGACTTGGGATCGAGCCCATTGTCGGTGAAGTCGAGCTTGCCCTTCCACTTGTAATCGGTCTCGTCCTGCAGGCGGATCTCGACCGGCGAGGTGCTCGCGCCCGCTTCCTTCGCGCGCTTGGTCTTGAGGAACAGCGCCTCGGACCCGTCGAAGGTGAAGTAGATCGGATCGAGCGCGTTGATCGTGGTCAGTAGCGAACCGCCCTGCCCCTCGCCCGCCGCCACAAGGTTGCCGGCATCGACCTTGCGGTCCGAGATGCGGCCCGAGATCGGTGCGCGGACCTGGGTGAACTCCATGTCGAGCGCACGGGCGCGGACGCGCGCCTGGGCGGCCGAGACCGACGCACCTGCGGCACGGACACGGGCCTGGAGCCGCTCGACATCGCTCTTCGACACGGCCTCGACCGCGACCAGGCGATTGGCCCGGCTCAGGTCCGAATTGGCGAGCGCAAGATCGCTCTGCGCGCTCGCCAGCCCCGCCCGCGCCTCGGCAAGCGCCGCGGCGAAGGGGCGCTGGTCGATCGAGAAGAGCAACTGGCCCTTCTGGACGATCGCGCCGTCGGTGAAGTGGACGCCGGTGATCGCCCCCGAGACGCGCGGACGCACCTCGACGGCGCGGCTCGGCTCGAAGCGGCCGACATAATCGTCCCACTCGTTGATGTCGCGGACCAGCGGGGTGGCGACCGTCACCGTGGGCGGCGGCGGCGCGGCCATCGCGGCGGGCGCGTCCTTGCTGGCGATGCCGAGCCCGGCGGCGACGAGCACCACCGGCAAGGCGATCAGGCTGCCGCGCTGCCACAAGGGCATGCGGCGGATGCGGGCCGAGACGTCGCTGGTCTCGGTTTCGATGCGCGAGATCATGTTCATTGGAATCGCTTCCCCTGGTTCAGGGCTGCCCGGCCGCGGCTGATGGAGGCGAGCAGCGTTTCATATTGGTCGGGCGTGAAGCCCGCTTCGTGGAAGGCGCGGATCTCGTGGCGCGGCAGGGCATAGCCCTTGTGCCAGGCGAGCACGGCGACGCGGCGCAGTGCCTCGAGTTTCTGATCCGCCAGTTTCGGATTGGGGCTCTCGCCCCCGAAGATCATGCCGAGCGCAACCGACAGGCGGCCCGGCTTCTCGAGCGAGGCGAGCCGGTCATGCTGCGCGATCGCGACGACCTGCCACTCGAGCGCGGAAAAGCCGCTGCTGCGCAGGATGTCCGCCGGGGCTGCGACCGGGCTGCCCTGCAGCTCGGAAAAGTTCAGATAGGCCATGATCGTCTCCTCCTGCGTGTCGGCCGGCGGAGGCAAAAGCCTCCCCGTGCCGGCGGAACCCCATCCGCCGGCATCTCCGGTCATCCCAATCGACCGGCACGAGACGGGGCATTCGCGCAGACGCAATCGCCTGCGGCGCACCGGCTCGGTCCTGTCCTAAATTCTTCGCTGCTGGAGTTTCGGGCTGGAGCCTTGGCTCCCGGTCCTCGCTTCGGCGGCTTCCCTCATTTCTATACTGACTGGTATAGAAATCGTGCTGCGTTGCGTCAAGGGCTTTTTATACTGGTCGGTATTTTTTGTCGAGATGGTCTTCAAAAAACCTCCCCGCGCTTGTCTCGGGGAGGGGGACCGCCCGGCAACACCGGGTGGTGGAGGGGCGCCGCGGGCACCGCCGCGTTCCAGCGACCCCTCTACCACTCTTCGCGAGCGGCCCCCTCTCCCGGCGAGCTGGGAGAGGAATTGATTGGTTACTTGCTAGGCCAGCAGGCCAGGCTGGTGTCGATCAGCGCCTTGAGATCGGTGCAGCTGGTGCCGCCGCCCGCCTGGAGCGCGATGCCCTGGAGCAGCGCGGTCAGATAGGCGGTAAGCCCGATCACATCGGTATCGGCGGGCAGGTCGCCCTCCTCCTTCGCGCGTTCGAACCGGTCGATCAGCCCCTGCTTCACGACCGAACCGCGCTTGAGCACTTCGGCGCGGATCGACTCGGCCTCGGTCCCGCAGGCCACCGAGTTGATCACGCCCATGCATCCCTTGGGATCGCACGAGCTCATCTGCATCTCGAGCGCGCCGACCAGCAGCCGCTCGGCCACGCCGCGCGCGGTCGGCGCCTCGAGCGCGCGGCTCATATAATCGAGCTTCTCGCGCTGGTAGAGGTCGAGCGTCTTGGTGAAGAGCGCTTCCTTGTTGCCGAACGCTGCGTAGAGGCTCGGCCGGGTGATCCCCATCGCCTCGGTCAGGTCGGTGAGCGAGGCGCCTTCATACCCCTTGCTCCAAAAGACGCGCAGCGCCGCGGTCAACGCCGAGTCGGTGTCGAATTCGCGGGGGCGCCCCTTGGCGGCAGGACAGGCGGTGATTTCCATAATGACCGGTACATAATGACGATGTGTGAAAAAGTCCAATGCGTTTCGTCGCTTCCGCGTTCCACCCGTTAACCACTGTATTTTCACGGGTGTGAAAGTATCTGCCCCCCGGCCTACCCCGCCGCAGTGATCGGGGGCCTCCGATTCGGCCGTGAACGCGTCTTTGAAATGGAGCAGGGTGAATGAGTGACCAGCGTCTGGTGCACATCATCGATGATGAGGACAGCGTTCGCAACTCGATCGCCTTCATGCTCAAGACCACCGGCTATGCGGTCCGCACCTGGCCCTCGGGCGCGGCGTTCCTGCGCGAGCTGCGCAGCGCCGAGCCCGGCTGCATCCTGCTCGATATCCGCATGCCCGAGATGGACGGCCTCCAGGTGCAGCAGCAGCTGAACGAACGCGGCGCGGCCATGCCGGTGATCGTGCTGACCGGCCACGGCGACGTGGCGATCGCCGTGAAGGCGATGCGCGCCGGTGCGGTCGATTTCCTCGAAAAGCCGTTCGAAGCCGAGCATCTGCTCTGCGCGATCGGCAAGGCGTTCGAGCGGCTGGGCGAGAGCAGCAGCGCCTCACGCACCGATGCCGCCCGCACGCAGATCTCCAGCCTGTCGATGCGCGAGCGCGAAGTGCTGGAAGGGCTCGCCGCCGGCTATCCCAACAAGACCATCGCCTATGATCTCGGCATCAGCCCGCGCACCGTCGAAGTGCACCGCGCCAACCTGATGCAGAAGCTCGGTGCGCGCAGCCTCTCCGAAGCGCTGCGCGTCACCTTCACTGCCGAGATGGGCGAGATCTGAGGGCCTACCCCCCTCTTCGTCATCCCCGCGCAGGCGGGGATCCGGAGCCAAGCAGGACCGTCCGGGCACAGTAACCCTGGATCCCCGCCTGCGCGGGGATGACGGTTGGGAATATGCGGGGATGACGGCTGGGACATGAGTCCCAGCCTAAGCCCTAGAACCACCCAGCCGTCTCGGCGAGCATCAGCAAGCCGGCGACGATGAACAGCACCGCCGCGATGCCGTGGACCAGCTTGAGCGGCACGCGCTTCAGCAGCGCATTGCCAAGCAACACCGCCGGCACATTGGCGAGCATCATGCCGATCGTCGTCCCTGCCGTCACTGCCCAGACATTGTGGAAGCGCGCGCCCAGCGCCACCGTGGCAAGCTGCGTCTTGTCGCCCATCTCGACCAGGAAGAAGGCGATCGCGGTGGTGACGAAGGCGCCGAACCTAGCCGGCTTGTCCTCGAGATCGTCGATCTTGTCGGGGATCAGCGTCCACAGCCCCATGGCGATGAACGAGGCCGCGATCAGGTAGCGGAACCAGGCTCCCGAAAGCAAAGCGGCGGCTTCGGAGCCGACGAGGGCGGCAAGGAAATGGTTGGCGAGCGTCGCGACCAGGATGCCGAGGATGATCGGCACCGGCTTCTTGAAGCGCGTGGCGAGCAGGATGGCGAGCAGCTGGGTCTTGTCGCCGATCTCGGCGAGGGCGACCAGCGCGGTCGAACTGAACAGGGCTTCGAACAAGGGACACTCCGGGCCGGACGGAGACGAAATCCAACGACATCGCACCTCCCCGCCCGGCAAGAGCGGAGATGCGACGCCATTGGTCTCGCCCGAACGATGTTCCCGTCCCTCCCGCGCCACGGCCTCTCGACCGAGTATGTTGACGCGGGAGCCCGCGCGACGCGCGGCTGGCTACTCCCCAAATAGCGAGTTGCTGCGCAAGGCAGCACGCGAGCGCCCCTAGAGGAGGCGCCCGGCGAACGCGAGTCCTTTATGGCTCAGCCGGCCAGGCTGAGATGGCGCGGTTGGGAATCCGGCAGCGGCTCGTCCCCACGCAGCGAAGCCAGCAGCTCGCCGATCGAGCGCACCGGCGTCGAATCGAGGAAACGGCTGCCCCAATCTCGTGCCAGCGCCGCGGCATCCGCGCCGGTGTCCGCCAGGATCGATGGAAAGCCGATGCGCAGCTTCGGCCCGGCGAACAGCTGCTCGGGTGAGGCTGCAACTACCGATCCCAGCGGTCGGACGAACACCGCGCCCGCCACCTTATCGACATAGGAGGCCGGCGAGAGCCGCGCCCACCATGTCACGGCGAAGCAGCCGATGCCGTGCGCCACCAGGATCACCGGTTTCTCGGTGAGGCGCACCGCCTCGTCGAGCCGCGCGGCCCACAGGTTGCGCCCGCCACCGCCGGCGCCCAGTTCGATGATCTGCCCGGCATGGGCGAGCAGGCTGCGCGCGGGGCGATCGGCACGGTCATAGATGGTGAGAGTCGGAAGCGACGTATCGAAGAGGCCAGTGTGGGGCATTCGCATTCTCCCAAGCGGCGGGGAATCACGCTCAACGAGTCGGAAGGCTATTCCTACCCCAGCGCTATGCAATCGGGGTTGCGCCAGGATGAAGCTGTGGCGAGCCGAAATCCGGATGCCGCCATTCTTGCTAATGCGATTGACTCGCAACATACCCATCCCTATCCGGCGCTGCGAATGTTTCGCAAAAGGGAATCCGCCATGCAGTCCTTGTTCCGCAGCACGCTGTTCGCCAGCGCCATGCTCCTGGTGCCTGGCACTGCCTGGGCTGCCGGCCCCGACGGAGAGGACGATCAGGACAAGGCGAAGGACGAGATCGTCGTCACCGGTACGGTCGAGCAGAAGACGGCCTCGGCTACCGGCCTGGCGCTGACGCCCAAGGAAACCCCGCAGTCGATCACGATCTTCGACCGCTCTCGCATCGACGATTTCGCGCTGACCAACGTCAACGACCTGATCAACCAGCTGCCCGGCATCAATGTCGAGCGCGTCGAGACCGACCGCACCTATTTCAACTCGCGTGGCTTCGACGTCTCGAACTTCCAGGTCGACGGAATCGGCATGCCTTTGTTCTGGGGCATCCAGTTCGGCGATCTCGACACGGCTTTGTTCGACCGGGTCGAGGCGGTGCGCGGCGCCAATGCGATCATGACCGGCATCGGCAACCCGTCCGCGACGATCAACTATGTCCGCAAGCGCCCGACCGACACGCTCAGCGCCACCGTCTCGGCCCAGGGCGGCTCGTGGAACCAGTGGCGCGGCGAGGCCGATGTCAACCTGCCGATCAGCGACACGCTCGGCGCACGCTTCGTCTATGCGCACGACCAGCGCGATTCCTATCTCGACTATAATCACGTCGACCGGAACGTGTACGGCGCGATTGTCGCCTGGAAGCCGGCCGCGGGCCTGACGCTCACCGCCGGCTATACTCGCCAGGACAATGACGCCGACGGCGCGCTGTGGGGCGCGCTGCCGCTCACCTACACCGACGGTACCCGGGTGCCCTACCCGGTCTCGGCCTCCACCTCGGCCGACTGGACCTATTGGAACGTCAGCGACCAGAGCGCCTTTGCCGAGCTTGCCTATGCATTCGGCGGTGGCTGGCAGGCCAAGGGCGTGTTCACCTACAAGCACTTCCAGGAGAAATCGCAGCTGCTCTACGCCTATGGCTATCCCGACAAGGCGACCGGCCTGGGTGTCGAGGGCATGTCGGGCATCTACCCTTCGATCTACGACCAGTATCTCGGCGACTTCTATGCCTCCGGCCCGGTCACGTTGTTCGGCCGCGAGCACCAGCTGGCGTTCGGCGTCTCCACTGGCCGCTCGGACGGGCGCGAATGGGAGAATTTCTCCAACGACACGATCGTCTATCCGCCGGTGCAGGACTGGGGCCGCACCGCGATCGCCGAGCCGAGCTATCCGGGTGAGTATCTCGCCGCCGATTATAGCGACAGGCTGACCCGCGTATACGGCGCTGCGCACCTCAACTTCACCGATCGCCTGAAGGCGGTCGTCGGTGCCAGTGCGATGTGGATCAAGTCGGAGGGCACCTCCTACGGCACCGACCAGGCGCGCGACGACAGCGCCGTCAGCCCCTATGCCGGCCTGCTGTTCGACCTGACCGGGAACATCACGCTCTATGCGAGCTATACCGACATCTTCAATCCGCAGGTCGAGCTCGGCCTGGACGGTGCCAAGCTCGCCCCGGCCAAGGGCAGCAGCCTGGAAGGCGGCATCAAGAGCGAATGGTTCGGCGGCCGGCTCTACGCCACCGCCACGCTGTTCCGCGCCAGGCAGAACGGCCTCGCGTCCTTCGCCGGCGTGTTCGGCGATCCGGCCGGCCCCTGCCTCGCCGGCGGCCAGGCGGGCGACAGCTGCTATGTCGGCGTCAACACCACATCCAAGGGCTTCGAGATCGAGCTCGCCGGCAAGATCACCGAGAATTGGTCGCTGAGCGGCGGCTATACCGGCATGGAGATCGAGGACGACAATGGCGACCGGACCCGCACCTGGCTGCCGAACAGGACGCTAAAGCTCGCCACCACCTATGCGATCCCCAGCCTCAACGACCTGAAGCTCGGCGCGCAGCTGCGCTGGCAGAACGCGATCACCTATGCCGATAGCAGCGTCGCATCCTACGGCGTCGTCGCCGGCGACGTGATCCTGCGCCAGCCCAGCTATGCAGTGGTCGACCTGATGGCGAGCGTGAAGCTGGTCGATCGGCTTACCGCCGCGGTCAATGTCCGCAATGTCGGCAACGAGAAGTATCTCGGCAGCCTGATGTGGGGCCAGGCATTCTATGCCGCGCCGCGCAGCGCGACCTTCTCGCTTCGTTTCGCTTACTGATCTACGGACCACAAATGGCTGGGTCAGCAGAGCAGCGCGAGGGCTGGAAGTATCGCGCCAACGTCGCCGCGCGCGTCGTCGCGGGGACGATCGGCGCCTATGCGGTCGCCGCGCTCTTCGCTGCGGCACTGGCGCGGGTGCTGCCGATGCCGCGGGTCGAGGCGGTGATCCCGGCCACGCTGCTCGCCTTCTTCGTCGGGCCGGCCGTCACCATCTGGGCATTCCTCGCCCGCGGCCCGTGGCGCGCCTGGGCCGGGGTGATCCTGTTCGGCGCGGTCTTCGCCGCGATCGCCTGGCTCGCAGGAGCACCGGCATGAGCGCGGCGATCCGCGAAGGCGTCCGTCAGGTCATGGCCTGGCTGCACGGCTGGACCGGACTGCTGCTCGGCTGGGTGCTGTTCGTCATGTGCCTGGCCGGCACGCTCAGCGTGTTCAAGCCCGAGATCGGCCAGTGGATGCGCCCCGAGACCAGTGCCAAGGCCGATCCGGCCGACGCGGTCCAGGCCGCTGCCGACTGGCTGGGCAAGAACACCAGGAACACCAACGGCTGGTACCTCAACGTACCCAATGCCCGGATGAACACGGTGGAAGCCGCGTACGACAGCGATGGCACCTTCCTCTACCGCGCGCTCGATCCGGTGCGCGGCGCGCCTGCCGCGCGCGAGACGCTGGGCGGCGAGTTCTTCTACCGCCTCCATTTCGAGCTCGAGCTGCCCTATCCCTGGGGCCGGCTGCTCGCCTCGATCGCGGGCATGGTGATGCTGGTCGCCCTGGTCACCGGGATCATCGCGCACCGCCGCATCTTCAAGGACTATTTCACCTTCCGCCCGGCCAAGGGCCAGCGCTCCTGGCTCGACGGGCACAATGCGCTGGGCGTCCTCGCCACGCCCTTCCACCTGATGATCACCTTTACCGGGATCATCACGCTCGCCTCGCTCAACATGCCCTGGCCGCTCACCGCGGCCTATGGCAAGAACCTGGCTGCACTCTACCACGACCTCACCCCCGGCATCACCGAGCGGGCCAAGGCGAACGTCCCCGCGCCGCTCGCCCCGGTCGCGCCGATGCTGCGCGAGGCGCAGCGCCAGCTCGGGGGCACGATCGGCCGGGTCTATGTGATCAATCCAGGCGACAAGGCCGCGGTGGTGACGATGTTCCGCTCGGACGCCGACCAGCTCGGCTTCAATCCTGCCGAGATCAGCTTCGACGGCGTCACCGGCGCGCAGCTGAGCAAGTGGCAGGAAAATCGCGGCGCGATCCAGACCTATAATGTCGTCTACGGCCTCCACATGGCCCGCTTCGCGCCGATGGCGACGCGCTGGCTCTATTTCCTCGGCGGCGCGATGCTGACGCTGGCGATCGCGACCGGCATGGTACTTTGGATCGTCAAGCGCCGCGAGCGAGCGCCGCTGTCGCTGGCCAACCGCGCGCTCGAGCGGCTCAATGCGGGCGTGCTCGCCGGCGTCCCGCTGGGCTGCGCGGCCTATCTCCTTGCCAACCGCCTGCTCGCGCTAGGCCTTGCCGGGCGCGCCGAGCTGGAGGTCTCCACTGCGCTGTGGACCGCCGGTGCAGCGCTGCTCGTCGGCGCCGCGCTTCCGGCGCGCTGGTCCTGGCCCTTGCTCACCGGCGCGACCGCGCTGGCCTGCGCGCTCGCAGCGGTGCTCGGCCTTTCGGCCAGCGTCATGTCCGCCATGCTGCTCGCCACCGCCGCCGCGCTCGCGCTGCTGGCCGCGAAGCAAGTGCGCGGCCCCAAGAAGCGCCCCGAGCGCAAGAGGCGCGCCGCAGCATGATCCTCGCAATCACCGGCTTGCTCTATCTCGGCATGTTCGCGCTCGCCTCCGGCATGTCGCGCCACGGCCCGCCGCTGCTCGGCGCCCAGGCAAGGCTCGCCTGGTTCCGCCATCCGGCGCGCTATGGCTGGACGCTGGTCGCACTTTCGCTGCTGCTGGCCTGCCTCGCGCGCGACGGCGGCCAGGCGCTGGTGCTGTGGTTCGGGCTGGTGCCGTTCGTCAGCGCGATCATCCTGCTCGGCCTGACCTATCGCCCGGCCGCGGCGCGTGCCTGTGTAGCCGTGGCAGCGATACTGCTGATCGCAGCGCCGTTCTTCTGAGTCTCAGGGAAAAGGGGCGGCTGGTGGAGCTGAGGGGAATCGAACCCCTGACCTCTGCAGTGCGATTGCAGCGCTCTCCCATCTGAGCTACAGCCCCGCCGCCTGTCTCCGGGGTGGCCCCGGAGAGGCGTCCCATTAGCTGCGCACGATCTCCAATGCAACCGGCTTGAAACCGGCGCGGCAAAACGTATCGCCCGCGCGCCGAACGGCGTTGGAAAGGCGGGCTTTTCCCGGAACCAACCGCCCCCTTCGTCCGCTGAATCCGCACCAATCAGCCAATCGGCAGTGGAGAGGATTCATGGACGACCGCTACGAAGATCCCCGCTATTTCGGCCCGCGGGATCAATATCAGGTACCCGGCGCACGCAGCGGCGGGGACAATTATTCCAGCGCCCGCGATTATGCCGCAGCCGGAGAACTTGGCCGCGGGCGCGGCACGCGCGGCGGCTATGGCAGCCAGAGCCATGGCAGCGGCGGTTACGGCAACGACTGGGACCGCGGCGGGCGCGACTATCGCCCCGAGCGCAGCGGCTGGGACAGCCCGCGCGGCACGAACCGCAGTCAGCCCCGCTATGAACGCGCCTACGCAGGCCGGGGCCAGGAGCCGGATCGCGGCTTTTTCGAGCGCGCCGGCGACGAAGTCCGTTCCTGGTTCGGTGACGGCGAGGCGGAGCGCCGCCGCGAGGCGGACATGCGCTACGACGCGCGCCAGGCCCAGGCGGAGAGCGACGATCACTATGGCAGCTGGCGCCGCGAGCGGATCGCGGAGCTCGACAACGACTATGACGAATATCGCCGCGAGAACGCCCAGCGCTTCCACAACGAGTTCAGCAGCTGGCGCACCGATCGCCAGGGCCAGCGCGACGGGCTGCGCCGCGTGAACGAGCATATGGAAGTGGTCGGATCGGACGGCGAGCATGTCGGCACGGTCGACAAGGTCCGCGGCGACCGCATCCTGCTGACCAAGAACGACAGCGATGCCGGCGGCCACCACCATTCGATTCCCTCGCGCTGGATCCAGTCGGTCGACGACAAGGTGACCCTGCGCAAGAGCGCGGCGGAGGCGCAGGCGGCGTGGAAGGACGAGGAGCGTGGCGCGCTGTTCGGCGGCCGCGACGAGCAGGACTGGAATCGCGACCGGAACCTGAACCGGAGCTTCTCCGGGACCTATTGATCCCCAGATACCAGAGGTGAGCAGAACTGGGCCCGGGAGTAGTTCCCGGGCCCTTCTTTTGCTTGGGCGATGGCTTTGCCGAGCGCTGGTTTCTGCCCAGCGGTTCCCCGGCCAAGGCGGGGCCCAGTTGCAATGCGCTTCGAGAGGTCCATCCGGCTCACCAATTGCGCCGAGACGGGGCCCGGCCTTCGCCGGGGAACCGAACCTCGCCCGCCTACCCCGCCAGGAAGGCGTTCAGCGCGGCGCGGAACGCTTCGGGCTGATCGAGCATGATGAAGTGCCCGCTGTCACCCACGCCCTTCACCGTCACGTTTGCCGCGCCGGCATATTCGCGCTTGTAGAAATCGATCACCCGCGCTTCGCCGCGCTCCGCAGTCCACGGCGCCAGCACGGTGATCGGCGTGGCGATGCCCTTGAGCTGCGGCCGCACATCGGTCTGCAGGTCTTCATACAGCGCCTGACCCGAAACCCGCATGTCCGCCTTGGCCGACCAGGCCGCAACCTGGACCTGCGATTCAGGCTTGAGCGCATTCTGCCGGGCGATCGCCTGGCCAATGGCGTCGGGGAAGGGCTTGCCATGGAGTCCGGCCATCTGCGCACGCATCGCCCCGGCCTGGGGCTTCACCGACTCGACCGTCGATCCGGGGAAGAAGGCCGATCCGACGAAGGGCAGCGCATCTACGATCAGCGCCTTGCCGACGTCGCTCGGGTACGCCTGGGCCAGCATCAGCGTGAGCAAGCCGCCCATCGAATGGCCGACGACGGCCGCGCCGCCGATCTTCCGCGCCGCGATCAGCTTGTGCAGGTCGGCCAGCACGCCCGGCAGGATGCCCTCGCCCAGATTGGCGCGCGGCGCATCGCCGCCAAAGCCGTTGACCTGGACGAGATAGACGGTGTGGCTCCTGGCGAGCTCGGGCGCCACGCCGTCCCACACCGCGCGGGGGCTCGACAGGCCGGGGATCAGGATCACCGGGCTGCCCTTGCCGATCACCTGCACCGAGATGTGGTCCATCTGGATCAGGTCGGCCGGCGCCGGCGCAGGGGTGGCGGCATGCGCGGCGGGCGCATGGAGGATCATCGGAATGCTGGCGGTGGCGAGCAGGGCGAAGGCAATGCGACGGATCATGGGTTCAGTCCTTGCGATTGGGGTTGGTGAAGACTTCTTCGATGGTCAGGCCGAAAAGGTCGGCGATCTTGAAGGCGAGCGGGAGCGAGGGGTCGTAGCGGCCGGTCTCGATCGCATTGACGCTCTGGCGCGAGACCTCGAGCCGCTCGGCCAGGTCCTGCTGGCTCCACGCCCGCTCGGCGCGCAGCACGCGGAGGCGATTGTTCATGCGCCACCGCCGCGCATCGCTGCGATCTTGTTGAAACAGCTGCCCACGCCCAGCCCGGCGAACCACAGGATCGCGGCGTAATAGGCGTAGACATGCGGCACGAGGCCGAAATTCTCGAGGAAGCCCCAGGCCGTGGCGATGCTCATCGCAAAGCCGGTCGCGACCAGCGCCTGGCGCGTGACCTGAACCCGCAGATACTCGTCCTGCTCCTCGATGAGGTAGCGGCCGAGGACGTAGAACACGCCGATGACCGGGAAGGCCGGCAGCAATCCGGCGACATAGCCGAACGGCCCGTGAAGCGGATTGTTGTTCGCATAGGCGACCACGCCGACGAGGATCAGGCCGTAGCCGAGCATCAGCAGGATCACCGATTTCGAATACCGCTTCTGCGCGCGATTGAGTGCCATGAACAGCGTCCTTTGCAGTTTGTAAAGCGAGCTTTACGCTGCGAGTCGCAGAATGTCAACCACGCTTTCCATACCGGAAAGCACGCCAGACTAAATGCTAATCTTGCTTTCCTTCAGGGGCGAGGTCTGGATCGACTTTCCAGCCATACATACCGCGGATCATCGGCTTGCCGCAGCCTTCGCACCAGGATCGATAGGTAGACCCGTCAGTCCACGCGCGGCCGCGGCTGCGATGGTGCTTGCCGAACAGGCAATAGACTGGTTGCAGCAGGCTCATCTGCATCCCCCGGCATCTTTCGCGGGAGGGTGGCACTTCCGCCGGCAAAGTCTACGGTTTTTCGCAGGTGTCCGGAAATATTGCCGATTTTTAATGCGCTAGCTGGCCGAGCATCTCTGCTGCGAGCAGGCTGAGCGTGTCGTCGCGTGCGCCCATCAGCACGATCCGGTCGCCCGGTCTCGCCACTGCGACAAGGTGCGCCGCCGCCGCCGCGCGTTCCGGGATGTAGAGCGCCCCCCGCCCGGTCGCGGCGACATCGGCGACGATGTCCGCGCTGGTCACTTCGCGGCTGGTGGTGCCGCCCTGATAGACCGGATCGGGCAGGATGAGCAGATCGTCGGGCCCCAGCTTCTCGGCGAGCATCGCCACCAGCTCGGCGCGCATCACCTTGAGCGGGCCATAGCCGTGCGGCTGGAACATCAGCAGCAGCCGCCCCTCGAACGCGTGGAGCGTGTCGAGCGTCGCGGCGATCTTGTCGGGGTTGTGGCCGAAATCGTCGATCACCGCGATGCCGTTCGCTTCGCCGACCAGCTCGAAGCGGCGCTTGAGCCCCTGGAAGCCCTGGATCGCCCGCGCCGCATCCTCGATGGGGATCCCCGCCGCCACCGCCGCGCCGATCGCCGCCAGCGCGTTGGAGACATTGTGCCGGCCCGGCACCTGCAACGTCACCGGGATCGGCAGTTCGCCCTCGCGCGCCAGTTCGAAGGTGATGCCGTAGCGCTGCTCGCGCAGGTTGATCGCGCTGAGGTCCGCCGGGCTGCCGATCGCGAAGGTTACCAGCCGATCGCGCGGCATCGTCGCCGCGAGCAGCGCGCCTTCGCCATTGTCGAGGTTGATCACGGCCTTGCCCGATCGCGCGATGAATGCGCCGAACAGCTGGATCAGCTTCTCCATCGGCATGTGATCGAGGCTGACATTGTTGAGCACGGCCACGCCCGGCCGATAGAGCGCGATCGACCCGTCGCTCTCATCGACTTCACTGACATAGACGTCGCCCCTGCCCACCAGTGCGCTGGCGAAGGGGGTGTCGGGCGTGACGAAGTTCTTCATCACGGCACCGTTCATCACCGTCGGATCGCGGCCCAGCACATGGAGGATCCAGCCGATCATGCCCGTCACGGTCGACTTGCCGCTCGTCCCCGCCACGCCGATCGAATGGCGGGCGGCATTGAACAGCGCCGCATTGAGCTCCGCCCGGGTCATCCGCGAGTTGCCGAGCTCGGCAGCGCGGCGCGCATCGGGCACCGTCTCCTCGATCGCGGCGGAGGCGACGACGATCTGGTCGGGCGAAGCGATCCCGCTGCCGTCCTGCGGGAACAGGCCGATGCCGCTCGCCTTCAGGAAATCGAACTTGGCCGGCAACCGGGCCTGATCCAGGCTCCGGTCCGATCCGGCCACCTTGGCGCCCTGCCCTGCCAGGATCATTGCCAGGGGCATCATTCCCGAACCACCGATGCCGACGAAGAAGTAAGGTTTGCGATGCTCCATGACCTCGCGCTATCGGAAATTCGAAGCAAAGGGGCAAGGCATGCGCATCGGAGTGGTAGCACCGGCACGAACCGTCAGCAGGGAATCCTCGCTGCGGCTCTCCGCATTCATGGCGCTGACCTATCCCGAGCACGAGATCGTGTTCCACCCGCAATGCTATCTGGAATGGGGCCATTTCGCCGGTACCGACGACCAGCGCGCGGCGGCGTTCCTCGAATATGCCAATGATCCGGCCTTCGACGCGATCTGGTTCGCGCGCGGCGGCTATGGCTCGAATCGCATCCTCGACAGGGTGATGCCCAAGCTCGGCCCGGCGGCGCGGCACAAGACCTATATCGGCTTCTCGGACATGGGCTTCATGCTCGGCGCACTCTATGCCGCGCGAGTCGGGCGCCAGGCGCACGGGTCGATGTCGTCGGGACTGGGCAAGGCGGACGACGGCACGGCCGAAGGCTGGGTGCTCGGCTGGCTGATCGACGGCGACAAGCGCGGGCTCGAGCCGAGCCTGGCGGACAGGCGCCCCGCCGCCGCGTTCAACCTGTCGATCCTCAACGCCTTGATCGGCACCAAATACCTGCCCGACCTGGCGGACCATGTCCTCTATGTCGAGGAAGTCGATGAGCCGCTCTACCGGATCGACCGGATGCTGTTCCAGATGGCGCACGCGACCCAGCTCAAGGGTATCGCCGGCGTGCGGCTCGGCGCCGTCACCGCGGTCAAGGACAATGGCGAGGCCGAGGGCAATTACAATTTCGGCGAGACGATTGACGAGATCATCACGCGCTGGTGCCGCGACATGGGCGTCCCCTATCTCGGCCGGGCCGAGATAGGGCATGTCCGCTTGAATCGCGTCGTGCCGTTCGGGCTGGTGTGAGGCAGGCATGAAGCTCTTCGGCCGTCGCGACGGTGGCAAGCCCGATCCCGTTCCACAGCCCACGCCGGCACCCGCCGCGGCGGGCCCCGCTGCCCGGCCCACGCCCCAGGGCCCGCCCGAAAGCCTGCCCGGCTCCAACCGCACCTGGCTCGCCGAGACCGGCGCCACGGTGCGCGCCGCGCTCGATGCCAGCCCGTCTGCGGTCCGCATCCAGACGCCCCTGCTCGAAATCTATGCAGTGAAGGATTTCCTCCGCCCGGAGGAATGCGCGCAACTCATCGCCATGATCGATCAGGACGTGAAGCCATCGGTCAGCCTGCGCAAGGAAGGCACGCCGACCCGCCGGACCAGCGAGACCTGCTTCCTTTCCACCGAGGTCCCGCTCGTCGCCGCGATCGAGCGGCGGATCGCGAACTTGCTGGACCAGCCGCTCAGCCATAGCGAGACGGTGCAGGGCCAGCGCTATTATCCCGGCCAGCAGTTCAAGGTGCACAACGACTATTTCGCCGCCGGCCAGTCCTATTCCGAGGTGGTGGCGGCCGAAGGCGGGCAGCGCACCTGGACCGCCATGGCTTATCTCGACCGGCCCGAAGGCGGCGGCCACACGCATTTCCCCAAGATCCCGCTCGCCGTGCCGCCAACGCCCGGCGTGCTACTGGTCTGGAACAACCTCGATCGCGAGGGCCATCCCAACCGCTATTCGCATCATGAGGGCATGATGGTCGAAGCGGGGGCGAAGCACGTACTCACCAAATGGTTTCGCGAGCGCCCCTGGCATTCGAGCGCGGCCTCGGACGCGCTGCGCCGCTGATCCTGCAATCCACTCAAGATTACCTGGTATATGGGCAAGCCTAGGATGATCCGGGCGTGCGCGCCCAGAGGTGGAACATGCTGGCAAAGAGATGCGGGTGCGCCACCTCGACCTGATCCCACAATGCGAGGTCACGCCGGTCCGCTGCGCCGTGCATCGCGGCGAAGCACGGCTGCGCCTCGGGCGGCGCGTCGAGCAGCAGCAGTTCCAGACCCGCATCGGCGAGCATCTCCCCGATCGCAGGCAGGCGATACCAATGCTCGCGGACATGGAAGCACAGGTCGCGGCAGCCGCTCATCGTGTAGAAATCGTCGCTTTCCCGAAGCCGGGCGAGCGGCTGCTCCGGCGGCAGCGCAAGCACGTGTGCACGGAAGGCACGGATGTCCCAGCCCTGCGCGGCGATCGCCCGGTGCGCCTCGGCCACCCAGCCCCGTGCCCGCTCGCTGTAGAGCGCCACGCGGAGCACGCCGCCCGGCGCGAGCACGCCCGCCAGCGCGGCGAGCCCGTCCGCGGGCCGCTCCATATGGTGGAGTACCCCGGTGCTGCTCACCAGGCCGAAGCGCTGGCCGAGCTTCTCGACATCCAGGATGTCGCCCTGCACGAAACGGACATTCGCCACGCCGAGCGCATCCGCCATGCGCTGGCCATAGGCGAGGCTCGCCGCGCTGAGATCGAGCGCAGTGATGGCCAGCGACGGATCCATCCGCGCCATGTCGAGCGGCTCGAACCCGGTGCCGCAGCCGGCGACCAGCACGGCGAGCGGCTCGGCCTGCGGCGCGCCGAGCTGGGCGAGATGCCCCGCCACCGACACCGGCTGCGGCACCGGCGGCGCGCGCCAGCGGGGATAGGGATTGGCTTCGTACTGGTCGCGCACGGCATCCGAGATGCGGCGAGCCTCTCCCGCTTCCTTTCCCCGCGCCGGGCGGAGAGAAAGACAGGGCATCTCGGCAGCCAGCAATTGCTCCGCTTCGATTTCAACAAAAGCCTCGGCGGGGACACCAAGCCCCTCCCCACCCCAGACATATTCGCTCGCGAACGCCTGCGCCGCCAACGCGGCCCGCAGCCCCTCCGGCAGATCCCGCGCCGCCAGCCACACCAGCCGCGCCTCCATCGCCGGATCGACATTGATGCAGCGGGTGAGGAATGCCTCCCACAGCGCATCCTCCGTCACCACTGGCGCGGGATATTTCACCAGCAGCATGTGCGCCGCCGCCCGCGCCAGCCGCTGCGGATCGACCGAGCCGGCGCGCAGGCACGTCACCAGGTCCGCCTCGAGCTGCTCCGGCCAGCCGGTGAGCGACAGCTTGGCGAGGAGATCGGCATAGGCCGGCGCGACGCCGTCGGGGTCGAGCGCCAGCGCCCGGCTCAGCATCGGCAGCGCCTGGCCATATTGCCGCTGGCGGACCGCCGCGTCCGCCATCGCCAGCAATTGCGCGATCTCAGCCCGCAACGCGGCCGATCCGCACCAAGGTCCCGTCAGGATCGCTCACTGCGAACTCGTAGCAGCCCCAGGGCTTCAGGCTTGGCCCTTCCTTCTCGATGATCAGCTCGCGCACGCCCGCCGCGACGCCATCGACATCGTCGGTATAGAGATAGATGCCGAACGGATTATGCCCCGGCTGCAGCCAGCCGGTAACCGCCTGGTTGAGGTGGAGATGCCAGCCCTTGCCGTCGGCCAGGATGCGGTAATGGCCATGGTCGCTGGTCAGCGCGAAGCCCAGCCGCGCGTAGAAGGCCGTGCTCGCCTTCAGGTCGTTGCAGGGCAGGATCGCGGTGGCGTGGTGCTGTTCCATGGACTGAGCTTTAGCCGAGGCGGGCACCGCGGGCTATGTCTGCGATTGGGTGGTTAGCTGCCGCTAGATCAATGCTCTAGGCCTATCCTTGCAAGACGAATCAATTCCGGAAGCGCTGTTCGCACGGAGGCGATCAGTTTCGCGTTTTCCTCATGTCGATCGTCGGCGGGGACAACGTACGGCGGCGACTGGATCAAGCACGCCGCGACGATGTCCGAGCCCGGCCAAGCGCCTGATCTAATACTCTCATTTGCGCCGGTGTCCGGCGTAGTGGCGACAGCATATGCCCCCATGCACAACTCATCATCGAGCCTGCGAACATACCATGGGCCGGAGGACGCCGATCGCTCAAGTGCTGCGAGGGCCTCTAATTGTTCCAATGTCATTACGCAAAGATAGCGGGAGCCAGCCAAGGTCCGCAATTGGCGCGTTTGCCGACCGGCAGCTTGCGCCTGCAGCCAGTCCGCAGAGCCCCTCTAGAAACAGGCTTCCAATGTAGGATTTCGTCTGCCACCGCAGTCGCATGCGCAGGGACTCGCATCTTCGATCGACCGGAACGGCGATCGGCGCGAGGGTACAAAGTGAAACAATAGGGCGCGACTCCCTTCACTTTGCCTCCCAGACGCGCATTTCCACGGGCGCTTGCCTATATCGCACCCGCGAAGGCATAAGCCGCGCTCCGACCAACCCCTCACGAAAGCAAAATCCGTGTCCGAGATGTTCCGCATAACGCTGCCCGACGGTTCCGTCCGCGAGGTAGCCCCGGGGACTACCCCGGCGGACATCGCCGCCGCGATCGGCCCAGGCCTGGCCAAGGCCGCGCTTGCCGCCCGCGTCGATGGCGAGCTGCGCGACATCGGCCGCCCGTTCGAGGGCGATGCCCAGCTGGCGCTCGTCACCGCGCGGGACGAGAAGGACGCGCTCGAGCTCGCCCGCCACGATTTCGCGCATATCCTGGCCGAAGCGGTGCAGCACCTCTTCCCCGGCACGCAGATCACCTTCGGCCCGTCCACCGATGACGGCTTCTATTACGACTTCGCCCCCAAGGACCGCCCCTTCACCGAGGAGGACCTGCCGGTCATCGAAGCCGAGATGCGCCGTATCATCGCCGCGGACGAGCCTCTCATCCGCGAAGTCTGGTCGCGTGCCGACCTGATCCAGCGCTGGACCGAGCAGGGCGAGAGCTTCAAGGCCGAATGGGCACAGGAGCTGCCCGAGGGCGAAGAGCTGACCGTCTACCGCGCCGGCAAGGGCGAGGACGCCTGGCTCGACATGTGCCGCGGGCCGCACCTCGCCTCCACCGGCAAGGTCGATCCCAACGCCTTCAAGCTGACGCGCGTCTCCGGCGCCTATTGGCGCGGCGACCAGAAGAACGCGATGCTCTCGCGCATCTACGGCACGGGCTGGCTCAACAAGAAGCAGCTCGACGAGCACATGATGCGCCTGGAGGAGGCCGCCAAGCGCGACCACCGCAAGCTCGGCCAGGAAATGGACCTGTTCCACCTCCAGGCCGAGGCGCATGGCAGCGTGTTCTGGCACCCGCACGGCTTCACCATCTGGCGCGCGCTCGAAGCCTATATGCGCCGGGCGATCGACGGCACCGGCTATCAGGAAGTGAAGACGCCGCAGGTGATGGACGCGCGCCAGTGGGAGCAGTCCGGCCATTGGGGCAAGTATCGCGAGAACATGTTCGTCATCCCCGACGAGGTGCCCAACGTCTCCGACGAAGGGCCGATCATCTCGGACGACGCGCAGTGGATGGCGCTCAAGCCGATGAACTGCCCGGCGCACATCCTGATCTTCAAGCAGGGCATCAAGTCGTACCGCGACCTGCCGCTCCGCCTCTACGAGAATGGCTGCTGCCACCGCAACGAGCCGCACGGCGCGCTGCACGGGCTGATGCGCGTCCGCCAGTTCACCCAGGACGACGCGCACATCTTCTGCCGCGAAGACCAGATCGTCGATGAGGTGCAGGCCTTCTGCCGCCTCGCCGATCGCATCTACAAGGACTTCGGCTTCAAATATTCGATCAAGCTGGCGCTGCGCCCCGACAATCGCTTCGGCACCGAGGAGATGTGGAACCAGGCCGAGACCGAGCTGCGCGACGCCGTGGTCCGCGCCGGCATGGCGACGGAAGAATATGGCTGGGAGGAGCTGCCCGGCGAGGGCGCCTTCTATGCGCCCAAGCTGGAATGGCATTTGACCGACGCGATCGGACGGACCTGGCAGGTCGGCACGATCCAGTCGGACCGCGTGCTGCCCGAGCGGCTCGACGCGTCCTATGTCGGCGAGGATGGCGAGCGTCACCGCCCGGTGATGCTCCACCGCGCGATCTTCGGCTCGTACGAGCGCTTCATCGGCATCCTGATCGAGCATTTCGCCGGCAAGCTGCCGGCCTGGCTGGCGCCCACCCAGGCGGTGGTCGCGACGATCGTCTCCGATGCCGACGACTATGCCCGGGAAGTGGCGAAGAAGCTGACCGCCGCGGGCATCCGCGTCGAGACCGATCTTCGCAACGAGAAGATCAACTACAAGGTGCGCGAGCATTCGGTGGCCAAGGTCCCGAACCTGCTCGTCGTCGGCAAGCGCGAGGCCGAGGAAGGCACCGTGGCGCTGCGGGTCCTCGGCAGCCAGGGCCAGCAGATGCTCAGCCTCGACGAAGTCGTGGCCAAGCTGGTCGAAGAGGCGACCGCGCCCGATCTGAAGTGAATAATCCGGGCGGCGGCCGGTCGCCGTCGCCCGGTTTCCCTTGCGTTATTGCGGCTTAATGCCGATATCCGCGTTACGTCCGGGCCACAGTGCGCGGAATTTCGGCGGAAATGCAGGTGTCGGGCTACCGAAGTGCCGCTTCCTGCGTTATTGAGCCGACCAAACCCCGAGTCTGCAACAACAGGAGCAAGTCGTATACGTCCGCCCATGAATCGCCGCTCGATGGTGGCACCGCCGATGAACGGTCCGCGGTTTAACGAATTCATTCAGTCGCCCAAGGTTCGAGTGATCGATCATGAGGGCGAAAATCTCGGCGTGATGTACACGCGCGAGGCGATGGAGCAGGCCCAGGAGCATGGGCTCGACCTGGTCGAAGTGTCCCCCAACGCGGATCCGCCCGTCGCCAAGTTCCTCGATGTAGGCAAGTTCAAGTACGAGGCGCAGAAGAAGGCGAACCTCGCCCGCAAGAGCCAGAAGACGCAGGAGATCAAGGAGATCAAGATGCGTCCGAACATCGACGATCATGATTATGATACGAAGATGAAGGCCGTCCACAAGTTCATCGGCGAAGGCGACAAGGTGAAGATCACCCTGCGCTTCCGCGGCCGCGAGCTTTCGCATGGCCAGCTCGGCATGAACCTGCTCAAGCGCGTCCAGGAGGATTGCGCCGAGGATGCCAAGGTCGAGAGCTATCCGCGCATGGAAGGCCGACAGATGCTGATGGTGCTGTCGCCCAAGTGAGCTACGAGGCGCGAGGGCTGCTGATCGCGGCCCTCGCCGCCCTCCCCTTCCCTGCCGCGGCCCAGGATAGTGCCGCCTCCTCCACCACTTCGCAAGTCGATGCCCCGATGGTGGTGCCCGCCGGCTACGGCCAGGTCTGGTTCGACGAATTCGACCGCCTCGACGCGGCGAAGTGGCGCTACGACACCAGCCGCAACAAGGCAGGCTGGTACAACAACGAACTCCAATATTACGCCGCCAACCGCCGCGAGAATGTCCGGGTCGAGGACGGCCACCTGATCATCGACGCCCGCAGGGAACGCCTCGCCGACCGCCCCGATTTCGGCGGGCAGGACTATAGCTCGGGCAAGCTCGTCAGCCCCGCGGCCTGGACCCACGCCTTCATCGAAGTCCGCGCCAAGCTCCCCTGCGGCCGCGGCATCTGGCCGGCGATCTGGATGCTGGGCACCGACGACAAGGCCGGCTGGCCGGCGCTCGGCGAGATCGACATCATGGAGCATGTCGGCTGGGACCCCGGCCGCGTCCACGGCACGATCCACACCAGGGCCTACAACCATGTCGCCGGCACCCAGCGGGGCGCCAACACCCTGGTCCCCGATGCCTGCGCCAAGTTCCACACCTACCAGCTCGACTGGAACGCCGACCGCATCCTGATCGGCATGGATGGTCGCGCCTTCATGCGCTTCGACAACGACCATAAGGGCGATCCCGCCACCTGGCCGTTCGACAAGCCGCAATACCTGATCCTCAACGTCGCTGTCGGCGGCTGGGGCGGGCAAAAGGGCATCGACGACACCGCCTTCCCGGCGCGGATGGACGTGGATTACGTCCGGGTGTGGCAGAAGCGCTGAGACAATAGCCGTCATCCCGGCGGAAGCCGGGATCTTAAGCCGAGGCACACACGAGCGGCCCCATAACCGTCATCTGCGCGCAGGCAGGAATCCAGGACAGTCCGGGATGATCGATGCAATCGAGCCTGCGCCGACCGGATACGCCAGGGCTAACCGCTCGGGCACCGCCCTTGGCTCGGAATCTCCGCCTTCGCGGGGATGACGGGGGCAGAAGCGGATTCTGCTTGACAAAACAAACCAAATAGGTAATAAGCCGCACCATTCTTCGTACCAGGCCAGTACGAAGATGCGGAAGGCCGGTGTCGCACAGCGTCGCCGGAGGATCGGCGCGGAGTCGTTCGGCTACGGTAAGTCGAAGCTTCGCCAGTTGAATGCGCTGTGAGCCCCTTGCCTTTAAACTACCCCTGACTGCTTCTCCACGGCCGCGATACAGGGGGGCTCGCCACAGCAGAAAGTCTCGACGCGACAGAACACGAATACCAAATGCCAATCGTCGTCGAGCCCGAGCGCCCGAGAAGAGAACGCGCCGGTCCTTTCCTTCTGCCCATCCCCGGCTGCCCAGGCAGGCCGGGCCATCGGCGCATCCGCCATCTCATCGGCATGCCCGCACGCACGTCACCCGGTGAAAGCCGGGCCCCAGGGCCACAAAAGACTGCGCTGTTTGGCTCTGGGTCCCGGCTTTCGCCGGAATGACGGGAGGCCTTATTGCGCCGGCGGCTCCCACAGCTCGATCGGATTGCCCTCAGGATCATGGATCCGCGCGAAGCGGCCGGTCTCGGGCGTGTCCCATTCGTCCTTGGTGGTAATCTCGATGCCGAGCGCATTGAGCTGGTCGAGCATGCTGTCGAGGTCGCGCACGCGCAGGTTGAGCATGTAGCCCTTGTCCGCCGCGAAATAGTCGGTGGTTGCCGCAAAGGGCTCGAACACCACCGGGCCGGGCTCGGGGTTCCAGAACCAGGGGCTTGTCTGGCCGTGCTCGTCGGTGCCGAAGCCGCCGCCCACGCCCAGCACTTCGCCATACCAGGCCTTGAGCCCCTCTGGATCCTTCGCCCGGAAGAAGAAGCCACCCAATCCGATCACCGGCATCGTCGATCCCCTTTCGTCAGGCGGCGTCCGCCACCATGCCCTCGCCCGTCGCGGCATCCAACAAGCGACGCTCGATCGTCTTCAATCGCCCGCCGCTCTCGATCTTATCGCCGATCAGGTCGGTCAGATAGAAGGTATCGACTGCGCGCTCGCCATAGGTGGCGACGTGCGCGGAATGGATCGTCACCTTCGACTGGAACAGCCCATAGGCGAGGTGGCAGAGCAGGGCCGGCCGGTCGCGTGCGTTGATCTCGATCACGGTGAAGCGGTTCGAGGCGTTGTTGTCGATCAGCACATTGGCCTCGATCGCGAACGCCTCGGCGCGGGCGCGTACCAGCGGCTTGGCCTTCAGCCGGTCCTGGAGCTTGGCGCGGTTGGCGAGCGCATCGGCGATCGTCGTCTTGATCCGGTTGAGCCGCGCCTCTTCGTCGAACGGGCGGCCGAGCGGGTCCTGGATCAGGAAATTGTCGAGCGCCATCCCGTCCCGGGTGGTGTGGATGCGCGCGTCGATGATGTTGCCGCCCGCGACGTGGATCGCGCCGGCGATGCGGTAGAACAGGCCGGGGTGGTCCGCGGCGTAGACCGTCACCAAAGTCGCGCCGCGCTCGGGATAGACCTGCGCTTCCACCGATAGCTGGGCATCGCCCGCCGCCTCGATCTGGCGGGCATTGCGCTCGAGCACATCGGCGGGCTCGGCGATCCAGTAGCTCTCGGGCATGCGCTTGCGGAAGCCTTCGACCCGGGCAGCATCCCAGCCGACCAGCTGCGCGAGTTCTTCCTGCTTGGCGGCAATCCGCTCGTTGCGTCCCTTCTGCTTGTGGCCAAGCCGCAGCACTTCCTCGGCGGCATCGTAGAGATCGGCGAGCAGCTGGCGCTTCCAGCCATTCCACACGCCCGGCCCCACTGCGCGGATATCGACGATGGTCAGCAGCAGCAGCAGGCGCAGCCGCTCGGGGCTCTGCACATGGCCGGCAAAATCTAGGATCGTCTTGAAGTCGGACAGGTCGCGCTTGAAGGCGGTGGCGGACATGATCAGGTGCCAGCGCACCAGCCATGCCACCGTCTCGGTCTCGGCCGGGCTCAGCCCCAGGCGCGGACAAAGCCGTTCGGCCACTTCGGCACCCAGGATCGAATGGTCGCCGCCGCGCCCCTTGGCGATGTCGTGGAGGAGCACCGCGACATAGAGCGCGCGGCGCTGGGCGACCTGCTTGAAGATGCTGGTGCCGAGCGGATGATCGTCGCGCAGCTCGCCCTTCTCGATCTGGCTAAGCAGCCCGATCGCGCGGATCGAATGCTCGTCCACCGTATAGTGGTGGTACATGTCGAACTGCATCTGCGCGACGACGCGGCCGAAGTCGGGCACGAAGCGGCCGAACACGCCGGCCTCGTTCATCCAGCGCAGCACCGTCTCGGGAGTGCGTGGGCTGGTCAGCACTTCGAGGAACAGCGCGTTGGCACGCGGATCGTCGCGGACATCGTCGACCAGCTTGGCATCGCGCGCCGCCGCCCGCATCGCCAGCGGGTGGATCTCGAGATTGTGCAGGTCGGCGAGCTGGAACAGCTCGATCAGCCGCACCGGATCATCTCGGAAATAATCGTCGCGCGGCAGCGCCAGCCGGCCGCGCTCCAGCGTGAAGCCCTTCAATTTGCGCGGCCGCCGCCACAGGGTCGGGAAGCCGAACCGCGATCCGCGCGCCGCGAACTTCTCGTCCAGATGCGCCAGGAACACGCCGGTCAGGTCGCCCACGCCCTTGGCCTGGAGGAAGTAGAAGCGCATGAAGCGCTCCACCTTCGACATGCCGGGGCGATCGGAATAGCGCATCCGCTCGGCGATCTCGCGCTGGACGTCGAAGGTCAGCCTGTCCTCGGCGCGGCCGGTGATCAGGTGCAGGTGGCAGCGCACCGCCCAGAGGAAATTCTCGGCACGGCGGAACTGGCGATATTCCAGCTTGGTCAGCAGCCCCTTCTCGACGAGTTCGGCGCTTTCGCGGACATTATAGGCGTATTTGCCGATCCAGAAGAGCGTGTGCAGGTCGCGCAGGCCGCCCTTCCCTTCCTTCACATTGGGTTCGACGACATAGCGGCTGTCGCCCATCCGCTTGTGCCGCAACTCGCGCTCTGCCAGCTTCTCGGCGATGAAGGCGCGCGCGGTATCGGCCTGAACCTCCACCTTGAAGCGCTGCGCCGCCTCGTCATAGAGCACGGTGTCGCCCCACACATAGCGCGCCTCGAGCAGCGCGGTGCGCACCGTCACATCGGCCTTGGACTGGCGCACCATCTCGTCGAGCGAGCGCGACGAGTGGCCGACCTTCAGCTGCATGTCCCACAGCGAATAGAGCATCGATTCGATCACCTGCTCGCTCCAGCCGGTGACCTTCCAGGGCGTGAGGAAGCCGATATCGATGTCCGAATGCGGCGCCATCTCGCCGCGGCCGTACCCACCCACCGCGATCAGCACCATCCGCTCGGCGGCGCTGGGATTGGGGTTGGGATGCAGCCGCTCCGTGGTGAAGTCCCATAGCAGGCGGAGCAGCTGGTCGATCAGGAAGGCGCCCGCCGCCGCAATCTCGTGCCCGCGCGAAGGATGCTCGGCCAGCCGGTTCGCGATCTCGGCGCGCCCGGCGTCGAGGGCGGCCTTGAGCTCGCTGGTGCCAGCCGCGCGTAGCTTTGCACCATCCTTCGCGGTAACCGCGGAAAGCCGTTCGGCCACCGCACGCCGGTCGATCAATGCGCGGCGGTTGGGAACATTGTCGAAGCGATTGGACATGCGCCCGAGATAAGGTTTGTCTCGCCGCGCGTCACCCCGCTTCGATCACTGCACGGAATCGGCGTCGAGGTTGATCCCTTCCATGCGCCGGGTATATTCCCCCTGCTCGCGCTTCAATCGGCGATGATAGGTGCGCTCGCGGGAATAGTAGCGAATATAAACAATGGTCGCCGCCAAGGCTGCGACGATCATCCCAATCATGAAATAGGCGATTTCGACACGCTGCATGTTCGGCTCCTTTGCCGGGAGCCGATGCACGAAGGCGCATAAACGCGGGGCAGGTCTCAGGCTCGTCGCATTGCACAACGCTTCTCAGCCGATTTGGTCTCACCCGACGAAAGCGCGCTCCAGCACGAAGCTGCCCGGATTGGCGTTCGAGCCTTCGGTGAAGCCATGCCCTTCGAGCATGTGCGCGAAGTCCTTGATCATCGCGTTCGAGCCGCACAGCATGATCCGGTCGGTTTCCGGATTGAGTTCGGGGTGGCCCTGGACCGGCGCCTTGAACAGCCAGCCATTCTCGATCAGCTGGCCGATCCGCCCCGAGGTGCGGAAGGGCTCGCGCGTCACGGTGGGGATATAGTGGAACTGGAGCAGCGCCTGATCGGCCACCAGCGGATCGCTGGCGAGCTGCGCGGTCAGTTCGTCATGATAGGCGAGGTCGCTCACCCGGCGCGTCGAATGGACGATCACCACCTGGTCGAACCGGTCATAGGTGTCGGGATCGCGGGCGATGCTGAGGAAGGGCGCCAGGCCGGTACCGGTCGACAGCATGAAAAGGCGCTTCCCCGGCAGCAGCGCATCGGCGACGAGCGTGCCGGTCGGCTTCTTGCCCAGATAGACTTGGTCGCCCGGCTGGATTAGCTGGAGGCGCGACGTGAGCGGACCGTCCTCGACCTTGATCGACAGGAACTCGATCTCGTCCGACCAGGTCGGGCTGGCGATCGAATAGGCGCGCATCAGCGGCTTGCCCTCGCCTTCGAGGCCAATCATCACGAACTCGCCGGCGCGGAAGCGGAAGCTCGCGGGGCGCTCGATCGCAAAGCTGAACAGATGCTCGTTCCAGTGCTTCACCCAGCGGACGGCGCAGGTCTGGAACGCGGCGTGCTCGGGGAGGACGATCGGGGGGCGGGCATGCATATTCACGAGGTCGGCTCTTTCCAAATCGACGAGATTCTTCAAACTACTTTTACTTCAACGCACCAAAGCGGCGGCTATCCGCGCGACCGCTACAGAAAGCGGAAGGCGCGCCTCGGGTTTCACGATCTGCTCGATCAAGGCATCGACGCGCGGCTGCGCGCCGGCGCGTGCTAGCGCATGCAGCGAAAGGAGCAAGGCCTCGTCATCGCCAATTTCCGCCGCAAAGGGCGGTTTGAAGCGAAGTTGGGACAATCCCTCGCGCTCGAGCAGCAGCATCGCCATGTTGAGATCGGGCAGCATATCCACAAGGCCCTGGCCATGCAGAACCGGGCCGAGCGCAGAACAGGGGCACCGCCCGGCGCGCATGCATGCGACCCATTGCCGCATCGCAGAGAGCAGCAACTGGTCGGCAGGCGCGGACTCCGCGACGGAGCGGTCCAGATACTCGTACAAAGGCGATCCCCATCCCGTGGAGAATCCAAGGGCGAGGATCGCCTTAGCGTTTGCTGAGAATGATTAGCAATAGCGCAGTTTTCATGCGGCGCGTGAAAGCCTGGCTATCTCCGCGGCGAGCATGTCGATCTTCGCGTGCAGGCTCTCGATCTGCAATTCGGCACGCGTGTTGGTTTCGTAATCGAGCCGCGCCTCGAACCGGTCCTTCGCTGCCTGGCGGTTCTGGCTCATCATGATGATCGGCGCCTGCAGCGCTGCGAGCATCGACAACATCAGATTGAGGAAGATGAAGGGGAACGGGTCGAAGGCATGTACGCCCAGCAGGACGGTGTTGAGCACCGCCCACGCGCCGAGGAACAGGCCGAAGCTGATGATGAAGCCCCAGGAGCCGCCGACAGCGGCGACCTTGTCGGCAAGCTTCTGCCCAAAGGTCTGCCGTTCATCGAACAGCGCATGGGGATCGCGACCTACGCCGATGCGGCGGAGATCCGACAGGAAACGGATTGCTGCGTTCATTCTACACCTCACTGCGACCGGCCGCCCGGGCCGGCGCGCGAGGTGAGCGTGTCAGCTCAGCGCGGCAGCCTCGGACGGCACGGTCGATCGACTATGATCGTTGCTGGACATGACCCCATTCTCGGAGTTGTGGCGGTTGTGGGCGCACGGCTGTGCGTCCAGGGGCGACATGGCGCCGGAAACCGCGGATTTCAAATGAAATAGCTGTCATCTTGCGCGAACTCCCCCGCCCTGCAGGGGGGATGCGTGCGGAGCGAGTTTGGCCCGTGGCAAAAGAAAAGGCCGGGCATCGGACCCGACCTTATTCCAACCCTCCCTTTCCCCTCCCCGGAAGGGAGGGGAGAAGAGCCTCAGTCCGGCTTCTTCGCCACGCCCACCAGCGCGGGGCGCAAAAGGCGGTCGCGGATCATGTAGCCCGACTGGATTTCCTGCACGATCGTGCCCGGTTCGGCATCGGCGCTCGGCATTTCCAGCATCGCCTGGTGGCGGTTCGGGTCGAGGGCCTCGCCCATCGCGACGATCTTCGAGATGCCGTGACGCGCGAACACCGAATCGAGCTCGCGGCCGGTCGCCTCGAGGCCGGTGACCAGGCCCTTGAACTTCTCATCGTCCCGAAGCTCGGCCGGTATCGACGCGAGCGCACGCGTGAGATTGTCGGCCACAGACAGGACGTCGCGCGCGAAAGCGGTCGCCGCATAGGTTTTGGCGTCCTGCGCTTCCTTCTCGAAGCGGCGGCGGACGTTCTGCGTCTCGGCCTGCGCGTACATCACCGACGCTTTCGCCTCGGCGAGCTGTGCCTCGAGCTCGGAAACCCGGTCGTGCTCCGCCACTTCGGGCGCGCCGTCCGCGGTTTCCTCGCGCAGAGTCGTTTCTTCCTGCGTGTCCGTCACCTTGTTCTCTTCCGTCATATTTCCCTGTTCAGGCCAGTAATCGGGCCAATGTGGCCGCCGTGAAATCTACCATGGGCACGACGCGCGCATAGTTCAACCGCGTGGGGCCGATCACGCCCACCACGCCCACCACGCGCCCGTCCATTGCGCGCACCGGTTTTGCGATCACCGATGAGCCTGACAACGCGAATAGCTTGTTTTCCGATCCAATGAAGATACGCGTCGCTTCGCCCTCGCGCGCCGAATCGAGCAGGCTGGCGATCTCCTCCTGCCCTTCCAGCTGGTCGAGCAACTGGCTGACCTTGTCGAGATCCTCGGCCGCGGCAGTATCGATCAGCCGCGCCTGGCCCCGCACGATCAGCACGGGGCGGCGGCCGCCATCCTCGCTCCACACCGCAAGGCCGCGCTCGACGAGCACGGCCGCGGCACTGTCCAGCGCCGCACGCTGCTGGCCGAGTTCGCGCTCCGCCCGGGCGAATGCCTGGCTGAGCGTGAGCCCGCCAAAGGTGGCGGAGAGATAATTGGCGGCGCGCTGCAGCGCTGCCGGGTCCATGCCGTCGGGCAGCTCGACCACGCGGTTTTCGACCGATCCGTCCTCGCTCACCAGCACGGCGAGGGCGCGATCCTGGCTGAGCGGCACGAAGCCGAACTGGCGCAGCACCTGCTCGGCCTTGGGCACCAGCACCAATCCCGCACAGGCCGAAAGCCCCGAAAGCGCCGCAGTGGTGTTCGCCAGCGCCTCTTCCACCGGCCCACGCTCGGCGGCGTTGCGCTCGATCGCCGCGCGCTCCTCGGCGCTGGGCGCGCTGGCCTGCATCATCCCGTCAACGAACAGCCTGAGGCCCGTCTGGGTCGGCATCCGCCCCGCGCTGGTATGCGGCGAGGCGAGCAGGCCGAGCTCCTCGAGATCTTGCATCACGTTGCGGATCGAGGCGGGCGAGAGGTTGAGCCGGGAGATCTGCGCGATCGTGCGGGACCCCACCGGCACGCCGGTCTCCAGATAGGAATCGACCACGAGACGAAACACGTCGCGGGCGCGGTCGGTCAGTTCGTGGATCGGCAGGGTGGTCATGCTTATGATCTAGGGGGCCGCACGTTTCACCTCAACCTTCGTCATCCCCGCCGTCGCGGGGATGACAAGGAGGCCACGAGGTGGAGCTAGGGCCGCTCGCCGATCAGGTCCTGGATCGGCAACGCATCCGCCGCCTCGCCCAGCGCTTGCTTGATCGCCGGGTTCTGCATCACGCAGCCATAATAGACATGGAGATGCTGGCTGTCGCCGATCGCGCGGGTCCACATCACATCGACGCTCGGCATGTCGGTCGCGACGTTGGGGCAGTTCTTCTCGCCCGGGGCATAGCGTATTTGCCCGCTTACGGGACGGTAAGGGGCCAGCTTCGTGGCAAAGGCGTCATATTCGGCGCGAGTGAGCTTGAAGGGCTTCTCGCCGGTTACCGCCGTAAAGCGCGTGCCCTCGAACACGCCGGTGCCGTCGGGCCGCACGGTGACCGAATAGACCGGGCAGCGGCCGTGACAGGGGCCGGTCTCGTACCGGATCGAATCGCCTTCGATGGGAATTGGGCGGCCAGGACCTTCCGTCTTCGCGCAACCCGCCAGCGCCAGCGCGCCCAGCCCCAGAACCGCAAACCTGTGCATACCTCTGTCCTCCGCGGATCGTGCACCGAGACTGGCGCGTTCCAACCGTTCCGTCTACGTGCCGCTCCAAACCTTGCAGGAGACTGAAGCAGATGCGCCCTTCCGGCCGCGCCCCCGACGAAATGCGTGCGATCACGATCGAGCCCCACTTCACCCGCCATGCCGAGGGTTCGGTGCTGATCAGCTTTGGCGACACCCGTGTGCTCGTAACCGCCAGCGTCGAAGAGCGGCTGCCGCCCTGGCTCAAGGGCAAGGGCGAAGGCTGGGTGACCGCCGAATACGGCATGCTCCCGCGCGCGACGCATACCCGCGGCCAGCGTGAAGCGGCCAAGGGCAAGCAGTCGGGCCGTACCCAGGAGATCCAGCGCCTGATCGGCCGTTCCTTGCGCGCCGTCACCGATCTCAAGAAGCTCGGCGAACGCCAGATCACACTCGATTGCGACGTGATCCAGGCCGATGGCGGCACCCGTACCGCGGCGATCTCGGGCGCGTTCGTCGCGCTGCGCATCGCAGTGAACAAGCTGATGGCCGCCGGCCTGATCAAGGAAGACCCGATCACCGCGCAGGTCGCCGCGGTTTCGTGCGGCATCCACCAGGGCACACCGGTGCTCGACCTCGACTATATCGAGGACAGCGGCGCCGACGCCGACGCCAATTTCGTCCTGCTCTCCAACGGCAATATCGCCGAGGCGCAGGCGACTGCCGAAGGCGCGACCTATGACGAGGAAGGGCTGCTCCGCCTGCTCCGTCTCGCGCGCATCGGTTGCAACCAGATCTTCGAAGCGCAGTTGAAGGCAATCGGATGAGCGAGGCTTACGAAGGGATCGGGGGCGACACCCCCATGGATTCTGGCCGCCAGGCGATCCGCAAGCTGAAGCCCGGCAAGCTGGTGATCGCCAGCCACAATGCGGGCAAGGTACGCGAGATCCGCGAACTGCTCGGCCCCTATGGGATCGAGCCGATTTCCGCGGCTGAGCTCGATTTGCCCGAGCCCGAAGAGACAGGAACGACTTTCGTCGCCAATGCCGAGCTGAAGGCGCTGCAAGCCGCTGACCTGTCCGGCCTGCCCGCGCTCGCCGATGATTCGGGCCTTTGCGTCGAGGCGCTGAACAACGATCCGGGCATCTTCTCCGCGCGCTGGGCCGGCGAGAGCAAGGATTTCGGCATCGCGATGCAGCGCGTCGAGGACAAGCTCGCCGCGCTGCCGCCCGAGACCAGCCGCGACGCGCATTTCGTCTGCGCGCTCGCGCTCGCCTGGCCCGACGGGCATGTCGAGTGGTTCGAGGGCCGCGTCGACGGCATTTTGGTGTGGCCGCCGCGCGGAAATCGGGGCTTCGGCTACGACCCGGTGTTCCTGCCCGAGGGCCATCAGGAGACCTTCGGCGAAATGGAGCCCGCCGCCAAGCACGCGATGAGCCACCGCGCCGATGCCTTCCGCCAGCTGGTTGGCGCGGCACTCACCGAAGAAAGGTGATTCGCACCGCGTTAACGATTAAAACCGTGCAACACTTGCGACTCCCCTAGGGTACAACCCTGGGACAACGAGAAAACAAGAGGTCGCTAATGGGTTCGATGCGTCAACTAGCGTCGATGTTCCGGCATGTGCACGAAGCGCAGGCCATGGGCGTCGCCGAGGATATCTCGGAGGACGCCCTTGCGCCTGACGACGCGGACGCTTTCCATGTCGGCCGGGACGACGAGAACGAAGCTGCCGGCCGCGCCTTCCAGCAGAATTAGGGGGAACGGCGCGAAATCAGGTGCCGTCGCCGCGCAGGGTCAGCACCTCGACACCGTCCGCAGTAACCGCAACAGTGTGCTCGAACTGCGCCGAGAGCTTGCGGTCCCGGGTAACCACCGTCCAGCCATCGTCTTCGGTCGAGACCATTCGGCTGCCCTGGTTCACCATCGGCTCGATCGTGAACGTCATGCCCTCGCGTAGCAGCATGCCGGTACCGGGCTTGCCGAAATTGAGCACCGAGGGCTCCTCGTGCATCTCCCGGCCGATGCCGTGCCCGCAATATTCGCGCACCACCGTGTAACCATGCTTCTTCGCGTGCCGTTCGATCGCGAAGCCGATGTCGCCGAGCCGTGCGCCAGGCCGCACCTGCCGTATGCCCTGCCACATCGCCTCCTGCGCCACCTTCACCAGCCGGCGGGCCGCCGGCGGCGCATCGCCGACGATATAGGTCTTGCTCGAATCCGCGATGAAGCCGTTCTTCTCCAGCGTGATATCGAGATTGATGATGTCGCCGTCACGGATGATCTCCGCAACATCGGGCACACCGTGGCACACGACATGGTTGATCGAGCAGTTCAGGACATATTTGAAGCCATATTGTCCCTTGCTCGCCGGCCGGGCGGCAAGGTCCATGGTGATGAACTGCTCGACCAGATCGTTGACCTGCATCGTCGACATGCCGGCGAGGCCCTGCCCGTCCAGCATCTCGAAGACCGAGGCGAGCAGCTTGCCGGAGATCCGCATCAGCGCCAGTTCGTCGGGAGTCTTGACCATGTCAGGCGGCCAGCATGCCCGGTTCGCAGGCTTGCGCGGCGTCAAGTTGCGCCTTCACGATATCGTTGAACGACAGCGTCGGGTTCGCTTCGGCGAGCATGCCGATCTTCATCCAGAACTCCGCCTGGGCATTGATCGAGCGGCACATCACCGTGCTGGCCCGGCGCGCCTCCTCGTGCAGCTCTTCGTCGATTTTTACGATGCCCATCTCATCCTCGGCAGCATGATTGAATATCCGAACCATATACGTTTCGTATGCTTGATTCAATGCGCAGCGCGCGCTTCCCGTCCGCAAGACGCATCGACTGTGCTGCCCGTGCAACGGTCCAATCCTTAACGTTCACTCTTGTGAGAATTAATATTGCAAGCCCTCCGGCTTTGCGGCAATCTTCCCCTCATCGTGCCGCAGAGCGCGTGCTGGAGATGGATGTTGGGAGGGACCCGAATGAATTACCGTCCGTTGCTGCTCGGCGCTTCCGCGCTGGCCCTGGTCTGGAGCGGCGCAGCCGCGGCGCAGACTGCTTCCGCGCCGGCGCAGGATGCGTCCGCCACTTCCGATCAGGACAAGGTCGAAGAAGGCGAGATCGTCGTCACCGCACAGCGCCGCAATGAAAATCTGATGAGCACCGCGGTCTCCGCCTCGGTCCTTTCGGGCACCCAGCTCGATAACAAGGGCGTCGCCAATGTCGATGCGCTGCAATTCGCGATGCCCAGTGTCGTCGTGAACAATTTCGGCCAGGGTAACGATTTCAACGTCCGCGGCATCGGCAAAGCCGAGCACAACACCCAGACGACGACCGGCGTGATCACCTATCGGGACGGGGTTCCGACCTTCCCGGGTTATGTGCAGGGCGAGCCCTATTACGACGTCGGCAACATCCAGGTGCTGCGCGGCCCCCAGGGCACGATCGTCGGCCAGAACGCCACGGGTGGCGCGGTATTCGTCAACACCAACGATCCGATCATCGGCGGCGGCTTCCATGGCTATTTCAACCTGAATTACGGCAGCTACAACGAAGCCGGCATGCAGGGTGCGGTGAACCTGCCGATCAGCGACACCTTCGCCGCGCGCATCGCGCTGTACGGCTCGCGCCGCGACACCTTCTACAACATCACCGGAGCCGGCGGCGCGGCCTATCCGTTCGACAAGGGCAACCAGGGCATCATGGCCGGCCGTATCAGCTTCCTGTGGAAGCCGAGCGACCGCCTGTCGATCCTGTGGAAGACCGATGTCGGCCATCTCGACATGGGCGCCTATCCGGCAACGCCCGTAGGCAATTACTTCGAGACGCTGCCCGGCACCTCGACGCCGAATCCCAATCATCGCGACCTGTTCGATGTCTCGTTCAACACGCCCCAGGCGGCGCGCGACGAGTTCGTCCGCTCGACGCTCAAGGCCGAATATGAGTTCAACGGCGGCGTGAAGCTCCGCTCGGTGTCGAGCTACCAATGGGCCAACACGATGTACCGCGCCGACCTGGACGGCACCGCGACCGGCATCAGCACCTTCTATGACAGCGTCGACGAGCAGCAGATCACGACCGAGCTCAACCTGATCTCGCCCGATCACAACCGCGTCACCTGGCTGCTCGGCGCGTTCGGCCTGTGGAACGACTATTATTTCCGCAAGCCCTATCAGTTCGCGATCGACCTCGCCTATCCGTTCAACCTGCCTGCCTATCAGTACAAGCTGCAGGGCACGAACCCGACGCGCTCGCTGGCGGCGTTCGGCCAGCTCGGTTTTGCGATCACCCCGAGCCTGAAGATCGACGCGGGCGTCCGCTACACGGCGAGCCAATCGACCAATCATGTCGATGTGCTCCAGTACGGCGCCTATCTGCGCGACGACGAGACGGTGAAGTCGGACAATGTCTCGTATAAGGTCTCGCTCGGCTGGAAGGTCAGCCCCGACCAGTATCTCTACGGCTTCGTCGCCACCGGCTTCCGCCCCGGCGGCCTCAACGTGCCGGTAGGCGCCGCCATCGCCCATCCGCCGTTCAAGCCCGAGGAAGTGACGTCGTTCGAAGCCGGCTGGAAGGCCAATTGGGCGGGCGGCAAAGTCCGTACGACGATAACCGGCTTCTACAACGACTATAAGAACTTCCAGGTCATCATCGGCTATCCGAGCTTCCCGACCTTCGGGATCGAGCTCAACGTGCCCGACAAGACCAAGATCTATGGCTTCGAGGCAGAGACCGAGCTTCACTTCGGCGGCCTGCAGCTCGATGCCGGCGTCAATGTGCTGCACAGCGAGCTCGGCACCTTCTATGCCGTCGACACGCGTAACCCGCCGACGGGCCTGCCCGGCGATCCGGTGGTGGCGTGCACCCCCGCAACGGGCCCGGCGAGCGCTAAGTGCATCAACCTTGGCGGCCGCCGCCAAACCTATGCGCCCAACCTCACCTTCAACATAGGCGCGCAGTACGAGCTCGAGCTGAACAGCGGCGACAAGATCACGCCGCGCGTGAACTTCGGCCATGTGGGCGACCAGTGGGCGACGCTGTTCCAAAGCCCTGCACGCGGCGACCATCTCGAGGCGCGCAACATCCTGAACGCCCAGCTCGCCTTCCAGCACAAGACCTGGACGATCACCGCCTACGGCACCAACCTGACCGACCAGCATTATCCGGCGGCGCTCAACAGCGGGCTCTACTTCGCGGGTCCGCCGCGCCAGTACGGCGTCAAGCTGCTCAAGACCTTCTGATCCCACCTGGCCGCCGGCAGACTCCCTCTCCGGCGGCCTTTCCTTTCCCCCTGCGCCCCAAGGTCCCATGCAGCCCTACGGTCTGACAGTAGACAAATTTCTCGATCACGCCGCCAAGTGGTTCCAGGACTGCGAAGTGGTCGAAGCCGATGCGGGACAGGTCATCCGGCGGACGACCTATGCTGCCCTGCGCGAACGCAGCAACCGCCTGTCGGGCGCGCTCGCCGCGCTCGGGATGGAACAGGGCGACCGGGTCGGCACGCTGGCCTGGAATACGATCCACCATTTCGAGATCTATTACGCCGCGATGGGCATGGGGCTGGTCTGCCACACGCTCAACCCGCGGCTGACGGCGGCGCATCTCGCTGCGATGGTCAACGAGGCCGAGAACCGCGTGCTCGCGGTCGCGATCGACCTGCTGCCGCTCGCCCGCGAAGTGATCGCGCACTGTCCGACGATCGAGCATGTCATCGTGCTCGACGCACCCATTATCGATACGCAGCCTCTCGGGTCGCACCGAGCGCGTATCTGGGACCATGATGCGCTGCTCGAAGCGCACGGATCCCCCGCCGTGTGGGGAGCGTTCGATGAGAACCTCCCCGCCGGCCTCTGCTACACCTCGGGCACCACCGGCAGCCCGAAGGGCGTGGTCTATACCCACCGCTCCAACTATCTTCACACGCTGCGTGCGCTCCAGGCCGACGCTCTGGCGCTCACTGCGCGCGACACGTTGCTGCTCGGCGTGCCGATGTTCCACGCCAATGGCTGGGGCATACCGTTCGCCGCACCCGCGGTCGGCACCAAGCTGATCCTGCCGGGCCGCACGGTGGACGGGCCGAGCCTGGCCAAGCTGATCCGCGCGGAGGACGCCACCGTCGCCGTCGGCGTACAGACCGTCTGGCTCACTCTGGCCGACCAGGCCGATGCAACCGGCGAGACTTTCCCGACGCTCGAGCGCGTGGTGATCGGCGGATCGAGCTGCCCCGACGCGCTGCTCCGCCGGCTGGAGGAGAAGCTCGGCGCCGAAGTGCAGACGAGCTGGGGCATGACCGAGCTCTCGCCGGTCGGCACCATGGCCGCGCCGCATCTGCCCGCCAGCGCCAGCCGCGCCTCGGGCCGCCCGATCATGGGGCTCGACCTCAAGCTCACCGACGCGGCGGGCAACACGCTCGACCCGCAGCGCAACGTGCAGGGTCACTTGAAAGTGAAGGGCCACAGCGTCGTTGAGCGCTATTTCCGTGCCTCCGAGACGGCGCTGGATAGCGAAGGCTATTTCGACACCGGCGACCTGGCGATGATCGACACCGCCGGCAATCTCACCATCTGCGGGCGCGCCAAGGACCTGATCAAGTCGGGCGGCGAATGGATCAATCCCAACGAGATCGAAGCGATCGTCGGCACGCATCCCGCCGTCCGCCACGTCGCGGTGATCGCGCGCGCTGATGCCAAATGGGGCGAGCGCCCGGTGTTGATCGTCGAAAGCGCAGGCGAGGATCCGCGCACTTTGCTCGAGATGCTGCGCGGCAAGGTGGCGGACTGGTGGATCCCGAGCGAAGTCGCCGAAGTGCCGGCGATGCCGCTGGCCGCTTCGGGCAAGATCGACAAGAAGCGGCTGCGCGACGACTATGCCGAGGGGCGGATCGCGGCAAGCAAGGTGTCGCGGTAACGCGCTCCCCTCCCTGCAAGGGAGGGGGTGGGTTGCGAGCGCAGCGAGCCCTCCCACGCAATCCGAAAAAAGAAAAGGCCGGGCATCGAGCCCGACCCTTTCTAACCCACCCCTAGCCCCTCCCTTGCAGGGACGGGAATTTCACTGACACCCGGCCGCTTTCGCCGGCAGCTTCGGCGAGGCCAGGCCGACATTCCAGTTCCACGCGATCCCCGCCGCGCGGCGGCGGCAGACCACCGCTTCATACTGGTCGTACACGCCCGGCATCAGCCCGGTCTCGGCCTTGGGTGCGTCGGTGATGTGGAGATAGTTGCGCGCCTTGCCAAAGGCGGGCCAGGTCGAGCCCGGCGTACCGCTCTTCACGAAGCTGGCCCAATAGCCAACCAGCGTGTCCGACAGCGGGCGATCGCTCTCGGCCATCGCCGGCCATTTCGGCGGCAGCGGCGTGAGATTGCCGAACACATAGGGCAGCTCGCTGGCGTGGAAGGCGTGCAGGCCGGCGTCGTTCATCGCCGGATAACCGTGATCCCACAGATACACATAGGCCGGCTGGCCGATCGCCGCTTGCTTGCGCGCGAGCCGCTCGGTGGTCCAGCCATAGAGCGCGTCGCGGGTCGTCGCGATGATGCTCTCCTTGTAATCCGCCGCTGGGTAGAGCTTCAGGAAGGCGTCGGCGAACTCGCCGTACTTCTCCCGGATACCCTTCTCATAGTCCTCCGCCGTGTCGGGCGCCTTGGGCGCGAGCATCCGCAGCGAACGGATTTCGCCCTGATTGAAGCCGGTGAGCAGCGGCACCGGTGCCTGTTTGCCCTGGTCGAACGCGTCGACCATCTGCGTCGGCAGCACCAACCCATCGACCACGCCGAACGGGAAGAAGCCGAGCTTGGCGGCGCTGTCGGTGAGCGTCTGTGCGTCCATGCCGCGCAACGCGGCGAGGTCGGGCGCCTGCACGCCGGCGGAGAGCATCGTGCCGATCGCCTCGGCCGACGGCGCGCCATATGCCTGCTTTTTCAGCTCCGGCATCGTGACCATGTACGCGCTCTGGGCGATCGCCTTGGAGAAGGTGCCGCGGGCCAACGGCGATTCCATCAGGAACATCACGCTGAGCCCGCCAGCGGATTCGCCGGCGATCGTCACCTGGGCCGGATCGCCGCCGAACGCCGCGATATTGTGCTTCACCCAGGCGAGCGCCGCCATTTGGTCGAGCAGGCCGTAATTGCCCGAGACCTTCTGGGGCGATTCCGCGCTCAGCGCCGGATGCGCGAGCCAACCGAGCACGCCCAGCCGGTAATTGATCGAGACGACGATCACGCCGTGCTCGGCCAGTTTCTTGCCGTCATACATCGGCTCGCGGCTCGATCCGCCCGAGAGCGCGCCGCCATGGATCCAGAAGAAGACCGGCGCCTTCTTGGCATTGGCCGGCGCCCAGATGTTGAGCGTCAGGCAATCTTCGCTCACCGGCATCGGCTGAGCGGGCGAATAGACCGAAGTCGGCGTCTTGCTCTGCGACTGGACGCAGGCCGGGCCAAAGTCCTTGGCCGCACGCACGCCGGTCCAGGGCTGCATCGGTGCCGGCGGGCGCCAGCGCATCCCGCCGACTGGGGGCACCGCATAGGGGATGCCCTTGAACTCCCGGATCGCCCCGTCGAGCGTGCCGCCCACGCGGCCCGACGGCGCGTTCACGACGGGCTCCTGCGCCAACGCGGTGCCCGAGAGGAGCACGCCAGTGGCAAGGGCGGCGGTACGGAGCAGCTTCATGCGGTCACCTTTACGAAGGTCTCGCGGCGCAGGATGCCGCCGAGCACGAGGAAAAGCGCGATTGCGATCAGGTAGAAGGGCGAGAGCGTGTAGAGCGCCAGCTGAAGGCCATGCTCCCAGCCATGGCTTTTGAACCAGTCGCTGGCGGCGCCGACATAGGTCGGGCCAAGGCCCAGCCCGATGAAGTTCATCACCAGCAACAGCAACGCGCCCGAGAGCACGCGCTGGTTGGGCCGGACCTCTTCCTGGACCAGCGCGACCGAGGCGGAGAGATAGAAATAATTGAAGCAGTTGACGACAGTCAGCAGCACCAGTGCGAGCGGCCAGCCGGGCGACCAGACGAATGCGATGTAGAACGGCATGGCGATGGCGAGCGAGATCGCCGGGCCATAGGCATAGACGGTGCGCGAACGGCGGCTCAGCCGGTCGATGATCCGGCCGGAGAGGAGCATCGCGGCGCTCATGCCCACACCGACGACGAGCGCGTACCACACCGCGATCTCGGGCAGCGTCATGCCCTTTTCGCGGATCAGGAACAGCACCGCGAAATTGCCCAGGCCATAGGTGACGAACTGAGTGGCGCCGCTGCCGAGTGCCGCAAGCATCAGCACCGGATGGGTGAAGAACATCCAGCAGGTGCCCCAGAAGGGCGCCTTGTCTGCGATGGGCTTGGCAACCGGGCTGAGATCGGTCGCGCCGCGCTTGGGTTCGCGTACGACGACACGGACGAGGATCGCGGTGAAGATGCCGACGATACCGATCGCCACGAAGGCGTCGCGCCAGTCGAACATCGAAGCGATGGTGGCGCCGAAGGCGATGCCCAAGGCAGCCCCGATCGGCGGCCCCAGGTTGAAGATGCCAAACGCCATGCCGCGTTCGCCGGGGCGGAAGGTGTCGGTGATGATCGCATAGCTGGGCGGCACGCCGCCGGCCTCGCCGAAGCCCACCGTCATCCGTGCGACGACGAGCTGGGTGTAGCTGGTCGCGAGGCCACAGGCGATCGTGGCGCCACTCCAGATCGCGCAGGCGAGCGACAGGATGGTCACGCGGTTGGTGCGGTCGGCGAGCCAGCCGACGGGGATCGCGATGAAGCAGTAGAACATCGCGAAATAGAGGCCGCCGATCAGCCCGAGCTGGCTGTCGCTGACATGCAGCGAGTCCTGGATCGGCTTGGCAAGGATCCCGAGGAGCTGCCGATCGAGGAAGTTCAATACATATACGAAGGTGAGCGTGACGAGCACGATCCAGCGACGGGCGCCGCCTGCCTGAGTTTCCACGCTACCTCTCTCCCGGCGTGATTTTTCCGCCTTTATCGCATCATGCGGGCAAGCCCGCGAGCCTGTCAACACACACTATCACGCGTGTGAATATCCGTGCATGGGGTTGACGCTGGGCCCGTAGACGGGAAGGACGGGCAAGTGACCGAGACCGCCAAGCCCGTTCGCCGCTCCCGCAAGGCGGAGCAGCGCGCCGAGACGATGGAGCAGATCTACGACGCTGCCGAGGCGCTGTTCTCGCAGCATGGGCTCTATGGCGTGACGCTCAAGGACGTGGCCAAGCAGGTCGGCGTCCACCACACGCTGCTCAATTACTATTTCACCGACAAGAAGGCGCTGTTCGACGCCGTCTTCGCCCGTCGTGCGGTGGTGACGGCCGGGCGGCGGATGGATGCGCTCGATGCCTATGACAAGGCATCGGCCGGCAAGCCCACGGTGGAAGGGGCACTGCGGGCGTTCCTCGATACCGACCTCGACACCTATATCCAGGGGGGCGAGAGCTGGAAGAACTATGCCAAGCTCGCCGCGCAAGTCGCCAACACCCCGGCCTGGGGCGCGGACCTGATGGACGAGCATTTCGACCCCGTCGTGCTGCGCCTGATCGGCCTGCTCAAACAGGCCCTGCCCGGCTGCGCCGACGAGGATATTTTCTGGGGATATCACTTCGTTACCGGCGCGCTGACGCTGACGCTGGCGCGCACCGGGCGGATCGACAAGCTCTCCGGCGGCATCTGCCATTCGGACGATTTCGAGGCGGTGAAGGAGCGGATGGCGAGCTTCCTGGCCGCCGGCTTCCTCGACATCTGCAAGCGGACCGACTGAACGCCTTTGTGTGCCAAGTTGGCGCCGGACCACGCTTTGAATCATAATTCGCTAGCTTGCGAGTGAATGATTGCAGGCTTAGGAAGCGGTCCGTCAAAATCAAAAGGAATGCGGGATGTCGCTGTCGGGTCGAGTAGCCATTGTCACGGGTGCAGGCGGAGGTCTGGGGCGCTGCCATGCGCTGTACCTCGCAAGCCAGGGCGCCAAGGTTTTGGTCAACGATCTGTCGCAGCCCGCAGCGGACGCAGTGGCCGCGGAAATTCGCGCGGCCGGCGGCGAAGCGCTGGCGATGGCCTTCTCGGTCACCGACGAGCCCGCCGTCGCGGCGATGGTCACCGAGACGGTGCGGCTGTGGGGCCGCATCGACATCCTGGTCAACAATGCCGGCATCCTGCGCGACAAGAGCTTCGCCAAGATGACCATGGAGGAGTTCCGCCTGATCGTGGAAGTCCATCTGATCGGCGCCGCCATCTGCAGCAAGGCCGTCTGGGAGACGATGCGCGCGCAGAATTACGGCCGCATCGTCATGACCACGTCGTCCTCCGGCCTCTACGGCAATTTCGGCCAGGCGAATTACGGCGCCGCCAAGATGGCGCTGGTCGGCCTGATGCAGACCCTCGCGATCGAAGGCGAGAAGTACGGAATCAAGGTCAACAGCCTGGCGCCAACAGCGGCGACCGGAATGACCGAAGGCGTGCTGGGTGCCGAGAGCCTTGCCCTGCTCGCCCCCGACCTGGTGAGCCCCGGCCTGCTGGCGCTGGTCGGCGAAGACGCCCCTACCCGCGCGATCCTGTGCGCCGGCGCCGGCCATTTCGCCGCTGCGCACGTGACGCTGACCGAAGGCGTCCAGATCGGCCGGAGCGACACTGCCGGCGAGCAGGTCGTCGCCAGCTGGGCTTCGGTCACCGATCGTAGCGGCGAGATCGTCCCCGCCTATGGCTTCACCCAGGCCGAGCGCGAGGTGGCCGCCGCCACCGGCAGCGCCCCGGTCTCGGCCGCGGCGCGGTGACCGACGCCCTCCGACTGGGGCGGCGCGAGCTGATCGCTGCCGCCGCACTCGGAGCCGCCGGGGGCATCCCCTCGGCGGACGCGGCCATCCTTCGCCGCAAACCGGCCCCTCCGGGCTTTTTGTGGGGCACGGCGATCTCCGCCTATCAAAGCGAAGGCAACAACACCAACGCCGACGCCTGGCTGATGGAGAACCTGCAGCCGAGCATGTTCAAGGAGCGCTCGGGCGACGCCACCGATAGCTATCATCGCTATGCCGAGGACTTTGCGCTGGCCGCGAAGCTCGGCTTCAATTCCTACCGCCTGGGCGTCGAATGGGCGCGGATCGAGCCGAGCGAGAGGCATTTCTCGTATGCCGAGCTCGATCATTATGCCCGCATGCTCGAGAGCTGCCGCGCGCATGGCCTGCGGCCGATCGTAACGCTCAACCACTTCACCACGCCCTTGTGGTTCGCGATGCGCGGCGGCTTCGAAGTGGCGGACGCGCCCCAGCTCTTCGCCCGCTATTGCCGCAAGGTCGCCGAGCGGCTGGGCGGGCTGATGCATATGGCGACGACCTTCAACGAAGCGAATATCCGCCTGCTGGTCGACCTGATGCCGGGCTACAGCGCGGTCGTGCCCAAGGTGAAGGCCGCCATCGCCGCCGCGGCCAGGGCGACCAATTCGCCGAAGTTCTCGCGACTGGCCTATGCGGACGCGGAGATTGTCACGCCGATCATGCAGGCGGCGCACCGCCAGGCCTATGCCGCGATCAAGGAAGTGCGCCCCGCCCTCCCCGTCGGCATCACGCTGACGACGCAGGACGTGCAGGCCGACACGCCGGAGCGCGCCGCGCACTTCCGAGACCAGTTGTACGGAGACTGGGTGGCGGTGGCGCGCGAGGCCGCCGATTTCTTCGGCGTGCAGACCTATACCCGCTTCCTGTTCGATGCGAACGGCATGGTGCCGCCGGCCAGGGACGCCGAGATGACGATGGCAGGGTATGAATTCTATCCCCAGGCGCTGGCCAACACGATCCGCTGGGCGCACCGCGAGATCGGCAAGCCGATCTACGTGACCGAGAGCGGCATAGCGGCCAAGGACGACGCGCGCCGCATCGCGTTCATCGACCAGGCACTGGACGGCGTGCGGCAATGCCTGGACGAGGGCATTCCGGTGCACTCCTACCTCTACTGGTCGCTGCTCGACAATTTCGAGTGGACTTCGGGCTATGGTGTGCCGTTCGGGCTGGTCGCGGTGGACCGCGAGACGTTCAAGCGCACGCCGCGGCCGAGCGCGCTGCATCTGGGGGCGATCGCGCGGGCGAACCGGATCTGAGGCGGCGGCCGTTAAGGGAGTGACGGCTCCGTGCGGTGGCCGATGCACTGCATGGTGGTAGCGCTTGCCGCCGCCTGGCCGGCGCGCCGCCGCATTGCTACCCATCGCCCATGAGATGCCTTTGGTTCTTCGCGTCTACCATATTGCTTACGGGCTGTGGTGATTCAGCCAGAAAGCCGGCCAAGCCGGTGACCATGACGGATCAGCGCCTGATCGCAGGCCTTCGAGACTGTGCGATCGACCCGGCAGATGCCAGGCAGATCGGCGAACGGGTGAACGGAAGGCGCAGCGATTATTTGGTCTTCAGCGTCGATCCGCCCTACCCTGCGCATAAGATGCGGTGCCTGGCGCGCACGCTCATGCAAGCGAACTATGGGTTGCGCCGATCAGGCGCGCAGTTCGAGCGCGCCTTCGGGCATGCATGGAAGGCCGAATCCCTGATCTATGCGCGGAAGGCCGGAATAGCCTGGGTGCGAGAACATCGCCCGGGCAGAAACCCACCGCAATTCGTGCCGGGCAAAGGCTCCCTTGAAGATTTTGCGCGGGAGCTGGAAAAATTCTGCCGGGCCAAGCCCAGCGCCTTATCCGTTTCCGTTGAAAGGGAAGCGCTTTACATTCCTTGGGGAGGCGAAGAGCCCCAGGATGAATGCCTGTACTTCGCGGCGCTTGGCGCAAACCTGGAGGGCTATGGCTTTTACGTGCCAGGCCCGGGCATCGGATATTAGCGCGGCCGCCGGCACCGCGCCCCCAGCGGATCGCCCCGGTAGTCCATGATCCCTTCGAAGGTGGAAATCCAGGATAACAGAGCGACACCCGATGATGATTCCGGGTCCCCGCCTTTGCGGGGACGTGGGCGGAGGGCGTGGACGATTCGCCCCATGGAGCTTGGGTACAACGGCGCCTAGGCCTAGGCGCATGCCGAATGGCTTTCCCGCCCGTGCCCTGATCGCCGCAGTGCTGCTCGCCGGCTGCACCGACGATGCGCGCGAGGAGCGGTTGCGCAAGGCCGGCCCCAATCCTTCGCTGGCGGCGCTGATGAAGGTCGCCGATACCCAGGCCGGCGAGCGGAAGTTCGGCCGGTGCGCGGCCTGCCACCGCGCCAGCCCCGGCGCGCCCGATCTGGGCGGGCCGAACCTCTATGGCGCCTACGGCCAGCCGATGGGGCAGAACAGCCCGCGGTTCAGCTACACGGCGGCGCTGCGGAACGCGGGCGGCAGATGGGATGCGGCGACGCTCGATGCCTGGATCGCCGATCCGAGGGCGGTGGTGCCGGACACGAACATGCAGTTCGCCGGCGTGCCCGATCCGCTCGATCGCGCGGATATCATTGCGTATCTGCAGGGGCGCCGCGAGCAGGGGCGGTAGGTGCAGAAAACCACTACTGCGTGTTTCCGCCATTCAGGCGGCGATGCTTGCATGGCAGCTAAGCGCTCCAATATCGGCCGGTCGACAGCGTCGATGCCGATCCCGAGACCTGCCATTCGATCAGTCGGCAGCTGGACCTCGGTTATTGGGTGGTTAGCAGTCGCTCGTCACCGCTTTTACGATCTGCTCCAACACTACCTTGTCGGGACCAGAGATCACAAACACGCCCCCCATAACAGGCTCCAAGATCAATGGCTCGGCAACCGCGGCGCCGTTCAGCGTAACAGACAGGCGTTTGCCCTTCGCCTGCGTGGTCAGGCGGGCGAAGGTCGCTTTCCCATTGTCATTCAGTTGGATCAGAGCAACGGGCTGCCCCGTATACCTGTCCGAACTGATAGTAGCGTCGATGGCCGTAGAACGGCAAAGCCTCATAGTGCCTACACTGACGACATCCCTAGAGCCGGTCGCCGCGCTCGGCAGAGCGCCTAAAATGAGAACGGGGACAAGCAGCATTTATGCAGTTGTAGCGCCGATCTCCACCGTCCGCTATTGGGCGAAAGCAGCCGTTCGCTTCAGGGGAGCACGCGGTAGACATGACCTCTCCTTTCGGCTCGTCGCGCTCAATGCCCGAGCCACCCCCTCAACCAACCACCTCTCCGGGCTCGTTCATCTGGCGGACAGCTTTATCCGAACACGCATGGTTTTGCCGGCGGGGGCAGTTTGAAGGAGGTTGCTCTCAATGCGTGTCATTTCCAAAAAACCGGGAGTTCGCTTCCTGGTCGCGATGCTGGCCGTTTCGGTGTCGGGCAGCGCCTATGCGCAGCAGCAGAACGCGCCTGATTCCAATATCGTCGTGAACGGCCCCGCGCCGTCCGAGCTGGTCCCGGGACCCGAAATCAAGGGCGTCATCGTCGCGCGCAATGGCGACCGGGTGAAGATCGCGACCGCCGAGGGCGCGAGCACGATCATCGCGATCACCGATACGACGCGGATCAAGTCCGGCAGCGGCATCTTTGGCGGCGGCAACAAGCTTGCCGCGAAGTCGCTGCTCAACGGGCTGCCGGTTACCGTCAAGACGCTGCAGCCGCGCGGCGCCGAAGCGGGCGGCGAGCTCTATGCCAGCCAGATCAGCCTCAAGAAGAACGATCTGCGGACCGCGACGATGATCGCGAGCGGAACCGCGCAGGGCTTCGAGGAACAATCCGCGGCGACCGAGGCGCTGCGCGGCCGGATGGGCGACATCGACAAGTACAACGTCAAGGCGACGACGAACGTGCACTTCGATGTCGGCCGGACGGACCTGTCCGCGCACGACAAGGCGGAGCTTTGTGCCGCGGCAAGCTCGGCCGACCAGACGGAGAATGCGCTGCTGCTGGTCGTCGGCTATACCGATTCGACCGGCGGCGACGACTTCAACCAGGAGCTCAGCGAGAAGCGCGCCAGCCGCGTCATCAACTATCTGCAGCAGGTCTGCGGCTGGAAGCCCTATCGCATGCTGACACCGACGGGCATGGCCAAGGCGGATCCGCTGGCGAGCAACGACACGCCCGAAGGCAAGGCGCAGAATCGCCGCGTCGCGGTGAACGTGCTGGTCAGCAAGAGCGTCGACGGGCTGTAAGCGCGCGGGGCGGGACTGGCTCGCCCCAAGCCGGCCTTCCATGAATGAGGTCGGGAGCGGTCAGTCCGCTTCCGGCCTCATGTCGTATGGGCGGCCCAGCCCCAGATACGACAAAGCCAGCTAACCCATTGGGAAAGCTGGCTTGGAAGGTGGTGGACAGGGCTGGATTCGAACCAGCGTACGCTTGCACGGGCAGATTTACAGTCTGCTGCCTTTAACCACTCGGCCACCTGTCCATGGCGCCGTTCGGCGAGAGCGCGGTCCATTGCCGAAGCGATGGACGCCTGTCAACGCCTTGCGCACAGGCTTTGTGACGAATAGCGTCCGCCGCTTCCAAACAGATACTCTCCGGGGGGCCCCATGCGCCGATTTTCCTTCGCCATCGCCACGCTGCTTGCTGCAACCGCGATCGCGCCGCTCGCCATCGCCAAGGGTCCGGACGGGCCGACCGCGCCGATCGACCAGATCGTCGACGAAGGCACCAACCACAGCGAAGTGATGCGCATCGCGCAATATCTGAGCGACGTGATCGGCGGGCGCCTGACCAATTCGCCCTCGATGCGCCAGGCCGAAGACTGGACCCAGGCCAAGTTCCGCGAATGGGGCCTGACGAATGTCCACAAGGAAGGCTTCGAGTTCGGCCGCGGCTGGTCCGCCAAAAATGCCAGCGTAAAGATGGTCGCGCCGCGTCCGCTCACCCTGGTCGCCGCCCCGCTCGCCTGGACGCCGGGCACCAACGGGCCGGTCACCGGCCAGGTCGTGCTCGCGCCGATGGCCGACGAAGCGGCGCTCGCCCAGTACAAGGGCAAGCTGCAGGGCAAGATCGTGCTGATCAGCGAGCCGGCCGAAATCACCGATGCCACCGACCCGGACTTCCGCCGCCTGGACGATGCCGCGCTCGACAAGGCGGATACCTTCCAGATGGCCAATGGCCCGGCCACCGCCAATCGCCGCCCGCCGGCCGCCGCGCGCTTCGCCTTCACCGCCAAGCGGGATGCCTTCCTGAAGGCCGAGGGTGCGGTCGCCTATGCCACGATGTCGGCGCGCAACGGCAAGCTGGTCCACGGCCAGAACAGCCAGTTCCAGGTCGGCGCCACGCCGCCGCTGCCCGGCTTCGAGATCGCGGCCGAGGACTATCGCCGCCTCGCCCGCCTGGCGAAGATGGGCGTGGCCCCCAGCCTCGAGCTGAACAGCGACGTCACGTTCGACGACAGCGACACCAAGGCCTACAACATCTTGGCCGACATCCCCGGCACCGATGCCAAGGCCGGCTATGTGATGGCTGGCGCGCATATGGACAGCTGGGCGATGGGCGACGGCGCCGCGGACAATGCCGCGGGCGTATCGATGGTGATGGAGGCCGCGCGCATCATCAAGGCATCGGGGATCAAGACCAAGCGCAGCATCCGCTTCGCCTTGTGGTCTGGCGAGGAACAGGGCCTGCTCGGCTCGATGGCCTATGTCGAAGGGCATGTCGCGACGCGCCCGGTGGATCCCGCGCTCACCGGCATCGGCCGCTACATGGGCTGGAGCAAGGCCTTCCCGATCAAGCCAGGCGCCGACCACGCCAAGCTGGCGGCGTACTTCAACCTCGACAACGGCTCGGGCAAGATCCGCGGCATCTATACCCAGGGCAACACGGCGGTGGTGCCGATCTTCCGCGACTGGCTGGCCCCGTTCAACTCGATGGGCGCGACCAAGGTGGCGACGGGCCGCACCGGCAGCACCGACCATGTGTTCTTCGATGCGGTGGGCATCCCCGCCTTCCAGTTCATCCAGGACCCGCTCGATTACGGCTCGACGGTGCACCACACCGATGTCGACACGTTCGACCATCTGAAGTCCGAGGACATGCGCCAAGGCGCGATCATCCTCGCCGCCTTCCTGGTCAATGCAGCCAACGCGCCGGAGCCGCTGCCGCGCCTGCCGCTGGCGACCGAGCCCAAGGCTTCGGACGACTTCTACCCAGCACCGGGAGCACATTGATGGCCAAGCGTGGACACCGGCCGAGCCAGGCATCGTCGAACCGGCCCCGTTTCTATGGCCGGCACGCGGTGCTGGCGGCGCTCGACAATCCCGAGCGCGTGGTGCGCAAGATCTGGGGCACGCGCGAGGCGCTGGGCGGGCTCGACATCCCGACGACGATTCCGATCACCTTCGCCGACGTCGCCGATCTCGGCCGGCTGGTGCCGAGCGACGCGCCGCACCAGGGGCTGGTCGCCGAAGTCGACCCGCTCGAGGACATCTGGCTGGGCGACCTGCTCGCGCAAGGGGCAGAGGATATCCGCCCGCTGCTCGTGCTCGACCAGGTGACCGATCCGCACAATGTCGGCGCGATCCTGCGCTCGGCGGCGGCGTTCGACGCGCTCGGCATCGTGACGCAGGACCGGCATTCGCCTTCGGAAACGGGCACGCTCGCCCGTGCGGCGGCGGGGACGCTGGAAGTAGTGCCCTGGGTGCGGGTGGTGAACCTGGCGCGGGCGTTGGACGAGATCGCAGAGGCGGGCTTCTGGCGCGTCGGCCTGACCGGCCATGCCACGGGCAACCTCGCCGATGTGATGGGCGGCCAGCGCAAGATCGCGCTGGTGCTCGGCGCCGAGGGCGAAGGCATGCGCCAGAATACCGAGGCGCATTGCGACGAACTGGCCAAGCTGCCGATCTCGAACAAGGTCGAGAGCCTCAACGTGTCGAACGCCGCGGCGATTTCCCTGTATGCGGTGAGCGTGCGGGGGTAGCTTCGCGAAGCGCCCCATATCCCGTCATCCCCGCCTTCGCGGGGATGACGAAGATAAGAAGCGGGAAAGTACCCGCTCGCTCAATCTTCCTCCGCGATCTTTACGCGCAGGCCGTCCAGTTCGTCGGTGAACGGGATCTGGCACGACAAGCGCGAGGTCGCGTCGCGGTCGCCGGCGCTGTCGAGGAGATCGTCTTCGTCCATGCTCATCTTGGGGAGTTTGGCCGCAAATTCCGGGTCGACATGGACGTGGCAGGTCGCGCACGAGCAGCAACCGCCGCATAGCGCGAGCAGCTCGTCGAAGCCGCTCTCGCGGATCACTTCCATCACGCTCAGGCCCGCATCGCCCATGACCTCGCGCTCTTCTCCATCCCGGGTCACGACGATAAGCTTGGGCATGACATTCTCCTGGTTCGCCTTCGTCCATGCCGCCGAAACCTGCGCTTCGCAAGGCGGCGCGCCATGGGCCTGACCGCGGATCAGCTCCGTACGGCGCTGGATACGTTGGCGACCCACGAGCCCTTGATCGCCGCGGCGATCGGTCGGGTCGGCTATCCCCCGCCCCGCATCCGCGAGCGCGGCTATGCGACGCTGCTGCGCACGATCATCGGCCAGCAGGTGAGCGTCGCCGCGGCGCAATCGATCTGGAACAAGATGGCGGCGCAGCTGGGCGACCTCGCCGACCCCGGCACCATCGCCCGCGTCAGCGACGAGCAGCTGCGCGCGGCAGGGCTGTCACGGCAAAAGGCCGCCTATGCGCGCAGCCTGGCCGAGGAGGTTACGAGCGGCCGGCTCGACCTGGCGAACCTGCCCGAGGATGACGAGGAAGCGATCGCAGCGCTCGTCCGGATCAAGGGAATCGGGCGCTGGTCGGCCGAAGTCTATCTGCTCTTCGCCGAGGGGCGGCCCGACATCTGGCCCGCGGGGGACCTGGCGGTGCAGATCGAAGTCGGGCGCATCCTTGGACATGCCGAGCGGCCGAGCGAAAAGCTGACGCGCGAAGTCGCGGAGGCCTGGCGCCCGCACCGCGGCGCTGCGGCGGTGCTGGCCTGGCACCATTATAATTCGGAGATGGACGTAATTTAAGGGGCGCCGTTCCCCTCCCACATTACTCGTCATCCCCGCGAAGGCGGGGATCCAGGGTAATAGAGCGACGTCCTTCGTGATTCTGAATCCCCGCCTTCGCGGGGATGACGGAGGTGTTCAAGCGCGTGAGTCGAGCCCCACCGCGATCGCACCCAAGGGCCCAGCCATCGTGCCCAAACCCGGCATGCCGACACGCGCATCAATATCCTCCGCCCATTCGGCGAGCGCGCCATAGCCGCCCAGGCTCGCCACCAGCCGCACGCGCAGCTTTGGGAACAGATACGCGCGCGCCGCCACCACACCGCCGCCGATCGCGATCCGCTCGGGTGCGGCGGTGACGACGAGATTGTGGAGCATCCCCGCGAGATCGTGGACGAACAGGTCCCATACAGGCCCATCGTCCGGTAGCTGGTCGCCCGGCACACCGAAGCGCTCGGCGAGTGCGGGACCGGCGATCAGCCCCTCGAGGCAGTCGCCATGGAAGCGGCACCAGCCGGCATAGTTGTCGCCCGGCGCGCGGGGCACGCGCATATGGCCGGCTTCGCCATGCGCCCAGCCCATCACCGGCCGCCCGCCCGTAACCAACCCGACACCGACGCCGGTGCCGATCGTGATATAGGCATGCGCGGCCATGCCCTGCGCGGCGCCCCAGCGACCTTCGGCCAGCGCGGCGCCGTTCACGTCAGTCTGGAAGCCGATCGGTTTGGCATAGCGCGTCCCCAGCCGGCGGATCAGATCGGTTCCGCTCCAACCCGGCTTGGTCGTCGCGGTGATCGCGCCATAATCGGCGCGTGCCGGATCGAGTCCGACCGGGCCGAAGCTCGCCACGCCGATCGCATCGAAGCTCCAGCGATCAAGCACGGCTTCGATGCCCGCCAGCGTCGTCGCCGGATCGGTGGTGGGAATGGTCACCCGGTCGCGCACATCCCCCGGCCCGGTGGCGAGCAGCGCCACGCATTTGGTGCCGCCCAGCTCGATGCCGGCGATCAGCTTTTCCTCTGCCATGCAACAGCGCTAGCCCGGTTCGCGCGCACAAAAAAGAGGCCGCCCGAAGACGGCCCCGATGGGGTTGAAGAGAGGTGCGGCAGCGGCGGCCGGTTTGCGCCCCGGCCGCCACTCCCCCTTTGCCTTGGGACCTAGAAGCGACCCCGCAGCCCGATCATGACCTGACGGCCCGGATCGTAGAGCGTGAAGGCAGCGTTCTCGAACTGGAAGTAGCTGCGTTGCTGCGCCTTGGTGAGGTTGATCACGTCGAGCGTCAGTTGCGGCGCCCATTTCATGTCGAGCAGCTCGGCGAAATCGACCGATGCCGACAGATCGAACTGCTGGTAATCGTCCGAATAGAGCCGGGCGAGCGCGATGCCGTTCTGGTTGGCATCCGACGAGACCGAGCCACGCTGGAAGGTGGTCGACAGGCGGACGTTGATCCCGCCCTTCTCGTAATAGCCGGTGATGTTGTAGGTCACCGGCGAGACGCCCACCGCCACGGCCGGGGCGGCGCCCGATCCGGTCTGGTCGATCAGCGTCAGGTTCGCGTTGAACCCGAAGCCCTCGAGGCCCAGCCGGCCGAGCAGGAAGTCGAGCGGCTGCACCCAGTTCACTTCGAGGCCGTTGACCTTGAGTGTACCGGTGGCGTTGACCTGCTGCGAGAGCACCACGGTGGCACTGTTCGCGCCGCCGCGCGAGTTGATCGCGGCCTGCTGCGTCGGCGTCAGCGTATCGAAGGTCACGCCATACGCGCCGAGTGCCGAGAAGGGCACCGTGGTCGTGCCGGTAGTGGTGAAGCCCGTCACTGCCTTGCGGAAGGCGGTGAAGCCGACATAGCCTTCCTTGCCCGTGTAATATTCGAAGCCCAGGTCGATATTGGTCGACAGATAGGGCGTCAGCGACGGGTTGCCGACCGAGCCGACATCGGCCGAAGGGCTCGAGAAGTTGAGACCCGGCAGCATCGTGTTCGGGTTGGGCCGAGTCATCGTCCGCGATACCGCGGCGCGGACCACGGCGGCATCGCCGATATGGAAGGCACCGCTGACCGAGGGCAGCCAGTTGTCGTACTTGGCGTTCGTGTAGACGAAATTCACCAGGTTCGGATAGCAGCTGCCGTCACGGACATTGCCGGTGCCCGGGCAGGCCGCGGGCAGCGGCCCGGCACCGTCCGGATCCTGCGAGTTGCGGGGATCCGAGAGCGAGACGCGCCCGCCGATCGTCTGATCGGTGCGCACATAGCGGACGCCGGCATTGTAGTTGAGGTGGTTGCTGTCGCCGATCTGCAGATCGCCATTCACTTCGCCGTACGCGCCGAGCACCTTCTCGCGGACATAGCCGCCGCTGGCGCCGGTGTTGGCCGAGCCCGCTTCGGGCGCGGCATCGTGGAAGGCGTCATAATTGGACGCTGCCTTGAACGCATCCCAGTTCACCGTGACGAAACCGGCCGAGGTCGGGCTCAGCAGGCCGGGCAGTTGCGCGTTCGAGATCAGCGAGCCGGCATAGGTTACCGGCCCGGTCGATCCGGCCGAATAGCCGGTGCCATAGGCCGGATAGGTCGGATAGCCTGCCGGCGCCGCACCGGCCTGGACCAGGCCGTTGCACGGCGGCTGGGTGTTGGGCGACGGCACGAACACGCTCGGCCGATCGCCGCACACCGCGTTCTGCCAGGCCTGGCTGTTGTCATAGGCGTTGATCGTGCGCGACGTGTCGTCATAGGCGGCGCCGATCTTCAGGTTGAAGGTCGGATCGCCCCAGGTCAGGTTGCCGCGCACGCCCTTGGTCTCGGTCTTGCGCTTCTCGTCCTGGATGTTCACGCGCCCGCCCGGCCAGGCGAAGTTCGCCGGGTTGTTCAGGTCGATGTTCGTGGTGATCGACGGGATGTCGCCGCTGGTGTTGTCGTAATTCACCACCACACCCGAATTAGGCGCGGTCAGCACCACGACGCTGGGCGATTCGCGGTGGAAGCTCGACCAGGTGTAATTGCCGGCGATATCGACCTTCAGCTTGTCGGCGACTTCCCATTCCAGGCCCGGATTGATGCCCCAGAACTTGGTCTTCTCGATGAACGGGCGATATTCGAGGAACCACTGCGCATTGGCGTAGGTGCCCTTGGTCACCGTGCAGCCCGCGGTGCAGTCCGACTTGTCATAAGTCGTGTTGAGCGGGATGGCCGCGCCGTTGCGGCCCACCCAGTTCATGTCGACGCGCTCGAGCTGGTTGTCCTTCCAGCCGAACATGCCATCGACATAGGCGTGGAAGCTCTCGCCCTTGTATTCGAGGCTGGCAATCGCGTTGATCCGGTCCTTGGTGCCCTCCTCGAACATCCGGCGGCCGAGACGCGGGATGATGCCGTTGTCGATCTGCGAGATCGTGGCGCCCGGGTTGCGCGCGAGCAGGAAGGCCTGGTCGATCGGCGTGCCGGTGATCAGGCCGGCACCCGAATTGGCGGGCACCGTGGCCGGGATCGTCCAGTTGCCGCCGCCGGTGGGATTGCAGCCGGTTGCCGCTCCGCACTGGGCCGCGGAGAGGTTCGGGTTGGTCCAGCCGATCGTCTCGAAACCGGTGGTGCGCACCTTGTTGTGCACGCCAGCGACGCCGAGCAGGATGCCGAAATCGCCCATCGTGGTGCTGCCGAGCAGCGAGCCGCGATAGCCCCAGTCCTTGCTGTTGGTGTTCTTGGTCAGCTGCGCGCCATAGGTGACGTGCGTGCCGCTCTTATCGAACGGCCGGGCGCTGCGCATGTTGACCGTGCCGGCGGCGCCGCCCTCGACCTGGTCGGCGATCCCGCTCTTGTTCACTGTCAGCGAGGTGAACAGCTCGGTCGGGAACATGTCGAGATCGACTTCGCGGTTGGTGTTCTGCGAGTCGGTGCGGCCCGTCGACGCCACCGCCACCGGCGCGCCGTTCAGCAGCACGCGGGTGAAGTTGGTGCCGAGGCCGCGGATCGTGACGTTCAGGCCTTCACCGGTCACTTCGCGCGCGATGGTCACGCCCGGGATACGGTTGAAGCTCTCGGCGATGTTGGTGTCGGGGAACTTGCCGATATCCTCGGCGAAGATCGAATCGGTGAAGCCGACCGAGTTCTTCTTGGCGTTGGTCGAGCTTTGCAGCGAAGCGCGATAGCCGGTGACGACGATCTGCTGCTCATCCTCGGGGACGCCCCGGTCCTGCGCGGCGGGCGTTGTGGCCGCAGGCGTCGTGCTGGTTTGGGCGAGCGCAGGCCAGGCAGTGCCGGCGAGCAGCACGCCCGCGGCCATTGCCAGACGACGTGCAGTGAAACGGGACGCAACTCGAGCGTGCATAAATCCCCTCCTGTGAAAGCCTCTTTCCGGGCCATTGAGCTCCATCGCATCGCGCGATGTTAGCGGTCACATTTGGCTATGCCTCGTCGCGAGCGCTGTCAACTCATACATTTGAGCCTTGGTAGATCACAAGGAAGACAAGGGCTTACCGCGCCACAGCAATGATATTGCCGCGCCGCACCAACTTGTATGAGTTAGATGACACCGTTGCCAGGGTTCGACTCAGGATTGGGCCAAAGGCTGGCTTGGCAGGCCAGTCGAGGAATTGGGCTGGGAGCGATCAAGTGACAGCGCTGCGAAAGCCAACTTCAAATGACGCGCAGGCTGTGACGCGCATCATTGCCAAGATCAACGCGATGTCCGACGCTGACCTTGATCAATTCGGCGCCTGGGATGGGCTACGCGACCTATCCGGTCGAACGGAGTTGGAAGCGATCGATACCGGTCCGAGCAATATCGTCGTCAGTGAAGGCGGCAACTTCGAAGCCACTGCGGACATCTATGTCACACTCAACTATGGTCCTTCCAACGACGGCGTTTCAATGAGCGACGGGTACCTTGCCACACTCCGTGGCCGGATTGATGGCGAGGATGTTCATATCGACGACATCAATGTCGATGTGTCGTCCTTCTACGAATAAGTACCGCGGCTTGCATTGGCTTGTGCGCTCCACCTTGTTGTCGCCTCCGCTGCACGGGTGAGTTTCCGCGAGCGCCACCTCACCTACAGGGCGAACGCCCGCCGCTGATCTGAACCGGCGCGCCTGATGCACGTTGACTCAGCATGATGGACGCCCTCAGCCTTCCCGACCCCGTGCTCCGCCGTATCGGCGCGGCGGCGAGCGAGATGATGGGCTCGGCGCCCGGAATGAATTTCGACTTCGCCGCGCCTCCCGGCGAGCCGGCGCTGGTGCCGGCGGACTCGGTTTCGTGGCGGGTGTTCAAGAACCCGGTGACCTTGTTCATCGGCGGTGTCGCGGCAGTGATCCTCGAACTGGCCGAGCCGGGCGTGCGCGACGGGGTGTGGCAGCACTCGAACTTCCGCACCGATGCGCTGACCCGGCTTCGCCGTACCGGACTTGCCGCGATGATGACCGTCTATGGGCCGAGGAGCCGGGCCGAGGCGATGATCGCCGGCGTGGTGCGCGCGCATGGCCGGGTGACCGGCACGACCAGCGAAGGCGTGCCCTATCACGCCAATGATCCGGTGCTGCTCGACTGGGTGCAGGCCACAGCGTCCTATGGCTTCGTCCACGCCTATCATGCCTATGCCGAGACGCTGAGCTATCGCGAACGGGACGCGGCGCTCGCCGAGGGTGCCTTGGCCGCGCGGCTCTACGGTGCGACGGGCGCGCCGAGCAGCGAGGCGAAGATGGCGGCGATGTTCGCGGTCATGGACGCGCGGCTGGTGCCCTCGCCGATCATCGCCGAGTTCCTGGGGATCATGCGCGAGGTACCGGCGCTGCCGCGCATCGCCCGCCCCTTCCAGCGTATGCTGTTGCGCGCGGCGGTGGAGCTGTTGCCCGATCCGCTGATCGCGCGGCTGGGATTGGAGGAATGGCGGCTGCGCGGGTACGAACGGCGTCTGGTGCGTATGGTCGCACGCGCGGCGAACCGGTTTCCGCTGCTGGACTCGCCGCCCGGCAAGGCGAGCGAGCGGCTGGGTATGTCCGCAGATTGGCTGTGGCGGAAGCATTGATGGCCGGCCGCCGATCCCATCACTCGTCACCCTGAAACAAGTTCAGGGTGACGAGTGATGGATAGTTCGGAGCCTTATTCCGCCGCTTCGGCGACCACCGGTTCCTTCCACGCCAGCACCGGCTTGCGCGCGGCCAGCGTCTCGTCGAGGCGGCGGCGCGGGGCGAAGTGCGGGGCCGTCTTGATCGTCGGGTCCCCATTCTTTGCGCGGGCCGCCACGCTGCGGAACGCGCCGATGAACTGATCGAGCGTCGCCTTGCTCTCCGTCTCGGTCGGCTCCACCAGCATCGCGCCGTGGACGACGAGCGGGAAATAGACCGTCATCGGGTGATAGCCTTCGTCGATCAGCCCCTTGGCGATGTCGATCGTCGACAGGCCTTCGGGCAGGCCCTTATCGCTGAAGATCGCCTCGTGCATGCACGGGCCATATTTGGCGAAGGGAGCGTCGAGCACGTCGGTCATCGAGCGCAGGATATAGTTGGCGTTGAGGACCGAATCCTCGGCGACCTGGCGCAGGCCGTCGGCGCCGTGGCTGAGGATATAGGTCAGGGCGCGGGTGAACATGCCCATCTGGCCCTGGAACGCCGTCATGCGGCCGAAGCTGCCGGCATGATGCTCGCCCGCGCTCTCTTCCTCGACCAGACGGAACTGGTCGCCGTCACGCTCGACGAAGGGCAGCGGCGCATAAGGCGCCAGCGCTTCGGACAGCACGACCGGGCCCGAGCCCGGGCCGCCGCCGCCATGCGGAGTCGAGAAGGTCTTGTGCAGGTTGATGTGCATCGCATCGATGCCGAGATCGCCCGGGCGGACGCGGCCGACGATCGCGTTGAAATTGGCGCCGTCGCAATAGACATAGCCGCCCGCCGCATGCACCGCGTCCGAGATTTCCTTCATCTCGCGCTCGAACAGGCCGCAGGTGTTCGGATTGGTGATCATCACCCCGGCGATGTCCGGCCCCAGTCGCGCCTTCAGCGCTTCCAGGTCGACGCGGCCGTCCTCGGTCGCGGGAATGTCCTCGACGGTGAAGCCCGCAAAGGCCGCCGTCGCCGGGTTCGTGCCATGCGCGCTGATCGGCACCAGCAGGATCTTGCGTGCCTGCTCGCCGCGCGCATCGAGCGCCGCGCGGATCGCGAGGACGCCACACAGCTCGCCATGCGCGCCGGCCTTGGGGCTCATCGCCACGGCCTGCATGCCGGTGAGCGTGATCAGCCAGTGCGCGAGCTGGTCGATGACCTCCAGCGCGCCCTGCACCGTGTCGACGGGCGCGAGCGGGTGGATGTCGGCGAAGCCCGGCAGGCGCGCCATGCGCTCGTTGAGGCGCGGATTGTGCTTCATCGTGCACGAGCCGAGCGGGAACAGGCCCAGGTCGATCGCATAGTTCTGGCGGCTGAGGCGGGTGTAGTGGCGCACCGTCTCGGGCTCGGACAGGCCCGGCAGGCCGATCTTGCCGGAGCGCTCGAGCCCGGCGAGGCGCGACTTGCCTTCAGGCACCTCGCCGAAATCAACGCCGGTGGTTTCGGACGAACCGATCTCGAAGATCAGCGCCTCTTCGAGCATCAGCGCGCGGTTGCCGGTGAAGGTCGAAGTGTTGGCTTCCCCCGCCTCCGGGGTGGTGGGGCGCCAGCCGGACTGGTTGATCGTGCTCATGCCAGCACCTCCTGGAGCGCGGAGGCAAAGGTTTCGACATCCTCCGCCGTGTTGGTTTCGGTGACGGCGACGATCAGGCCGGTGCCAAGATCGGGGGCCGAAGGATACAGTCGACCAAGCGAGACACCTGCGAGGATGCCCTGTTCGGCCAGGGTACGAACCACCGGCCGCGCTTCCTTTGCCAACTTCAGGGTAAACTCGTTGAAGAAGGTCGGGGTGACCAGCTCGACGCCCGGCACCTGGGCCAGCCGGTCGGCGGCGGCCGAGGCGCCGGCATGGTTGATCGCGGCCAGCTGGCGCAGGCCCTTCTCGCCGAGCAGGGTCATGTGCACCGACATGGCGAGCGCGCACAGCACCGAGCTGGTGCAGATGTTCGACGTCGCCTTCTCGCGGCGGATATGCTGCTCGCGGGTGGAGAGCGTCAGCACATAGCCGCGCTTGCCCTCGGCATCGACGGTCTCACCGCAGAGGCGACCGGGCATCTGGCGGACCAGTTTCTCCGAGCAGGCGAACAGGCCGACATACGGCCCGCCGAACTGCAGGCCGACGCCGAGCGACTGGCCCTCGCCGACGACGATGTCCGCGCCCATCTCGCCGGGCGACTTGATCGCACCAAGGGCGACGGGCTCCGTCACCACGGCGACGAGCAACGCTTTCCTGGCGTGCGCGGCTTCGGCGAGCTTGGACAGGTCGGCGATGCGGCCGAGGATATCGGGGTACTGGACCACGACGCACGAGGTGTCGTCGTCGATCTGCGCGATCAGGTCGTCGGTGTCCGGGGTCGGCGACAGCGTCGGCACCGAGGTGACGAGTTGGTCGCCGGTGAACTTGGCCATCGTCTGCGCGACCGAGACATAATGCGGGTGGAGGCCGCCCGAGAGAAGAGCCTTGCCGCGCTTGGTGACGCGGCGCGCCATCACGATGGCTTCCCAGCACGCGGTCGAGCCGTCGTACATCGAGGCATTGGCGACGTCGCAGCCGAGCAGGCGCGCGACCTGGCTCTGGAATTCGAACATCATCTGCAGCGTGCCCTGCGCGATTTCCGGCTGATAGGGCGTGTAGGCGGTGAGGAACTCGCCGCGCTGGATGAGGTGATCGACGCTGGCCGGCACATGGTGGCGATAGGCGCCCGCGCCGAGGAAGAAGGGCGCGGCCCCCGCGGCGAGGTTCTTCGCCGCGAGCCTGGTCATGTGGCGCTCGACCGCAAGCTCGCTGGCATGGAGCGGCAGGCCCGGGATCGGGCCGTCGAGCACGGCGGCGGCGGGGACGTCGACGAAAAGGTCGTCGATCGACTTGGCGCCGATGACGCCGAGCATCGCCTCTCGGTCAGGCTGGGTAAGGGGCAGGTAGCGCATCAAACTCTTCTCCACCCCTCCCTTCGAGGGAGGGGCAAGGGGTGGGTTAGCGGCGACGGGGGCTCGATGCCCCCGACGGCGCTGCATGGGAGTGCCGGCCGAGCTCGCTTCGCTCGACGCCCACCCCCGATCCCTCCCTTGCAGGGAGGGGGGTCAGAAGGTCACAGCTTCGAGACGTAATCCTGGTACGCGCTCTCGTTCATCAGGCTGTCGAGCTCGGCCGGATCGGCGAGGGTCAGCTTGAAGAACCAGCCTTCGCCCTCGGGGTCTTCGTTGACCAGAGCGGGGCTGTCGGCGAGCGCGGCATTGCCTTCCACCACAGTACCGGAGACCGGGGCATACACGTCGGACGCGGCCTTGACCGACTCCACGACTGCGGCGTCGTCGCCCTTGGCCACTTCCTTGCCCTCATCCGGCGTCTCAACGAACACGATGTCGCCGAGCTGGCCTTGGGCATAATCGGTGATGCCAACCGTGGCGGTGTCGCCGTCGACTTCGACCCACTCGTGATCTTCGGTGAAATAGCGGCTCATCAGGCTCCCTTTCTGACGTAACGATGAGGGACGAAGGGCATCTTCACGACCTCCGCCGAATGGATCTTGCCGCGCTGGGCAAGGGTGATCTTGGTGCCGGGCTCGGCCGAGGCGGCGGGCACATAGGCCATGGCGATCGGCTGCTGCAGGGTCGGCGCGAAGCCGCCGCTGGTAACCTTGCCGACTTCATTGCCCTCGGCATCAAGGACAAGGCCGCCTTCGCGGACCGGTTGGCGCCCTTCGACGACCAGGCCGACGCGCTTGAGGATCGGGCCCTGCTCGCGCTCGAGCATGACGCGCGCATGACCGGGGAAGCCGCCTTCCTCGCGACGGCGCTTCTTGAGCGCGAAGCCGAGCGCGGCGGAAATAGGCGTGGTCTCGGTATCGAGGTCGTGGCCGTAGAGCGGCAGATCGGCTTCGAGGCGCAGCGAATCGCGCGCGCCCAGTCCGATCGGCTTGACCTCGGGCTGGGCGGTGATCGCGTCGGCCAGCGCCTCGGCGCCCTCGACGGGGACCGATATCTCGAAACCGTCCTCGCCGGTATAGCCCGAGCGGCTGATCCACAGGTCATGGCCCTGCCACTGGAATGCCGCGCCCTGCATGAAGACGAGGTCGCCGACGCCCGGGATCACCCGGCCGAGCGCCGTGACGGCTTCGGGGCCCTGCAGGGCGAGGAGGGCGTGCTCCTCCATGTGGTTCATGCCGATCTCATCGGGCAGGAATTCGCGGAAATGGGCGATGTCATCCCATTTGCAGGCGCCGTTGACGACCATGTAGACGCTGCCATCGTCGCGGCGCGTGAGCATCAGGTCATCGAGGATGCCGCCATTGTCGGCCATCAGCAGCGAATAGACCGGATGGCTTGGCTTGGCCGCCTGGATGTCCGCAGGCATCAGCGCTTCGAGCGCGGCTTCGACACCTTCGCCCGAGAAGCTGAGCTGGCCCATATGGCTGACATCGAACAGGCCGGCATGCTCGCGCACCCAGATATGCTCGGCCATGATGCCTTCATACTGGACGGGCATCTCATAGCCGGCGAAGGGGACCATGCGGCCACCCTTGGCGCGGTGCCATTGGTCGAGCGGGAGCTGGAGCAGGGCGGCTTCGCCCTCCCCGCCTTCGGGATCGCCGCTGAGGGGCTGGTCCTGGACTTGCTGGCTCATCGCGGCACTCCGGATTCGAGAGGGACTCGACGAAGCGGCGCGGAATCCTCGCGCACCATTCCATCGCCCCCTCTGTCACGGGAACCTGAGAGCTTTCCCCCGGACCAGGTCCGGGGTTACCCCTTCGGTGGAACGCGCGCGAAGCGCGTTCGCTTTCCAGAGTGTCGTGTACGCGCGGTCCCTGTTGCCTGAGAGATTCCGGGGCGGTTGCTCCTTCGGCGGCAGGTTGCCCTGCACTCTCCCGCGCGTGCCTATCGACGGGCAGCAGCCTTGGCCGCCGCCCCGATTCGAGTCAATTGCATTGCTTGCAAAACAGTCCGGATGTTGCCGCCCGGAAGGCGCAATCAGCGCGTGACGTTGTACTTCAGCTGGTCCTCGGTCAGCTGGAATCCGACCAGCGCCTCGAAGGTCGCCGAAAGCACTGCACCGCGCACTGCGGGATCGGCGAGCGGATCCATCGCCGCGGCCTCGTTGCCGGCCTTGCGCTTCTCGGTCAGGCGCTTGCGGACGTCGTCGGGCAGCGTCGCCGCGCTGCGATCGACATAGGACGTCGCGGTGCCGGTGGTCTGCGCGCGCAGCTGGCCGGCTTCGAAATGCACCGTGACGCGGTTGATGCGCTTGGCAACCACCGAGCTGCCGCCGCGGACGACCGTGACAAAATAGGGGAAGCTCACGTCGCGGGCGCCTTCGGCGCTCTGGCGGCGGGCGAGCACATCGAAATTGATCGTCGTGACGACCTGAGGCCCGTTGTCGTCGCAAGTCGAGGTGACGTTGGTCATCACGGCGTTGACGTCGATCGCCGTCGACTCGCGACTGCTCGCCGGGTTGAAGATCGTCATGTCGCCGGTGCCGGCCGGGATGCCGACATGCGGGCAGGCCGAACGGACCGCGGTAACGCCGGCGCCGCCGCCGGAGGCATCGATCTCGCCGGTCTTGGCGCACGCGCTGAGCGCGAGCGGGATCAGGGCGATAACGGCGAGCTTGCGGACCAAGTGGAAACCCTTTCAACGACACGGGACCAATGGGACCCAAAGCGGCAGGCAGCATAGGAACCGCGTTGAGCCCGCGCAAGCAATCGCGTAGAGCCGCGGCAGAACTATGGCCGACCAACTGAAACCTGTGCTCGAGCTGCTGATCGCAGCGCCCCGCGGCTTTTGCGCGGGAGTCGATCGCGCCATCCGCATCGTCGAACTGGCGATCGAGAAATATGGCGCGCCCGTCTATGTGCGCCACGAGATCGTCCATAACAAATATGTTGTCGATACGCTGAAGGCGAAGGGCGCGATCTTCGTCGAGGAGCTCGACCAGGTGCCCGACGACGTGCCGGTGGTGTTCTCCGCGCACGGCGTGCCCAAGGCAGTGCCGGCCAAGGCGGAGGAACGCGGGCTCGACTATCTTGACGCGACTTGCCCGCTCGTCTCCAAAGTCCACCGCCAGGCCGAGCGGCTGGTCGCCGCCGGCCGCCACATCCTGTTCATCGGCCATGCCGGCCATCCCGAGGTTATCGGCACGTTCGGCCAGGTGCCCGAAGGCGCGATGAGCCTGGTCGAGACGCCGGCCGATGCCGAACAGGTCGCTGTCTCCGATCCGGCCAATCTGGCCTTCCTGACCCAGACCACGCTTTCGGTGGACGATACCGCGGCGACGCTCGACGTGCTCAAGCGGCGCTTCCCGAGCATCCTGGCGCCGGGGCCAAACGACATCTGCTATGCCACCACCAACCGTCAGGGCGCAGTGAAGGCGATCGCGTCCTCGGTGGACCTGATGCTGGTGATCGGCAGCAGGAACTCGTCCAATTCGCTTCGGCTGGTAGAAGTCGCCGAGCGCCAGGGCATCACCGCCTATCTGATACCGCGCGCCGAGGACATTGACTGGAGCTGGTTCGACGGCGTCGCCACCGTCGGCGTTAGCGCGGGGGCCTCGGCCCCTGAGCTGCTGGTCCGCGAACTGGTCGACAAGCTGACCGAGCGCTTCGAAGTGACCGAACGCGAAGTCGAGACGGTGCCCGAGAACGTCGTCTTCAAGCTGCCGCGCGGGCTGGAAGCGGCGTAATACCGATCCCAAGCACAACTGCGGTTGTGCGGGCGGCGCGTCCGGGGGATGGGTCGCCGCGATCGAGGGGATAAGGGGGCAGCGTGGCGGTCTACACACAGGTATCGGCAGAGGCGCTGTCAGAATTCCTGGCGAAGTTCGATGTCGGCGAGCTGGTCTCGGCCAAGGGCATTGCCGAGGGCGTGGAGAATTCCAACTATCTCGTCGACACGACCAAGAGCCGTTTCATCCTGACGCTCTACGAGAAGCGCGTCGCCGCCGATGACCTGCCCTATTTCATGGCGTTGCTGGAGCATCTGGCCTACCACGGCCTGCCCGTGCCGCCGGCGGTTCCCGATCGCGACGGGACGCTGATCCACGAACTCCAGGGCCGTCCGGCCTGCTTGATCCAGTTCCTCTCGGGCGTCTCGGTCTCGCATCCTACCCCCGTGCAGGCGCGCGCCGCCGGCGAGGCACTGGGCAAGATGCACAAGGCCGCCGCCGATTTTCCTCTCGACCGCCCGAACTCAATGGGTGTGACCGAGTGGCAGCCACTGTTCGAGCGTTGCGGCCCCGGCCTGGATACCATCCAGCCCGGCCTGTACGATCGCGTGGCCAAGGCGCTCGAAACGGTACTGGCCGCCTGGCCCGGCGACCTGCCGCGCGGCGCGATCCATGCCGATCTGTTCCCCGACAACATGCTGATGCTCGGCAACCGGGTGACCGGGCTGATCGACTTCTACTTCGCCTGCACGGATATCCGAGCCTATGACCTGGCGGTGATGCACGGCGCCTGGGCGTTTGACGGCAAGGGCGAGAATTTCTCTTCTGAGGTCGGAGCGGCGCTGGTCGAAGGCTATGCCGCCAGCTTCGGATTGAGCGACGCCGAGCGCGCCGCCCTGCCCATCCTGGCCGCGGGGGCGGCGATCCGCTTCTTCCTCACCCGCGCCTGGGACTGGCTCAACACGCCTGCCGACGCGCTTGTCACCAGGAAAGACCCGCTCGCCTATATGCACCGTCTGGACTTCTACGCGGAGAAGGGCGACGCGCTCTTCGCATGAGCGAACTGGAACATGTCGAAATCGCCACCGATGGCGCGTGTAAGGGCAACCCGGGCAAGGGCGGCTGGGGCGTGGTGCTGCGCATCGGAACGACCGAGAAGGAAATGTCGGGCGGCGAGAAGCACACGACCAACAACCGCATGGAGCTGATGGCCGCGATCGAGGGACTGAAGGCGCTGAAGCGCCCGTGCCGCGTGACCCTGCACACCGACAGCCGCTATGTGATGGACGGACTGACCAAGTGGATCCATGGCTGGCTCAAGAATGGCTGGCGGACCGCCGACAAGAAGCCGGTGAAGAATGCCGATCTGTGGCAAGAGCTGCTCGACGCTGCCAAGCCGCACCGGGTGGAATGGGTGTGGGTCAAGGGCCATGCCGGCCACCCGGACAATGAGCGCGCCGACAAGCTGGCAAGCGACGCGGCGATCGGAATGTGACCGGCGGTGGCGATTGGCCTATCGAACGGGCCGCGCCTCGACACCGATAGCATGGGAAAAATCGACGTGACCGATCCGGTTTCCACTGACCACCTGGCCGATGCGCGCACAGCGCTCGCCGAAGCGATGGCCCTGCACGAACAAGGCGATCTCGAAGGCGCAGAAGCCGGATATCGTCAGGTGCTGGCGCAGGGCTATCGCGCGGCGGACGTGCTGCCGTTGCTCGCAGGCCTGCTCGGGCGCCTTTCGCGTCCGGAAGATGCCCTCGTCGCCTGGGACCAGCTTCTTGCGATCGAGCCCGATCATGCCGTGGCGCTGCATGAAAAGGGGCTGACGCTGCACTGGCTCGGCCGCACCGGCGAGGCGATCGCGGCACTCGATCGCGCCTGCAGCGTCGATCCTGACAATGCGATCGCAATCGGCAACCTGGCCGTGGTTCTGGCCGATGCCGGGCAAAACCTGGACGCGCTCCGGCAATTCCGCCGCGCGCTGGCGCTGGCGCCCGACAATCTACACCTGCGCCACCAAGTCCGCCGGCTCGGCTCGGCATCGGTGCCCTTCTGGCATATTCCGATGATGAACGATGCGCCGCGCAACGATGCGTTCGAGGCCGCGATAAAGGCCGCGATCACTGTCACCGGCCCCGATGCGCGCGTGCTCGATATCGGCGCGGGGAGCGGCCTGCTGTCGCTGATGGCTGCGCGGGCCGGGGCACGAAACGTGGTGGCGTGCGAGATGGACCCGATGATCGCCGAGATGGCGCAGCAGATCGTCGCGCAGAACGGCTATGCCGATCGCATCACCGTGCATGCCAAACCTTCGACCGAACTCGCCGTTGGCGTGGAGCTTGATGCGCCGGCCGATATCCTGGTCTCGGAAATCCTCTCGAGCGACCTGCTGACGGAGAAGGTGCTCGACACGTTCGAGGACGCCCATCGCCGGCTGCTCGCGCCCGAAGCCATCGTCATACCACGCGCGGCAAGCGCGATGGGGTGCTTGGTGGCAAGCGAGAACCTGGCCGACTATGCCTTTGTCGGCGAGGTTTCCGGGTTTGATCTTTCCGCCTTCACCGCCTTTGCACCGCAGCGCCTGCCGATCCACGGCACCATGACCGGATGGGAGCGGCTGTCAGACGATCTGGAGCTGGTACGCCTCGACCTCACGCAGCGGAAGTATGACGCGGTGCTCGCACGGCTGCGCATCCCGGTCACCGCGAGCGGGCGCGCCATTGGCATTGTCCAGTGGATGCACATCGATCTGTGGGAAGGCGTGTCGTTCGACAATCATCCCGATCGGTACACCGACGGGGGCTGGCTGCAGGTGCTGCACAGCTTTCCCGAGCCGATCGACGTGGTGGCGGGTCAGACGCTCGACATCGCGGCTGGTCATGATCGGATCACGCTGATTCTGTTGCCGCTCGCCGAGGCCTCCTAGCCCGCGGCGCCGCGCCCCAGCAGCCAGGCGAGTGCGCTCTCCGCGCGGTCGAAGATGCGGAGATAGGGCTGGGTCATCTCGCGGCTGACCTGCATTCGAGTGATCGCGCTTTCGGTCACGATCGCGATGCGGCTTGCCTTGGGGAAACCGGCGAAGTGGCGGCGGAAGGCGAACACCGCCTCCTGCGCCTGCACACCGCTGCTGCGCATGTCCATCCGCAGCAGATAGCCGGGCGCGAAACCCTCGGCATCGAACTGGTCGCGCAGCCGGCGGGCATAGTCGCCCACGCGCTCGGGCTCGAACATGGCGAGCCACTTGATATCGAGCAGATTGAGCTCTTTACGGAAGGATACGCGGTACATCGGGTCGCTTTCGCAGCCAGAAGTTAACGGTTTCTCGCCGTTCAGTCCTCGGTTTTTACGAAGAACTTGTCGATCACGTCGCGCGCCAGCCGCGCCGGGCGGAGTGTTTCGGCATCGAGGCAGCACCAGCTCGACTTGACCTCGGCCAGCACCTCGCCGCCGCGGCGGATCACCGTCTCGTAAAAGGCGCGCGCGCCCTGGACCTTCTCGAGCAGCACGGTGGCGACCACGTCGTCCTCGAGGAACGCGGGCTTGCGGTACGTGATCTCGTGCTTGAGCGCGACCCACAGGTGCTCGGCCACCGCCTCGACCGGCGCGAGCGCCTGCCAATGGGCGATCACCGCCTCCTGCACCCACTTCAGGTAGGAGGCGTTGTTCACGTGCCCCATGAAGTCGATATCGTCCTGTGCGACGTCGATCTGGAATTCATAGGGGAGCGCGGTACCGGACATGGCTGCATCATAGCGGAAACATCGTCTCCAAGCGACAAAAATCCAGGGAAAACCGCGGGTTTCGCCGGAATGGCGGTTGTCGTAACGTCAACTTGGTTCGCCCAGCCTCGTTCCAGGCAGGCGCAAATTGGCCTTACCACTTGACTTGGACACATCGGGCAAACATCGTCCGGGCAGAACCGCGATGACAGCGGTAGCAAGATGGGGAGATCCGATGAAACTGAAGCTCGCTGCCGCTTTGGCCGGAATCACATTGGTCATGAGCGCGAGCGGCATCGCTCGCCCGGTGGCGCCGGCCGATGCGTCCGCGCCTGCCCTGCCCGGCCGCGCGCAGGTGATGGCATCGATGGAGCGCGTCGCCGACTGGCAGCTCAGCCATCTCGACGACCTCAGCTACATGCCCGCCGCGCGCCAGAGCACCAAGCGCGCCCGCGACTGGCAGCAGGCGACCTTCTGGGTGGCGCTCACCCATCTCGCCGATCGTTCGAAAGGCCCGCGCTACACCGACGCGATCTTCGCCAAGGGCCGCGAGGAAGGCTGGAAGCTGGGTGACCGAGTCTATCACGCGGACGATCACATCATCGGCGCCGCCTGGATTTGGGCCGCGCGCAAGGGCGCCGGCGCACAGGCGATCGCCCCGATGCGCGCGACCTTCGATCAGATCCTCGCCGCACCGATGACCGGCGACCTGAAGTTCATCACGCCCGAGAGCGGCGATCCGGCCTGCACCACGCGCTGGTGCTGGTGCGACGCGCTGTTCATGGCGCCGCCGACGCTGTGGGCGTTGAGCAAGGACACCAAGGACGGCCGCTATGCCGGGTTCGCCGACAAGGAATATCGCGCGACCACCGATTACCTGTTCGACAGGAACGAGCATCTCTATTTCCGCGACAGCCGCTTCTTCGACCAGCGAGGGAGTCAGGGCGAGAAGCTGTTCTGGAGCCGCGGCAATGGCTGGGTGTTCTCGGGCCTTGCGCGGATGATCCCCGAGATCCCGGCCAAGGATCCGCGCCGCGCTTATTATGTCGGCCTGTTCCAGCAGATGGCGGCGAAGCTGGTGACGCTCCAGCGCGGCAATGGCTATTGGCCGCCCTCGCTGCTCGCCGATCCCAACCGCTCGACGGACGAATCCAGCGGCACCGGCTTCTACGTCCATGGCATGGCCTGGGGAATCAAGGCTGGTCTTCTCGATCGCAAGACCTATCTCCCTGCGGTTACAAGGGGTTGGGCGGCACTCGAGCGCGCCGTTCAGCCAAATGGCATGTTGGGCTGGGTACAGCAGGTGAGCGACCGGCCCGATGTGGTGAAGGCCGAGGACGCGCAATTCTACGGCACGGGCGCCTATCTGCTCGCCGGCGCCGCGGTCTATGATCTGACGAAGTAAGGAAGAACATGAAGCACGCCCTCTGGCTCCTCGCCGCACCCCTGCTGATCGCGGCCGGGCAGGACAGCGCCCCGCCCGCTCCGCTGGCGACGCTCAATGTCCGTCAGGCCGATGGCAGCTACAGACTGGTCGATCGGATCGACGTGCCCGCGAGCCACACGATCCATGACGGGCTGATCGCGATGGAAGGCCCGGGCTGGGAGAGCGACAAGGTCGCCTATCGCCTGTACCTCGACGAGCGCAACGTGCCAGATATCTACGGCAAGAAGCTCCCCGGAAACGTGCTGCCGACGATCGGCATGGGCAAGGACGACTATCATTCGATGGCAGACTGGGGGCAGGATATCTTCCAGGTCGACCAGTCGCTCGGCATGGGCGGGATCGGCGTGCTGCGGGACGGCACGGCGACCCAGCTCGGCAAGGCGAAGATCAGCGCGCGCGTGTTCAACACCGATCGTGCGGCGACGGTGCTGGTGACCAATAATGGCTTTCCCGGCGCGGGCGGCCCGGCCGATCTTTCGACCACGTACCGGATCTTCGCGGGCTCGCGGCTGACCCAGGTCGAGGCGCGCGTCTCGGGCAATGTGCCGGCAATGGTCGCGGGGCTGGTGCTGCATCAGGGCGTGACCAGGATCGAGAGCCCGAAGCGCGGCAAGTGGCGCTATTTCGCGACCTGGGGCCAGCAGAGCCTGGCGAAGGACGATCTCGGCATTGCGCTGTTCTATCCGGCGGACGAGGCGGTCGCGACGGGGAATGACGGCAAGTCGCTCTACGTGCAGTTCTGCGACCCGCGCAACATCCGCTACGCGTTCGGCGCGGCCTGGGTGCAGGAGCCGGGCGCGGCCAAGACCGAGCGCGAGTTCCGCAAATGGCTGGACGACACGGCAGCGGACCTGGCAAGCAAGCCGCTCGTGGTGAGCTCGGCGCAGAAGACCTGCCCGGTGAAATAAGAGCTTCCGGCCGGCCGATCACTGCTATGCACCCCCAATGCTCAGCCTGTTCGCGCTTACCGCCCTCGCCCTGATCTCGCCCACGCTAGATACCGACTCCACCCAGGTTCGCGAAGCCGATGCGATCGGCTGCCGGCTCTCCGTGCCGGAATATAATGGGTTCGCGCTGGCGGTGGATGGCCCGGACGGCATTGCCCGCGCCCGGCACTGGAAGGAAGTCGCGTCGCCCAACGCGTTCATGCGCGAATATCTGCTGCCGGCCGAGATCGTGGTCGCGGGCAGCTATCGCGCCCGGCGGATCGCCTTCACTGCCGACTCGATCCTGGCGATCCTCGACGTGGCGGACCCGGAGACGGTCGCGCACGGCGAGAATATCCGGAATGCGATGGACCCGGCACCGCTGATCGAGGACCTTCGTCGTGCCGGCGCGAAGAATCCCGAAGCGGAGATCAAGTTCCGCAAGTTCATGGGTGAGCGCATCGTGAAGGACGAGACCGAGCTGCCCAAGGACGGTGAAGCCTTTGGCGTGCACATGGTCGTGGCGCGCAGCATCTCCAACGTCACCACGCATCCGGGCAAGACGCTTTATGGCTGCTCCTATCGGATGGAGATGCTGGACAAGGATGGAAAGCCGCTCTGAGCGGAAGGGCCTTCCCGGTCACCCCGGGGAGGATTGATCACTTGGCCGGCTTGTTCGGCTCGCTCACGCCAGGGCCATTGCCGAAATAGCGCTTCAGCTCCGTCTCCGGCGCCAGCGGATAGTCCGCCCCCCAGGCGCCACGCGCCCGGCGCAGCAGTTCATCGAGCTCCTCCGGCTGCTGGCGCAATTCCGGCAGCGGCCAGGTTTCGACCTTGCGGTAATAGGGCTTCAGGAAATCGGTGGCGCCCTTCAGGCTCTTTCCGCCATCGGCATAATTCCAGACATCGACGCCCACGCATTTGGCCATGTCAGCCACGTCAAAGGCGGCGAATAGCGCGTAGATCGAATAATGAAGGCTGCGCGTGCGACCGAGCTCGAGCGGCAGCTTGCCCTCGGACGTGATCTGCGGCGAGATGCGCTTCTTGCCGAACGCCTCGGCCACCGCCTTGGTCATCTCGGGCCGACGGGCGAACAGCGCGAACTGCGACGTCTGCGCGTCGAACCACATGCCGTGATTGTTCTTGGCGGCATTCTCCGCCTTGCCGTTCTTGCTGGTCTGCATCCAGTCGAGATAGTCGGAGAACCACTTCTCCAGGCCCTTCTGCTCCTCGGCAGTGAGCTTGCCCGCGGGACCGATCAGCCCGATGCCGTCGACCACCCGCTCGAGCCGCGAGGTGTCGAGCACGCCCTCGGCGCGGCCCTCCTCGCGGCCGGGCACCGCCTGGGCATAGTTCATGTTCGGGTTCATCCGCGTGGCGGGCGTGAGGAACCAGGTACGCACCAGGCTCGCCGCGCGGCCGGCGTAACGGGCATTGTCGGAGAAATAATAGGCCAGGCTCAGCGTCTCGACGTCCGAGCTCATCCCCTCCAGGTCGGTGACGTCATACTTGTCGGTATTGCGGTCCGGATTGATCTCGCCGTCCTTGCGCATATACGGCACGCCGCCCGGCTTGCTGGGGTCCGGCCACCAATAAGGCGCGAGGCTGAGATAGTCGTGCGGGTCGCGCGAGGGCGGCGCGGTCCGCTTGTCGACCACCGTGTAGAGCGAGCGCGCCATCGCCTTGTCGGCGCGGGCGATCAGCGCGTCATAGGCCGCCTTGGTCCCCGGATCGGTCGCAATCGCGGCCTTGAGCCGGATCATTGCGTCCGGCGCCAAGAAAAAGGTCCTGCGTCCACCGAACGAAGCGGAATATCCTTCCGCGCCGTTGCAGACCGGCTGCTGGGTATTAAGGCCAGGGGAGGCGATCCCGGCATGGGAGGCAGCCTGCGGCGCAAGCGCCGCAGCCAGGACGAGGAGGGTGAGAGAGCTGCGGCGCATCGTGGATCCCCTTGCGATCAGTAGCGGACCCGGAAGCCGAAATAATATTGCGGCCCGCTCTCGCTGACTTCGGCGATCGAGTCATAGCCGCCCTTGTAGAACACGTCCTTGGTGTTGGTGACGTTGAGCGCCTGGAGCTTGAACTGGATGTTCTTCGTGATGTCCCACTGGGCCGACAGGTTGAGGTAGCCAGCATCCTGCACACCGCGGTTCGTGCCGCCGTTCGGCTTGTAGTAATGCGAACGGTAGCGATACATCGCGCGCAGCGAGAAACCCTTCTTCTCCCAATAGACCGTGCCGTTGGCGACGTACTTCGACAGGCCGATCAAATTTTCCGGATCGAGATAGGGCGCCAGCGTCGAGGTGTCGGGATACTGGAAGTTCGCCCAGGCCACGTTGAGCGAGCCGTTGACGCCGAACCCGCTGAGGAAGCCGGGCAGCCAGGAGAAATTGTGGCTGCCGGTGAACTCGACACCGTAGAGGTGGCGCATGTCGGGATCATTGGCCGGCGCGATCAGATTGACGTTGTAGCTCTGCTGGGTGGGCGCACCGCCATCGATCACGGTAGTGACGTTGATCGTCGTCGGAATGCCCGCCGAGCGCGAGATCACCGCGCCGCGCAGCCATTTGTAATAGCCCGCCACCGAGAAGAGCGTGTCGCGGCTCGGATAGAATTCCAGGCTCAGATCCGCGTTCCACGCGCGCATCGGCTTTAGGTCCGGATTGCCGCTGGTCGGGTTGAAGGTGACGCTGGCCGCGCCGCCGGTGCCCGTGGTCGGATTGAGGTTGATGCCCGCGCCGAAGCTCTCGATCGGCGAGCGCGACAGGGCGCGATAGCCCGCGGCGCGCAGCTTGATCTTGTCGGACAGGTTGAAGGAGACGTTCAGGCTGGGCAGCCAGTATTGATATTCGCCCTTCAGCGTGTCGGTCTGGATCGTGCCCGTCGGATCTGCGGCGACGGTGTAATTGTCCGCGGCAGTGTCGATCGTCACCTTGAACGGCAGGCGATAACCGATCGAAGTGATGTTGGTCCGCACATAGCGCAGGCCGATATTGCCGCTGAACGGTGTTTCGCCCAGGTCACCGCCGAAGCTGGCCATCGCATAGGCAGCCTTGATCTTCTCGGTCACGTCGATGTCGCTGGGGTCGCGACTTTCGGCGGGCAGTGTCAGCGAATCTTGGCCGGTGAAGGTCTTGAAAAGGCACTGATTGTCGAACGTCGCCCAGCTGTGCAGGTTGGTGTTCGTCGACGGGAAGAAGTCGGCGGTCGGATAGGAGCGACGGCACTCCGTGTTCGCCTTGGCGATGATCTGCGCCACGGTCATGCCGCCATAGGGGACCAGCGTCGCCAGATCGTTGTTGCGGTTGTTGTCGAGCGTGCGCTGGTGCTCGGAATAGCGGCCGCCGACCTTGATCGACTTGAGGAAGCTGCCGTCGGCGAAATTATACTGCCCGTCGAGCCGGCCCGCCCAGATATTGTCCTTGCGATCGGTGACGAAGCGCTGGCGGGCATAGACCGAGGTCGCTGCATTGGCCGCGAAATTGTCCGGGTTGTTGACGTCGAAGTTGAAGAAGGTGACGCGCGGGACGATCGGGCTCTCCGAATAGTCTAACTCATAGCCGACGCGCGTGGTCGAGCGCATGCGCGTCGCCTTCTGCGTTTCGGTACGGTGCGAGTCCGAGAAGCTGGCATCGCCGGTGAGGACGAAATTGCCCGGTTTCCAGGTGACGGTGGCGCCGCCGCCCTTGTAGGTCTCGTTGCGCTCGCGCAGCTCGAGCTGATTCTCGAGGTTCGAGTTGCCCGAATATTTGATCAGCGCGCCGTCGGTATAGCCATTGGTCCCGGTGCCGATGAGGATCGGCTTGATGCCGCGCAGGCTCTCGGCGATCGACAGGATGTTGCGGTCCTCGGTCGATTCGCGCTTCGACCACTGGCCATCGATCGCGATGTCGAGATTGGGCGCCGGGCGCCACTGCAGCGCACCGATCACCGCGTTGCGCAACTCGCGCGTGTTCTGCTGGCGGAAGTTGCGCGACTGGGTAGCGTAATAGGTATCGCCGATCGTCTCGCCGATGCCGGTGCGCGGCGCAGTGCCGACGGTACAGTTCGAATTGGCACCGGCAGCGTTGAGCACCGCGGCGGTGCCGGTGGTCAGCGTGCCGTTATTGGCCGACGTGTTGCACGGCACGAAGGCCGAGTTGCCGTTGTAATAATCCTCCGGCGCGGCGACGTCCTGGCGCTGATAGCCGATCGCGATGCCGAACTCGCCGATGCCGGTATGGAACTGCTTCACCAGACTGGCATTGGCGCGGTAGCCGAAGCCGTCGCGGCCGACGATGTTGTCGTCCTTGGGCAGATAGGAGCCGCGGATCTCTGCCTGGAAGCGCGATTTGCCATAGTCGAGCGGGCGCATCGAACGCAGCTCGATTACGCCGCCGATGCCGCCTTCGAGGAAATCGGCCTGTTGCGATTTGTAGACGATGACGCCGTTGACCAGCTCCGAGGGGAATTGCTGGAAAGCGACCGAGCGGTCCGCACCCGCCGTCGAGACTTCGCGGCCATTGAACATCGAGAAGCTGAGCGTCGGTCCCAGGCCGCGCACCGACAGCTCGTTGGCATTGCCCTTGAAGCGATCCGCGGAGACGCCGGTGATGCGCTCCAGCGTGTCGCCCACGCTGTTGTCCGGCAGGGCGCCGATCTCGTCATTGACGATACCATCGAGAATCACGTCGGCGTTGCGCTTCACGTCGATCGAGCTGCGCTGCTCCGCGCGGGCGCCGGTGACGATGATGGCCTGTGCGTCGTCCTGCGGCGCGGCGCCGTCAGCCGGGGCGGGATCGGGCGCGGGTTCGGCGGTCTGCGCATAGGCAGGCATCACCGCACAGGCGGATGCCAGCAACGCCAGGCGCAGCGAATTACGTCCGAAAGCGGAAAAAACGATCCCAGGCATGTACTCTCCCCGTCGATAAGCGCCCGTTTTCGGGTCAGGTCGTGTGGTAAGGCCAATTTGGCACCGGTGTCAACCCAATTGGCCAGCGCGATTTGATCGTAACAGCCGTCACTCGTAGCTGAGCGACCAGCTCAAGGTGAGCGGCGCCGCGAGGCGCTTGGCGCCGATCCGGCAGCGAATCAACGAGGCAAAGGCACCGGTGGGCGCGCGATAGGCCTTGCCCCCTGCCGGGCCAACGGTGCAGCCGTCATAGCCTTTTGCGGAGAAGCCGGTGACCTCCCCTGCCCCGAACGCCACGGCATTCGGCCCGGTATTGCGCGGATCGCCCGAGAAGCTGGCGAACTCCATCGTCACTTCGCCGAGATCCACCGGCGTGGCGGCGCGATAAATGTCGGTGCGCGTGATCTTGCCGGAGGCGAATTCGTATCGTGTGGTGACGCTGATCCTTTTGTCGACGACCAGCGCATTGCCGCCCATCCGGTCCAACGCATCCTGATGCCAGCTGACGATCGTCCGCTTGCCCTCGCGCTTCCAGGTGAGGCCGCGGAACAAGGCGAGCGGCATCAGCACGCTGCCATCGGCCAGGGCAAGGCGCGGAGTGAGCTGTGGGAAGTCCGCATCGGCCGATCCCTGCAGCATCCCCGGCGAGAAGGGGATCGGGAAATAGGGATTGTGCATGTGCTGGTCTTCGGCGCCGTTGATGATCGGCAGGCTGATGACGTGCCCGCGATCCCGCAGCGTGAGCAATGCCCGGTCATAGTCGCCGCGGGCGAACCAGGTGAACGTCGCGGCCGGCAGCGTCCTCAGCCAGGCGGCATAGGCGGGCGACGGCGCCGCGCCCTGATACCCGAGCCCGTTCCACAGCGCGTTGGTGTAGATGTACTGGCGCGCCAGGCTGAGATTCTCGCCCAGGATCCGGTGCTTGCCGCGATAGCCATCGGTGCGGCGGCCACCATCCCACAGGTTCACCGAGCCGGTGTTCGCATCGAGCCAGAAATCGGCATAGCGTGCAGCGATGCGCGACGAGAGCGCATAGGCCATGTCGCGCTCCTGCTTGCTCAGCACACCCAGCTTCGCCGCAGCGGTGAGCACTTCGAGGAAGGCGGTGTCGCCATAGGTGCCGATGCTGCGGCCATATTCCCAGCCTTCGCCGGTGAGACTGGCACGGGCGAGCATCAGTTCGGCGGACTTGCGCAGCCAGCCCTTCACCTCGGGCGTGGGCGCCATGCCGGTCTCGATGAAGCGCTGCGCGATCTCGCCGATCAGCAGGATCGAATAGCGATCGAAGCGGCCATGGCCTTCAGTCTCGTCGGCGAAGCCATATTTGCCCGAATAGGCGCGGTAATGCTCGATCATCCGCTGGAGCAGCGCCTTGGATGCCGCCTCATCCTCCCAGCCGAGCAGATAGCGCAGCCGCGCCACGCTGAAGGCGACTCCGTAATAGTTGTTGGGCAGGTCGTGGAGCAGCTTGAGTGAGGCGGGATCGACGAAGCTGCGCCAGTCGAGGCGCTGGCGAAGACGCGCCAGCGTTTCGGGTCGGACCGCGTCGTCGAGCAGCCCGGCGCGCTTCAGCGCGTAGAGCGCCGAGATGTAATAATAGATGCCCCAGGTGTCGTTGGGGTCCTCGATCGTCAGGTCGGCGATGTCGCGGTAGCCTGCGAGATAGGTGGCCAGCTTCGGATCGCCGCGGGGCGTGTCGAGCAGGAGATAGTGGAGGCCCGAAGCGATCTTGCCGGGAAGGAACTTGTCGCCGCTGTCGAACACCGGCACGCCGTCCAGCCGCATCGCCCGCTTCTCGCGCAGCAGCTGGTGGAGCAGCGCCGCGAGCTGGGGCATCAGCCGCTGCTCGATCGTCGCGTCCATCGGCGGGGCGGTGACATAGACCGGGCCGTGGGGCGCCGGGGCGGCCGGCTGGGCGATCGCTGCGGGGGTTGCGAGCAGCATGAGACTGGCGCCGCTGCCGAGCAGCGCACGCGAAGGACTGTTCAACTTGGCCTCTCCCTTTGGTCAGGCCAATTTCAACATTCAGGTAATCGGTGTCAAGCCACTCATCGCTCGATCAGGCGGAGCCGATCTTCAGCCGGCGTGCAACGCTGTCCCGGCGCGTCTCGATCTCGTTGCGGGCGCGCTCCATTGCCTCCAATTCGGTGGCTTCGAGCAGATCGTCGACCACGCCACGCAGATGGCGGCGCATCGCGTTGCGCGCCGCGTGCGGGTCATGCGCCTTGAGCGCATCGACAATCGGGCGATGCTCCTCCACCCGCGGGGTGATGCCGCCGCGCTTGGCGCGGGCGAACATGTTGGCGGCGAGCGGCGAGTTGACCCGCAGGTCCCAGAGATAATCGACGACGCTGCGAATCGCGGCATTGCCCGTGGCATTGGCGATGGCGAGGTGGAAGCGGTGATCGGCGTCCATCACCGACGGCTCATTCGAATCGTCGGCGGCCATTTCGTCCAGGAGTCCTTCCAGCTCGGCGATCTGCTCCTCGGTGATCGACACCGCGGCTAAGGCGACCGCCTCGCCTTCGAACAGGATGCGCGCCTCGGTAAGGTCGAAGGCGCCGACGTCGAAATTGAGCGCATCGGCGCGTTCGCCGCTGCCATGGTCACGCTTGGTGACATAAAGGCCCGAGCCGTGCCGCGCCTCGATCCAGCCGCGCATCTCGAGCGCGATCATCGCCTCGCGAATGGTGGGGCGGCTGACCTTATACTCTTCCGCCAGGTCGCGCTCGCCGGGGAGCCGCGAACCGGGCGACCAGCGGCCGGCCTCGATCGCCTCGGTGATCGAGGCGGCGACGCGCTGATACAGCTTGTTGCCCGTGATCTTCATTGCATCCTCGTCATACACAGTCTCGTAGGTTGACACGATAGGTCATACAAGTGGATATTGGCCTGACCACTTCCAGGGGGTTCGCTTTGCCACGTATCACTGCCGCCCGCGTCATCGTGACGCGCCCCGGCCGCAACTTCGTAACGCTGAAGATCGAGACCGACGAGGGCGTTTACGGCCTTGGCGACGCGACGCTGAATGGCCGCGAGCTGGCCGTGGCAAGCTATCTGACCGATCACGTCATCCCCTGCCTGATCGGCCGCGACGCGCACAGCATCGAGGATATCTGGCAATATCTCTACAAGGGCGCGTATTGGCGTCGCGGCCCGGTCACCATGACGGCGATCGCCGCGGTCGACATGGCGCTGTGGGACATCAAGGGCAAGCTGGCCAACATGCCGGTCTACCAGCTGCTCGGCGGCGCGGCGCGCGAGGGCTGCATGGTCTATGGCCACGCCAATGGCAGCGATATCAGCGAGACGATCGAGCGCGCCCAGGAATATCTCGAGCGGGGCTACAAGGCCGTCCGCCTCCAGTCCGGCGTGCCGGGCATGAAGACCACGTACGGCGTGTCGGGCGAGCGCTTCTATTACGAGCCGGCCAAGGGCTCGCTGCCCGAGGAATCGCAGTGGAGCACGGCGAAATACCTGCGCTTCGTGCCCGAGCTGTTCGACAAGGCGCGCGACGCGCTGGGCTGGGACATCCATCTGCTCCACGACGTCCACCACCGCCTCACCCCGATCGAGGCGGGCCGGCTGGGCAAGGACCTGGAGCCCTATCGCCTGTTCTGGCTCGAGGACGCGACCCCGGCCGAGAACCAGGCCGCGTTCCGGCTGATCCGCCAGCACACCACCACCCCGCTGGCGGTGGGCGAGATCTTCAATTCGATCTGGGATGCCAAGCAGCTGATCGAGGAGCAGCTGATCGACTATATCCGCGCGACCGTGGTGCATGCCGGCGGCATCACCCATCTGCGCCGGGTGGCGATGCTCGCCGACCTCTACCAGATCCGCACCGGCTGCCACGGCGCGACCGACCTGTCGCCTGTGTCGATGGCGGCGGCACTGAACTTCGGCCTGTCGATTCCCAATTTCGGCATCCAGGAATATATGCGCCATTCGGAGGAGACCGACGCGGTCTTCCCGCATGCCTACAGCCTCACCAACGGGCTGATGCACCCGGGCGACAAGCCGGGGCTGGGCGTGGACATCGACGAGGTGCTGGCGGCCAAATACGAGTATAAGCGCGCCTATCTGCCGGTGAACCGGCTCGAGGACGGGACGATGTTCAACTGGTGAGCCGCGCAGCGCCCGAGAAAGGCTTCCTACAGGCCGCTTTCGGGCGACTCGCCAAAGTACACGAAGGACACGCAAAGAGCCGGTTTTCGCGGCGATTAAGTTGACAACATTCCCGCAAGCGCGCCGCATCTCGCAACATCCTTGCGTGCGCGCGATCCTATCTTTCCAACAAGGCAAAGAGCGGCCGGGCATCGAGCCCGACTGCGCGAGGGAAGCAGGCGAAATCCTACATTGCAAGAGTGGCGTGACGTTCACGGCGCGCTCATCACGATACCCGGATGAGGATGCGGCGCCCATCGGCAAGGTTTCGCGCGGGAGGTACGCATTTGAGCCTCGTGACCCAGGATATCCGCCTCGCCCGCTACGCCGGACGCAGCGATATGGCCGCGCACGCGCATGCGCAGGGCAGCCTCACCATCGTGCTCGAGGGCGATTATAGCGAGACGATCCGCGGCCGCTGCACCCACCACGGCCCCGGCGCGATGCTGTTCTGCCCGCGCGGCGAGCCGCACGCGCAGCTCTTCGGATCGAACGGCGCACTGAAACTGCTGCTTCGGCCCGGCGACCAGGCACTGGATTTCCTCGCCGATCACGCGCCGCTGCGGGAAGCGCCCAGCACGGGGTCCGCCGAGATCGCCCGTCTCGGGCGGCGCGCCGCAGCCGAGATCGCACTGGCGGATGCTTTCTCGGCTTCGGTGCTCGAGGGGATATGCTGGGAACTGACGGCATTGTTCGGCCGCCAGATAAGCCGCAAGGAGAGCCAGCAGGCGCGGCGCAGCGCCCCTCTCGTCGCCAAGGCGCGGCTGCATCTGGCGGAGCATCTCGATCAACCTCTGTCTGTTACCGACCTCGCGGCAGCGGCCGGCGTCCACCCCTCCAGCCTGTTGCGCGCCTTTCGCCGGGAACTCGGCTGCACGCCCGGCGAGCTGCAACGGCGCCTGCGTATCGAAGAGGCTTCGCGCCTGCTGGCGGCTTCCACGCTGCCGCTCGGCGAGATCGCGCTGGCCTGCGGCTTTTCCGACCAGTCGCACTTCTCGCGCACCTTCCGGCATCTCCACGGCTGCACGCCCGGCCAATATCGCGCGCGCTGCCGCTGAGCGGCCAATCGCCGCTCTGGTGCAAGACACCGGCCGGAGGCCTGGCTAGCCTGCCGGCATGACGATCCCAACGCGACGCCTCCGGGCGATGCTGGCGGGGCTGACCGCCCTGCTCGCCCTCCCCGCCACCGCGATTGCGCAACCGGCCGGACGCGCCGAGTGGCAGGCCGATTATCGCCAGCTCAAGGCCGCGCTCGAAGCGTCCTACGCCAACCTCGCCTGGAAGGGGTCACTTGCAGGCGGCGTCGATCTGCCGGCACTGGACCGCGCGGCATCGGCAGCGCTGGCGGCCGCCGGAAGCGAGGAGGAGGCTGATCGCGCCCTGCGAGAATTCGTGGCCGGCTTCCGCGATGGCCATTTCTCGGAGCTTCCCTACCTCGCGCGCGCCGAAGGGCCGGCAGTGCCCGAACCTGCGGATCCGCCGCTTGATCCTGCGGATCCGGCGACCGGCTGCGCGGCCCTGGGCTATGCCTCCACCGCTTCCGTCGCCTTCACCCTGCCGTTCGAAAGCCTTCCCGGCTTCAGGCTGATCGGAGACGGTCTCTCGCAATCCTTCCGGACCGGGCTGCTCGCATCCAACGGGCGCGTTATCGGCATCCTGCGCATCCAGAATTTCCGCGCCCGCCCCTTCCCCGCGACGTGTATCGAGGCTTGGGCGGCGTTGCGCCGATCCGGGGCGGCGATCACCCCGGTCTCGATTCGGCAGGCCGCACGGCAGCGCTGGTTCGCGGACATGGCGGCTGCCCTGGCCGAACTGAGAGGCCGGGGTGCAACCGTCATGCTGGTCGATGTCGGCAACAATGGCGGCGGCGACGATAGCGGCGATTGGACGGCGCGGCTCTTCTCGGCCAGGCCGGTGCGCTCGGCCAGGCTGCTGATGATCGACGCTCCGCCCGCCACGGACTATTTCGATGAGCAACTGGGTGACCTTAGCGCCGTGCTGGCCGCGTCGCCGAAACCTGCCGACGCCGGCCTGCTGCAAGCGGCCCGCGATCTTTTCGCCAGGCAAAAGACTGCAGTCGGCCAGGCGCATTGCGACTTGTCCTGGGTCTGGCGCGAACGGCGCGACTGGCCGGCCACCGGTTGCCGAAACCTGCTCGATGCGGCGTATGCCGGCGGCGCCAGCCCCGGGATGACGCCGGATTCACCCGCAGACGATACAGCGGCGATCGCACTGTCCAGCGCGGCGCGGGTTCGCGCCTATGCCGGCTCCTGGACCGGGCCCACCTATGTGCTGACCGATCGCAGAACCTATTCCTCGGCGGAGATGTTCGCCGCGGTCATGCAGGATAACGGCATCGCCAGGCTGATCGGGGGCCGCACCGGGGGCGATGGCTGCGGTTTCATGGTCGATACCACGCCGATCCTGTTGACCCACACGCGCCTGCGCTTCCGGATACCCAATTGCATGCGCCTGCGCGCCGATGGCACGAACGAGGAAGCCGGCATCACACCGGACCTGCCCGTCGCGCCGACCGAAGGGGAGTCGGATCGCGCCAGGGCGGCACGCGTCATCGCGACGATCGCGGAGGATGTGGCTCCACGGCGCTAGACCCAGCGCCTATATTGCGAACCGCCCCGGCGCGTAGAGCGCTGGATCGATCCCCGCCACCATCGGATCGGCCGCGTTGCCGAGCAGCAGCGCGGCAGCGAGTCTGGCCGCGGCGGGGGCGGTCTGGATGCCGAAGCCACCCTGCCCTGCACACCAGAAGAAGCCGGGCGCCGCGCGATCGAAGCCATAGACCGGCAGGCGATCGCAGGCGAAGGTGCGCAGGCCCGCCCATTTATGCTCGAGCTTCTCGACGCGCCAGTCGACGACATGCTCGAATCGGTCGATCGCGGTGGCGACATCGATATCCTCGGGCTGGGCGTCGCAGGGCGGGGTCTCGATCTCGTCGTGCGGGGAGAGCCAGATCCGGCCGCCCGCCTCGGGCTTCCAGTAGAAGCTGCCGCCGATATGCGCGACCATCGGGCTGCTCGGCGCCGGCGCGGGTTCGGTCTTCAATTGCATCATCGTGCGGCGGTAGGGCCGGATGCCGAGCGGCGCGACGCCCGCCAGTTCCGCCACCGGATCGGCCCAGGCGCCGGCGGCATCGACCAGAACATCCGCTTCGAAATCGCCGGCGCGGGTCCCGATCTTCCAGCGGCCGGCCTGGCGGCGCGCCGATACCAGCGCGGCGCCGAGGACCAGCTCCCCGCCTGCGCAACGAAAGGCGGCGAGGCACGCCGCGTGCAGCCCGCCGACATCGATATATTCGCAGCTCGGCTCGTGGACACCCAGCGTCCATTCGGAGCGCAGGCCCCCGATGATGCCCTGTGGATCGACGGGGTGTAGCTCGACACCGCTGCCTGCGAACTCGGCAAGGAACGCATCGATCGCCGCGGCTTCATCGGCGCGGCCGATATGGATCGAGCCCATCGGATCCAGGAAACCGCCCGCGCGCAGCGCAGGGCCCGACGCGGTGGTGAGCGGCTGGATCGCTGGCCCGCCATAGCTTTCGGACCAGAAGGCCGCCGAGCGCCCCGTGGCGTGATGGCCGGCGCGGTCCTCCGCCTCGATCATGAGCACGCGCGCATGCGGCGCGAGCTCGGCCGCGAGGCTGGCGCCGGCGATGCCGGCACCCACAATCACTATGTCATAGGCCATCAGCGCCGCTGGGCGCGGGCGGCGAGGAACAGGTCGATCTCGCCGATCGCGCGGTTGCGGACCTTGTCTTCCTCGCGCAGGATCTCGTGCGCGCTTTCCTTGCCGAAAGTGACGATGCGGGCGTCGGGCAGCTTCGGCACGATCTTGAGCGCGGCCCTGGCATCGACGAGCCCGTCCGCCTTGGCGATCAAGGCGAGCACCGGCACGGGCATCTTCCGGAGCTTCGGGTTCTTCGCCAGCTCGCGCATCGACTTGAATGCCTCGATCACCCAGCGCCAGCTCGGCGGGCCGGTGACGATCGCGGGATCGTGCTGCTGCCAGAAGATCTCATCCGAATAGCGCGCCTGGTCGTGGGTGAGCAGGTTCGAGCGCGTCTCGGTGGTATAGGGCTTCTCATTGCCCTTCCAGGCGGGGCGGGTGCTGTCGCCGACGCCGCCCAGGATCCGTGCGGCGCGCTCGGCAAAGCGGCCGAACGGGCTCTTCACGCCCAGCATCGGCGCCACGATCACCGCCGCATCGGGCCGAATCGCGCCTTCGACCAGCCCGCGCAGGATCAGGTGGCCGCCCATCGAATGGCCGATCACAACATGCGGGCCCGGCGTCGCGGCCTCCCAATCGGCATAAAAGGCGCGCAGGTCGGCGATGAAGCTGTCGAAGCTGTCGATGTCGCCGCAATTGGCGCGCGAGGTCAGCCGCCCCGAGCCGCCCTGGCCGCGCCAGTCGAACGATGTGATCGTCCAGCCCTGTTCGTGCCAGTGGTGGAACACCTCGAGATATTTCTCGAAAACATCGCCGCGGCCGCCCTGGAACAGGATCGATCCACGCGGAGTCGCAGTCTCGGCAGGCCAGGCGAAGGCGCGCAGATGCCAGCCATCGGGGGTCCCCCAATAATGGACCTTGGCCCCGGCGGGGATGGCACGGCGGATATCCGGATTTTCACGCATTGGGCTTGGTTACGTTTTGATAAGCCGTCTCGTCTAGGACTTTGGCTCTATGGGGGGCCTGTTCATCACTTTGCTGCTCGTCGCGCTCGCGCTGCTGCTCGTTTCGGCGGGCATCCAGGACGCGCGCACCCGTGAGATCGCCAACTGGAAGAACGCCGCCATCGCATTGATGGCGCCGCTCTGGTGGTGGGCGAACGGGCTGGCGATCTGGCCCGACGTGACGGTGCAGCTCGGCGTCGCGCTGCTCGTCTTCGCCTTCTTCCTCGGCGCGTTCGCGCTGGGACAGATGGGCGGCGGCGACGTCAAGATGATCGGCGCGCTGGCGCTGTGGCTGCCGGTGATGCCCCTGATCTGGATGCTGGTGCTCATGTCGCTGATCGGCGGCGGGCTCACGCTCCTCATGGTGATCGACAAGAAGCTGCGGCGCAGCGCCAAGGGGGACCCTGTGGAAATCCCTTATGGCGTGGCCATCGCAATCGCAGCGCTACTGGTTCTTCGCGAACCGATTTTTAACCAGTTCGGGTGAATAATTAACGCCGGCGCAACCACAACGCCGGTGTTTTTTGAGAAGGCTTGGAATAGCGAAATGGATGCACGCAAGCTGATCCTCCTCGTCGGTGCGCTCGTCGTAGCCGCCATCACCGCGTTCATGGCGCGCAGCATGATGGCCGGCGCGCCCGCGCCCCAGGCCGGTGCCGTGCCGAGTTCGGTGCAGCCACAGAACACCACCGAGGTGCTCGTCGCCAAGCGCGAGCTGCCCGTGGGCACCATCCTCGACGCCCAGGCGCTGGAATTCCGTCCCTGGCCCAAGGAGCTGGTCGAGGGCGCCTATTATGTGAAGAGCGAATCGGATCCGGCCAAGCTGGTCGGCACCGTGGTGCGCTTCCCGATCCCGGCCGGCCAGCCGGTGACCCAGGGCGCGCTGGTCAAGCCCGGCGACCGCGGCTTCCTTGCCGCCGCGCTCGGACCCGGCATGCGCGCCGTCACCGTGCCCGTCTCGGCCCAGAGCGCCGTTGCCGGCTTCGTCTTCCCGGGCGACCGGGTCGACCTGATCCTCACCCAGTCGGTTGCAGGCGGCGGCGATGGCCCCGCGCTCAAGGCCTCGGAGACGGTGCTGCGCAACCTGCGCGTGCTCGCCACCGACCAGAAGACCGACAAGACCACCGACGACAAGGGCAACACGATCGTCACGACCTATTCGAACGTGACCGTCGAGGCGACGCCCAAGATCGCCGAGAAGATCGCGGTCGCGCAGACCATTGGCACGCTGTCGCTCTCGCTGCGCTCGATCGCCGACAACCAGGGCGAGCTCGAGGATGCCATCGCCAATGGGGACGTCGACGTGCCCGCCGATGGCGATCCGAAGAAGGAAAAGGAAATGATCGCCAAGGTGGCCAAGCGGCCGCAGGACGGCGTGAGCACCTTCGCCACCGGCGCCGACGTGTCGCGTTTCCAGCGCAGCACGGTGCCGGCGAAGACCAGCGAGCCCGCCGCGGCACCTGCCGCAGGGCCTGCCCAGAATTATCCCGGCGCCAATGTCCCGCGCGGCCCGGTCGTCACCATCGTGCGCGGCAATTCGGAAACCGCCGTTCCTCTGGGGGGGAAGAATTAAGATGAACCGCATGCTTCTTCTGAAGCGCTCGCTGGCCATGGCCGTGTCGACCGCGATGGTCGGCGCGCCGGCAGCGGGCTATGCCCAGACCGCAAAGCCGCGCCGTACGACGGTGGGCGTGGCGAACCTGCCCGCCGGCACCCAGCGTCCGAGCAGCGAGATCCTGCTGTCGATCGGTCAGGGCGAGCTGATCACGCTGCCGGCGAATGTCGCCAGCGTGTGGACGTCGAACCCGACGGTGGCGGACGTCTATGTCAACAATCCGCGCCAGATTCATCTGTTCGGCAAGGAATTCGGCGAGGCGACGGTGTATGCCGCCACCGCATCGGGCCAGGTGGTCTTCTCCACCAATGTCCGCGTGGCGCAGAACATCACGTCGATCGACCGCATGATCAAGGTCGCGATGCCCGATGCGGACATCCAGGTGACGACGGTCGGCCAGATCGCGGTGCTCAACGGCATCGTGAAGTCGCCGCAGGACAGCGAGCAGGCGCAGCGCCTGGTCACCGGCCTGCTCAATCCGGGCGTCAACGTCAACGATGCATCGGCGCAGCTGAAGATCGCCGTGATCAACCGGCTGAAGACGGCTACGCCGCTGCAGGTGCAGCTCCAGGTGAAGTTCGCCGAGGTGAGCCGCAGCTTCGTCAAGAATATCGGCGTGAACGTCACCACCAAGGATTCGACCGGCGGCTTCCAGTTCGGCCTGGCGCAGGGTCGCAATCCGGGCGCCTATACCGACTCGGCGCTCGCCCAGTATCCGACCGCGACCAAGGTCATCAACGGTGCGACCGTGACGGGCGCCTATGACCCGGTCACCGGCCAGTTCGTCAATCCGCGCGCCTCCGGCATCGCCGACATCACGCGCGGATCGGACAACGCAACCCTGGGCCTGGCCGGCAAGCTGTTCGGCCTCGACATCCTCTCTGCGATCGACGTGGGCGAGACGATCGGCCAGGTGACGACGCTGGCCAATCCGAACCTGACCACGCTTTCGGGCGAGACGGCGAACTTCCTGGCCGGCGGCGAGATCCCGATCCCGATCGCACAGGGCCTGGGCACCACCACGGTGGAGTACAAGCAGTACGGCATCAGCCTGGCGTTCACGCCGACGGTGCTGTCGGACGGCCGCATTTCCCTGCGCGTGCGCCCGGAAGTGTCGCAGCTGACTTCGGCCGGCGCCGTCCAGCTCAATGGCGTCACCATTCCGGCGCTCAGCACGCGCCGCACCGAAACCACGGTCGAGCTCGGCTCGGGCGAGAGCATGGTGATCGGCGGGCTGCTGCAGAACAGCCACAACAATTCGATCACCAAGACGCCCGGCCTGGGCGACGTGCCGATCCTCGGCGCGCTGTTCCGTTCGAACGGGTTCCAGCGCAACGAGACCGAGCTGGTGATCGTGATCACTCCGTATCTGGTGAAGCCGGTCAACGCGAACCAGATCGTCCTGCCGACCGACGGCTACAAGGCGCCGAACGACTTCGACCGCGTCTTCATGGGCTCGCTCGGTGGCAGTAACAGCGGCGGCGATCGTCCCAAGCCGAGCATGGCGCCGGCGAACGGCCAGCCTTCGGTGGGTGCCTTCGCGCCTGCCCCGGCCTCGCCCCAGCCGGCAGCACCGGTCCAGGCGCTGCCGAACCAGAACACCCGCAAGCAGAAGAAGGGCGGCTCCGCGGCCCCCGGCTTCGGCAACTGACCAGATGCGACTGACGAGGAGATCGCCCGTGCTTCCGCGCTTCACTCCCCTGCTCGTTCCAGCGCTGCTGCTGGCCGGCTGCGGCACCTATAATGGCGGTGTCGAATCGGCCAACCAGCCGATCGTCCAGCGCAACGACTATGTGCTCGACCTGCAGACGACGGGCTATGGCCTGGCGCCGGGCGAAGGCCAACGCCTCGCCGGCTGGATGTCCGCCATGGGCCTTCGCTATGGCGACCGCATCGCGATCGACGATGGCGCGGCCGGCACCACCGGCCGCGACGAAGTCGCGAGCGAAGCCGGCCGCTACGGCCTGCTGCTCGCCGACCGCGCTCCGGTGACCGCCGGGCAGATCGCCCCGGGCACGATCCGCGTGGTCGTCACCCGGATGACCGCCGGCGTGCCGGGCTGCCCCGACCATTCGCGCAACGGCGAATACACGTTCGAGGCGAGCACCAGCTCCAACTATGGCTGCGCGACCAACAGCAACCTGGCGGCGATGGTCGCCGATCCGGGCGACCTGGTCCGCGGTGCGCCCGGTTCGCCGACCACAGATCCGGCGACCAGCGCCAAGGCGATCGGTGCTTTCCGTGCCGCTGCGCCATCGGGCGCCGGCGGCGCCAAGGTCAATGCGGAGGCCCCGAAGTGAACGCGCCCTTCAATCCCGCCCGCACCGGGCATCGCGATCCGTTCGTGGCCTTCGTCTGCGACGAGACGACGGCGGAAACGCTGCGCCCGATCGCCGTCGAACTCGGCTGGAGCCCCGAAAAGGTCAACAAGGGCGGCCTGCGCAACGCAGTGCAGACGCTGTCGGTCTCGGCCAGCCCGAACATCCTGTTCGTCGATCTTTCCGAGAGCGGCGATCCGCTGAACGACATCAACGCGCTCGCCGAAGTCTGCGAGCCGGGCACGGTCGTGATCGCATCGGGCCAAGTCAATGATGTGCGCCTGTACCGCGACCTCGTCGCGAGCGGCATCCACGACTATCTGCTCAAGCCGCTGAACCCCGATGCGCTGCGCGATGCCTTCGCCCAGGCGCAGACGCTGCTCAATGCGCCCAAGCTGGCCGAGGCTTCGACCGACCGTCCGCATTGCGCGGTGGCGGTGATCGGAACGCGCGGCGGCGCCGGCGCTTCGACGATCGCGACTTCGCTGGCCTGGCTGATGGGCGAGAAGCAGGGCCGCACCACGGCCTTGCTCGACCTCGACGTGCATTTCGGCACCGGCGCGCTCGCGCTCGACCTCGAGCCGGGCCGCGGCCTGACCGACGCGATCGAGAATCCGAGCCGCATCGACGGGCTGTTCATCGAGCGCGCGATGGTGCGCGCTTCGGACCGCCTCGCCGTGCTCAGCGCCGAAGCGCCGATCCATTCGCCGATCATGACGGATGGCGCGGCCTTCTATCAGCTGCAGGAAGAGATCCGCACCGCCTTCGAGTGCACCGTGGTCGATCTGCCGCGCTCGATGCTGGTCAACCACCCGCATTTGATCACCGACGTGCAGGTCGCCGTGCTGGTGACCGAACTGACGCTCGCCGCTGCGCGCGACGCGATCCGCATCCTAAGCTGGTTCAAGTCGAACGCGCCGCAGACCCAGGTCATCGTCGTCGCCAACAAGATCCAGCAGGCTGCGGTGCTCGAGATCAGCCGCAAGGATTTCGAGGGCTCGATCGAGCGCAAGATCGACTTCCTGCTGAGCTATGACGCCAAGGTCGCCTCGCAGTCTGCGAAGCTCGGCAAGCCGCTTGCGGAAGTGGGCAAGGGCAACAAGGGCCTGGCCGCGCTCGGCGAACTCGCCCAGCGCATCGCCGGTATCGCTGATTCGGGCGCCGACGACATCGCGCCCAAGGGCAAGGGATCGAAGGTCGCCAAGAGCGGCGGTTCGCTGCTCGACAAGTTCAAGGGCAAGATCCCGACCAAGGCAAAGCGGTAACCAATGCGCGGCTAGGCTGCGCAAGGGCCCTATATTCGGAGACGATGCGGCGTGGACATGCTGCCGACCATAATGCTCGCAGGGGGTGCCTTTCTGGTGCTCATGATGCTCGGACTGGCCTTTTCGGGCCCGAACGCGGCAAGCGCGGGCGCGCGTCGCGTGAAGACTCTCCGCGAGCGCCATGTCGTCAGTGCCGCCGGCGCCAATGCGATGGAAGCGCAGCTGCGCCGCGTCGCCACGGCCCGCGCGACCAAGATGGACCTGACCGCCGCGCGCTTCCTGCCCAACCCGGCGCTGCTCCAGAAGCGCCTGAACATGACCGGCAAGGGCTGGACGCTCGGCAAGTACATGATGATCTCGGCCGGGCTGTTCCTGGTGCCCGCGATCCTGATGGCCCTCCAGGGCCTGCCGATCCTGCTCGGCCTTGCCTTCGGCCTGTTCCTCGGCCTCGGCCTGCCGCATTTCATCGTCGGCTTCTTCATCAAGCGCCGCATCGCCAAGTTCACCGCCAAGTTCCCCGACGCGATCGAGCTGCTCGTGCGCGGCCTGCGCTCGGGCCTGCCGATCACCGAGACGATCGGCGTGGTCGGTGCCGAGATCGACGGCCCGGTGGGCGAGGAATTCCGCTCGGTGAGCGACAAGATGAAGATCGGCAAGTCGCTCGACACCGCGCTGCAGGAGACTGCGGACCGGCTCGGCACGCCCGAATTCCAGTTCTTCACCATCACCATCCAGATCCAGCGCGAGACCGGCGGCAACCTAGCCGAGACGCTGGCGAACCTGGCCGACGTGCTGCGCAAGCGCAGCCAGATGAAGCTCAAGATCAAGGCGATGTCGTCGGAATCCAAGGCATCGGCACTGATCGTCGGCGCCCTGCCCTTCATCGTGTTCGGCCTCGTCTGGTTCATCAACAACAACTACATGCTGAACTTCTTCCAGGACGAGCGGCTGATGATGATCGGCGGCGGCGGCCTGATCTGGATGGGCCTGGGCGCCTTCATCATGGCCAAGATGGTCAATTTCGAGATCTGATGCGATGAACGGAGCTCCTCCCGCTGGTCCCACGCTGATGGGTATCGACGTCCTCTGGGTCGCGACGATCCTGTGCGCCGTCGCCGCCCTTGCGGTGATGCTGGCCATCTATGCCGCCACCACGGTGCGCGATCCGATGGCCAAGCGCGTCAAGTCGCTCAACGAGCGCCGCGAGCAGCTGAAGGCGGGCATCACCGCCTCCACCTCGAAGCGCCGCGCCAAGCTCGTGCAGAAGAACGAGACCACCGACCGGATCCGCTCGCTGCTCTCCTCGATGAAGGTGCTGCAGGACAGCCAGGTCAAGGTAGCGCAGACCAAGCTGCTCCAGGCCGGCATCCGCCGCAAGGAATTCGCCGTCGCGGTGATCTTCGGCCGGCTCGTCCTGCCGATCGTGTTCGGCGGACCGATGCTCTACATGGTCTACGGCACCAGCATGTTCTCGGACTGGAGCCCGATGAAGGCATATGGCCTGGTCGCGGGCACCTTCATCCTCGCCTACAAGGCGCCGGACCTCTATCTGAAGAACAAGATCACCAAGCGCAGCCACGCGATCCGCAAGGGCCTGCCCGACGCGCTCGACCTGCTGGTGATCTGTGCCGAAGCGGGACTGACCGTGGATGCCGCCTTCGCGCGCGTCTCCAAGGAACTGACCAAGGCCTATCCCGAGCTGGGCGAGGAATTCCAGCTCACCGCGATCGAGCTGGGCTTCCTGAGCGACCGCCGCCAGGCCTTCGAGAATCTCGCGGAGCGCATCAACCTGGATTCGATCCGCGGCGTGGTCACCACCATGATCCAGACCGAGAAATACGGCACCCCGCTCGCTTCGGCGCTGCGCGTGCTCTCGGCCGAGTTCCGCAACGAGCGCATGATGCGCGCAGAGGAAAAGGCCGCGCGCCTGCCCGCGATCATGACCGTGCCGCTGATCCTGTTCATCCTGCCGGTGCTGTTCATCGTCATTCTCGGCCCCGCGGCCTGCTCGATCAACGACGCGCTGATCAAGTAACCATTTCGCGGTGGCGCGGCCTCTCCTGGCGGGTTAGCTTCCCGCCAGACTTAGGGGAGGTCGACTCGATGCACGATTTGCCGTTCCAGACGATCACGCAGTTCGCAGGCCTGGGCCTGACGCTGATCGCCGGCTGGTTCCTTGGGCTCGCCAGCCATTCGGGCGGCCGCAAGTGGCGCGAGCGCTACCTCGAAGAGGATATGGAGAACGCCGGCTATCGCGACCGGGCCGAGGCCGATCTGCGTGACTCCGCCCGCCGCATTCGCGAGCTCGAAGCCGAGAATGCCAAGCTGCGCGCCGCCGAGCCGGTGGCCGTTGCCGCCGAGCCGGTGGCGGTTGCCGCTCCCGCCGAGCCCGTCGTCGAGCGAGAGGGCCATTCGACCGCCACGGTGGCTGCTGCCGCCGTCGCTGGTGCCGTGGCCGGCGCGATCGCCACCCATGCGGTGGCAGAGAATCACGCCGAAGCCGTGCCTGCCGAGCCGGTCGTCCAGGACCATGCCGAGCCCGCGCATCCGGCGCCCGTGCACGCGGAGCCCGCACCGGCCGAGCCGGCGCCTGAAGTCGCGCATACCGAACCCGCCGACGCGCACCACTAGGGACTGCTGGCCATGGCGCTTCCGTTCGAGACCGGCACGCAGTTCGCGGCGCTGGGGCTGACGCTGGTCGGCGGCTGGTTCCTGGGGCTGGCGAGCCGATCGGGCGGGGCCAAGTGGCGCGAGCGCTACCAGGACGAGGAACTGGAGCATGCCCGCTACCGCGACGAGGCGGAGAGCCGCATTCGCACGCTGGAGCGCGAGCTGAAGACCTCACGGAACGAGGCCCCTGCCCCGGTTCCCGTCGCCGAGGACACACCCGGCTCCGCCTGGCGCGGCTGGTTCGGCTGGGGCCGCGACAATCTCGCCCGGATCAACGGCATCGACGAGGCGCGCGAGAAGCGGCTCAACGAGCTGGGCATCAAGACCTATCGCGAGATCGAGAAGCTCGCCCCGGGCGACGAGGCCGCGCTGGAGCAGCGGCTGGGTGCGGAGCCTGGCACGATCGGCGAGCAGGGCTGGCGCGAACAGGCAGCGTTGCTGCGTGCCGGCAACGAGCGCGAGCATGCGGAGCGGTTCGGCTAGGGCAGGCTTCCTACATCGCGTTCTACGCCGACTCGGCAAAGTTCGTGAAGGTCACGCAAAAAACGGGTTTTCGCGGCGCTTATTTTCCCAATTTTCCCGCAAATGCCGCGCATCCCGCAATATCTTTACGCGGGCTTGATCCTATCTTTCCTACGGGTTCAAAGAGCGGCCGGTGGGGACCAGCTGCGGGAGTCAAGCGGGCGAAATCCTACATTGCAAGCGGCAGGTGGAGCGCTGGCCTTCCCATCGTCATCCCCGCGAAGGCGGGGATCCAGGGTTACTCTGCCCGGACGGTCCTGCTTCCGCCTTCGCGGGGATGACGGATACTGGGTGGCTCGACCTAAGGCCGCACCGGCAGGTCGAGCAGCGCCGGCGTGTAATTCTCGAGAACCTCGGCGAGAGGATGGCCCTGCCCGTCCAGTACGATCGCACGCTGGCGCAGGGCATAGGGCGCGACGCTCGGGTCGGCCTGGCGGGTGGCGATACCCAGGGTGCGGCGGCTGGGTGCGAGCGGACGGATCGCTGCGCCGAAGGGAGCGTCGCCGGCCAGCGCCGCGCGCATCTCCCGCGTAAGCCGGGCGGGAACGTACCAGTTCTCGGCGATCGACAGCGCGATGTCGCCGCATTTGAGCGCCACGCTGCGATAGGCGACCGGCTCGTTCGCGTCGACCGCCAGCCGCATGCGTTGCTCGGGCGTAGGCGGCTTGGCGCCGGTGCGGTCCACCACCGCGCGGATCGGATCGGCGCAGCGGCGCTGGAGCACCGCGGTCGCGCTGCGTGCCGCCAGCAGTTCCTGGCGGAGCGCCTCCGCCGGATCCGCCTGCGCCAGCAGCAGCGCGAGCAGAATCAAGCCTGGAGCGCCGCCTGCGCCGCCGCCAGCCGCGCGATCGGCACGCGGTAGGGCGAGGCCGAGACGTAATCGAGCTTCGTCGCCTCACAGAAGGCGATGCTGGCCGGATCGCCGCCATGCTCGCCGCAGATCCCGAGCTTGATGTCGGGCCGCGTCGCCCGGCCGCGCTCGGCGGCGATCGCGATCAGCTCGCCCACGCCTTCGACATCGAGGCTGACGAACGGGTCCTTGGCGTAGATGCCCTTCTCCACATAGGTGGTGAGGAAGCGGGCGGCATCGTCGCGAGAGACGCCGAGCGTGGTCTGGGTGAGGTCGTTGGTGCCGAACGAGAAGAACGCGCCGACCTCGGCGATCTCGCCTGCACGCAGCGCCGCGCGGGGCAGCTCGATCATCGTGCCGACCAGATATTCGATGCGGCGGCCCTTGTCGGCGAACACCGCCTCGGCGGCCTTGTCGACCACCGCCTTCATCAGGCTGAGTTCCCTGGCGGTAGCGACCAGCGGGATCATCACTTCGGGGATCGGCGCTTCGCCCGACTTCTCTGCGACCGCGACAGCGGCCTCGAAGATCGCGCGCGCCTGCATCTCGTAGATCTCGGGGTAGGTCACGCCCAGGCGGCAGCCGCGATGGCCGAGCATCGGGTTGAACTCGTGCAGCTCCGCGGCGCGGCGCTTGAGCGTTTCGACGTCGAGGCCGGCCGACGCCGCAACTTCGGCGAACTCGGCTTCCTCGTGCGGCAGGAACTCGTGCAGCGGCGGATCGAGCAGGCGGATCGTGCAGGGCAGCCCGGCCATCACTTCGAAGATCTCGATGAAGTCGCTGCGCTGCTCGGGGAGCAGCTTGGCGAGCGCCACGCGGCGGCCCTTCTCGTCGGCCGCCAGGATCATCTCGCGCACCGAAGTGATCCGCGACTGCTCGAAGAACATGTGCTCGGTGCGGCACAGCCCGATGCCCTCGGCGCCGAAATCGCGCGCGGTGCGGCAATCGAGCGGGGTCTCGGCATTGGCGCGCACCTTGAGGCGGCGCTTGGCATCGGCCCAGACCATCAGCGTGCCGAAATCGCCCGAGAGCTCGGGCTGCACGGTCGGCACCGCGCCGAACATCACTTCGCCGGTGGTGCCGTCGATCGTGATCAGATCGCCTTCGCGAACCTCGCGCCCGCCGACGCGGAACAGCTTTTCCTTGGCGACGATCGCGAGCGTGCCGGCGCCCGAGACGCAGGGGCGCCCCATGCCGCGCGCGACCACTGCGGCGTGGCTCGTCATGCCACCGCGCGCGGTCAGGATGCCGCGCGCCGCGTGCATGCCGTGGATGTCCTCGGGGCTGGTCTCGACGCGGACCAGGATGACGCTCTCGCCGGCGCCTGCGCGCTTCTCGGCGGTGTCGCTGTCGAACACCGCGATGCCCGAGGCGGCCCCCGGCGAGGCAGGAAGCCCCTTGGTCAGCACGTCACGCGCGGCCTTGGGATCGAGCGTCGGGTGGAGCAGCTGGTCGAGCGCCGCGGGATCGACGCGCAGGATCGCCTCTTCCTGCGTGATCAGGCCTTCGCTGGCCATGTCGACCGCGATCTTGAGCGCGGCCTTGGCGGTGCGCTTGCCCGAGCGGGTCTGGAGCATCCACAGCTTGCCGCGTTCGACGGTGAACTCGATGTCCTGCATGTCGCGGTAATGCTTCTCGAGCGTCTCGAAGACGGCGGCGAGCTGCGCGTACACTTCGGGCATCGCCTCTTCCATCGAGGCGGGCTTGGCGCCGGCGCGTTCGCGCGCAGCCCTGGTGAGGTATTGCGGGGTGCGGATGCCGGCGACGACGTCCTCGCCCTGCGCGTTGATCAGGAACTCGCCATAATAGGCGTTCTCGCCGGTCGAGGGATCGCGGGTGAACGCGACGCCCGTCGCGGACGTGTCGCCCATATTGCCGAACACCATTGCCTGGACATTGACCGCGGTGCCCCAGTCGCCGGGGATGTCGTTCAGGCGGCGATAGACCTTGGCGCGCTCGGACTGCCAGGAGCCGAACACTGCGCCAATCGCGCCCCAGAGCTGGTCGTGCACGTCCTGCGGGAAGGGCTTGCCCCACAGCTCCTGCACGATCGCCTTGTACTCGGCGACCAGCGCCTGCCAGTCCTTGGCCGAAAGCTCGGTGTCGAGGCTGTAGCCGCGGTCTTCCTTGGCGATCTCCAGCGCTTCCTCGAAGCGGCCATGATCGAGCTCGAGCACCACGTCCGAATACATCTGGATGAAGCGGCGATAGCTGTCCCAGGCGAAGCGATCATCGCCGCTGATCGTGGCGAGGCCGACCACGGTCGTGTCGTTGAGGCCGAGGTTGAGCACCGTGTCCATCATGCCGGGCATCGACGCGCGCGCGCCGGAGCGGACCGAGACCAGCAGCGGATCGGACGCATCGCCGAAGGTCTTGCCGGTGATCCCCTCGATATGGGCGATGCCGTTCGCGACTTCGGCCTTCACGCTCTCCGGGAAGACGCCGCCCTGGTCGTAATAGACCGCGCACATCGGCGTGCTGATCGTGAAGCCGGGAGGCACCGGCAGGCCGATCCCGGCCATGCCATCGAGATTTGCACCCTTGCCGCCGAGCAGATTCTTGTCGCCCTGGCCACCGTCCGACACCCCGCCGCCGAAGCGGTACACATATTGCGTCATGCAAAGCCCTTCTTGCTTAGGGCCGCCTACCGCAGGTGCGAACAAGGGGAAAGCCGCTGACTACGTTGTCAGAGGGCAAGATTTGCTTGGGCTGGGGAGAAGTCGGCGAGACACCGGTTACCTAAGCCCGGCGACGCGGAGTCTCACTTCCGATCGAGGACCGCACGACCGAGCGCGCCGCGCAGCAGCAGATCGGGCACATCGCCGGCCAGCCGCACGCGGACCATGCCGACCATGAACCTCTTTTCCTCCGAGACCGCCTCGATGCGCGCCCAGGGGATGAACAGCATCGGGTGGAAGGGGCGGAAGAACAGGAAGGGCCGCAGCCACAGTCCGCTCTGCGTCACCCAGCCATCGATGCACGAGCCGTAATTGGCCGCGCGCAGCGAGTCGCCGATGCGCAGGCTGGCGAAGCGGATGCGCCGGGCGGACAGCGGCGGATCGGACGTGGCGGCATAATGCGCCGCCAGCGTCCGCCAGCCCATCGACGCGATGAGCCCGATGATCGCGACCCAGAAGAGCGGGAAGGCAATCGCGAACAGGGCGACGAACAGTGCCGGCGACACCGGCAGCTCCCCTCCGCCGGTCACGTTCATCCCTCGATCTTCGAGAAGTCGGCCACGTTGTTCACTGCGTCGCGGATGCGGGCGAGCAGGCCGAGGCGCATCTCGCGCTTGAACTCGTCCGGATCGACGACGGTGACGTCATCGAAGAACTTGTCGATCGGCGCGCGCAGCGTGGCGAGCGCGGCCATCGCGGCTTCGAAATCCTCCGCCGCGATCGCGGCTTCGGCCTTGGGCTCGGCGGCATCGAGCGCCTCGCGTAGCGCGGCCTCGGCGGGCTCGGCCTCGTAGATCTCGTTGTCCGCGACTTCGCCGGGGGCCCAGCTCTCCTTCTTGAGGATGTTGGCGGCGCGCTTGTAGCCGGCGAGGAGGTTCTTGCCGTCTTCCGAAGTGACGAAGGACTGGAGCGCTTTCACGCGGGCGAGCAGGCGAACGAGATCGTCCTCGCCGCCCAGCGCGAACACCGCGTCGATCAGGTCGTGGCGAACGCCGGCTTCCTTCTGCTGGACCTTGAGGCGGTCGATCAGGAAGGAAATTACCGCTCCGGGTACATGCTCAAACGCCGTGGAAGCTAACCTAAGCTTGACCGGTTCGGGTTGCTTATCAGGATTCGCCTTTCCAACCGCAAAGTAGTGGCCGTCCTCTTTTGCAAGCCCCTCGTTGACGGCGCCAATCGCAATTAAGGTTGCTTCGTCGAGGAGACGTCGAAGCGGCAAACGGAGACCATTGTCGAGGATCAGCGCGGTAACGCCCAACGCCGAGCGGCGAAGCGCGAAGGGGTCCTTAGAGCCACTGGGCTTCAGGTCTACGCCGAAGAACTGAGTGATGCTGTCCAGCTTGTCCGCCAGCGACACCGCCACCGTAACCGGTGCAGTTGGGACATCATCCCCCTGTCCGACCGGCTTGTAGTGATCGCGCACTGCCTCTGCGACTTCCGCCGGCTCGCCCTGCGCGGCGGCGTAATAGCCGCCCATCAGGCCCTGGAGCTCGGGGAACTCGCCGACCATGCCGGTAACGAGATCGGCCTTGGCGAGGCGCGCGGCGCGCTCGGCCTGGTCGGCGAGACGCTTCCTTTCCTCGTCATCCCCGCGAAGGCGGGGATCCAGGGTTTCAGAGGACTGCGCTGCTTGGCTCTGGATCCCCGCCTTCGCGGGGATGACGGAATTGGTAGCGGAGGAGGGACTTGAACCCCCGACGATACCCTCCTCCACCAGCCACCGCGCCAGCTTGGCGACGCGGTCGACCTTGTCCGCAACTGTGCCCAGCTTCTCGTGGAAGACGATCTTCTCGAGCTTCGGGGTCAGGTCCTCGAGCCGGGTCTTCAAATCCGTCTCGTAGAAGAAGCGCGCATCGCTCAGCCGCGCCGCGAGGACCTTCTGGTTGCCCTCGACGATCTTCTCGCCGCCGTCCGCCGCGTCGATGTTCGCCACGCAGACGAAGGCGTTGGCGAGCTTGCCCTCGCCGTCGCGGCAGACGAAGTATTTCTGGTTCACGCGCGCGGTGAGCTGGATCACTTCGGGCGGCACGTCGAGGAAGGCCGGATCGAAGCGGCCGAGCAAAGGCATCGGCCATTCGGTGAGGCCGGCATTCTCGTAGAGCAGGCCATCATCCTCGATCAGCGTCAGGCCGGCCTTTTGCGCGGCCATCTTGGCGCCGACCGCGATGATCGCGCGGCGCTCGGCACCATCGACGATGACGTGGCAGAGGCGCAGCTTCTCGATATAATCCGCGGCCGAGCCGATCGTGATCCCGCCCGGGTGGTGGAAGCGGTGACCGACGGTGACCGAGGCGCTCTTCACGCCCGCGATCTCGACCGGCACCAGCTTGTCGCCGAGCAGCGCGATGATGCCCTGCAAGGGGCGCACCCAGCGCAGGCTCTCGGTCGAGGACGAGGCTTCGCCCCAGCGCATCGACTTGGGCCAGGGGAAGGCGGTGATGACGTGGGTGATCGCGCTGGCGAGGACCGAGCCGGCGGCGATGCCGGGGCGGTCGATCACCGCGAACAGGACCGTGTTGCCCTTGCCGTCGTCGCGCTCGACGAGCTGCTCGCGGGCCAGGCCGGTCGAGCGCAGGAAGCCCTCGATCGCCTGGGCCGGCGCATCGGCGCGGGGGCCCTTGCGCTCCTCGCTGGCTGCCGCGGTCATCTCGGCGACGCCGCGGACGATCAGCGCGAGGCGGCGGGGGGTGGCGTAGCTCTCGATGCGCTCGAACGGCAGGTTGAGCGCCTTGAGGCGCGTCTCGAACAGCCCGGCCAGGTCGGCGCGCGCCTTTTCCTGCATGCGTGCCGGGATTTCTTCCGAGCGGAGTTCGAGGAGGAAATCTTCGCTCATACCGTCCACTCCGGATACGAGGCGTTCCAGGCGGGCGTCATGTGCGCGATCCAGGCTTCGCAGCTGCCCTTGGCCAGGTCGCGGACGCGGCCGATATAGGCCTGGCGCTCGGCGACCGAGATCACGCCGCGGGCTTGCAGCAGGTTGAAGATGTGGCTGGCCTCGATCGCCTGCTCATAGGCGGCGATGGGGATGTTGTTGGCCAGGCAGTTCTCGCATTCGGCCGCGGCCTTGCGGAAGCCCTCGAACAGCGTCTCGGTGTCGGCGACTTCGAAGTTGTACTTGGACATCTGCTTCTCGTTCTCGAGAAACACGTCGCCATAGGTCACGCCGGACTCGTTGAAGGCGAGGTCGTAGACGCTGTCCTTGTTCTGGATGTACATCGCCAGGCGCTCGAGCCCGTAGGTGAGCTCGCCGGCGACGGGCTTGCAGTCGAAGCCGCCCATCTGCTGGAAATAGGTGAACTGGGTGACTTCCATGCCGTCGCACCAGACTTCCCAGCCCAGGCCCCAGGCGCCGAGCGTCGGGCTCTCCCAATCATCCTCGACGAAGCGGATGTCGTGCCTGGTGAAGTCGATGCCGATCGCCGCGAGCGAGCCGAGATACAGGTTCTGCAGGTCGGGCGGGCTCGGCTTCAGGATCACCTGATACTGGTAGTAATGCTGGAGCCGGTTCGGGTTCTCGCCATAGCGGCCGTCGGTCGGGCGGCGGCAGGGCTGGACGAAGGCGGCATTCCACGGCTCGGGGCCGAGCGCGCGCAACGTCGTTGCCGGGTGGAAGGTGCCGGCGCCCATGCGCATGTCATAGGGCTGGAGGATCACGCAGCCCTTCGCCGCCCAATAATCATGGAGCGTGAGGATCATGCGCTGGAAGCTAAGAGGCTCGGCCATAGCCTCGCGCTTTGGCGTCTCGCCTCCTGTGGGTCAATGCTGCACCGCCGTTGACTTGGGACAGGCCTTCGGTTCTCCTCGGCCGATGAGCAGACTCAGGCTGGGCCTTGCGGCGATCGGACTGGTACTCGCGGGCGCCGCGGTGGCGCAGGGCGTAGCGGAGCTGAATCCCCGCCTGCCCTATGCCGCCCCTGCCCCCGACGATGCACTGAGCCTGGGCGGTTCGCGGGTGCTGTCCGAAGTGGATGCCGGCTATGCCGCGCGGCTCGAGGCGGAAAAGGCGCGGGTTGCCGGCTCGCAGCCCTATGAAGTCCACCCGGCGATCTGGAGGATCGCGGACGCGGATACCACCATCTACCTGTTCGGCACCGTCCACAGCCTGCCGCCCGGCTTTCGCTGGCGCAATCCGGGGCTGGAGGCGGTGATCGTCCGCGCCGACACGCTGCTGCTCGAATCGACCGACGACGATGCGGAGACGGCCGACTTCCTCGGCGGGCTGCCCAGCGACGCCAGCCTGCCGCCGCTGATCGATCGCGTCTCGCACCGCAGCCGCGCCAAGCTGGCCGAGATGCAGGGCGCGCTGCCCGCCGAACTGGTGGCGCAGATGGACAAGATGCCGAGCTGGGTCGCGGCGATGGGGATCGGCTATATCAAGGACCTGGTCGCCGGCGACATGCCGAGCCAGGGCGCCGACGACTGGCTGGAGAAGCAGTTCCGTGCCACGGGGCGCCCGGTGGAAGCGATCGAGGATTCGAACCAGGTGATGCAGAACATCAACGCCGTGCCGGAGGACGCGCAGCGGCTGATGCTGGAGTCGGCGATCCTCTCGCCGGCGCGCGATCATGACGCGCTGGATGCCGTGGCGCATGCCTTTGCCAAGGGCGAAGTCGGCCCCGATTCGGCGCTGCTGATCCTGCCGAACGCCTTCGATCCGGGCGGGGCGATGGCCGATCCGCTGCTCGCCGAGCGCAACGCCGCCTGGGTAGAGAGCCTGGTCGCGCGGTTGAAGACCAGGCGCGGCACTATCCTGTTCGCGGCCGGTGCCGGGCATTTCGTCGGGCCGGGATCGGTGATCGAGCTGCTCGGCAGGCACGGCCTCAAGGTCGAGCGCGTCCAGTGATCCGCCGCTTGCTGCCGGCCTTGCTGGCCCTCGCTTTGTGGGGTTGCGGAGACAAGGCGCCAGTCGACACCGCCGCCGATCCCGCCCTGTGGGTGGTGAAGGATGCCGACACGACCATCTATCTGTTCGGCACCGTCCATGTGCTCAAGCCCGGCCTCAGCTGGTTCGATGGCGGGGTGAAGAAGGCGTTCGGCGCCTCGGACACGTTGGTGCTCGAGCTGGTGATGCCGCCCGATGCCGAGATGCAGAAGATCGTCGCAGACCTCGGCACGCACGCCCCCGGCAAGCCGCTGCCCGACGAGCTGCCGCCGGTGGAGGCGGCCAAGATGCGGGCGGCCCTGCCCGAATATGGCCTCTCCGCCGACGCGCTCGACAATGCCGATCCGTGGCTGGCCGCGACGATGCTCTCGGTGCTGCCGCTCAGGCAGCTCGGCTATGACGACAAGCAGGGTGCCGAGCTGATCCTGACCAATGCCGCCAAGGCCGCGGGGAAGAGGATCGAGGGCCTGGAGACGGCCCGCCAGCAGCTCGGCTATTTCGACGCCCTGCCCCTGCCCGCTCAGCGCAAGCTGCTGATCGAGACGATCGACGATCTGCCCCAGGCGGGGAGCAAGATCGACCAGGCGGTGGCGGCCTGGCGCAGGGGTGATGCCGAGGGGCTGGCGAAGCTGGTCAACGAGGACAGCGCCGCCTCGCCCGAGGTTACCGAGGCACTGATCGTCCGCCGCAACCGCAATTGGGCCGACTGGATTTCCAAGCGAATGCAACGGCCTGGCACGGTGTTCCTGGCGGTCGGCGCGGGGCATCTGGCGGGGACGACCAGCCTGCAGGTCGAGCTTGCCAGGCGCGGGCTCAAGGTGGAGCGGGTCCACTACTGAGACTCTCCCGTAATCCCTGCGAAGGCTGGGATGATGGATAAGGCCTGCACGCTCCGTACACCAAAGGTGCCTAAGTTCACTCGGGACTGACATCGCGCAGCCGATTATATAACCATTTAGTTAGATAAATGATTGGTTATATATGGACGCCCTGAGCAACACCTTCGCCGCCCTGGCAGACCCCACCCGCCGCGCGATCCTGGCGCGGTTGGCGCTGGGGGAAACGACCGTGGGCGAGCTCGCCCAGCCCTTCGCGATGAGCGGTCCGGCGGTGACCAAGCACTTGAAGGTGCTGGAGCATGCCGGGCTGATCTCGCGCAGCCGCATCGCGCAGCAGCGGCCGGCCAGGCTGGAGCCCGCCGCGCTCAAGGCGGCGAGCGACTGGATCGCCGAATATCGCCGCTTCTGGGACGCCAAGTTCGACGGCCTGGATGCATATCTTGTCGAATTGCAGAAGCAGGGAGAGACGGAATGAGCACGGAAGTTGGCGTCGGCTATGAAGTGACGATCGACCGGACCTTCGCCGCACCGCGCGCGCTGGTGTTCGACTGCATGACCAAGGCCGAGCATCTCGCCCGCTGGTGGGGTCCGCATCATTTCGACGTGCCCTTTGCCGAGAGCGAGGCGCGGCCGGGCGGCAGGATCCGTATCGATATGCGCGGGCCCGAGCCGTACGGGATCAACGAGGTGCATGGCGAGTATCTGGAGGTTAGTCCTCCGGATCGTCTGGTCATGGTTCTTCGCGCCTTCGGTGCGCCCGACGGCAGCTGGGGCATCGAGCACCGCACCACGATGACCTTCGCCGACGCGCCCGAAGGCGGCACGCACATGCACATGACGACGGTGGTGCTGCAGGCGAGCGAGGCGCTGCTGCCGGCGCTGTCGGGCATGCGCGAGGGGTGGAGCCAGAGCTTCGAGAAGCTGGAGGCTGTACTTCCGGATCTGGTGTGAGCGGAAAGCCCTCTCCCCATTGGGGAGAGGGTTGGGAGAGGGGCAGAGGTGGAGAGTGCGTCGCACTTCCCCTCTCCCCGGCCCTCTCCCCGGGTGGGGAGAGGGAGAATGCGCGCCTTGCTTTTCCCGCCGCACCCCGTTATGCGCGCCCGTTCCGAGCCAGGGTCATCCCTGGAGGCCTGGCCGGGTGACTTAACTTTAGCGATTGGAACGACACATGAGCGATACGCTTACGCTGTCGGCCGAGACGCGCGAGCAGGTTGGCAAGGGAGCCTCCCGCGAGCTTCGTCGTAATGGCCGCGTCCCCGCCGTAATCTACGGCAACAAGCAGGACCCCAAGGGCATCCATGTCGAGGAGCGCGAGCTTCAGCGGCTGCTGATGACCGGGCACTTCTTCAATTCGGTCGTCATGATCAATGGCGAGCGCACCCTGCCCAAGGACGTGGCCTTCGACCCCGTCAGCGACCGTCCGGTCCATGCCGACTTCCTGCGCATCTCCGAGCACGCCAGCGTGCACGTGAACGTGCCGATCGTCTTCGCTGACGAAGAGCTGTCGCCCGGCATCAAGCGCGGCGGCGTTCTGAACATCGTCCGTCACGAACTCGACCTGGTCGTCGACGCCGCCGAGATCCCCAGCGAGATCACCATCTCGCTCAAGGGCCTCGAAGTCGGCGATTCGCTGCACATCTCGGCAGTGACCCTGCCCAAGGGTGCCAAGTCGGCGATCACCGACCGCGACTTCACCATCGCGACGATCGTTGCCCCGTCGGCGCTCAAGTCGAGCGAAGGCGACGTCCAGACCGAAGTGGCCGAAGAGGCTCCCGAGGCTGGCGAGGGCGAATAAGCCCTTCGAACTTAGCGGTTCAAAAAATCGCCTCCGCACCCCAAGGTGCGGAGGCGATTTTCGTTTGAGCAGGAATTGAGATGCAGCTGTGGGTCGGCCTGGGCAATCCGGGCCCGCAATATGCGATGCACCGGCACAATGTCGGCTTCATGGCCGTCGATGCCATCGCCGAGACCTATGGCTTCTCGGCCGAGAAGAAGCAGTTCCAGGGCTGGGTGCGCGAAGGCCGGGTGGGCAATGACAAGATCCTGCTGCTCAAGCCGGGTACGTTCATGAACGAAAGCGGCCGCTCCGTGCGCGCGGCGATGGACTTCTACAAGCTCACGCCCGAAGACGTGACGCTGTTCCATGACGAACTCGACCTGGTGCCGATGAAGGTCAAGGTGAAGCGCGGCGGCGGCACCGCGGGGCATAATGGTCTCCGCTCGACCGATGCGCATCTCGGCCCGGACTTCCGCCGGGTGCGGATCGGCATCGGCCATCCCGGGCACAAGGACCGGGTCCATGGCTATGTGCTGGGCAATTACGCCAAGAGCGAGATGGACCCGCTGGCCGACATGCTGGGCGCGATCGCGGCGGAGGCGCCGTGGCTGGCGGCGGGCGACGATGCGCGGTTCATGAGCGACGTGGCGCTAAGGTTGCAGGATTGAAGCGGGCGTCGGCGTTTTCCTCGCGAATATCGCGGCACCCCGGGTCAAGCCCCGGGGTGACGACCACTTCGGATCATCCCTGTCACCCCGGGCTTGACCCGGGGTCCCGCTTATCATGTTCTATGTGGATGCGGGGTGGCTGGGTTTACATCATGGCTGACCGCTATTGCGGCACGATGTATGTCGGCGTCACCTCCAATCTCCCAGCACGCATCTATCAGCACAGAACCGGCGACGGCTCGGACTTCTGCCGCCGCTACGGGCTCGATCGCCTGGTCTGGGCGGAGCACGCGCCTTCGATCACCGACTGCATCGCGCATGAGAAACGCGTGAAGCGTTGGCACCGCGAATGGAAATTCGCGCTGATCGAGCGCGGCAATCCGGAATGGCGCGATCTCTATGACCAGCTTGTTTGACGCAGAAGAAGCGGGACCCCGGGTCGAGCCCGGGGTGACGGAGAGGTAGGCTACAGCCCCGGGCGGTAGGGCCGGATCAGCCCTAGGCGGACCAGCAGCGCGAGCAGCGCGTCCACTTCCGCGGCCGGATGATGCGCAAAGCGTGCGCGCAGTTCCTGGGCGCTCACCGCCGGGCGGGCGAGCACATATTCGGCTGCATCGGCGATCGGGCCAAGCGCCTGCTCGCTGCCGGCGGCACGCAGCACTGCACCCGTTTCCGCCCAGGCGACGGCGCCGGCGCGATCGGTGCGCGCATAGAAATCGAGCGCCGGCCGCTCGGGCAGCGAAAGCCCGCGCCGGGGTGCGGCGAGCTGGCGCTGGCGCACCGCCACTTCCTCCAGCATCGCCCCGCTGCGCGCCAGCGCGCCCAGCCGTTCGCCCAGTGCCGCGAGCTGGGCGGCAAGCGGCGCCCCGCCCCCTTCGCGCGCATCGGAAAGATAGGCGCGGAAGGCCGGCTCGCGGATCGCCATTTCCTGGAGCAGCTCGAAGATCAGCCTGCCCGAATGGGGCGTGATCCCGAGCGTCAGGTGGAGCGATTCGGCGGAACTCGCCAGCGCGTCGTGGAAATAGCCGCGGGGGATGTAGAGTACGTCGCCGGGGCGCAGTGTCACGTCCATCAGCACCGGGCCCTTGGCGGCATCGATCCGCGCCTGGGCATCGTCGCCTTCCAGCGGCGTGAGCGGGTTCTCGGCACGGTTGGCGTAGATCCGCCAGCGCTTCTCGCCGACACAGTGGATCGCGAAGACCTCGTGCAGGTCGAGATGCGATGCAAAGGCCTGCACGCCCTGGAACGAGCAATAGAGGTTGGCCTCGACACGCGCGGCGAACTGGCGCGCCAGTCCATCGGTGAGGGCCCGGATCTCGGGGGCGACATCCTCCACCGCATCGGCGACCAGGCTGGCGCCCATGGCGAGGAACATCTCGACCTTGGCGGGATCGGCAAGCTGGCGGACGCCGCCGCGGCCGGGCACCTGGTCCATGTAGAAATCGGGCGAGACCGGCGCGCTGTTGAGCAGCAGCTTGATATGCTCCGGACCCCAATGGGTGCGCATGCCGAGCAGCTGGTTGAGCCGGGCCCAGCCGATCACCGCCTGCCGGTTCGAGCCCGCGGGCGCGGGGATATGGAGCGGCTTGCGGCCCCAATAGTCGGCAAGGAAGTGTTCGGGCGCCAGCGGCGCGATGAGCTCGGCGAAATCCACGTGCCCACGCTAGCGGGTGCGGGCGGCGGTTGTCGATGGCGCTACCGCCTCTTCCTTCGTCACCCCGCCACCAGGCCGGGGTGACGGAAGATTGGGAGCAAAGGAAAAGGGGCCCCGGCGAACCGGAGCCCCTTCCCTGTCTTTCGAAGCGGAAAGCTTACTTCTTGCCGACGATCACGCCGATCAGGCGCTGCTGGGCGCCGCCGAAGGTGCCCGTGGCGGAGAAGGCGGTGCCGACCTGCTCGGCCTGCGACCCGAAGAAGCCGCCCACCAGCGTGCCCGAGAGCGGGCTGCCGACGGTGAAGCTGCCGGTCCATTGATTCTGGGCGACCGGGATCGCGCCCGAGGCGGTGAAGGTGCCATAGGCCACCGCCGCGCCGCCGCCGGCCGGGATGGTCTGCAGCGTCAGGACCGTATCGACCTGGCCGGTGGCGAAGTTCACGCTCATCGTCACCGTGCCGGTGACCTTGTTGATCGTGGTAGTGGTGCCGATGGTGCTGATCAGGCGGCCAGTGACGGTCAGCGTGCCGTAGTTGACCGTGCCGGTGGTCGGCATGTCGGCATAGGCCGTCGCATAGCCCCAGGTGGTGTAGGTCAGGCGCTTCTGGCCCGCGGTCGAATCACCGCGCCACCAATTGGCGTAGCTCACGCGGCTCAGCGCCAGCGCGGTGTTGCTGGTGCTGGCGACGCCGGTGGTGGTGTTCGTCGTGATCACGTTGTTGAGGAATTCGCCCTGCGCGAACTTGCCCGCCGTAGTCGCATCGTCGCGACGGAAGATGAACTCGGGATTGGTCGCGATCGCATCGGCGACCACGGTCGCGGTGCAGGTCTGGCCGGTCGGCTTGCAGAAGCGCGACTCCTCGGTGCCCTCGTCCAGCACATAGGTGCCGGTGGTGAACGCCGTATCGGTGGCGAGCTTCACGCGCGCCGACGGCGTTTCGGTGCTGGCGGCACCCAGGGTGACCGCGCTGGTCGCCGGATCGCCGGTGTAGCTGGTCGCCGCGTTGAAGGTGTAGAACTCGGCCGGGGCGGTCAGCGGGAGCGACGCGTAGGTCGGCGACGCGGTGGGCGTCGGCGTCGGCGTTGCGGTCGGCGTGGGCGTCGCGGTGGAAACGTCTCCGCCGCCGCAGCCCGACAGCGCAACCGTCGCGGCAAGCGCGCTCATGAACATGTGACGGCGAATCATTCCCTGCTCCTCAAAAACACGCGGGCACCGAAAGGGCTGGCCCCTGTACCCCAGATGAACGGCCCTCAGTCAACCCAGCGAACCGGGTGATCCCGATCCTTTGCGGCACTTTGAGGGCCTTAGAAGGCGAAAGCGCGCATCGCAACTTTCTCCTCCGCTCGGACGAAGACGGAGCCGGCATGCCCGTCCCGCAAGGCCAAGCTGGCAATGCCGGCACTTTGCCTTTATCGGGCGCCTTTTCCAGACCATTGGCACAGGCAGTTTTCACATGGGTTTCCGCTGCGGCATCGTCGGCCTTCCGAACGTCGGCAAGTCCACGCTCTTCAACGCGCTGACCGAGACGGCAGCGGCACAGGCGGCGAACTATCCGTTCTGCACGATCGAGCCGAACGTCGGCAACGTCGCGGTGCCCGATGCGCGGCTGGACAAGCTGGCCGCAATTGCCGGCTCGCAGAAGATCATCGAGACGCAGCTCGGCTTCGTCGACATCGCCGGGCTGGTGCGTGGTGCCAGCAAGGGCGAAGGGCTGGGCAACCAGTTCCTCGGCAATATCCGCGAGGTCGACGCGGTCGTCCACGTCCTGCGCTGCTTCGAGAATGACGACATCCAGCATGTCGACAACAAGGTCGATCCGATCGCCGACGCGGAGACCGTGGAGACCGAGCTGATGCTCTCGGACCTCGAGAGCCTCGAGAAGCGGGTGCCGGCCTTCCAGAAGAAGGCGGCACAGGGCGACAAGGAAGCCAAGGTCGCGGCCAGCGTGCTCGGCCAGGCGCTCGACCTGCTGCGCGAGGGCAAGCCGGCGCGGCTGACCGAGCCGAAGGACGCCGATGAGGAGCGCGTGTTCCGCCAGGCGCAGCTGCTGACCAGCAAGCCGGTCCTCTATGTGTGCAACGTCAACGAGGAGGACGCGGCGAACGGCAACGCCTTCTCGGCGCGCGTGTTCGAGAAGGCCAGGGCCGAGGGCGCCGAGGCGGTAGTCGTCTCCGCCGCGATCGAGGCCGAGATCGCGACGATGCCGGTGGAGGACCGCGGCGAGTTCCTGGGCGAGCTGGGGCTGGAGGAGACCGGCCTCGCCCGCGTGATCACCGCCGGCTACAAGCTGCTGCACCTGCTGACCTTCTTCACCGTCGGCCCCAAGGAAGCGCGCGCCTGGACGGTGGACGAAGGCGCCACCGCCCCCCAGGCGGCCGGCGTGATCCACAGCGACTTCGAAAAGGGCTTCATCCGCGCCGAGACGATCGCGTTCGACGACTATATCCAGTTCAAGGGCGAGGCCGGCGCGCGCGACAGCGGCAAGCTGCGCGCCGAAGGCAAGGCCTATGTCGTCAAGGACGGCGACGTGATGCACTTCCTGCACAGCTGATGCGGTGGATCGGACTGCTCGTCCCCATGCTGGTTGCCGCTGCGCCGGCGCAGGAGGTGCAGCGCCATTCGACGGTCTATTTCGCGCCGGATTCGGTGGAAGTGGTGCCCGAGGCCGAGCCGGCGCTCGATTACATCGTCCAGGCGATGCTCGCGCATCCGCAGATGACGGCGCGGCTGTCGGGACATACCGACCGGGTGGGAAGCGCCGATTATAATCTCGCCAGGAGCCAGCGCATGGCGGCTTCGGTCGCGCGTTACCTGAGCGACCACGGCGTGCGCGAGGCGCGGATCGGCACGATCGGCCATGGCGAGGCGCGGCCGGCGGTTCCCACCGCGGACGGAGCGCGGAATCCGCTCAACCGGCGCGTGGAGATCGACCTGGTCGGCGGCTAGTTCGCCGGCAGCGCGAACTTCACCGGCGCGGCCTCGACGCGGCTGGGCAGGCCCTGCGCCGTCCCCGCCTGCAGGAAGCGCAGCGCCGCGGCGGCGACATCGGGATGATCGCGCAGCAACGGCATCGGGCCGTTATGCTGGCCGCGATGGACGAGCAGCGTGCGGGCATTGGGGAACCAGGGCAGCAGGTCGAGCAGATTCTCCATCGGCGTGTTGGCGTCCCAATCGCCCTGGACGAAGAGAACCGGCGTCTCGTCACGCACCGGCAGGCGGAAGGCGTCGCCCAGATCCGCAGTCGGCCAGGCGCCCGTGCTGGCGGTATAGGTCGCGAAGTTCCAGCGGCCGAGCATGTCGAGCGCCGGATCGCTCTCCAGCTGCGCGCGGCGGGCGGCGCTGACGCCGGTCGCCGTGTCGATCAGCGGGCCGATCAGCGACTGGGTCGCGGCCTTGCGCCCCTCCGCGACTTCGTGGGCCCATGCCTCGTAACGGCCGTTGTAGAGGTCGATCACGAAGGCGGGCCATTCGCGGGCGTTGGTCACCTTGGCGAACAGCGCCTGCTGGAAATCGCCGAGGCCAAGGACGACTTTGCCCTCCGGCAGCGCGACGGTGGCCGGCCCCTTGGCGAAGCGGTCGCGGACGGTGCGCGCGGCGGCGATCAGGCCGCCTGCAGGAATGAGCGGCTTGAGTGCGGGATCCTGCTCGGCCTCGAAGGCGACGCGCTGGAGGACGGCGAACACCTGGCTGGGCATGTCATAGCCGTTGTTCAGCGGCTCGGCGGCGGAGATCAGCGCGCGGGCGACGGTGCCGGGGTGGCGCTTGAGCACCGCGAAGCTCCACTGCGAGCCGAAGCTGGCGCCCAGCAGGCCGATCCTGGGATAGCCGAGCCCCTGGCGCACCGCGTCCACATCGTCGGCGCATTCGGCGATCGTATAGCCCGCCAGGTCGTGCCCCGGATTGGCGACGGCAGCGCCCCGGGCGAGCTTCTGCAGGATCGCGACATCGTCCTCGATCGCCGCGGGGCGGTCGAGCGGTGTCGCGGGATAGGCCAGTTCGAGCATGTCGCCGCGCAGCGTGTAGCCGCGCTGCTCGACGATCACGAGGTCGTTGGTCGCGGCGTAATCGAGCCAGCTCCTGAGGCGCCGTTTGGCCGCTGGGCTAGGGTCGCCGATCGTGTCGAGCAACGTGATGCCGGGGCCGCCGGCGAGCAGGAAGATCGGCGGCTGACCGCTGGGCTTCGCGGCCTTGATGCGCAGGATGCCGACCTTGATCCGGCGGCTGTCGGGCCTGGCGCGATTCTCGGGGACTTCGATCGCGCCGATCTCGTAACGGACCGGGCTGCCGTCCGAGGCGGTCTCGGTGCCGGTGGTGAGCGTCAATACGTCCTTTGCCAGCGCAGGCGTCGCTAGCCCGAGCGCCATCATCAACGCGAATATGAACTGCATGCCGATCCCCTCTTTTCCGGACATCGTGGCGCGGGCGAAATGAACGGCGGGTTTACCCCTCGAACGCAGCCAGGATCGGGCAAGGCCCCTTCCCGCCCTTGCCGCATTCATGCGCGAGCTTGCCCAGCGAATCGCGGGCGGCGGTGAGTTCGGCGATCTTCCGGTCGAGCATTCCGATCTGCTCGCGCGCCAACGCGCGGGCGCGAGGGCGGTCGTCGCGGGCGTCGAGTTCGAGCAACTCGGCGATCTGTTCGAGGGTGAAGCCGGCAGCCTGGGCCGAGCGGATGAACTTGAGGCGACGCAGGTCGCTGTCGTCATAGCGGCGCACGCCGGCGCCATAGCCGCGCTCGGGTTCGGCAAGCAGCCCGCGGCGCTGGTAATAGCGCACTGTCTCTACGCCGACTCCGCCTGCGTCCGCCAATTTCCCGATCGTCAGGGACATGCTTGACTCCGTACCATGGTACGGACCCTATATGGACGGGCATGACCGAGAATGCAAAGCGCGCGACGCTCTACCGCATGGTGATGCCCGATCATGTCTGCCCGTACGGCGTGAAGTCGAAATGGCAACTCGAGCGGCATGGCTATGTCGTGGACGATCGCTGGCTGACGACGCGGGCGGAGACCGACGCGTTCAAGGCCGAGCATGGCGTGCAGGCCACCCCGCAGACCTTCATCGACGGCAAAAGGATCGGCGGGAATGACGATCTGACCCGCTTCTTCGGCGGCAAGGTCGCCGAGCCGGGCGCGACCAGCTACCAGCCGGTGATCGCGCTGTTCGGGATCACCGCGGCGCTGGCGCTGGCGGCGAGCCATGCGGTGACGGGGTCGGCATTGAGCGTGCGCGCCGCCGAATGGTTCGTCAGCTTCAGCATGTGCGTGCTGGCGATGCTCAAGCTGCAGGATGTCGAGAAATTCTCGTCTATGTTCCTGAATTACGACCTGCTCGCCAAGCGCTGGGTGCCTTATGCCTATGCCTATCCCTTCCTCGAAGCGCTGGCCGGCGTGCTGATGACCGCGGGCGCGCTGACCTGGTGCGCGGCGCCGCTGGGACTGGTGATCGGCGGGATCGGCGCGGTGTCGGTGTTCAAGGCAGTCTATATCGACCGGCGGGCGCTCAAATGCGCGTGCGTGGGCGGGAGCAGCAATGTGCCGCTGGGCTTCGTCTCGCTGACCGAGAATCTGTTCATGGTGGGAATGGGTGTGTGGATGCTGGCCAAGCCGGGAATGGGGATGTGACGATGAAGATGCTGCTGCTCGCCACCGCCACTTTGCTCGCGCCCCTGCCCGCCTTCGCCCAGGATCATTCGGAGCATGCGATGCCGGGGATGGACATCCCCGCGCCGGCTCCCGCGCCCGCCCCTGCCCCGCAGGACCATGCGCTGCACGACATGGACGAGATGGAGGACCAGGGCGACTTCGTCCCCACCACCCGCCTGCGGTGGAGCGCGGCCGGATCGGGCACCTCGCGCCTGCCGGCCTCGGACGGGATGCGCGGCGGCTTCCACGTCATGACCGGCGACTGGATGCTGATGGCGATGGGATCGGCCAGCCTGGCCTATACCGACCAGGGCGGACCGCGCGGCGACGATGCGGCCTACACCGCCAACATGGCGATGTTCCAGGCGGTGCGGAGCTGGGACGGCGGGACGAAACTCACCTTCGACGTGATGGGCAGCCTCGACGCCGTCAACGGCCAGCGCGGCTATCCGAACCTGTTCGCGACGGGAGAGACCGCGCATGGCGAGGCGCTGGTCGATCGCCAGCATCCACACGACCTGTTCATGGAGATCAGCGCCCGGCTCGACGTGCCGCTGCCCGGCCCGCTGATGGGTTTCGTCTATCTCGCACCGGTGGGCGAGCCGGCGCTCGGCCCCGCGGCCTTCGTCCACCGCAAGTCGGCGAGGTACCTGCCGCTTTCGCCGATCTCGCATCATTGGTTCGACAGCACGCACATCACCTATGGCGTGGTGACCGGCGGCATCTCGGCCGGCCAAGTCCAGCTCGAGGCCTCGGCATTCCGCGGCCGCGAGCCCGACGAGAATCGCTGGGATATCGAAAGCCCAAAGCTCGACAGCTGGAGCATGCGGGCGACCTGGATGCCCTCGCCCAATTGGGTGGTGCAGGCGAGCCATGGCCGGCTGACCGATCCCGAGGCGATGCATGCCGGGCAGGACGAGAACCGCACCACGGCGAGCGTGCAATATGGCGGCGGTGGCGTCTCGGCGATGCTTGCCTTCTCGGCCAAGGACCGCGAGCCGGGCGACACGCTGACTGCCTGGATCGCCGAGGCGAACTGGGACCTGTCCCGGCATCACAGCCTGTTCGGGCGCGTGGAGAATGTCGCCAATGACGAACTCTTCCCCGATCATGCCAATCCGCTGCACGATACCAAGTTCCGGGTGACGCGGTTCGAGGGCGGATACGCCTATCGCATCCCGCTGTCCGACAAGGGCGAGGTGGCGCTGGGCGGATCGCTGGCAGCCTATGCCAAGCCGGCGGCGCTCGACGCGGCGTACGGCAAGGCGCCGCTCAGCTACACGCTATTTGCCCGGCTGGGGCTTGGCATGTAGCGTCTTCTACCAGCAACAATTGACTGGCAGGGGCCGAGCATGCGCTGGTATTCGAAGATCGCCGCCGCGGCGCTTGCCGCCGTCCTCCAGGCCTGCGCCACCGCGCCGGTCGCCGCGCCGCCGCCCGCAGTCGCGCCCGTCGTGGCCGAGCAGCGCGCGCCGGTGACGATCCTTGTCTCGATCGACGGCTTCCGGTCGGACTATCTGGGGCGCGGCGTGACGCCCAACCTGACCCGCCTTGCCACCGGCGGCGTCACTGCGCCGATGCACCCGAGCTTCCCGTCCAAGACCTTTCCCAATCACTGGACGCTGGTGACCGGCCTCTATCCCGATCACCACGGCATCACCGCCAACAAGATGGAAGACGAGGGCCGCCCCAAGGAGGTCTTCACCATGTCCACCGACGATCCCTATTGGTGGAACACCGCCGAGCCGATCTGGGTGGACGCGGAGAAGGCCGGCATCCGCAGCGCGACCGAGTTCTGGCCCGGATCCAACGTGGCGATCGGCGGGGTGAAGGCCAGCGAATGGCCCTATGCGATGCAGGGCGGCACCCGGCCGAGCGACTGGGCGCAGTTCAACCAGGTGATCAGCGGCGAGCAGCGGGTGAACGGGGTCCTCGACTGGCTGCGGCGCCCCGCGGCGATCCGCCCGAAGCTGGTGACGGTCTATTTCGACACGGTGGATACCGCCGGGCACATGTTCGGCCCGGACGACAAGCGCACCACCGATGCGGTGGCCGATATCGACGAGAGCATCGGCATGCTGGTCGACGGGCTGGCGGCGCTCGGCCAGCCGGCCAACCTGGTGATCGTTGCGGATCACGGCATGGCGCAGATCAGCAGCGCGCGGGCGGTGCAGCTGCCGATCGGGCCCGATGACGCACATGTCGTCGAAACCGGGCCCTATGCCAGCCTGATCCCCACGCCGGGCCGCGAAGCCGTGGTGGAGAAGGCGCTGCTCGGCAAGCACGCGCATTTCGAATGCTGGCGCAAGAGCGAAATCCCGGCGCGCTTCCATTATGGCACCAACCCGCGCATCCCGCCGATCTTCTGCTTGGCCGAGACCGGCTGGCAGCTGCTCGACAAGGCGCCGAGGCGCGACGAGGTGGGCGGCAATCACGGCTTCGATAACATGTCCCCCGAGATGAGCGCGCTGTTCATCGCCCATGGCCCGGCGTTCCGGATCGGCGTGCTGCCCGCCTTCACCAATGTCGATGTCTATCCGCTGCTGCGCGACCTGATCGGGCTGCCGCCCAAGGCGGGCGTGGATGGGACCGACGCGCCGTTCCGGGGCGTGCTGGCGCGTTGAACAAGCTCCCCTTCCTGGAAGGGAGGGGGCTGGGGGTGAGTGATGCACGCATTTACGGCGCCGTGCGCCCGGCCACATCAGTATCGCCAAGCCTCCACGCGCCCGTAGCCTCTCCTTCCAGGGCGGGGACCAACGGATGACGGATAGAGGGGGCTTGCGCGGGATCGGTTTTCATCCGAAACCTACTCCATGCTCTATCTCGAAGATATCCATGCCGGCATGAAGCGCAGCTTCGGCCGCTACGAAGTCACGCGCGAGGAAGTGCTCGACTTCGCGCGCAAATATGATCCCCAGCCCTTCCACCTCTCCGACGAGGCGGCGGCACAGACCCATTTCGGGCGGCTGGCGGCGAGCGGCTGGCACACGTGCGCGATGACCATGTCGATGTTCGTGGCGGAGATGGGCGTGAACCCGCAGGCAAGCCTGGGCGCAGCCGGGGTGGACGAGTTGCGCTGGCTAAAGCCGGTCTATCCGGGCGACGTGCTGCGCTGCGAGAGCGAGATACTGGAAGTGAAGCCGTCGCGCAGCCGCCCGGAAATGGGCAGCCTGCGTACCCAGACGACGACGTTCAACCAGCATGACGAGCCGGTGCTGCGCTTCATCGCGCTGGCGCTGATGCGGCGGCGGCCGGCGGAGGGCTGAGGGCCTTCACTCCCCTCCCTGCAAGGGAGGGGTCGGGGGTGGGTTGCGAGCGGAGCGAGCCCAACGAGCCGGTGGCAGAATAGAAAAGGCCGGGCATCGAGCCCGAGCTTTCCTAACCCACTCCTATTCCCCTCCCTTGCAGGGAGGGGAATAGGGAACTTAGTGCCCCTCGAACGCCACCAGCGCGTTCACCGCGACGCCGTCGCTGCGCAGCGCGTCGGCGCCGCCCAGATCGGGCAGGTCGACCACGAACGAGGCCTGGACCACCTCCGCCCCTGCCTTGCGCAGCAGGCGGACCGCGGCGCGGGCGGTGCCGCCGGTGGCGATGAGGTCGTCGACCAGCAGCACGCGGGCGCCGGGGGCACAGGCATCGGCGTGGATGGCGATGCGGTCGGTGCCATATTCCAGCGCATAATCCTCGGCGATCGTCGCGCCCGGCAGCTTGCCGTCCTTGCGGATCAGCAGCATGCCCGCGCCAAGCTGCACCGCCAGCGCCGCACCGAACAGGAAGCCGCGCGCCTCGATGCCCGCGACCAGGTCGATCGGCCCCGCCACTGCCTGCGCCATGCGGTCGACGCTGAGCTTCAGCCCCTCGGCATCGAGCAGCAGCGTGGTGATGTCGCGGAACAGGATGCCCGGCTTGGGGAAGTCGGGGATGGTACGGATGCGCTGCCGGATATCGTCATTCTCTGCCATCGAAACCCAAGCCTTCTTGCCAAAAAATATCCCGCCCGGGCTGCCCCGGGCGGGATCCAAACCTTCCGCGTTGCCGCGGCTATCAGTGCTTCACGTTCGCCCAGACGACGCGGTAGGCGCTATATGCGAGGATCGTCGCCAGCAGCAGGAAGCCGAGCACGACGAAGCCCACCATGCGGCGCGTCTCGAGCGTCGGCTCCGCCGTCCAGACGAGGAACGCCGAGACGTCCTGTGCCATCTGGTCCTTGGTCGCGCGGGTGCCGTCCGCATAGGTCACCTGCCCGTCCGAGACGAGCGGCGGCGGCATCGCGATGTTGAGGTTCGCGAAATAGGGATTGAAGTGCATCCCGTCCGGCGTCTTGGCGAAGTCCGGGAACTTCTTCACGGCCTCGGCCGAAGGCTTCTCGTCATAGCCGGTCAGCAGCGAGTGGACATAGGCCGCGCCGTCATGCCGCGCCTTGGTGATCAGGCTGAGGTCCGGCGGCGTGCCGGTGCCGGGATAATAGGCCTTGGGGAAGCGATCCGACGGCAGGTTGTCGCGCTCGCCCCAGGTGCCGGCCTTTTCGTCGAACGCCGGCTGCTTGATCGCCCAGTCCTTGGCGATCTTCTTCACCTCGGGATCGGTATAGCCGAGGTCCTTCAGGTTGCGGAAGGACACCAGGCTGAGCGAGTGGCAGACCGAGCAGACTTCCTTGTAGACTTGGAAGCCGCGCTGGAGCTGCTGGCGGTCGAACTTGCCGAGCGGCCCGTCCGACGCGAGGTGCAGCTCCTTGGGATGCTTGTGCATCGCATGCTCGGCGGTTTCCGCGGCGGGTTCGGTGACGACCCCCACCACGGTCCAGAGCAGCGCCCAGAGAAGCACGCCGACAAAGGCGCCGCCGACCAGGAACTTGATCGATTTGATGAACAGCGAAGTCATTGTTCCCAGTCCCCCTTACGCGCCGGTCTTGGCCAGCACGGCCTCGGTGATCGAGTTGGGCAGCGGCTTCGGCGTCTCGTACATCGAGATCAGCGGAACGATGATCAGGAAGTGCGCGAAATAATAAGCCGCCGCGATCTGGCTGAGGATCACGTAGAGCGGCTCGGCCGGCGAGCCGCCGCAATAGCCGAGCACCAGCACGTCCGCCACGAGCACCCAGAAGGCGATCTTGTATGCCGGGCGATAGGAGCCCGAGCGTACCGGCGACTTGTCCAGCCAGGGCAGGAAGAACAGGATCAGGATCGAGCCGAACATCGCCAGCACGCCCCACAGCTTCGCCGGCAGGATGAAGTCCGACGTGCAGGCGCGCAGGATCGCGTAGAACGGCCAGAAATACCATTCGGGGACGATGTGCGCCGGCGTGGAGAGCGGGTTGGCCGGGATGTAATTGTCCGGATGGCCCAGATAGTCCGGCGCGAAGAAGATCAGCGCGGCGAACACGAACAGGAACACCAGCACGCCGACGCCGTCCTTGGCCGTGTAATACGGATGGAACGGCACGGTATCCTGCTCGCCCTGCACTTCGACGCCCGTCGGGTTCGACGAGCCCGGGATGTGCAGCGCCCAGATGTGCAGGATCACCGCACCTGCCACCACGAACGGCAGCAGATAGTGGAGGGAGAAGAAGCGGTTCAGCGCGGCATCGTCCGGCGCATAGCCGCCGAGCAGCCAGATGCGAATCCAGTCGCCGACCACGGGGATCGCCGAGAAGAAGCCGGTGATCACCTGCGCCCCCCAGAAGCTCATCTGCCCCCAGGGGAGCACATAGCCCATGAAGGCCGTCGCCATCAGCAGCAGGAAGATGACCACGCCGAGCAGCCACACCATCTCGCGCGGCGCCTTGTACGACCCGAAATACAGGCCGCGGAACATGTGGATGTAGATCACGATGAAGAACATCGAGGCGCCGTTCGCGTGGGCGAAGCGCAGGAACCAGCCCGCGTTCACGTCGCGCATGATGCCGACATTCACCGAATCGAAGGCGCCCGCGGCCGACGAATGGAAGTGCATCGCCAGCACGATGCCGGTGATCAGCTGGCAGACCAGCGCCACGCCGGCGAGCACGCCGAAGTTCCACCAGTAATTCAGGTTGCGCGGCACCGGGTAACCGGCGCCGACGGCGTTGTAGACGAAGCGCGGCAGGGGCAGACGCGAGTCCACCCACTGCATCACCGGGTTCTTCGGCTCATAATGCTTGGCCCAGGGAAAGCTCATCGCGCTATATCCTCACCCAACCACGACGACAGAGTCGGACGTGAAGTTATATTTCGGAACCTCGAGGTTCTTCGGCGCAGGGCCCTGGCGGATGCGGCCGGCGGTATCATAGGCCGAGCCGTGGCACGGGCAGAAATAGCCGCCGAACGGACCGCGGCTCTCGCCCTCGCCCGCACCCAGCGGCACACAGCCGAGATGGGTGCACACGCCCAGCGTGATCAGCCAGTTCTTGTGGTCCTTCGCCGTGCGCTGTTCCAGCGTCTGCGGATCGCGCAGGCTGGAGACCGGCACCGCATCCGCCTCGGAGATTTCCTTCGGCGTCAGGTTGCGCACAAACAGCGGCTGCTTGCGGAAGCTCGTCTTGATCGCCTGTCCCGGCTCGATCTTCGACACGTCCACCTCGGTGGTGGCCTGTGCGAGCACATCGGCGGACGGGTTCATCGAATTGATCAGCGGAAGCACCGCGACGCCTGCACCAACAGCGGCCACCGAGACGGCGGCATATTGGAGATAATCGCGCCGACGGGGGTTTGCAGGACCGTCCGGATCGCCTTCAAAAGCCATGTTTACCCCTTGCACTTCGAACTTGCCGCGACGGATGCGCGGGTAGGACGGACGCATACACGGGCGCTAAGGCCCCCCTCGTAGCCGCTCGGTGTCTCCCGAATAGGCTAGCTGGCCTGATAGACGCGGCCCAAGCGCTTCGGCAACAGGGATTTTGAGCGACTTGTTACGCCGGGCAAGTCAGCGCTAGGAGCAACGCCATGCGACTAGCCCTGTTCGAGCCCGATATTGCCGGCAATGTAGGTGCCGTGCTGCGCCTCGGCGCCTGTTTCGGCGCGCCCGTCGATCTGATCGAACCGATGGGATTCGCGTGGAACGATGCCGCGCGCCGGCGCGCGGCGATGGATTATGGCGAGATCGCCGAAGTCGAGCGCCACGCCGATTTCGGTGCCTTCGCCGAAAAGCTCACCGGCCGCGTGGTGCTGTTCAGCACCAAGGGCGCTATCCGGCTCGACGAAGCGAGCTTCCAGCCGGGCGACACCTTGCTGTTCGGCTCCGAAAGCCGCGGCGCCCCCGATTTCGTGCACGATCGCGCGGATTTGATCGTGCGCATACCGCTGCGTGCCGGACTGCGCTCCTTGAATCTCGCGGTATCGGCGGGCATCGGGCTCGCCGAGGCACTCCGCCAGACACGAGGATTTCCGGAATGATCGAGCTCGACCAACAGCAGCAGCGTGCGCGCACCTGGTTCGAGAGCCTGCGCGACGCGATCTGCGCCGAATTCGAAGCGATCGAGGCCGAGGCGGGATCGGACGCGAAGTTCGAATACACGCCCTGGGACCGCACCGATCCGTCGGGCGCCCCCGGTGGTGGCGGCGTGCGCGGGGTGATCAAGGGCAAGGTGTTCGAGAAGGCGGGCGTCAACGTCTCGACCGTCGGCGGCAGCTTCGAGGGCGATTTCGCCAAGACGATCCACGGCGCCGGCGACAATCCCAATTTCTTCGCCACCGGGATCAGCCTGGTCGCGCACATGGCCAATCCGCATGTGCCGGCAGTGCACATGAACACGCGATTCCTGGTCACCACCAAACGCTGGTTCGGCGGCGGCGCCGACCTCAACCCGCCTTTGCCCTATGCCGAGGACACGGAGGAATTCCACGCGGTGATGAAGGCGGCATGCGACCAGCACGACCCGCAGCATTATCCGCGCTTCAAGGCCTGGGCCGACGAATATTTCTACATCCCCCACCGCAAGGTGCATCGCGGCGTCGGCGGGATCTTCTACGATCACCTGGAGGGCGCCGGGGAGGAAGGCTGGGAGGCGAACTTCGCCTTCACCCAGGATGTCGGCCGCGCGTTCCTGGATGCCTTCCCGCGCATCGTCCGCCGGCGGATGGGCCTGAACTTCACCGAGGCGGAGCGCCAGCAGCAGCTCGAATGGCGCGGCCGCTATGCCGAGTTCAACCTGATCTATGACCGCGGCACGCTGTTCGGCCTGAAGACCGGCGGCAATATCGATGCGATCCTGATGAGCCTGCCGCCCGTCACTGCATGGTCGTGATTTCTTCTTTTCCGTCATCCCCGCGAAAGCCGGGGCCCAGGGTAACGGGCCGCGTCGCTTTTGGGCTCTGGGTCCCGGCTTTCGGATGACGGAAGGGAAAATGGGATGACGGACAGGGACAGCGCATGGGCCTGATCCCGGTCGCCAACGACCAGATCGCCACCGTCGTGACCGCGCTGGAGATGCTGGCGCGGCCACGGCCGCGGCCCCTGCCCGATTCACCCTTGCGACTCGTGCGCTGGAACGTGCCCGATCCGGCCAAGTACCGCGCGCTGTTCCGCCGCGTCGGCGAGCCCTGGCTGTGGTTCTCGCGGCTGGTGATGGACGAGGAGCGGCTGGCTTCGATCATCCAGGACCCGAAGGTGCACGTCTTCGCGGTGGTCGACCGCGCCGGGATCGAAGTCGGCATGCTCGAGCTCGATTTCCGGGCCGAGGGAGTCTGCGAGCTGGGGTTCGTCGGGCTAGTGCCCGAGCTGGCGGGCAAGGGCCATGGCAGCTGGCTGATGGCGCATGCGCTGATGCTTGCCTGGGCACCAGGGATCGGCCGGGTCTGGGTGCATACCTGCACGCTCGATCATCCGGGCGCTTTGGGTTTCTACCGCAAGCACGGCTTCGTGCCCTATAAGCGCACCGTCGAGACCTTCGCCGATCCGCGACTGGCGGGCGTGCTCGCCGCCGATGCCGCGCCTCAGATCCCCTGCTTGATCGCGCGATAGGCCCCGGCCTGGAGCAGGAGCTGGGCGATCCCGGCCGCCGCGCTGAGCGTCGCCGCGCAGACCGCCGTGACCACCACGCCGATCGTGCCCGCCGATTCGAGCCCGAGCAGCAGCGTGCCGACGACCTGGGTGATCAGATAGAAGGGCAGCACCACGCTCATCCCCAGCGCGAACAGGCGCCAGCCCAGGCCGTGGCTGCGCTTCAGGCCCTCGATGAAACCATCGACCACGCCGTGCTGCGGCTCCGCCACGATCACCGCCCAGACGAGGTAGCAGCGGCCAAAGGCGTACATGCCGGGGAAGAAGAACAGCAGGAACCCGCCGCCGATCAGCACCGCGCTGCCGATCATCGCCACGAGCAGCGCTGGGATCAGCCGCACCACCGCGCCGATCGCCTGCCCCACCGTCGGCCGCGAGCCGTCGAGCAACAGCCGCAGGACCAATGCGCTCCCGAAGAACTGGATCAGCAGCGAGCCCAGCACCCAGAAGCTGTTGGCGGCATACCAGTCTGCCAGGACGCGGTAGAGCGCCTGGTCGGTCAGGGCCTTGAGATCGGGCATGGTGACGAACAGGTTGAAGGCGAAGACGGGGATGAAGAAGAATATCCCCATCACCGCCAACAGCACTTCGCGATTGGCGCGCCACATCGCGCCGGCGTCGGCGAAGACCGCACTGAAACGCAGGTTCATGCGCTGATCACGCCCTCGCGCAACCCGGCCTCTGCCGTGAGGGCGAGGTAAAGCTTGGCAGTGAAGGCGGGGACCAGCACGGTGAAGCCGGTCTGCACCGCGGCGGCGACGATCGACGTCAGGATACCTGCGAGCGAAAGGCCGTCCGCAGGCCCGCCGACGACGAGCGTGAAGATGCTGCCGAACACCATGTTGGCGGCAAGCACCGAAACCAGGCAGACCATGCCGAAGAGCAAGGTCACGCCGATAATCCGCCAGGTCATTCCGCGTGTGAGCTTCCATGACTGGCGCAGCGCGGAAAACATCCGCTTCTCGCGCACGATCACCGGCGTGGTGACGAACAGGCGCGCGCTGAGCCAGAGCAGCAGCCCGCCAAGGAACAGCAGATAAAAAGCGATACCGAAGCCCATGCCGGAAGAAATCCCGGTAACTTCGCCGCGCGCTATCGCGACCATGTCATAGCCGCCGAGTTGGAGCGCGATCGGGACCGGCAACACGAGCACGGCCATCCCGACGAACAGCGCCACCGAGACGATCAGCGCGGGCAATAGCCGCGCGCGCCCGATCGCGCCGGGCGCGCGGCCCTCGTTGATGTCGAGCGCCATCGCGGCGATGGTGAGCGAACCCCACAGCGACAGGATGCTGAAGGCGAACTGGAGGAGATAGATCGCCAGCATGAACCCAGGGCTCGCACCGGTCTTCACCGACTGGAAGCTGCCCTGGATCGAGGTCGGCACGAAAAAGGCGAGCAGCGCCACGGGCAGGACCGCGCCGAGATTGTCGCTCAAAAACTCCGCCGTCCGATCCCAGACGGTGCCCATCTTCGCCATGCGCCCCATGTCCTCCCTTTGCCCAAGGGTGTTAGCCGCAGGACAGTTTGTTGCCAATGCTTGCGCAATCGCTTCGGCGTGCGCAATTCGCACGCATGACGAACGATATCGAATGGCGGGTCGCGCCAGCTCCAATCGAATATGGCGCCGCGCTGGCCGAGATGGAGGCGCATGTCGCTGCGCTTACCGCGGGCACAGCGCGCGAGCGGATCTGGCTGCTCGAGCATCCGCCGGTCTATACCGCCGGCACGAGCGCGAATGATGTGAGTGAACTGGTCGATGCGCGCTTCCCGGTCTTCCGCACCGGGCGCGGCGGGCGCTACACCTATCATGGGCCCGGCCAGCGCATCGGTTATCTGATGCTCGACCTGCGCGCACGGAAGCGCGACGTGCGCGGCTATGTCCATGCCGTCGAGGGCTGGGTGATCGCGGCGCTGGGCGAATTGGGCATCGAGGCATTCCGCGCCGAGGGGCGGATCGGCATCTGGACGCTCGACCAGGCGGGACAGGAAGCCAAGATCGGCGCGATCGGGGTGCGCATCCGGCAATGGGTGACGATGCACGGCTTTGCGGTAAACCTCTCGCCGAACCTCAATGATTTCAACGGGATCGTGCCGTGCGGCATCGCCGAGTTCCCAGTCACCAGCGCCGCGGCGCTCGGCAAGCCGGTAACGAACGAGCAATTCGATTTAGCGCTCGAAGCCACATTTTTGCCATTTTTGGACGCTCTCACCTGAGCGAGGTCAAATTCGAGTCTTGAGGGGTTTGCCCGAACCGTCTAATGTCCACTCCGGTTTGGGTATTAAGCGGCGTAACCGTAATCCAAATCCATAATCTAGGGAGCTTTCTACATGCGTGCAGTCATTTCGAAGATCGTTGCAGGTTCGATGATCGCCGGCGCGGCCCTCCTGGCCTCGGCGTGCACCAGCAATGAGTCGACCAACGTGACCAACACCACCACCGAGGTCGTTCCGACCGAGAACGTGACCACCGACACGATGGTCACCAACATCGACGCCGCCGCCACCGAGAACGGCGCCGTTGTCGAGAACACCACCACGACCGTGACGACGAACACCACCAACGCGATGTAATTCGCGCCCGGTAGAGTGTTTGACGAAAGGGGCCGTCCGGGCGACCGGGCGGCCCTTTTCCGTTTCCGTGCACGCTTTTGCGATGAAATGCCGGGATGGCACGGGCCGAATGGTAAAAAAGGGCTTCTACGCGGACTCGTAACGCCGTAACCCGTGCAAACGGGGTTCAACTGGTAGTTTTAGAGGGCAACATGCTCGCATCGCGTATCGCACTTGTGCTCGCCGGGGGGATTGGCCTGTTCGCCGCCATGCCTGCTTCGGCGCAGTTCTTCCTCAAGCCCGCCACGCTGGCGACCGGGCGCGTGACCGGCGAAGAGCCGGGCATGACTGGTCCGGCTCTGCCGGGCGCCACCGCCGACGAGTTGCGCGCCGCGCTCGCCTGGAACCTGCGCGCCGCGCTCAACGTCGCCGCGCTCCAGTGCCAGTTCGAGCCGACCCTGCTGTCGGTCGACAACTACAATTCGCTGATCAAGGATCATTCGATCGAGCTGCGTGATTCCTACGCTACGCTCGAGAAATATTTCGTAAGGGCATACAAGAACAAGAAGCAGGGCCAGCTAGAGCTCGATAAGTACGGCACCCGTATCTATTCGGGCTTCTCGACTGTTCAGGGTCAGCTATCTTTCTGCCAGACTGCCGCCGCAATCGGCCATGACGCGGTCTTCGTGAAGGCGGGTCGGTTCAGCGAACTGGCGCAGGACCGCATCAAGGAACTGCGCGCGAGCCTGGGCCCGTGGGGCGAGCAATATCGTCCGTCGGGCTATGTCATCACCGGCATGTACGGTGTGAAGATGCCGCCGTTCGGCAACGACAAATGCTGGAAGAAGGGCCTTTACCAGGCCAAGAAGTGCGGTCCGCTGCTGCTGGATTGAGCTGAGCCATTCCCCTCCCTGCAAGGGAGGGGTTTGGGGTGGGTTGGAAAAGGTCGGGCGCGATGCCCGGCCTTTCCTTTGTCCCCTGCCGACGGTTGGGCTCGCTACGCTCGCGACCGACCCCCAGCCCCTCCCTTACGGGGAGGGGAGCTAAAGGTGGGTTCACCGCAAACCCAGCATCTTGTGCGTCTGCAGCGTCAGCCGCCATTTCGGCCGCGCCATCGCAAAGGCGATCGCCGCCTCGATATTCTCCTGCGCCGCCACGCTGTCCATCGGCTGGATCAGGAAGTTGGCGAAGTCCCAGCCCTCGATCGCCTCGACATCGGTGCCCGGCTGCGGCCAGACCAGCTTGAGCTCGTTGCCGGCGCGCTGGACGATTTCGCTGCCCGCCTTGGGGCTGATGCACACCCAGTCGATCCCGGGATGCGCGGGCAAGGTGCCGTTGCTCTCGATCGCGATACGGAAGCCGCGAGCGTGCAGCGCCTCGACCAGCGCATCGTCGACCTGAAGCATCGGCTCGCCGCCCGTGAGCACCACGAAGCGCGCCTCCGCCCCCTCGCCCCAGAAGCCCTCGACTGCATCGGCCAGCGCATCGGCCGTGGCGAACTTGCCACCGCCCAGCCCGTCGGTGCCGACGAAATCGGTGTCGCAGAACTGGCAGACCGCGCTCGCCCGATCCTGCTCACGCCCGGTCCAGAGGTTGCAGCCGGCGAAGCGCACGAACACGGCGCGTGCACCGGCGTTCACGCCCTCGCCCTGGAGCGTGAGGAACATCTCCTTGACGCTGTAGGTCATGGCCAAAATTCCTAGGGCTTGACGGCGTACTTCGTCGGATCGGCGATGCCGGCTTCCTCGAAGCCCTTGGCGCGCAGGCGGCAGCTGTCGCACAGTCCGCAATGCAAGCCCCCGGGCGCTGGATCGTAACAGGACCAGCTCAGCCCCATGTCGAGCCCCAGCCGCGCGCCTTCGCGCACGATATCGGCCTTGGTCATGAACTGCAGCGGCGCTCGGATATGGAAGGGCTCGCCCTCCACCCCGGCCTTGGTCGCCAGCTCGGCGAGCTTCTCGAAGCCCTCGATGAACTCCGGCCGGCAATCGGGATAGCCCGAATAGTCGAGCGCATTGACGCCGATATAGATGTCACGGGCGCCCGACGCCTCGGCCCAGCCGAGCGCGAGGCTGAGGAAGATCGTGTTGCGCGCGGGGACGTAGGTGACCGGGATATCGTCCCCCACCCCATCCTTCGGCACGTCGATATCGGCGGTGAGCGCGGAGCCCCCGAACGCGCGCAGGTCCATCGGCATCACCACGTGGCGCTCGGCACCCAGCATGGTGGCGACGCGGCGTGCGGCGGCGAGCTCGATCTGGTGACGCTGGTTATAGTCGAACGAAAGCGCGAATATCCGGTGCCCCGCCTCGCGCGCGAGCGCGGCCGAGATCATCGAATCGAGTCCGCCCGAAACCAGTACAATTGCAACGCTGCCAGTCATCGGCGCGCCCTACTCCGGATTTTGCTGCAAAGCAAAATAGGCTGCTCCCAGGCGACAAGGCGCAAAATGGGCCGCCGAAGCGGCCCAGGATAGGGAAAACCCATGCTCAGGGAGGAAAGTGCTCAAAGAAGAGCAACGCCACGGTAGCGCGCCAGCAATGAAATAAATGTTAAGGCCCGTTCAGCTGCAGGCGCTGACGCGGCGTGCCTCATATTCCTGCTCGAAGGGCGACCCGTCGAGTACGCCCTGCGTCTCGATCTTCACCAGCCGCGGCGTCTCCACCGTGACGGTGGTTCGGCCCTGGCCGCGCCCGGTGCACGTATAGCGCACCGTCACCGCGCGCTGGTCCTCGCTGATCACGAATTGCTCGCACGGCGCATTGCCATGGGCGATCTGAATGAAGTTGACCGGCGCGGTGAAGCAGATCTTGCGTTCGCTGCCGAGCCGCTCCTTGAGCAGCCACTGGCCGCGCTCGACCGTCGCCATCACGCCCTGCGGTGCCGCGCGATGGGCCACGGCCGGCCCGTCTCCAACAATAAACAGCGATGCGCCGGCAAGTGCCGCGCACATCATACGCCTGAACAACATACGCACGTCCTCCCGTCGCAGCCCCGAAGGCCCGCGCCCTTGCCCCGATATGGCGGGATTCCGCCGAATTACAACGCCGGCGGAACGAAATCGGCGAGCTTCACCGGGAATTTCTTCGAGCAGAAAGCGCAATCGACGCTGATCACGCCGTCCTCATCCGCCATCTCGGCACGCTCCTCTTCGGGGAACTTGCTCAGCACGCTGGTGATGTAGTCCGGATCGCACCGGCAGCCCCGCGCCAGCGCCGAGCCGGCGAGGATGCGCACTTCTTCCTCCTCGTTGAACAGCCGCCAGACCAGCGATTCGAGCGGGATCGACGCATCGCCGAGCTCGTCGATGCCCATCGTCGAAGCCAGCGCCTCGACATGCTGCCATTCGGGATGGTCGAGCCGCACGTGCAACCGCTCGCGCCCCGCCTCACCCTCCGGCAGATGCTGGAGGAACAGGCCGCCGGCGACCCATTTGCCGCTGGTCTTGTCGCGCCTGGCACCCAGCTGCACCAGGCTGGGGATCTGCTCCGACTGGAGGAAATAGCTCTGCGCCGCCTCGGCCAGTGAACCGCCGTCGAGCGGGACGATGCCCTGGTAGCGCTCCTTGGTCGCCGCCTGGTCGAAGGTGACGGCGAGATGCCCCTTGTTGAACAGCGCGTAGAGCGAAGGGCTCTCGCCCAGCTCCGCCAAGCGCTCGGCATCGAACTGCACATAGCCGCGCAGCTCGCCATTCTTGTAGTCGCACACCAGCAGGCTGACGATGCCGCCCTGGGTCTGCGCCTGGAGCGTCATCTGCCCCTCGCCGCCCTTCAGCGTCGAGCCCAGCAGCGCGGTGAGCGTCAGCGCCTCGGCCAGCAGCCGCTCGATCTGCTCGGGATAGGCGTGCGCCGAGAGGATCTCGTCGAGCACCGGCCCCAGCCGCGCGACCCGGCCGCGGGTGTGGCGGGCAGGAATGGTGAAGCCGGTCACGCGATCGAGATCGGTGGTGGGGGCGATGTTGTTCACGTCGAAATCCTCGCTGCCCGGCGCATGGCCGGTCATGCCTGGAGGCATTGGTTGTCGGAAGTTGGCCCGAATGTAGGGAGCCAAACTTTCGAAACAACTCAGCCGATCTGTCCGAACACCCAGCGTAGCACCGCCTTCTGCGCATGAAGGCGGTTCTCCGCCTCCTGCCAGATCAGCGACTGCGGGCCGTCGATCACGGCATCGACCACTTCCTCGCCGCGGTGCGCGGGCAGGCAGTGGAGGAACTTGGCGCCCGGAGCGGCCTGCGCCATCAGCGCCTCGGTCACCTGGAACGGCATCATCGCGGCGAGCTTGGTCTCGGCATGCGACTGGCCCATCGAGATCCAGGTATCGGTGACGATGATGTCGGCGCCGTCCACCGCTTCTTGCGGCGTGCCGACGACCTTGGCCCGGCCCTTGCCGCGGGCGACATCCTCGTCCGAGGGCTGGAAGCCCTGGGGGCAGGCCGCGACCACGTCGAAGCCCATCAGCCCGCCGGCCTCCATGATCGAGGCGAGGACATTGTTGCCGTCGCCCAGCCACGCGACCTTGAGCCCGTGCAGGCCGTAGCCCGCCTCGAGGATCGTCTCCATGTCCGCCATGATCTGGCAGGGATGCGAGGCGTCGGTGAGGCCGTTGATCACCGGCACGCTGGCGTATTTCGCCATCTCGACCACCTTCGCGTGATCGTCGGTGCGGATCATGATCGCATCGACATAGCCCGACAGGATGCGCGCGGTATCGGCGATGCTTTCGCCCCGGCCGAGCTGCATGCTGCCGGCGTCCATCACGATCGAGGTGCCGCCGAGCTGGCGGATCGCCATATCGAACGAAACCCTGGTCCGGGTCGAGTTCTTCTCGAACACCATCGCCAGCACGCGGCCGGCGAGCGGAGCGTCGGCATCGACCTTGCCCTTGGGCCAGCCGGCGCGGGCCGCCTTGCGGGCAATGGCGTCGTCGAGCATCGCCTGGATGCCCGAGGTACCGGCGTCGGAGAGATCGAGGAAATGGCGGGTCATCTTAAATCCTCCCTCGCGCAAGCGGGGGAGGTGGTACGCGAAGCGTGACGAAGGGGGCGCCTCCCCGCACGTCAGAGCCCGCGGAGAAGCCCCCTCCACCATGCTGCGCATGGTCCCCCTCCCCCGCTGCGCGAGGGAGGATCTGAAGTTCAATCGTCACTGGCGATCCCGAAGGTCCGCGCGCCTTCGCTCAGGCGCTCGATGCACTCGGCGATGTGATCCTCGTTGATCACCAGCGGCGGCAGCACGCGGAACACGTTCTCGCCCGCCGCCACGGTCAGCAGCCCGTGATTGTCGCGCAGATGGGCGACGAAGTCGCGGCTCACCGCCGGCTCCTTCATCTTGATGCCGAGCATCAGGCCCTTGCCGCGGATCTCCTCGAACAAATGATCATGGTTCGGGATCATCTGCTCGAAGGCCTGGCGCAGGCGCTCGCCCATCTTGGTGACGTTCTCGAGGAAGCCGTCCTCCAGCATCACGTCGAGGATGGCCGAGCCGGCGGCCATGGCGAGCGGGTTGCCGCCATAGGTGGAGCCGTGGGTGCCGATCACCATGCCCTTGGCCGCTTCCTCGGTCGCCAGGCAGGCGCCGAGCGGGAAGCCGCCGCCGATGCCCTTGGCCGCGGTCAGGATGTCGGGCGTGATGCCGTAATGCTCATAGGCCCACATCTTGCCGGTGCGGCCGTACCCGCATTGGATCTCGTCGAGCACCAGCAACAGGCCATGCTCGTCGCACGCCTTGCGCAGGCCCTGGATGAACTCCGGCGTGCCCGCGGTCATGCCGCCCTCGCCCTGCACGGTCTCGACCAGGAAGCCGGCGGTCTCGTCGTCGATCAGCGCCAGCGCGCCCTCGAGATCGTTGAACTTGGCATAGGCGAAGCCCGGCAGCAGCGGCTCGAAGCCGTCGCGCATCTTGGCCTGGTCGGTCGCCGAGATCGCGCCGAGCGAACGGCCGTGAAAGGCGTTCTTGAAGGTGATCAGCTTGTGGCGCTGCGGGTTGCCGTTGGCGAAGTGATAGCGGCGCGCGGTCTTGATCGCGCACTCGATCGCCTCGACGCCGGAATTGGTGAAGAACACCGTGTCGGCGAAGCTGACGTCGATGATCCGCTGCGCCAGCGCCTCGCCCTGCGGGCTGCCGTACAGGTTCGACACGTGCATCAGCGTGGCGACCTGGTCCTGCAGCACCTTGGTGAGGTGCGGATGGCCATGGCCGAGCGCGTTGACGGCGATGCCGGCAGCGAAATCGAGATATTGCTCGCCGCGTTCCCCATAGAGGTAGACGCCCTCGCCTCGCACCGGCCGCACAGCGCACCGCGGGTAGACGGGCATGAGCGGGGTGATGGTCATGGGAACATACTCCTCAGGAAAAAGCTCGAAACGAGGCTCCAGAAACGCAAAAGGGCGGCCTATCGGGACCGCCCGAGGCGGGTGTTTACGAGCGGGGGGCCGGGAGCGTCAATAATCGTTTCGGCGAGGGGCATGCCCGCGCGCCATATCGCAATGGCCCATCAGATTTACCAAGCTTTGATGATATGACCGATCGCAACGATCAAGCCGAGCAAGGCCACGGCAAAGGCAACCCATTTACTGATGCGAAATATTGGTTCACCCGCCTTGACACGCTTCCACTCGACTTTCAGGAGCCTACCAGAATTAGCGATGAGCTCACTCGCAGCATCACCAAATTCTGACGCAGAATTAGCATCGTGTGCCTCCATCGCATGAAGACTTGCATCCATGCGATCAACGGCCGCCATAATTTCTTTCGAGAGATTTTCATTCGGATTCAAGCGCAATTTCAAGCGACCCAACGCAAGATTCATTTCTTCAAAACACTTACGCCTGTCAGTATGGTCATCCACATCAGTTGATGAGCAGTAAATGGTCGCGAGCCGACTGGACGATGCAACGAACTTAGTAACGTCGTCGCGAACGGCATCAATCCAAGCCTGCCTGAACTCCGATGTCTTTTGCTCTTTCGCAGCAATCAAGCCGAGGAACGACAACCCTGCGGCAATGCAAGCTGCTATGATCGCACCGAGGGCAATATCGGGTACCATGTTCAGTTCTTGATCTTCCACCCGCGCCGCAACAGCGCATAGCAGACGAAGCCCAGCACCACGTCGAGCGCCAGGATCACCAGGCTGCCGATCAGGATCGGCGAATCGGCCACGCCGATGAAGCCGTAGCGGAAGCCCGAGATGATGTAGAAGAACGGGTTGGCGTGGCTGATCGCCTGGAAGGTCGGGGCGAGCCGCTCGACCGAGTAGAAGGTGCCCGAGAGCAAGGCGAGCGGGGCGACGACGAAATTGGTCACCGCCGCGGCATGGTCGAACTTCTCCGCCCAGATCGAGGTGAGCACGCCCAGGCAGGCGAGCAGCACCGAGCCGAGCAGGCCGAACCACAGCACCGCCCAGAAATGATGCGGCACCGCTTCGCTGCCCAGATAGACGAACATCGCCAGCCACACCGCACCGCCCACCATGAACGCACGCGTCACCGCCCCGCCGACGATCCCGAGCAGCAGTTCGGCCGTGGAAAGCGGGGGCATCAGATAATCGACGATCGTCCCCTGGATCTTGCCGACGAGCAGCGAGAAGCTGGAATTGGCGAAGGCGTTGTTGAGCATGCCCATCACGACCAGGCCGGGGGCGACGAAAGCGGCGAAGGGCACCTCGGCCCCACCGACATGCACGGCGCCGCGCGCACCCAGCGCGGTCGTGAAAACCACCATCAGCATGAGCTGCGAGATCGCCGGCGCCCATATCGTCTGGAGCTGCACCTTGAAGAAACGGCGCACCTCCTTGATATAGAGGGTGCGCAAGCCTCCCCAGTTGACGTTGCGAATCACCGGAACGCCGGGCTCGGGGAGCTGTTGACCGATTTCTGGCTGGCTGCGCATCGCAGGTTCGCGTAACCGCTGACCGCGCGGCCCGCAAGGTGAAGGAAGAGAAGTTTTGAGCTGGACCGAAGAGCGGATCGATACGCTGAAGAAGATGTGGGACAGCGGGCTGACCGCAACCCAGATCGCCGAGGAGCTGGGCGGGGTGAGTCGCAATGCCGTGATCGGCAAGGCCCACCGCTTGGGCCTGCCGGCGCGCCCCTCGCCCGTGAAGCCCAATGAGCCCAAGGCTGCGGCCGAGCCCAAGGCTACACCGGCGCCCCGCGCTGCCGCACCCGCCGCGACGCCGGCTCCGGCCCCAGCGCCGCGCGCTGCGGCGCCTGCCGCAGCCGCTGCCCCAAGCGATTCGCCCGACGCCGCGCCCGATGCGCCGGTGAAGCCCAGCGGCCCCGTGCTCCGCTCGGTCGGCCCCGGTGGCTTCGTCCGCCAGAATCCCGGCGAGCAGAGCCCGCCGATCACCCCGGCCCCGCCGCGCCGCCTCGTGCCGGCCCGTCCGAGCGAAGCGATCGCGGGCAAGACCGGCCTGCTCGATCTGAACGACAAGATCTGCAAGTGGCCGCTCGGCCATCCGGGCGAGCCGGACTTCCATTTCTGTGGCGACAAGGTCAATCCGGGCTTCCCGTACTGCGTCGCGCATTGCGGCCACGCCTATCAGGCGCAGCTGCCCCGCCGCGACCGCCGCCCGCCGCCGCCGCTGCCCTTTGGCGGCCCGCGCGTGCGCTGAGCCAATAATCGGGCTGCGGAGCGATCCGCAGCCCGATTGCTTTCGGGGCCTCACCCGTCGGGCGTGAACAGCCCCTGCAGCCCGGTCAGGATCGCGATGATGCCGAAGATCGCGAGCAGCAGCCCGCGCCCGCTGGTGCCGCCCTGCGGCGCCGCCTGGCTGGTCAGCCGGTCCCAGAGCAGCGCCAGGCCCACGCCGATCCCGACGATCTCGAAATGGAAGACATGCGGCCCGCTGGTCAGGTGGACGATCAGCCAATAGCCGCCCGCCGCCAGCGCGACGATGCCGACGATCCAGCCGAACGGCGCCAGCTTGCCGGCGAATCGGGCGAGATCGTCCCCCACCCGCGGCGACTGGGCGAGCAAGGCCGTGGCGAGCAGGAAGCCGCCCAGGATGTTGGCGAGGTCGAGAAGCAGCGCGATCATCCGCGTCCAACGCGACACCCCGAAGTTCGTTTCGACGGCGGATCTACGCATTCATACTTGGTTTACCGTTTGCTAACCTTCCTCGGACTAGGCGGGAGCAATGAACCGTTTCGGAGGATTCCTGGCCCGCCATGCCCTGAGCGCACAGCTCGCGCTCGTCCTGGTAGCGCTGGCCTGTGCGGCATTCTGGCCGCCGAGCCAGGGGCGGATGCTCCTCGTGCCTGTGCTGCCGGGCGCAGCCAGGCACATGCTCGCCCGCGCCGTCGATGGCGGCGCGCAGCTGCTCGGCAGCGGCCCGATCCCGGGCAGCTTCGTCATCGCCGGAAGCCATCTCGCCATCGCCTCGGCGTTGACCGGCGAGGGCGTCATGATCCTCGCCGCCCCGCCGGCCTTGTGCGGGGGAGCAGCGGCATGAACGAGATCGATCGCCTGCGCCGCCGCGGCGTCGAAGTGCTGGTGGTGGCCAGCTGGGCAACCGTCGTCACCGTCTTCGTGCTCGGCGTGCTGCTCCGCGGCGGCCAGCGCGAGTGGATCACCCTGCTGCTCGGCGCCGCCGCCAATGTCGCGCCGACCATCGTCGCGCTGCGCCATCGCCACGACCTGTCCGCGCGGCTGATCGTCGGCACGCTCGCCGCGATCCAGCCCGCACTCGCCGTCTATGCGCTCACCGGCCATGCCTGGCAGATGGACGCGCACATGTATTTCTTCGTCGGGCTCGCGGCGCTGACCCTGCTCTATGACTGGAAGCCGATCGCGCTCGCCTGCGGGCTGATTGCGGCGCACCACATTCTCTTCCAGCTCCTGCCCCCGGCCTGGGTGTTCGAAGGCGGCGGCGATTTCGGGCGGGTGATCTTCCACGCGGTGGCGGTGCTGCTCCAGTTCGCCGTGCTCTATTACCTCACCACCCAGCTCGTCCGGCTGATCGACGCCCAGGCCGATGCCCGTGCGCAGAGCGAGCGCTTCGCCGCAGACGCGACCGCGCGCCGCGACGATGCCGAATCGGCGCTTGCCGCTGTGCGCGCCGCAGAAGCCCGTGAGCGTGCCGAGCGCGAACGCCGCGAGGCGAGCGAGCGCGGCGCCAGTGCCGAGCGCCGCCGCGAGATGCTGGCGCTGGCCACCGCCTTCCAGGAATCGGTTGCCGAGACGGTGCGCGACGTGACGCGCGCGTCGAGCGACCTCGACCATTCGGCCCGCTCGCTCAATACGCTCGCCCACCGCGCCAGCGGCGAGCTTGCCGCCACCGTCCACATCGCCGCCCAAGCTTCGGAGACTGCCGAGGGCCTGGCCATGGGGGTGCGCCAGCTTTCCTCCTCGATCATGGCGATCGCCACCAGCGTTGACCAGCAGGCGACGCTGAGCGGTGCCGCGCGTGGCGTCTCGCGCTCGGGCGAACATGCCGTCCGCTCGCTCGCCGACCGCGCCAGCACGATCAGCGAATTCGCCGAATCGATCCAGGAAATCGCGGCACGCACCAATCTGCTCGCATTGAACGCGACGATCGAGGCGGCGCGCGCCGGCGAAGTCGGCCGCGGCTTTGCGGTGGTCGCGCATGAAGTGAAGGCGCTCGCCAACCAGACCGGCCACGCCACCGAAGAGATCCGCGCGCTCGCCGGCACTGTCCAGGGCGGCGCGACCGAGGCGCATGACGCGCTGGGCGAGATCGCCGCCACCGTCGCTGAAGTCGCCGCTGCCGCAGAGTCGATCCGCGCCGAAGTCGATGGCCAGCGCCTCGCCGCGGGCATGATCGAGGCGACCGCGCACGACACCGCCCAGGGCGCCACCCGCATGGCCGAGCGTATCGGCGCGGTCGCCACCGTGGCGAGCGACACCGAGGAACTGTCCGACCGCGTCTCCTGCTCGGCGACGGGGCTTTCCCAGGCCGCGCTGGCCCTGGAAGCAGCGACCGATAAGTTCATCGCGCAGCTGAAGGTGGCCTGACTTTCAATTCCTCCCCGAGACAAGCTCGGGGAGGATTTAAGAGCACCCCCTCCGCTTGCGCCCTTCCCCCCGCACCCCCTATACGTTCTCCATGGCTGCTGAAGACTTGTTTGCCGCGCCGGGCGTGCCCTCTGGCACCTATGACGCTTCCTCGATCGAGGTCCTTGAGGGGCTGGAGCCGGTACGGCGCCGCCCGGGCATGTATATCGGCGGCACCGACGAGCGCGCGCTCCACCACCTCGCCGCCGAAGTGCTCGACAATGCGATGGACGAGGCGGTCGCCGGCCATGCCAATCGCATCGAGGTTCTGCTCGAGGCCGGCAACCGCATCACCATTACCGACAATGGGCGCGGCATGCCGATCGATCCGCACCCGAAATTCCCCGACAAGTCGGCGCTCGAAGTGATCCTTTCGATGCTGCATTCGGGCGGCAAGTTCTCGGGCAAGGCCTATGCGACGAGCGGCGGCCTGCACGGCGTCGGCATCAGCGTGGTCAACGCGCTGTCGATCGACACCACGATCGAAGTCGCGCGCGACAAGCAGCTCTATCGCCAGCGCTTCAGCCAGGGCCAGACGCTGGGGCCGCTCGAGCACCTCGGCGGCACGCCCAACCGGCGCGGCACGTCGGTGAGCTTCGTCCCCGATGCCGAGATCTTCGGCGAGATGCTGTTCAAGCCAAGCCGGCTCTACAAGCTGGTCCGCTCCAAGGCGTATCTCTTCGCCGGTGTCGAGATCCGCTGGAAGTGCGATGCGGAGCTGATCAGCGACGAGACTCCGCCCGAGGCGGTGTTCCAGTTCCCCGGGGGCCTTGCCGACCACCTCAAGGAGCAGCTCGGCAGCCGTGAATGCGCCACCGCGGATTTCTTCGCCGGGCGCCAGGATTTCCCGGGCGAGAATAACGGGCGCGTCGAATGGGCGGTGTCGTGGCCGCTGTGGAGCGACGGCTCGTACAGCTGGTATTGCAACACCATCCCGACGCCCGATGGCGGCACCCATGAAGCGGGCCTGCGCGCGGCACTGACCAAGGGCATCCGCGCGTTCGGCGAGCTAGTCGGCAACAAGAAGGCCAAGGACATCACCGGCGACGATGTGATGACCGGCTCCGAACTGATGCTCTCGGTGTTCATCCGCGATCCGCAGTTCCAGTCGCAGACCAAGGACCGGCTGACCTCGCCCGAGGCAACCGGCCTGGTCGAGAAGGCGGTGCGCGATCATTTCGACCATTTCCTGGCCGACAATATGGAGCGCGGGCGCGCGCTTCTCGGCTATGTGGTCGAGCGGATGGACGATCGCCTGCGCCGCAAGCAGGAGCGCGAGGTCAAGCGCAAGACCGCGACCTCGGGCCGCAAGCTGCGCCTGCCCGGCAAGCTCACCGATTGCTCGGCCGACGATCCCGCGGGCACCGAGCTGTTCATCGTCGAGGGCGATTCGGCCGGCGGCTCGGCCAAGCAGGCGCGCAACCGCAAGACCCAGGCGATCCTGCCGATCCGCGGCAAGATCCTGAACGTCGCCAGCGCCACCTCCGCCAAGATCCTGGCCAACCAGGAAATCGCCGACCTGATCCTCGCCATGGGCTGCGGCACCCGCAAGGACTGCGATCCCAGCAACCTGCGTTACGAGCGGATCATCATCATGACCGACGCAGACGTGGACGGCGCCCATATCGCCACGCTGCTGATGACCTTCTTCTTCCAGGAAATGCCCGAGCTGGTCCGCCAGGGGCATCTCTACCTCGCCCAGCCGCCGCTCTATCGCCTCGTCTCGGGATCGAAGAGCGCCTATGCCCGCGACGACACGCACCGCGCCGAGATCGAGGCGACGGTGTTCAAGGGCAAGAAGGTCGAAGTCAGCCGCTTCAAGGGCCTGGGCGAGATGAACCCCAACCAGCTCAAGGAAACCACGATGGACCCGGCCAGCCGGGGCCTGCTGCGCATCACCCTGCCCCAGGAATATGAGGAGCGCGCGGTGGTGAAGGACCTGGTCGACCGGCTGATGGGCAACAACCCCGCGCACCGCTTCGCCTTCATCCAGGAGAATGCGGCGCGGCTCGACGAGGAAGTGATCGACGCCTGAGCCGGCGCCGCTTCGCGCAATAATGTTGATATCATGATTTTCATGCGCTATGACGGCTGCGCAACGAAGTTGACACGTCGCCTGCGCGTGTATCAGGCGAGTAACACGACTACAACTGTAATCGAAAGCTCCGCACATGCGCCATTTGCTTCTCGCCCTTCCGGTTTTCGCGCTTGCCGTGCCCGCGGCCGCGCAGACGGCGCCAGCTGCCGCGCCCGCGGCGCAGCCTGCCCAGGCCGATCCCGCCTTCACCGTGCGGCTCGGCGAGCTGCTCGCGATCTTGAACGGCGGCGGCGATTATGCGGCGTTCTTCACGCCCGCCTTCCAGGAGAAGGTGCCCAGGGAGAAGTTCGTCGGCGTCACCGCGCAGCTGATCGCAGCCAATGGCAAGCCGATCGCGATCCTGGGCGTCGCGCAGGAGACGCCCTGGCGCGCGACCGTGCGCGTGCAATATGAAACCGCGGTGGCCAACGTCCTGCTCGTCGCCGATCCGGCGGCGCCGCACCAGGTGGGCGGGCTGCTCGTCCGCGGCTTCGAGGCCGCCGAGAAGACGATGCCCCAGGTCGAAAGCGCGCTCGCCGCACTGCACGGCGAGACCGGCTATGCGATCGCCAGGCTGGGCGCGGGCACGCCGCAGTTGCTCGCCGGGCGCAATGCCGACAAGCCCTATGCGATCGGGTCCGCATTCAAGCTGGTGATCCTCGCCGAGCTGGTCCGCGCCACCAATGCGGGGACACGCAAATGGGACGATCTCGTCACGCTCGACGGCAGCCCCCTGCCTGGCGGCGGTTACGCCAGCAAGCCCAAGGGCACCCAGGTCAGCCTGCGCGAGCTGGCGACGCAGATGATCTCGATCAGCGACAACAGCGCGACCGATATCCTCCTCAAGACGCTGGGCCGCGAGAAGGTGGAAGCGATGATGCCCGTGCTCGGCATTGCCGATCCGGCGCGCAACAGGCCCTTCCTCGCCACGCTCGACATGTTCAAATTGAAGGGCGTCGCCGGACTGGGCGACCGCTATCTCGCGCTCGACGAAGCCGGGCGGCGCAAGCTGCTCGACGGCGAAGCGGCTGCGGTGCCGGTGATTCTGATCGACCAGACCAGCTTCCTGAAGAAGACGCCCAGGATGATCGACACGCTCGAATGGTTCGAGAGCCCGAACGACCTGGTGCGCGTGATGGACTGGCTGCGCCGCAATACCGAAGGCCTTGCCGGCACGGATGCGCGCAAGATCCTGTCGACCAACCCCGGCGTCAGCCCCGATGTGCGCGGCAAGTGGCAGTGGATCGGCTACAAGGGCGGATCGGAGCCCGGCGTGATGAACATGACGCTGCTGCTCCAGGCGCAGAATGGCGACTGGTATGTCGTCACCGGCAGCTGGAACGATCCCGCCAAGGAAGTCGATCAGGGCCGCTTCGCCGCATTGATCGGCAAGGCGGCCGAGCTGACCGCACCCTAGATTTCCCCGCGCATCCGCCGCTTGTGATATTTGCTGCGCGCGCCGATCCCCAGGATCATCAGCGCGAAGCCGGCGACGATCGCGGCCAGGACGACCAGGTTCGGGATCGGCGTCCAATAGGCGTTGACCAGGATCAGCGCCGAACCGAGCACCGCCAGCGCCACCCCGGTGCGGCGCGGGCCGCGGGCGACGCCGAGCAGCTCGCGGCGATAGGCACGGCGTTCCTCGGCATCGTTGAGATTGGGGATCGGCCGGCTCAACGATTGCCTCCGATGATGTCGCCCAGGGGGCCGAGGATCGAGCCTTCGCCGCGATTCTGCCCGCCGTTCGGCATGGCGGCGGCGAGCATCCGGCCGGCCAGGCGCGAGAAGGGCAGCGACTGGATCCACACCTTGCCCGGCCCGCGCAGCCGCGCGAAGAACAAGCCCTCGCCGCCGAAGAACACGCTGCGCACCCCGCCTGCGGTGATCAGGTCGAACTCGACGCCGGGCGTGTAGGCGGCGAGACACCCGGTATCGACGTGGAGCTCTTCGCCCGGGGCCAGTTCGCGTTCGACCACCATGCCGCCGAACTGGACGAACACCCAGCCATCGCCGTCGAGCTTCTGCATGATGAAGCCCTCGCCGCCGAACAGGCCGGTCATCACGCGGCGCTGGAAGGCGATGCCCATCGACACGCCCTTGGCGGCGCAGAGGAAGGCGTCCTTCTGGCAAATCAGGGTGCCGCCTATCTGATCAAGCTTGAGCGGCACGATCGCGCCGGGCACGGGGGCCGAGAACGCCACGCGCGCCTTGCCCGAGCCGTTGTGCGTGAAGACGGTGGTGAACAGGCTCTCGCCGGTCACCAGCCTTTTGCCCGCGCCGAGCAGCGCCCCCATGAAGCCGCCGCCCTGGCCGCTGCCATCGCCGAACACGGTGGTCATGCCGACGCTCGCATCCTTCCACACCAGCGCGCCCGCCTCGGCCACCGCGCTTTCACCCGGGTCGAGCTCGATCTCGACGAACTGGAGCTCCTGCCCCTTGATCTCGAAATCGATATCGTCGGCCAGGCCGGGGCTGCGGCTATGATGGCGCCAGGGGCTTTCGGGCATGATCGGCTCTCCGGGTTGGAATGGCCGAACCATAGCCAATTGCCGCCGCCCCGGACAACGCCGCGCGGGCCAATGCCTGAAATTTGCGCGCTGCCGTCACGATTGCCAAATCCAGGCATGGAAATGTCCCGGAAATTGCGTATCCTGCCGGTTCGAAAAAGGGAGACCCCGAGATGCGTCGAGTCCTTGCCCTCCTGCCGATCCTGATCGCCACCCCCGCGCTCGCCCAGCAGAACAATGCCGACGAGCCCCCGGCGATCGTGGTCACCGGCACTCCGATGGACAAGAGCGCCAGGCTGCTCAAGGACTGCATCGCCCGCCATTGCCCGCCCAGGGAGGATATCGACGCCTCCATCGCGCATGCCGAGAACCAGTTCATCGCCGGCGAATATCAGGCCGCGCGGGAGACCCTCGCCGCCTCGCACAACCGCAACCGGCGGTTCGCGCGCGACTATCCCACCGATGTCGCCGACCTGTCCCGCGCCTATGGGCGGCTGACCAATCTCAGCGGCTACCCCGAGCAGGGGCGCCTTCTCCAGATCGATTCGCTCGAGGCCCTCAAGGAGGGGCTCGGCTCGGCCGACGCACGCATCCTCGTCCAGCGCATCGCGACCGGCGACGAATATGTGAAGCAGGGCCGCGTCATTGCCGGCGAGGAAGTGTACCGCAAGGTCGAGAAGCAGGCGCGCAAGGCCGGGGAGCTCGACGTCGTCGGCATGGCGCTGCTGCGCCCGGCGATCGTCAATGTCGCCCTCGCCAAGATCAACGTCGCCTATGCCGGCGACGCCCGCGCTGCGATCCGCCGCGTCCTCGACACGCAGGAGCCCGAGCTGGCCCCGCATCGCGCCGCCGCCCGGATCCTCGCCGCCCGCCTCGCCGGCCAAGGCAGCGATATGGCGGCATTCGACAAGGCGATGGCCGACCTTGGCGACCAGCGCACCGATCGCGCCGTGCTGGTCTACAGCCCGCCGATGGAAGTGCTCTCGCGCGAGCCGGACCTGGACTACAAGGTCAGCTTCAACACTGCGCCACAGTGGATGGACGTGCGCTTCCGCGTCGATGCCGATGGCCGGGTGCAGGACGTCGAGGCGCTGCGCATGTCCGATGGCGCCCAGCGCAACTGGCGGGAGCTCGCGCTCGAGTCGGTTGCCAGGCGGCGGTACCTGCCGCTCGCGTTGCCGGCTGGATCCAGCGGCATGGTCCGCCTCGAACGCTTCTCCTATGTCTTCGACGTCGGCGGCCAGACCGGCTCGCGCATGGCCGTGCGTTCATCGCAGGGCCGGATCTCGTCGCTCGACATCACCGCCGATCCGCCCGGTAAATCCGCGACCGACAAGGGCCGCTGAGCCGGATCGGAGCGGCCGGGGACCAGCGCCTTGGCCAGTCGGCTCAGGACGCCAGCGCGTCGACCAGCGTCTTCACCTTCTTCTGGCGCCATTGGGGCAGCGGCGCGACCAGCCAATAGCCGAGCTTCGAAGCCTTTGGCTCGCCGACCACCACGACGCGGCCCGACGCGATATCGGTGCGCGCGAGCAGCTCGGGCACGGTCGCCCGGCCGAGCCCTTCGGCCGCGGCCTCAAGCGCCAGCCCCGCATCGGCGACGCGGACCAGCGACCCGGCATCCTCGGCCATGCAGCCCGGCCAGGAAATGCGCACATCGATGCTGCCGCCTGCCCGCTCGACCGTGACCATGCCGTCGCTCTCCAGCGCCTCGCCTTCATGCTCGCCCGGACCTTCGCCCCATCGGATGGCGAGGTCGAGATTGGCCTCGGTGAAGTCGATCGCGTCGTCGGCGGGGACGAGCATGAAGCGGATCTCGCTGTCGCCGCGGGCGATTTCGGCAAGGCGCGGCATCAGCCATTTGGCGGTCAGGTCGCGCGGCGCGGCGATGGTCAGCGACTTCGACGATTGCCCCGCCTGCATCGCGCGCACGCTTTCCTCGAACTGAAGGAAGCCAGCGCGCAGCGCCGCGAGGCCTGCCTCCGCCTCCGGCGTCAGCTCCAGCCCCTTGGTAGTGCGGCGGAACAGGACGACGCCCAGCGTGTCCTCCAGCGCACGGATCTGCTGGCCGACCGCCGCCGGCGTCACTGCCAGCTCGTCCGCCGCGCGCGTGAAGCTCAGGTGCCGCGCCGCGGCGTCGAGCACGCGCAGGCCGTTAAGGGGGAGATGGGTTCTTTTCATTGTGCCAGACTCCAGGAGCGCGACACACTCTCCCCGTTAACATCCCTCATTCCGCCACCGCCGGCGCTGTCAGCGCGAACTTGGGGATGGCGACATCGAAGGCCGAACCGTCTTCGCCGATCATGTGATAATTGCCCTGCATATTCCCCGTCGGCGTGCTGAGCGGACAGCCCGAGACATAGTCGAAGCTCGCCCCCGGCGCGATCATCGGCTGCTCGCCGACCACGCCTTCGCCCTCCACCGTATGGCGGGCGCCGCGCCCGTCGGTGATGATCCAGTGTCGGGTGAGCAGTTGCACCATCACCGGCGAGCTGTTCTCGATGCGGATGTGATAGGCCCAGAACCAGCGGCCGCGTGCCGGCTCGCTCTGTTCGGGCAGATAGCTCACCGATACGCGCACGGTAATCGCGCGCGTTTCCGCCGCATCGGTGAACAGCGCATCCATCACAACCCGGCGGCTCTCAATGCCTGATCGAGATCGGCGATCACGTCCTCGGAATCCTCCAGCCCAACGTTGAGCCGCAGCATGCCCTCGGTTACGCCCATCTCCAAGCGCTTCTCCTCGGCAACGCCGGAGTGGGTGGTCGAGCTGGGATGCGTCATCAGCGAGCGCGAATCGCCGATGTTGTTGGAGATATCGACCAGCTCAAGCGCATCGAGCAAGGCGTGGGCCTGCGTGCGCCCGCCATCGACTTCGAACGAGAAGATCGGGCCGGCGGCGTTCATCTGGCGGTTGAACAGATTGTGCTGCGGATGGCTGGGCAGCGCCGGGAAATTGACCTTGGGCACGCGCTTCTCGAGGAAGCTGCCCACCTTCAGCGCGTTCTCGCTCTGGCGGCGAATGCGCAGGTCGAGCGTCTCCAGCCCCTTCAGCACCACCCAGGCGTTGAACGGCGACAGCGTCGGGCCGGTGTTGCGATGGAAGGGCAGCAGCACGTCGTTGATGAAGGCAGAGGTGCCGGCGACGGCGCCGGCCAGCACGCGGCCCTGCCCGTCCATCATCTTGGTCGCCGAATAGGCCACCACGTCGGCGCCGAACTCCATCGGCCGCTGCAGCGCCGGGGTGGCGAAGGCATTGTCGACCACGCTAGTGATGCCGTGCTTGCGGGCGATGCCGCACACTGCTTCCAGATCGACCACGTCCATCGTCGGGTTGGCCGGCGTCTCGAAGAAGAACACCTTGGTGTTCGGGCGCACTGCGTCTTCGAACTGCTGCGGATCGCGCGCGTCGATCACGGTGGTCTCCACGCCGAAGCGCGGGAGCAGGCTGTCGGTCAGCCAGCGGCACGAGCCGAAGGCGGCGCGGCCCTGGACGATATGGTCGCCGGCGCTGACCTGGCAGAGGATCGCCGCGGTCATCGCCGCCATGCCAGATGCCATCGTCCGGCAGGCCTCGGCGCCTTCCAACAGCGCGATCCGCTCCTCGAGCATCTCCACCGTCGGGTTCTGCAAGCGCGAATAGGTCATGCCCTGCTGCTCGCCCGCGAAGCGCGCGGCGGCGTCGCCCGCGCAATCATAGGCGTAGCCCGAGGTGAGGAACATCGCCTCGCTCGTCTCACCCCATTCCGAACGCGCGGTGCCCCCGCGCACGGCCTGGGTAGCGGGCTTCCAATTGCGGGTGACGCTGCGGTCCTGGCCTGTGTGACGCTTCATGATGGGTTTGCTTTGCGGCGGAGCGAGCGCCCACGTCAACACCGGTCGTCACTTGGGCGCCGACAAGCCCTTCTTTCGTCATCCCGCGAAGGCGGGGATCTAGAGCCACGAAGGACGTCGCGCTGCCACTCTGGATCCCCGCCTTCGCGGGGATGACGAAGGGGCATGACGGAGGCGGAACGGTCGGCTAATCAACGCCCCATGCTCGATCGCCTCAAGGCCCTGCAGGGCCGTCCTTGGACCGTTGCCCTGCTGCTCGCCATCGCCACGCAGATGCTGTTCCTGGTCCATCTCGATCAGCCCAGCGTGATCATGTTCGACGAGGTGCATTACCTGCCCGCGGCGCAGGCGTTGCTCGACCTGTCCGGCCCGCGCAATGTCGAGCATCCGATGTTCGGCAAGGAGCTGATCGCGGCGGGCATGGCCTTGCTAGGCGACAATCCCTTCGGCTGGCGCATCGCCTCGACCCTAGGCGGCACCGCGACGGTGCTGGGCGTATTCGCCTTCCTGTGGCTGTTCACCCGCCGCATGCGCGTGGCGGTGATCGGCGCGCTGCTGACGGTGCTGAACCAGACCGTCTACGTCCAGGCGCGCACCGGCATGCTCGACATATTCCTCGGTGCGCTGCTCGTCTGGGCGTTGGTGATGTTCCTCTGGGCTATGCAGGGCAGTGGCAAGGCGGTGTGGTGGCGCTGGGTCGCGGCGAGCGTGCTGCTGGGGCTGGTCACCGCGGTCAAATGGGCCGGCGTGCCCTATATCGTGCTGGCCACCCTCGCCTTCCTCGTCATCCGCATTCGCGATGCGCGGCGCGCCAACAAGCCCGTGCTCTCGGCGCTTTCGGGCAAGGACCAGCCGCATTGGGCCGGCCTGCCCGCCATTACCGCGATCCTCGTCCTGGGCGTGGTGAGCGTGGCCACCTATTTCATCACCTTCATGCCGGCCTTCTTCTACACCACCGATCCGTTGCCCCTGTCCGGGCTCTTCGCGCTGCAGATCCATATGTGGCAGATGCAGACCCAGATCCTGCCGCACCACACTTATCAGTCGAGCTGGTGGAGCTGGCCGCTGATGCTGCGGCCGATCTGGTATTTCTATGAATGGGACCGCGGCGCCCAGCGCGGCGTGCTGCTGATCGGCAATCCGCTGATCATGTGGGGCGGGCTGGTCGCCGTCCTCGCCTGCTATTGGGCCTGGTTCAAGGACAAGGCGATCAAGCCGCTGGCGATGGCTTTGCTATGGACCGCCAGCCTGGCGATCTATGCCGTGATCCCCAAGTCGATCGGCTTCTATTATTACTATCACCCGAGCAGCATCTTCCTGTGCATGGTGCTGCCGGTCGCCTTCCTCCACTTCGACCGGGACAGGAACCGCGGCTGGGAAGAGTGGTTCACCGCGCTCTCGCTGCTGATGTTCGGTTATTTCTACCCCGTCCTCTCGGGCGCGCCGCTGGCGGACAGCCAGGGCTTTACCCATTGGATGTGGCTGGGGAGCTGGCGCTGACTCAATAGCGTCCCCAGACGAAGCGCGACGACAGCGCGAAGTTCCACACCGCGGCAACCGCGATCCCGGCGAGCGCCGCGAAGCGCCAGTCACCGTGCTGGACATTGTGCAGGAACGCCGCGACGCCGACGTTCGCGGCAGCACCGACGCTGCACACCACGCAGAACGACACCCAGCCGCCCAGCATCGGGCCGAAGCCCTTCAGCCTTTGCTCGCGATAGGTCAGCGCGTTATTGAGGAAGAAGTTGAAGGTCATCGCGATCGCGGTGGCGAGGATCGTCGCGCCGACGAACGGCCAGTTCAGCCCGCGGAAGAACAGCGCGAGCACGAGGAAATGCACCGCGGCGCCGACCGCGCCGATGCCGGAGAACATCACGAAGCGCACCGGCACGACCCTGCCGAACATCCGGTCGTAGAGCGCGATCAGATATTCCATCGCGACGACGTAATCGAGCTTGCTCTCACCCAGCGCCCGGGTGCGGAACACATAGGGTAGCTCGAGGAATTTCAGCGGCCGGTGCGAGGCGGTCATGATGTCGAGCAGGATCTTGAACCCGATCGCCGACAGCGTCGGCACCAAGTCGCGCACGATACCGGTGCGGATCATGAAGAACCCGCTCATCGGATCGGAGAGATCGGCCTTGAGCACTTTGCGCGAAAGCCTGGTCGCGAAGGCCGACTTGGCGACGCGGTCGTCATCCCATTCGCCGGTGCCGCCGCCATCGACGAAGCGCGAGCCGATCACCACGTCGAGATCGGCGCTGCCTTCCAGCGCGTCGAGCATCTTGGGCAGCAACGTCTCGTCATGCTGCAGATCGCCGTCGATCACCGCCACGAAGGGCGCCGCCGTCGCGCACATGCCCTCGATGCAGGCCGAGGAAAGCCCGCGCCGCCCGATCCGCTGGATCACCCGCACGCGGCCATCGCGCCGCCCCAGCTCGCGCGCCGCATCCGCCGTCCCGTCCGGGCTGTTGTCGTCGACGAAGATCGCTTCCCAGTTCCGCCCGGTCAGCGCTTCGTCGAGCTTTGCGATCAGCAGCGGCACGTTCGCCCGCTCGTTGAACGTCGGGATGACGACCGCGAGCTCGAGCTGGTCTGGGATCACGCGAGCGCCTTCAGCACCGCATCGCCCATCTCGCTGGTCGACATCGAGCCGCCAAGGTCCGCGGTCCGCGCGCCCGCAGCGAGCGCCGCGCCGACCGCGGCTTCCACCTTCTGGGCCACCTCTTCATTGCCGAGCGAATGGCGCAATAGCATCGCCGCCGACAGGATCGCGCCGCATGGATTGGCCTTGCCCTGCCCGGCAATGTCCGGCGCCGAGCCGTGGATCGGCTCGTACATGCCATTGTCCCCGCTCCACGCGCGCAACGATGCCGAGGGCAGCATGCCGATCGAGCCCGCGCACATGCTCGCCTGGTCGGAGAGGATGTCGCCGAACAGATTGCCCGTCACGATCACGTCGAACGCCGCCGGTGCGCGCACCAACTGCATCGCGGCATTGTCTACATACATATGGGTCAGGTGGACGTCGGGATATTCGGTCGAGAGCTCGTTGACCACATCGCGCCACAGCTGCGACGTCTCGAGCACATTGGCCTTGTCGACCGAGCAGAGCTTCTTCTTGCGGCGCTTGGCCATCTCGAAGCCGACCCGGGCAATGCGCTCCACCTCGGCTTCGTTGTAGCTCATCACATCGAAGCCCTGGCGCAGGCCCTCGACGTTGTGGCGCCGGCCCTTCTCGCCGAAATAGACATCGCCGACCAGTTCACGGACGATGACCAGGTCGAGCCCCGCGACCACTTCGGGCTTGAGCGGCGAGGCATCGGCGAGCGCAGGGAATAGCGTCGCCGGACGGATATTGGCGAACAGGCCGAGCTCGCGGCGGATGCCGAGCAGCGCCGCCTCGGGGCGCAGCCTCCGCTCCAGCGCCTCGAAGCGCGGATCGCCGATCGCGCCGAACAGCACGGCATCGGCTCTCTTCGCGAGGTCCAGCGTCTCCTGGGGCAGCGGCCGCCCGGTCAGCAGATAGGCCGCGCCACCGACCGGCGCCTCCTCGAAGTCCAAGCCCAGCGCGAGCGCTTCCAGCACCCGGCGCGCCTCGCGCGTCACTTCCGGCCCGATCCCGTCCCCGGGCAGTACAGCAATCAGCGGCAACTCAAGCTCCCCACATCGTCGCGGCCCGCTTTGCCGCTCTTGTGTCCGTCACGCAACAGCCCGCTTCAACCGATCGACCAGCCGCGCGCGTGCGGCGAGCAGCTCGGCGCCTTTTCCGATCAGCAGGTCACGCTCGAGGAAATGGCCGGTAAGCTTGAGGCCGTCGAGGATATCGTCCCATCCGGCCTCGCCGCCTTCGACCAGGAAGCGCGGCAGGCGCAGCAGCCTGTTCTCATAGCCCTCGGCCCCGATCCGGCTCACTGCGATGCCGCTCTTGGGGCTGACATAGGCCAGATCGTCGTTGCGCCCGGTCGCCGCGCAATGCTCGAGGTCGAGCCCGAAGCCCAGTTCGGCGAGCAGCAGCAGTTCATAGCGCACCATCGCCACTGCCCAGCCCCGCGCCGCCGGCGCCGCCTCGATCGCGGCGAGCACGCCGTCGAGCGCGCTGTACAGCCGCGGATAGGGCTGCGCCTCGGGCAAGGCGAAGGACGAGAGCGCGGTCGCCCATTGGAAGGCGGCCGCGGGTAAGGCTTCGGAGAACATCGCCGCGCGGCTGTGGAGCAATTCCACCGTTAGCCCGGCCAGCGCATCCTCGGTCCGCGAGCGCCATTCGCCCTGCACCAGATTGGCCGGCTGCAGCACCGGCCGCAGCGTCCGGCCATGCCCCCCGCGGACATAGCCCGGCTGGACGCCGTCCTCTTCGGTGAACGCCCGCACGATCGCACCATGCTCGCCATGCGCGCGAACGGACAGGATGATGGCTTCGGCGCGCAGGTGCATGAAGGCGTCCTACCAATTCCTCCCCGGAACGGGGAGGGGGACCGCGACGCGAAGCGGCGTGGTGGAGGGGCCCCGTTATCCGCGGACATATCAGCTTGTGGAGAGCGGGCCCCCTCCACCATCGCTGACGCGATGGTCTCCCTCCCGTTCCGGGGAGGAATTAAATCTAGCCGCCCCGCCGCACCTTCTTCGCGAATTTCTCCAGCCCGGCCCGCTTCACCAGCGCCTTCACCCCGGCAACACTGCGGTTGAACCCGCCCAATGCGCCCATCGTCACGCGGTTCGCCAGCGAGGGCCGCAACAGGAACAGGTCGACGCAGTCTACCCCGCCGGTGGCGAACTGGCGCTTGTGCTGGCCCTCGCCCTCGGTGAAGTCGAAGCGGCTGAACGCGCCCTCCTCGAATAGCTCGCGCATAGCCTCGAGCTGGAGCACCGCGCCGGGCGACAGGTCGTTGAACGCCGGATCGTGCCCGACATGGGCATAGAGCACCACGCCGCCCGCGATCACCGGGCAGTAGAGATAGGCGGCCGGCTCGCCCGCGATATAGAGTAGCCAGGCCCGCACCTGGCCGGCTGCACCCTGCGCCAGCATCGTCGCCAGGAACTCAGGGCTGTCGGGCAAACCCGAGCCGAGCAGCTTTTCCTGATAGGTCCTGAGCGAGATCCGCCGTGCGACGTCGTGGAATGCCTCCAGCTCGTGCGGCGCGCGGAAGGCGCGGACGTCGAGCTCGCCACTGCTCTCGGCCGCGATCTTCCTGGCCTTGCGCTTGATCCCCTGGCGGGCGTTGGACGACAGCCCGTTCCACCAGCCATCGAACCCCACCCCGAAATCGGTGAAATAGCGCGTGTAGCGCTGGCGGATGAAGGGCAGCATGTCGTCCGATGCCTTAACCAGTCCCGGCACCAGATGCTCGGGCAGCGAGGTCACGACATAGCCATGCGCCTCGCGCGGCAGCACCGGCAGCGCGGGCACCCGGTCGGCGCGGGCCTCGTCCAGCGTCAGCGGCAGGCGCACCAGCTGGCGCTGGATCGTCGCCAGCGTGCGTGCGCCGATCTCGAACTTCAGGCTGGTCGCCTTCGCCTGGGGCGCCTCCGCGGTCACGTCGCTCATCGCGTTCACGCGGCGCGCTCCTCGACCAGGTTCGACCAGAGCTGCTCGGCCTGGCGCAGCCGCGTGCGGATCAGGCTCGGCCCGAGCGGAGCATCGTCCTGCCCGAGCGCCATGCGCGGCCGGTCTGCGAAGAATTCGGTCACCAACACCCCCCGGCGGCTGGCCAGCATGCGGCACAGCGCCTCGAAGCGCCGCACATGCACGGCGTTAGGCCGCGTCCCGGCGCGATTTGCAAGCTCGAAGCCGTGGCTGACGATCGTGACGGCCGAATGGCTGCGCAGCACGGCATGATCGAGCGCAGCGCGCATCTCGCCGGCCGAAAGCGCGCAGATCTGGAAATGCCTGAGATGCCCGGCGCGGTCCTCGATCAGCGTGACCGGCACTTCGATGATCCCGCGATGCGCGATCGGCGCGATCTGGCGCTCACCCAGCCCGATCGCGCTCGGCCAGGGATGTTCGGAGCCATTGTGGCTGCTGTCATATTCGAAACCGAGCTGCGCCAGCGCCGCCAGCGTGTCGTCGCTCGCCGAATAGCTGCCGGAGCGGAACGCCATCGGCTCGGACGCGCCGCACGCGACCAACATGTCGGAGGCGGCGGCGAGCAGCTCGACCTGCTCCTCAAGGCTGTAATCGATCAGCTCGAAGGGGCCATAGGTGGTTCCCTTGTCGCCAGCATGCGCCCCGGTCCAGTTGGGGTGCAAGTGCAGCTGCACTTCCTGCCCCGCCTCGAGGATCGCGCCGACGACGCGCTTGATCGGCTCCAGGCCATAGACCAGCGCCGGCATCGGATCGACGAAGAAGCAGGCCTTGAGATCATGCCGGGCGAGCTGCTCGAGCTGCCAGGCGACGCCGACATTGGCAGGTTCCAGCGAGCGCTGGACGATCGTATCGACATCGAGCCCGGCGACATGGTGCCGCCACATGATCTCGGTGTCGATCGTGATGAAGACACGGGTAGCCATGCTGCCCGCCTAGCATGCGGGCGTGAAGAAAAGGCGAATGGCGGGCCTTTAGTTGAAAGACTCAGCATTCCAATAATCGTCATCCCCGCGAAGGCGGGGATCCAGGGTTATGCTGCCTGGGGAGGCCCTGCCTGACTCTGGATCCCCGCCTTCGCGGGATGACGGGTTACGCCTTGATCCCCCAGCGCGCATAATCCGCGTCGACCTTGGGCGAGAGCAGCCGGGCATCGGCGATGTCGGCCTGCCCTTCTTTCAGCTTGCCCATGCGGGCCTTCACGATCCCGCGCAGGAACAGGCTCGACGCCGCCGAGGGCCGCTGCTCCAGCGCCGCCTCGAGATCGGCCAGCGCCTCGGCCAGCTTGCCCTGGCGGAAATAGACCATCGCCCGGCTGTCGAGCGCCGCCGCGCTGTCGCCGCTCAGCTGGATCGCGCGCGTGCAGTCTGCCAGCGCGGTATCGAGCTGGACGTTCATCGTGCCCTTGATCCAGCAGCGATTGTTGAGCATTTGGCCGTTGCCCGGCTTCTTCTCGATCGCCGCATCGCTCGCCGCGATCGCGCCCTCGGCATCGCCGGCGCGCGACAATGCAGTCGCCTTGAGCGAAAGCATCGCCGGCATGTTCTCGCCTTCCTCGGCGATCTTCTCGTCGAGCATCGCCAGCGCCGCGTCCTTCTCGCCGATCTCGGCCATCAGCGCAGTGAGCGGGCCCAGCGCGGCGGCGTCGCCCGGCTCCAGATCGAGCGCCGCGCGATAGTCCGCGATCGCCGCCTTCTTGTTGCCGATCAGTTCGTACAGTCCGGCCCGTCGGCGATAGCTGGTGGCATCGGCCTGGATCGCGATGGCCTTGTCGAGGTCCGCGATCGCCTTGTCGCGCTCGAGGATCCAGTTGAGGAAATTGGCGCGCGCCACATAGCGGCCGGGCTCCTCCGGCTTGTCGGCGATGTAGCTCGCAAAGCGCGCCAGCACGACATCATAGCGGTGCGCGGCCTTGGCAGCGGGCACGCCGTGCCAGGGCGAGGGATAGCCCGTCACGGTGCGCGCGCCGAGCCGGCGGTTCTTGGCCTCGGCGAACTGGGCGCGCGCCGTCGCGAAATCGGCCGGCGCGATCTCGGCGCCGGTCTGGCTGTTCTCGAACTCCATGGTCAGCACCTCGCCGGCGAGCACCGCCTTGCGCGCCACGTGCATGCCGCCGGGGAGGTCCGTGTCGAGCACCGGATTGCCATCGAAGCTGAAGCCCGCCCCGCCGTCCGGCAGCCTGATCCGTACCGTTCGCTTCGAACGCATCGCGCCACCGGTCTCTACCGGCACGTCCTTCCAGCTCGCCCGCGAGCGGTCGGGCATGACGAAGCCACCGCCCGAGGATCCGATATCGTAGCGATAGCGGCTGTCGGCATAGGTCCAGCGGCTATTGGCGATGCCGCTCAGCTTGATCGTCGCAGTGCCCGCCGCGTCGTCGAACGAAAAGTCGCTCGCCGTCACGATCACTTCGCCGCCGCCCGGCGGAACGAGCTTCTGGAACTGCTCGCGAATCTCCTTCTTGTCGGTGTTGGCCGAGATGTTGCGAATCATGTCCGCCGTGGAGCCGCGCAGCGTGACTTCGGCTTCGAACGGCGCGGCAAGGTTGATCCCGCCGCGCATGTCGATGTCGAGCGTGCCGATCTGCGCCGGCCGCGCCGGCACGCGGTTCGGCGCTTCCTCGGGCACGGCCCCTGCGGTGCGTAGCGGCAGCACCCAGCCGAAGCTCGGCACGTCGGCAATGTCCTCCAGATGCGTGCCGGAGGCAGTGCCGTCGAGCCACAGGGTCTGGCCGTTCACGCGGGCGACGGCGAAGACATGGTTGAACGCGGCCGGCGACGGCAGCCGCGCCGCGACCAGATCGCCATTACCCAGATTGGCCATCACCGCCTCGGATTCGACGCCGAGCGCGTGCAGGATGGCGAGCAGCAGCAGCGTCTTGGCCTTGCAGTCGCCATACTTCGTCAACCAGGTCTCGCTTGGCGACTGCGGCACATAATTGCCATTGTCCATGCCCTTAAACAGATAGCGCACCTTGCCCTGCACCAGCGCGAGCGCCGCCGCGGTGCGGCGCAGCGGGTCCTTCTCCGCCGCCGCGATCTTCGCCACTTCGGCGGCGAGCGGGCTGCCCGGCGCGATCAGGCCCTGGGTGCGATACAGCGGCTCCATCGTCCTGGAGACCGACTGCCAATCCGGAAAGGTCGTCGCCTCGACGATTCCCGGCTTGAAGAAGCGCCCAGGCATGCGCGACGGGCTCGGCTGCTGGCGCATCACCGGCAGCTTGAACACCATCTCGTGCCAGCCGCCCGCATCGCGCTGCTCGGGGGTGGCGCCTTCGGAATAGGTCTTCCACTTCACATCGGTGCCCGTCGGCCAGAGCAGCCGGGTGCGCGCGAAGCCGATCTTGATCGGCTCGGCGAAGATCGGCCCGATCGCGACTGCATTGCCCTGGAGCGTCGGATCCTTGCTGGTGACCGAATAGCGCAGGTCGAGCACGTCGCCGACCTGGAGCCCCTCCACCGCCAGCGTCGCGGTCAGCCGGCCGTCGAGCATCAGCCGCTCGAGCCCTTCCTCGCGCTGGATCACGCTGAACTTGGCGCCCTTCAGCGCATCGATCCGCTTGCCGCCGCGCAGGATATCGACGCCGTGGACGATCAGGTCGCCATGCGAGGGCTGCCAGTCGATCTTCACCGTGCCGGCGCTGGAGACCCCCTGGATCGTCGCGAGGCGGGTGGCGCGCTCATAATAGATCCAGCTCTGCCCGTCGGCGAGGCGCGCCTGGACGTCGCCGATCATCATCGCCGGAGCGTCATTGCCCAGATTGGCGGTGGCCGGCTCGGGCGCAAGCGTTACCCAGGCGGGGACGGGCTGGTAGAGCGGCTTGTCGCCCGCATGGGCCACCCCGGCCGTGCCGCACAGCAAGGCCGCAACCATCAAACGCCGAACCATCGAATCCTCCCCGGAATAACCGGCCAAGGTTTCGAAAGTCCCGGCCGTTCAGGCAAGCGGCAAATCAGCGGGAATGGAAATAATCATAGACTTGCTGCGCCACGCCCGCGCTCACTCCCGGCGCCTTTTGCAGGTCTTCCAGGCTTGCCGCCCGCACGGCCCGCGCCGTGCCGAAATGCATCAGCAGCGCCTTCTTGCGCGCCGGGCCGATGCCGGGGACTTCGTCGAGCGGGCTCGCACCGATCGCCTTGGCGCGCTTGTCGCGATGCGCGCCGATCGCGAAGCGGTGGACTTCGTCGCGCAGCCGCTGGAGGTAGAAGAGCAGGGGCGAATTGACCGGCAGGGTCAACTCGCGTCCGTCCATCAGGTGGAACACTTCGCGGCCTTCCCGCCCGTGGTTCGGCCCCTTGGCGACGCCGACCATGCACACGTCCTCGATGCCGAGATCCTCGAGCACCGCCTTGGCCGCATTGAGCTGCCCGCGCCCGCCGTCGAGCAGAACCAGGTCTGGCCAGTTGCCGCCCTGCCGGTCCGGGTCCTCCTCCTGCGCTCGGGCGAAGCGGCGGCTGAGCACTTCGCGCATCATCGCATAGTCATCGCCCGGCGCCGTCTCGGCGCGCTTGATGTTGAACTTGCGATACTGGTTCTTCTGGAAGCCCTCGGGCCCCGCGACGACCATCGCGCCCAGCGCATTGGTGCCCTGGATGTGCGAGTTGTCATAGACTTCGATCCGGTCGGGCGGCTCGGGCAGCTCGAACAGATCGGCGACTTCGCGGAGGAGTTTCGCCTGCGTCGTTCCCTCGGCCAATCGCCGGTCCAGCGCTTCCACCGCGTTGCGCTTGGCCTGGTCGAGCAGCCGCCGCCGCGTGCCCCGCTGCGGCACGCCCAGCGCGACCTTGTGCCCGGCCCGCTCCGCCAGGGCCTCGGCGAGCAATGCTGCTTCCTCCAGGTTGCGATCGACGAAGATGATCTTCGGCGGTGGCACTTCCTCGTAGAATTGCATCAGGAAGGCCGCGAGCACTTCGTCCTCGCTCACTTCGTTGGTGTGCGCCGGGAAGAAGCTGCGATGTCCCCAATTCTGGCCGCCGCGGATGAAGAAGGCCTGGATGCCCATCACGCCCGACTTGTTGGCGAGCGCGAAGATATCGGCATCGCCGACACCCTCGGCATTGATCGCCTGGCTGCCCTGGATGAAAGTCAGCGCCTTGAGCCGGTCGCGCAGGATCGCCGCCAGCTCGAAATCGAGCCCCTCCGCCGCCGCCTGCATCTGCGCGCCGAGCTTGGCTTGGACCTGGGTCTTCTTGCCCATCAGGAAGTCGCGCGCGTCATCGACCAGCTCCTCATAGGCGGCCGGCTTGATCCGGTCGACGCAGGGCGCCGAGCAGCGGCGGATCTGGTAGAGCAGGCACGGCCGGTCGCGCGTATTGAAGAAGCTGTCGGTGCAGCTCCTGAGCAGGAACAGCTTCTGCAGCGCGTTGAGCGTCTTTCGCACCTGCCCTGCCCCGGCGAACGGCCCGAAATAATCGCCCTTCACCTTGCGCGCGCCGCGGTGGAGCTGGATGCGCGGATAGTCATGGTCGCGGCGCAGTAGGATGAACGGGAAGCTCTTATCGTCGCGCAGCAGCACGTTGTACGGCGGGCGGAAGCGCTTGATCAGCTGCGCCTCAAGCAGCAGCGCCTCGGCTTCGTTGTTGGTCGTGACGATCGTCATCGACCGGGTCTGCGCCACCATCCGCTGCAGCCGCTTCGAGAGGCGCTGGACCTGGGTATAGTTGGTCACCCGGTTCTTGAGCGCGCGCGCCTTGCCGACATACAGCACGTCGCCGCGCGCATCCTGCATCCGGTAGACGCCGGGGCGCACCGGCAATGTCTTCAGCACATTGCGGATCGCCGCCACGCCGGCCTCAAGATCAGGCGCGTCGGCGCCGCGCACCGCATAGGTGGCGGCTTCCTCGTTGAAGCGGTTGGGGGAATTGGGATCGGACATCGTCGGATGGGATTTAGGAGCCGCTTTCGCCGCGGGCAACTTGAACGGTCACATCAATGTGTCATGCTCGGCTCAAACACATAGGAGAGTCGTCCCATGAAGCTCGCCCTGTCCGCCGCGCTGCTCGCGCTCGCCATGCCGCTTGCGGCACATGCCCAGACCGTCCCCGCCCCGATCGCCGCCGCGCTCACCGATGCCGGCAGGCCCCAGGCCGACAAGGATCGCGACGCCGCCCGCCACCCGGGCGAGATCCTCGCATTCGCCGGCATCGCGCCGGGGCAGAAGGTCGCCGACTTCATCATGGGCGGCGGATACTGGACGCGCCTGATCGCACCGATCGTCGGCGCCACGGGCAAGGTCTATGCCTATCAGCCTGCCGAGTTCATCGCGTTCCGCGCCGCCTATGCCGATGAGCAGAAGGCCGCAGTGGCCGGCCGCGCCAATGTCGTCCCCCTGAGCGACAGTCTGAAGAGCTTCGCCTTCCCCGAGCCGCTCGACGCGATCATCACGGTGCAGAACTGGCATGATCTCCACCTCAAGTCCGCGCCCCCCGGCGCCGCCGCTTTCATCGCCAGGAAGCTCTATGAGTCGCTCAAGCCCGGCGGGGTGCTGCTGGTGATCGACCATGCCGCCAATTCCGATCCCGCCTTCGCCGTGCCGCAGACCCTCCACCGCATCGACCCCGCCGCCGCCAGGGCGGAGATCGAGGGCGCCGGCTTCAAGTTCGAAGGCGAACTGCCCCTGCTGCGCAACCCCGCCGACCCGCACACCGCGAACGTCTTCACGCCCGAGGTCCGCGGCAAGACCGACCAGTTCATCTACAAGTTCCGCAAGCCGGCGATGTGAGGCGCGCAAGTTCGGCCCGTATCGTCATTCGATATTCGCGCGGCGCTTTCGCAATTACTCCGTCACCCTGAACTTGTTTCAGGGTTCAAAGCGCTTCGAGCGATATCGCCTGGGGAGAGTTGGATGCTGAAACAAGTTCAGCGTGACAACCCTATCGGGGCGGGCCCGGTCGTGTCGGCCGCCGCGCCCTACCGCCCCGCTTTATTCTCCAGCGCGTTCGCCCGGGCCTCGATTCGCTCCATCGTCGCCTGGGTGCGCGCGCCGATATCCTGCGCGAGGCGATGCTCTTCCACCGCGCTGTGCCAGGCGACGGCGAGGACGAAGACGAGCAGCAGGGCGGTGAGCGCGGTGGCGAGCTGGAGCCAGCGTTGGGTGGTCATGCGGCCATCCTAGCCGCCTCGACCCGCTCCGGCCAGCCGGCCCCTTTCCCCCGAAATGGAGTCATGGCAGGGTGCCGGAAACACGAGGGAAACCGTCATGCGCCTGCTGCTGATCGCCATTGCCCTGCTGCCCTTCGCCACCCCGGCCGCCGCTCAGCAATGGTACCGCGTCGGCGGCAACGAGACCACGCAGAGCTATGTCGATCTCGCCAGCCTGCGCACGCTGGGCGACAAGATCGTCGGCGATGTCGAGAGCGTCTATGTCAAGCCGATCGGCGATGGCATCATCGCCGCGCGCATCCGCACCGAGTTCGCCTGCACGGCCAAGAGCTTCCGCACGCTCGAGTACAGCTATTTCGCCGCCGGCGGAAAGTTCATGCGCAGCGAGCCTTCGGAGTCGATCAACGAGGTCAAGGTCGCCAAGCCGGAGAGCATCAACGAAGCGATCCTGGACTTCATCTGCTTCCGCAAGGGCGGCGAAGCGGTGGCCGATCCGCTCAGGGACGCGCCGGGGCAGTTCTGAGGAATGTCATTTAATTCCCCTCCCTCCTAGGGAGGGGAGTTGGAGAGCCCTCACTCCCGCCCGTCGAGCACCTGGCGCACCTTTACCGCGAGCTGGCCGATGCTGAACGGCTTGGCAAGAAAGTCGACGTCATGGTCGAGCATCCCGTTATGCACGATCGCATTGCGGGTATAGCCGGTGGTATAGAGCACCGGCACGTTCGGCAGTATCTCGTGCACGCGGTCGGCCAGGACGCGCCCGGTCATGTCGGGCATCACGATGTCGGTGAACAGCAGGTCGATGCTCGGATGGCTCTCCAGCATCGCCAACGCCTGGAGCGGGCCAGATGCGTGGACCACGACATAGCCGAGCTCGCGCAGCGCATCGACCGACATGATCCGCACCTGCTCCTCGTCTTCGACGACCAGGATGATCTCGCCGCGGCCCTGGGGCAGCTCGGCCGAGGCCGCCGGTGCCGGGCGGCGGTCGTCCTCGCCGAAATGGCGCGGCAGATAGAGCTTCAGGATCGTGCCGACCCCCAGCTCGGAATAGATCTTCACATGCCCGCCGGACTGCTTGACGAAGCCATAGACCTGGCTGAGCCCCAGCCCGGTGCCCTTGCCCACTTCCTTGGTCGAGAAGAATGGATCGAAGGCGCGCTCGATCACTTCCTCCGGCATGCCAAGGCCGGTGTCGGTGACCGAGATCATCACATATTGCCCCGCGGCCACTTCAGCATGGGTGGCGGCATAGGCGTCGTCGAGATGCGTGTTCGCCGTCTCGATCGTCAGCCGCCCACCCTCGGGCATCGCATCGCGCGCATTGACGCACAGATTGACCAGCGCGTTCTCGAGCTGGCCCGCATCGATGAACGCCGGCCACAGCCCGCCGGCCAGCACCGTCTCGAAGCGGATCGTCTCGCCGATCGTCCGGCGCAGCAGCTCGGACATGCCGGCGACCAGCTTGTTCGCATCGAGCGCGCCCGGGGCCAGCGGCTGGCGGCGCGCAAAGGCGAGCAGGCGCGACGTCAGCTGGGCGGCGCGCTCGGCACCCTGCAGCGCATTGTCGATCGATTGCGCGGCCTTGTCGGGGTCCTTGCCGATCCGGCGCTTGGCCATGTCGAGCGACCCGATCACGATCGCCAGCATGTTGTTGAAGTCGTGCGCGATGCCGCCGGTCAGCTGGCCGACCGATTCCATCTTGCCGAGCTGGCGCAGCTGCGCCTCGGCCGCCTCGCGCTGGGCAGTCTCCGCGAGCAGCTGGGTGTGCGCGGCTTCCGCCGCGTCGCGTGCCAGCATCGCAGCATGGGTGCGCCGCATCGCCGTGCGCGTGACGAAGAACGCCACCACCGCCACGCCGATCGCAGTCAGCGCCAGCCACAGCAGCAACAGGGTCGCCTGGCGGGCGGCACTGGCGCTCCGCGCCGCAAGCTGTTGCGATTCGTACGAGCGCATCTCGTCCACCAGCGTGCGGATCGCGCGCATCTGATTCAGGCCGACATTGGTCTTGATGCCCGAGGCCACTGCGGCATTGTCACCCCGGCGGATCATCTCGACGAATTTGGCGAGACGGGTGATCCGGCTCCGGATCAGCGCGTCCAGCTTTACGGCGCGTGCCGCCTGCACCGGACTGTCCGCGACAAGCCGGTGCAGCTCCGCGAGTTCGCCGCCGATACTCTGGGTCCCCCGGATATAGGGCTCGAGATATTCGGTGTTGCGGGTGATCATGTAGCCGCGCTGGCCGGTCTCGGCCTGCTGCACGCCGGAGAGCACGCTGCTCAGCTGCTCTTCCACCTCGAGCGTGTGCGCCACCCAGCGCTGCGCCTGCTGCTGCCCCTGGACCAGGAACAGCGCGCCGACCAGCGCCGCCGCGAGCAATACGAAGGAAACGAGCAGGGCGACAACGCCCGGGTCGCGCGAGGCGGGCATGGTGCCCCCGCCTGCGCTCATATCAAGGGCCGAACCGGAATCCCGCCCCCTCGGCACGTCAGTTCAAGCGACCGAGCCCTGCGATCGTCTTGTCGACGAGCGCCTTGTCGGCTTCCGCGCCATGCTTCTCGGCGATGATCGCGCCGGCTGCGGCTGCGGCGGCATCGGCGGCGTGCGCACGCACTTCGGCGATCGCGGTGCGCTCGGCGGCGGAGATCTTGTCCTCGGCCATCTTGGCGCGGCGCTTGGTCAGTTCCTTGGCGTCGGCCTCTGCCTTCTTGAGCAGGTCCTTCGCCTCGGCCTCGGCATGCGCGACGATCGCGGCGGCATCCGCCTCGCTCGCGGCGGTGCGTGCCTTGGCCTTGGCCAACTCGGCCTCCGCCTCGGCCCGAAGCGCGGTGGCTTCGTCGAGCTGCTGGCGGATCGACGCGATCTTGGCGTCGAGCATCTTGCCGATCATCGCCGGCACGCGCTTCCACAGCACGATGCCGACCACGATGAGCATGGCGATGGCGACGAACATCGGCGCGGTGATGACGCCGAAAGCCGCGGGCTCATGATGCAGCTCGACCGTGCCGGTCTGCGTCTTCATGCCATGAGGTTCCTCAGCCATTGGCCAGCGCCGCCTTCACTTGCTGTGCGACCGACGCGCGGTCGGCATTCACGCCCGAGAGCTTGGCGACGATCGCCTGGACGGCTTCCACCGTCTCGGACTCGATCTCGCCTAGTGCCTGGGCCTTGGTAGCGGCGATGCGCTGCGTGGCCTCGGCGATCTTCGCCTCGGACGCGACATCGCCCTTGTTCACTTCGGCTTCGGACTTGGCGGTCGCCTTGTCCTTGGCCTTGCTCAGCGTCGCGAGCGCCGTGGCCCGGGCCGTTTCCAGCCCGAGCTCATAGGCGGCATCCGATGCCTGCGCGGCGTCCCGGGCAGCCTCTGCCGCGGCGAGGTCGCCGGCGATGCGGGCGTTGCGGTCTTCGACCGTACGCTCGATCTTCGGGACCATCGCCTTGCCGATCCCGAAATAGATGAGGGCAAACACGATCGCGAGCCAGAAGAGCTGCGACGCGTAGATCTCAGGGATTTGGGATAGCTGTGGCATTGGACGTCCCCAGGCCGCTAGTGGCTTACTTGACGACGAACAGGATCAGGATCGCGACGACGAACGCGATCAGGCCCAGAAGCTCGGCACCGGCGAAGCCGATGAACAGGCGGCCCTGCTGGCCATCAGCGGCACCGGGGTTGCGCAGCGCACCCTCGAGGAACGAACCGAACACGTTGCCCACGCCGAGAGCGGCCAGGCCGATGCCGATCGCCGCAAGACCGGCGCCGATGTACATGAGACCAGTATCAGTCATTTCAAACTCCCTACGTAATCCAGATAAACCAAACAAACAGCGCGACTTAGTGCAGATGCACCGCGTCGTGGAGATAGAGCGAGGTCAGCAGCGCGAACACATAGGCCTGGATCGCGCAGACCAGCAGCTCGAGCGCGCTCACGCCGATGATCATCAGCATCGAGGCGAACCACACGCCATAGCCGATCCCGCCCGCGTTCAGGCCCTGCACCGCAAAGCTGCCGAACACTTCGAGTAGGATGTGCCCTGCGGTCATCGCGACGAACAGTCGCAGGCCCAGCGAGAACGGACGCACCATGAACGAGATGAACTCGACCGGGATGATCACTGGCATCAGCCACAAAGGCGCGCCGTGCGGCACGAACAGCGTGAAGAACTTCAGGCCATGCTTCCAGAAGCCGACCAGCAGCACGATGCCGAACGAGAAAAACGCCAGCACCGCGGTCACGGTGATGTGGCTGGTCACCGCGAAGGTGTGCAGACCCGGCACGATCGCCAGCGGCAGGATGCCGATCAGGTTGGCGAACAGGATGAAGAAGAACAGCGTGAAGATGTACGGGGCGAACTTCTTGCCGCCCTTGCCGATGCTGGTGCTCACCATCGAATCGATGAAGCCCACCGCGCCTTCGGCCATCAGCTGCCACTTGCCGGGCACCAGCGCGCGCTTCATGCCACCCAGCATGAACACGAACAGCAGGGCCGCCACGACGAACATGAACAGGGCCGAGTTGGTGAACGAAAGGTCGTAGCCGAGCACGTCAAGCTTGATCAGCTTGCCGACCTCGAACTGCTCCATCGGATTGATTGCGCCGGCGCTCACTCTGCCCGCTCCTTCGAAATCTTGTAGATGCTACGGAAAGCTGCCGCGATCGACAGCGCGAGCAGGCCCAGCAGGAACCACGGGCTGGTGCCCAGCCAATGATCGAGCGCATAGCCCAATATGCCACCGCCCAGCGGCATGCCGATCAGGTCCATCAGCACGCGCGAGCCCTGCTTGTAGCCCTTGGCGTCCCCCGGCGCCTTGGGCACCGCCGAACCGGTGCGCGCAGCCTCGGCCGCCTTCGCATCGGCGATGCGGCGGTCAAGGTCGCTGGGAGCACGGTCTTGGGTCAAGGCGGTCAAGGCGATCCAGATAAGAAAAAAGCCGCCGACACGGGCCAGCGACATTTGAGCATCGCCAGCTGTTCGGCCGCGTTGCTCGGGCGCTTTAGGAAGCACCGCCGGGCGAGTCAACTCTAGGGTCCGGACCCGCGCGAATTCGCCTTGAATAGCGCAGCATTTGCAGGAACAACCCCGCCATGTCCGAAGCCCCCGACAATAGCGGTCACCGCGCGCGCCTGCGCCGCCGCCTGTTCGAGGGCGGACCGGACGCGTTGCTCGATCACGAGCTCGTCGAATATCTGCTCGCCCTGGCGATTCCGCGCCAGGATACCAAGCCGCTGGCCAAGGCGCTACTCCACGAATTCGGCGGAATCGCCGGTCTTCTTACCGCCGACGCCGAAGCACTCGCCCGGGTGAAGGGCATGGGCGAGACCAGCGTCGCCGCCTTGAAGGCCGCCCATGCCGCAGCGCTCCGCCTGCTGCGCGCCGAAGTCGCCGAGCGGCCGGTGCTCGCCAATTGGCAGGCGCTGCTCGATTACCTGCGCGCCGACATGGCCCACCACACCACCGAGCGCTTCCGTGTCCTGCACCTCAACTCGAAGAACATGCTGATCCGCGACGAGCTGATGAGCGAGGGTACGATCGACGAGGCCGCAGTCTATGTCCGCGAAGTGATCCGCCGGGCGATGGACCTGCGCTCGGCGGCGCTGATCCTGGTCCACAACCACCCTTCGGGCGACCCCTCCCCCAGCCGTGCCGATATCGAGATCACCCGCCAGATCGCCACCGCCGGCAAGGGCCTGGGCATCGCGGTGCACGACCACATCATCCTGGGGCGGGAGGGCCACGCTTCGCTTAGGGGGCAGGGGCTGATTTAGCGCGCCTGACATGCCCGGCCTTCGATCCTGTTGCGATCTTTTTAGGAGAAGAGCGTGCCCGTATTGCTCAAGCGCTGCACGACCGGGGCCGCCTACACGCCCTTCGAACCCGACCAGCCGGAATATTTCCGGCCGACCCTGCATTACGCCGAGTTCGTCGCCGGGCGCGCGCCGTTCCAGCCCGGCTATGACCACGTCATTTCAGCGACGCAGGAGCGCAAGACCGCAGGCAAGGTCCCGGACATCATCACCGTGCGCACGATCCGCGTATGCAGCCAGCGCTTCCGGGATTTCGTCGAGCGCTGGGAGCCTGGGCTGCATTTCTTCGAGCCCATCACGCTCAGGCGCAAGACTGGCGAGGATCTTGGTGCCTGGTACAAAAATAGCGTCGGCCAGGACATCGATTGCCTGCTTACCGCAGGGCTCGATGCCTATTTCTCGAACTACCTCGATCACGACGGCAGCATCCGCTGGGAATTCGACATGGGAAACGCAGTGGGGGACGCCTTAGTGAAAAACATCCGGACAAGGCGGTTGCGCAGCCGCTCCGCGTTAGCCGCGAGGCAATTGCAGGCGCGCACTGGTGCACGCTTGGCTTGCTCGGCATCCGCGGCGTGGACTCGCCGATGCTGATGTCCGATGCCATGTACCCCGCCTTTCGCAAGGAGAAATTCCGCGAGCTCGACTATCAGGGTCGTGTCGATGTCTTCGATCAGCCATGGCGGGCCGGGGACAATATGGGGCCCATGCTCGACAAGTGGCGCGCCCGCGAGCGCGAGATCGCGCAGTGCTGGCCCCCGCGTCCTCCGCGCCGAGGCCGCGCCGTCGGCTAAGCGCAAATCAAACGGCCGCCGGAGGCAAGTCCGGCGACCGTTCGGGAGTAGCGCCATGCGTATCCGGCGCGACGAAAGTCTTATGAGGGCTTGGGCGTCAGGAAGACCGTCAGCTCCTGCTTGTTCACCGAAGCGCTCTTGTCGGTATCGGCGGTGGTGAAGGCCTGGGCGGTCCAGGTCGCTGCCTCCGGCGTGCCGGGCTGGAAGGTCGGCTCGGCCGCCTTGCGCAGATTGCCCATCCAGGCGGCGAACTCGGTGGCGTTCAGCTTGCCGTCGGCATCCTTGTCATAGCCGCCAAAGTCGCGGCCCACGGCCTGGGCGACCTGCTCCTGGGTCGCCGCCGGCTGCGTGGCGGGCGTCGCTTCGGCAGTCGCTACCGGCTGGGCAGCGGGTTCCGCTGCGGTCGTGCCGGTTTCCTGCGCCAAGCCCTGGGCGGGCTGAGTCGCGGGTTGGGCCGGTGCCGTCTGGGCCGTGGTTGCGTGATCCTGCGCGGCGGGCGCCTTGTCGTCGGTCGCGGGTGGCGTGGACTGTTCCTGCATCGGCACGGCCTGCGCCGGCTGCGTATTGTCCTGCGCGGGAGCCTGCTGTGCTATGGCAGGAATGGCAAAAAGCATGGAAGTCGCAAGAAGCATGGGCTTCAGCATCTGTAACTCTCCTGTTATTCGTCAGGCCGTTACTTTTCCGGCCCTTTGATGATCTGTTGATGCATTCACGATACCAACCAATCATCTCATCGTAATTTCCTCAACTCATCTCCACGAAAAGCCAGCTCATCGCTTTTGATTTGCCCTGTGGCCCGCCTGCAACTGGACCGCTTCGGTTGCCCCTCTCCCCCCCGCTTGCTAGGGGCGCGCCACACTCCCGGCGAAAGGCTTGCAATGGTCCCCCGTTATTCGCGCCCCGAAATGACCGCGCTCTGGTCGCCGGAGGCGCGCTTCCGCATCTGGTTCGAGATCGAGGCGCACGCCACCGAGGCGCTGGCCGAACTCGGCGTGGTGCCGAAGAGCGCCGCCAAGGCGCTGTGGGACTGGTGGGCGACCAGCCCGGCGATCGACGTCGCCGCGATCGACGCGATCGAGGCCGTGACCAAGCACGACGTCATCGCCTTCCTCACCTGGGTGGCCGAGCAGGTCGGCGACGAAGCCCGCTTCATGCACCAGGGCATGACCAGCTCGGACGTGCTCGACACTTGCCTGGCGGTCCAGCTCGCTCGCGCATCGGACATCCTGCTCGCCGACATCGACCAGCTGCTCGACGTGCTCAAGCGCCGCGCCTATGAGCACAAGCTGACCCCGACGATCGGCCGCAGCCACGGCATCCATGCCGAGCCGGTCACCTTCGGCCTCAAGCTTGCCGAGGCCTATGCCGAGTTCAAGCGCAACCGCGAGCGCCTGGTCTTCGCCCGCGCCGACATCGCCACCTGCGCGATCTCGGGCGCGGTCGGCACCTTCGCCAATATCGATCCGCGCGTCGAAGCGCATGTCGCCGAGAAGCTCGGCCTGAGCATCGAGCCCGTCTCGACCCAGGTCATCCCGCGCGACCGCCACGCGATGTTCTTCGCCACGCTCGGCGTGATCGCCTCGTCGATCGAGCGCCTCGCCGTCGAGGTCCGCCACTTGCAGCGCACCGAAGTGCTCGAGGCCGAGGAATATTTCTCTCCCGGTCAGAAGGGCTCGTCGGCGATGCCGCACAAGCGCAACCCGGTGCTGACCGAGAACCTCACCGGCCTCGCCCGCATGGTCCGCAGCGCGACCATCCCGGCGATGGAGAATGTGGCACTCTGGCACGAGCGCGACATCAGCCACTCCTCGGTCGAGCGCTATATCGGCCCCGACGCGACGATCACGCTCGACTTCGCCCTGGCGCGCCTCACCGGCGTGATGGACAAACTGCTGGTCTATCCGGCGCGCATGCAGAAGAACCTCGACCGGATGGGCGGCCTCGTCCATTCGCAGCGCGTGCTGCTCGCGCTCACCCAGGCCGGCGTGTCGCGCGAGGACAGCTACCGCCTCGTCCAGCGCAACGCGATGAAGGTGTGGGAGAGCGACGGCGAGCTTTCGCTGCTCGAGCTGCTCAAGGCCGACCCGGAAGTCACCGCCGCGCTCTCGCCGGCGGAGATCGAGGACAAGTTCGACCTCGGCTATCACTTTCGCCAGGTCGACACGATCTTCGAGCGCGTCTTCGCCTGACGGCATGCGGGGCGCAACCCCGATGGTAATGTAGGATTCGACCCGTTACCCCTCCGAGCGACTCGAACGTGAGGAGGGGCGGTTGGCGATCGGCGCATCGGTGGGCAAAGGCGGGGTCAACGACCTGGCGGACGTGCTCGTCGTCCAGCATCTGCTCAACGCCTGGCTCGGCGCCACCGGCCAGAAGCTGCTCCCCACCACCGGCGAATGCGGCACGCTCACCATCGCCGCGATCACCGGCTACCAGGGCAAGGCGCTCGCAATGCCCAGGCCCGATGGGCTGATCGGCCCCGGCGGCAAGACTTGGGCAGCGCTTTCCGCCCCGATCCTCTCGGGCGCCGACTGGTGGAACGCCAACCAGGCCAAATACCCCAACAGCGCCACCGTCGCCGACCTGGTCCAGCCCTTCCAGGCAAACGTCGCCGCCTTTCTCAGGGCGCTGAAGGACGCCGGCGCCGCCGTCACAATCTCCTCCACCCGCCGCAACGCCCTCCGCGCACATCTGATGCATTACAGCTGGTGCGTGGCGAAGGGCTCGGTCGCGCCGGACAAGGTCCCCGCATTGCCCAGCCTCATGATCCAATGGGATCATGGCGACCTTGCCAGGTCGAAGGCCGGCGCGCAGGCGATGGTCGATCTGTTCGGAATCGCCTTCGAACCCTCGCTCACCTCACGCCATATCCAGGGCCGCGCGATCGACATGACGATCACCTGGTCCGGCACGATCAAGGTGAAGGACAAGGCCGGCAAGGCCCGAGACATCGCCACGCCGCGCTCTGGCGACGCCAACACCGATCTCCACAAGCTCGGCGCGGGCTATGGCCTGATCAAGCTGCTGAGCGACCCGCCGCACTGGAGCGACGACGGGCGCTGAGCTTTCGTAAACGGGCTGGGACCCCGGCGACGCGGCGCCATGCGCGCGCACATATTCCTTCGCGGCGGCCAGCGCGATCGCGTCGATCTCCCGCTGCGCGGCAGCCATGGCCTGCTGGACCATCGCGCTCATCTCGGCCCCTTGCTGCAGCGTCATCGCGTCCGTCTTCCGGCCCGCCCTGGTCTGAGAGAAGGTCCCGAGCGCGGCTATTTCCCGCGGGGTCAGGACCCCGACGACCCCGCCGCGCGCGGCGATCTGCGGAGTCGCTTCCAGCAGCCGTCGGCCGATCGGCCCGGAAAAGAAGGCGACCGCCGCCTCGAGCTCCCCGCGGTCCAGTCGCGCGGCAAACTGGGCGGAAATGCGGGCCTTTGCCGGGATCATCGCCGCGGTGAGGATCTCGCGCATCTTCACCGTCGCCGCGTTCACCACTGCATCGGCCAGGCCGGGCACGCGCTTCTCGGCGATCTCTGCGCGGGGATCGCGCAAAAAGCTCGTGCGGAAGCTGGCCGAGAAGGCCTTTGTCGCGTCCCGCACGATCAGTTCGGTGGGAACGGTGAGCTCAACCAATTGCCCGGCAAGGGTCTGGCCGGCCTCCGGACGGGCCGCCGCCTGCGCGTCTTGGCGCGGCGGCGGGGCCAGCGGCGCGATCGCGCAGGACAGTCCAGTCAGCAATGCGAACATGCGATTCCCCCTTTAACCGCGGCTTGCGCATCCTCATCGCGCCAGGCCGTGCTGGCAACGCCGTTACCGAACGAACCGACGCGAAAAGGGCCCGGCGTTTCCACCGGGCCCCTCCATCTCAAATCCCGAAGGACTTAGCGGCAGCGACGGCCGCCATTGTCCTTGTCGATCGCCTGGCCGAGCAGCGCGCCGCCCAGGGCACCGAGCAACGTGCCCGGGGTCCGGTCGCCGTAGCGGTCGACACTGCGGCCGACGAGCGCACCGGCGACACCGCCCAGCAACAGGCCCGTGGTGCCGTCCGAACGGCGGCAATAATTGCGGCCGTCACGCCCGCGCCAGGTCGGGCCGTTATAATAGCCGCCGCGGTCATTGTAGCCGCGATTGTCATAGCCGCGGTTGTCGTAGCTCCGCTCGTAGCGGCCATTGTCGCCGCGATAGCCGTCATAGCCACCATGGCGCTGCGCCATTGCCGGTGTGGACAGGGCGGGAAGGGCAACGGCCATGGCCGCGAGGCCCAGAAGCGTCTTACGCATGATCTTGTCTCCTCTTCTGGCCGGCACGCAGGGCACCGGTGTTGAGGACAGGTCTAGGCGAGTCGGGCTGAGGCGATGCTGAACCCGGTTTGCAGCTTACGTTAACGTAACGAGCGGTGAGAGGGAGCTGCGGCTTCTTCTTCGTCATGCTGAACTTGTCTCAGCATCCAGCGCGCCACCGGCGATACCGCTTGGGGCGCGTTGCCCCCCCCCTGAAAAGTTCAGGGTGACGGTGGGAAGCGGCAGCGCCGGTTGCCAATCTCGTCTCACATCAAAGCCCGAATGCAAATCTCCCCCGCGGTTAGCCCGCAGGGGAGATTTCCACCTCACGGATTCTACCCAGGCCTCAGCCCAAGGCCGCCTTGAGCTTGGCGAAGAACCCCGTGCTCTGCGGGCATTCGTCGCCCGTCTCGGTCGAGCGAAATTCCTCGAGCAACTCGCGCTGCTTGGCGGTCAGCTTGGTCGGCATCTCGACGACGAGTTCGACGACCAGGTCGCCGCGCCCACGCCCCTGCAGCACGGGCATGCCCACGCCGCGCTGGCGCACTTCGCGGCCCGACTGCGTGCCGGGCGCGATCTTGATGACGTGCTTCTCGCCGTCGAGGCCCGGGATGACGATCTCGCCGCCCAGCGCCGCGGTGGTGAAGCTGATCGGCGCATGCGCGAACAGGTTCGTCCCCTCACGCTCGAACAGGCCATGCTTCTTGACGTGCAGGAAGATGTAGAGGTCGCCGGCCGGCGCGCCGCGCGCACCCGCCTCGCCCTCGCCCTGCAGCCGGATCCGCGTGCCTTCGTCCACGCCCGGCGGCACGTTGATCTTCAGCGTCTTGGTCTTGTCGGCCCGGCCCTCGCCGCGGCAGTCGCGGCACGGCTCATCGATGATCTCGCCGGCACCGTGGCAATGCTGGCAAGCGCGCTCGACCATGAAGAAGCCCTGCTGCGCGCGCACCTTGCCGTGTCCGCCGCAATATTTGCACTGGGTCGCCTTGGTGCCCGGCTTGGCGCCGGTGCCGTCGCACGTGTCGCAATGCCCGGAGACATCGACGGTGATCTCGCTGGTCTGGCCGTGGAACGCGTCCTCGAGCGTGATCTCCATGTCGTAGCGCAGGTCCGCGCCGCGGCGCTGCTGGCGCTGGCCGCCGGAGCGTCCGCCCATGAACTCGCCGAACACGCTTTCGAAGATGTCGCTGAACGCGCCGAAATCCTGCGCGCCGTGGCCTTGGCCGCCGCCGCCCATGCCGTTGCGGAACGCCGCATGGCCGAACCGGTCATAGGCCGCGCGCTTCTGCGGATCCTTCAGGCAGTCATAGGCTTCGTTGATCGCCTTGAACTTGGCCTCATGGTCCTTGCACCCGGCATTCTTGTCGGGATGATATTTGATCGCGAGCTTGCGATAGGCGGACTTGAGCGTCGCCTCGTCCGCGGTGCGCTCGACTTCGAGCAGCTCGTAGAAATCGACTTCGGTGGTCATTTAAACCCGGCCCCCGCCCTGGCCGCCACCCCGGCGAAGGCCGGGGTCCAGGGTCACAAGCGACATCGCCTCTGGCTCTGGATCCCGGCTTCCGCCGGGATGACGGTGGGTACGCATGTTACTTACGCCTTGTTGTCGTCCACCTCGGAGAATTCCGCGTCGACGACTTCCTCGCCGCCCGCTTCGTTCTCCGGCGCAGCATTTGCCTGGGGCGAAGCCTCGGCCGCCTGCTGCTTGTCGTAGATCGCCTGGCCGAGCTTCATCGCCACCTGGGCGAGGTTCTGGCTCTTGGCCTGCATGTCGTCCGGATCGCCGGCTTCCACTGCGGCCTTGGCCTCGGCCACCGCCGCCTCGATCTCCGCCTTCAGGCTCGGATCGACCTTGTCACCATTCTCCTGGAGCTGGCGCTCGGTGGTGTGGATCAGGCTCTCGGCATTGTTGCGGGCTTCGGCGCCGGCACGGCGCTTCTTGTCCTCTTCGGCGAAGTTCTCCGCGTCGCGGACCATCTGCTCGATGTCGCTGTCCGAAAGACCGCCCGAGGCCTGGATGCGGATCTGCTGCTCCTTGCCGGTACCCTTGTCCTTGGCCGACACATTGACCAGGCCGTTGGCGTCGATGTCGAAGGTCACTTCGATCTGCGGCACGCCGCGCGGCGCCGGCGGAATGCCAACCAGGTCGAACTGGCCGAGCATCTTGTTGTCCGCCGCCATCTCGCGCTCGCCCTGGAAGACGCGGATGGTCACCGCCTGCTGATTGTCGTCAGCAGTCGAATAGACCTGACTCTTCTTGGTCGGGATCGTCGTGTTGCGGTCGATCATGCGGGTGAACACGCCGCCCAGCGTCTCGATGCCGAGGCTCAGCGGAGTCACGTCGAGCAGCAGCACGTCCTTGACGTCGCCCTGGAGCACGCCGGCCTGGATCGCCGCGCCGATCGCAACCACCTCATCGGGGTTCACGCCGGTGTGCGGCTCCTTGCCGAAGAACTCCTTCACGATCTGGCGCACCTTGGGCATGCGGGTCATGCCGCCGACCAGCACAACTTCGTCGATCGCCGAACCCTTGACGCCGGCATCGGCCAGCGCCTTGCGGCACGGCTCGAGCGTGCGCTGGATCAGCTCCTCGACGAGGCGCTCCAGCTCGGCGCGGTTGATGGTCTTCACCAGGTGCTTCGGCCCATTGGCGTCGGCGGTGATGAAGGGCAGGTTCACTTCGGTGGTCTGCGCGCTCGAAAGCTCGATCTTCGCCTTCTCGGCGGCTTCCTTCAGGCGCTGGAGCGCCAGCTTGTCCTTGGTCAGGTCGATACCCTCGGCCTTCTTGAAGTCCTCGGCCAGGAACTGCACCAGCTTGGCGTCGAAATCCTCGCCGCCCAGGAAGGTGTCGCCGTTGGTCGCCTTCACCTCGAACACGCCGTCGCCGATCTCGAGCACCGAGATATCGAACGTGCCGCCGCCAAGGTCATAGACCGCGATCGTCTTGCCGTCGTTCTTCTCGAGGCCATAGGCGAGCGCAGCCGCCGTCGGCTCGTTGATGATGCGCAGCACTTCCAGGCCCGCGATCTTGCCGGCATCCTTGGTCGCCTGGCGCTGCGCGTCGTTGAAATAGGCCGGCACCGTGATCACGGCCTGGCTGACGGTCTCGCCGAGATAGCTCTCCGCGGTTTCCTTCATCTTCTGCAGGATGAAGGCGCTGATCTGGCTGGGCGAATAATCCTCGCCGCCGGCCTGCACCCAGGCGTCGCCATTCGGCCCGCGCACGATGGTGTAGGGCACCAGCTCGGTGTCCTTCTTGGTGATCGGATCGTCGAAGCGGCGGCCGATCAGGCGCTTCACTGCAAACACCGTCGAATCCGGGTTGGTCACCGCCTGGCGCTTGGCCGGCTGACCGATCAGTCGCTCGCCATCCTTGGCGAAGGCGACGATCGAAGGCGTGGTGCGTGCGCCTTCCACATTCTCGATTACCTTGGGCTTGCCGCCCTCCATCACTGCAACGCAGCTGTTGGTCGTCCCCAGGTCGATACCGATTACTTTAGCCATAGTCCCTCGTTGGCCCCCAGTCCTAAATCAAACACTTGGCCCCCTGCGCCCCTGCGAAGAGGCAGCGCGGAGAACCGCTTACGTCGCCGGATATAGGTGGCCGCGCGCTTGCCGCAAGAAGCATGGCTTTCTACAGCCGATCCCGAAATGGGAGTCACACGCATGCGGCTGTTTCCGGGCCTACTCGCACTGGCGGCGCTCAGCGCCTGCGCGCCCAAGGGCGAATTGAAAGCGGACCGCGCCTGGGTGCGCCTCCCCGCCGTGTCCGGCCAGCCGGGCGCGGCCTATTTCACCGTCCAAGGCGGACCGGCGCAGGACACGCTGCTGGCTGTCTCCACCCCCGCCGCGATTCGGGCCGAACTGCACGAGAGCATGAAGGGCGATCACGGCATGATGTCGATGGCGCCGCTGAAGGACGTCGCCGTCCCCGCCGCCGGCACGCTCGAATTCGCGCCGGGCGGCCGCCATGTGATGCTCATGTCGATCGGCCCCGCGGTGAAGGCCGGGCAGAAGGTCCCGCTCACGCTTTCCTTCGCCAGCGGCAAGACGCTGCGGGTGGATGCCAAGGTGGTCGGCGCCGGCGATCCTGCACCCGCCGGCTAGGGAGAAGATCCAGGCCGGATCGACATTCAAGTTCCCCCTGCAAGCGAGGGGAGCAGATTCGGCCCGCAAAGGCGGGGATGACGATGGAAACCCCGCCCTCCCGTAATATTACGTGGCGTGGAAATCCCTACCCCCTCGGCAACTAGCTCTTTGGAATTCCAGTCGAAAAGCGCTCCACTGGATGGACCGCATCAGGTCCCGATGCGGAGCAGATGGTGGAGCAGGATCGGCTACAGGTTTCGGGGTTCCTGACGCGTCTCAAGCGGGACCAGCGCGGCACCACCCTGGTGATGATGGCGGCAATGCTGGTGCCGCTCGCTGCCTTTTGCGGCTGCGCGATCGATTCCGCCCGCCTCTATGTGGTCAAGGCGCGCCTCCAGCAGGCCTGCGATTCCGGCGTGCTCGCCGGGCGCAAGTCGATGACCGATAGCTCGCTCACCAACACAACGCTCGACCCCACCGCCACCACGGCGGCGCAGACCTTCTTCAACAATAATTTCCGCACCGGCTGGTTCAGGACCACTGCCGCCAGCTTCACGCCGGCCAAGACGTCGGACGCCCAGGTCTCGGGCACCGCCACGGCCACCGTGCCGATGACGGTGATGTCGATGTTCGGTTATGCCAACCAGACGATCACCGTCACCTGCCAGGCAAGCTACGACATCGCCGATACCGATGTGATCTTCGTGCTCGACACCACCGGCTCGATGGCCTGCCTGCCGAGCGACGACGACAGCACCTGCAATTCCTATGTCTCCTCCGCCGGCACCACCAGCTACACGCGCCCCGCCGACGGCGCCGGCAGCGGCAACGACAGCGTCGCCGGCTATCCGGGCAGCACGGCCTATTATGTGCCGGAGAAGACCAACTCGCGCATCGCGGCGCTCCGCTCGGCGGTGCTCAGCTTCTACGATACCATGGCCTCGTCCGCGGACCCGTCGACGCACATCCGCTACGGCTTCGTCACCTACACCTCGACGGTGAATGCCGGTAAGGCGATCGTCGATCTGTCGCCGGCCTATATGGTCGGCGGCTCGGGCAGCGCGAACGTCCAGTGGAACTATGAATCGCGCTATCAGACCGGCAACCTGCTCGGCACGCCGATCTGGAAGTACCAGCAGCAGAATTTCGACATCCGCAATTTCGTCGCGGGCAATGCCGTCGCCGATCCCAGCAAGACGACCGGCGCCACCAATCGCTGGACCGGCTGCATCGAGGAGCGCGCCACCACCGCCGGCACGACGAGCTTCAGCCAGGGCTCGCTGCCGCCCGATCTCGATCCCGACTTGGTCCCCAACACCAATATCGACACCCAGTGGAAGCCGATGTGGCCGGAGCTGTTCTACGCGCGCAACAACTACAACAGCACCGCCACCGCGACGTCGACCGGGGACAGCAACAGCCACCCCAATATCGGCACCACGCCCTATTACCAGGCAGGCTATGTCTCGTGCGGCAAGCCGGTTTCGCGGCTCGACGTGATGACCCGGACCCAGGTGTCCAACTTCGTCAACGCGACCGATTTCCGCCCGATCGGCGGCACCTATCACGATGTCGGCATGATCTGGGGCACCCGCATGATCTCGCCCTCGGGCATCTTCGCGGCCGACACCGCCGCCTGGCCCGCGCGCCAGACCCCCAACCGCGTCATCGTGTTCCTCACCGATGGCGACATGGCGCCCAACACCGGCGTCTACGGCATGTACGGCAATGAATATTACGACCGGCGGGTGAGCGGCGGCGACTTCACCAACCTCAAGGCCTATCACAATGCCCGCTTCCTGGCCGAGTGCGGCGCGGCCAAGGCGCGCAACATCCAGGTGTGGACGGTGACGATCGATTCGAGCGCCACCACCGAGATGAAGAACTGCGCCACCACCACCAGCCAGGCGCTCGCCACCACCACCGGCTCGGGGCTTTCGACCGCCTTTGCCAACATCGCCAAGCAGGTGGCGATGCTCCGCGTGTCGCAGTGACCCCCGCTCGGTTCCTGCGGGATCGCCGCGGCGTGACCGTGGTCGAGTTCGCCTTCGTGCTGCCGGTGATGCTCACCTTGATGATGGGCATGATGGAGCTCGGCTATCAGGCCTATGTCCAGTCGGTGCTCACCGGCGCGGTGCAGAAGGCCGGGCGCGACAGCGGCATCCAGGGCGCGACCGCGGCGACGATCGACGCCAAGGTGCTCACCCAGGTCCGTGCGGTCGCCTCCCGGGCGAGCTTCGCCACCGGCTATCCGACGCGGCTGAGCTATTCGAGCTTCAGCGCCGTCGCTCCGGAGCCTTTCGTCGACACCAACAACAATGGCGTGCGCAACGCCGGCGAATGCTACACCGACGTCAACGGCAATGGCCAATGGGACGCCGATGCCGGCCGCGCGGGCCAGGGCGGCGCCAATGACGTGACGGTCTACACCGCGCAGATCAGCTACAGCCGCCTGTTCCCCGTCACCCGCTGGTTCGGCTGGCCGGGCACCGCGACGCTCAGCGCCAGCACCACGCTGATGAACCAGCCCTACGCCACCCAGAACACCAACACGCCGGCGACGATCTGCACATGACGATGCTCCGCTTCCTCCGCCGCCTCGCCGCCGCCCGGCAGGGCGTGGCGATGCTCGAATTCGGCTTGGCGCTGCCCGTGGTGCTGGTGCTCGGCTGCTACGGCGTCGAGACCGCCAACCTGGCCATCGCCAATTTGCGCATCAGCCAGATCGCCGGCAACCTTGCCGACAACGGCTCGCGCATGGGCGCGATGACCGCGCTCTCCACCGTCCAGCTGCGCGAGCTCGACCTCAACAACGCGCTCCAGGCCGCGCGCCTCCAGGGCGCCGCGCTCAACCTCGGCACCAATGGCCGCGTCATCCTCTCCAGCCTCGAGAACATCCAGCAGAGCTACGACACCGCCCCGGTCCAGCGCATCCACTGGCAGCGCTGCTTCGGGATGAAGAGCGGCGCGGGCTATGATTCGAGCTACGGCACCACCGCCGTCACTGCCGGCACCGATGCGACCAAGGCCAATGCCGGCACCACTTCCACCGGAATGGGCGATCCCGGCGCGGTGGTCACCACGGTGAGCGGCACCGCGCTGATCTTCGTCGAAGTGAATTACGATTATCAGCGGCTGTTCGGCGGCGCCTTCATGGGGCCCGCCAAGCTCCATTACGTCGCCTCGTTCCTGGTCCGCGACCGCCGCGACCTGTCGCAGCTGTTCAACCCCGCCCCCACCGCGACCCGCGCGACCTGCGACAAATATACGAGTTGAGTTGAAGCCCCGCCGATCCGCGCTATCCTCTCCTCAAGAATTCCCGAGGGAGGGCCCGAATGCCGCAGATCCTGGACCGTTTCCGCTCCTCCACGCTCGGCTGGCTGTTCGGCACGCTGGCCGGCTGGGGCACCTGCTTCCTGTTCCTTGCGGGACTTGCCGGCAGCTTCTATTTCCTCGCACAGGGCACGCTGGTCGGCGCCGCCTGGGTCGCCCCGCTGCTGCTCGCCGTGGCGATCATCGTCGTCCTCCTCAAATGGTTCGAGAACATCGCCATCGCCTATGAGATCACCGAGGACCGGCTGATCCTCCACAAGGGCATCTTCCAGAAGTCGATCGACGAGATCGAGCTCTACCGGGTCAAGGATGTCCGCATCGACTTCTCGATCGTCAACCAGCTGGCGGACATCGGCACGATCAGCATCACTTCGTCCGACGAGACCACCCGCGACGCCCCGCTGGTGATCCGCGACGTGGCCCAGGCCCGCCTGCGCCGCGAAAAGCTGCGCGAGCTGGTCAACACCGCCCGCCTCAGCCGCGGGGTGCGCGAGATCGATATGGTCCAGGAAGGGCTGGGGGAGCCGCCGCTGAGCTAGGACGGCTTTCGCCCCGGTTGCGGACGCTCGTCCGATGAACGATCATCCCGAATGCGGACCATCTACATCGACTGTAACGGCGCAAATCTGCTTCGGAAGTTTGGCAACGCTATGTCGATGCTATTGCCCCTGAAGATGCGCGTTTCTTTGGGCGCAATCTCAACGCGTTCTGGGATGCGATTGAAGGAGGCGGCCCCGGCTGGCCTGGAGAAGTGAAGCTGGTGTTCGCTGGCTCGGCGCGATTGGCGGCATTTCAGGTAGGAGGCGGGCTATCGATGTTGGATGGGCTTCGCCGAATAGCGAACGACGCAACTCAAACGGAGATTGAGTTGGCGTAGCGGTCACGTCTGCTTCAGTGCGACGCATTCCGATAGTGGACTATCCGCAATCCACCCAATAACCGCCGCTCACCGCCCCACCGCAATCTCCCGCCCCACCCCGATCGCGTCCAGGAACGCCCGGTCATGGCTCACCACCAGCAGCGCCCCGTCATAGCCCGCCAGCGCCGCCTCCAGCACCTCGACCGACTCGACGTCCAGATGGTTGGTCGGCTCGTCGAGCAGCAGCAAGTGCGGCACCACCGCCCCGCCCAGCACACAGGCCAGCCCCGCGCGCAGCCGCTCGCCGCCGCTCAGCTCCCCCGCCAGCTTCAGCGCATCCCGGTTGCGGAACGCAAAGCGGGCGCACGCCGCATGGGCCTCGCGCTCGGTCGCCCCGGGATGCAGCCGCCGGAAATTGTCGAGCACGCAAGCCCCGTTCGCCAGCAGCCCGACATGCTGGTCGAGCATCGCCACTCGTCCCTCGGCGCGCCACACGCGCCCGCGGTCCGGCGCCAGTTCCCCCGCCGCCAGCCGCAACAGGCTGGTCTTGCCCGCGCCGTTCGGCCCGACAACCGCGACGCGCTCGGGGCCGACAACCGAAAACCGCCACGGCCCGAACACGCGCTCCCCGCGCACCAGCGCCGCATCCTCGAACGCCAGCAGCCGGCGATTGGCGGGGAGCGCGGTCGGGGGAAGCTCGATCACCAGCGGCGTCACCACTTCCACCGCGTCCCGCGCCGCCGCCAGCCGCGCCTCCGCCTCGCCGACAACGCGCTCGCCGATCCCGGCTCCGCGTCCGGCCGAATTCTCCGCCCGCTCCTTCTGCCGCCCGAGCAAGATCTTCGGCGCCGATCCGCTGGCGGCAAAAGTACGACCGGCCCGGTCGCGGCGCGCCTGGCGTTCACGCGCCTGCTGCGCCCCCGCCTCGGCGCTACGCAGCACGCCACTCGCGCGCTCGACCGCGCCAGCCATCCGCTCGCGCTCGGCCTCGCGCGCCGCGGCAAAGGCCGACCAGCCCCCGCCGAACACCCGCACGCCCCGCGGCGTCAGCTCGACGATCCGGTCCATTCCCTCGAGCAGCGCCCGGTCATGGCTGGCGACCAGCACCCCGCCCTTCCACTCGCCAAGCAGCGCCGCCACCGCGGCGCGGCCTTCGGAGTCGAGGTTGTTGGTCGGCTCGTCGAGCAGCAGCAGGTCGGGCGCATCGAGCCGCAGCCGCGCGATCCCCACCCGCGTCCGCTCGCCCCCCGAAAGCGTCGCCACCCGCCGGTCGAGCGCCAGCGCGCCCAGTCCGGACTCGCTCAGCGCCGCGCTCACCCGCTCCTCCAGCGTCCAGTCCGCGTCGAAATCCGCATCGCTGCCTTCGCCGGCAAGCACCCGCGCCAGCCGGGCAAGCCCGTCACCCACACCGAGCACTTCATCGACACGCCAGCTCTCCGGCCAGCTCTGCCGCAGCACGCCGACGGTCCCTGCGCGCACCACGCTGCCGCCCACCGGCAGCACCTCGCCCGCGACGATGCGCAGCAGCGTGGACTTGCCGCAGCCATTGCGCCCGACCAGCCCGGTGCGTTCCCGCCCCAGCGCCAATGTCAGAGTGTCGAAGAGCCGGACGCCCTCAGGCGTGGCGGCGGAAAGCGTATCCAGGGTTACGAAGCAAGACATGGGGCACCTGCAGGCAGGACGAGACGATCGGGCGGACGATGGTCATTTCCTGGCGCATGGCGGCTCACTCCTTCGGAACTTGCGAGCGCGCTATCTGGCGGGCCGGCCAGCGGATGACAAGTCCGGCACGGCGCAAATAGCATTGGCCGGAACTCGCCCCGCATCCTAGCAATTGGGGAAGCCGAAGGGGGCGGAGCGACGATGACCGAAAAAGGCGAGGGCCGGAAACTGACGCAAGGCGAGATCGCCCTTGCCCGCTCGATCTATCATGACGCGATCAACCTGGAAGGCGTCGAGATCCGGCGGCGGAAATGGTTTCCCTTCCAGCCGGTCAACACCACCATGGCGCCCACCGGCCACATCCATTTCCATCCGGACAGCGACAAGTGGCGCGAGGATTACAGCAAGGAAGGGCTGGGCTTCCACGGCCTGTTCCTGCACGAGCTCTGCCATATCTGGCAGAGCCAGCGCGGCATCTACCTGCCGCTCAAGCGCCATCCGTTCTGCAGCTACACCTATGCCCTCAAGCCCGGCCAGCCGCTCATCAAATATGGGCTGGAGCAGCAGGCCGAGATCGTCCGCCACGCCTATTTCCTCCGGCACGGCGTGCTGGTGGAGGGCGCGCCGTCCGCCCAGGCCTATGAAAGCCTGATCGCAGTCTTCCGCTGATCCGGCATGCGGCGCCGGGATCCCCGGCGCCGCATGCCTCTAGAGTTTCTCGCCACCATCGTCCGCCGACATCTTGCGCGGCGGCGGTGCCGGACGCGGTGGCGGTGCGGGGCGTGGTGCCGGCGGCGTGTAGCTGGGCCGTGTCGGCGCGGGGGCCGGCGCTGCCTGGGGCGCCGGCGTATAGCTCGGCCGCGGTGGCGGTGCGGAGACGCTGGGCGGCACGGGCCGCGGGCGGAACTGCGGCGCGGGCGTCGCCCCCGACGCGTCGGGGGCAGGGCGCGGGCGCCAGCCGCCCTCGGGCCGCGGTGGACGCGGTGCGGGCGGGCTGTCCACGCTCCCCGGGGGCGTCGGCACCGGCATCGGCGTGGCCGCCGGTGCGGGCGGGCGGCCCCAGCCATTGCCGTCGCCGCGCGGGCGCGGCGGGCGCGCATCGGGCCGCGGCATGGTCGGCGGCGTTGGCACGCCCGCCTCGGGCACCGTCACCGGTGCCGGCGGCGTACGCGGACGGCCACGGCGCCAGTCGGGCGCGCCGTCGGGCCGGTCCGGCGCGGGCCGGGTGAAGGGCGGCGGTGCCGGATTGCCGGGCGTGACAACCGGCGGACGCGGCATTCCGGTCCCCGGCGGTGGCGGATTGGCTCCGGGCCCGCCAGGACGTCCCGGCCTGCCCGGCTGGGGCGGACGGCCCGCCCCCGGCTGGTGCGACCAGCCCGACCCCGGCTGCGGCGGGCGACCGGCTCCCGGACGGCCCGGCCCTCCCGGCTGGCCCGGCGTGTGGAAGCGGCCCGGCGGCGGGCCCTGGAAGCCACCCTGGCGCCAACGGCTGAAGCGCAGCGCCTGCTCGCGGCGGCGGCGCTGCTCGGCGTCGAAGCGCCGGCGCCACGCCGAAGCGTCGCTGCGCGCATGATAGCGGCTCCAGCCGGGATAGCGGCTGCGCCCCTCGTCCCACAGCTGGATGAAGCCGAAGATATACGGGCTGGCGTCGATCCAGGCATCGGCATCGACCGGGCGATAGTCCCGTGCCGAGAGCGCGCGGTAGAGCCGCCTCCCGCGATCGAACAGGTCGTGCGCGGCATCGTCATAATCGCCGAACTCGCCGCGCGGTGCGGCCTCGCCGTCGGCGTCATAGACCATCGCCAGCCGCCCGCCGTCGAAGGCGAAGCTCATTCCCGGCTCGACCGTCAGGAACGGCGCCGTGGCGCCCGGTGCGAAATAATAGCTGCGGATGCCCTCGCTGCCGGCGTCCTCGACGATGATCGTATCGCCGTCGCCGGTCTGCCAGGCCCAGGGCTCCTGCCCCTCGAAGGCGAAGGCGGTATCGGGCGGGGCATCGCCGATCGCGTCCCACAGGGCGTCGGCGCGGTCGATCCACTGATAGTCATCGGCGGATTGCTGGACCGCCTGGCGCGGTGCCGATCCGGGGGCCGCCGCCACCGCGGCCGCCTGCGCGGCGCCGGGCAACACCCAGGCCGCGCCCGCCAGCATCGTCAGCCTGATCATCCTCTCGAACCGCATGGCCTTCCCCTCTCTCTGTTCCTGGCCGAGACTCGTCCCACGCCGCTGAACGGCGCGTGAAACCATGGTGCAGCTTCCTGAAAGGAATCCGGCCCCGAGACTCTAGGCGAAGTGGAAAGGGTCGCCGTCGACCGGCATCAGCATGTCGATGTGGAAGGGGATCCCGTCGAACTCGCCGCGCGCTTCCTCGCCGGTGTGGAACAGTTGCGCCAGACCGTGGCTGGCCGGTGCTTGCGTGTCGTGCCACAGGGCGGCCGCATCCGGCACGATGATCTGCTGCGCGTCGCCCTTGCCGCCGCCATCGACGGCCATCACCGGCGCGCTCTTCACCTTCTCCGGTGCCATCACGTCGGGCTTTTCGGGGGCCTGCGCCACGCCCAGGATGAAATCGCCCGCGGACAGCTGCGCCTTGGCCACGCCGATCAGCAGCACGTAATTGCCGCCGCTCAACGCGATGTTCATCACGCCGTTGCCCTGGTCGGTCATCGCCGCCTGCACCTGCGCGAAGCTGGTGAAGCCATAGGCGGACAGGTCGATCTTGTCGGTGCCCGGAGCGAAGTCGGCGATCGTGTCCAGCCCGCTGTTCGCGCCGAACACGAACGTGTCCGCGCCTGCCTCGCCGTAGAGCGCGTCATTGCCCAGGCCACCGTCGATCCGGTCATTGCCCGCGCCGCCGAGCAGCCAGTTGGCCGCGTCGCTGCCGGTGATCACATTGTCCAGCGCGTTGCCGACACCGTATAGCGTCGTGCCCTGCAGGATCAGGTTCTCGACATTGTCGAACAGGTAATAGGTGCCGCCGGCGATGTTGGCATAGACGGTGTCCGTCCCGCCGTTGAGGTTCTCGAAGGTGAAGTCGTTCTGCGCATCGACATAATAGGTGTCGTTGCCGGCCCAGCCATAGAGGAAGTCCTGCTCGCCCGCGCCGTCCTCGCCGTGCAGCACGTCGTTGCCGTCGTCGCCCACCAGATAGTCGATGCCGGTGCCGCCCCACAGCGTGTCATTGTCTTCCTGGCCATAGATCCAGTCCGCACCCGCGCCGCCGAAGATCGTGTCGTTGCCCTGGTGGCCGATCAGCAGATTGTCGCCGCCATTGCCGGTGAGGATGTTGGCCAGCTCGTTGCCCACGCCGAACTGCGCTGCCGTGCCCGCGACCAGGGTCAGGTTCTCGACATTGGCGTAGAGATAGAAGCTGGCGCTCGCCAGCACGCTGTCGCTCCCCTCGCCCGCCGCTTCGTAGATCACATCGTTCTGGTCATCGACATAATAGAGGTCGTCGCCCAGCCCGCCGTTCAGCTTGTCGGCGCCGGTGCCGCCGTCCAGCGTGTCGTTGCCCGCCAGGCCGATCAGCGTGTCCGCCCCCGCCCCGCCGGTCAGCTTGTTGGCGATATCGTTGCCGATCATCAGGTCGGCGCCGCTGCCGCCGATCGCATTCTCGATCACCGCCCCGCGCGCGATCGAGACATTGCCCGTCCGTCCGCCGACGCTGGAGAATTGCTCCTGGGTCAGGTTGATCGTCTGCGTCTGGCCGAAGCCCGAATAGTCGAGCGTGTCGACGCCGCCATTGTCGAACACCGTATAGGCGACGGTCGGGTTCTTGGTCGCGTCATAGATGTCGCGGCCGGCGGTGCTGTTGAAGCCGTAGGTGGTGTCGCCCGTCCGGGTCAGCGTGTTGGCGCCGTAGAGCGAGGCGATCGCCACGCCGTCCGCCACCATCGGGCTCACCGTGTACTGGCGGGTGAAGCCAAGGTCGTGGAAATAGCTGTTCTCGTTCTCGTCGAAATACGACATCACCGTCGTGATCCACGCATCGTTGAGATACGCAGCGTCCGCCGGATAGTCCGCGCTGCCGTTATACGGCCCGCCATGCCCCAGCCCCAGCGCGTGGCCGATCTCGTGGATGAAGGTCTGGAACGAATAGCTGTTCAGCCCGGTGCCATACTGGTCCACCCAGGCCTGCGAGACGTTCACCGTCGCACTGGTGGTGATCCCGCCCGAATAGACTGCGCTGGTGAAGGCGCCGTCCTCGTCGTTGGAGAACAGCAGCGCGCCCCCGGTCGTCACTTCGCTGAAGGTGATGCCGGTCACGTCGGTCCACAGCAGCAGCGCCTGGCGCGCCAGATTGGCGGCAGCCGTGCTCAGGTCGCTCACGTTGAAGGTCAGCGTGCCGCCCGCGGCCACATTGAAATGGTGGCGGTTGCCGTTCCAGTAATCGTCGGTCAGCTGGTGGGCGATCTGGTCGTTGCTGTACACGGTGAGCGCCGGCGCGGTGACCATGTTGAGCTTGTAGGCGCCGGTCTCTTCGTCGTTCCAGCCGCCGACATCGACATAATAGGTGCCGCTGGTCGTCGCGGTGAAGCGCACGCCCGAATAGGTGCCGACCCGGTCGTCATTATAGGAGAGCTCGTTGCCGGCCGCATTGCGGATGGTGATCGTCGAATCGACATCGCCCGCGCCGCCGGTCGACAGCGTCTGGAACAGGTAGCTCTGCCCCGCGACCAGCGTGACGCGGTAGAAGTCGTGATCGCCTTGGCGATCGATGCTGCTCGTCGCGGTGCCGTCGAGCGCGATCGTGCTCGTCGTCGTCACGTCTCCGGCGATCGTGTCCGGCGCCGCCGCCGCGGTGTCGGTCAGCCGGATCAGGAAGGTGCCGGTCGTCTGGTCGTTATAGGTCGCGCCGGCGATGTAATAGGTGCCGCTCGTCGTCGCGGTGAAATGAATCTCGGAAAGGGTCCCCGCCCCGCCATCGTCGTCCGACAGCAGCAGCGTGCCGCCCGCATCGTACAGCCGCAGATAACTGTCGACATCATCCTGGTTCACCGAATTGGTGGCGAAGCTGTAACTATGCCCCGCGACCAGCGTGACGCGGTACCAGTCGCGATCGCCCTGCGTCTCGATCGTCGTGGTGACGGTGCCGCCTACATCGAGGACAATGGTGGTCGAGCTATCGCCGGGTACGCTGTCAGGCATGCTCTCTCACCAGAAAAGGGCGTGAACTGACGGACTTGTTCCCGACAGCCAGGCGCGTGGGCAACTGGGTACTTCCTACCGGTTCGCCGTGCGCGCTGCAATCTCCCGCGCAAGGAGATCGATCGTGGATGGTCCCATCGCCCGATCCGAGGTGGCGACCGAGATTTCGGGCAGTGCCGTGGCGCGCCCGCCCGCGATCCTGGTGACCCGCGCCGTGGCGATGCCGGGCTTCTCGAAGCGCAGCGCCACCCTCACCCTGTCCGGCCGCACCCCGGCGCGCACCAGCCCGGCCTTCACCCGCGCGCACGCCGCCTCGGGCGTGGTCGCGGGGACGAGCAGCTTGGTCCCGGCTGCGGTACAGGCGAAGCCGGTGGGCTGGGCAAGGGTGAGGAGGAGGAGGAGGAGGAGCGCGAGCATCTCGGCCTCATAGCACGATGCGCGCTGTGCAGCGCATGAACGGCCAGGCCCGCACGCGCACGCCGAGCTGGCGTTTCTGAGCAACTGACACACCACCTCGCCGTCGATCAGGCCGTCGCGACAGCTATTGTAGGCGACTGAAACCCCAGTGGCGGGAGCCGGGCCGTTTGCTGTCCGGCAACTTTCAGCACCGCGCCGGCGAAAGCCGCCGTTCACGAAGATCGCGACGGGAACGGCGGCGCATGCCCCCTAGTCGCCGTTGGCATCGACCATGAAGACCATGGTCTTGCCGCGCGACGCTGGATCCCACCCCGCTAGTAACGCCGCGCGCACCCCTTTTGCGGCAATCGCGTCGTTGATGTGGGAGCGCCCTTTCGGCAAGCCTTTCAGAAGACGCTTCGGCGTGGGAAATTCCAGCAGCGCCTCGCGCGGCATATCCTGCTGACGCAACGAGACCGTCATGCCCCTCCAGCCATCGGCATCGGATAGCTGGGGCTCGCTCTGAAGCTCCCAGTCATATTTGGATCCGTCGATTTCGACAGTGCCGCCAAGGCCGCGCGTATGAAGCATGTCGGGACGTTAGCATGCCAGCAACGGCACTTCACCCACTTCACTGGTGTCGCAGGGTCTTCTCGAATCCCTCATTCGCCTTCGTCATCTTGGCCAGCTTCCTGAGATAGGTGCGAACATGCCGTTCGTACCGCGTATCGTCATAGGTACTCGTCGCCGGATAGTCGTCCTGGCCGATCAGCTCCTTGAGGCGCCCGGCGAACGCTGCCTGGTCGCTTGTGCAAGCGGCGTCCTTGAGCGCACGGCAGGCCCATTCCTCGGCAGCGGCCTTGTCATAGTCGTCCCGCGCCTCATAGCCGCGCCTGTCCGCTGCCGCCTGATCCAGCCGCGACACCTCGAAACGACGCTCGAGCCATTTGCGGACCAGCTCTCCATCCCAGGGTTTCGACGGGTTCGTCATTGTTCTCTTCCAGTCGAGTTGCGGCAAAGGGCCGGCGTTATGAACTTGCCATATGACGCCGCCGTTCGCATCGCTACAGGCTGAAGGAAATCAAGGCAGTTGGATCGACCTATGGCCCGCAAGCGTTCGAAAGATCCCTATGACCATCTCCCGCAGGAAGACGAGGCGCCGGCAGCGCCGGTGCTCTGCTGGCTCTGCGGCCGCCCGACCGGCAAGACCATCGTCTGGCACCATCCCGTGCCCAAGAGCCGCGGCGGCCGCGATGTCGTGCCGATGCATTCCATCTGCCAGCAGACGCTGATCGCCAATTTCACCAATTCCGAGCTGCAGCGCCATGGGATGGACGTGACAGGCCTGCTCGATAATCCGAACGTGCGCAAATTCGTGGATTGGGTGGCGAACAAGGATCCGGACTTCACCGCGACGATTGCGAAGAAGCAACGCTGATACGTGCAAGTCCAGGCTATCGACCGACAGCCGTTCCGGGATGGCCGGTTCGGTGCGGGAGAGGCAATCCCCGTCCTCCGCCACGCAACTGGCGTTCTGCCTCGGGCGTTCCTATCTCTCCACTAGAAACCCCAACAGAACAAAGCTAGAACTCCGGCATGGCACTCACCACCATTTCCGTACGCGGCGCGCGCGAGCACAATCTCAAGGGCGTGGACGTCGACATTCCGCGCGACACGCTGACCGTGATCACCGGCCTGTCCGGCTCGGGCAAATCCTCGCTCGCCTTCGACACCATCTATGCCGAGGGCCAGCGCCGCTATGTCGAATCGCTCTCGGCCTATGCGCGCCAGTTCCTCGAGCTGATGCAGAAGCCCGATGTCGATCATATCGAGGGCCTGTCGCCCGCCATCTCGATCGAGCAGAAGACGACGTCGCGCAATCCGCGCTCCACGGTCGCCACGGTTACCGAGATCTATGATTACATGCGCCTGCTCTGGGCGCGCGTCGGCGTGCCCTATTCGCCGGTCACCGGCCTGCCGATCAGCGCGCAGACGGTCAGCCAGATGGTCGACCGCGTGCTCGCGCTTCCCGAAGGCACCCGCCTGCTCCTCCTCGCCCCCGTCGTCCGCGGCCGCAAGGGCGAGTACAAGAAGGAGCTCGCCGAGTGGCAGCGCGCCGGCTTCCAGCGCGTCCGTATCGACGGCGAGACCTATCTGATCGAGGAAGCCCCGGCGCTCGACAAGAAGTACAAGCACGACATCGAAGTGGTGGTCGACCGCCTGGTCGTGCGCGAGGACATCGGCACGCGCCTGGCGGAAAGCTTCGAGACCGCGCTCAAGCTCGCCGAGGGCCTGGCCTATATCGACCTGGTGGATACCACCGTGGCCGAGCTTTCTTCCCCCCTCCCGCTGGCGGGAGGGGCCGGGGGAGGGGTTGTCCGTGAGGCACCCCAGGCGTTCTCGACTGACAGCGACATGCCCCGCCCCAACCCCGAGGGTGAGGGGCTCAAGAAGAACGTCACCGGCGGCCAGCTCAAGGGCACCGGCCTCCCGCCCAACCGCATCGTCTTCTCCGAGAAGTTCGCCTGCCCGGTCTCCGGCTTCACCATCCAGGAGATCGAGCCCCGCCTCTTCTCGTTCAACGCGCCCCAGGGCGCCTGCCCGGCGTGCGACGGCCTGGGCGAGAAGCTGGTGTTCGACGAGGATCTGGTCGTCCCCAACCACGATCTCACGATCAAGAAGGGCGCGATCGTGCCCTGGGCCAAGTCCAACCCGCCTTCACCCTATTACATGCAGGTGCTGGGCTCGCTCGCCCGCGAGTTCGGCTTCAGCCTCGACACGCCCTGGCGCGACCTGCCGGGCGAGGTCCAGCTGGTCATCCTCCACGGCACCGGCGGCAAGCCGGTCACCCTCACCTTCGTCGACGGCCGCAAGTCGTACGACGTGAAGAAGCCGTTCGAGGGCGTGATCGGCAACCTCAACCGCCGCATGCTGCAGACCGAGTCCGCCTGGATGCGCGAGGAGCTGAGCAAGTACCAGGCCGCGCACCCCTGCGAGGTCTGCCACGGCGCCCGCCTCAAGCCCGAGGCGCTGGCGGTCAAGATCGCCGGCGAGAACATCAGCCACGCCACCCATCTCTCGGTGGTCGACGCGCTCGCCTGGTTCCAGAAGCTGCCGGCCACGCTCACGCCGCAGCAAAAGGAGATCGCCCGCGCGATCCTCAAGGAGATCGACGAGCGGCTCGGCTTCCTCAACAATGTCGGCCTCGATTACCTCAACCTCGATCGCACCTCGGGCACGCTCTCGGGCGGCGAGAGCCAGCGCATCCGACTCGCCTCGCAGATCGGCTCGGGCCTGTCCGGCGTGCTCTACGTCCTCGACGAGCCGAGCATCGGCCTCCACCAGCGCGACAACGACATGCTGCTCGCCACGCTCCGGCGTCTCCGCGACCTCGGCAACACCGTGATCGTCGTCGAGCATGACGAGGACGCGATCCGCACCGCCGACTATATCCTCGACATGGGCCCCGGCGCCGGCGTCCATGGCGGCGAAGTCGTCGCGCGCGGCACGCTCGACGAGATCCTGAACACCACCGGCAGCATCACCGCCGACTATCTCAGCGGCACCCGCGAGGTCCCCGTGCCGGCGAAGCGCCGCAAGGGCACCGGCAAGAAGCTGACGGTCGAGAACGCCACCGCCAACAACCTGCGCGGCGTCACCGCGAGCATCCCGCTCGGCACCTTCACCTGCATCACTGGCGTCTCGGGCTCGGGCAAGTCGAGCTTCACGATCGACACGCTCTACGCCTCCGCCGCGCGCCAGCTCAACGGCGCCCGCGTCCTCGCCGGCAAGCATGACCGCATCACCGGCCTGCAATATCTCGACAAGGTGATCGACATCGACCAGTCGCCGATCGGCCGCACCCCGCGCTCGAACCCGGCGACCTACACCGGCGCCTTCACCAACATCCGCGACTGGTTCGCCGGCCTGCCCGAGGCGCAGGCGCGCGGCTACAAGCCCGGCCGCTTCAGCTTCAACGTCAAGGGCGGCCGCTGCGAGGCGTGCCAGGGCGACGGCGTGCTCAAGATCGAGATGCACTTCCTCCCCGACGTCTACGTCACCTGCGACGTCTGCCACGGCCAGCGCTACAACCGCGAAACCCTCGAAGTGAAGTTCAAGGGCAAGAGCATCGCCGACGTGCTCGACATGACGGTCGAGGACGCGCTCGAGTTCTTCAAGGCGGTCCCGCCGATCCGCGACAAGATGGCGATGCTCGCCGAAGTCGGCCTCGGTTACGTCAAGGTCGGCCAGCAGGCGACCACCCTCAGCGGCGGCGAGGCCCAGCGCGTCAAGCTCGCCAAGGAACTCGCCCGCCGCGCGACCGGCAACACGCTCTACATCCTCGACGAGCCCACCACCGGCCTGCATTTCGAGGACGTCCGCAAGTTGCTGGAGGTCCTCCACGCGCTGGTCGAGCAGGGCAACACCGTGGTGGTGATCGAGCACAATCTCGACGTCATCAAGACCACCGACTGGATCCTGGATCTGGGGCCGGAGGGCGGCGTCAAGGGCGGCGAAATCGTCGCGCAGGGCACGCCGGAAGAGGTAGTGAAGGAGCCGCGGAGCTTTACGGGGCGGTATCTCGCGCCGTTGCTGGCGAAGGGGACGGTTCAGGAGACTGAGGCGGCGGAGTAGCCAGCATATCTCCACGCCAAACTAATAATCGTAAGTACGGCCCCAACGACGCCCGCAAATTATGTTGGCCTCATAACCCTTCCATGCCAAGCTGTCTAAATCGAGGTTAATCGACAAACAGGGGATGGGGGAAAAGAAGAGGTGAAAGAAGTTCTTCTAAAGGTATTTAAAAGCAGCCGCGACTTGAACCTTATTTCCAAGATAAAATTGCATCTCGCCGAATAAGAGATCGCCGCGGCGCGGTTAAAATTGCCGTCATAGATGATCAACCCTTTGCACCGCATTATCTCCTTTCAAATCACAATTACATCATCACTCAGCTTGGAGACATAAGTTCGATAGACCTAGTTAAAGACTTTGACATAATACTTTGCGATATACTTGGAGTTGGCCTTTCCTTTAACGAAAGCCTTCAAGGTGCGGGCTTAATTTCGGAAATTAAACGCCAATTTCCTGAAAAATGGGTCCTCGCTTATACTGGCGCGACACTGAGCCAGACCGCCACCCGAGAAGCCAAGTCATCCGCAGACGACCTTATCAAGAAAGATATTAACATCAGCGAGTGGACGACGCTATTAGATCGCTATGTAAATCACGTCCTCAACCCTCACACAACTTGGTTACGTGTCCGCGCCGACCTCCTGAACAGGGGCGTCAGCATGAAAGATGCAATTATCCTTGAAGACGCCTTTACTACGTCGATATTAAAAAATAATCCTGGCCCGGAATCTCTTAAAAAAGCGCTCTCCAAATCGAAGGTTTCCGACGACGCCAGAAATATAGTCAATGGCCTTATAAGCTCAGCGATATTTTCTCTCATAACAGGAAGCACCTCCTAGACGGAGAAAATACTTGCACGCCCTTCCTTACCTAATCTCTGATGACGATGAATTATCATATCACCCGGGTTCAATATTGAAGATTCCGGAGATTTTTTTAGAATCTCATATGATTGAGTTTTATAGAGAAATCAATCGCGAGGGGTGGCACAAAGATCACATGGGATATTATACATATGCCCAACGAGATTATAAGAACAACCTGATTCTCTTTCCCGGAATACACGCATCCACCGACCAGCCATTACAGAATCTCTATGACGCGATCCCCATAGATTTTGAGGACCTCGAGAAATACGTTGATCACATTTTTGGATTGGAAAATGAAGTTATTTCATCCTCGGATCATGTTAATCTTCTTGTTCACGATCTTCGCAGTATCTCTAACAATATTTACAGCGCAGCGCTCTCGGCCAAAGTATCACTGAATGACGGAAATGTATCCCTCGCAAACCAGCATTTAGACAACGTGGTTTGCTCGCAGACTGTTCTTAAGATAAGAACGGATATACTTGACTATCTGATAAATCCCGCTTCCGTAATCGGGAAGCTACCCATAGACCTTAGGCAGAAAACCATTGATGTAGTTGGAGCATTTCGGGAGTCCGCGAGCGCAAAGAACGTTAGGTTTGACCTAGACACAAAGGATAATCGCCTAATCGGCTGCCCCAATGTGTTTGAATTTATTCCATTTGTTCTTATCGAGAATGCAGTAAAATACTGCCCCAAAGACAGCAGAATAGCTATAAACATATCATGCTTAGATAAGCATGTTATTTTTTCGATAACCTCTTTCGGACCGTATATTTCCGAAAGGGAGAGAAAGACCATATTTTTGCGAGGCGTCCGCGCAAAAGCAGCGCCCAATGGCTTGGGGTCTGGCATAGGCTTATTTGTGCTGAGCGAGGTAATAAACTCCTACTTGGGCGGAACAATCGGCGTTTTTCAGGATAACTCCGGGATTAGCCCTGATAAAAAGATGTTTCGAACCACGTTTAGCGTAACGATTCCAGATACCGCCTTGGAAGACTTAGCCGAGAAAGCCGATCTTGAATAAGGACGGTTGCTGAGACAGGACATCGGCCGGGGGCCGACCATCTCCATTCCGGACATATCCCACCACCCGCGCCTTCCCCAACCACGCCCGCAGCGCTATATTCCCCCCATGGCAAAGCTCTCGCCGATCGTGTCCGAATTCGCTTCCACCGAGGAAGAGGCGGCGCATGATGCCTGGGTTCGTGCCAAGGTGGAGAAGGCGCTCGCCTCGACCGCGCCGCGCATCCCGCATGAAGAAGTGATGGCGGAGATGCAGGCGATCCTCGACCGCCACAAAGAGCCCTGATGCTCCTGCTCGTCTGGCGCGACACCGCGCGCCAGGACATGCGCGACATCATCGGTTATGTCGCCACGCACCGGCCCGCAGCCGCGCGACGCCTTGCCGAGGCGATCCGCCACACCGCCGATCGTCTGCCGGGGCATCCCCATATCCACCGCCCGGGCCGCGCTCCCGATACGCGCGAGGCGGTGATCCATCTCAACTATATCCTGATCTACCGCGTCACCGCCGACGCCATCGAAATCCTCTCGCTGATCCACGCGCGTCAGCGCTACCCCTGAAGCCGCGTCGTCGGCCGGCGCTCGCAGCGCCGCCGGCCGTGCGCGCCTGGTGCGCTCGCAATTAGCTCCGCTAATCGCCTCGCCGGCGCGCAGAAGAACAAACCATAAACAAACCCCTTTCCTACAGCCCCCATTCCAGCATATCTGAACGGTCCTCATCACAACCCAAGAGAGGACCGAAGCCATGGCACTGCACTTCCCCCCGATCCCCGACGGCATCCCGCACAGCGAAAACCACCTCCCCGACACGCCCTTCCGCGAATATACCGGCAGCCCGTCGCAGCGGATCGCCGGCTGGTCAGGGGAGAAGCAGGCGATGTTCCTCCAGGCGGTTGCCGAGGGGCTTAGCATCGATCAGGCGTGCCGCCTGGTCGGCCTGTCCAAGCAGTCCGCCTATGCCTTCCGCCTCTCCGCCAAGGGCGCGCAGTTCAATATCGGCTGGCAGGCGGCGCTGCTGCGCTCGCGCGATACGCTCGCCGACATGCTGATGGAGCGCGCCTATCACGGCAATATCGAGACGATCACCCGGCCCGATGGCAGCGAGGTCGAGCGCCACCGCATCGACAATCGGCTGGGCATGGCGATGCTCACCCGGCTCGATCGCATGGCCGATCGCGCCGCAAGGGAAACCACCCATGCCGCCGCCCGCCTCGCCGCGCAGGAGTTCGGCGCCTATGTCGAGCTGATCGCGCAGGACGCCGGACCCGCCCGCGCCGGGCTGCTGCTCGCCCAGGGCATCACCCCCGCCACGCCCGAGGATCTCGCCCCGCTCGCCGCCCTCGCCCGCGCCGACCAGTGGCTGCGCACCCATACCGACCTCGCCGAGCCCATCGCCGATCTCGACCCCGCCGATCGCGGCGGCTGGTCCGGCCCCGACTGGAACCGCGCCGAGGCCGCCGGGCTTGTCAGCATCGGCCCCGTCCCCGCGCACGCGGAAGCGAGTCAACGGATTCAAGATTTCCCGGATGCCGAGCCCGGCGACCAGGGCCCGGTCTGGTGGGACGGCCATGACGAGAAGTGGCGCACCAGCTTCCCCCCGCCCGCGGGCTTCTATGGCGAGGAAGACGGCGACTATGGCGACGACGGCTATTCGCGCGAGCTGACCGCGGAGGAAGAGGATCTCCTCGAGGCGCCGCGCCGCGCCGAGATCGCCGCGCAGCGCACGGTGGAGAGCGAGGCCCGCGATCGCTGGTTCGGTGTCCTGGCCACACCCGCTCCGGATCCCAGCCCCGCGCCCGCCCCCACGCAGCAATCCGCGCCGTGATCCGCCAGGGGAGCACGGCGCGGACCGGGCGCGAACCCTCAGGCCGTCGCCGGCTTGGGCGCCGCCTGGGCGAGCGCCAGCGGCGTGTCCGCCGTCCCGCTCGGCGCGGAGAAGGCGATAGTGTCGTCGGTCAGCGTGATCGTCACCGTGTTGCCGGCATCCTCGCTCTTCAGCAGGAACTCCTTGTACCCCTCGACCGAGGTATCGTTGGTCGCCGCGGTCAGCACCTCCATCAGCACCCCGGCCACGTCGCCGGCGCCCAGCGTCTCGGGTCCGGCGGCGTCCAGCCCTTCGGCGATCACTTCGCCGAAGTTCGAGATGCCCCAGTCGACCTTGTCCCACAGCCAGCGCGCATTGTCGGGATCGGTGTTCCAGACATTGCCTTCGCTATCGACGGCGAGCAGGAACCACCAATCCTCGCCGGTGGTGCCGAAGCCGGTATTATACTCCACGCTCAGCGGCGGGCTGGTGGTCTGGCCGGGGGCGAGGTTCTCCCAGCTCGCCTTGCTCGAATAATTGTCGCTATATTTGTGCGACAGGCCGATCGAGACGAAGGTCTTGCTGCTGCTGTTGGTGATCACGGCCGATGCGGTGTTCGCGGTCGTCATGAGTCTCTCCCGATGTCACCCCGCTCGCTCGCCGCCCTATCAAGCGCGGGGCCTGGCGGGCAGCGCGATTGCATCCGATCCCGTGCGAGTGCGGTTGCCTGTCCGGAACGACCCGCAGGCACGGCGGTGCGCGCCGTATCTCCGGATCGGAGAAACTTGATCCGGGCTGCGCGGAAGTCGCCGCGGGCCGGCGCCAAATCGGCGAAAGGGCGCGGTTTGTGGCGGAAGCCCTTGAACTTGAAGCACCGCCTCCCCACATCGCATCTGCTACAGTCGCATTTCGACGGTTTTCGGCGCTTTGCGGCCCCTTATTCCTTCTTTCTGCCCCTTGCAGCACGAGGTCCGTCCATTTCGGGCGCGCCGACTATTGAAGGAATATTCGCATGGCCAACACCGGAACCGTCAAGTTCTTCGACGCCACCAAGGGCTTCGGCTTCATCGCGCCGGACGGCGGCGCGCAGGACCATTTCGTCCACATCAGCGCCGTCGAGCGCGCCGGCATGAGCACGCTGAACCAGAACCAGCGCGTCAGCTACGATCTCGAGGACGACAAGCGCGGCCGCACGTCGGCCGTGAACCTGACCGCCGTCGACTAAGCGGAGTCAGGGCGGTTTACGCCGTCCGGTGGCGCCCCCTGGGTCTCCTTGGGGGCGCCGCCACCCTGCATGCCCGCTTTAGGAGTACGAGATCTTGGCCAATCAACCCGATTACCGGGCCCAGGCGGCGAAATGCCGTGCCGAAGCCGATGCCGCGACGCTCGACAATGTCCGCGACCAGCGGCTGCGTGCCGAGGCCGCATGGCTCGACATGGCGATCCGCCAGGAGCGCGTCGCCAGTTCGCGGGTCGCCCGCGAAGCCGCGGTCGTCACTCGAATACCCATACAGGAAACCCTATGAATTTCTTCGACAAGATACACGAGACCCAGCTTACCCGCCGCCCTTCGCGGCCGATCTTCCCGGCACTGATCAAAGTCCTGCCGGTGTCCCTCCAGTCCCGCCACTGCGAAGTGTCCCGCGCCGCCGCGCGCGAGGTTTTGGGCTGATCTTTCGGGCATTCCACCGATCCTGCGCCGAATAGATGCGGCGCGGCGATGGAACCATGGTAGAAGCCTCCATTACCGGCAGATTCTCTTGTAGGCGCCGGTAACTGAGAGACCCGTGCTCCCGCTTACTTGAGGAGCTTGCCATGGAACTCGAATATCTGAACACGCGCTATCGCGACTCGCTACAGCGTGCCGTCGATGCCAAGAACCCGCCGGCCCGCATCTCTCACGAGCGTCTTGCCGGCTTCTACGCCAAGCGGATCAGCGAAGAGACGCTGCGCCGCTGCGAGCCCGCCGAATAGGCGGGGCAAAGCGCGAACATCCTGCTTGCAATGTAGGATTTCGCTTGCTTGGCTGTTGCTCCCGGCCACCGTGCCGGGCGCTCCTTCAACCCGTAGAACCCCTGCTTGCGGATGCCTTTCCGGCGTCCCACATAAGCGACAGGCGCCGGCCGCGGCTTTTTGCGGCCTCGTGTTTCCGCCCCCTGCTTCCGCAAGGCGGAACAGAACGCGCCTTCACCCTCTTCTTCCTCCGGCGCCGCGCTGCGTGCGCCCTCGGATCGGAGTAACCAAACCAGGAAAACCATGAACTTTTTCGACGATATCCACGAAACCCAGATTACCCGCGGCAACAAGCAGCCCTTCCAGGCCTTTGTCCCGCTCCACCGCCGTCTCTTCCCGCTCGAGAGCCAGCGCGGCACTGCCCGCGCCGCCGCCCTCGAAGTGCTGGGCTGAGACTGCAGTCAACCCCGGGGCCCTTGTCGGGCCCCGCTTTCGTTTCCTCCGCTTTCGTTCCCCCTTCTCGGGAGCTATGCTCCGGTCCGGGGCGGGCATGTTCACTGCATAAGGGAATGTCCATGAAGCGTTTGACGATGCTGCTGCCGCTGGTTCTTGCGGCCTGTAATTCCGGGCCGACCGTCAAGGCCGAGAACGCCTCGGTCGACGAAGTCTCGAACAAGGTCGCCGCGGCGCAAGGCGCCGGCAGCTTCATCTCGCCGGGCCATTGGGACGGCAAGGTCACCATCACCAAACTCGACTCGCCGGGCATGGAAAAGATGCCGCCCGAGGCTGTGAAGATGATGAAGGACAAGATGATGCAGGGCCAGAACTTCGCCAGCTGCGTGACCGAAGCCGATGTGAAATCCCCCAAGGCAGGCATGTTCGGCGGCGACAAGAGCTGCCGCTATGATCACTTCACCATGGCCGGCGGCACCATCGACGCCAAGCTGACCTGCGAGAGTGCGGGCCAGAAGCGCGAGATGACGATCAAGGGCAGCTATGCCGCCGACAGCTACCACACCGAAGTCATTTCGGATGGCGGCCCGGCGGGGAAGATGGCGGCCACGGTCGATGCCAAGCGGGCCGGCGCCTGCACGGGCAAGGAGAAGAGCTGAGGCTTGGAGTTCGGCTGGGGGCGGGGGCGGGCGGAACAGTCGCCCCGCCCGCCCGTTCAGGCCGAAACCCTTGAGACAAGAGGAATTTCGATGGCAACGCGCAAGACCCCCGCCCGCTCCACCACCAAGGCTCCCGCCAAGACCACGGCAAAGGCACCGGCCAAGGCTGACAAGCCTGCCACCGCCAAGCGCAGCCGCGCCGCCGCGACGCCGCGCAAGTCGGCTGCGACCAAGACGCCGGCCAAGCGCGCCGCGGCGCAGGCCCCGGCCCGCCGGACCGGTCATTCGGCAGGGTTTGCCTCCATCGGCGCGCTCGCCGTGGCGGCGCTGGGTGCAGTGGCGTTCGGCGCATGGCGGCTGCTGCGCCGTCCTTCGGAGGGCACCGAGCCGACCGACCTGATGGGTGAGGAACATCCCGACGGTTCGGAGCGCGCGATCGACGCCTTCCGCCCCGATCCCACCGCTCCCGTTCCCGCTTCGGAGCGCGACCAGTTCCGCCCGGCGCTGGCCCAGCTCGGCAACACCGTATCGTGATGGCTGCGAAACCTTTCCGTGCTCCCACGCATTCCCCCCGCAGAGAGTGGGTTCACGGAGAGAAAACCATGCGTATCCTTATCCTCGGCCTGGCGGCCGCGGCGACCCTCGCCGGCTGTACGGACTATAGCAGCGGCGGCCCCGGCGCGAGTTCCTACGCCTATCGCGACTATGACTATAACCGCCCCGATCCGTCGTACGGCGGCTATGATGCGGGTCGCTATTACCGTGAGGGCGGCAACTACCGCGAGCGCCGCCTGTCGCGGAACGACCGTGTCTATCGTGGCCAGGACGGCCGCTATTATTGCCGCCGTTCGGATGGCACGACCGGGCTCGTCATCGGCGGTGTCGCCGGCGGCGTGCTCGGCAATCTGATCGCGCCGGGTGGCTCTGAGCTGCTCGGCACGGTGCTCGGTGCAGCCGCCGGCGCAGCGGTCGGCTCGTCGGTCGACAAGAACAGCAGCGATGCACGCTGCCGCTAACCCAAACGGGTAGCCTTCAAGCCGGGCCTTTGATCCCCTAGATCAGGGGCCCGGCCATGAGGGAGACTAGACCATGACGACCCGTACCGCGACTGCCCGCTACGAAGGCTTCGGCAAAGAGGGCAAGGGCCATATCACCACCCAGTCGGGCGTGCTGACCGACCAGTTCTATGGCTTCAACACCCGTTTCGGCGATGAGCCGGGCACCAACCCCGAAGAGCTGATCGCCGCGGCGCATGCCGGCTGCTTCACCATGGCACTCAGCTTCGCCCTGGCCCGTGCCGGCTTCAGCGAAGGCAATATCGAGACCAGTGCCGCCGTGAAGCTCGAGCAGGACGGCGACGGCTTCACCATCACCCGCTCGGACCTGACGCTCAAGGCCAGCGTCCCTGGCCTGGCCGAGGAACAGTTCGAAGCATTGGCGGCGGGCGCCCATGCCAATTGCCCGGTCTCCAAGCTGCTCAAGGCGGAAAGCAAGCTCGACGCGACCCTGCTCTGACCGCGTCCTATTCGGCTTGTAATGTAGGATTTCGCCTGCTCTGCGGTGGCATGGCGGTGCAATCAACAAAGCGGATAAACCTCTCCCCGGCGAAGGCCGGGGCCCAGACTTGGAATCCTGTCGAGCAGTTCGCGCTTCCTGCCAACCATCTCGAGATATCTGAGGCTGGGCCCCGGCCTTTGCCGGGGAAGAAGAAGCGCCTCGCCAAGAGCCGCCTTGCATTCCAGCGCTCTACATCGTCCAAACGCAAAAGGGGCCCGGCATTGCTGCCAGGCCCCGTGTCGCCGGACTGCTGCCATAGACCCGGACGGATCCTCGGCATGGTTTCGGCGGCTCCTCGGTCCGCGCCGGCAAGGGCATGCGAACCTTGGGTCGGTCGTCGAGACTGGCCGTTGTCCGCTCATCCAGAAGGAGAGCTGCGGTTGCCAGCCTCGGCGGCCCGCTTCGTCCTCCCGGCCGGGGGCCGGAACTCGGAAGCCTTGCTGGACGCGATCTTCTCCGTTCGATCCCTTCCAAACCGTCCGCTCCGCTTGCGCTTCGCTTCGAGCCTTTCCAGTCTCTGCGGCGGTCCGTTCCTTCGTTCTTGGTCCCGAGCGCTTGCGCGCCGTTTCCGCGAACCAAGGTTCCGTCCCCTTTCCGTCTCTTCCTCGGCATCGAGCAACGCTTGCGCGCCACCGTCTGCTTCCACTTCGGGCGGCACTTGCGCGCCGCCTTCCGCTTTCGTTTCGCACGTCGCTTGCGCGCCGCGGTCCACACTCACTTCGCAATGTCGCTTGCGCGTCATGCTCGGTATCCGGTCGAGCCGTGCCCTGGTGTCCCTCGAAACTTCAGTAGCGCGTGGGCGGCACTTCCGTTTCGCAAACCCTCCTGGGCTTCGCATCCCCGAACCGTTCCGGATGTGGTTTCCCGAAGGCGCCTTCATCGTTCCCGGCTCGTGTAAGGTTCTGATTTCGCTTTGGTTTCCCGCCGCTGCACCGTTCCGCTTACAGTTATGAAGGTGTCATCGAACCCGAGTCGCGCAAAGTGCCAAATGCGCCTGCAAACCTGTGAAGACTGTGGATAACGGGGAGAACTAGGTAATAATCTTGCGTGGAGCCCAATTGGGAGGCGCCAATTCGAACCCGGCGAAGTCGAAGCCGGGAACGACGATGCAGCTTACCAGCGCCCATCCGTGCGGCGCTTCGGTCGCTTGCCAGCGATTCGCCGGGACCAGGCATTGGGGCGCATAGCCGGCAGCCACATCGGCGCCAAGCCGCGTGATCGCCGGGTCGCTATGGGCCGCGTCGGCGATGTGCACGTCGAGCGGACTACCGGCATGCCACAGCCACCATTCATCGGCATCCACCCGGTGCCAGTGCGAGCGCTGGCCCGCCTCGAGGAGAAAGTAGATCGCCGTGCCCAACGCCCGCCCGTCTCCACCCTGTGCCGCCCGCCACGTCTCGCGGTACCAGCCGCCTTCCGGGTGCCGCGCAAGTTCCAGCTCCGCGATGATCGCCCGTGCTTCGTCCATACTTCCCTCCGATGAACGGGGCGTAGTTTCCCGTTCATGCAACTCTGCGTTCGAACGGGACGTTACGCTGTCGGGTTTGCCCGTAGAATATCAGGAGTGAGACATGCGTAAGTTTATCATCGCGCTGAGCGCGATTGCCTTCGCGGTGCCCGCCGCGAGCGTTGTCCCCGTTGCGGCGAACGCTGCACCGGTCGCCAAGGCAGGGATCGGCGGGGAGTTCGCCCAGGATCGCCGCTATCGCAAGCGCTACGCCTATCGCGAGTGGCGTGGTCGGGACGGCCGCAGCTATTGCCGTAAGCCGGACGGTACCACCGGCCTGGTCGTCGGCGGCGTCGCCGGCGCGCTGGTCGGCCGCACGATCGACACGCGCGGTGACCGCACCGTCGGCACGCTGCTCGGCGCGGCTGCTGGCGCGGTTGCCGGCCGCGAGATCGAGCGCAGCGGCAAGAAGAGCTGCCGCTAAGCCCTGAAGACATCGCAGCCCGCCCGGTTGAACGCACCGGGTGGGCTGCTCTGTGTCCAGCCGCGGAGATTTAACCCTTCGCCGCTATACCCCTCCGCCATGCTCCGCGTACTCATCCTCTCGACGCTGTTCCCCGACGCCTCGCGCCCCAATTTCGGCATCTTCGTCGAGCGCCAGACGCTGTCGCTGGCGGAGCGCGACGATGTGGAAGTGCGCATTGTCGCTCCACTTGGCCTGCCGCCCTTTCCGCTTTCCCTCCATCCCCGTTATGCGCCCCTCGCCGCACTGCCCGAGCGCGAGCAATGGAAGGGCCTGACGGTCCACCGCCCGCGCTTCCTCAACCTGCCCCGCACCGGCGGCCGCTTCCATGCCCGCGCCATCACCGCGGCTGTCGCGCCGCTGCTGGAGCAGATCCGCAAGGACTTTCCGTTCGACGTGATCTCGGCCGAGTTCTTCTTCCCCGATGGCTCCGCCGCAGTGGCGCTCGGCAAGCGCTTTGGCGTGCCCGTCTCGATCAAGGCGCGCGGCTCGGACATCCATGACTGGGGCCGCCGCAAGACCACCGGGGCCCGGGTCGTCGCCGCCGGACAGGCCGCCGACGGTGTGCTGGCGGTAAGCGACGCGATGCGCGGCGACATGATCGCGATAGGCATCCCGGGCGACAAGATCGAGACGATCGCCACCGGCGTGGACCTCTCTCGCTTCGCGCCGCGCGACCGCGCCGCCGCCAAGGCCGAGCTCGGCATCTCGGGCCCGCTCGTCCTCTCGGTCGGCGCGCTGATCCCACTCAAGGGCCATGACATCGTCATCGACGCGGTGAACACGCTTCCCGGCGTCACCCTGTGGATCGCCGGCGAAGGCGGCGACCGCAAGCGCCTCGAAGCGCAGATCGAGCGGCTAGGCTTGGGCGACCGGGTAAAGCTGCTCGGCTCGGTCCCACCCGATCGCGTCGCCGTCGCGCTAGCTGCCGCCGATGCGATGGCGCTCGCTTCGGAGCGCGAGGGCCTCGCCAATGCCTGGCTCGAGGCGATCGCGTGCGGCACGCCGGTGGTCATCCCCGATGTCGGCGGCGCGCGCCAAGTGGTAACCGCCCCCCCCGCGGGCCGCATCGTCGCCCGCACCCCCGCCGCCTTTGCCGGCGCGCTGGGCGAACTCATCACCGCGCCTCCCGCCACGGCGGACACCCGCGCCATTGCCGAACCCTTCACCTGGGCGGCCAACAGCGCCCGGTATCGCGGCGTCCTCCAGCGTCTGGTCGATCGCCGCCGCACGGCCTGAGGGAACCGCTGCGCTCCGCCCGGTGTTCGTGTCGCGAGCGTGACGGAGAGAGAAGATGGGTGCCATTCGCAATCTGCCCGAGCCGCCGGCCGAGGCGCCGCCTCTGGTCTATTACATCCTGCCCCAGGAAGAGGCGCCGATTGGCCCCGGCGACCTGGAGATCGAATTCGAGTTCGAGACCGATTGGGATGACGATGAGGAATGACCATTTCCGCGTTGACTAGCCCGCGCCACTCCCTGACATTCGCGACAATGCAGTTACAACGGGCGGAGACCGAGTGATGGCGGGTAAGAAAGACAAGAAGTCGGGCGAAGCGAAGACCGAGAAGAAGGGTTTTCTTCCCAAGAGCATCGCCGGGATGAAGCTGCCCAAGGAGCTGCGCAAGCAGCTCGACGCGCTCGCCAAGCATCCCGTGGTGAACGATCTGCTCGCCGCTGGGCTCGTTGCGCTCGCCGCCAAGCTCAAGCCGAACGACAAGGGCGAAGCCAAGGAGGCCACCGCGCCGTCTCCTACGCCTGCCCCTGCTGCTGCCACCGCGAAGCCGGTGGTCAAGCGCGCCCGCAAGCCCGCCGCTCCCGCAAGCGCGAAGCCCGCGGCCCAGACCGAAGCCAAGCCAGCACCAGCAAAGGCACCTGCCGCCAAGGCCGAAGCCAAGCCCGCAACCGCGAAGGCACCGGCGAAGCCTGCGGCAAAGGCCCCCGCCAAGCCCAACGCTGCTGCCGCGCCCAAGCCGGCCGCTACAGAGGCTCCGGCGCCCAAGTCCACACCGAAACCGCGCAAGCCGGCAGCAGCCAAGGCGACCGCCGCCAAACCGCGCGCCACAACGCGCCGCACCACGCCACCCAAGACCACGCGCTGATCCTCTGCTAGGGGCAGCGCCGAATCGATTTGGGGGCAGTTGAATGAAGCCGAAACAGACGCACGCCGAGGGTCCGGCGCACGGTCTGGAGCGCATGGCGTTCTTTTCCGACGCAGTATTCGCGATCGCGATCACCCTTTTGGTGATCGAGATTCACCAGCCCCCCGTCTCGACGCCGTATACCGATATGGCGTTCCTCGAGGCGCTGAACCATGTGATTCCGAACTTCATCGGCTTCTTCGTCTCGTTCTTCGCGATCGGCGCCTTCTGGGCGAGTCATCACCGCGCCTTTGATTGCGCGCGCCACTGGAGCACCAAGCTCTATCTGCCCAATCTGATGTTGCTCAGCGCGATCGCCGCGATGCCTTTCTTCACGGCTTTCTCCGCCGAGCATTTCGGCTACCGCATCCCCACTGCCTTTTACTGCGGCTGGATGGTGGTCATCGCAATCTGCAACATCCTGATCCAGCGCATCCTCACCTCCGCGCCCGTGGTGGGCGAGCATGTGTCCGAGGAGGAGCGCAGGATGATCCGCCTGCGCGGGCAGTCGGCGTTGCTCGGCTCGATCACCGCTTTCGGGACCAGCCTGTTCCTGCCGTTCCTCGGCCAGGTGATGCTGATCAGCATCCCGCTCTGGCGCATGCTGCTGATCCGCATCGCGCCGACGCAGAAGGCCGCCTAGCGCGTCTTCGCCCAGGCCCGATATTGCCGCGCCGTCAGATCGACCAAGTCGCCCTGCGCCAGGTTCATGTCGATCAGGTGCAGGCCCCAGTCCTTCAGGATGCTGGTGCCCACCTTTACATCACCCGAGATCGTGTCGGTGCGCGGATCGGCGTGATCGGCGTTCACCGTTACCGCGAGATAATTGAACCCGTCCTTGTTGACGCATTCGGCGGAGAGCAGCCCGGGCACGCTGACAAAGGGCGTCGTCACCGGCGCGCCATCCTTGCTCCAAGCTTCGGCAGGGCTCTGTACCATCATGTTTCCGCCCGCGTTCAGATAGGCGTGCATCGCGGACTTGCCCCCGACCAGCGCCGCAGGATTCGTGCAGCCTGCTTCCACGCCCGGCCTGTCGCCCTTTCCGAAACGGGTATTGGGCGGCGGCGGAGAGTCGGCACGAAAACTCGCATAGGTCACGATACAACCGGCCTGGTCGGCGCTGCGGCACAGCGGAATCGTCGGGAACACGCCGCCGACATCCTTGCCGATCGGCACCGGTACCGAGCTGCCGATCAGCAGCGCCGAGACCAGTTGCTTCTGCGCGGGCTTGCCGTCGATCGCGGTGGCGACGAGCCGGGTCAGGATCAGCGATCCCTGGCTGTGCCCGATCAGCACCACGCCGCGGCCCTCATTGTCATGGGCCATGTAATCGTCCCACGCCGCCTTCACGTCGGCGAACGCCATCTCGCGGTCGATCTTGGGCGTGCCGCCGCCGATCACGCTACGCAGCGCCGTTAGCGTCACCTGGCGATAGACCGGCGCGAACACCCGGCAGTTCCTTGCGAAGCGCGCGACTTGGAACTGCGCGACGCGCTTCTCCTCGTCACCGGGGATCATGTCGCTGTTCGGCGTCGTGTCGAGCGAGATGGTCGGGTAGATGTAGAAACAGTCGAACCTGGGATCCTTGGCGGCCTTGAACGGCTCGACGCTGCGCTTTCCGTCCGCCGCGACCACCGTGGCCGATAGGTCCATGGTGCAGGCATCCTGGCGGCCGGGCCGGCAGAGCCAGTTGGCGGTGTCGCGATAATCGGGGCCGTCGGACTGCGCGGTCATTGCCAGCGCGAGCGCGAGAATCATCATGCGTGCCTCTCCCTTTGGCGAGAGCTTAGCTGCGGGCGGCGATCAGTCCAGCGGGTAGAGCGCGCCCGCGATCCAGCGCAACTCGGCGCGCAGCACGCCCCAGGCGCGGGCCGCCGCGCGGCTGTCCATCGCCTCGATGCCGATACCCCTGGCGCCCAAGGCCCCCACCAAGGCACGCGGCGGACGGACCAAGGTGGCGCCGGTGCCGAGCAGCAGGAATTCCGGCTTGGGATCCAGCGCCAGCAGCGGGGCGAGATCGGCTTCGGTCAGTTCCCCGATCGCTGGCGGTGCCCAGCCATCGGCGCGCTCGGGGGTGATCAGCAGCCCCTCGTACACGCCTTCGTCGACCCGGAAGCCACGCCCGGAGAAGCCGGTGATGACCGGCCCCTCCGCGCTGGCGCGCTTTACTTCCACCAGGTCAGCCGATGCGCTCGGCGCCGGTCGCCGCCGAGGGCTTTTCCTCGCGCGGGCCGGGCTTCAGGCCCAGCGTGATCAGCAGCGACGAGGAGACGTAGATCGACGAATAGGTACCGACGACGATGCCCAGCATCATCGCGGCGGTGAAGCCACGCAGCACCGGGCCACCGAAGATCAGCAGCGAGGCGAGCGCAAGCATGATCGTCAGCGAGGTCATCACGGTGCGTGGCAGCGTCTCGTTGACCGAGAGGTCGATGAGCTCGCTAATCCCCATCTTGCGGTACTTGCGCATGTTCTCGCGGATACGATCGTCGATCACCATCTTGTCGTTGATCGAATAGCCGATGATCGTGAGGATCGCCGCGACGATGTTCAGGTCGAACACCATGCCCGTCACCGCGAAGAAGCCCAGCGCCATCAGTACGTCGTGGATGATCGCCACTGCGGTCGAAACGCCGAACTGCCATTCGTAGCGGAACCACGAGAAGATCGCGATGCCGACGATCGCCAGGATCACCGCCAGCACACCCTTCTGCACCAGTTCGCCCGAGACCTTGCCCGAGACGGTGGAATAGGTGCTGAAGGTCGCGCCGGGGAATTTGGCCGCCAGCGCCTTCTTCACGGTCTCCACCATGGTGTTGACCGCATCGGGATTGGCCGAAGCGGGAACCGGCAGGCGGATGGTCACCGTGTTCTGTCCGCCAAGTTGCTGGAGCGCCGCCTCGCCGAAGCCGAGATGGTTCACCGTCTCGCGGATCTCGTCGACCTGCGGCGGGCCGGCGAACTTCTCCTCGATGGAGACGCCGCCGACGAAGTCGACGCCCATGTTGAGCCCATGGATACCGACCAGCGCGACGGCCGCGACGGTGAGCGCCATGGTGATGGCGAAGGCGATGTGGCGGACGCGCACGAACCCGATGTTCGTGTTGTCCGGGATGATCTTGAGGAGCCGCATGTGCGTCGCTTCCGATTAAATATGGATTTCGGTGGGCCGGTTACGGCGCACCCAGATCGAGACGAGCATGCGGGTGAACACGACGGCGGTGAACACCGAAGTCGCGATACCGATCAGCAGCACCACGGCGAAGCCGCGCACCGGGCCGGAGCCCAGGAACACCATGATCAGGCCGGCAATGGCGTGCGTCACGTTCGCTTCGAAGATCGTGCGGCTGGCTTCCTTGTATCCGAGCTCGATCGCCTGCATCACGCTGCGCCCACGCCGCCGCTCTTCGCGGATACGCTCGTTGATCAGCACGTTGGCGTCCACCGCGGTGCCGATCGTCAGCACGAAGCCGGCGATGCCGGGCAGCGTCAGCGTTGCGTTGAGCAGGCCCATCACCGCCAAGATGACCAGCACGTTGATGGTCACCGCCAGCGTCGCATAGATGCCGAAGCGGCCATAGGTGAGGATCATGAAGGCGATCACGGCAACGACCGCGATGATCGACGCGGTGATGCCGGCACGGATCGAGTCCTTGCCCAGTTCGGGGCTGACCGTCGATTCCTGCACCACCTTGAGGTCCACCGGCAGCTTGCCCGATCGCAGCGCGATCGCGAGCTGGTTGGCGCTCTCCACGGTGAAGCCGCCATTGATCACGGCGCTGCCGCCCAAGATCGGCTCGTTGATGTTCGGCGCCGAGATGACGGTGCCGTCGATGATGATCGCGAAGGGCTTGCCGCTATTTTCCTGCGTCACCTTGGCAAAGCGCTTGGTGCCCGCACCGTTCAGCTCCAGCGTCACGCCCGGCTGGCCCGTCTGCTGGTCATAGCTCTGCTTGGCATCAACGAGCATGTCGCCGGTGATCATCACCGTGCGCTGCACCGCGATGTTGCCGCCGGCCTGGTACGGCATGATCACGTCGCCGGCGGGCGCCTCGCCACGCTGCACGGCATTCTGGTCCGCCGTCGAATCGACCAGGCGGAATTCGAGCTTGGCCGTCTTGCCGACCAGCGCCTTGAGCGCGGTCGGATCCTGCAGGCCCGGCACCTGCACCACGATGCGGTTGGCGCCTTCGCGAATCACGGTCGGCTCGACGGTACCGAGCGCGTTGATGCGCTTCTCGATGATTTCCCGCGCGTCGTTCATCGCGGTCTCGATTGCTTCGTTGATGCCCGCGTCGGTGGGCGTCAGCACGAACTGCGACGAATTGACCACGGCTACGTCCCACTGGCGCTGGCCGGTGGTGCCCACGCCCGTGCCGGTGATCGCAAGCAGCTTCTCGCGGGCCGCATCCACCTTGGAAGGGTCGCGCAGCATGAAGCTGACCTTGCCGCCCTGGATCGAGATATCGCCGATGTCGATCTTGGGATCGCGGCGCATCTCGACGCGGACCTGGTCCTGCATCTGGGTCAGCTTGGCCTGGCGCACGTCATCCGTGTTCGCCTCGAACAGCAGGAAGCTGCCGCCGGCAAGGTCGAGGCCGAGGTTGATCGCGGGCTTGGGCACCCAGTTCGGCCAATGGTCGCGCGCGCTCTTCGGGAAGAAGCTCGGCACCGACAGCGCGATCATGATCGCGATGCCGACGAGGATCGTGGTGATCTTCCAGCGGGGAAAGTCGAGCATCAGTCGTTCGCGGGCTTCGCGCCGCCGGCCGACTTCACGCTGGTCAGCGTGGCCTTGATCGCGCGGACCTTCACGTTCGGGGCGAGCTCGAGTTCGACTTCGGTCTCATCGACCTTGGTCACCTTGCCGATCAGGCCGCCGCCGGTGACGACCTGGTCGCCCTTCTTCACGGCGTTGATCGAACCCTGGAGCTCCTTCATCCGCTTCTGCTGCGGGCGGATCATCAGGAAATAAAAGGCGACGAAGATGAGGACGAGCGGCGCAAGGCCGAGGATGCCGCCCATCGGGCTGGCCTGTGCCGCGCCTGCGGCCTGTGCATATGCTGGGGTTATGAACATGGGATCCCGAAATAAGCTGAGAGGGCCGGCGCGGAATCCGCTCCGTTCAAGCGCGGCGCGCTAACATGCGCGACCTGCACGCGCAACTATTGTCGGGACCCGCTTGCATCCTGCGCCGCACCGGCCTAGAGGCCCCAACCTCGGTCGGGGCGTAGCGCAGCCTGGTAGCGCATCACACTGGGGGTGTGGGGGTCGCAGGTTCGAATCCTGTCGCCCCGACCAGTCTCTTCGGAGACATGAAGCGAGGCCGGGCGGGCGCCCGCGCGCTCGCGCTCGGCGCCGAATCGGCACGATCGGCCCCTTCGAAAATGTTGAATCCCTTGACTCTCCCCGCATGCGTGAAGCTCCCCGGCCCAGACGGAGAGCAGAGCGGACGAAATCCTATTTTGCAAGGTCGAACCGGCATTCTAGGGTCGGCGGCCCAAGGCGGCGGGAGAGGACGAATCGACATGCGCGCGCACGCGGCAACGCCCGCCCGATGATCGCCCGCCTCCGCGCCGCGCCGCCGCGCCTCAGGCTGCTGCTCTTCGCCTTCGGGGACTTCGCCTTCAATCTCTACTGGCAGAGCATCATGCTCTTCCTGCTCTTCTACTATACCGAAGCGCTGTCGCTGCCGGTGGCGACCGCCGCGGCGATCTACACCGTCGCCTCGGTATGGGACGGGCTCGCCAATTTCATCGCCGGCGCCGTCGCCGATCGCCGCGAGCCCGGGCGCGGCTATGGCCATTTCCTGATGCTGGGCAGCATCCCCCTGGGGCTCGCCTTCGTGCTGACCTATGTGCCGCCGCTGGCCAGCAGCTGGTGGGGCATCGCCAGCATCTTCGTCGGCCACCTGCTGTTCCGCACCGCCTATGCCGCGGTCAACGTCCCCTATCTGGCGATGAGCGCGCGCGTGAGCAGCGACAGCCGCGACCGCGCCTTCCTGGCCGGCATGCGCATGCTGTTCGGTACGATGGCGGCAGTGCTGGTCGCACGCGGCACCTTGCCGCTCGGCGCCTGGCTGAGCGGCACGGCGGTTCCCGCCCAGGCCTATCTCGGCGCGGCGATTCTGTTCGCGATCCTCGGCACCGCGATCCTGATGCTGGTCGGCGCAAGCTACCGCGAGCAGGTCGTGCCGCTCCGCGCAGCCCCACCCTCGATAGCGGCAAGCCTCAGGAGCCTCGCCGCCAACCGCGCCTTCGTCACGCTCAACCTCGCGATGATGGCGATGATCGTCGCGGTGACGATCCTCAACAAGTCGGTGCTCTATTACTTCAAATACTTCGTCGGCGACGACGTGGCCGGGCAGAGCGCGCTCGCCTGGATGGGGGTGGTCGGTGCAGCCGCCGTGCCGCTGTGGATGCTGCTCCAGCGCCTGCTCGGCACGCGCGGGCTATGGTTCCTGGCAGCCTCGGCCTGCATGGCCGGGCTGGTGCTGTTCGTCGGCGTGCATATCGAGCGCGCCGGGCCGATGCAGCTCTTCCTGGTCGCGATGCAGGCGCTGATCGTCGGGCTGCACTTCGCCTATTGGGCGATGCTGCCCAACACGGTGGAATATGGCGAGCAGGCCACGGGGCTGCGCGTCGAGGGCGCGGTGTTCGGCATGGCCGCCTTGCTCCAGCGCATCGCGATCGGCGTCGCCACCTTGCTGCTCGCCGCGGGGTTCGATGCGGCCGGCTATGTCGCCAATGTCCAGCAGAGCCAGGCGACCCTCGCCACGATGCGCGGCACGATCGCGCTGGTGCCGCTGGCATTCCTGGCGCTGTCGGTGGCGGGGATGTGGCTCAACCCGCTGGGCAAGGGCGCGCATGCCCGGATCGTGAAGGACCTGGAGGAGCGGGCCAACTAATTCCTCCCCGAGCTTGTCTCGGGGAGGGGGACCGCCGCCGAAGGCGGTGGTGGAGGGGGCGCCGGGCACCGGCGCGCTGCGCCGGCCCCTCCACCATCGCTACGCGATGGTCCCCCTCCCCCAGCAAGCTGGGGGAGGAATTGAACGTCACGCCACCAGCGTGAACTGCGCCTTCACGCCCTCGGCTTCCGCCGACGGTGCGATCCACACATCGAACAGCCCCGGCTCGACGACCGGCTTGTTCTCGCGCCCGATGAACAACAGCTGGTCCCGGCGAAGCTTGAACGTCACCGTCTCGCTTGCGCCCGGTGCCAGCGCCAGCTTGCGGAAGGCCTTCAACTCGCGCACCGGCCGGGTCACGCTCGCCACCCGGTCGCGAATGTAGAGCTGCACCACTTCCTCGATCGCGCGCGCTCCCGAATTGGTGATCTTCGCCGAGACGGTGATCTCCCCGTCCCAGGCCAAGGTCGCCGGCACCGACAGGTCGGCATAGCCGACCTTGCCATAGGTCAGCCCATGCCCGAACGGGAACAGCGCCGAGTTCGGAATGCCGCGATAATGCGCCTTGTAGGGCTGGAGCGGCCCTGCGGGGTTCGGCCGGCCGGTCGGCTTGTGGCTGTAATAATAAGGCTGCTGGCCCGGCGAGCGCGGGAAGCTGCACGGCAGGCGGCCCGCCGGGCTGTAATCCCCGAACAGCACATCGGCCGTGGCGTTGCCGCCCTCCGATCCCAGGAACCAGGTGACGAGGATCGCGCCTGCGTTCAGCACCGCGCCGTCCAGCGCCAGCGCGCGTCCATTCTTGAGCACCACCACGATCGGCTTGCCCGTCTTCGCGACGGCTTCCGCCAGCGCCATCTGCGGTGCGGGGACCACGATCTCGGTGCGCGACTGCGCCTCGCCGGACATGTTCTCCGCCTCGCCGATCGCCAAGATCACTATGTCCGCCGCATTCGCCGCGGCCACCGCCGCATCGATCCCGCCGGCCAGCGGCGCTTCGACGCCCGAGCCGAGCGTGACGCTCACCGCACCCTTGTCGGCCACTGCGGCGCGCACGCCGCTCGCCAGGTCGATCGCCTGGGCGTTGTCGCCATAGACCACCCAGGGCCCGTTGATGTCGTGCTTGCCTTCCGCGAACGGCCCGATGATCGCGATGCGCTTGCCGCTCTTGGGCAGCGGCAACAGGTCGCCGTCATTCTTGAGCAGCACGATCGACTTGCGCCCGGCCTCGCGGGAGAGCGCGATCGCCTGCCTGGTGCGTGAGCGCGCCTTTTCGCGCTTCACGTCGATGCGGCGGAACGGATCCTCGAACAGGCCAAGCTTCGCCTTCATCGCCAGCACGCGGCGCACCGACTCGTCGAGTGTCGCCATCGGCACTTCGCCCTTGGCGACGAGATCGGGCAGATGATCGCGGTAGAAGCCGCTGGTCATGCTCATGTCGACACCGGCGAGGAAGGCGAGCTTGGTCGCCTCGCGCGCGTCGGCGGCGAAGCCATGGTCGATCATCTCCATGTCGCCGGTATAGTCCGACACCACAAAGCCCTCGAAGCCCCATTCGCCGCGCAGGATGTTGCGCATCAGCCAGTCATTGGCGGTCGAGGGCACCCCGGAGATCTCGTTGAACGAGGCCATGCCCGACAATGCGCCGGCGTCCAGCGCAGTCTTGAACGGCGGCAGATAGACTTCGCGCAGCGTCCGTTCCGACACATCGACACTGTTGTAGTCGAGCCCCGCCTCGGCGGCGCCATAGGCGGCGAAATGCTTGAAGCAGGCGAGCATAGCGTCGTTCGCCTTCAGGTCCTTGCCCTGGAAGCCGCGTACCCGCGCCGCGGCGATCAGCTCGCCGAGCAGCACGTCCTCGCCGGCGCCTTCCATCGTTCGGCCCCAGCGCTGGTCGCGCGCGATGTCGACCATCGGCGCGAAGGTCCAGTCGATGCCGGCCGCAGCGCCTTCATAAGACGCCATGCGCGCCGTGCGTTCGGCCAGGTCTGGCTCGAACGACGCCGCCTCTCCGACCGGCACCGGGAAGATCGTGCGATGGCCATGGATCACGTCGGCGGCGAAGAGCAGCGGGATCTTGAGCCGCGACTTGGTCATCGCCACGGTCTGCATGCGGCGCGCCATCTCGGCGCCATTGCCGTTGAACACGCCGGTGAGGTGCCCCTTCTCGACCTCGGTCAGCTGCTCCTCGAAGCTCGGCCCGTTGCTCGGCGGGTTGAGCGCAGTAGCCACGCCGCCGCCCCAGGCCGCGGGCATCAGGGTGAGCTGGCCGGCCTTTTCCTCGACCGTCATCCTGGCGATCAGCGCATCGATGAAGGGCGGCACCGGCAGGCTGCCCGCCGCCCGCAGCATCGCACGCGCCGGGCTCGCGGCCCAGGCCGCAACTGCACCGGCTCCCATCAGCGCCGCGCGTCGCGAAATCCTGGTGTCGAACATTGTTCTTCCTCTCCTGTGCGCCCCGCCGCCAACCACCAACGGGATTTGTCCTCACGATATCCGGGCGCGAAACTTTTTTGCTTGTCGCTGCGAACCGTAACCGGTTACATAACTCGCACGCGGCTTGTAATGCAATCGCGGAAGCGGTCTGAAACGCAGGAAACATGCGTGATCCGGTAGAAGGGACTGAAAATGGGCGAGGCCACCATCCGCGATGTCGCACGCCGCGCCGAAGTTTCGGTCGCATCGGTGTCGCGCGCGCTCAACGGCCTCGACAATGTCCGCGCCGAAACCCGCGACCGGGTGATCAAGGCAGCGACCGAATTGGGCTATGTCCCCCATGCCGGCGCGCGCAGCCTAAGCCTCGCGCGCAACCACGCGATCGGTGTCGTCCTGCCCGATCTCCACGGCGAGTTCTTCTCCGAATGCGTGCGCGGCATGGACAGGGAAGCGAGCCGCCGTGGCTACCTGCTGCTCCTTTCCAACATGCATGACGATGGCGACCAGGCCGCGGTGGCCTTGCGGGCGATGCGCGGCCGCGTCGACGGGCTGCTCGTGATGGCGCCGCACATCTCGGCCGAAACGCTCGAGCGCGCGATTCCGCCGGCGCTCCCCTCGGTGATGATCAACAGCCATGCCGACCTGCCCGGCCGCCCGGCCCTGCGCTTCGACAATCGCAGCGGCGCCGAGGCGATGGTCGATCACCTTTACGCCAATGGCTATCGCCACATCGTCCACATCGCCGGGCCCGAGCGCAATGTCGACGCGCAGCAACGCGCCCAGGGATATCTTGCCGCCTGCGCACGTCTCGGCCTGCCCCCGCGCATCATCGCCGGCGACTTCAACGAGGAAGCGGGCGAGGCCGCCGCGCACGAGATCCTGGCGAGCAACACGCTTACCGACGCCGTCTTCGCCGCCAATGACAGCATGGCGATCGGCTGCCTCCACATCCTGCGCACCTCCGGCAAGCGCGTGCCCGAGGATATCGCCGTCGCCGGTTTCGACGACGTCCCCCTCGCCCGCTACCTCGCGCTCAGCACGGTGCGGGTGAACATCGCCGAGATGGGCGCCCGCGCCGTCGCCCGGCTGATCGACATGCTGGAGGGCAAGGACCAGGTCCGCGCCAGCGAAACCCAGATTCCCGAGCTGGTGATGCGCGCCACCACGGCGCCGCGCACCGCTTCCACGGACGGAGCCGCGCATGCGTGAGCGTGGCTCCGTTTCTTTTTGCGCCGGAACTGTAACCGGTTTCAGAAACCACCCGCCGCTGGTTGCATCCCCCGTGGGAGGCGGCGCCCGCCGCGCCGCCTCCGATTTTCCGGGCGGCATGTCATAGCCGCGGGCGGAACCGCTCTTTATCGTGTATGAGGCTTGGACCATGATCGACCGGCGCGCGCTCCTTTCGCGGTCTTCGCTCCTGTTGGCCGGAGCCGCGGTGCCGGGCGCAGCGGCCGCGCAGAGCCGCAAGGCGGCCGGTGTGCGCACGCTCCCCGCCTTCTACGAGGACATCGAGCACCGCACGTTCCGCTGGTTCTGGGAAACCGCGCGGCGCGACAATGGCTTGGTCCCCGATCGCTATCCCAGCCCCAGCTTCTGCTCGATCGCCTCGGTCGGCTTCGCGCTGACCGCCTATCCGGTCGGGGTCGAGCGCGGCTGGATCACCCGGGCGGAGGCGCGCGACCTCACCCTCACCACGCTGCGCTTCTTCTGGGAAGCGCCGCAGGGGCCCGAGCCGACCGGCAAGATCGGCCATGCCGGCTTCTTCTACCATTTCATCGACATGATCACCGGCGAGCGCTTCGGCAATGTCGAGCTGTCCAGCGTCGACACCACCTTGCTGCTGATGGGCGTGCTGTTCGCCGGTCAATATTATGATCGCGCAGACGCGAAGGAGCGCGAGATCCGCGAACTCGCCCAAAAACTCTATACCCGCGCCGACTGGAACTTCTTCCGCTCGGACGGGCGCAAGGCCGTGTCGATGGGCTGGCACCCCGGCCGCGGCCTGATCGAGCGCAACTGGGACGGCTATAACGAGGGGATGTTCGTCTACATCCTCGGCCTCGGCGCCCCCGAGCACGCGCTGCCGGCGGACAGCTGGGATGTCTGGACCGCCCCCTATCCGCACAGCTGGCGCGGCGAAGGGCCGACTCGCCACCTCGCCTTCGCGCCCATGTTCGGCCACCAGTACAGCCAGGTCTGGATCGACTTCCGCGGCATCCGCGACGCGGTGATGCGCGAAGCCGGCATGGACTATTTCGAGAATAGCCGCCGCGCCACTTATGCCAACCGCGCCTATTGCATCGCCAATCCGCAGCGCTGGGACGGATGGTCCAAGGACATATGGGGCCTCACCGCCTGTGACGGCCCGGGCGGCTACACGCTCGACTTCAAGGGCAAGCGAACCGAGTTCTTCGGATATTCCGCCCGCGGCCCGCTCGGCCAGCCCGACGAGCGCGACGACGGCACGCTCGCCCCCACCGCCGCGCTCGGCTCGCTGCCCTTCGCACCCGAGATCGTGATCCCCGCCGCCGAGGCACTGCGCCGCGAGCATGGCGCGCTCCTGTACGGCAAATACGGCTTCTACGACTCGTTCAACCCGAGCTTCCGCTGGACCGACAAGCGCGTCGCGAATGGCCGGGTCGATCCGGTGAAGGGCTGGTACGACACCGACTATATCGGCATCGACCAGGGCCCGATCCTGCTCCAGGCGGCGAATTACCGGAATGATTTCGTGTGGAAGCGGATGCGCAGCAGCGCGCCGATCCGCAAGGGGCTGAAGGCCGCCGGGTTCACCGGGGGCTGGCTGGGCTGATCAGCCCAGCGCGTCGATGCCGGCCAGGATAAGGTCTACGCCGGCCAGGAATTGCGCGCGATCGTCATGCACGGGCAACTGCGCCGCCACCTTGGGCAGGAAGCTGTATTCGGCCGGATCGAGCTGCGCCCAGCGCGCGGCGACCGCCCCGAGGAACGCCGAGCGGTCAGTTCGGCCGGCGTCCTGCGCAAGCCGCGCATTCGCGGCATTCTGTCCGGCGACCCCGAGGATGTAGTTCACCAGCGCGGACGCGGAATCGAACAGCGCGCGGTCGGGGACGCCGAGTTGCTGGAGCCGGCTGCCGATCCCTTCCGCCACCAGCAGCATCGCCGGCCGCCACGGCGCCCGGTGCAGCTGCGCACCCACCCAGGGATGATCGTCGATCGCGTCGAACACGCCCAAGGCAATGGCGCGGATCGCGTCGCGCGGCTCCGTGCCGCCGATCGCGTGCACCACCCCGGCGATGACATGGTCGGCAGCCGCCCCGAGCAGATCGTCCTTGTCGGCGACATGCCAGTAGATCGCGCCGCTTCCGGTCGCCAGCCGCGCGGCGAGCGCACGGAATGTCAGCGCGCGCTCGCCCTCGGCATCGAGGATCGCGATCGCCGCCTCGACGATCCGCTCCTTCGAAAGCGCGTCCGCGCGGCGTTCGGTCCGTTCTGCCATGCACAATGCCTTGACAGCATTGGAACGCCGTTCCAATAGACGATTTATGGAACAACGTTCCAATCAACGTTCGAAAGCTTCAATATGACTCCCGTCACCATCGTCGGCGCCGGCCTTGGCGGCCTCGTGCTCGCCCGGGTCCTTCACCTCCACGGCATTCCCGCCGCAATTTACGAAGCGGATTCCGCACCCGAGGCCCGTACCCAGGGCGGCATGCTCGACATCCATGTCGAGGACGGCCAGCGCGCGCTCGAGGCAGCGGGCCTTACTGGCCAGTTCCGCGCGCTGATCCACGAAGGCGGCCAGGCGTCGCGCGTGCTCGACCAGCACGGCAATGTACTGCTCGATCAGCCCGATGACGGCACCGGCGGGCGCCCCGAGGTGCTGCGCGGCGAATTGCGGCGGATCCTGCTCGAGTCGCTCCCGGCAGGGACGATCCACTGGGGGAAGAAGCTCGTCGGCGTTGCGCCGCTCGACGATGGCCGGCACGCGCTGACCTTCGCGGACGGGTCGGGTGTGACCAGCGATCTTCTCGTCGGTGCCGATGGCGCCTGGTCGAAGGTGCGTCCGCTGCTTTCGACAGCGCAACCCGGCTATATCGGCACCACCTTCGTCGAGACCTATCTGCATGATGCCGACACGCATCACCCCGCATCGGCCGAAGCGGTGGGCAGCGGCGCGCTGTTCGCGATGGCGCCGGGCAAGGGCATCTTCGCACACCGCGAGGCGGGCGGCGTCCTCCACGCCTATGTCGCGCTCAACCGCCCCGCTGAATGGATCGCCGGCATCGACTTCACCGATGCCGCCGCCGCGACCGCGCGTATCGCGGCCGAGTTCGCCGGCTGGGCGCCGGCGCTCACCGCATTGATCACCGATGGCGAGACTCCGCCGGTCCCGCGCGCGCTCCACGCGCTGCCGAACGATCATCGCTGGGATCGCGTGCCCGGCGTGACCTTGCTCGGCGATGCCGCGCACCTGGCACCCCCGGCTGGCGAGGGCGCCAACCTGGCGATGCTCGACGGCGCCGAGCTCGCCTTGGCGATCGCGGCCCGGCCCGGCGACATCGAAGCGGCACTCGCCGACTATGAAGCGGCGATGTTCACCCGCAGCGCGAAGGAAGCCGCCGACGCCCACCAGATTCTCGGCATCTGCCTTGGCGCGAACGCCCCGGGCGCGCTGGTCGAATTCTTAACCGAGGCGTCGGGCGTCTAGCGGATGCGGACAGGCTTGGTCCGCCGAGAAACCCCATTCTCGTCGAACGCCTCGACCGCGACCCAATAGTCCACGCCCAGGTTCAGCGCCCGCAACTCGAGCGCCGGTCCCTGGTCCGCCCAGCGTTGATAGGCCAGCGTCAGCCGATCCGGCCGCACGCCCCACAGGACATTGTAGCCCACCGCGCCGGGCACGGGCTTCCACGTGACATGGGCATTGCGAGCGTCGCCGTCGCGCTTTGCAATGACCCCGCCCGGCATCGCCGGCGCCTTGCCGCCTGCCGAGCCGAACACCCGCAAGTCGCTGATCGCCAGGTTCGCCCCGCCGACATGGCCGTGCACGTACCGTACGAACCGCGCCTGTACCGGCGCCGGCAGCTGGAAATAGGCATTGGGCCGATCCCGCCGCGGCGCCTCGGTCCTGGCCAGCGGAAACCAGTTCTTCCCGTCCAGCGAGGATTCCAGCGCGAACTCGGTATAGATATCCGGCGCGTCGCCGAACCGACCGGCCTTGTAGTCGGCGAAATTGACCTGCACCGCGCGCAGCGTCCTGGCCCCGCCAAGATCCACCGTCAGCGTCTCGCCCGGCGCATTCTTCCCCGCCACCCAGAAGCTGCGCGGATCCTCGTCGGTCGCCCGGCCGGCGCCGAACTCGCCGAGCGTCGACGAAGCCACCGCCGCCTTCCGGTACGAAAGCAGCATCCAGCCGGTGAACAGGCTCTCCGGATCCTCGACCTTCGCAGTCGGTGCATAATGCGGGAAGTCGCCGAAGCGAGTCGAGACCGCCATCTGCCCGTCCGCCCAGAACCTGGCCGGCCACATCCCGATTCGCCGCTCGAAGGTCCAGTTATAGCCGATCCACGGCGTGCCGGTGTTCCACCAGTTTCCGTGCACATCCTGGAAGGTCGAGCCGTGCCCCGCGCCCTGCACGAACCCGCCGGGCTTGTAGGCGACCGGGTTGTACGGCGCATATTCGAACGGCCCGAGCGGCTTGTCGGAGACATAGGTGCCGTTGGAATAGGCGTTATATTCGGTGCCCGGCGCGCCGTACTGCAGATAGTAGCGCCCACCGACCCTGGTCATCCAGGCGCCCTCCATGAAGGGGGTAATCGGCGTGCCGTTCGGCAGCGTGCCCGAATGATCCTGGCCGAACCGCTCCCAGCCATGCTGCTCGGGGTGCAGCGCCAGCATCGGCGTGGGCTTACCCTTGTAGGCCAGCTTGCCGTCCGCGAACGCGATCTCGATCCCGTAGAGCGGGAAGACGTTGGACGATCCCCAGTACAGGTACCACTTCCCGTCCTCGTCCTTGAACAGCGCAGGGTCCCAGGGGCCGGGCGGCACCTTGGCCTCGCCGGGCGCGGGGACATGCCCCTCCCCCACCGAATCGACCAGTTCGGGCATGCGCCGCACGAAGAAGTCGAGCTTGCCGCTGTCGGGATCGGTGATCGACAGGATCGATTCCGCGCGCGTCATCGATGGCTGGATCAGGATGCGCTCGCCATCGCTCCACACCGCGGGTGCGACGATCGAGTTGAACGGCCAGCGGCTGGGCGTGACGAACGTCCAGTGGACCAGGTCGCTCGACGACCAATAGCCGTCGGCCAGCGTCTGGAAGAGGTAGTATTTGCCCTTGAAGGTGACGATCGCCGGGTCCGCGCCGGTGCGGTACGACACGCCTTCATTGGCCTGTTCGAAATTGTAGCGATAATCGATATCGATCGGGTTGGCGTAGGTTTCGCGTCCCGGCTGGGCGTGCGCGGTGGTGGCGAGCAGGCTGGCCAGGGCCAACGGGATACGCATCGTCTTTCCCCGAATGAAAAGGGGGAGGAAAGCCCTGCGGCTCGCCTCCCCCCGAAGTGACAGCGCCCGGGCTGCTCTAGAAGCGATACCCCAGGCGGAACTGGATGCGGCGCGGCAGCGTCAGCGTGTTGGCCGCATGGGCGTAATCGGCCGGATCGAGCAGGTCCGGCGGGGTCACCGCCGCGTTCATATAGGTGTCGAAGTCCTTGAAGTTCTTGTTGTTGAACAGGTTGAGGACATCGACTGCGACTTCGAGATTGTCGCCACCCAGCACCGGGAAGGTCTTGGCCAGCGACACGTTCACCTCGCAAAAGGCGAACAGCCCCTCGATGCAGTTCTTCTCCGGATAGGCCGCGGTCAGCAGTGCCGCACCGCTGTCCGAACCGCGGCTGCCATCGGTAACCTGATAGGCAGCGCCGCTGCTCAGCGTGGCGAGGGTGGAGAAGCGGAAGCCCAGCGGCAGGTCGACCATGCCCGAGATCACCACCCGGTGACGCTCGTCGCCGGCCTTGGGCCGCCAGCCATAGCCGTCCGGCGTCAGGCCATCGAGGCTGAACAGGTCGCCGCCATTCTGCTCCGCCTTGGAGAGCGTGTAGGCGATGTTCAGGCCCCAGCCCGAGGCCTTGGTGTAGTTCTTGTCGAGCGTGAAGAAGAGCGCCTTGTAGCGGGTGTCGAGCCCGTCATAGCCGATCAGCACGTTGGCATAGCCGTACGGCGTCACCGGCGCGGTGTTGCAGCAGCCGCCCAGCCCGTTGTTCTGCCGGGTGGCGAACAGGTTGGTATAGCCGTTGCGGCCGGTCTGGTACGAGCCGGTGACCGACGCTTCGAAGATGCCGAAGCGCTGGCGCACGCCGAGCGAGAACTGGTCGTTCACCGGCGGACGGGCATCGTTCTTCACTGCGAACAACTCGGGCAGGCCGGTGGTGGCGGTCGCCGCGAGCGCCAGCAGGCCCGCGCGGGTGCCATAGGCCGGATTCCACACCACCGTCGGCAGGCCCGAACGCGGCAGGCCATTCTGCGAGAAGCGGAACACGCCGACCGGGTTGATCGAGCGCGACAGCTCGTCGACCGTGTTGTTGAAGTTGTTGCGGTCGTAATAGCGGCCCGCGCCGCCGAAGATCACCGTCGAGCGATCGCCCTTGATGTCGTACGAGAAGCCGAAGCGCGGCGCGATCGCGCCGGCGAACGGCGAACGGTCGTTGCCGTCGGTGATGTAGTTCTCGGGGTTGAAGTAGAAGGTGGTCGGCAGCGCACGCAGTGCCGCCGCTGCCGCCGCGGGCGTGCGATAATGGTTGTTGAAGCCGTTGGTCTCGTAATCCCAGCGCACGCCCAGGTTCAGCTGCAGCCGGTCGGTGACGTCCCAATCGTCCTGCAGATAGAGGCCGACCTGGGTGTTCGACGCCTGGATCCGCCCGCTGCCCAGCCCGAGGCGCGCCTCGGCCGGGAACGAGAAGTTGGTGTCGTCGGCCGGATCGACCGTGCCGGCGCTGTCGATGCGATAGGTGTAGCGCGGCTGGATATAGGCGTTGTTGTCGAACTGGATGTCGGTCACTTCGACGCGCGCACCGAACTTGATCGCATGGCCGTCGATGCCGGTGAAGGTGAAGTCGTCGCGCAGCGTGTAGCTCGCCTGGGTCTCGTTGCGCGTCGAATCCTTGCCGCCATAGAGGATCACGCCGGCATATTCGTACGACGGCAGCTCGGGGTGCAGCGAGGTCGGGTTGAAGTTGTAGTTCAGGTAGCTGGCGTTGAACTCGTTGGTGAAGCTGTCGCCGTTATAGTTCCACTTGAACAGGTAGGTATCGACCTTGTTCTTCTTGTTCTCGGCATTCTCGAAGGCGGTGTTGCCGCCAAAGCCCTGGATATCGGTCTCCTCGCGGCGGCTGAACGACAGGTCGAACGTCTGGCGATCGTCTGGGGTCAGGGTCAGCTTGCCGAAGTAGAAGTCGCCGCGGAACGGGCTGACGAACGCGCCTTCGAACTCGCTCAGGCGGCGGCCCGAATATTGCTCGAACTGCGCGATCGCCGCGGGCGAGCCCGAGCTGTCGACGTTGAACGCACGGTTCTGGTCGTTGCCTTCATAGGCGGCGAAGAAGAACAGCCGGTCCTTGATGATCGGGCCGCCGAGCGACGCGCCATATTGCTTGCGCTCGAACGCCGGCTCGGCGCGGTTGTTGCGCTTGTCGAGATACGCCTTCTCGCTCAGCCCCTTGTCGGTGTACTGGCCGAAGATCTCGCCGTGGAACTCGTTGGTGCCCGACTTGGTGATCGCCGTGACGATCGCCGCGCCGGCCTGCTCGTACTCGGCCTTGTAGTTCTGGGTGAGGACGCGGAATTCCTGCACGGCGAGCTGGCCGAACGGGTTGCCGCGGCTGTTCTGCTGGCCGGCGATGCCGCCCTCGCGCACCTGGTTCTTCAGGCTGACGCCGTCGATGAACACATTGACCTGGCTGGCGGTCGACGCACCCGAGGTGAAGCCCTTGTCGGTCTCGCTGTCATTATACTTCACGCCCGGGGCGAGTGCGACGAACGACAGGAAGTTGCGGTCGGTCTGCGGCAGGCGCTCGATCTGGGTGACGCTGACATTGGTCGCGACTTCGCTGGTGCGCGTCTCGGTCAGGCGGTTGCCGGTCACGACGATCTGGCCTTCGGGCACCGCTGCGGTGTCGCCGCCGAGCGTCAGGTCGAGATTGACCGACTGTGCCACTGCGATCGCCACCTGCTGGCTCGTGCTCTGCCCGCCCGCGGATGCGGTCACTTCATACTCGCCCGCGCGCAGGCCGGTCAGGGTATAGCGGCCGTCGGGGCCGCTGGTCGCGCTGATAGTCTGGTTGGTGCTGGCGCTGCGTGCGCTGATCTGCGCGTCGGCGATGGCAGTGCCGTCCGCACTCGTCACCGCGCCGCGCAGCGTGCTGGTGCTCACCTGGGCCGAAGCCACGGTCGGCAGCATGATGGCGCCGCTTGCCAGCAGCGTCGCGGCCGCCATTGCAGTTGCGGAGATGCCGCGCGTCAGGGCGCGACGATTCTTAGTCTGAATTCCCACTGTATTTCCTCCCCAGCGAGGTTGTAACCGGTTACAAGCTTCGGTGGCAGTTGTTCTGTTCTTGGTGTTCGCCTGAAACCCCAATGAAACCGGTTCCATGAAACGTCAATGCTCCGACGCGTCAGCGTTGTCGGGTGTGAATTTTGCTGCAGTGCGATGTGTCGCCAATGCAACACTTGCGGCGGATCGCGTGCCGCGCCGCCGGAACAGACCCTCTTGCGGGGCCCGCCTGGTGCTCCCCATATCCTCTCCATGAGCGAAACAAATGCGTGGCACGGCACAACGATCCTTTCCGTGCGCAAATCGGGTAAAGTCGTGATCGCGGGCGATGGCCAAGTCTCGGCCGGCAACACCGTGATGAAGCCCAACGCCCGCAAGGTCAGGCCCCTGGGCGACGGCAGCGTGATCGCAGGCTTTGCCGGCGCCACGGCCGATGCCTTCACCCTGTTCGAGCGGCTCGAGGCCAAGCTGGAGCGCCACAACGGCCAGTTGCTGCGCGCCGCGGTCGAGCTCGCCAAGGACTGGCGGACCGACAAATATCTCCGCAACCTCGAGGCGATGCTGATCGTCGCCGACAAGGAAGTGACGCTGGTCGTCACCGGAAACGGCGACGTGCTGGAGCCCGAGGGCGGCGTGGCGGCGATCGGCTCGGGCGGCAATTTCGCCCTGGCCGCAGCGCGCGCGCTGGTCGATTACGAGACCGATGCAGAGAAGATCGCGCGGGCTGCGATGAAGATCGCCGGCGAGCTCTGCGTCTACACCAATGACCGCCTCACCGTGGAAATGCTCGACAGCGACACCTGACCTGCCCTAGCGGCGCCGCCTTCCCCCCTTCCGCAAAGGCACATCATGTATCGCGTCGAGTATGACCGCCAGGCCGATCGCCTGACGATCCATGTGAGCGGTTTCTGGAAGATAGAGGATGTGGCGCCCTTCGCCGCGGCTGTGGGCGAGAAGCTGGCCGAAGCGCGTGCCGCCGGCGGCACCTACACGGCGCTGGTCGAATCGTTCGACTTCCCGGTGCAGGCGAACGACGTGGCCGACCTGCTGCCCAACATCATGCACGCCGGCATGCCCCACACCACCGGCCGCGCCGCCGTGGTGGTCGGCAGCCACCTCAACAAGCTCCAGGCCGAGCGCACGCTGACCCATGAGCGGGTGCGCGTGTTCACCACGATGGAAGCGGCGGAGGCGTGGCTGGCCTCATAAGCCCCTGCCCTGAAGGGGTGGGCCAGAAGAGCCATGAGCTCGCCTCATACCTTCCCCAACCAAAACCAGGTTGAGCCGCGCGCTCTCTCCCCTACCCTGCGCGGCATGCTGATCGCCCGCCGCCCGCTGATCGCCTCCGCCGCGCTCGCCCTCCCCGCCTGCACGGCGACGCCGCGCCCGGCGGCGCTCGCCACCACCAGCCGCGGCCCGAAATGCCTCCCCATCGCCAATGTTTCCCCGCACCGCGTCATCCGCACGGTCGCGGGCCTGCGGCCCTATCGCGCCTCGGGCTTCATCGTCCGCGCCGAGCCGCTGGGCGACAAGCGCCTGGTCCATAATTACGGCCATGGCGGCGCGGGCATCACGCTGAGCTGGGGCACCGCGCGGCTTGCGGTCGATCTCGGCCTGCCCGGCCATGGCGGCCCGGTCGCGGTGCTCGGTTCCGGCATCGTCGGCCTCACCACCGCGCGCCTGCTCCAGGAAGCCGGGCGCCAGGTCACGCTCTACGCGGCCCAGCTGCCGCCCCACACCACTTCGAACATCGCCGGTGGCCAATGGCACCCGGCCAGCCTCTATGAACCCGACCAGGTCACCCCCGAATGGATCGGCCAGTTCAAGGCGGCGATGGACTATAGCTGGCGGCGCTTCCAGATCATGGTCGGCGAGGAATATGGCATCCGCTGGGTGCCCACCTACCTCCAGATGCGAGACGATCCCGCGCAGGACGACGCCGCGCCCGATCTCGCCGACGCCTATGAGGCGGACCGGGTGATCCTCGGCCCGGGCGAGCATCCCTTCCCGGTCCAGCGCGTCCGCCGCTTCAGCACCATGTATGCCGAGAGCGGCCATCTGCTCCGTCAGCTGATGCGCGACATCCAGATCGCCGGCGGCACGTTCGTCATCCGCGACTTCGCCACCCCCGCCGACATCCTCGCCTTGCCCGAAACGCTGGTCTTCAACTGCACCGGCCTCGGCGCGGGCAAGCTGTTCGGCGACGCCGGGATCGAGCCGGTGCGGGGCCAGCTCGCGGTGCTGCTTCCCCAGCCAGAGGTCCAGTACGCCTTTGGCGGTCACATGGGCTATATGTTCCCCCGGGCAGACGGCATCCTCTGCGGCGGCAGCTTCGAGCATGGCGAATGGGACGCCACGCCACAGCCCGATCGCATCGCGAAGATCCTCGCCCGGCACCAGGCCTTCTTCGCCGGCTTCCGCTGCACGGCTTGAAGCGGGGCATCCGGCACCCGACATCCGGGTTCGAAACAATGCCAGAGACCCATTTCCCAAAATGAACGAAGCCCTCACCCCCAAGGCGATCGTCGCCGCCCTCGACGCGCACATCATCGGCCAGCAGGACGCCAAGCGCGCCGTGTCGGTCGCGCTGCGCAACCGCTGGCGCCGCCAGCAGCTTTCCGCCGACCTTCGCGACGAGGTCACGCCGAAGAACATCCTGATGATCGGGCCGACCGGCTGCGGCAAGACCGAGATCAGCCGCCGCCTGGCCAAGCTCGCCGACGCGCCCTTCGTAAAGGTGGAAGCGACCAAGTTCACCGAAGTCGGCTATGTCGGCCGCGACGTCGAGCAGATCGCCCGCGACCTGGTCGAGGAAGCGATCCGGCTCGAGAAGGAGCGCCGCCGCGCCGCGGTGAAGGACAAGGCGGAGGAGGCGGCGATGCAGCGCCTGCTCGACGCGCTCACCGGCAAGGACAGCTCCACGGCGACGCGCGAGGCGTTCAAGCAGCGCTTCCATGAAGGCACGCTCGACACCAGCGAGATCGAGATCGAAGTCGAGCAGGCCTCGCAGATGCCCTTCGACATCCCGGGCGCCGGCCCGCAGATGATCAATCTGGGCGAGATGATGAAGGGGCTGAGCGGCACGCCGCTCAAGCGCCGCAAGCTCAATGTCCGCGCCGCCTGGGAGAAGCTCGTCGAGGAAGAGGCCGACAAGCGCCTCGACCAGGACGAGGTCAGCCGCGTCGCGCTGGCCGATGCGGAAGCCAATGGCATCGTCTTCCTCGACGAGATCGACAAGATCGCGGTCAGCGACGTGCGCGGCGGCTCGGTCAGCCGCGAAGGCGTCCAGCGCGACCTGCTGCCGCTGATCGAGGGCACCACAGTCGCCACCAAGTACGGGCCGATGAAGACCGATCACATCCTCTTCATCGCCAGCGGCGCCTTCCACGTCGCCAAGCCGAGCGACCTGCTCCCCGAGCTCCAGGGCCGCCTGCCGATCCGCGTCGAGCTCAAGGCACTGACCGAGGCGGACTTCGTCGCGATCCTCAGCGACACCAAGGCGAGCCTGGTGGCGCAATACGCCGCCCTGCTCGGCACCGAAGGCGTCCAGATCGACTTCACCGAGGACGGCATCCGCGCAGTCGCCAAGATCGCCGCCGAGGTGAATGCGGAGATCGAGAATATCGGCGCCCGCCGCCTGCAAACGGTGATGGAGAAGCTGCTCGAGGACATCAGCTTCGGCGCCGAGGACCGCAAGGGCGAGACTTTGGTGATCGACGGCGCCTATGTCGATAGCCAGCTTGCCGCCGTGGCGCGGAACACGGATCTCAGCCGCTACGTGCTGTAAAAACTCCTCCCTTGCGCAAGCGGGGGGAGGATTTTACGTCACTTCACCTTCTCGTACGGCGTGAACTTGCCGAACACGCAATATGCCCCCGGAATGCTCGCCCCCGGATCGATCGCCCGGAAACGGTCGTTCCGGCATAGCTGCGATCCGTGCACTTCGACGATCAGTGTCGTGTAGGGCCGCAGGCCCGGGCAGGCGCTGGCCAGGTCGTTGCGCCACAATGTGCGACCCACCGGCTTGTAGAGGATCGTCTGGCTGTCGATGATCTGCGAGCCCTCGCTGTCGTTCACGCTGATACAGTCCTTCGGCGCGCCGGCGACGCGATCGCCCAGTGCGTCGGCCAGGTCCTTCTGCGCCTCGGCCTGCTGCGACGCCTGCATCTGGGCGCTCGGCGTGCAGGCCGCCAGCGCGAGCAGCCCGATCATGGCCCCGATCATCGCGACGCGCATGCGACCTCTCCTCACTTGGTATATGGGACGAACTGGCCGAGCGCGCAGGAGCCGGTCATCATCCCGCCCACGCGCGAACGCGTGGTCACCGTGTCGCCGCGGCACAGCCGGCTGGAAATGCTCTTCACCACCATCAGATCGTCATTGGCCAGGCCGAGGCAACTGCCGACCGTGTCGTTGCGCCACACTTTCTTGCGGCCCTGGATATAGAGGATCGTGTCGCGAAAGCCCCTGGTCTCGCCCATGCTGTCGCGGTCGATACAGTCCTGTGGCGTGCCGGCGCTCATGCCGTCCAGCACCTTGGCGATCTTGGCCTCGTCGCTGGTCGATGTCTTTTGCGGCATCGCCGCGTTGGCGGCGCAGGCGCCCAGGATCAGCACGGGCAAGGCGAAGCGGATCATCATCTGTCTCCTGTCGCCCCCGACATGTATCGCCTTATAACGCTTCGCCGATCAAAAAGCATCCTTCGCCGCACGACGCTCCGCCAGCTGCTCGACGCTCTCGGCGCGCAGGAATGGGTTGGTGGCCAGCTCCGCCCCGATCGTCGTCGGCACCGTCGGCTCGCCCGCCGCGCGCAGCGCATCGACTTCAGCCATCCGCGCCTGGAGTGCTTCGTTCTCCGGCTCGACGGTCAGCGCGAAACGCCCGTTCGCCTGGGTATATTCATGCGCGCAATAGACCTGGGTCTCGGGCGGCAGCTTGGCGAAGAGCTGCATGTTCGTGAACATCTGCTCCGCCGTTCCCTCGAACAGCCGGCCGCAACCCATGGCGAACAGCGTGTCGCCGACGAACAGCTTCTCATCCTCGGCGAAGTGATAGGCGATGTGCCCCGCGGTATGGCCGGGCACCTCCAGCACATGCGCGACATGCTGGCCCACCTTGATCTTGTTGTTGCCGCCTGCCAGCCAGTCGGCGCCCGGGATGCGGGTGCCTTCCCCCGAAGGCGCGATGATGACCGCCCCGGTCTCCGCCTTCAGCACGGCGTTGCCGCCGGTATGGTCGGGATGCCAATGCGTGTTGAGGATCGCGTTGAGCTTCCAGCCGCGCAGCTTGAGCTCGGCGAGCACGGGCGCGGGGTCGCCGGGATCGACCACGGCGGTCTTGTCCGCGCGCCTGTCGTGGATCAGCCAGATGTAATTGTCGCTCAGCGCTGGAATGCGCACGATCTCGAGTGCCATTTGTTTCCCTTCCGTACGCTTTCTAGCGCCTTGCCCGGGTTTTGCACCAATCCCGCAGCATTTAGCTGCGCACGGATGCAAGTTCCTCCGCCAGCCGTCGGACCAGCGCCTCGGCGCCCATCGCCCGCACCCGCGCCACGCCGGTGCCGGCCCAGAGCGGCGAATAATCGCCCCGCCCCTCCGCCTCGGCGTGCGCCCGCAGCGACGCCAGCGCATTGGAAGCATAGGGAAAGGCGGGCACGTCACCCCGGATCGGCCGCAGCGCGCGCATCAGCCGATTGACGATCCCCTGCGCTTCGCGGCCCGAGAACAAATTGGTGAACGCTGTCGGCACGTCGGTGCCCAGCAGCGCGCGGAACGGCGCGGAGATGCTGCTCTCCTCCGCCGCCAGGAAGGCTGTGCCGATCTGCACGCCGCTTGCCCCCGCCGCAAGCACCCGGGCGATATCCGCTCCGGTGACGACCCCGCCGGCCGCGATCACCGGCACCGCGATCCTCTCGGCGAGCAAGGTCGCGAGCGGCACCGGCACATGCCCCTCGCCCAGGAACCAGCCGGCATGCCCGCCCGCTTCGGCGCCTTGCGCGATCACCGCATTCACCCCGCGCGCGGCAAGCCAGCGCATCTCCTCCGGCGTCGTCGCATTGCCGAACACCACTGCCCCGGTCCCGCGCACCCGCGCGAGCAGCAGTTCGTCGGGCAGCCCGAAATGGAAGCTGACGATCTCGGGCCGCGCCTTCTCGACCGCGTCGCAAAGATCGGCGTCAAACGGCCGGCGCAGCGGCGGCGCCGAGCCGGGCGTGACGCCTTCTTCGGCATAATAAGGCGCGAGCAGCGCCCGCCACGCCGTCTCGTCGGGCGCCGGCTCGGAAAGATGATGGCAGAAGAAATTGAGGTTGAGCGGCCCCTTGGCGCCGGCCCGCACCTCGGCGACCTGTTCGACGATCTGTCCCGGCGTCAGCAGCGCGCAGGGCAGCGATCCCACTGCCCCTCCGCGCATCGCCGCGATCGCCAGGGCCGGGCCACCGGCGCCCGCCATCGGCGCCTGCACGATCGGGGCACGCGCCCCGAGCCGTTCGAGAAAGCCTACCACACGCCCGTATTGGGCATCGACGCCCAGGGCTCGGCCGGCGGCAGCGGATCGCCCGCCTGGAGCAACTCGATCGAAATACTGTCGGGGGTGCGGACGAACGCCATGTTGCCGTCGCGCGGCGGGCGGTTGATCGTCACGCCACCGTCCAGCAGCCGCTGGCAGGTCTCGTAGATATTGTCGACGCGGTAAGCGAGATGCCCGAAATTGCGCCCGCCGGTGTACGCCTCGGGCGCGCTGCCGTCCTCGGCCGGCCAGTTATAGGTCAGCTCGACCTCGGCATCGGCACGCTGGCCCTCACCCTTCGAATCCTCGTCGGCGGCAAGGAAGATCAGCGAGAAGCGTCCAGCCTCGCTGTCCATACGCCGGACCAGCTTGAGGCCCAGAAGTTCGAAGAAAGCGATCGTGGCGTCGGGATCCGTCACGCGGATCATGGTGTGGAGGTAGCGCATGGGCGGGGAGATAGGTGTCAGCAGCGCAGAGTGCCAGCCCCTTCAATTCCTCCCCGAGCAAGCTCAGGGAGGAATTTAGAATGCTACTTCTCCGTCGCGGAAAACTGCTCCAGCGCCTTGCGCGCCGCACTCGCGATGCCCGTGCCCGGCGCCAGCTCGATCGCCCGGTTCCACGCGGTGCGGGCATCAGCTTCGTTGCCGCTCGCCGCGGCGATATTGCCCGCCTCGAGCTGCACGGAGGGATCGTCACCCGAACGGCGCAGCGCCTCGGTGATGTCGTTCGCCGCGCGCGGCAGGTCGCCCGCGCGCCGCGCCAGCGTCGCCGAGAGCAGCCAGACGAGCGGATCCTTGTCGGCATAGGTCAGCGCCTTGTCGATATCGCTGCGCGCCGCTTCCATGTCGCCCAATGCGACCATCGCCCGCGAGCGGTCGAGATGCGCCTCGCCCAGGTCGAGCCCGGCCAGCGTGCCGGTGGCGAGCGCCGCGTCGATCGCCGCGCGGGCCCTGGCCGGCTCCTTTGCCGCGATCCAGGCGTTGCCGGCCGACGCCCAATATTGCGGCGCGCGCGCATCCTTGGCAGTCTCCGCCTCGCGCGCGGCGTCCTCGAACGTGCCGGCCGCCGCCGCCCATTTCCCCTGATTAGCATAGGCCACGCCCAGACATTGCCGCGCCAGCGTGCCGCCGCCTTCCGAACGCCACTGGACCGCGTCCGCAAGCGCCTTGGCCGGATCGCCGGTCGCCAGGTCCATGCACTGGGTGAAGCGCGGCGGCTCCTTCTGCGGCGGGGCCGACGCGGCCTGCACCGGGACGGCCTGCAGGGCGAGGATCAGGATGGGGAGCATATCGTCAGGACTTCCTCGAGCGCGCGCACGATCAGGGCCAGGTCCTGCTCGCGCGAAAAGCGATGTTCGGCGTCCTTGACCAGCAGAGTCTGCACCATGTCTGAACGGATCGTCGCCGCGAGCCGTGGGGCGTATTCCCACGGCACCTCCTTGTCCTTCTGTCCATGGAGCAGCCGCACCGGCCCGCCCCAGGCGATCGGCTGGACGAGCACCCGGTTCGCCTCGCCCGACGCCCAGAAAGACCGCGTCGTGACCGTCGGCTGGTCGCCATAATCATTGGGCTGCTCGATCCGCCCATGCTGCAGCAGCGCGAGCTTCTGCTCCATGGTGAAGCCCCAGTCGGTGAAATCGGGCGCCGCGGCGACGCCGATCATGCCGGCGACCAGCTCGGGCCGCGCCTTGGCGATCATAGCCATGATCCAGCCGCCCATCGACGAGCCGACCAGCACCGCCGGTTCCTTGACCACGTCCTCGATCATCCGGATCGCATCGTCTCGCCAGGTGGCGAGCGTCTCGTCCTCGAAGCTGCCTTCGCTCGCGCCGCAGCCGGCATAGTCGAAGCGCAGGAACGCGCGGCCATTGGCCTTCGCCCAGGCCTCGAGATGCAGCGCCTTGCTGCCGTTCATGTCCGACGCATAGCCGCACAGGAACAACACGGTCGGGCCTTTGCCCGGAATGTGGTGATAGGCGAGCTTGGGGCGCGGCGGGGTTTCGGGGGCGGTGGTTTCGGTCATGCTGGAGGCTTAGCGCGTCACCCCCAACCCGTCATCCCCGCAAAGGCGGGGATCCAGAATCACGAAAGGCATCGCTCTGCCACTCTGGATCCCCGCCTTTGCGGGGATGACGAAGTCTAGATATTTCCCGAAAACGTATCGCACACCTTCGGATCGCCGCTCTCCAGGCCCTTGCGCAGCCAGGCCGTGCGCTGCGCCGACGTGCCGTGGGTGAAGCTCTCCGGCACCACCGTGCCCTGCGCCTGCTTCTGCAGCGTATCGTCGCCGATCGCGTTCGCCGCGGTCATGCCTTCCTCGATATCGCCCGGCTCGATCCGGCTCTTGTTGCGCGCCGCCCAGACGCCGGCATAGCAGTCCGCCTGCAGCTCCAGCCGCACCGACAGCGCATTGCCCTCGGCGTCGCTCGCCCGCGCCTGGCGCTGCGAGACTTCGTCCGACACGCCGAGCAGGTCCTGGATATGGTGCCCCATCTCGTGCGCGATCACATAGTCGCGGGCGAAGTCGCCCTTCGCCCCGAAGCGCTGTTCGAGCTCCTGGAAGAAGCTCGTGTCGAGATACACGCCCTGGTCGCGCGGGCAGTAGAAGGGGCCGACTGCCGCGGAGGCCGAGCCGCAGCCCGAATCCACGCGCTGCGCATAGAAGTTGATCGTCGCCGGCTTGTACTGCTTGCCTTCGCCCTGGAAGATGGCCGCCCAGGTATCGTCGGCCGAACGCATCACCTTGCAGGCTTCCAGCCGCAGCGGCGACTGCTCGCACACTTGCCGCCCGCTCTGTCCTGCGGTCGGCGACTGGCCGCCACCGCCGCTGCTGGTGCCGAGCATCCCGCCACCGCCGCTCAACGCGAAATAGGCGATGGCGATCAGCCCGACGATCGCGATGCCGCCACAGCCCATGCCGCGCCCGAGCAGCAAGGGCAGCAACCCGAGCAGGCCAAAGCCGCCACCGCCACCTCCACCGCTTCCCAGGTCGCGGGCGTTGTCGGTGGGGTCGATATCGTCGAGCCGCATGGCATCCCTCTTTGTTGATTACCCGCAACAATGCGCCAAGCGGCCCCCGGTTGCACGCAGCGAACCTTACGAAAGATACACTTCCCTCGCTCCGCCGTTTCGGCCACAGCACCGGCATGGCAGACGCAGAGACCCGTCCCCGCCGACAAGCCCCCGGCCTGCCGCTACCGGACACGGTCGCGCTGGTGCTGCAGGGGGGCGGCGCGCTGGGCGCCTATCAGGCCGGCGTGATCGAGGAACTCCACACCGCCGGTATCGAAGTCGACTGGGTGGCGGGCATCTCGATCGGCGCCGTCAACGCCGCCCTCTTCGCCGGCAATCCGCCCGAAAAGCGGCTTCCGGCGATCAAGGCATTCTGGGACCAGGCGACCTCCGCGCTCCCCGACATCTCGCTGCCGATGAACGATGCCGCGCGCGAGTTCAGCCATGAATGGGCCGCCGGCATGGTGATGTGGGGCGGCGTCCCCGGCTTCTTCCGCCCGCGCCTGCTGCCCCCCGGCTTCGCCACCCCCGGCACGATCGAGGCGTTGAGCTTCTACGACACCTCCCCGCTCAAGGAGACGCTCGACCGGCTTGTCGACTGGGAGCTGCTCAACAACGGCCCCGTTCGCCTCTCGGTCGGCGCGGTCGAACTGCAGAGCGGCAATTTCCGCTATTTCGACACGCGCGACGAAACGCTCGACGCCCGCCACATCATGGCCTCGGGCGCGCTGCCGCCGGGCCTGCCGCCGGTCGAGATCGACGGCGCCTGGTATTGGGACGGCGGCCTCGTCTCCAACACCCCGCTCACCCATATCCTCGACCGGCAGGACGCCGAGACTTTGATCTTCCAGGTCGATCTCTTCCCCGCCGCCGACGAGCTGCCGCGCACGATCACCGACGTCATCGCCCGCGAGAAGGAGATCCGCTTCTCCAGCCGCACGCGCGCGGTCTCCGACGAGCGCATGCGCCTGCGCCAGGAGCGCCAGATGGTCTGCCGCCTGCTCGACAAGCTGCCGCCCGAGCTGCTCGCCGATCCGGAAGTCCAGGCGATCCGCGCAAGGGTCTCCGAATTCCCCGTCAGCCTCGTCCAGCTGATCTACCGCGCCAATGCCTGGGAAGGCGGCTCGCGCGACTTCGAATTCTCGGCGCGCTCGATGCACGAGCATTGGCAGGCCGGCCGCACCGCGGTGGCCGAGACCATGGCGAACGCGCGCATCGTCGCCAGCAACATCCTCGACGGCAACACCGCCGCCTTCGACCTCACCCAGCATTAGGAGTACCCAATGTTCCTCAAGGGCAAGTCCGCGATCATCACCGGTTCCACCTCGGGCATCGGCCTGGCCTATGCCAAGGCGCTGGCTGCCGAGGGCGCGAGCGTGATGATCAACGGCTTCGGCGATGCCGCCGCGATCGAGACGGAGCGCGCCGCGCTGGAAGCGCCCAGCGGTGCCAGGGCGCTCTACGACGCGGCCGACATGACCAAGCCCGACCAGATCGACGCGATGGTCAAGCGCTGCCATGACGAATTGGGCGGCCCGCACATCATCATCAACAATGCCGGCATCCAGCACGTCGCGCCGATCGAGGATTTCCCGCCCGAGAAGTTCGACGCGATCATCGCGATCAACATGTCCTCGGCCTGGCACATGACGCGCGCCGCGGTGCCGTACATGAAGGCGCAGAAATGGGGCCGGATCCTCTCCACCGCCTCGGCCCACAGCCTCGTCGCCAGCCCCAACAAGAGCGCGTACGTGATGGCCAAGCACGCCATTGCCGGCCTCACCAAGACGATCGCGCTCGAAGTCGCGACCTATGGCGTCACGGTCAATTGCGTCTCGCCCGGCTATGTCTGGACCCCGCTGGTCGAGAACCAGATCCCGGACACGATGAAGGCGCGCGGCCTCACGCGCGAACAGGTAATCAACGACGTGCTGCTCGATGCCCAGCCGACCAAGCAGTTCGTGACATCGGAACAGGTCGCCGCGCTGGTGCTTTTCCTCTGCCGGGACGAAGCGGCGCAGATCACCGGCGCCAATTATTCGATCGACGGCGGCTGGACCGCGGCCTGATGAAGGAATTGAAGCGCATGAACTGGGTCCCCGCCGCCGCGTTGCTCGCGCTCGGCCTCACCGGCTGCAATGTCTATCGCGAAGCGACGACCAGCGAGCCGCCGGCCGGCTGGGGCTGGCGCAAGGTCGCTACCGATGCGGACGCCGATCGCATGCGCAACTGGCGCAAGGCCTGGGACGCGGGTCTCGCCCCCGCCAAGGCCGAGGCGCCCGCGGCGATCGCAGCCGATCCCAAGCTGTTCGATCCCGATGTCGCACTCGGCTCGGCGATGCCCCCGGCGGGCGCGTATCGCTGCCGCACCTTCAAGCTTGGCTCGCAGCAGCCGGTGACGCGCTATTTCACCGCCTATCCCGCCGGCAACTGCACCATCGCCCCGCGCGGCGATGCGCTGCACTTCCTCAGGACCGACAGCGAGCAGCGTCCGGACGGCCTGATCTATCCCAACACCGATGCACGCGCGATGTTCGTCGGCGTCCTCGTCCTCGGCGACGAGACCGCCCCGTTGCGCTACGGCGCCGATCGCAAGCGTGACATGATCGGCTATGTCGAGCGGATCGACGAAAAGCGCTGGCGGATGGTCTTCCCCTATCCCGGTTTCGAATCGAAGCTCGACATCATCGAGCTGGTGCCGGCGGGTTAGCGGAGGGCTGACCAGATTCCCCTCCCTGAAAGGGAGGGGTCAGGGGTGGGTTGGCGAGCACAGCTCGCCATGACAAGCTCATCCATGCTCCGCCGCATCGATCCCAAGCTGACCGCCCGGGCACGCGAACTGCGCAACAACCCCACGCCGGGAGAGCGCGAAATCTGGCGCCGCATCTCCCGCTTCCGCCCGGCCTTCACCCGCCAGCATATTGAACCGCCGTATATCATCGACCTCGTATGCCGCCGCGCGAAGCTTGCAATCGAGTTCGACGGTAGCCAGCGCCTGGATACCGTCGAAGCGGACGCACGAAGAACGGCATTCCTTGAAACACAAGGCTGGACCGTTATCCCTCTGGAACAGCGACGTGCTCACTAACCCTCACGGTGCCGCCCAGCACATTCTGCAGAGGACCGCCGAGTGCCTCGGCGGTACCCACCCCCAACCCCTCCCTTCCAGGGAGGGGAGAGCCAGGCGCCCCCGTTTCAGTTCGCCCTTACCCACCGCACCCGTTTGACACCCCGCCCGCCCCAAGCGACACTCCCGCCTCCATCCAGGGGGAACCAAATGCTCCGTACGCTTCTTCTCGCCAGTGCGATGAGCTTCGCCACGCCTGCCTCCGCCGATCCGGTGCACGACGCGACCCAGGCCGCGCTCCCCCAGCTGATGGACTTCTACCGCGATTTCCACGCGAACCCCGAACTCAGCCTCCATGAGCTGAAGACCGCCGCCAAGCTCGCCGAGGAAGCGCGCAAGGCCGGCTACAAGATCACCGAGCAGGTCGGTGGCACCGGCGTCGTCGCCGTGCTCGAGAACGGCCCCGGACCGGTCCTGCTGATCCGCGCCGACATGGACGGCCTGCCCGTCACCGAGGCGACCGGACTTCCCTTCGCCTCCAAGGTCCGCGCCACCACCGATGACGGCGTCGAGGCCGGGGTGATGCATGCCTGCGGGCACGACACGCACATGGCGAGCTGGATCGGCACGTTGCGCAACCTGGCGGCGATGAAGTCGAAATGGCACGGCACCGTGGTGATGATCGCCCAGCCCGCCGAAGAGCGCGGCGCCGGTGCCAAGGCGATGCTCGAGGACGGCCTGTTCACGCGCTTCCCCAAGCCGCAATTTGCCCTCGCCTTCCACGACAGCGCCAGCCAGCCCGCCGGCCAGATCGGCGTGACCCCCGGCTATGCGCTGGCCAACGTCGACTCGGTCGATATCCTCGTGAAGGGCGTCGGCGGCCATGGCGCCTATCCGCAGACCACCAGGGACCCGATCGTCCTCGCGGCGCGCATCGTCGGCGCGCTGCAGACCCTGGTCAGCCGCGAAGTCGATCCGCAGGAGGCCGCGGTGGTCACGGTCGGCATGATCAAGGGCGGCTCGACGCACAACATCATCGGCAGCGAAGTGACGATGCTGATCACCGTGCGCAGCTTCAAGCCCGAGGTCCGCAAGCTCCTGCTCGACGGCATCGCACGCATCGCGAAGGGCGAGGCGATCGCCGCCGGCGTGCCCGACGACCGCATGCCCGAAGTGAAGGTCCGCGACAATTTCACCCCCGCCACCTTCAACACCCAGCCGCTGTCGGACCGGATGAAGACGCTATGGACCAGCCGCTTCGGCAAGGACCGCGTGGTCGAGTCCAAGGCCGTGATGGGCGGCGAGGATTTCAGCCGCTACTGGCTCGCCGATCAGTCGATCCAGAGCCTGATCTTCTGGGTCGGCGGCGTGCCGGCGGACAAATGGGCGGCGTCGGACAATGGCAGGAAGCCCCTCCCCTCTCTCCACAGCGCCTATTGGGCGCCGGACGCGGAAAAGGTGATCGGCACCGCGACCGAGGCGATGACGTCCGCGGCGCTGGATATCCTGAAGAAATAAGGGATGCGGGGGCGCTTCCGAGCCGGAGCGTCCCTTCCCACTATCATTGTCTACCCCGAAACCGGGCTTGCGGCAAGCCGGGGTCCCTGTTCCATGAAGCTGCCCTCGATTCGCACGCTGAGGAGCAGCACATGATCTACTATCACGGCACCCGCGCGGACCTGCGGCCCGGCGACCTGATCGCGGCGGGCCACAACTCCAACTATGGCGCGCGCAAATCCGCCTCCTGGGTCTATCTCACCGGCACGCTCGACGCGGCGATCTGGGGCGCCGAGCTGGCCGCCGGCGAAGGTCGCGAGCGCATTTACATCGTCGAGCCGACCGGCGAATTCGTCGACGACCCCAACCTCACCGACCAGAAATTCCCCGGCAACCCCACGCTTTCCTACCGCTCGGCGGCACCGCTCCGCGTCATCGGCGAAGTCGCGCAGTGGGAAGGCCATTCGCCCGAACATCTGAAGCACATGAAGGATGCGCTCGAACGGCTGAAGGCGCAGGGCATCGAGGCCATCGACTGACTCGCATCCGCGGGACTTGACGCGGCCGGGTTGAACGATCGCGCCGCTGGAGCGTCCTAGTGCAGGTGATGAAGCGACGCACTCGATCGGCGCTGGTTGCAGCGCTCGCTTTTCTGGCGTGCCAGCCGCTGTCGGCGCAGCAACAGCACCCGCAAACCCCGGACCCGAGCGCGGGCCTGGAGGAAGCGCGCGCGATCGTCGGCGACATCCAGAAGATCGTGACGCCGCGCGGCATCGACGAAACCCTGACGCTGGAGCTGGGCGGTGCCCGGCAAGTCGTCAACATCCGGGGCAGCGACCGGACCAACCCGATCCTGATCTACATCCATGGCGGCCCCGGCTCGGTCGAGATGCCGATGGCGTGGAGCTTCCAGCATCCCTGGGAGGACTTCTTCACGGTCGTCCAGTGGGACCAGCGCGGGGCCGGGCGATCCTATCCGCTCAACGACCCCGCCACGATCGCCCCTACCCTCACGCTGGAGCGCTACCGCGACGATGCGATCGAGCTGATCGAGCAGCTGCGCCAACGGCTCGGGCAGAAGAAGGTCTTCCTTCTCGGCCACAGCTTCGGTTCGGCGGTGGGCCTTGCCGTTGCCCGGAAGCGCCCCGACCTCCTATACGCCTATCTGGGCATGGGCCAGCTCATCGACTTCCGGGAGAATGAGCGGGTCGGCATGCAGCGCACGCTGGAGACTGCGCGCGAACGCGGCGATACTGCGGCGGTGCGCGCCGTAACCGCGCTCCGGCCCTATCCCGATGCCGGGCCGTTCACCATCGCCCAGGCCGATGCCTGGCGGAAATGGGCCAACCGCTACGGGTCGCTGGCCGGCCTGCGCCCCGATGCCGATTTCTACTTCAATGCGACGAAGCTCTCGCCGCTCTACACCGCGCAGGACCGCGCGGCCTGGGCCAAGGGAAGCGCCTTCACCGTCACGACGCTCTGGCCACGGCTGGCCGACGTGTCCTTCGCCGGCGTGCACCGCCTCGGCGTGCCCGTCATCTTCCTGCTCGGCCGGCATGACAGCACCACCCCTTCGGCCATCGCCGCCGACTGGATCGGCCGCCTGTCCGCTCCGTCGCGGGCGATATGCTGGTTCGAGAATTCGGGGCACCTGCCGATGATCGAGGAGCCGGGACACGCATTGGCGGCGCTGCTGTCGGTCCGTCCGATCGCGAAGGGCGGGCGGTTCGTGGACATGGGCGGAGGCTGCACCGCTCTGCCCAGCAAGGCTGGCGCCCGCCATTAGATAAACTTATGCTCGGGCGCCCATGGTCCGCCCCCATCTCCCCCTCAACGCCCTGCGCGCCTTCGAGGCTTCCGCACGGCATCTCAGCTTCACCCGCGCCGCGATCGAGCTGTGCGTGACCCAGGCGGCGATCAGCCACCAGGTGAAGGGGCTGGAGGAGCGATTGGGCGCGCAGCTCTTCCGCCGCCTGCCGCGCGGGCTGGCACTCACCGACGAGGGGCAGGCCCTGCTCCCCGCGCTCGCCGACAGCTTCGATCGCATTGCCGAGCTGGTCGAGGGAATCACCAGCGGCACCGCGGCGCAACTGCTCTCGGTCGCCGCGGTCGGCACCTTTGCCACCGGCTGGCTGCTCCCGCGCCTGCCCGATTTCCACGCGGCCCATCCGCGTATCGACCTGCGCCTGTTCACCAACAACAACCGCGTCGATCTCGCCGGCGAAGGGCTCGACTATGCGATCCGCTTCGGCGCCGGCGCCTGGCACGGGACCGAGGCGGTGCCGCTGATCGAGACGGCCCTCACGCCGCTGTGCACGCCTGAGCTCTCCGCGCGCCTCACAACACCCGCCGACCTGCTCGCCTTGCCCCTGCTTCGCTCCTACCGCGCCGACGAATGGCCGCGCTGGTTCGCGCTTGCCGGCATCGCCCCACCGCCGCTCCGCGGCCCGGTGTTCGACAGCTCGCTGGCAATGGCCGAGGCGGCGATCCAAGGCGCGGGCGTCGCGCTCGCCCCGCCCGCGATGCTCGCCCGCCCTCTCGACGAAGGCCGGCTCGTCCGCCCCTTCGCGCTCGAGGTCGCTACCGGCCGCTACTGGCTGACCTGGCTCCAGTCGCGCGCGCCAAGCCCGGCGATGGCGGCGTTCCGCGAATGGATCGTAGCGCAGGCATCACCACCCCCGCCTCCTTGAACAGCTGCCCGGCAAGCGCGCGATAATAGAGGCAGATCTCGAGCAACTCGGGCGCGGACGGCTCCAGCCGCTCGCCCACTGCAACGCGGCGCAGCGCGATCCCGCCGGTGCCGTGCCAGCCGAGCGTCATCGCACCGCCGTCCTGCGCATCGCCGCGCCGCACCAGCCCGCCGCAATGGAACAGGCAGTCGCGCGTCCGCCCGAGCGCGAGCAGCCGCGCCCGGTCGGGATCGGCCACGCCGAGGAGATGCCGCAACCGCGCCACCTTGTTGGCGGTGTTGCGCTCGCGCTCGGAAAGCAGGATGCCGCGCGCGCTCGCCAGCGCCTGGACGAGATGCTGGAGGAAGCGATCGAGTTCGCGCAGGCCGTTGCCGATCACCTTGGCCCGGTACCGTCCCGAAATCGCGCGCGGCAGGCCGGCGTCGAGGCCGAGCCCCTGCCCCAGAAAATACGCGCCGCGCTCCAGCGTGGCGTGCGCGCGGGCGAGCTCGCCGCCCGGGTTCAGCAGCAAAGCTTCAGGTCTTGGGCACAGGTCTGGCCGCGCGCGTCGGTGCGCAGCGCATAGGTGACGCGCTGGCGCGGCTCGAGCGCGCCGAGGCCGGCAACCGTCACCGCGCTGACATGGACAAAGGCGTCGTCCCCGCCCCGATCCGGGCGGATCACCCCGAAGCCGCTCGGGGCGTGGTAGAAATAGACTGTGCCGCTCAGCATGCGGCCGCCTTGCGCGCCGCGATCGCCTGCTCCACCGCGGCGAGCCCGTCGGCGCTGGCCACCGCCAGGTCGAGCGGTCGCCCGCCGAGCTTCTCGTCGAAGCCGTTCAAAAACTCCGTCGCTGCCTCGCGGCCCAGCGCCTCGAAGGCCAGCCGGGCGATGCGGCCCTGCCGCTCGGCGGAGGCAGGCTCCAGCCGCACGGTGGTGAAGCGCTTGCGAAAACCATTGGTCCGGGTGCGTTCCGGCGCCACTTCTTCGGCCGCCGGCGAGGGCGTTTCCTGGGATTCCGGGCTTGGATTGGGGTCCATGAAATGCTCCGCAACATGTAAGCGGGAGCGCACAGGTCTCTCAGCCGCGGGCGCCTACATGGTGGAACTGCCCGCGATGGCTTGGCCTAGCATGCCGCTGGGGCAGAGGATAGCGCGCGCCGCCCGCTTTGCTTATGGAAGGGCGGTTCGCGGCTGGCTGCAAGGGAAGGCAAGGATGAGCGCCCGCAAGACCCGGATCATGTATGTCGAGGACAAGTCCGAGGGGCTCAACGGCCCCGCGCGGATCGGGCGCGTGACGCTGTCGCAATCGGGTAGCTCGGTCCATTATCAGGGCCACACCTTCCAGAAGCTCGGCGGCCAGGGCTTCAAGGCCAATTATTTCGAGGTTCGGACCGGCGATCATTACTGGATCTCGGGCCCGCGCAAGGATGGGCAGGACCGGCTCTATCCGGGCAGCACCATGCCGGTCGAAATCGACGCAGATGTCGCGGAGGAATATTGGCGCGAGATCCGCGCTCAGCCGCGCGGCTGAGCGCTCACCCCATCGCCACGGCGTCCACCGCATCCTCACGCTTCTCGGGGCGGATATAGATCGAGCTGAGCTTGGGCTCCTGCGCCTTCAGCCGGTGCTCCAGCCGTTCGATCAGGCTCTCCGCCTCGCCCATCGGCAGCGTGTCGGAGAAGTCCGCGCTCACCGCCACGAACACCTTATCCGGCGCGGTGTGGATCGTGCGGATATGGTTCACATGCGTGATGCAGGGCTCGGCCTCGAGCAAGGTGCGGATCGCCGCGATCATGTCCGGGTTAGCGCGCTCGCCGATCAGCAGCCCCTTGGATTCGCGCGCGAGCAGCATCGCCACGCCGGCGAGGATCACGCCAATGATGATCGACGCCCAGCCGTCGATCCGCGGGTCGCCATAATGGTGGCTGGCCCACACGCCCGCACCCGCGACGATCAGGCCGGCCAGCGCCGCCGAATCCTCGAACAGCACGATGAAGCCGGCGGGGTCCTTCGATGCCTTGATCGCCTGCCACCAGCCATGATCGCCCTTGCTCTGGCCGAACTCGCGCATCGCGATCCACCAGCTTGTCCCTTCCAGCGCAAAGGCGATGGCGAGCACGATATAGTTGATCAGCGGATCGCGCAGCGGCTCCGGCTCGGCGATATGCTTCCAGCCTTCATAGACCGATACGCCGGCACCCAGCCCGAAGATCAGGATCGCGACGATGAAGGCCCAGAAATAGAGCTCGCGGCCATAGCCGAAGGGGTGGTCGCTGTCGGGCGCGCGCTTGGCACGGTGCTGCCCATAGAGGAGCAGGCCCTGGTTACCCGTGTCGACCAGGCTGTGCACGCCTTCGGTGAGCATCGAGGAAGAACCCGAAATCGCGGCCGCCACGAACTTGGCGACCGCGATTCCGAAATTTGCGGCAAGCGCCGCATAGATGACGATGTTACCGCGCCAGCCAGACGCGGGCGAGGCTGCCATCCGGGCTTAGCCGAGGCCGATCTTGGACAGGATCTTGCCGATCACGCCCTGTTGCTCGCCCGCAGCCAGCTTGGCTTCCTTCTTCGGGTCGTAGCCCGAGCTTTCGGGAAGCTCGCTATGGCCGTGGCTGTGCACCGGCTGGGTCGATGCGGGCGGGTCCGACGCATCCATCGATTCGTCGAGCCCGCGGTCTAGCCGCGCCTCCTTGCTGTCCGGATTGCGGTACAGCCGCTCGGCAATCGATTCGTCGGTGCCGGCATCGGCCGACTGTACCGCCGTCCGCTTGGTTTCTTCCTCGGGGCCCGGTGCCACCGACATATGGTCCAGAGCCGGGTCGATCGGGTTCGCGTTCATTTTCACTCTCCTGAGCGTTGCCCTGCTGTAACGAACGCCCCGCGATTCGCGTTCCCGCGCGGGCATCTGCTGGACGCAAAAGAAAACGGCCCGGCGAGTTTCCCCGCCGGGCCGTGATCTGCTTTCCGTTGCCGGAAACTAGTTCCGCTGGCTGCCGAACAGGCGCAGCAGGAACAGGAACATGTTGATGAAGTCGAGATAGAGCGTCAGCGCGCCCATGATCACGGCCTTGCCCATCATGTCCGTGCCGCGGACATAGGCGTACATGCTCTTGATCTTCTGCGTGTCATAGGCGGTCAGCCCCGCGAACAGCAGCACGCCGATCGCGCTGATCGCCAGGCTCAGCGTGCCCGACTGCATGAACAGGTTGATGACCGAAGCGACGATCAGGCCGACCACGCCCATGATCAGGAAGGTGCCCAGCCCCGAAAGATCGCGCTTGGTGGTGTAGCCCCACAGGCTGAGGCCCGCAAAGCCGGCCGCCGTCGCGAAGAAAACCTGCGCGATCGAGGTATCGGTGTATTGCAGGAAGATCGTCGAAAGCGACAGGCCCATCAGCGTGGCATAGACCCAGTAGAGTACCTGCATCGCCGGCGTCGAAAGGCTGCGCTGGCCGAAGCTCATCACCATCACGACGCCGAGCGGCGCCAGCATGACGATCCAGCCGAGCAGCGATATCGAAGTGCCGCCGTTCGGCTGCTGGGCGAACAGCGTGTCGATCGCGCCGCTCTTGGCGAAGACCAGCGCGACGATGCCGGTCAGCAACACGCCCGAGGCCATATAGTTGTAGACGGACAGCATGTAGGACCTGAGCCCCGCGTCGCGCACATCGGCGCTTGCGCCGACGCTTGCATAGGGCGCGTCCGTCCGGGGATCCGACCAGTTAGCCATTTGAAACTCCTTTTTCCGGCACCTGCCGGACATGGGTGTAATATCGCCCTGATACGGGGTGTTTTCAAGCGAAACCGGGGCGTCTAGTGCCTTGGTATGATCCGCCTGTTCGTCGGCCTGCGTCCACCCGCCGCCATTCGTGCCCAATTGCTCGCGCTGATGGGCGGGATTCCCGGCGCGCGCTGGCAGGATGACGGGCAGCTCCACATCACCCTGCGGTTCATCGGCGAGATCGACGAGCGCGCCGCCGAGGATGCCGCGCTCGCGCTGTCGGGCGTCCGCTGGCCGCCGCTCGAAGTCGCGTTGGAAGGCGTCGGGACCTTCGACAGCCGCGGCCGGATCAATGCGCTCTGGGCCGGCGTCCGCCCGCGCGAAGGGCTGGCCGGGCTCCACCACAAGATCGACCAGGCGTTGGTCCGCGCCGGGCAGGAACCCGAGCGCCGCGCCTATCTCCCCCACATCACCCTCGCCCGGATGAACACGCCCAGCGAAGCGCTGGCGAACTTCGTCGAGGCGCATGCCGGCCTCGCCAGCTCGCCCTTCGCGCTCGAGCATTTCTACCTGTTCGAAAGCCATCTCGGCCATAACGGCGCGTGGTATGACGTGGTGGAGCGGTATCCTTTGCTCTCTTAACTCCCCTCCCTGCAAGGGAGGGGAGCAGGTCACCCCTTCTTCTTCCCGCCCCTCGCCTCGATCACCGCGCGCACCTTCTTTGCCAGCTGCTCGCGCGAATAGGGTTTGGAGAGCAGCTCCACCCCGGCATCCAGCCGCCCGTCATGGACGATCGCATTCTCGGTATAGCCCGAGGTGAACAGTACCCGCAGCTCGGGCAGCCGCGCCCGTGCCAGCCGCGCCAGCTCGGGGCTCTTGAGCGCGCCGGGCATCACCACGTCGGTGAACAGCAAGTCGATCGCCACGCCGCTCTCGATCACGCTGAGCGCGCTTTGCGCGTCATTGGCGCGCAGCACGGTGTAGCCGAGCTCGGTCAGCAGCTCGACCACGGTCGCCTGCACATCGGGATCGTCCTCGGCGACCAGGATCGTCTCGCTTCCGCCGCGCATCGGCACGATCTCGTGCGAGGCGACCAGCACTTCCTCGCGCTTCCTGACACGGGGGAGATACAGCTTCACCGTCGTGCCGTGCCCGATCTCGGAATAGATCTTCACATGGCCGCCCGATTGCTTGACGAAGCCATAGACCATCGACAGACCCAGCCCCGATCCATGCCCCTCGGGCTTGGTCGAGAAGAACGGCTCGAACACCTGCTCGATCAGCTCGGGCGCGATGCCGCTGCCGGTGTCGGTCACCGCCAGCATCACATATTGCCCCGCCGGCACGTCCTCGAGCCTGTGGGTATAGTCGTCGTCGAGCGAGGCATTGGCCGCCTCGATCGTCAGATTGCCCGTCCCTCCCATCGCGTCGCGCGCGTTGATCGCCAGGTTGAGGATCGCATTCTCGAGCTGGGTCGGATCGGCCTGGCAGTTCCACAGGCCTCCCGACGTGATCACTTCGATCGCGATCGCCTCGCCCAGTGCGCGGCGCAGCATGTCCTCCATGCCGCCCAGGAACTTGCCGACATTGAGCACCCGCGGCTCGAGCGGCTGGCGCCGGCCGAAGGCGAGCAGCTGGCTGGCCAGCTTCGATCCGCGTTGCACGCCGGCCAGCGCATTGGCCACCCGCCGCTCGGCCTTTTCCTGCCCCTGCACGTCGCGCGCGAGCAGCTGGAGGTTGCCCGAGATCACCTGGAGCAGGTTGTTGAAGTCGTGCGCGACACCGCCGGTCAGCTTGCCGATCGTCTCCATCTTCTGCGCCTGCTGGAGTGCTGCGAACACCGCCTCGCGTTCGAGCACGGCCTCCGCCACGCGAATCTCCAGCCGCTCGTTGAGCACTCGCAGCTGCTCCTCGGCCCTGGCCCGGTGGACGAGCTCGCGCTCCACCGCTTCGAACAGCCGGGCATTGTCCATCGCCAGCCCCGCCTGCCCCGCCAGGCTCAGCAGGCTCGCCTCGGCCGCTTCGCCGAACATGCCGGGCTCGGGATGGCCGTAGAGCAGCCCGCCGATCACGTCCCCCGACGGCGTCCGCACCGGCACGGCGAGATAGGAGCGCACCGGCAGATGGCCCTTGGGCATGCCGTGGAACGGCCCCGCCTGGCCATAGCGTTCGTCGACAGTGATATCGTCGACGCGCAGGATGCCCGTGCCCGCGAATGTCGGCTCGAACAGCTTGGTGATCCGCGGCATCGGGAATTTCTCGAAGGCGGATCGCGGGGCGCCGGCGAGCGCGTAGAGCATGTAGCGCTCGCCTTCGGCTTCGTCGGTATTGTTGTAGAAGAAGGCGCCGAAATTCGCGGCGATCAGCGCCACCCCCGCATCCACTGCGGTCTGCGCCACCCGCGCGCTGTCGCGCTCGCCGGTGATCGCCGCGCCTGCCCGGTTGACCACTTCCAGCGTCCGCGTCTTCTCCTCCAGCGCCGCGCGCGCCTCGCCTTCGCGCTGCACTGCGTGGAAATGCTCGGTCCGGTCGGCGCTGGTCCCGAAGATGCCGAGCACCGTGCCGTCGGCATCGCGGATCGGCGTCATCGCCAGGTCGACGCGGATGTTGATCCGCTCGCCATTGCCGCGCATGCTCTGCACGTGCAGCCCCGGCCGCAGCACCGCCTCGCCGCGATAGGCCTGCTCGAAATAACGGCCCACCTCCGCCCACACCTCAGGCCAGCTGTCGCGATAGGACCGGCCGAAGATCCGCGCATTCTCGTCGCGATAGGCCTGCAGGATCAGGTCGTTGTAGAAGAAGACGTAATCGGGACCCCAGGTGACGAAGGCGCGCTGCGGCGAGGCGAGCATCAGGTCGAGCGCCTGGCGGAGCGCGGGCGGCCAGCCGGCGACCGGCCCCAGCCCCTGCGCCGCGAACCCCGGCGCGCGCAGCATTTCCCCAGTTTCTCCGCCATGATCAGGCCAGGCGGCGTCGGCTCTTGCCATTTATGCGTCCCTTGGGCCCCCGCCCGGATCGCGGTTTATACATGCTCGGCGGTCGAGGAAAAGACCGGCGCGCCTCCGCGGAATCCGCATCTTTTCGAATAAATGACGCGCCTCCTGTCCGGCCTGCGCCGAAAAGTCCGTTTCCCCTCTCGACAACGGGAATGGCGCAACCGGCTTGGGTGGCCGGTGCGCGGGCACAACGACTGCCCGATCCTTTCCCGCACCGTCGCACAGGGACTGCAACGAAGAGGGAAACATCATGACGACCATTCGGATCAACCGCCGCACCACGCTGCGCACCTTCGCCACCGTGTCGATGGGCACGCTCGCGATGATCCTCGCCACCGGCGAGGCACAGGCGCAGAACGCCCAGTGCCGCGACGCCGCCAACAATCCCGTCGGCACGCTCCAGCCTGGATCGGACGACAATGCACTCTGCGGCGACGTCACCGTCAACGGCGATTCCAATGTCGCGATCGGCGAAGCCGCTACCGTGCAGGGGCCGGGCAACACCGCCGTCTTCGGATCGGTGGCGATCGGCTATTCGGCAGATGCCACGTCGGGCACTTCGGTGGCGATCGGCGCGGTCGCGAACGCGACCGGCTCCAGCTCCACGGCGGTCGGCTTCGGCGCTTCCGCGTCGGGCACCGAATCGCTCTCGCTCGGCATAGTCGCACAGGCGATCGGCAACCAGTCGATCTCGATCGGTGCCGCCAGTGCCGCGCATGACACTGCTTCGATCGGCATCGGCCGCAACGCCAATGCCACGGGTGCCTTCTCGATCGTAATGGGCGATGCCGCCGCCTCGACGCTGGGCGACAGCATCATCTTCGGACGCAATGCGCTCGGCACCGATTATGGCTCGATCGCGATCGGCTATGGCACCGAAGCAGGCGACCAGGCGCTGGCGGTCGGCTTCATCTCCTCGGCGACCGGCGACGGCGCCTCGGCATTCGGCCTCGCGGCGCTCGCGAGCGGCGACAGCAGCACCGCGCTAGGCTACGCGACCCAGGCCACCGGTGCAGGATCCGTCGCGCTCGGCATGGGCTCGACGAGCTCGGGCGCCAATTCGATCACGCTTGGCACGTCGAATGCCGGCATCACCCAATATGCCAGCGCGACCGGCGCTGGCGGCATCGCGATCGGCTCGGCGACCACCTCGACCGGCGCGGGCTCGGTCGCGATCGGCGCCGATGCGTTTACCGCCGATGCCGATTCGGTCGCGCTGGGCCGCGACGCGCGGTCGCAGGGCTTCAATTCGACCACGCTGGGCGCCGGCACCCGCGGCGGCAACTCGGCCACCGCAGTCGGTCAGTCGGCAACTGCGACGGCGTTCGGTAGCGTCGCGCTCGGCGTCGCCGCAAACAGCGCCGGCCAGTTCGACGTTGCGATCGGCCTGACCTCTTCGGCGACCGGCGGCCGCTCGGTTGCCGTCGGCCTCAACTCCACATCTTCGGGCGCGCTGTCGGTGGCGATCGGCGGCCAGGACGGCGGCTCGGGTGTGTCGACCGTGGCATCCGGCGCGCGCAGCGTCGCGCTCGGCGCAACCGCCCAGGCGGCCGGTTCGGACACCGTCACGCTCGGCTATGGCAGCTTCGCCTCCGCCAACAACAGCGTCGCGCTGGGCGCCGGATCGGTAGCCGATCGCGCCAACAGCGTCTCGGTGGGCGCGGCAGGCACCGAGCGCCAGCTCACCAATGTCGCCGCCGGCACCGCGGCGACCGACGCGGTCAACCTCGCTCAGCTCAACGCAGTGGAGGCGACCGCCAACACCGCGCTGTCGACGGCGAACAATGCTCTGGCAGCCGCGACCACCGGCGGCGCCACCGCCAACCAGGCGCTGATCGCCGCTTCCACAGCCCAGGGTACCGCCAACACCGCGCTGGCAAACGCGGCAACCGCACAGGGCACCGCCAACACCGCCTTGGCCAATGCCGCAACCGCGCAGGGCACCGCGAACACCGCCCTCGTCAACGCCGCAACCGCGCAGACCACCGCCAACACCGCGGCGGCCAATGGCGCCTATTTCCGCACCAACATGAGCGGCGCGGGTCCGCAGGCGACCGGCGCCAACTCGATCGCGGTCGGCAGCAACTCGGTTGCCGGCGGCGAATCCTCGGTGGCGATCGGCAATGGCGCGCGCGCCGTTTCGGGCCAGGCCGTGTCGATCGGCGCGGGCAATGTCGCGACCGGCAATGGCGCAGTGGCGATCGGCGATCCGAACGTCGCGACCGGCCAGGGCGCGGTCGCCCTCGGTGCCAACAACACCGCAAACGGCCAGGGCGCGGTGGCGTTGGGCAACGCGAGCACCGCGAATGGCGCATCGGCAATCGCGCTGGGTGACGGCGCCAATGCCGGCGCCGCGGGCAGCGTCGCGATCGGCCAGGGTTCGGCGGCGACGCGCGTCGGCCAGGTCGCGCTGGGTACGGGCAGTTCGACCTACACCATGTCCGGCATCAACTCCTCGGCGAGCAAGGCCGCGCAGCAGGGGGCGCTCAGCCTGGTGACCAGCGATGCCGCAGGCAACCTGGCGACGATGTCGCTTGACCTCACCGAGATCGGCACGCTCGGCACCCGGATGACCAATGCCGAAGGGCGTATCGACTTGAATGCCCGCCGCGCCAATGGCGGCATCGCAGCGGCGATGGCGCTGGGCGGCACGACGATCCCGGGCGACATGAACGTGGCCGTGTCGTTCAACCTCGCCACCTATCGCGGCGAGCAGGGCTTCTCCGGCGCCGCCGTCGCCAAGGTCGACGACCATGTCTGGGTCAGCGGCGGTTTCGCCGGCTCGACGGTCAAGGGCTCGACCGGCGGCCGGGTCGGCATGACCTTCGGCTGGTAGGCACCAACCGGCGGCCGCGCGCGTCATCCGCGCGCGGCCGTCTCCGGTGACCTTGCAATCCCGGCCCGCGTCGCGCACGCCGCCGATCGAATAGCCGCCAAAGTTCTCGCCCAGGACGGCAGGCACTCGGCACATGCCTTTCCAGCAGCCGGCAAGAAAGGCCGAGTTCTCCGAGCCGGCAACACAACAAATAGACGCCGGCTCCATTAAACGATTCGCCATCGCATCTACCCGGCAATTTGGATAAGCATCCGCCAGGCGCGTTTCCCGCCAACCATGACCCCGTCCTGGGACCCGCTTCGATTTGAAGCGCCTGCAGGGAGAATGATGTTGCCGAATGAGCCCCAGCTTGCCGATGGCGGGACTGTCCTGCCCCCGCTCGATGCCTTTCCCGACTTCTATCAGGGCCTGGATGGCGTCACGTTCCTGAAGGCGCTGAAGGGACTGTGGACGCTCAACGCCTATGACTCGGTCATTCCCGGCAGCGAGAATACCAAGGTCGTCAAAGACATTCTCGTCCAGTTCGATGACGCAGGGAATTTCACGATCGCCGCGCCCGCGATCGAGGCACGGATCGAGAACGGCTTCATCCCGGACCTCGCCGTGGCAATGAAGATTGGCCTCGAGGGCAGGCTCGACATCCTGCAGACCGCGGACCTGAAGGGCCGGTTCCAGGTCGGCGTTTCCAACCTGCATGTCATAGAAGACCAATATGTCATCGCGGGAGGCGGCAAGGGCGGCGACATCAGCATGCTCGTGTCGCCGCTCGTCAGGGCGATGATCTCCAAGACGCCCGCCAAGGGATTGTTGTCGCTGTACGACGACCCTGGCGAGTCCGTCCTGAAGTTCGAGGCGGGTGATAATTTCGTCCAGGTTTTCTCGCGCCCGCTCCCCAAGGCGCGCCTCCGCGAGATCCGCTTCACCAATGCGTTCAAGAAGATGTGCCACACGTTTCCGCTCTGGGTGATCGGCATCAACGACATCGACGACGACGTGTCGCACGAGGCGGTGGGCGATCCGTTCGGGATGCCGATATTCGACGCCTATCGAAACGACCCGCTGGCGTTCACCCGCGGCCAGACGATCACGCTCGCGGTGATGCTCACCGTGGAGCCCAAGGGGACGCCCTACCGCCTGTTCGGCATCTGCCCCGGCGCGCCGTACCTGCAGTTCCAAAGCGAGGACCGGATATCGACCGGCGTCGAGGAAGACATAAAGCTCACCGCGAATGTGCCGTTGCCGTCGAACAAGCTGATGTACTTTGCCAGGAGCATCACCTGGAATATCCAGAGGGCGGAACCGGGCGGCGCATGGGCAAGGGTCGAGCAGCCCGATGGCGACGCTTCGCTGTCGGGCGCCCACCGCATCCATGTCATCTACGCCGAGCCGATCCTGGAGAACTCGCGGCATAAGGCACACGAACCCTTCGCCATGACCGAGCGCCGTCTCAGGACCGCGATCGACTACTGCAACGATGCGGATCTGAAAGGACCGGCCGGATCGGAGGATCCCGCCGATCTCCATGCGCTCGCCCGCGCCGTCCAATACCATGTGAACAACGACAACAAGCCGCTGCTCACCATGGATCGCGCGACGAACTTCGATAAATCCTGGGGCGTGCGTGTGGCGGACCGGCTGTGGGGGCTGCTCGACAAGAACATCAAGCTTGCGGCGATCGGGAAGCTCGACAAGGCGGACCATCCGGAGGCGTTCAAGAAGCTGGAGACCGGCAACTGCTGGGAAGCGACGATGGTCATGGATCAGATCCTGCGCATGCTCGGCGTGAAGTCCGAACAGGTTCATGTCTTCGGCCGCTCCACCCTGCCGCCGTTGAAGCACGGCGAGAATGTGAGCAGCATGGAGGGCCAGGGCCTGGGAGACGTCGGCAAGCAGGAGACTCGGATCTGCAACCAGCACCTCGTCAACGGCAAGCCGGTTCCGCGGACCGAGTATCTCTATCTCAACTCCAATCCATGGGGCGACCTGACGTTGCAGGGCCCCAAGAAACCCGGATATCCCGAACTGAATGAGGGCGAGGGATGCCTGAAGGTGGGGGACAAGCTCTACGGCGGACTGTCCGATGTTTATGTGGAGCCGGGCGGCGGGCGCACGGCCGCGCACAACATGATCCTGGATTTGCAGAACCGCGCACTGGCACTTAAAAACAAGCCGCCTTGGGTGAGCCATTATCAGCTATGGGCGGCACCCAAGCAACTACCCGGCGACACTGTGGTCAAGGCGATGGAGCCCGATCCGGACACATATTGCGCTCATCCAGAGCCCGGCTCGACCCTTCCGGGCGTGCCCGTCCCGAGTTAGCCGGCCGGCTTTTCGATCAGGCCGGCAGCACCTGCCCGCTGTCGGCCGTCACCGCCCGATCCGCGCCACCAGCGCGTCGGCGGCGGCGCTCACATCCGCCCAGGTGAGGTCGAAGTCGCTGTCCTCGCCATAATAGGGATCGGCGACCGAGCTGCCCGCGCGGCCGGGCACATGGTCCATCAGCAGGCCCAGTTCCGCCGTGCCGTCCGCCGGCGCGATCGCCTCGAGGTCCGCCAGGTTCTGCCGGTCGAGCGCCAGCACATAGTCGAAGCGGCGAAAATCCTCCGGCCGGACCTGCCGCGCCCTGAGGCCGGAGATGTCCGTCCCATGCCGCTTTGCCGCCGCCTGCGCCCGGCGGTCGGGCGGTGCGCCGGCATGCCAATTGCCGGTGCCCGCCGAATCCACCGTCACCTCGATCCCGGCACGGTCAGCAGCCGCCCGCAGCGCACCTTCGGCGAGCGGCGAACGGCAGATATTCCCCAGGCATACGAACAGGACCGACGGCACGCTCACATCGCGTGGAAGACGCCGCAGGCGATCCGCCCGCCCGAATTGCCCGAGGGATCGGTCTTGTAGTCGTCGGCATTGGCATGGACGACCAGCGCGGCGCCGTCCTCGTCGAGCAGTCCGGCATAGGTGCCGCCCGGCAGCACGAAGATCGTCCGGTCGCGGCCGTCCTCGCCCACCGAGAGGTTGGGCAGGTCGCCCGAATGCGGGCCCATCGGGTTGTCCTTGCCATGCTGGTGCGCGGTCGGGTTCCAGTGGCCGCCGGCGCTGGCGAAGTCGGGGCCGTCGCACTTGCCGATAGTGTGGACATGGGTGCCGTGCACGCCCTTGGTCATGCCGTGCACTTCCACCATCACGCGGATCGCCCCGTCGACTTCCTCGGCGATCGCCTTGCCGACATCGGTGCCGTCGGCCATCTTGAGGTCGGCCTGGGCACGGAAATGGCCGGCCATGTAGCGCGCATCCTTTTGCGGGCTCGCGCACCCGGCCACCGCCAACAAACTCGTCGCCACCAGCAAAGCACGCATCGCCCACACTCCGGATTAATGTTCCCCCACGTAATGGCCGTAGCCGCCGCCGGTTCCAAGGGGTCAGGGCAAACATTCTCCATCCGCCTTGCCCGATACGCTGCCCACCCCGAGGATGATCTTCGCCCGCCGCTCGAAAGTGAGCGCCTGCCAGCGCCCCGAATTGCCGATCGCGGTGCGGCTCCGCAAGAAGGTGAGGTGGAGCATCTCATACTGCTCCGGGTCGATCAGCCTTTTGTCGAGCATGCAGCCCCAGCGTGCCACGTTCCATGCCCAGTCGCGCTGCACGCCGTCCTGGTCGATGCTCCGCGCCAGCGCGCCATACCAGGCGAAGATCGCGCCCAGCCGCACCCAGCGCTCGCCCTCGGGCATCGCCGCCAGCTTGCGCCGCAGCCGCGCCAGATCCTCGTCGAGCGGGAAGCCGCCCTGCTGCACCTTGGTGTCCACCGCCCAGCGCACCTTGCGCAGCCCGATCGGCTGCCCCGGGAACACCCGCAACAGATCCTGCCGCACCCCCTCGAGCAGCACCAGATAGGTATCGAGCTGCACCTGCAGCATCGCATCGCTCTCGAACAGCGCCGCCAGCTCGCCGCGCAGCACCGGGCCGAGCTTCCCATCCGCCCCATGCGCCGCCAGGATCTTCTCCCGGCACTTCTCCCGCACCGGCACCGCCAGGCAATCGCGCGAGAAGATCGTCTTGCCATAGACCGGCATCAGGCTCTTGCGCGCCCGCCCGAAATGCCGCTGCCCCCGCTTCCACGCCTTCAGGAGCGGCTGCAGGCTGCCCGTCCCGAAATTCCACTGCGACATGCCGACCGAGACGAGTTGCCCGTCGAAATTGCCCGTGGGATCCGCCCAGCAGCCAGAGGTCTCGGGCACCGAAGTCTCGTGCATCTGCGCAAAGATCGCCGCCCGGTCGAGCCCGATCGCCCCCAGCCGCGCCGCGCTGTCGGCATCGATCACCAGGAACGGCGCATCCTCGACGGCCCGGCAGGCCGCCTGCGCCATCGCCACGCCGGGACACAGCATCAGCACCAGTCCCGCCAACCCGATCCACCGCATCGCCCGCCCCCCCTGGCCCTTCCCCGGAACCCTAGCACGACGCCGCCCCGACCATGCAAATCGCGCCAACCCCGTGCAAAACCACGGATTCCTGCTACTCAAAATGACGAATCGGCCGTTATCCATCTTCCCGCCGCTCCCCCGCCCCTCCAGATATTCCCGGAGAAGATGCCAGGTCACTTGCCACTCGATCCGCCGCCGGTCCGCTTGATGACGCGGCTGCTCGCCGAGTTTCAGACGACGATCCTCGCCACCGCCATCCCGCTGTTCGACGGCGATATCGACCGCGTCACCATCTTCGCGCTGATCACCCGCGACACGTACGGCTTCGAAGCCGCCGGCCAGCACCCGCCCTCCAGCATCTCCGCCCATTCGCTCGCCATGTCGCTGTCGCGCCCCTACGAGACCGTCCGCCGCCACGTCCATGCGCTGGTCGATGCCGGCTGGTGCGAGCGCGGGGCGGAGGGCGTCCATGCCAGCCCCGCCGAGCTCGCCCGGCCCGATCTCGTCGCCTTCCTAACCCTGATGCACGACGCCGCGGTCCGCTTCGTCGCCGACCTCGCGCACAATGGCGTGCCGATGCCCGAAGTCGGCGCCGCCCGCCCCTATCACCACGCCTCGGGCGTCCAGGCGGCGATCGACATGATGCTGGCGGTCGTCGACAGCAATCGCCGCGTCCATGGCGACTGGCTCGAGCTCGTCGTCTTCTCGACCATCTACTGCGCCAATTCGCGCCTGCTGAACCAGGACCGCGCGCTCGCCCGCCTGCACGCCGACGGGCGCACCACCCCGCCCGACGCGCTGCGCCCGCCCGTCCGCACCAGCGCCGTCGCCCGCGCGCTCGGCCTGCCCGAGGCGACCGTGCGCCGCCGCGTTGCCAGCCTGTGCGAGGATGGCCGGGTCGAGCGGCTCGGCAAGAAGTTGCGCGTCTCGGAAGACTGGCTCAACCGCCCGGACTCGCTCGCCACCAGCACGCAGAGCTTCGCCATCGTCCGGCTGCTCCTGGCCCGCCTGGGCGCGAACGGCTTCCCGCTCGACGACCCCTCGCGCGCCTATCTCGCCCGCCGCCCCCAGGTCCCCGCCTTCGACTGACGGACTGACCCAAATCGGCGCCCCAGCCGCACGCGTTCGTCAAAATGGGCACCCCGCCGCTTGAGCCACCGCGAGGGGCCTCCATAGCCAGAGCGCGATTCGCGAACCGGACGGCAGCCTTGCCGTCCGATATCAGCATGGCCTCGTCCCAATGCGGGGCCTAGCGGTCCGCCGGCTCCCTCTGGCGGCCACCATCGGTGGGCGCGGGCCTCCCAGCCCGCGCCCTATGGGGCCCAGCGCCTTCCTATCTTCCTTCTACCTTTCCCCGGCGAAGAAAACGCAGGGAAGCCATCACCCCATCCCACCCCCGGTGATCCGCGGCATCACGGCAGGCGGCGGCGCAGGCTCGGCCACCCCATCCTCGTCCCACTCGTCCTCATACTCCCCCTCGTCCTCGTCCCGCCGGAGCGACGCCTCCTGCGCCGCCTTGTCCGCGGCCGCGATCGCCCGCGCCTTGTCGATCATGTCGAGCTTCCGCATGATCGCGGCATTGGTATCCTCAGGGTCCGCCCGCGAGCCGAAGAACCCGCCTGCCGCCTTGGCCGCCGCCTCGGCAAAGGCGATCAGCTCCTTCTGCGTCGCATTGCGCCGCGGCGCGCCAGGCGCGGTCCCGCGCTCGATCAGCAGCCGCAGCAGCCCCTCCGAATAGCGCCGCTTGCGCGAGACCTCGACGCCGCCCTTCCAGACGATCTCATCCCAGCCCTCGACCGCCCGCTCATAGGCTGCCTGTTCGAGCGTCGGCGCCACCCGGTCGAGCGCCCGGTCCCAGGCGAGCGCGAACTTCGCATCGCGCTTGCGCATCCGATAGGCGGAAGTGTCGGAGATCCGCGCCCGGACGCACGCGTCGCGCACGCAGCCGGTCTCGGAGAGCGCCCGCAGGAAGATGCGCGTGCGGATCGCGGTCCAGCCGTCATGCCGCTGGCGATAGTCGCGGAACATGCCGTTGCGGCGGCGCTCGGCCTTCTCCGCCGCCTCGCTCAGCCGAGCCGCCCGCGCCTCCCCGGCCCGCGCCACCGCCTTGTCCCAGAGATGCGCGAAGTCGGGATCGATCTTGCGCCGATGATAGGCGCCGGCCGTACTCACCCCAGTCTCGCGGCACGCCCGCCGCACCGAACCATGCGCCGCCACCCCGCGCAGGAAAGCCTCCCGCACCGCACCCGACCAACGCTGCCGCCCAAACTCGCCCGCCATCCGACTCGCTCCATCTTTGAGGAGCCAACTCAGTTATGGGGAATTTTCCTACATTGGAAGAACAAATGTGGAACATCATCACTTCTCCCGACTTGTCCCGGTGAGAGAAATCGCCCGCAAGCCGGGGTTTGTCTTTTGCCCGTATCCCGTCACAATGACTGGCCGGCCAGCGTGCAGGGGAGCGCGCGGAGGGACGGGGGACATCATGCGCTTTTCGCCAAGCAGGTTGCACGCACCGCCACGCTGGTTACGCCGGTTGCTCGCGCCGATCTGGATGCTGCTGCTGCTCGGCGCCGTGGTGGGCCAGGTCGGAGGCAGCTGGCGCGTGATCACCAATCATCTTTGGTACGACGCTCCATTCGCCGCACTGGGGCTTAAAGGTGAGCAGGGAGCCTATGTCGAAGGTGCCGGCAATCTGCCCGATACCAAGAAGATCGAGATTGCCACCCAGCTCGCCGAGATAGACGGCAAGCCGGTGCCCGCCGACATTTCCTACGAAGCGTTCGCGCGCAGGGTGGCCGGCCCGATGGGAAGCGCCGTCACTCTCTCCTATTATGACGACGACGGCGAACTTTATGACATACAGCTCGTGCGCTCGTCCGCAAACGCAGAGGCGGTCAGCCCGTTGTGGCACACCCTGTTGGATCCATGGCTGGTCACGGCGCTGGAGCTGATCGCGGCGGGCATCGGCTTATGGGTTTCGATGCTGATGTGGCGGCGGCGCGACGACGGTGTCTCGTTCCTGCTTTCCTTCGGCCTGATCGGCCTGGTGCTCAGCGCCAGCCAGGTCTGGGACTTCCTGTCTTGGATAGATCTCGATCCACTGCCCTTTAACCTTATAATGACGCTCGGGCCGGTGCTGGGCACGACCTGCCTGGTAGCAGTGATCCCTGCCTTTCCCGACGGAGTCTATCGGCCGCGGTGGAGCGGCCTGTTGCTGATCGTCGCTCCCATTGTTGGCTCGTTGAATTTCTCCGGCGGCGTGATGCTGGTATTGTCGGATCGCCTGCCGGACGGCGCCTTGACGCTGTCCTTCGCCATAAGCCGGTGGGTCAGTTGGCTATCCGCGCTGATCGTGCTCACGGCGTGCGTCGCAGCAGTGCTGCGCTACCGCGCGACACCGCCGGGAATCGAGCGGCAGAAAGTCAAATGGGCGGCGCTGGCCATTGTCGTCGGTCTCGGCGCCTCCGCCTTGGCGAACCTCGTCTTGTACCGCATCTCGCTGGAGGGACCGGCCGGGGTGGGGGTCGAAGTTGGCAGGCTGGTGCTGATAGCGTTCGGCAATGCCGTGATACCACTCGGACTGCTTGCCTCATTGTCCGGCTGGCGGCCCAACGATGCCGATGGCGCTATCGGTCGCTCGGCAGCCTATGCTGCCCTCACATTGCTGATCGGCGCGATCTGGGCCGCGAGCACCACTTGGCTCGACAAGCTGGTCGGCGACGCCGTGACGCCCGCCGCCGCCGCCGGCATCAGCACCGCGGTGGCCGCTGCGATCTTCGTACCGACGCGCGAGCGCCTGCTGGGCTGGGCGGAGCGGCGCTTTCAGCCGGCGCTGGTCAAGCTGCGCGGCTTGCCTGCCAAGCTGTGGCCGTTGAAGATCGACCACGATCCGGCAGAAGTTGGGCGGGGAACCCTGCTGGCAATCGTCAACGGCATCCAGGCACGCAGCGCCGCGCTGGTCCTCGAAAGCCATGGCGACAGGCGCGTTATCGCCACCTACGAGACCAGCGTCGATGCCGTGCTGCTCGATCTGGATGCGGCTCCGCCCGATCGGGTTTTCCCGGTCCACCACGCGCTGTGCGATCTCATGGGCACCGTGGGCTATCTGCTGATCGGCCCGCGAAGCGACGGTGCTTCGTACAATCCGGACGAGAAGAAGGCGATCGGCCTGGTGCTGGGGCCCATCGCCGAAGTGCTGCGTGCGACATCGCGCCGCGCCGCGCGCGTCGATGCCCTGGCGGCGATGTTGACCTCGGTCGATGCCCGCGTCGCTGGACTCGAAGCATTGCGCGCGCGTCGCTAGCGATCCGCTGCGTGCTGCCGAACGCCGCATCGAGCGTGGAGCGGGGGTTGGCGTATAAGCCTCCCCTTCCCCTCCCCCCCGTCCCGCGCTAAGGCGCACGCGAATCTTCGCATTCGCAGCACCCGTTGCGCCCGCGCGGCCTACAATAGGCCAGCGTCCCCCGAGCGCCCGGGACCGGACAGACAGGGAAAGGACCCCGCGCCTCATGACCGCCATCGGAAACGATACCCTCGGCACTCGCGACACGCTCACCGTCGGCACCGCCAGCTATGATTATTTCTCGCTGCCCAAGGCCGCGAAGAAGCTCGGCGACATCAGCCGCCTGCCCTTCTCGATGAAGGTGCTGCTCGAGAACATGCTGCGCTTCGAGGACGGCGTCACCGTCACCAAGGACGATGCCCAGGCGATCGTCGACTGGCAGAAGGACGCGCGCTCGAACCGCGAGATCCAGTATCGCCCGGCCCGCGTGCTGATGCAGGACTTCACCGGCGTTCCCTGCGTGGTCGATCTCGCCGCGATGCGCGATGCGATCACCAAGCTCGGCGGCGATCCCGCCAAGATCAATCCGCAGGTCCCCGTCCACCTCGTCATCGATCACTCGGTGATGGTCGACGAGTTCGGCACGCCCAAGGCGTTCGAGGACAATGTCGCCCTCGAATATGAGCGCAATGTCGAGCGCTACGAGTTCCTGAAGTGGGGCTCCAAGGCGCTGAACAACTTCTCGGTCGTACCCCCGGGCACCGGCATCTGCCACCAGGTGAACCTCGAATATATCTCGCAGTCGATCTGGTCGTCCAAGACCGCGGACGGTGCCGCGACGATCGCCTATCCGGACACGCTGGTCGGCACCGACAGCCACACGACGATGGTCAACGGCCTGGGCGTGCTCGGCTGGGGCGTGGGCGGCATCGAGGCGGAGGCCGCGATGCTCGGCCAGCCGGTGTCGATGCTCATCCCCGAAGTCGTCGGCTTCAAGCTGACCGGCAAGCTGGGCGAGGGCATCACCGCCACCGACCTGGTGCTGACCGTCACCCAGATGCTGCGCGCCAAGGGCGTGGTCGGCCGCTTCGTCGAATTCTATGGCCCCGGCCTGCACGCGATGACGCTGGCGGACCGTGCGACGATCGCCAACATGGCGCCCGAGTACGGTGCGACCTGCGGCTTCTTCCCGATCGACGACAAGACGCTCGATTACATGCGCCTGACCGGCCGTCCGGACGAGACCGTCGCGCTGGTCGAGGCCTATGCCAAGGCGCAGGGCATGTGGCACGACGTGTCGGGCCCCGAGCCGATCTTCACGGACACTCTGGAGCTCGACATGAGCAGTGTCCGCCCGAGCCTTGCCGGCCCGAAGCGCCCGCAGGACCGGGTGAGCCTCGACAGCGTCGACGAAGTGTTCAACGGCGACCTGACCAAGGTCTACAAGAAGGATCACGCCGTGCGCGCCGAGGTCGAGGGTGCCGATCATGGTATCCGCGACGGTGACGTGGTGATCGCGGCGATCACCAGCTGCACCAACACTTCGAACCCCTCGGTGCTGATCGCGGCCGGCCTCGTCGCCCGCAAGGCGCGCGCGAAGGGCCTGAGCAGCAAGCCCTGGGTGAAGACTTCGCTGGCGCCGGGCTCGCAGGTGGTCACCGACTATCTCGACAAGACGGGCCTCACCGAAGACCTGAACGCGATGGGCTTCAACCTGGTCGGCTATGGCTGCACGACCTGCATCGGCAATTCGGGCCCGCTCGCCCAGCCGATCTCGGACGCGATCAACGGCAACGACATCGTCGCCGCCTCGGTCCTCTCGGGCAACCGCAACTTCGAGGGCCGCGTGAGCCCGGACGTCCGCGCCAACTTCCTCGCGTCGCCGCCGCTGGTCGTCGCCTATGCGCTCAAGGGCACGGTGACCGAGGACATGTACGAGACGCCGATCGGCCAGGGCACCGACGGCGAGGACGTGTTCCTCAAGGACATCTGGCCGTCGAACGAGGAAATCGCGGGCCTGATCGCTGCAAACATCGACGACCGCATGTTCCGCTCGCGCTACGCGAACGTGTACGCCGGCGACGATCACTGGCGGAAGATCAGCGTCGTCGGCTCGGACACCTATAGCTGGCCGACCAGCTCGACCTACATCCACAACCCGCCCTATTTCGAAGGGCTTACGATGACCCCGGCGGCGGTAACCGACATCGTCGACGCCAAGCCGCTCGCCATCCTCGGCGACTCGATCACCACCGACCACATCTCCCCGGCCGGCTCGATCAAGGCAGACAGCCCCGCAGGCACGTTCCTGCAGGAGCATCAGGTCTCGAAGAAGGACTTCAACAGCTACGGCGCACGCCGCGGCAATGACGAAGTCATGGTCAGGGGGACGTTCGCGAATATTCGCATTAAAAATGAAATGGTTCCGGGCATCGAGGGTGGCATGACGCGCTATGGCGGTCAGGTCATGCCGATCTACGACGCGGCCGTGCGCCACAAGAAGGACGGCACGCCGCTCGTCATCGTGGCGGGCAAGGAATATGGCACCGGCTCCTCGCGTGACTGGGCGGCCAAGGGCACCAACCTGCTCGGCGTGCGCGCCGTCATCACCGAGAGCTTCGAGCGCATCCACCGCTCGAACCTGGTCGGCATGGGCATCCTGCCGCTCCAGTTCGCCGACGGCGTGACCCGCGAGACGCTGAAGCTCAAGGGCAGCGACACCTTCACGATCAAGAACGTCGCCGGCCTGCGCCCGCGCCAGGATGTCGAAGTCGAGCTCACCCGCGAGGACGGCTCGAAGGAGACTTTCCTCACCCGTTGCCGGATCGATACCGTCAACGAGCTGGAATATTTCCTCAACGGCGGCATCCTGCAGTACGTGTTGCGCAAGCTCGCTGCCTGATCGGACAGATCCAAGCCAAATAGAAAGGCCGCGGCGGACATTCCGCCGCGGCCTTTTTGCTGCCTGCCCGGCCAGCGCTCATCCGTAGGTGATCGTGCCTTTCAGCTCGGCAGTGTGGCCGTGGTCCTTCGAATAGAGCCCATAGTCGTCCGTCACCGTGACGGTGATCTTGCAGCCCAGGTCCCGCGCCGTGTTTGCAAGTCGCGTGTCGCAGGTGGAACAGGGCCAGGCATCGATCGAGATGCTTCTGGCCACCTTCGCGGCCTCGTCCGCCTTGGCAGCCCCTCTTGCCTGCTTGATCGCGGCGACCGCATCCTTCCACGCCTTGCAGATCTGCGCTTCGGCATGATGCGAGGTGTCGGACATGTTGGCGGCGTTATAGGCCGTGCCGTCGGCGGTGGCATGAACGCCGTTGCCCTTCGATGTTTCGCCGCCGGTGCTGGTGCCGGAAAGCGGCGCGCCGCTCGCCATCCTGGTGTCCTTCGCGGCCGCAGCCGCCGCCGCAGTCGCGGGAGCCGCAGCTGCGGCAGCCGCGCGCGCCGCCGCCGCGGCGGCCTTGAGGGAGTTCGGCGCCGGCTTGGAGCGCTGGATCGCGCCCCGCGCATGGACTGAGCCCGGCACGGCAATCGCCCCCATGTGCCCGGCGCCGGCCGCCGCCTTCGCCTGCACCGGCATGCCGTGGTTCGCGGCGCGCATCCCCATCCGGTCAGCCTCGGCCTCGAGCACGCGGTCCTGCACCACCGACAGTCCATTGGCAGAGCCACGCACGCGCCCTTGGCGCTGCTGGACCACATGCGCGAGCTCGTGGCCGATCAACTGTTGCCCGCGCACCGTTTCGGGCTGATATTGTCCCGGCGCGAAGTACAGGTCGTTGCCGGTAGTGAAGGCGACCGCGCCGATCTGCGAAGCTTGCGGGCCGATATGGACCCTAACGCCCGAGAAGTCGGCGCCGAGTGCCGCTTCCATCTTGGTGAGCAGCGCGCCGGGCAGCGGCGTGCCGCGTCCGTTCGCCAGCTGCAGCTGCGACGGATCGATCGCTATGGTCTCGGCACCAAAAGGCTGGGCTACCGCGCGCGTCGCATGCGCCGGCGCCGGCCGTCCGGGCGCCGCCCGCCGCTGACCGCGGCCAGCCCGCCGAAGCTGGGCGGAGGCGGTCCCGCAAGCGCCTTGCCCACCGTCACGCCGGGCACCGTCGCCGCGCTAGCCGGCGCGAGGCACTGCAGGGCACTGGGCTGGCGCATGCCGCCACCGATGAAGAATCCCTGGATCACGCGTGCAGGCATCGTTCCTCTCCCATGGAGGCGCCAAACAGCTTGCGTAGCTGTGTCTATCACGGTTTCGAAATGCCAACCAGCACGACCGGGCGCACCATCCTACGCGAATCGCTTGCCTGCGAATCGAGTCGGCAAATTGAGTCGATCGGTTCGTCGCTGCAATGCCACGGCCTGCCTCAGTCCGTCCTGAGGGAAATTGATAATTACTCGCAGAAGAAAATACCCGCAGCGCACCAAAGCGCGATTCCAGACGCGGCCTACCAAGACGTTCACAAAATATCCCGATAAATTTCCCGCTAAATAACGTTTACAAATAGCCTGACGTGATATTACCCTGCTTCATATTTACACTTTTGCCATTTAAAGACAGTTTATCGCAATAGCCTCGATAACACTCCCGGCGCTAACGACATCATTAAGTATATATACTTGATAATCTTGAGAAATATTTTACGTCAATACAAAATCCATCTGGACTATACTTTTATATCACCCTATTTATGCGTCGGGCTCCAATAGACTGGCTCACAATGAACCTCACAAAACTAGTAATGGACCGTTCCGCGGTCCTTCTTATCGGCGTGTCCGTAGGAGTCGTGATCGGTCTCAGCTTTCTCGGAGGCTCCATTCCTGCCGGCTCTACAGTAATTTGCGGTAGTTGTTCGCCCGCTATACATAAGGACGCTACTTTGCGTGCGCCCGAGGTAAGCGGCGCGAAACAATGCGCCGCCCCCGCGCAACGCCAGCTCATCTCCACGCTTCGCGCGCACCGTGCCGTTCGTGTCGCCGTGTTCGGCGACAGTTATGGCGACGGAATCTGGTCCGGGCTGCAGCGCCAGCTCACGACGGCGGACGGCTATGAGGTGATCAAGTACAGCCAGCCCGCAAGCGGCTTCACCCGCTACCGCACGCTCAACCTCGAGGCGCATGCCGCCGAACAGCTGGGCGACGACAGGATCGACCTTGCGGTGATCTCGTTCGGCGCCAACGACGTGCAGGGGATCATCACCGACGAAGGCAAGCATGCCCCGCTATTGGGCGATCTGTGGAAGGCGCAGATCGGCAAGCGGATCGATCGCTATGTCGCGCTGCTGCGCCGGCACGACGCCCTGGTCTATTGGGTCGGCCTGCCGCACATGCGCGATGCCGCGTTCGATGCGCAGGTCGGCGCGATCAACGACTTCTACGCCTCGGAAATGGCGAAGCTGGAAGTGCCCTTCCTCGACAGCCGCCCGGTCGCGTCCGACGCCAGCGACGCCTACGCCGCCTATCTCCCCGATCCGAAGACCGGCGAGCGTACCTTGGTCCGTGCGGGCGACGGCATCCACATGTCGATGACCGGCTATGTCTGGATCACCCGCGGCCTGGCCGGGCGGATCCGCGACTATGTCGACGCGACCCGACCGATCGCAGGCCCCGCTCCCAAGGAAACCGGCAAGTGATCGTGCTCGCCGCATTGCTGCTCGCCGGCGCGCCCTGCACCGGCCCGGTGTGCAACTTCGATACGCTGGCGCCTTGGGCCGCGAAGATGGCAGAGGCGAAGCACGCACCCGCGGGCACGCCGCCGGTGCACATCCTCCAGATCGGCGACAGCCACACCGCGGGCGATGCGCTGACCGGCGCCTGGCGCGCGCTGCTCCAGGCGGACTCGGGCAATGGCGGCCGCGGCGTGCTGCCACCTGGCCGACCATATGCCGGTTATCTAACCCGCGGCGTGACTATATCCATGTCGCCCGACTGGCAGATTGCCGCGAGCTTCGGCCCGGGATCGACCCCGCCTCGCCCGCCGCTCGGCCTGTCAGGCTTCACCCTCACCTCCGTCACCCCCGACGCACGGATGGGGCTGGTCGCGGAGCCAGCCATGGCTTTCGATCGCTTCGTGCTGTGCGCGATGGCCGGACTGCGCGCCCGCAGCGTGACCGTGAAGGCCAGCGACGACACGCGAACGATCGACCTCGATTCCGACATCGCCGAGCCGCGCTGCACGACGCTCCACTGGGACATGCCGCAGACCGCGATCGAGGTGATTGCAGATGCCGGCCCGGTGACGATCACCAGTTGGGGTACCTTCCGCGACCAGGGCGGCGTCGCGCTTTCCAACCTCGGGATCGTCGGCTCGCAGCTCCAGCACTTCGCCCGCACCGATGACACGGTGATCGCCCGGGAGCTGCGCGCCTATGCGCCCGACCTGATCGTCCTGGCCTTCGGCACCAACGAAGGCTTCGCGCCGCATTTCGATGCGAACAGCTATCGCGCGACGCTGATCGAGCAGGTCAGCCGGCTGCGCAGGCTCGCGCCGGACGTGCCGCTGCTGCTGCTCGGCCCGCCCCAGGCGCTCAGCCGGAATCCGGCGCTCCAGGCCAATGCCGATGGCGTGCTGACCGGCTGCCCCGCTGCTGATCCCACAAATCCGCCGCTGTTCGAGCCGCCGGCGCTCGGCCGCGTCCGCGCGATCCAGCGCGACCTCGCACAGGAGATGGGCTTTGCCTGGTGGGACTGGGCGGCGCGGATGGGCGGCCCCTGCGCGGCTGTGCGCTGGTTCGCCGATGGCCGGATGCGCGGCGACTATGTCCACCTCACTTCCGCCGGCGGCCGTGCGCTCGCGCAGCTGCTGCAGGACGATCTCGTCCGCTTCGCCTTTCCTGGACGCTAGACGATGCTGTTCCCCACGCTGAGCTTCGGCCTGTTCTTCCTCGCGGTGTTCGCCCTCACCTGGAGCACCACTTCCAACGACTGGCGCAAGCTGGTGCTGCTCGTCACCAGCTGGATCTTCTACGGTGCCTGGGACTGGCGCTTCGTGCCGCTGCTGATCGTCTCGGCGGTGATGAACTGGGGCGTCGCCGCGCTGATCGCCCGCGGCGACGATGCCGGGCGTCGCAAGGCGCTGATGCTCGGCGGCGTGGCCGCCAATCTGGCGATGCTCGGCTTCTTCAAATATTTCGACTTCTTCGCCGAACAGGCCGGCAGCCTGCTCGAGCTGCTGGGCGTGAAGCAGGACCCGGCGCTGATGCAGGTGATCCTGCCGGTCGGCATATCCTTCTTCACCTTCCAGGGGATCAGCTACGCGGTCGACGTCTACAAGGGCCGCGTGTCAGCTGCGCGGCTGCTCGACATCCTGCTGCTGATGTCCTTCTTCCCGCACCTCGTCGCCGGCCCGATCGTCCGCGCGTCCGACCTGGTGCCGCAGTTCCAGCAAAAGCCGCAGCTCAACCGCGGCATGGCTACGATGGGGCTGCTGCTGATCGTCTGGGGTCTGTTCAAGAAAGCGGTGATCGCCTCGGAGCTCGCCACCGCCTTCGTCGATCCCGTGTTCGAGGCGCCGATGATGCACGGGCGGATCGACCTGATCCTCGCCGCCTATGGCTATGCGGTGCAGATCTATTGCGACTTCTCGGCCTATTCGGACATGGCGATCGGCGTCGCGGCGTTGCTCGGCTACCGGTTCCCGCGCAATTTCGATCGGCCCTATCGCTCCGCCTCGCTTCAGGAATTCTGGCGGCGCTGGCACATCAGCCTGTCGCGCTGGCTGCGCGATTATCTCTATATCGACGCGCTGGGCGGCAATCGCGGTGGCAGGACGCGGGTCTATCGCAACCTGATGATCACGATGCTGCTCGGCGGGCTGTGGCACGGCGCGGCCTGGACCTTCGTGATCTGGGGCGGGCTGCACGGCGCGGCGCTCTGCGTCGAGCGCTGGTGGTCGCGTTCGGAGATCACCAAGGCACTGGTGCTGCCGTATTGGGCAAAGGTGGCGCTCACCTTCCATGTCGTCGTGCTCGGCTGGGTCTTCTTCCGCGCGGCGAGCTTCGACGACGCGGTCGCCTATCTCGGCGGCATTTTCGCGCCGGGCGTCGATACGATGACGGTGACGCCGCTGGTGGTGGCGCTGATCGCGTTCGGCCTGGCGATCCACGCGCTGCCCTGGGACGCGATGCAGCGGGCGGCCCAGCGCCTGCGCACCCTGCCCGCCCCGGCCTTCGCGCTGGGGCTGGCGGCGGCGATGCTGGTGGTCGACGCGATGCGCTACGAAGGGGTCGCGCCCTTCATCTATTTCCGATTCTGACAAGAGGATTGCCACGATGGAAGCGCGCATCCGCGACAGCTACGAATTCCCCACAGACCTGCCCGAAGAAGCGGACCCGCGCGGCGCGCTGCGCTGGACCGTCGGCGTGATCGCCCTCACCGCCGCCGCGCTCGCCCTCACCAACGCCGGCGCGATCAGTGGCTGGGCGGGCAGCTTCGATCCGCAGCCCGGCGTGATCGCGCTGGTCCAGGCCGCGGACGGCTGGGACGAGACCACCGCCCGCCTCGGTCTGGCCGAACCGCACACGCGCATGCACCGAGCTTGGAAGCACATGGAGCAGGCCCGCTGGTCTGACGGCGGCCCGGTGGTCGAGCAGGCGGCGCTCGATCCGCGCGCGCCCGAGCGGGACCCCGCCACCGCCAAATGAAAAAAGGGCGGCCTCCCGAAGGAGACCGCCCCGTTTCATGAACTTCCGGGCGCTGTCAGAACCGGAAGTTCGCTCCCGCCCGGAACTGGCGGCCGATAAGGCCGGAATAGTGCCAGGTGGTGAGGAAGTTCGGCGCGCTCGCATATGCCGCCGGTGCCAGCGGAGCCCGCGCATCGAGCAGGTTCTTCACGTTGACGAAGAAGGTGAACTGGTCGTTCACGCGCGCCGTCATGTTCAGATCGTTGCTGATGAACGAATTCACGTAGCAGAACTGGTTGAGGTTGGTGCTGCGATACAGGCTCGCCGAGCAATCCGTCGTGTACGGCGCCGTGGGCGGGCCGGCCTGCTGGTCGGTCGAGACCTCCTTGATCTTGCCGACATAATAGGTCGTCAGGCTGACCGAGAAGTCCCCGAAGTCGAGCGTGTTCTGCCAGTTGCCGCGCCAGTCCGGCGTGCCGTTGCCCGACGACAGGTCGTACGGACCGAAGGTGCCGGCATAGCTCTGCACGCCGTTGGCGGCATGCAGGTCGTACTTGAACAGGTGCGTCGCTTCGATGCGGCTGGTGAACTTCACGCCGGGTGCGATGTTGAAGTTCGCCGTCGCGGCCAGATCGATGCCCGAGGTGATCGCATAGTTGGCGTTCACATAAGGCACGTTGATGATCAGCACGCGGGGCAGCGCGGTCGGGTAGAGCGGATCGGCGCCGTCCACCGTGTTGACCGAATAGCCCGGACCAACCGCGGCAACCGCGGTCTGCGCCGCAGCAAGGTTTGCCGAGCTGAAATACGCGCTGACCGCCTTGCCGATATCCGGACCCGCGACGATCAGGTTCGACTTCTTCACGTTGTAATAGTCGGCAGTGAAGCTGAACCAGCGCACCGGCTGGAAGATCAGTCCTGCGGTGAAGCTGCGCGAGGTCTCCGGCTTGAGGTTCGGGTTGCCGGCCACGCCGCGGCCAAGCGAGTAGGCCAGGTTGTACGGATTGCCGCCCGAAGCGCAGGTGGTGGTGTTACCGGTGCCGCCATGAGCCAGCTGGAACGCGCAGGGCGGCGTCGTGGTGACGAAGCCGGCATATTGGCTGCGTGCGCCCGATTCCGCGAAGGTCGGTGCGCGGAAGCCCTGCGAATAGGTGCCGCGGATCGCGAACTCCTTGATCGGTGCGAACTTGGCGCCGATCTTCGGCGAGAAGTGACTGAAGCCTTCCGAATAATGATCGTACCGGCCCGAAGCGGTCACATCGAGCGACTTCAGGATCGGGGCGTCGATTTCGAAATAGGCGGCCGAGACGGTGTGCGAGCCGAACGCCGATGCCGTGGTCAGGCCATAGGTGTCGAGCTTGGCGTTCTGGTTGTTGTTCTCCAGCATCTCGTGACGGACCTGGCCGCCAACGGCGAACTGCAGCGAGCCGCCCGGCAATTCGGTCACGACCTTCGTGATCGATGCATCGGCGCCGTACATTTCGGAGTGCGACGGGGTGATCTTGTCCGGCGCGAGCGCATTGCGCACTGCCTGGCTGTTCGCCGACGGGTTCACGAAATTATACGAGCCGGTGTTGATCGCCGTGCGCAGCGCCGCGATGTTGATCAGGCCGTGCTGGTTGATCTCCAGATTGTCGCGGGCATAGACGCCCTCGACACGCCAGTTCCAGTCCCCCCCGAAATCGCCGCTCAGGCCGCTGGTGAAGCGATAGACTTCATTGGTGCGCTCGCTGCCGGCGGGGATGTCGCCGAACGCGTAATAGATGCGCGCCGCCCCGTTCGACGGATCGGTGGCATAGGCAGCGGCATAGGGATTGTTCGGGTTGAGCGCGCGGCCCGGGGCACCGATAGTCGCGCAATTGACGCCCGAGGTGCAGATATAGACCGGCAGCACGATGCCCGGGTTGCTCGAGGCAACGCCCGGTGCCGCGCCGAACGGCTGGGTCTGGCGGATCGCCGAGGGCGCACCGTGGATGCTGACATAAGAGCGGCTGTAGCTGCCCGTGATATAGCCTTCGATATTGTCGGCAACGCGAACGCTCAGGCGGCCATTGACCGAATAGCGCTCCTGCAGCGGCTGGATCTGGCGATACTTGTCGACTAGGTCGTACTTGCAGCCCGTGCCCGCCTGCGACGAGGTCGCCACGGTGAAGGTGCCGCCGGTGCAGTTGGCAAGGCCAAGTGCCGTGTAGTTGATGCCCGAAAGCGGCGTGCCGGTCGCGCCGCTCAGCGGGTTGTTGAGGTCGTTCTGGTGGACACGGCCGGTATAGGCGGTCGGCACGTTGACGACGAGCGAGCCGTCCGAGGCATTGTTGTCGATGCCGCCGATCGAGCTCAGGTCCTGCGTGTTGTACGGGAAGCCGCGATCGTGGTTCGAGACGCGGTCGTCACGCTGATATTCGGCGTTGACGTAGAAGTTGAAGCCCGACTTGGCATAATCGCCAAAGCCCAGCGTCAGGTCGCCGCGCAGATGGCCTGCATCGCCGCGCTCGGCCGCGCCACCTTCGATCGTGCCGGCAACGCCGTTGAACTGCTTCTTGAGGATCAAATTGACCACGCCGCCGATCGCGTCCGCGCCATAGGTCGACGAGGCGCCGTCCTTCAGCACTTCGACGCGGTCGACCAGGCTGAACGGGATCGTGTTCAGATCGACATAGGCGTTGTGGCCGTCATCGTTGATCGGGAAGTTCGCACCGCGCAGGCCATCGACAAGGACCAGCGTCGAGGAAACGCCGAGGCCGCGCAGCGACACGGCCGAACCGCCCGCCGAGAAGCCCGACTGGAAACCGGTGCCGATCGAGCCGGCGCCATCGGCCGAGATCGAGCGGACTGCATCGGTGATCGTGGTGATGCCGGCCTTGGCCAGCGTGTCCGACGTCAGCACGGTAACCGGCGACGGCGTCTCGGTATCGGTACGGCGCAGCAGCGAACCGGTGACGACGATCGAATCGCCCTCGTCGGTGACGGCAGGCTTGTCCTGCGTCGCCGTGGCAGGCGCGGTCTGCGCATATGCCGGCGCCGCCATCATGCCCAGCGCAAGCGCCAGTGGCGCTGCGCTGCGGGCAAGACGCCGCAGGTTGGTGGTCTGTTGCAGCATGAAACTTCCCTTCGCTCTCTTTTCCGGATTTTGTCCGGTTTGTTTCGAGCAGACTCTCCCCCCAGGAAGGCCTCTCTGAGCTGCAGGGTGTTTCACTCCGGTTCCGTTGTAAAGAAGCAGAAACATTTCATTTAGAATTGAGAAACATTTGTCGGCGGCTGTGCCACAAAGGCAACACGCTCTCCGAAGCACGCAGGCGGAGCCTGCCTCCCCTTGGGCCGGCGCTGTACCACGGGAAAATACGTAACCCCGCGACCGGCGCGGAAATGCCGGTCGCGGGGCTGCAATATGTCTGAAACGGAGTCGGAGGGGCGCTTACTGCGCGGCAGGGATGTCGATCAGCTCGATGTTGAACAGCAGCGTCGCGCCGCCGGGGATCGGGCCCTTGCCCGTAAAGCCGTAACCAAGGTTGGCCGGGATCGCGATCTCGAACGTGTCGCCCACGCCCATCAGTGGCACCGCGACCTGCCAGCCCTTGATCAGCCTGCCGAGCGGAAAGGTCGCCGGCTCGCCGCGATCATAGGAACTGTCGAACTTCTCGCCGTCGATGAAGGTACCGGCATAATGCAGCGTCACCGTGTCGGCGACCGTGGGGTGCTTGCCCGTGCCGTCGCCCTTCACCCGGCGCCAGCGCAGCCCTTCCGGCGTGCTGTGCCAGCCATCCGAGCCATTGAGCTTGGCGAGCGCCAGCATCTGCTGGCTCTGCCAGGCCATGTCCTGCGAGCGATCGGGTGCGGGTGCGTCCTGGGCGGCGAGCAGGGCAAGGGCAGCGAGAAACGACATGACGAATCCTTAGTTGGAGAGAGCGCGGCCGGCGACCGCATCGAGCTTGCGCAGCAAATGCGGGTCGCGCGCGTTCGCCGCGGTGATCAGCGCGAAATCGAGGCAGGTATCGATCGGCGAGGCGGGGCGCTCCGCCGGCAGGTTCTGCAGCAGGTGCATCACCATCCGGCGCGCCTTGTCGGCATTGGTGCCGAGCTGGGCGATCACCGTGGCGACATCGACGGCCTCCTCGCCCTCGCGCCAGCAATCATAGTCGGTGACCATGCCGACCAGCGCATAGGGCAGCTCCGCCTCGCGGGCGAGCTTGGCCTCGGGCATGCCGGTCATGCCGATGATGTGGCAGCCCCAGCTGCGATAGAGATGGCTCTCCGCACGAGTCGAGAATTGCGGCCCTTCCATCGCCAGATAGGTGCCGCCGACATGCGTCAGAGCACCCGCAGCCTTGGCCGCGTCGGCTGCCAGCGCGGAAAGGCGGGGGCAGACCGGATCGGCCATCGACACATGCGCGACCATGCCTTCGCCGAAGAAGCTCGAGGGCCGGCCCTTGGTCCGGTCGATGAACTGGTCGGCAATGGTGAAGGTGCCCGGCGCGCGCTCCTCGGCCAGGCTGCCGACCGAGGATACTGCCAGCACATCGGTCACGCCCAGGCGCTTCAGCACGTCGATATTGGCGCGGACGTTGAGGTCCGACGGCGAGACACGGTGGCCGCGGCCATGGCGCGGCAGGAACACCACGCGGACATGGCCGACACGGCCGACGAAGCAGTCGTCCGAGGGCTTGCCCCAGGGACTCTCGGTCGAGATCCACTCGCCATCCTCGATGCCGTCGACATCGTAGAGACCCGATCCGCCGATGATCCCGATCGTCCAGCCGCTCATCGTCTACCCCTTTGCTGCGTTGCGGCGGGCATAAGCGAAGTAGACGACCAAACCCAAGAGGTTCCAGCAGCCGAACCAGATCTGCGTGCGCTCGGGCAGGCTGATGAACAGATAGAAGCAACCGAAGATCGCCCCCAGTCCCACGAGCCACGGCGCGGGCGCGCGGAACGGGCGCGGTGCATCGGGCGAACGGCGGCGCAGGACGAGCAAGCACAGGCCGACTGCGGCAAAGGCCAGCAACGTGCCGGCATTGGCCAGCGCAGCGATCTCGTCGATCGGCAGGAAGGCCGCGAAGATGCTCACCACGCATGCCGTGAACAGGGTAATGCGCACCGGCGAACCTCGCTTCGAGACCTTGGCCAGGCTCTTGGGCAGCATGCCGTCACGCGCCATCACGAAGAAGATGCGGCTCTGGCCGAACAGGAAGCCCAGGATCACCGTGGGCAGCGCGATGATCGCGCTCAGCGCCAGGAACTTGGCGACCCCCGGCTGGCCGATCTCGCGCAGGATCAACGCCAGCGGCTCGGGGCTGTCGGCGAAGCGGGTATAGGACAGCGCGCCGACGGCAGCGACCGCGACGATCATGTAGATGGCGACGCAGGCGATCATCGATCCGACGATGCCGATCGCCAGGTCGCGGCCGGGATTCTTGGCCTCTTCCGCCGCCGTGGAGATCGCATCGAAGCCGTAGAAAGCGAAGAAGATGATCGCAGCGGCGGCCATCACGCCGCGCTCCACTCCGCCTTCGCTCACGTGCTTGGTGAAGCCGAAAGGCGCGAACGGATCGAAGTTCGCGGCGTTGAAATAGGGCAGCGCGACAGCGACGAAGACGGCCAGCGCGATCAGCTTCACCACCACCAGGATGGCGTTGAGCGTCGCGCTCTCGCGCGTGCCGAGGATGAGCAGGCCGGAGACCAGCCAGACCACGAACAGCGCCGGCACGTTGACGCCCCAATGCGCCACCTGCCAGCCCAGCATCTGCGGGCCGTGGGTAAGCTCAGGCGGTACGCCCAGGCTGGTGAGGAAGGGCGTCGCATAGCCCGACCAGCCCACCGCGACCGTCGCCACCACGAGCGTATATTCGGCGAGCAGACTCCACCCGACCACCCAGGCGATGATTTCGCCGAGGCTCACATAACTATAGGTATAGGCACTGCCCGAAGTCGGTATCATCGTCGCCAGCTCGGCATAGGCGAGCGCGGCACAGGCGCAGATCGCGCCGGCAACGACGAAGGAGAGGATCACCGCCGGCCCCGCCCGGTCCGCGCCGACGCCGATCAGCGTCAGGATGCCCGTCCCGACGATCGCGCCGACGCCGAGCGCGACGAGATGCGGCCAGGACAGCGTGCGTGCGAGGCGATGCTCGGGCGGCCGGTCTTCCTCCGCGACGATCTGCTTCAGGCGGAACAGGCTGGCCATCGAAACTCCCCTCTCTCTTTGGGCAAGAGGTGTAGCGTGGCGCGGCTAGGGCGCAACTTTGTTTCGTGTCATTCCCGGGAAAAGGGGAAGCGATCCAGGATCTCGACATCTAGGCGCTGAACGTGACCTCCCGCCTTCACCCCGGCCTTGTGCCGGGGTCCACAGCGCCTCACGGTCTGGGCAAGAGCTTGTTGTTCGCCGCTCGCCTCCCGGTGGCGCCCGCACGAGGCCGGGGTGACAAGAGAAAGGCGGCGCCAAGGCGATCCTTCATATGTCGATCGGCCCTAGTGGCGTGCGCCCGTCGAACGCGTTGAACATGGGGCTTTCAATGTAGGATTTTGCATGGTTACGTCCTTGGCATGACGACCAACCCGCGATTCGCCCGTTTCAGCCGGCGAGCGGGAAGCGGCGGCAAAGTGAAACAATGTTGGTCGACTCCCTTCACTTTGCCGGCATCGGCGCACTCTAGAATCAACGAAATCGACGTTCAGCAAAGGTGCAGCCGCCCAGCGCGATCTTTGCCCATCCGATTGGCCTGGGAGACCCCCGATGCTGTTGCTCACCGCCCTCGCGCTAAGCCTTGCCGCGCCCCAGGATCCGCCGGCGCATCCGCCTGCCAATCCGCAGATCGACTATGCCGGGTTCGCCACGCTCACCTTCGACGTGCGCGAACTGCGGGCCAAGCGCCTGCTGCCCTTCGATCGCTTCCAGGCAATGGCGAGTGAGAAGGGCGTGCTGCTGCTCGACGCCCGTTCGAAGGACGCATTTGCGCGCGGCCATATCGCCGGGGCGGTCAATCTGCCCTTCACCGATTTCACGGCGGAATCGCTGGCTGCCTTGGTCGGCGCGGATCGCGAGCGCCCGATCCTGATCTACTGCAACAACAATTTCTCGAACCACCGCGCGCCGGTGCCGCTCAAGTCTGCCCCGCTCGCCCTCAACATCCAGACCTTCATCAACCTGGTCGGCTATGGCTATGCCAATATCTGGGAGCTGCGCGACGTGGTCGATTTCGAAGACCCGAGGGTCGGCTGGGTCACCGCTCCGGCCTGAGCCTTATTTGGCGCAGGTCGTCAGCTTCGCCGCATCGGCATTGTTGCTCACCGAGGCACCTTGCTTCACTTCGAAGAGCTGGGGCCAGCGCTTGCCGACGACGAACACGCGCTTGGCGGCGGCGTCATAGGCAATGCCGTTGGGCACGATATCGGGATCGTCGGTCTTCGGCCCAAGCGCGCTCACGTCGAGGAAGCTCTTCACCTTGCCACTGGTCGGGTCGATCCGTGCGACCAGGTTGGTCTGCCAGATGTTTGCCCAGATCTCGTTATCGATCCACTCGAGCTCGTTGAGCTGTGTGACCGGGCACCCATTGGCGGTCACCTTGAGCGTCGAGACCGGCTGCATCGTCTTGGGATCGAGGAAGCGCAGCTCGTCGCTGCCGTTCGACATGATGATGTTCTTGCCGTTCTGGGTCATGCCCCAGCCCTCGCCCTGATAGGCGAAGGTGTCGCCAAGCGTCATGTCCTTGAAATTATAGGTGAAACCGGTCTGGTCCTTCCAGGTCAGTTGATAGAGCTTGTCGCCCATCGCCACGATGCCCTCGCCGAAATAGGGCGCGGGCAGGTCGACTTGCTGCAGCACTTTGCCGGTCGCCGGATCGACCTTGCGGATGAACGAGGTGCCCGCCTCGCCGGTGCTCTCATAGAGCGCGCCGTCCTTGAAGAAGAGCCCTTCGGTGAAGGCGCTCGGATCATGCGGATGCGTCGCGACGACGCTCGCGGTATAGACCGGGATCCCGCTGACCCGCAGGAAGAAGAACCACACGCCGACCGCGATCACGGCCAGGGCGACGACTGCAAGGAGAATGCGCTTCATCGCGGCGGAGAAAGCCGTGCGAGCGCGCCGCTGTCAACGGCGAAGCCGCCGGCGCGGCTATGGCGGGCAATAAAGACTTTCCGATCGGGCTGGATTGCCGGGTCATGGTTGGCGGCGCGGTGT